>NZ_WHVV01000009.1 GCF_009650995.1 Sporosarcina cascadiensis | reverse complement strand
CAGATCAATTTGGAAATGCTTCTTCATTAATTGTTCTAAGGGTACCGTTCTGGTTTCACTCAGAAAGCTTTGAAACTTGCGGTCAAATTGTTGATCTTTCTTAGCCGAATCTAAAAGTCCTAAACTTAATAAGAAGCCAATGGTATAGGGATAGTTATAGAACGGAGTATTCGCTTGATAGAACTGTCCATACTTAATCCACACGAAAGGCTCATAATTACGTAAATTACCTCCATAAGCTTCATTCTGACACCGTAATGAAAGTTCTTCTATCTGTTCTGCATCTAACAGACCAGACTTTCTGCATTCATAAAATCTTTCCTCAAAAGAAAAAGCACCTTTTATGGACATCAAATAAGTTAAACTTCGCTCAATCTTCTCCCCCAGGATTGATTTTTTGATTGAAATATCACTAGTATTTTGTATGAGATAATCAATACATACAGTTTCAAAGAAAATGGAGGACGTTTCTGCTACTGTCATTTCTAACGTATCTTCTAAAAAACGAAGGGAAGGAACAACCGACATTTGTTTAAAGTGCCAGGCATGGCCAAATTCATGTGCCAGTATCCTTGCGCTGTTAATTTTATTATCGAAATTCAAGGAGATTCTAGACTCTCCTTCTGAAATGAATGGAACACAAAATCCCCCAGATTGCTTTGTTATACGTGGTTCTGCATCCACCCATCCGTTAGCAACTGCATCCTTAACAAACTCACTCATATTGCTGTCGATACTTTCAAGAGACTTTGTAATTGCATCAACAGCTTGATCGAAAGTCAGTTGTGCAGGATCATTAGGAGATGGAGACATGAATTCATGCCAATCAAGTCTTTCATTGGTAGCTTTATTTGACTTTACGTTAAAATATTTGGAGAGCGCATGTAAATTTGAATCTATAGTCTCCCACACTACATCCAGTGTTTGTTTAGAAATTCCATTTAAAATTAACGATTCATCAAGGCAATTTACTTTTTTTATCTGAGCTTCATGAAGTCGCAGTCCCACCATTTGATTATAAATCGAAGCAAAGCTGTTCGCCTGTTCTTCAAGAGTTTTGTTAAGTTCCTGGAATATAAGAGTCCGATAAGATTGCGCAGGATGCGACATGGCTAGATCGATTGCTTCTCCAAAAGTCAGTTCTTTCATTTCGTTCAAGTAATCAAATTTTATTCTTAAGCTATCTCTAACTTGCAGGTAATGAGCTTCCAGACTGCCTACTGTGGAAGGTTCTGAAATCTTATCTTCTACTTTTGCATAGTCTAATAATTCGGTAAGAAAATCCGTCTGTTTAACATCTTTTGCCCATTCTACGTATAGCGGTTCACTCATACTATGTAGATTCCCCTGCAAATTGGACAGTATTGAATAAACTTGCTTTTTCAACGTTGAGATCGTTTCGTTTAATGAACTCAGATAAGATGGCTCAACATCCTCTGTAAGTAAGCAATGATAAAAAGATTCGGCTGAGTCAATTTGTTGTATTAGTTGAGAAATTATTACTAAATCACTTTCAGATAAGATGTTTGTTTCTGAATAACTTTCGAGTTCTATCAACTTATCATTCATTCCACCCAAATAAAAATTATATTTGTCTAAATTGAAACCACATTGCAGATTATCCAATTTCCAACGAGTTGCCGTCTTGAATTCCTCCATAATAAGTCCACACCCAATCAATATGTCGCAGAGACAGTTTAATATGACAATTTCTAATTAGTCCAAGAATAACTAACAAACTTTAACTTCAAACCATTCATTTCAAATTCATCATTACTATCTTCCATTTGTGTAAATCCATTTTTCTTTAACACTTTTTGAGAAGCTGTATTATTACTTGTTGTTTTCGCCAAAATTTGTTTGATGCCCAGTTCACTTACTTTTTCTAAAAGCAATTGCAAGGCTGTTTTGGCAATGCCTTTTCCGGTATGCTGCTGTCCTACTCTATAGCCCAGATGACCAGTTTTACTGTTTTTGTTTATATCAACTAGATTGATCCTGCCGAGAATAGTGCCTTCTTGGTCTTTAATTAAATAAAAATAGGAAATCCCTTCGCTCTGTTCTGCAAGCAGGGCTCGATGCCTGCTTCTAAAAATTTCAGGTTTATAATAATCATTTCCGCGGGAAAGAACCATTTCCTCGAAAAAGGCCCGGTTTTCCAGTTCAAATGCATATAGATTTTTTTGGTCCGTGCTTTTTAACTTTTCAATTGAGATATCCAATAATTATCTCCTCCCATTAGATAATCTGCTCTTTTGTATGCAGTATTGCAAAATCGTCATTCATTACTAGCTTTTTCGCGTTCTTCTCTCTCCAGTAAATATCTCTCATAAGCATCTTTTACTCCATCATTAATATCTACTGGCACTAAATGTTTATGTAGATCCCGCAATAAGATAAATGCTCTGAAAATTACTCCGACAATAATTGCATATAACATATACCAGCCAATAGGTCCAAAGTAAACTAAAATACCTAAAAGCCCGGCAAATAAAATACACCCTACTAACTTCATAACATCCTCCCTCACTAAGTAAACAGACTTTCAAGAATATATTGAATGGATCGAAAATATTGAAAATAAAATTTCGAGATTTTAGGAATCATAAACAGTGTTGCCAAAATAATTTAAAAAGAAAGGTTAATAGAGGTCAATTCAAAAATGATATGCTTCACAGGGATCGCTCTTTCCACATGTCTGGTGCTGATAAAATCGCCTCTACAAACGATCGTGACTACTCTCAACTCTCTTTTCGATCAGTTCCTAGCTATTTATACAGGTGACTTGGATGTTGCCAGGACACCAAGCCCATGCCCCACTTCATGCAGTAGCGTGCAGAGTGGAATGATGATCACAAACATAATGAACATTGCAAGCATGGATCTCCCGCCCTTCTCTTCTCCTACAGATCAAATTCTTCCGTACCGCTTTCCAAGATCATAAAGGTTCCCTGCTCGCAGTCAATCTCAGCCAGGGCGCCATACGGCAAAATGAACTTAGGCTCAGTATGCCCGAAATTCAGATTATACAGGATCGGCAGCTCTTCCAGATCATATTCTTTCATGACAGAGCGAATTTCTCTTTTATATTCCTCGTAGTACTTCTCATCCTGCGGTTTGCCGAAAATGATCCCGTTTGCTTTATGCAGGATGCCTTGCGCTGCATAATTGCGCAGCCAATACCTGATCATCTGTGGATCCGGCTTTTCTTCCGAAGTTTCAAAAAATAGTATGCTATTGTCCCAATGCTTGTTTTCCGGCCAAAGCGCGGTTCCCTTGGCAAACTCCAGCACTTCAATGCAGCCGCCTATTAAACGTCCTTGAGCTGTACCTGAACCTTGAAGCACTTCATAACCGGCATTTTTCCGCATCGTCCGCTGTTTCCCTTTATTCTCTTCGATCCATTCCAGACGTTCACTTGTCCATTCATATGCCGGCTGGATTTCACCGATGATTTCATTCGAGAAGAGAGTCCGGTTCACCATTTCCACTGTGTAAGGATCCATTTCGATATTTTCAGCAAAATCGGTCAGGATCGCCGGACCGTAAAATGAGGAAATACCTGCTTTCAGGCAGAATAAATGGGAAATCGTCACATCCGAGTAACCCATGAGAACCTTTGGATGTTCACGCATCACGTTGAAATCAATATACGGCAGCAGGCGGATGCTGTCTTCCCCTCCGATATTGGCGATAATCCCTTTGATGCTGTCATCTTCAAATGCCGTCATCAAATCTTCAGCACGGGCCTGAGGCGAATCATAAAGATAATCTGCGCCTTTTAAACTGTTTGGCATCGGCACCACTTCCAGCCCGAACACGTCCTCCAGTCTTTTGACTCCCTGTTCATAGCGCCAGCGCAGATTGGGTTCACCGGCGCCTCCCCACGACGTACTGACTGTTGCCACACGATCGCCAGGCTGCAGTTTTTTTTGTTTAATCAGCATAAGAATTTCCTTCCTTTCATTGCAGAACGCGTTTTCACTATAATACTTCGTTCAATTATTTCACTTTTCATAAGATTACACAACCGTCTCTGTATCAAAAAACGGACTGCAAGCCTTTGAGGGCCGCAATCCGTCTCATACTTCCTATTTAACATCTTTTTTGACAACTGCCACATGGACAATCTGCCCGTCTTTCGCTTCATTGACAACTGCGCTGCCGGTAGACTGCCGATTCGTGTTCTTCAGTGTCATTGGGTCGATTTCTATCTTTTGATCCTTTGCTGTCAGCAATATAAACTGCTCGTCTTCATTCACCGTCCTTGCATCTACAATACGATACGGATTGGTTTTCAGTTCTTTAAGGACCGTGACGCCTCTTAACGCCCTGGCAGCCGTTTCGAATTCTGCTACATTCATTCGTTTTACTGAACCACGCTGGGTCGCTACGAAAATATTCTTCGTTTTCTCCGTCACTACAATAAACGCTGCCAGTTCATCTTCCGGCTTCAAATTGATGCCTTTTACACCGCCTGTACGTATACCGGTGATCGATAATTCAGTTAAGCTGAAACGCAAAGCATAAGCCTGTTTACTCACTAACAAGATCTCTTCATTACCCGTTACGATCTGCGCTCCGGCCAGTGTCTCGCCCTTTTTTATATTCATCGCTTTGAATGAACGATTATAACGCTGCACTTGGAAATCTGTCAGCTTGGACAATTTCACATTGCCGTTTGAGGCCGCAGTTAAAACGCTTAAGTTTTCGTCGAATTTTTCGAGACTGATCACGTCCACCAGTTCTTCGTTTGGCTCAAGGCTCACAATACTCGATACATGCTGACCTAAATCACGCCAGCGTATGTCAGGAAGCTCGTGGACAGGCTGATAGATGTAATTACCCAATGAAGTGAACAGCAGGAGATGATGCTGCGTATTCATCGCAGACTCCAATAAATAATAATCGGATTCTTTCATTTCCTGGCCAACACCATTGGAGGCAGAATAAGAACGCATACTCGTACGTTTAATATAGCCGCCTTTCGTCACAGATACCATGACTTCCTCGCTTGGAATTAAAATATCCATATCTACTTTCAACTCTTCTATCTTTTCAACAATGACAGAACGGCGAGGTTCGGCAAACTGCTTACGGATGGCTTTGATTTCTTTCACTAGCACAGCGATTAATTTCGACTCGCTTGCCAGAATTTCCTCAAGCTCGGCAATCAGTTTACGCAGTTCCGCTTCTTCCTGTTTCAATTCTGTAATATCAGTATTAGTCAGGCGGTATAACTGCAACGAAACGATCGCTTCCGCCTGTACTTCCGTAAATTCATACGCTGAGATCAAGTTCTGTTTTGCATCTTTTTTGTCTTTGGATGCACGAATTGTCTTAATCACTTCATCGAGAATGGACAAGGCATGCATTAAGCCGTCGACGATATGCAGACGGTCTTTGGCCTTGCGGATATCGAAATTAGAACGTCGTGTGATGACGTCTTTCTGATGATCGATATATGCATCAAGCAGCATCGGCAGAGACATCAGCATCGGCCGTCTGCCCGAAATTGCGATCATATTGAAATTATACGTAATCTGCAGGTCAGTATTTTTGAGCAAATACTGCATGATCGCATGGCTGTCCATGTCCTTTTTCAGCTCTACAACAATTCGCATGCCTGTACGGTCGGATTCATCGCGAATTTCCGCGATCGCATCAAGTCTGCGGTCATGACGCAGCTCATCCATTTTTTTGACCAGATTCGCTTTATTCACATCATACGGGATTTCCGTGATAACAATTTGGGATTTACCGGCTTTTAACTGCTCTGTTTCCCATTTTGCACGAATAATGAAGCGTCCCTTACCCGTTTTATAAGCCGTTTTGATACCGTCAGTTCCTTGAATAATGGCTCCCGTTGGAAAATCCGGGCCGGGAATAACCGTCATCAATTCTTCGACGCTGACATCAGGTTTTTTCAGGCGCATCAAAACGGCATCGATCACCTCATGAAGAGCGTGAGGCGGGATGTCCGTTGCATATCCTGCTGAAATTCCCGTTGCTCCGTTGACTAAAAGGTTCGGAAAACGACCGGGCAATACGGTCGGCTCGAGTTCCGTATCATCAAAGTTCGGTGCAAAATCGACCGTTTCTTTACGAATATCGCGCAGCATCTCACTGGCGATCGCAGATAAGCGTGCTTCTGTATAACGCATCGCAGCTGCAGAGTCCCCGTCGACCGACCCGTTGTTTCCGTGCATATCAATCATTTCGTGTCGCAGTTTCCAGGATTGACTCATCCGCACCATTGCATCATAGACAGACGTATCTCCGTGCGGATGGTAGTTACCGATCACGTTACCGACTGTTTTAGCTGCCTTACGGAACGCTTTTTCATGCGTATTTCCTTCATGAAACATCGCATACAAAATCCGGCGCTGAACCGGTTTTAAACCGTCACGAGCGTCCGGAATTGCACGGTCCTGAATGATGTACTTACTGTAACGCCCAAATCGGTCGCCAATCACTTCTTCTAAGGGAAGATCTTGAAAAGTTTCTGAATGGGTCATTCCATATCCCCCTCAACATGTATAAATGCATTGTCTAAAATATTATGTTCTTCAATTAAGCCAAAATCGACATTTTCTTCGATCCATCTTCGGCGCGGTTCGACTTTATCGCCCATCAGTGTCGTCACACGGCGCTCTGATTTCGCACCGTCTTCAATCGTTACGCGAATCAAGGTGCGCGTTTCCGGGTTCATCGTCGTTTCCCATAATTGATCGGCATTCATCTCGCCGAGACCTTTATAGCGCTGGAGCATATAGCCTTTGCCGATCTTTTTCATGGCGGCGTCTAAATCGTCTTCAGTCCAGGCATACGCAAGCTTTTCACTCTTTCCGGAACCCTTAAACACTTTGAACAGCGGCGGCAGTGCGATATACACTTTTCCGGCCTCAATCAAAGGTTTCATATAGCGGTAAAAGAATGTCAGCAGCAGCACTTGAATATGTGCACCGTCTGTATCCGCATCCGTCATGATAATAATTTTGTCATATGCGGCATTTTCAATTTGGAAATCTGCGCCGACGCCTGCCCCGATTGCATGAATGATCGTATTGATCTCTTCATTTTTCATGATGTCTTCGAGCTTGGCTTTTTCCGTATTGATCACTTTACCCCGCAATGGCAAAATCGCCTGAAATGTACGGTCACGTCCCTGCTTGGCAGATCCTCCGGCAGAGTCACCCTCCACCAGATATAATTCATTTTTCGCGGCATTTCGTGATTGAGCCGGAGTCAGTTTCCCGGACAGCAAAGTATCTGATTTCCGTCGTTTTTTACCGGAACGCGCATCTTCTCTTGCTTTTCGTGCCGCTTCACGCGCCTGGTGGGCACGAATGGCTTTACGTACAAGGTTTGCACTTAATTCCGCGTTTTCCTCCAAGAAATACAGTAATTTTTGAGAAACCACCGCATCAGTCACAGTACGCGCTTCACTCGTACCAAGTTTGCCTTTCGTCTGTCCTTCAAACTGCAAGATTTCTTCAGGAATACGAACGGAAACAATCGCAGCGATTCCTTCCCTGATATCCGCTCCGTCCAGGTTCTTATCTTTTTCCTTCAGCAGACCTGCTTTACGTGCATATTCATTCACAACACGTGTCATTGCTGCTTTCGCCCCGGTTTCATGCGTTCCGCCGTCTCTCGTCCGTACATTGTTGACGAATGAAAGAATCGTTTCTGCATAGCCGTCGCTGAATTGGAAAGCAAATTCGACCTCTATGCCGTCATTTTCACCTTCCAGATACGCCACATCATGCAGGACGTCCTTCTCTTCGTTCAAATACTCAATAAATGCTTCGATACCTGATTCATAATGAAAAACGTCTTTTTTATCGGTACCTTCTTCTTGCAGAACAATCTTTAAGCCTTTCAATAGAAACGCAGATTCACGCAATCTTTCAGCCAGCGTATCGTATTGATATTTAATCGTTGAAAAGATTGTGCGGTCCGGTTTGAAATGAATGATTGTACCTGTTTCTTTCGTTGTGCCGATCTGCTCAAGCGTCGTAGCCGGATGTCCGCCGTTCTCAAAACGCTGCCGGAATTTCTTGCCGTCACGGAAAATCGTCACTTCGAGCCATTCTGATAAGGCGTTGACCACAGATGCACCTACACCATGCAGACCGCCGGATGTCTTATATCCGCCCTGTCCAAACTTTCCGCCTGCATGCAATACAGTCAAAATGACTTCTGCTGTCGGTTTTCCTGACTGGTGCTTTCCTGTTGGCATGCCCCGTCCGAAATCCCGGACACTGACACTGCCGTCTGAATGAATGGTTACATCAATCTCTGATCCGAAGCCTGCTAATGCCTCATCTACAGAGTTATCCACTATTTCATAAACCAAGTGATGCAGCCCGCGGGTATCCGTCGAACCAATATACATACCAGGTCTTTTGCGTACGGCTTCTAAACCTTCTAAAATTTGAATGGAACTATCATCATATGTGTTTTGAATTTTTTCCTTCGCCAAAATGAAACCCCCGTCAAACAAATGTTCTCTTAATTTAATCATACCTCTTCTGATAAAAGCTGTCAAATCAACGTTTTCATGCAGTCAACTTATTGTATAGAAGAAATCTCAGGATTGCAATGCAGAAAAGATGACAACCTAATGAACGACAGCTTCCGACATTTCGAATAACAGGCTTTGCTATGGCCTGTGTAAATCAGTTATTGTTCCAAACTTACTCTTCTGCTAAACTTAATGCAAACAAGTAATCATGCAAAAGGGGTTCATTATGGAAACTTATCTAATCATTCTGGCGGCCTACCTGCTTGGTTCGATCCCGTCTGCATTATGGATCGGGAAACTATTTTATCAAACAGACGTCAGAGAGCATGGAAGCGGAAATATGGGTGCAACTAATACGTTTCGTGTATTGGGGAAAAAAGCAGGAATCATCGTTACTCTTCTCGATATTTTTAAAGGGACTGCAGCAGTGCTATTGCCGCTGCTTCCTTACTTTCACGACAATACAATTCATCCGTTGATACTCGGGATTGCGGCAGTTCTCGGTCATATCTTCCCTCTTTTCGCAAACCTCAGAGGCGGGAAAGCGGTAGCTACTTCCGGCGGTGTTTTACTTGGATATAATTGGCCAATTTTCATTTTGGTCGTCCTTACGTTTCTAATCGCATTGAAGCTGACGAAGATGGTCTCTTTAACTTCCATCATCGTTTCAGTGCTTGGGCCTGTGTACTGTCTGATTTATTATTTACTAACAGGCGACTTATACTTATTCCTGGTAATTTCGCTGATGGGCTTTTTCATTTTTTATAGGCACAGAGCCAATATTAGCCGTATAAAAGAGGGAACAGAACCAAAAATAAAGTGGCTATAGGCTGCTTTGGGAGAAAGGGCGTTTTACTTCTTGAATATCAGCATATCCGAAAATGCAGAACACTGGTTTAAAGATGAAATGGAAGCTTCACCAGGTGATTATGTAAAGTTTTTTGCACGTTATGGCGGATCAAGTCCCCTTCATGAAGGCTTTTCCTTAGGCATTACGAAAGAAATACCTGATGAAATAGCGGTGGAAACCGTTATGGATGGTGTTCATTTTTATATTGAAGAACGTGATATATGGTTTTTTGATAATCATGACTTGCAAGTGGATACTGACCCCGCGAGCGAAGAATTAGCTTTTTCATACAGTAAGAATTCCTGACATAATAGGACATATTAAACGGCAAGAATAACTTACAGGTTATTCTTGCCGTTTTTAAATCGAAGCAACTGCTCGAGACGCTGTTCTGCCTTCAATATCTCCGTTTGCCGCTCTCCCAGCAGGTCAAAATGCGGATATTTCTCTCTTGCATGCATCCATTCAGGACGCAAGCCATATTGTCTCCCCCAACTGATCAGTTTCTCTATATCACAACATCCTGCCTTTGTGACAGTATTGACACCGGGAAACCGGTCATCAAGCCAGTAATGCGTCAAGAACGCGATTTCTCCCCGGCTTACCGCCTCTTTCCAAGCTTGCAGTTCCTGTCGCTTAATACCGAAAGCCATCAGTTTTCACTTCGCTGAATCTCTGCATATTTCGCATCCCACTGCGGATCGATTTTGCTTAATGAAACAGGACGGAAACTGCCTTTTTTTACTAAAACGTGTTCAGATACAGCTGTCGCTGCTACCACTCCATCGGCATGCAGAATCTCGTAACCATAGACCGTACGCAGTCTGCCGTGCGATTCTACCCATGTCCGCACAGAGATGGTCTCTCCATATGTAATCGATGTCTTATACTTCACAGACAGCTCGGTAACTGGCGACAAATAACCGTCCTTCTCCAGCTGCGCATAATGAAACCCTAGATCCTGAATAAGTGATGTCCGTCCAATTTCCATCCAAACTAAATAGTTCGCGTGGTAAACGACACCCATTTGATCGGTTTCTGCATAACGAACCTCAATTTCTTTTTCACTTGTAAACATTTTTCTTCACCTCATTATCCAGTATAGCGAACGAAAAATGACTTTGCTTGCTATAGCATTTCAAACATAGAAAAAAGATGTCCAACGGAGTCGGACATCTCTTTCTTATAGTATTATCAGTTTGTTTTCAACTTGTCGCGAAGAACCATTTGCAGGATTCCGCCGTGACGGTAGTAATCGATCTCCACTTCAGAGTCGAAACGTGCAAGCACTTCAAATTCAGTTTCCTTGCCGTCCGGAGCTTTTGCTATAACTTTAAGGATTGAACGTGGTTTTACGCCTTCAGCGATATTGACACAGATTTCTTCCTCACCAGTCAAGCCTAGAGATTCAACGTTCTCACCATTGATGAATTGCAGCGGAAGTACACCCATCATCACTAGGTTAGAACGGTGGATACGCTCGAAGCTTTCTACGATAACTGTTTTGATTCCCAGCAAGTTCGTGCCTTTTGCTGCCCAGTCACGAGAAGATCCCATTCCGTAGTCTTTACCGCCAAGAATTGCGAGACCTGTTCCGTCCTGCTGATACTTCATAGCCGCATCATAGATCGGCATAACTTCTTTGTTTGGCCAATACGTAGTGAATCCCCCTTCAGTGCCTGCTGCGATTTGGTTACGAATACGGATATTCGCAAACGTTCCGCGCATCATGACTTCGTGGTTACCACGGCGTGAACCATATGAGTTAAAGTTACGCGGCTCTACGCCGTTTTCGCGCAAGTAGATTCCTGCAGGTGTATTCAAACCAATTGCTCCGGCAGGTGAAATATGGTCAGTCGTGATGGAATCACCGAACTTACCGATTACACGCAGGCCTTTTAGCTGTTCGATATCCGTTGGTTCTTTCGAAAGGTTTTCGAAGAACGGAGGATTTTGGATGTAAGTTGAAGACTCATCGAAATCGTATAGAGAATCGTCAGTCGTTTCAATTGCATTCCAAGCTTCGTTTTCAGTGAATACGCGGGCATATTCTTTACGGAACAATTCAGGAGTAACTGTAGCGTTCAAAACATCATTGACTTCTTGAGTAGAAGGCCAGATGTCTTTGAAGAATACGTCGTTTCCATCTTTATCCTGTCCAATCGCATCTTTAGCGAAGTCGATGTTCACCGTTCCAGCCAGTGCATACGCAACAACCAATGGAGGTGAAGCCAAGTAGTTCGCTTTAACGAATGGGTGTACGCGGCCTTCAAAGTTACGGTTACCTGAAAGGACAGACGTTACTAGAAGATCTTCGTCACCGATTGTTTTTTCGATTTCCGGAAGTAATGGACCGGAGTTACCGATACATGTAGTACATCCGTAACCTACTGTGTTGAACCCGATTTTGTCCAAGTACTCAGACAAACCAGAATCATTCAAGTAGCCTGTTACGACTTTTGAACCTGGTGCCAATGAAGTTTTCACATAAGCAGGAGGCGTAAGTCCTTTTTCTACAGCTTTCTTCGCAACCAATCCAGCCGCTAACATTACGTAAGGGTTTGAAGTGTTTGTACAAGAAGTAATCGCTGCGATAGCCACATCGCCCGTTTTCAGATCAACCTTGCGGCCGTCCTCAAACTTGATTGTGCCTTTTTTCTCAAGCTCTTTTGGTGTAAGACCGAAGCCTTGAGTCCCTTCTGGAGCAACAACTGCGTCTTTGAAAGACTGTTGCATTTCAGTCAATGGAATCAAGTCTTGCGGACGCTTAGGACCTGAAAGGTTTGCAGCGATATCACTTAGGTTGATTTCAACCACTTTTGTGAATGTCGGCTCTTCCTTTTCAGGTGTGAAGAACATATCATTTTCGATCAAATATTGCTTCGTTACAGCGATATGGTTTTCATCGCGGCCTGTTAAGCGCATATAGTTCAATGCTTCTTCATCAACCGGGAAGAATCCGCAAGTAGCACCATATTCAGGCGCCATGTTAGCGATTGTCGCGCGGTCGGCAAGTGGCAGTTTAGATACGCCTGGTCCGAAGAACTCAACAAATTTCCCTACTACGCCTTGTGCACGAAGTGTTTCAGTAACTTTCAATGCCAAGTCAGTTGCAGTCGTTCCGTCCGGAAGGTCTCCAACCAATTTAACACCGATTACTTCAGGAATTGGGAAATAAGAAGGCTGTCCAAGCATTCCTGCTTCAGCTTCAATCCCGCCGACGCCCCATCCAAGTACTCCGATACCATTGATCATCGTTGTGTGGGAGTCAGTTCCCACCAATGTATCAGGGTATGTTTCGAATGTGCCGTCTTCACTTTCAACAGCGTGAACAACATTTGCAAGGTACTCCAAGTTTACTTGGTGAACGATACCCGTTGCAGGTGGTACTGCACGGTAGTTGTCATATGCTTTTTGAGCCCAGCTCAAGAATTGATAACGCTCAGCGTTACGCTCGAATTCAAGCTCCATATTCATTTGAAGAGCCTGCGGCGTGCCGTAGCTGTCTACCTGTACAGAGTGGTCAATAACCAGATCCACTGGGATTTCTGGGTTGATCTTATTAGGATCTCCGCCTTGTTCCTTCATTGCTGAACGTAATGACGCAAGGTCGACTACAACAGGAACACCTGTAAAGTCCTGAAGGATAACGCGGGAAGGTTTGAACGGCACTTCAGCATCTGCGTTCTGTACAGTGCCCCATTTTGCCAGGTCTTCTACGTGCTCATCTTTGATTACGTATCCGTCGTGCTGACGAAGAACTGATTCCAGCAATACTCTCACTGAATAAGGAAGTTTAGAAATGTTTGAAAGGCCTGCTTCTTCTAAAGCTTTTAGGCGGTAATAGTTATATGTCTTTCCATTCACCTTGAAAGACTGACGGCTGTTGTGTAAATTGCTTTTTGCCATGATTTGGTCTCCTCCTTTATGTACTGAAAGATAATAAATACACATCTTTCCTCTACTCCATCATAGTATAGCAAAGAAGATTAGTAAAATACATATAAATTATAGGTTGATATAAGAAAAACCAATGACTAAATCAAATATCATTAAGAATTCTCAATTAGTCATTCCGATTCTCAAATAGACGGCAATTCACTAGGAAGAATTTCCTTTCTGATACCTATCATACAAATTCTGTCTTTTAAAAGGATTTTTCCCTCACTGTCTTTACACATGTCTGGATATTCAGCCGCCACTATGCCAGAATACTAGTAAGGAGCTGATAAAATTGAATAAAGCATTATTGGTTGTAGATTACACAGTAGATTTCGTGGCAATCGACGGAGCACTGACTTGCGGCGAGCCAGGGATTGCGCTTGAAGACTATATCGTACAGTTAACAGAGGATTTCCTCAAACAGCAGCAGCCCGTTTTCGTCATAAATGATCTTCATGAAAAAGACGATCCGTACCATCCCGAAAACGCCCTGTTCCCTCCTCATAATATTCGTGGAACAGCAGGAAGAAATCTCTACGGCAAAATGAATGATCTTTACAAAGCGCATAAGCAAAAAATTATCGGGCTGGATAAAACAAGATACAGTGCATTTGCCGGCACTGATTTAGATATTCAGCTGCGCGCCCGCGGCATTACGGAAATTCATCTGACAGGCGTCTGCACAGATATCTGTATTTTACATACAGCAGTGGATGCCTACAATAAAGGGTATAAAATTATCATCCATCAAGGCGGCGTTGCAAGCTTTAATCCGGCAGGCCATAACTGGGCACTGTCTCAGCAGTAAACAAACTGTCTGAACTTTTTTTATTTTCATCTTCAGGATAAAAAAGGTTTCATGTATTAAAAAAATGGTAATACAAATACTAAGCAAGAGATACACACAAATTCTTAAAGGAGATGAACAGCATGAGTTTTCTTTGGTTCTTAATTATCGGAGGCGTCATTGGTTGGTTAGCTGGACTTATTGTAGGCAGAGATATTCCAGGCGGCATTATTGGTAACATTATTGCAGGTATTGTCGGTGCATGGATCGGTGGTGCATTGTTAGGTGAATGGGGTCCGCAAATCTCCAGTTTCTACTTTTTACCAGCATTAATCGGGGCGATCGTACTTGTCTTTATCGTCAGTCTGATTATGAAGAGTATGCGCAGAGCATCGTAAATTTAGACATAAAAAGTGGAGTCTTCCTTAATTGGAAGCTCCACTTTTTTATTTTGCTGCTTGTATTTCCATTTCATTCGCTTTACGCTGCTCTTCAAATTCATTAAAAAACCAGAGCACATCTTCTACATACGTTTCACTGTGATTATAATGGAAGATGGCTTTTTCTATCTGACCGTCTGCCGCTCCGCTTTTGGACAGATAGTTCGCCGCACTGAATATCGCGTCTTCAATATTAAATGGGTCCGCGATTCCGTCTCCGTTTGCATCTACCCCGTAACCGCCATATTTTTTAATGACTGCAGGATCGGTTTTATCTTTTTCCGGGATACTTCCCTTCCCAAGTTCTTTGCAGCCCGGATAACCCCAGCCAACAAATGTACAGGGCATAAACTGCATTGGACCTTCTGCACCTGCCGGCGATACATCTATATTCATAGTGGAGAATCGCGTCTCAATCCGATGATGTGCTGCGAGCAGTGTCCAAGGAATACCGTATTCTTTGCCCGCGGCGATGTAAATCGGAATATATTCCTCCGGGATTGCGGTACCGCTCTGCCGGTCCTGCATACTTAACAGAGTCGAAGCAGATTTCCTGATGACGTCATTATTTTCAATACTTGTCCAAAGGATTGCAGCAATCGTGAAGACGGTGACGGCAACGGGTATTAAAAAGATCAGGAAGGCGATTTTTATACGGATTGACCGACTGACCTTTTTTTTCTTCATTGCCTCACCTCTTCCCCATCTTAGTTGCCTTCTTTAATCAGCGCTTTCATGTCTTTTACGATTGTATCATAAGGAACATCATCTCGCCCGTCATATAATTTTACGACTTCCCCATCCTGATTCACCAGGCCGAATGAAACACTGTGCAGCACTTGGTTACTGTTCGGAATTTCTTTCACGACTTGTTTGAATGAAGACGCCGCCAGCTTCTCGATCGTTTTCATATCATAGCCTGTGAGCAGCTCCCATTTATCACGCAGATGCTGATCGTCAACTCCGAGTTCCTTCTTATCATTGTCCGTAAGCGCAACAAATGCTTCCATATAATCTTTTAAAGCTTCCGGCGTATCCGTTTCAGGATCAATGCTGAAGGCCACTACTTTGTAATCCTCCACATTTTTTTCCTGCAATTTCTTTTGCAGCGTGAACATATTGCTCATCATCGGCGGGCACGCATCTTCACAAACTGTGAAAATAAACTGTGCCAGCCATACTTCGCCTTTCAAATCTTCATTCGACACTTTTTCATGATCTTGATTGGTAAATTCAAATGGTTCCACTTTGTACTTGTGATCAGGCTTAAATCCACCGCCGCACGCACTCAGCACGAGCACAAATATGAGTGTCAGCAGCACCAAAAACTTTTTCTTCATCATTGATTCCTCCACCTTGTAATAGTCACTTCATCATATCGAAAGTTCCTTTATCAAACAAGGCGGAGGTCTGTTCCTATTTGGCTAAACATTGACGGTTTCATGAAGTTCTCATGAAGTTCAGCGGTTTTTTATATCGGAGAGAACTTCATGGATTGCTTCAAGCTTTACTTCAAGCCTGTGCAGCAGGTAAAACGATACGAATATCGGAAATCCCACGTCCTGAATGAGTTGCAGCCAATGCTCCATTTGCGTCTCCTCCTTTCTTCTTTGGATGTAAAAAAGCCGGCATTCCGTAGAATGCCGGCTCCTGCTATTAACGTGTCAGTAGAACCTGCGTATCCCGCTCTACAATCCGTGCACTTTTAATTTGTGCCAACGGAGAATCTTCTACAACAAATACTCCGCTGTTGATCACTTGCTGCATAGCTGATTCCACTTGTTCCGCTGTTACATTGTCTCTTGGAGCCTCCACAGTCAATTTCACCGGTTCTTCAGCTGCCGTCAAAAAGTTCAATTCCAATACTTTTGCCATTTTCCCGTTCCTCCTTTTCTTCCTTAGTCATTTTGTATTTCTTCTGTTACGACCTTCTCAACTTTGATCAGCAAGTAGCTTGATAAAGAAGCTAATTGAGTCAATGCAATATGCAGGCTGTCTGCTGAAGACTGGCTGTTGAGATTCTTGTACGTCTTGACCTTGCGGATGATGCTGCCCTTTTCATTCGTTCCAGCGTTGAAGTGAATCTTGCCGGCTGCAGAATTGAATTCCAGTGTAGCTGCCATGTGTATCACCTCCTTTCACCCTCTATATAGAGTGAAAGATCAAAAAGGATACTTTGTTAGTGAAATATTTTTCAAATGATTCTATAATGGAGAGTAGAATGGAAGAGGTGAATAACTGTGCAGGACCTATTTATGTGGTTTATCTTATTCTGGGGCATTGTAATGATCGGTTTATTCGGTATCGGCGGATTTTTCATGTTCCGAAAGTTCCTGAAAGTCTTTCCGAAAGAAGACGGCAAATCGACATTGGACTGGGAAGAGCATTATGTCAACAAATCACTGCATTTATGGAACCCCGAAGCTAAAGGAATGTTAAATGAACTGGTTACGCCGGTACCTGAATTATTCCGTGATGTAGCGAAGCAGAAAATCGCTTCAAAAATTGGACAGATCGCATTGGAAGACCGCGCAAAAACAATTGAATTTGACCATATTATTAAAGGATATATTCTCGCGACACCTAAGCGGGATCACAACTTTCTTCGCAAAAAGCTGAATGAAATGGATGTCGACATGCAGCCGTATGAACATTTATTCGGCTGATAAGTGAAAAAGCAATCTGCCCATAAAAGGACAGATTGCTTTTATTTTATGTTTTTTTCGAGTTTCTTATATTTCACGAGCATCCCAATCCGCCAAGGCAGAATCATGGAGAATGCCAGAATGAAGAACATTCCGCCAAGCTCGCCCACATCAATTGAGTTGCTGAGTACGATTTTACCAATCATCCGCAAAATCAGCAGACTGAACAAAATAATAAGGAAAGCTTTAGATTTCTTTAAGTAAATCCCATCTTCCTTCATTTCGAACTTCGTTGTTTTGATTAAGAAAGCCGAGAAGATTAATCCGACGAGACTCGCTTCGAGAACCTGTGTCCAGGGAACCTGAAACTCGTCAAACAAGAACATCAGCATCCCGGTCGACATGAATAGCGGCGGCAAAATTATTTTCTTAACCTGTATCGGCTTATTCGATGCTTTCGCCCGCATCGTATAAACAAATGTTGTCATTACAAGAAAAATTACTGTCGAACCGATAATCAGATAGACCGGCGGAATGCTTGTGAAAATATAATCGACTAAATCTTGCAGCTTACTCATCTTCTGCTTTCCCCCACTCTTCTAGATCATCCATCCGCCTTGTCAAATCATTCATTGGAACGATCCGTGCAAAACGCGCCATTTCCCTTTGCTGATGGAACAATAACACAACAGGGGCTGTAAAGAGTCCGAGCTGGCCTGCAAGTTCAGGAACTTCCGCGGCATTCACGCGGTAAAACGGAAATGCATAGGATTCCCCGAGTGCCGCCACTTGCGGATAAAGTCCTTCACAAACAGAACAATGATCGGTTTTTACAAACAACAGAAATTGCTTGGAGCTGTTCAATAGGGATTGCCACTCATTAAATGAATGAATCTCCTGCATACTGCACCTCTCCTCTGTTTGATTACTTTTTCATTAGAAGCCCTGGAAATCACCGAAAATCGGGCTGAGCAGACTAGTGAAATAGACCATGCCGTTAAAGAACAGCACAATACCAAATACAATCATCAAATATCCGCCTGCCTTAGTGATCGTCATGCTGTGTCTGCGGATCCAGCTGATTCTTGTGATGAAGAATGACAGGAAGAAGAATGGAATCGCAAAGCCGAGCACGTAGAGCATCATATACAGCATACTCGAAGCTGGGTTTGTAGCCGCCAGGTAGATGATCGCACCGATTATGGGTCCCATACACGGCTGCCACCCTGCCGAGAAAGCAAGTCCGATCAGCGCTGTACCGAAATAACCTGCCGGACGGTTTTTAAATTGCAGTTTTTTCTCTTTCATCAAAAATTCCGGTTTGAATAATCCGATTGTCATCAGACCAAAAATCACAATGAAAATCGCGCCAAGCTGACGGATTAAATCTTGATACTGTAAGAAAATCGAGCCAATGAACGATGTACTGAATCCCAGAATAACGAATACTACAGAGAACCCAAGTAAAAAGAACAGCGTATGTAAAATACCGGTACGGCTCATTCCTTTTGACTTATCACCCAAATCATCCAGTGACATACCGGTGATATACGATATAAAGGCCGGGTATAGTGGCAGCACGCAAGGAGAGATGAAACTTAAAAAACCTGCACCGAACGCAAAGAATATATTCACATCCGCCCCCAAAGTAATTCCTCCTTCATGATCAGGAATAGTAGAAAGCTGACAGATCATTTCTGTTCTGTCAACTTTCCCACTCTATCGTACCAAAACTGTCTATAGATTACGCTTCATTTGTTTGTGAAATCTTTTTGACAATCTATCAGCTATTCTCCTGTACACCGTTTTGCAGTTCATACATCGTATAATACAATCCTTTTCTTGCCAGCAATTCAAGATGTGTCCCTTTTTCAACAATTTCACCGTGATGCAATACGAGAATCAGTTCAGCATCCTGTATGGTACTGAGTCTGTGAGCAATCGCAATCGTCGTGCGGCCTTCCCGCATTTTCGCCAGGCTTGACTGAATCGCCACTTCCGTTTCCGTATCAATATTCGCCGTCGCTTCGTCGAGCACTAAAATCTTCGGCTGCATGGCCATAGTCCGTGCAAATGCAATCAGCTGACGCTGGCCGCTCGAAAATGTAGAACCTCTTTCTGACACTTTGTGCTGATAGCCTTCCGGAAACTCCTCAATGAAACGGTCTGCCTGTACAAATTCAGCTGCTTCCCTGACATCCCGGTCAGTCAGCGCGGAATTATGCAGCCTGATATTGCTTGTGATATCTCCGTAGAACATGAACGGGTCTTGCAGAACCAATCCGACTTTCATCCGCAATTCTTCCATTGAATAGTCTTTCAATGAAACACCGTCTATCAGGATTTCGCCCTGCTCATATTCATAGAAACGCATAAACAGGTTAATGATGGAACTCTTCCCGCTCCCTGTATGGCCGACAAGCGCGACTGTTTCGCCGGCATTTGCAGTAAAGGCAATATTTTTCAGCACTTCGTTCCTTCCATCATAACTGAATGTTATATTGCGAAATTCGATCTTACCGTCCGTTATTTTTTCATTTGTTCCGGCCGTTTGGACAGGCTCCAGCTGCGGATCATCAATTAACGCGAAAACCCGTGATGCCGAAACGATTGCCTGCTGGAACATGGACATCCGCTGCATCACTTGCTGAACCGGCTGAAACAACCGAGTAAGCAGCGCAGTAAACGCATAGATAATCCCAACATCCACCGCAGTCGTCAAAGATGTCACACCAAAGTAACTGAGCGCTGCAATGACCGTGGCGGTATACAGCAAATCGATAAACGGTCCAAGCAGCAGACTGTCGAACTTGATGTTTCGCATCCCTGCACGATAATGCCCTTCATTGACCTCAATGAATTCATCAGACAGCCGCTTTTCCTGACGAAATGCCTGAATCATTCCCATTCCTGAAAGTGACTCGGAAATTTTCGCGTTCAGCTGACTGAGCCGTTCGCGGATATCCTGATAAAAATCCGCACTGTAATAACGGTATACCGATACAATCACCAGGAACAGCGGCAACAGCACCAATGTATAAAGTGCCAATCTTGCATCTAATGAAAACAGCGCAATGTAAACACCTATCAGACCGAAAATCGCCTGCAGAAAGGTTACCGCCACATTGTCAAACATTTCCTTGATCGACTCCGTATCATTCGTTACCCGTGAAACGATGCCGCCCGCAGGTGTCTGATCAAAATAACGCAGTCCCATTTTCTGTACTTTCGTAAATACGTCAATTCGTAATTGCTGGATAATCGACAGCGCAAGTTCCTGGAAACGCAGCGTTTCAAAATACAGCGCAATGACGTTTACCAGCTGCAGTCCCACATAAGCAATCGCAATGATCCAGACCTGCCGTGCAGGAAATTCACGCAGCACGACATAGTCATCGATAAATAGCTGGATGATCAGCGGACCGACAACTGTTGCCGTAACTGTAATCATCAGCAGAACCATCGCAATGAATGCACTTCGTTTAAATGGCAGGACATAACGCGCCAGTCGCATAAATGTTTTCAGCTGGTCTTTGGCGGACAGATTCACCTGCTTATTCATATGTCTCGCCTCCTTGCTCCACAATCGACTCAAGCTGCTGCAGTTCGTACATCTCTTTGTAGATTCCCTGCTTCTTCAGCAAGCTTTGATGATCTCCTATTTCTGCCACTTTTCCTTCTTCCATCACAATAATCTGATGTGCATGTTGAATCGCGCTCAGACGATGTGATGTGATGACAGTCGTCTTACCTGTCCGCTGCTCTTTTAATGAATGCAGAATAGCCTCTTCTGTTCTGGCATCGACTGCTGAGAGCGAGTCATCCAGAAGCAGCAGCTCCGGATTCATCAGCAGCGCACGCGCGATTGAGATTCGTTGTCTTTGTCCGCCTGACAGCGACACGCCGCGTTCTCCGACCATCGTTTCATACCCATCGGCGAACGCCAGAATATCTTCATGAATATGTGCCGCTTTTGCAGCCGCCACAATTTCCTGCTGATCAATGGCAGGATTTGTAAAAGCGATATTCTCACCCAGCGTTGTAGAGAAGAGGAAATGATCTTGCGGAACATAGCCGATCGCCCGCCGCAGACTTTCTTTCTTATACCGCGTGATCGGTATTCCGCCATACGTAATTGAGCCCGTATACCCTTCGAACTCACGCATGAGCAATTTCAGAATAGCGGTTTTCCCTGATCCTGTCCTTCCTACTATGCCGAGTGTCTCACCCTGCTTCAATGTAAAGTGAATATCCCGCAGC
This sequence comes from Sporosarcina cascadiensis, assembly GCF_009650995.1. GTDB lineage: Bacteria > Bacillota > Bacilli > Bacillales_A > Planococcaceae > Sporosarcina > Sporosarcina cascadiensis. The sequence continues at coordinate 152,250 of NZ_WHVV01000009.1, read as the reverse complement.
GCCGATTCCGTATCGTCAGGAAACGTAAAGGTGCCAATATCAAATACAATATCTCCTTGAGGCAGCTCATCAACCGCGCCGGGACGGTCCTGAATTTCCTGCTCTACCGACAGTAAGTCTTGAATTCTGCTGTAAGAAGCATTCCCGCGTTCCACGATATTAAATAAGAAACCTATGGCAAACATCGGCCATGTTAAAAGTCCGAGATATGAAATAAATGCAATCAGTTCACCAATCTTCAAGTCGCCGGCTATGATGAAACGGGTGCCGAAGACAAACGCCAAAATATAAGACACCGCAAAAATCAAGGCAATCGTTGGATCAAATAATGCATCGATTTTAGCAACCCGCATATTTTTTTGCACTACTTTTTCTGAACGTTCGGTAAACGCTTTAATATCTTCTTTTTGCTGACCGAATGTTTTCAGTACTTTGATGCCTGAAATACTTTCCTGCGTCTTGTCATTTAAATCCGAGAAGGCTTCCTGGGCAACCATAAAACGCCGGCGCAGCAACCGTCCATAATAACTTGTCAGAATAACCATGAACGGAATCGGGATCAATGCAATCAGCGTCAATTTCCAGCTGATCGTCAATGCCATTGTCAAAATGACAAACCCGCCGGTCGACACTGAATCGGCAAGCGTCAAGATTCCCATACCTGCCGTCTGCTGTACAGCACTGATGTCGTTAGTCGCGTGCGCCATCAGATCCCCGACTCTCCTGCGCTGATAAAACGAGGGAGACATACGGGTAAAATGCTGGAATAAGCGCTCTCTCATTGTTCGTGCCAGATAAACGGCAGAACCAAAGATCATCACTCGCCATAAATAACGGCCCATGTACATTAAGACGCCTGCCGCCGCCAGAATAATCATCCATCGCTTCAGCATGCCCGCAGTGAGCGTTCCTTCTGCCACAGCATCGACAATCATTCCAATGATTTTCGGAGGTGCAAGCTGCAGTACCGCAACGAGCATTAAGGCAGTCACCCCGATAATATACTGCTTTTTCCGTTCTTTAAAAAACCAGCCCAAATCAACTAACACTTTCATATTTGTTCCTCCTTGCGTAAGACGGCCTAGTTTCTATTTGATTTTATCAGACTGCTTGCTATACCGGAAGTTCCGGAAATGCAATTTTTCGGTTTCTGAAATAATTCAAACAGCCTGCATCATTTATAATGACCGCCAATCAATTGATTCCTGCGGTAAGCAGTTCCTCCTGACGTAACAGAGACAGCACGCAGAATGGAGGCTGAGCCATATTTCATCCGCAGTTCATCCATTACACGTCCGATTTGCTGCTGTTTCCAGTTCGATGGTTCAAACAGACTGAGCTGCAGACCGTAAGATTCTTCGAGATTGGCAAGACTGACAGAAATGTGGCGGACCGGCCGGCCGTCGTGATAGATTTCTATCAGTTCCATACAGATGCGGTAAACAATCATAGTTTGATCCGTTGCTTCCGTCAGCGTTTTTCTCCGGTTAAATCCACCGCCGAGTGCATGTTTTGAGTAGCCGAAAGAGAGCTGGACCGTCCTCCCTTTCTTGCCCGCCAGCCGTGTGCGCATTGCCGTATCCTCACACATTTCGAGCACCACCGTTAAAATTTCGTCCATTGTTATGTAATCGCGCAGCAATGTCTGGCCTTTCCCATAGCTGATCTGCCCTTCGATTAATACCGAGCCGAGCTCCGAATAATCAATACCGTGCGCATGATAATACAGCTGATTTCCCATGACGCCAAACTTCCTCTCAAGATAATCGAGCGGTGTGTGCGCCAAATCACCGACTGAATACACCCCCATATCCTCAAGCGTCCGTTCCAGCCTCCGTCCAATCCCCCACATATTACGAAGCGGCGCAATTGGCCACAGTTTCTCCGGTACATCCTCGTACGTCCAGTATGCCACTCCTGTTTTCTTCGCTTCCAGATCAAGCGCCAGTTTCGACAGCAGCATATTCGGCCCTACTCCGCAGGCAGAACGCAGCTGAAACTGCCGGTACAGTTCATCCTGTATCCTGTCAATCAGATTTTCTAAGGGGCCCCATAACTTTTCCGTCCCTGTAAAATCGACAAAACTTTCATCAATACTGTATACATGAATCGCTTCTTTCGGCACATAGCGGTTCAGCAGCTTTGTCAGCTCCATCGAGACATCAATGTAAAATTGCATTTTCGGTTCGATCAGCCGGATGCTCGGATCATTCGGAATTTCATACAGCCGCATGCCTGTCTTGATGCCGAACTGTTTTTTGAGCGGCGGTGAAGCAGCCAGGACAACGCCTCCCTTGCGTTCGATGTTGCCGATAATCGCAATCGGGGTTTCCATTACGTCAAGCCCTTCAATAGCTGCCGCGCAGCTTGCATAAAAACTGCGCATATCGAGACAGGCGATTTGTTTATTCGGTAATTGCACCATATGGCCTTCACCCTCCGCAAGAACAAGTGTTCCTTTCGTTGTATTATACCCACCATCATGATGTTCAATCAATGGGAATTAGCGGGTTTGCTGCCTATTTCCGCAGCAACATCATGTAAGGCGTAAAAAAAACAGCCAAACCTCTGCAGGTCGGCTGTTCCTATGCCAATTAGATCGTAATATCTTCTGGCGGCTGTCCTTTTTTATTCATCAGGCGGATTGATTCAGGCTCAATTTTCAAAATCACGAGATTCGGATCATCAGGTCCTTCAAACCAGTTTTTCATCTGGTCATTCCAAATCTTTTCTTTCAGTCCTTCATCGGATGAAATGGAGACACGTCCCAAATATTCAACAAATGCGTCTCCGAATCCTTCCCCATCATAGCCAAGCAGGATATGCGTGTAAGGATTATCCTTCAGCTCATCCACCTTTTCAGTCTTTTTGTTAGTGGGTGTATACAGGGTCAATCCATCATTCATAAATGTCATATAGCGGGTGTATGGCTTATTATTGTCCACCGTCGCCATTGTCCCGATAAAACTTTCGTCAAGAATTTTCTTCACAGTATCTTTTGCAGTCATCTGCGTCCGCTCCTTTCGCGATTACTTCTACTATTCCCATCCGAACTATTTTTAAACAATGGAAGAAAGCCGCGGTACATTAAAGCGTACTTCATACAACTACTCAAGATTTTCACCAAAGTCTGCCCAAGATAACTTGTTTGGTACACTGCAGAACAATTTTTATGATGCTCAATAGGCTGATTGGCCGTAACAAAAGAAAAGGATGAGCCTAAATCAAGAAAGTTTTTTGGAATTATAACCTCGGTTTCCATACGGCTGAAGTTTTTCGAGCCACTTATTCTCCAGATCAGCCAGCGCTTCTTTTTCATTAAAATAGAGACTTTCTTTCTTTTCCAGCGTTTCTAAGATATCTATTTGAAAAGCTTCTTTGCCAAATGCTTTCCAATCTTTCTGAAGCTGCTCATTTATATAAACGCCCGTTTCCAAACTGAATTTCACACCGTTCAGTGTCTTGAAATTCCGTGTGCTTCCTATGAAAATCTTTTGATTGGCATTGTTCTTAATTTGAAAAACACCAGCCTCAATTGTAGTCTCCTTATAAATCTGCTTCAATTCTTTTTTTCGATCCATTTTGCCATTCCTGCCTTCGTCTCATTTATTTTAGCCAATACTGGCTTCCGTCCTGTGCACGATCCAAAAATCCATATTCAATTAAATATCTTCTGATCAACACATAATCTTTATAAACAGCTTTCAAAATGTTATTTATTTCCTGCTCATTGTAGATGATTTCAGAACTAAACTGTTTTGCAATCTCTCGCAGAACAATCAGACGCTGCTTTTCCTTCGGGGGAAACTTTTTAATGGGACCGCCGTTTCCTTCAGAGAAGAATTTTGCAATCGTTTCCTGTTGCTCTTGTTCCGTAATATTATATCGGCTGTCAATCAGTTTTGCAGTAGTATGAGGATGCACGAAAGCCGGGGCGAGGTCGTCCCGTTCATTCAGCAGTTCCATCATGGCTAAAAATGTCTTGGCCTGCCGTTCTTTTTCCTTTAATACAAACCGATGATGCCGGACTGTAGAAAGACTTCCAATTTCAAGTTCCTGCTGAATCTCTTTATCACTCTTCCCCCGATAGAATAGACGAAGAAGGTCCCTTTGGTGATCTGTGAGACCCGTCAGCTTCTTATCTAACCCGGTCAAATAATCAAATACAGAACAGTGAGTGCATTCAATATGAATTCTCATGTATCTCTCTGCATCATAAAACATATTCTCATAAGGATAAATAATTCCTTTTTCTGTTTTCGTACCGCACAGCAGACAAATATAAGTATCCTCCTGTTCGATATAGCCTTTCTTCATCTCAGATAAAGAAGAATTCCAAAAAAGCGCTGATAGCTCCATATACAAACACATCCATTTAATATTTGAATTAAAGCAAACAAAGTATATAATCGTTTACTTTATATCTGTTATATTAAACTTCTTATGAGGAAACGTCAACAAGAAATACAAACACATCTAACACTTGTTTGATTAATAACAAACAAACCAAGTAATAATTTGCATTAATTGCTTTATAATTAGAAACAGCCTGGCACAACTCGCCAAACAAGAAGGCTCATGGTACACTAACCAAAAATACACAACACGGAGGCTGAGAACCATGTGTTTATTGGCTTTTCAATTACAAAAACACCCCAAATATAAACTTATTATGATGGCAAACCGCGACGAAGCATACAACCGGCCGACTACCCCTGCAGATTTCTGGTCGGATTATCCTGATATCCTGGCAGGACGCGATCTAGAGCAAATGGGCACATGGCTCGGCATCAATAAGCAGGGAAAGATCGCAGCCCTGACAAATCACCGTGATTTCTCTCTTCCTGAAACCGGCGGGCAGTCACGGGGGCATATCGTCTCTTCCTATCTCCAATCGAATGAAACACCTGAGGACTTCCTCGAACAATTACATAACAGCAAAAATGAATACAGCGGGTTCAATGTGCTGGTGGGATCCAGTGAAGAACTATACTATTACTCCAACATCGAACAGAAAACCGAACACCTAAAAAACGGCACACATGGTCTGAGCAACGCCTTCATGAATACGCCGTGGCCGAAAACGGAAGCGGTAAAAAAACTTCTATGCGATTATGCAGAAAGCACAAATGAAATTGATGTAGATGTTTTATTTAATATGATGCAGCGCGCAGAAAGGTTTCCATCTGAGCAATTGCCGGACACAGGTGTCGGAGGAGAACTGGAAAGTATGCTGTCTTCCATATTCATCGCTTCAAAAGAATACGGCACCCGTTGCACGACAGTCCTGCTGGTAGATTCAGAAGATCAAGTATACTTTGAAGAACGAACATTCAAAAACGGTGTATTTGCCACAGCACAAAAATTCAGCTTTACAATTGAAAACCCGACTGCATAAATATGCGGCCAGGTTTGTTATCTTTATAACACATTTATACTATTTTCATATACCAATAAAATCATTATATTTCCATCTTCACATCACTATATCCATATATCTTTTAAATTCAGCCAATGCTATTTCTTTATCCCCCGTAATGAAAAGACGTTTTCCTCCAGCTTCGATAATCCGGTAATGTCCTCCTGCAGTATGCTGCTGCAGACGATATTGCTGCCACTGACCGACTTCCGTCCACCAATTAACCGCAGCTGCAGAGCCGATCTCGCGTGAATGAATCACCGGATGCACAGCAATCTCCGCCAATTCTACCGGATCATCCCCCATGACTGACCGCAATAACGAACTTTCCCGGAACAGCGCACAAACCGCAGCCGCAACCGTCCAGCTCAGCTCTTGGCGGCCTTTCTCCAATTGGACAAGCGTCTTCTTTGAAATCCCCAATATCTTCGCCATCTGATCCTGCGTATAATTCATTTCCGTACGAACCAACTTCAATCGTGGAAGTATTAAATCAATCACGGTCTGTTTATTCACCTAAGCACCCCTTTTACACCAAAAGTGTATTAATACACTTTTAAAGTATTTAGTTACTTTTAGAGAAGTAAGTAATAAATATTGTAATTAGTAGTAATGATGTACTCAGTCTATCATATAAACAAAGGCTTTACATACTCAACTTTTGGACTGCAGGCATAGAAAAGCCTGCTGAATTATTGCGTTCAGCAGGCTGATGACAAATCATTTATTCGGCCGCGGTAGCTCTCCATCCGCTAATGTCTTCTTCTAACGGAATCTGTGCAGCACGAGCTTTCACAGCGGAGTAGAAGAACAAGGCCACTAAGAAGATCGAGATGACAGAGGCACCTATATACGAAACATTCATCGGCAATCCAAATCCAATGGCCGCGTTCAGGATATAGGTGGTCGTCGCCATCAGCATGAACGTTCCGGGAATCAGTGCAACCCAGTAATTCTTACCTGCAATGAACAGATACATCGCCCCCACAAACAGTGCAATTACGGCTGTCGACTGGTTCGCCCATGAGAAGTATCTCCATAAGATATCGAAGTCTACCTGAGTCAGCACAATGGAGATGACGAACATTGGGATTGCAATCCACAGACGGTTTAGTATTTTTACTTGCGGATATTTAATATAGTCTGCAATAATCATTCGTGCACTTCGGAATGCTGTATCGCCTGAAGTGATCGGCAAAATGATAACACCAAGAATAGCGAGCGTTCCGCCGACAGCACCAAGCATTAACGTAGATGCTTCACTAACGATCAGTGCAGGTCCTCCTGCAGCAAGCAGTTCATTCAGGCCAACCGGACCGTTAAATAACGCCATACCTGCAGCCGCCCAGATCATTGCGACGATTGCCTCAGCAATCATCATTCCGTAGAAAATTTTACGTCCTTGACTTTCCTTCTGTGTCGTACGTGAGATAATAGGTGACTGTGTCGCATGGAAACCGGACAAAGCACCGCATGAAATCGTCAAGAATAATAATGGGAAGATCGGCAGATTATCTGGATGCATATTCGCGAATGATAATTCGGGAATCGGTGCACCTTTCACTAACATCATCCCTCCTACTCCGAGTGCACTGATAATCAGCAAAGCACCGAAGATTGGATAAAAACGTCCGATAATCTTATCAATCGGCAGCAATGTCGCCAAAATATAATAAGCGAAAATCAATGTTACAATGATGCCCATTGCCATCCAGCCGTTCATTAAGTTATAAAGTAGTCCCGCAGGAGCGGATACAAAAACCGTCCCGACTAAAACCAATAAAAGAAGTGCAAATACGTTAACGATATGCTTCATGACTTTACCGAGAAACTTTCCAGCGAGTTCGGGCAAATGCGCACCACGGTTTCGGATGGAGATCATTCCCGTCAAGTAGTCATGCACGGCGCCTGCGAAAATAGCGCCTATAACGATCCAAAGAAAAGCGATAGGCCCATATAAAGCTCCCATGATCGGCCCGAAGATCGGTCCGACACCCGCAATATTCAAGAGCTGAATTAAGGAGTTCTTTTTTGTGCTCATCGGCACGTAGTCGACTCCGTCCCCGCTCGTATATGCAGGAGTTGCGCGTTCCTCTTTCACGCCGAACATCTTCTCGATGTACTTACCGTAAGTAAAATACCCGACAATTAATAGAACAATAGAAAATAAAAAAGTAATCATAGCAATTTCCCCTCCTCGTAATGATAACGCTTACATCGAGTATATAAGATAGAGGGGATGCTGATGACGTTTTTTCATAACATGTCAGAATAAGAGAGTAAGATGCACTGGAGAGGGATTAACATGCAAGCTTCTTATCCTTCCAGTCGTTGTCTCAGTTCTTTAACATAATTTCGACTAACCGGAAGATTTTCATCGCGGCGGTCCAGCTCCAGCTGATAAGCCCCGTTAAACCAGGGTGTCAACCGAATAACATGTTCGAGATTCACTATAATACTTTTATGGATACGAAAAAAAGAGGAAGGGATCAGTCTGCTCTCTAATTCTTTTAATGTCATTTTCGTTTCATAATCCCGGCTGAACGTCACAATTTTTGTCCACTTCTCTTCGCGGTGCACATACAAAATATCATGCACCGCGATGTAATGGATTTCTCCTTCCGTTTCAACAGGCAACCTATCGAAGCGTTTTGGCAGTTCTGCAATTTTCGCTGGAAATAAAGCCTCCCCCACCCGTCCAACTGTCTGACGTAATTGCTCTTCATCATACGGCTTCAATAAGTAATCAAACGCATGTATACGGAAAGCTTCTGCCGCAAATTGAGGATAAGCTGTCGCAAAGATGATATAAGGGACTTTTTTCAGTGCACTTAATGATTTGGCAACTTCCATGCCATCCACTTTCGGCATCTCGATATCCAGAAATACGATATCCGGCTGGAGCTGCATCGCTTTGATTATCGCCGTTTCTCCGGAATCAGCTTCTCCGACAATTTTCACTCGCTCAAACTGCTCAAGCAGAAAAATCAATTCCTCTCGAGCATAGCGCTCATCGTCCACAACCAATGCACTAATTAACTCATTCATTCTGCATGCTCACCTCTGATTTCGGAATTCGAAACGAAATTCTCGTTCCTTCATTCGGCACACTTACGATTGCCAGACCCGACTCTGTGCCGAATGACATGATTAAACGGCGGTTTACATTGAACAGCCCAAGTCCGGTTCCCTTTTCTGAATATACTTGTTCAGTCCCCAGTATATTCAGCCGCTCCTGTTCAATACCCTTACCATTATCTTCTACTGTAATACAAATTCCATTTACAGTATCTTCAATCGCAATATGCACGATTGAATTATGGTCCATATCTTTAATACCGTGCGTAATCGCATTCTCGACAAGCGGCTGAAGTGTCAATGGCGGTATCTTCTCCTGCATAATGGAAGGGTCCGCATCGATACAAACCTTCAGTTTATCAATGAAACGCGCTTCTTCAATCTGCAGATAGGCCTCCACATGTGTGAGCTCCTGCTGCAACGTGACCATCTTCGCCGTCGTTCCTTCCAGGTTCTGCCGCAGAAAATACGATAAGGAAGACAACAGTTTTCTGGCTTCATCGGGATTAGTACGAATCAATGAAATAATGATATTCATGGAATTAAACAGGAAATGCGGACTGATCTGTGCCTGCAGCGCCTGGATTTCTGCTTCCTTCGCCAGTTGGTAGGCATGATCTGCTTCAGCAATTTCCAACTGGTTGCTAAGCAACTCTGCTAAGCCAGCGATGAGTTCGGTAGTGACATCAGTTATTGCTTTGCGTGAAGGATAATACAGTTTCAGTGTACCGACCGTTTCATTGCGTGTCTTCAGCGGCGCAACAACGACCGCACCAAATTTGGAGCTGCGTGAATTATTATGCTGTTCCAATTGATCTGCTACAATTAATTCGCCATTTTGTATAACTTGACGCGTAATATCTGTCTGAATAGGGCCATTTGCATCTCCTTTTTCATTACCGACGAATGCCAGAATATCTGTCTTATCCGTCATTGCAACTGCGCCGGGACCCAGTTCATCAAGCAAAATCTTACAGACTGCAGAAGCCGTCTTTTTATTCATTCCCGTCCGTAAATAACCTAGTGTCTGATCTGCAATACGCAGGGTTTTCTGCGCCTGCAGCGCCGTAACTTTCTCTTGATCACTAATGACGTTATAGGCAATCAGTATAAACAGCGCAGTGCCGATTCCGTTTGCCAAAATCATCGGCAGACCGATTGCCTGCACTAATGCAAGCGCTTTCGGAAATGGATCTGCCAAAAGTAGAATAAGAAGCATTTGGACTGTTTCGGCAAATGCACCGATCAAAAATGCGGTAAACGGACTTGTATGCTTGCCCTTTTTATAGAAATAGCCCGCCAGAATACCAGAGATAATGGTAGAAATACCACAGGAAATCGCCGTGAATCCGCCTAATGACATACGGTGAATTCCAGCAATCAACCCTGCACCGATCCCGAACCTGTAGCCGCCGAGAAGACCAGCCACTACCACTCCGATTACTCGGGAGTTGGCGATCGCTTCATCCGTTGTCAGTTCAAGTGACATGTTTTTGAAATGAAGTGTCTGCATATCCAGTGCAACACCGAAATAGGTGCCAAAAATACCGAACAGACCAAAAAAGAGAATCGCAGTCATTTCCTGTCTGCGATCCAGTAAATCCTGATGGACCATGTTTTGAAAAAATCGAAACCGCGTCAAAATGAAAGCGACAGCGATGATCATTCCGACCCGCTCAAACATGATAATGAGTAAATCAAACATCGCCATCCTCCATTCTGCCGAATCGGGTAACTCTATTTGGACCTCATCGCTTTATTGACAACTGCCACTACTTCCGTGCGCGACATTTTCTCCCGTCCTTCTTTCAATGCATCTAATGTACTATGTGCTAAAGCGAGAGGGATTTTACAGAAGTTTAGTATCGTTTTTGTCTTAATGTCTGTAATATACTTGTCTGCCAGTTCGAGATTTTCTTCCGCATAGCTGAACATTTGCGGCAGCTTCCAGTCATTCGGGAAGAAATCCACATCGCGTTCCGCATCTTCTTTATAGTTACGGAGGATGTTGACGGACTGCAGACCGCGGCCGAATCCAATCGCCAGGTCCCTGTCTGTTTCCGTGCCGTCATACCAGCGCCAGATATCTGTCAGCATGACGCCCACTAAGCCAGCAACGTAATACGTATAATCGTCTAAATCTTCACGGGTTTTGACTATCCAGTCTTTCTCTGCCCATTTCGCCATACCTCTGCCCATAATCGCAGTCGATTCAAGCACTTTATCAGCTACAGTTTCGGGACAAAACTCCACCCAGTCAGCCAGACGAAGAGTGACCTCGGGCAGCAGCGAGCGATATGGCGAATACAGTTCATCAAGCGCAGGTTGAATCGGTGCGTTCTCCGTAATTTTATTTTCAAGTATCGTACAGGTTTCATTAAGCAATACAATTTTGTCTGCTGATTCAATTTTTTCATGGTCTTCTATCTCGTCGATCGCACGCATGCATAAATAAGCTGATGCTACGGCCTCTCTTACGTTTGGTTCAAGGAGTTTGATTGGTATAAAGAAAGTACGGCTCGTTTCTTTCAATACTTTCATTGCTTCTTTTTGTAGTTTCGTGTCCATTTTCACTTCAAAATCCCTCCATCAATAACTGTGCGTACATTCTGCATTCAGTATGACAATATTTATATAAGATTTTTTCATTATATCATTCATTCTAACATTAAGTCGTTTTGAAAGGATTGTCAAAATCCAATGAAAAAAGCTGAATATCCTTGTGGGGAGACCCAGCGTTCTAAATATAGTTCGGACTATTTCAATCTATCAGGGATTTCGCATTGCAAGTCGCGTTTTTACCTTTTATTCCCCAGGAATACAAGATTTCATCTCGGACATATTCAAATGGAATTTGGATTTGTCCTTATTCTGCTTGCGTTTTTTGCGGTGAAGTTTTTTATGGTTTACGAAGTGCAGGATGGGTACGTGGAGAGATACAGTTCCCCTGCGTTCCAGGCGGATGCGTTCCGGAGTGCCCTCGGTGAGCCAAGCGAACAGCGAAGGGTTCGCTTTGCCGTATTTCTGTGGTTTTTGCAGAAATTAAGGCCTTGTCGGCGGATTTAGGTTGCCTGGAACGAAGGTACACTGGCTGGTGTTTCAATACGTTTTGTGTGAGCAAGCAGTATGAGCATACTATTTGATATTATTACAAAAAGTGGGGTGTTTCATGCATTACTTATCATCCTGTAAAGTCTTAGACTTTTGTAATCAATGTGTTTGCAAAGTCAAGCGAAACCACACTAACTCCATTCGAACCCAGCAAAAAAGCAGCATGTTATACTTTCCCTATACCAGCGAAGGCGCAACTGCGGGGTTAGCCGTTGCTGTGAGACAACTGGCGTGGTCTTTGCCAGCTGGCTCATAGCGTAAGGCAATCCCCCAGCGCCGAAGCGGATTCAAACTGCAAACACACACCTATTTCAAACTACCTGAAAAGTAGAGCAACGAAACAACATCAACTAAATACGCAGTCTGCAAAAAAGCAAAATTTCATACATTCAGCTGGCTCACAACGTAAGGCAAATTCCAATCAATAAAATTGCTCACTGCTCTTCTATCCTGAAAGATGATAGCACCGGTTTTGCTTCGAATTCAGTGACATCAACATCCACTGCATGCTCTTTAATCCGGAAAGATAGCAGGAATGCCAGCGCGAGTAACAGGCTGCATATAACCAGCGTAAGCGGAATTTGCTGAAAATGATCAATCAGCCAGCCGCCGATTCCCGGACCGAGCAACTGTCCTGCCGCGAAGAAAAATGTTACATAGCCGAGTGCTACCGGCGCATATGTCGGATGTACCTGCTCCGTAGACAATGCCTGGCAGAGTGACAGCATGCCGACAATGGTCATTCCCCATAGGAATTGACTGACGATCAGACCGGAATAGACCGGAAACAGAACGGGAATAATCAGAGATACAGCTCCAATTCCAAGAGTAGAAAGCAACGCCGATTTTCTTCCGATGCGGTCCGAAACGCCTCCCCATAATGGACCGCTGAAAATAGACATGACACCGCAGACAGCCATGATCTGTCCTGCCTGGAATTTTGTCAGGCCGACTTCCAGTATATAACTGAACAAAAAACTTTGCGGAATCAAATAGGCAAACCCCACAAGACCATATATGAAAGCGACTCGCAGCACTCGTTTATTTAAATACACACGTGTCCAGAACGTCCTCTTCTGCTGCTCTTTCTTCAGCAGCGGGAGAGGAGGATCGCGTAGAATTATTACTGCGATAATGATGGAAATAATGGATAGAGTTCCGTAGAAAAACCAAAGATAGCGCCAGCCGGAGACACCAAACCAGGCAGTGAAAAATGGAATCAGCGCACTGGACAGTAACGTGCCAAGCCCCATTCCGCTGACTAGAAATCCAATCAGCATTCCTCTTTTCCTCGGATACCAGCCGACCAATATGGTAATTAACGGCGTATAGGTGAAAGCAGTTCCGATACCCAGCAGAAACATGGCGGTAAGTGTCAGTCCGTAGCTTCCGGCTGCAGACAGCATGAACAAACCGAATGTGACCAGGCCAGTTCCGAAAATCACCAACTTTTTCGCACCATATTTCGCAGCCAGCAGCCCCACGAAAATAACCATCAGCAAATAACCGATTGAAATAGTTGTTGCAAGCATCCCTGCCTGTTTGTAGGACATTTGCAGATTCTCTTTCATGAACGGCATCACAATACCGTACGACATGCGCCCGAATCCAAGCGAACTGACCGTAACCGCCACACTTGCAAAAGCATACTTCCAAATATTTTGTCCGTGCTCTTTCGCCAACATAGAATCCCATCCCTTCTGACTCATTCTGACTTCTGAAATGTTCACTCATTGATTCCACTCAAAAGTCTGCTGATCAAGGTGTAGGGACGCGGATAAAACGGAACGGAATTTCCGAGTGAGTAAAACTAGTATATGTCAAACATGTGAACTTCTTCACAATTAGTATACCATCGATAGCTGAATATTCAAATACTATTCTAGTTTACATAATATTATTATCGATCATAAAAAGCTTACTCGTAAATACCAAGTAAGCCAGAGATAGTATCTATATAATTTTACTTCTTATAAAAGAAAGACCGGCCGAGACGTTCCACTGCTGCAGGAGCGAGGGCATATAACTTACTCGTCAGACCCATGATTTTAGGCAGATTCACTTCCCGTTTCGGCTGACTGATCAACTCCATAATAGAGTGCACAACACTTTCCACCGACAGCAGCCGGGTCCCGAGTGCCTGCTTATAACTGCCTGTTAGATCCGCTGAATCGATGAACGGCGTGTCAATCGGTCCCGGATGAATTACGGAAACATCAATCTGATAAGGCGCTGCTTCCATCCGCAGTGCATTCGTATAGCCGATTAATGCATGCTTTGTCGCAGCATACACAGACGTTTTAGGGGTAGCCACCTTTCCCGCCTGTGAGCCAACGAATAATAACTGTCCGCTTCTGCGTGCCATCATGGCAGGCAGAAGTCGTTTCGTCAGCTGCATCGGAACGAGTACATTCGTCTCTAGCATCGCTTCCATTTCTCCATCTGAAACCTCGTGGGCTAAATTAAATTTCCCCACTCCAGCGGAAAAAACAACCACGTCTGGTTTACCAATACGTGATACGAGCCAATTCAGCTGCTCCACATCCCGAAGATCTGCACAAAACCCTTCGACACCAAGCATTTTAAGATTCTCAAGCGCCTGTGCATTACGTCCGGTTACCATAATATGCAAACCCGGCACACCGGCAAGCCGTTTCGCCAATGCAAAACCGACACCGCTCGTCGCACCCGTGATCAAAATGACCTTATCTGACGGCATACTGATGAACTCCGTTGTCATCCAATATTTCATCAATGAGTTCTTTATCGACTAAATAATCCAGCTGGCCGATCGTTTCAGACAATGTCAGTCCTAGTTCTTTTTCATAGACTGCCGGGAATAGACGTTTAGTCAGCTCAAAAACAGTATGCGGCTGCTCTTTCAGCATACCCAGAACTTTCATCGCACGGTCCTCCTGTTTTTGAAGACGTTCTTTGATTAACGAATGAGCGTTCAGCACTTCTCCGCCATGTCCCCCATAAACAATGTTGACCGGCAGATCTAACAGCCGGGAAAGTGATGCATTATATTGAAGTAAAGCTTTAGGACGTCCCTGCTCTTTCTCAAACGGCGGTTCTATCAGCGGATTCGATGAAACTTTCTCCAATAACAGATCTCCGCCGAGTAAAATGCCTTCTTTTTCATTAAATAAGGACAGATGGCTTTGTGCATGACCGAGAGATTCCTGCACTTTCCAGCCAGGATGACCCGGCAGATCATCTCCCTCGCCCATTATCCGGTCAACCGGACGATTGCCCATCAAGTCGACTGAACGACGGAAACGTTTCACCCATTTCAAATACTCTTCAGGGACACCTTCTTCATGAAGATTCTGTTCGTAAAAACGATCATGCCGATCCAGAAATTCCTGATCACGCGACAGCCAGTAATTCAAATAAGGATGGCCGAGTATTTCTGCACGGTCGAACGCTTCAATCCAGCCGCAATGATCGGGGTGGTGATGTGTAACGAATACTTGCTCAATATCACTGAATGTATAGCCGAGCTCTTTCAGTTTCAGACGCAGCACTTCATGCGCCTCCGGTGTTTTTGTTGCTGCATCAACCAACGTCAGCGCATCGCCTTTCAATAAAAAGCAATTGACATCCCCTACCGCAAAAGGTGTAGGTGTAATTATTTTTTCTATCATGCAATTTCCTCCTAATAAATGAATGACTGTTCAGTCTATTGTACTCTCTTTTAATGAAGGCGTCACGCATCGTTCCTCCATTTTGTTAAATAATTCACACAGAAATGAAACCTAAATCGTTAACCGCCGTATGTTATACTACAAGAAATAGCGATTTATGCAATACATTGACTATATGGAGGGATAGTAATGGGTATTTTTAATTTTTTCAAAAACCAATTTATCGAAGTAATAGAATGGCAGAATCAGGATGCCAATACGCTAGTCTATCAATTCCCTGTTCATAATAACGAGATCAAAATGGGAGCCGAACTGACAGTCAGAGAATCACAGGTCGCAATCATGGTCAATGAAGGCGAACTGGCAGATGTATTCGGTCCCGGCCGCCATATTCTTTATACACAAAATATGCCAATTTTGACAAAATTAAAGTCTTGGAAATATGGTTTTGATTCACCTTTTAAAGCGGAAGTCTATTTCATCAATACAAAACAGTTCATCGATCAAAAATGGGGCACTTCCAATCCGATCATGATGCGCGATCAGGATTTTGGAATGATCCGTCTTCGCGGTTATGGAATCTATTCGTACCGCGTATCCGATCCGGTCGTGTTCCTGCGTGAGCTTTTTGGAACGAACAGTTCATATGATACCAATTCAGTGGAAGGCCATTTGAAAAAAATGATCATTTCGGGGCTGTCTGACTTATTTGCAGAGTCTCAAATTCCGGCTCTTGATCTTGCGATGCATTACGACGAATTAAGTGTGCAGGGCAAACAGAAGATGAGTCCGAAATTCGCTTCATTCGGATTCGAGATCACCGGGCTTTATATAGAAAATCTCTCGCTTCCAAAAGAAGTCGAGGAGGCAATGGATAAACGGACAACGATGGGCGTACTCGGCAATATGCAGCAGTATCAGCAATACCAGGCTGCTGAAGCGATCCGGGATATAGCAAAAAATGACTCAGGCGGCGGGTTGGCAGGAGCAGGGATGGGCATGGGTGCCGGTGTCTCAATGGGTCAGGTAATGGCCAATGCCATGAATCCGAATAACCAGCCTGCACAGCCGGCGGCACCAACAAAGAGCTGCCCACATTGTCAGGCGACGTTAAATACTGACGCCAAGTTTTGCGGTCAGTGCGGCAAGTCTGCGGAAACAGAAAAAGTGCCATGCATCAGTTGCCAAGCACCCCTTCCGAAAGACGCTAAATTCTGCAGTATATGCGGCACTGCACAAATTAAAGAAAAAATTTGTCCGAAATGTTCGCACGCCAATCTGCCGAATGCAAAGTTTTGTGCAGATTGCGGAGAAACGTTAGACGTAAAGTGAGGGATGAATCGTGACTTCATTTGATGACCAGCAAACTGCTTTAAAAGAAGACACAGAAAATATTAAATGTCCTTCATGCGGCGGCAATACGGAGTTTGATCCTGCTTCAGGCAGTTTAAAGTGCCCTTTCTGCAGTCACGAAATCCCGATTGAAGCCACATTTGATCAGAATGTCGAACTGGACTTCGAAAAAGCCGGCACCGATCTGAACCATTTATGGAAAGATGATGTACGAGTATTTTCCTGCAGTAACTGCGGGGCGGAATCCGTCCTTGACGCAAATGTTGTGGCAGATTTCTGTTCATTTTGCGGCTCCTCGCATATCGCTGTGACCGAACATGATGCAGGCATTGCACCGGGACTAGTCATTCCTTTCCATGTTTCCAAAGAAGAAGCGCATGCGAAATTCCGGGATTGGATCAAGGGGCATTTCTTTGCACCTTCGAAATTAAAACAAACCTACCGTCTGAATAAAATTTCAGGCGCCTACCTGCCCTATTGGACGTATGACAGCAAGACCTTTTCTCATTATGTCGTCCGGGTAGGAAACTATTATTATGTAACTGAAACACGTACCATATATGAAGACGGCAAACCTAAAACCGTAACGGAACAAGTCCGGAAAATCCGATGGCACCAGCAAAGCGGTAATTACCGAAAGTTTTTTGATGACGTATTAATCAAAGCGTCGACTACTGTGGATGCAAAGCTGCTGCAAAAAGTGCAGCCTTTTCAGCTGGACGCATTAACTGATTATAAAACGGAATATATGTCCGGCTTTTTAGCGGAGCGCTATTCGGTCTCCTTGCAGCAAGGATTTAAAAAAGCACAGAACTATATGGAACAGCGGATTGTCAGCGGAATTGAAGGCAGCGTAGCGGGCGATATTGTGGAAGTAGTCAATGTTTCTACTGATTACTCAGACATTACCTATAAACATTTGCTGCTTCCTTTATGGATCTCTTCCTTCCAATTCAATCAAAAAGTATATCAGTTTATCGTCAATGGACAGTCAGGAAAAGTATCAGGCAATTATCCAATCAGTTTCATAAAAGTGGCGCTCGTTTCAATTGGTGTCCTGATTGTTATATTTATCATCTATCTGTTTGCCCAAGGCTGACAGAACGTCCTGCCTGTTTGACATTCAGTTACGTACATGACATAATTCAGTGAAATTAAAAATGAACGAGCAGTAAGGATGGATAGAGATGGAAAAGATTTTATTTGTAGGAGCCGGATCGATGGCGGAAGCAATTATCGCCGGCATTGTGGAACAGGAAGTACTGCCTGGAAAACAAGTTTACGTCATGAATCGTTCAGACTCTGACAGACTTTGTCATTTAGAATCACGATACGGCATTACGAAAGTTTGTGAAGACCGTTCATTCATGAAAGAAATCGACTTAGTGGTATTGGCAACTAAACCGAAAGATATTCAGCAGGTTATGCAGGATATCCGGCCGTTGCTTACAGAAAACACAGCTATTCTTTCTGTTATAGCCGGTACTTCAATCGATACTTTTGAAAAGGGTCTTGGGAAACGGCCGATTGCCCGGTCCATGCCAAACACTTCCGCAACCATCGGTAAATCAGCAAGTGGAATCGCATTCAATGAAGAAGTCTCACTAGAGATGCAGCAGTCGATTTTGAACCTGCTGGGTGCGATCGGTATTGTAAAAGTGGTGGATGAAGACGAACTCCACATCGTCACAGCACTTTCCGGCAGCGGCCCGGCCTATATTTATTATTTGGTCGAAGCGCTTGAAGAAGCGGCTGCTGCACAAGGTCTGCAGGCGGCTGTTGCACGCGAATTGATTTTGCAGACGCTTGAAGGGGCTGCAGCCATGTTGAAAACTACTGGTGAAGAACCGAGTACTCTGCGCATGAATGTGACAAGTCCCGGAGGCACGACGGCAGCCGGATTGCAGGCATTGGAAAGTCACGACTTTAAATCGGTGATCGCAGACTGTATCAAGAGTGCAGAAGCGAGATCACGTGAATTAGGTGTATTATCTTAATGAAAAAATAAGCAGCCAGTCCCTTGATTCAGGGCTAGGCTGCTTATTTTTTAGTCAGACAAGTCAACTCATTATTTTTCCATTGAAAGCGCATAAAGTCTTCTGCAATCGATAGATGTGGAAATACCGCTTCCCCTTCCGCCAGAAATTCCGGCATCTCCCCCGGCAGGAAACGTGCACTGATATGATTGACAATCAAATTTTTAACATGTGCTCGTTTGGCAATCGTTGCCGCCTCCACAATAGTGGAATGTCCGAACTCTTTTGCGCCTTTTGCGTATTCATTCGTAAAAGTCGCTTCGTGAATAAGAATGTCTGCACAGTCAGCCAGTTCAACAGCAGCTTCACAGTAAGATGTGTCGCCAATCACCGTAATGATGAACCCTTTTTTTCGTTCAGTTGTAACATTCTTGCTGTAAACTGTAATGCCGTTTTCCAATAGGATATCATGTCCATCCTTCAGCTTTTGCAGCAGCGGACCCTTTGGCACACCTTTCTCAACAGCCTTGTCGATCAGCAGAGTGCCGGGCAAATCTTTCTGTTCAATTCGATAGCCAAAGCTCCTGACGACGTGCTGAACCTCTTTCGCATATACTCTGAATTCATTGCTTTCCAACAACAGGCCATCTGTTACTTCATGGATATTCAGCTTGTAAGGAAGATGCGTTCCTGTCACTTTATACGTATGCTCCAGCCATTCTTTCAAGCCGGCAGGCCCGTATAGATCAACAGGGTCCACCCCTCCCAGAAATGCGCGGGAACTGAGAAACCCCGGCAAGCCGAAAATATGGTCACCGTGCAGATGAGTAATGAAAATTTTCGTGATTTTACGCGGTTTGATGTGACTGTGCAAGAGTTGATGCTGTGTTGCTTCACCGCAGTCAAACAGCCAGTTTTCTCTGTTTTCATCCGTCAGATCCAACACAAGAGCAGATGTATTGCGCTGTTTTGACGGCATGCCAGCTCCAGTGCCTAAAAATTCAATATCCATCATTCTCTCTCCTTCCTACTTATTTGACCATCCTTTTTTAATAACCCCATCACCGAAACGTTCAGTCAGATTTGAAACAAGCTGATCCATCTGAAATTCTTTTTCCAGCTGTTCGTAATTATCAAATGTCAGCTGCTCAACCATTTCATGCCGTTCGATTACGTTTCCGACTGTTACACCCAGCAGCCTGACAGGTTCATTGTTCCAGTGTCTTATAAATAGCTCCAACGCGACGGCGGTAATATCATCCGCTGCATAGACCGCTTGATGAACCGTTCGGCTTCTTGATGTATTTTGCCAGTCCGAATAGCGAATCTGTATCGTAATAGTCACACCCGCTAGCGATTTGGCCTCCAGCCGCTTTGCTACTTTCACCGCCAAACGTTCAAAAATCGGGATACACTCATCAAGTTCTGTCAGATCAATCGGCAGAGTAGTGGAACTACCGATACTTTTGCGCTCATCCGCACTTTCAGGATCAATTGGACGTGTGTCGATTCCGTGGGCACGTTTCTGCAGGCGAACACCATTCTTCCCCAATAAACCTTCAATTGTAATTTTCTCTGCTGCTGCCAGATCTCCAATAGTTTTAATGCCTGCATTCTGCAATTTCTCTTCCGTTCGTTTGCCGATGCCGTGCATTTCAATGACCGGCAGCGGCCACAGAATCTCCGGAACCTGCCGCTTGCGCAAAATGGTAATGCCCATCGGTTTTTTCATATCAGAAGCGGTTTTGGCCAGGAATTTATTGGGCGCGATTCCGATGGAGCACGGCAGATCCAGTTCTCTCAAAATCCGCAGCTGTATTTCTGATGCCAAATCAAAGGCATTTGTCAGCCCGCCGATCTCCGTCGTGTCGATATAGGCTTCATCTATAGATACAGGCTCGACCCATTCTGTGTAGCTGCGCAGAATTTCAAACACCGAATCAGACATTTGGCGGTAAAGCTCATGACGGGGCGGCACAATTGTCAGTTGAGGACAGAGCCGTTTCGCTTCCCCTACAGTCATCGTAGTATAAACTCCATATGCCCTTGCCTCATAAGAACAAGTAACAAGAATGCCTCGTCGTTCTTTTGGATTACCTGCTACAGCAAGTGGAATTCCTTTTAATTTTGGATCAGCCACTTGTTCGACTGAAGCGAAAAAACTGTTCATATCAAGATGCATGATGACTCGCGGACTCGCTGAAGTGAGTTCCATCATATATACACCATTCTTTCTTTAATTTATCGAGCGGCTGAATCAACAGAAAAAAATGGCAAACCAGCTTCAGCCTGCCACTTTTTCAAAGTCTATGTCACTTGCTGAATGTATTCATCATCTTGCTGATCTTGATCTTATTCTGCTGACTGGCGCTGTTCTTTCATATAAGCCGAAATTTCATCCATGCCTGAAAGTGAAGTTGCCAAAATATCCGGGTCGATAACCGTAATCACTCGGTCTTCCAGATTTGCGACTGTAGTGAAATAAGGCGTCTTGGAATAGGCTTTCAGCGCAGTAGAAGTTAGTTTTTCTTCCGGCAGCTCCAAAATTTCTTTTGCGTCTAGTACTAGCAGCCCGACTTCCAGCTGATTCGTCGTTAACACCACGACATGTGATTCTTCGTCCCGCGGAGTAGGTTTATGATATAGAATTTGACTGAAATCTAAAATTGGCACCAATTCTCCTCGTGCCTTCATCAGACCAAGTAAGTATTCAGGCAGATGGGGAATCGGCGTGATGTATTCAAGTTTCTCTATGGAAACAACTGATTCTACAGGCAGCGCATATTCTTCATTTCCAGTCCGCACAATAACAGTTTGCATAGTTGCCCCTTCTTTCATACAGTGGGTTTGAAGGATCAGTCAGCTTTCTTAGATGTCTGCTGTACGATCTCCAGTAATAATTCTGCCAACTTATTCAGTTCTTCGACAGGCATACGTTCATTTTTGGTATGAATTTCTTCATATCCGACAGATAAAGTAACAGTCGGGACTCCCATACCGTTAAATACATTTCCATCGCTTCCGCCGCCGCTCGTCATAATGTTCGGCTCGCGTCCGACAGTTCGAATAGCTTCCATCGCAACTTGCACGACCTGCTCATCTTCGGATAAATTAAAACCGGGGTACATCAGCTCTGTTTTCGTCTCCGCTCTACCGCCGAGTGTACTTGTAGTAGACGCAAATTTTTCTGTCATCAGATCGATTTGCTGCTGCATTTTATCAGGATTGATCGAGCGCACTTCTGAAAGAATGAACGCTTCCTCGCAAACGATATTTGTCGCTTTACCGCCTTCAAATCTGCCGATATTAGCTGTTGTCTCGTCATCGATCCGTCCAAGCTTCATTCCCGCTATCGATTTCGCAGCGAGAGTGATCGCGGAGATTCCTTTTTCAGGAGCCACACCGGCATGGGCTGTCTTTCCATAGATTGTCGTCCAAAGTTTCGACTGGTAAGGAGCCGCGGTAACGATGCCGCCTACTTTTCCATCACTGTCGACTGCGAAACCATATTTAGCTTTCAACAGCTTCGGATCCATTTCTCTCGCTCCGACCAAACCGCTTTCTTCGCCTGCTGTAATAATGAACTGAATATCTCCATGTTTGTTGCCCTGTTCCTGAAGGATTTTCGCAAGTTCCAGCAAAGCGGCGATTCCTGCTTTATCATCCGCACCTAAAATGGTTGAACCGTCACTGTAGATATAGCCGTCTTCTTTTACGACAGGCTTAATTTGCCGTCCAGGGACGACAGTATCCATATGACAAGTGAAATAAATAGGGTCTGCCGATGAATTTGATCCCTTCAAATTGGCAATCAAGTTTCCTGCCCCGTGTCCTGTTTTCTTGCTCGTATCATCTTCTGTTACATCAAAACCGAGTGCTTCCAGTTTCTTCTTCAATACATCTGCAATCTGGCGTTCATTCTTCGTTTCAGAATCAATCTGTACTAATTCTAAAAATTCATTTAGCAATCGCTGTTCATTCACCAAAAAGACTCCCTTACTTATAGAGGTATATTTCCGTGTTTTTTCTTTGGACGATCTTCGTGTTTATTACGCATCATTTCGAGTGCCTGCAGTAATTTAATACGAGTTTCACGCGGATCGATTACATCATCAATCATACCATGGGAAGCAGCAACGTATGGATTTGCAAACTTTTCACGATATTCTTCAATTTTAGCTGTGCGCATCGCTTCAGGATCGTCACTGTTCGCAATATCCCGTGCAAAGATAATGTTCGCGGCGCCTTCTGCTCCCATTACCGCAACTTCTGCATTTGGCCAGGCATAAACAACGTCTGCACCGATTGATTTAGAGTTCAAAGCTACATACGCACCGCCAAATGCCTTACGCAAAATTAATGTGATTTTCGGAACAGTCGCTTCCGAATATGCATAAAGAATCTTTGCTCCATGACGGATGATTCCTCCGTGCTCCTGTTTGATTCCAGGGAAGAAACCCGTTACGTCTTCAAACGTGATCAATGGAATATTGAATGAATCGCAAGTGCGGATAAAACGCGCAATTTTATCAGAGGAATCGATATCCAATCCGCCAGCCATTACTTTCGGCTGATTACAGACGAATCCAACTGTTTCGCCTTTCATCCGTGCATAGCCGACAACAGCGTTTTTTGCGAACTCCGGCTGTATTTCAAAGAATGACCCTTCATCGACAACATGCTCCAATACTTTACGCACATCATAAGGCCGGATAGTTTCGAATGGCACTACATCCGCTAAATCTTCGCGATAGTCATTTTGTTCTTCATAAGGCTGGATCGGTGTCTTTTCCGTGTTATTCTGCGGCAAATAAGACAGCAGATCACGGACTTTATCCAATACTTCATGCTCGTTTGCTCCACGTAAATGCGCGTTTCCGCTAATCGTATTATGGACTTTTGCTCCGCCGAGCCCCTCTGAAGTGATTTTTTCACCTGTCACCGTTTCGATAACTTTCGGTCCGGTAATGAACATCTGGCTGGTCTGGTCCGTCATAATGACGAAATCTGTAATCGCAGGTGAATAGACGGCGCCGCCTGCACACGGTCCAAGAATGACGGAAATCTGAGGAATTACACCTGAATAAATCGAGTTGCGGTAGAAAATCTCACCGTATCCGTCCAGCGACAGCACGCCTTCCTGGATACGTGCACCGCCCGAGTCATTCAGCCCAATAAAAGGCGCCCCGTTTTTTGCTGCCAGATCCATGACATTCGCTATTTTCATCGCATGCATTTCTCCGAGCGCGCCGCCGAATACAGTGAAGTCCTGAGAGAATAAGTAAATTGGACGGCCGTGGATTTTTGCATAGCCTGTTACGACACCGTCGCCGGGACCAACTTGTTTGTCCATGCCGAAGTCGATTGTCCGGTGAACAACAAATGGATTTAACTCTACGAAAGACCCTTCATCCACTAACAGTTCAATCCGCTCGCGGGCTGTAAGTTTGCCTTTTTCATGCTGTTTAATGATCCGTTCGTCTCCGCCGCCCAGCTCAATCTCACGTTTCTTGTCATACAGCTCATTAATTTTATCGTAAATATCCATCTCTTATTCCCCCTTTGTCTTTTCACATAATTCATATAGCACGCCATAAGATGATTTCGGATGCATAAACGCGACTTCCGCTCCGCCTGCTCCCGGTTTCGGCTCATCCTGCAGCAGATTTACCCCTTTTTCTTTCAACTCTTGCATTCTCGTACGAATATCCGAGACGCCAAAAGCAATATGGTGAACCCCTTCACCGCGTTTTTCAATAAATTTGGCAATCGGACTGGCTTCGGACATCGGTTCCAGCAATTCGATCTTCACATTATGTGCGTCAATGAAAGCGACTTTAACGCCCTGGCTTTCCACTTCTTCGATCGCCATAACTTCCAATCCGAGTGTATGTATGTAGTATTCTAATGATTCTTCCATATTTTTTACTGCAATCCCTATATGATCGACTTTATTCACGCGGCATTTCCCCTTTGCCCAGATAGTAGTAATTCAATCTCCGAACGGCCATTCCAGTTGTAAAAGTACGTAATTCTGTTAAAATAAAGCTATACCTATCTCAACATGTAAGGAGTTTAGTTGAATGAGTAATAAAAAAGTTCAAAAAGTCATTGTCTATATTATGGTCGCCGCTATGGTCGCTTCCACCCTGTTCATGGGTCTCAGCATGCTCTTTTAATGTAATGACAGTTCGCATGGTAATCATGCGAACTGTTTTTTTATTTGGATAAAACGATTAAAGTTCTTCGCAGTGCTCTTCAAATTGGCTCTGAAGATTTACGACAACTGACATCGGGTCGTGGCCTTCAATTTCAAAACGGCCGACTTCTGATACAAGTTCTCCATCTTTAAGCAATGCAAATGACGGGGAAGAAGGAATGTGGTCTTCACCAAAGTGCATACGCGCCTGTGCAGTTGCTTCTTTATCCTGTCCTGCAAACACAGTAACCAGATGATCCGGACGCTTGTCATAATGTACTGCATGAGCTGCCGCCGGACGTGCGATTCCGCCTGCACAGCCGCACACTGAGTTCACCATAACTAGTGTCGTTCCGGAACGTTTGAAAGCTTCCTCCACTTGTTCAGGTGTCTGCAATTGCTCATAGCCGCTCGCTTCCATCTCGGATCTCGCCTGGCTCGTAATATCGTTCATGTAAAAATCAAAGTTCATAGTCATGTATAGTATCTCCTTTCAATATAATTAATTTTGATCGCCACAGCCACATTTCTCAATGAACCGGCCATCTTCTTCAATCATAGCATAAACAGCCCCGAATCAAGAAGGAAACAATCGGTCTATTGCTCCTGAAACTGTCACGCTTCCGTCAAGCAGTTCCTGTTCTAGCCCTTTTACCTGATTCTTGCGTCCTTCTTCCGCAAAAAACGAATCGATTAGATGATCTTTTATCATCGAATGAAACCAATCTTTCGTTTGAAGCTGTCTTCTCATATTCCAATAATTATTATCCTGCATAGCCTGCCGGAACTCTAAAATAGTTTCCCATACTTCCTGCAATCCGGTATGTTCAATAGAAGAAACCGGCTGGGCAGTAGAAGTCCAGCCCGGAGAAGCCGGCTGCAGCATATGAAGGATCCGTTTATATTCACGTACGGTCTTTTTCACCATCGGCATATTGCCGCCGTCATTTTTATGAACCACAACGCCGTCTGTCAGCTCCATGATGCCCTTTTTCATCCCTTGCAGTTCATCCCCTGCACCAGTCAGAACGAGCAGCAGGAAATAATCAACCATGCCCCGGACAATGGTTTCTCCCTGTCCGACACCGACCGTTTCAATAAGAATCACATCATATCCCGCCGCTTCACAGAGCAGCATTGTTTCACGGGTTTTCTTATGCACACCGCCGAGCGTACCAGCGGACGGCGATGGACGGATAAACGCATTGTTATGGCGTGCCAACTCTTCCATCCGAGTCTTATCACCCAGTATGCTGCCGCCTGTCAGCGTGGAACTGGGATCGATCGCAAGAACCGCGACTTTATGGCCCCTATTCGCAAGCATCAATCCAAATGCTTCGATAAATGTACTCTTACCTGCTCCCGGAACACCAGTAATGCCGATGCGAATACAGTTTCCTGTCTTTGGCAGTAATTTCGTCAGTACTTCCTGACCAAGTTTCTTATCACTCTGTTTCGTACTTTCAAGCAGCGTGATGCCTTTTGCTAAATGAAGCCGGGAACCTTTTTCGATTTCCGTGCGTAAAGACTCCAGATCTTTTTCAGGAGAAGCTTTCTTAACAAAGCGCTTACGTGAAGAGGCTATAAACCCGTCATGTGTCGACTCGATACCGCGCATGACATGCATGGCTGAATCATCTGCTCCATTTTGTCTGTTTGTCAATCCGTCACTTCCTCGTACCCCAGTTGTCTGTAGATTTCTTCAATGACTTTTTGGGCTGCCACCGGAATCACTGTACCAGGTCCAAAGATGGCGGCTGCACCATTTTTACGCAAGAAATCATAATCCTGTGCCGGTATCACTCCGCCTACGACAACTAAAATATCTTCACGGCCAATTTTCTTCAGTTCTTCACGCAATGTCGGCACCAGTGTTTTATGTCCTGCAGCCAGTGAACTGACGCCGATCACATGCACATCGTTTTCTGCCGCCTGCAAAGCGGTTTCTTCAGGCGTTTGAAATAACGGTCCGATATCCACGTCAAATCCTAAATCGGCAAACGAAGAGGCGATAACTTTCGCACCGCGGTCATGTCCGTCCTGTCCCATCTTTGCAATAAGAATGCGCGGCCGGCGACCTTCATTCTCCAAAAACTCCTCTGTCATGTCTGTAACTTCCTGAATCTCTTCTTCATTCGAGAAATTAGAGCTGTATACACCGCTCACTGAACGGATCACCGCCTTATGACGTCCTGAAACAGATTCAATCGCATCGGATATTTCACCAATTGTTGCACGCGCTCTTGCCGCGTCAACTGCCAGTGCGAGAAGATTTCCCTCTCCGCTCTCTGCAGACTCGGCAATCGCCTTCAATGCATCTTCGACATTCTGCTCATTGCGATCGTGTTTCATTTTATTGATGCGGTCAATTTGTTTCTGACGCACGAGTGTGTTATCAATATCGAGAATATCAATCGCATCTTCTGTATCCAGGCGGTATTTATTTACACCGACAATTGTTTCTGCTTTAGAGTCTATTTTCGCCTGACGTTTTGCTGCCGCCTCTTCAATTTTCATTTTCGGCAACCCTGTCTCAATTGCTTCTGCCATTCCGCCAAGCGACTCAATTTCTTCAATTAAATCCCATGCTTTTTCCATCAGTTCTTCAGTCAGTTTTTCCACATAATAAGAGCCGCCCCATGGATCGATTACTTTCGTCATCATCGTCTCTTCCTGCAGAAATAACTGGGTATTCCGGGCAATCCGTGCGGAAAAGTCTGTCGGCAATGCGATTGCTTCGTCCAGTGCGTTGGTATGAAGTGACTGCGTATGGCCCATCGCAGCTGCATTTGCTTCAACAAGTGTGCGTGTGACGTTGTTGAACGGATCCTGTTCTGTCAGGCTCCAGCCGGATGTCTGGGAGTGTGTGCGCAGTGCAAGTGTTTTCGGATTTTTCGGATCGAATGACTGCATCATCTGCGCCCAGATTTTTCTCGCTGCTCTCATTTTCGCAATTTCCATGAAATAATTCATGCCAATCGCCCAGAAAAACGACAATCGCGGAGCAAATGAATCAATATCGATTCCTGCCTGCAGACCTGTCCGCACATACTCCAACCCGTCCGCCAATGTATAGGCAAGCTCGATATCTGCTGTAGCACCAGCTTCCTGCATGTGATACCCGGAAATCGAAATCGAGTTGAATTTCGGCATATTTTTTGACGTATATGCAAAAATGTCTGCAATAATCCGCATGGACATAGCCGGCGGGAATATATACGTATTCCGCACCATATATTCTTTCAGGATATCGTTCTGAATCGTTCCTGAAAGTTTTTCAGCGGGAACGCCCTGCTCTTCTGCCGCGACAATATAAAATGCCATAACAGGCAGTACAGCGCCGTTCATGGTCATGGAAACAGACATTTGATCGAGCGGTATTCCGTCGAATAAAATTTTCATATCTTCAATCGAATCAATGGCAACGCCTGCTTTCCCCACATCACCGGTTACCCGCGGGTGATCGGAGTCATAGCCCCGGTGAGTTGCCAGATCAAAAGCAACAGACAGACCTTTTTGCCCCATTGCCAAGTTTCTTCTGTAAAATGCATTACTTTCTTCAGCAGTCGAGAACCCTGCGTATTGTCTGACTGTCCACGGGCGCGCCACATACATCGTCGGATATGGACCGCGGGTATTCGGCGCAATTCCCGGATAGTCTTGTAAATGTTCTGTTGCCTCAACATCTTCCGCTGTGTAGACAGGAGAGACCTTGATGCCTTCATTTGTAGTGAAATCTTCTTTTGTCTGCGCAAATTGCGACAGTTCATTCAATGACTGCTCAATATTCACTTTACGAAAATCGGGTTTACTCACCTGGGAGCCCCCCTTTCTTGATGTTTGCAATTTCATTCAACTTGTCGATTTTATCCTGTCCCGCAAAAATGAAGCCGTGCAGACCGTCAGCAAGCCATTGATCTTCAACATCCTGATCGTATTTACCTGCTGCATCGATTACACAGTTCGTTTTCTGCATGTTAAGGAATTCGGCAATAACCTCTTCTGACTGCGCTGCCGAAGCACAAAGCACTGCATAATCAGGCTGCTGTTCGCTAATCCAACCGAGCGCTTGATCAATTGATTCGAATGAAGGGCTCCATTGCGCTTCAATTCCGCCGACTGCCAAAAATCCACTGACAAAGTCAGCACGCGGCTTATAATCTTTCAGGGCACCGAAATTGATCAGGACCGTTTTCGGCAGACTTTCCTGCTGACGCGCACGAAGATTTTCAAAAGGCTCCGCTAACCGTTTCGTCACGGCAATTTCCGGTGATTCTGCAATATTTGTATCCGTTAACTCCGCATAGACATTCGTTCCGATCATTGTCTTTTTGCCGACAGCTGCTTCCTTCTGTCGCTGTGCAAACTGCCTGCTGAGTTCGCCTGACTGCAAGTATGACTGGTAACCGCCTATCTCTTCGATTGTCAGGAACTTATCCCACGACTTGCGAACCAATTCAGCAGTTAATGTCTCAATGAAATAGGAACCGCCTGCAGGATCGAGCACTTGATCAATATGTGTTTCCTCTTTCAATATCAGCTGAATATTTCGGGCATATCGATTGGAGCCCGGCGATGTGCCGGTTAAAACATCATGCGGCAGGACAGTCAGCCAATCTGCTCCTCCAAGAACAGCAGCAAATGCCGCATTTCCACCGCGCAGCAAGTTTACATACGGATCAAGTTTCGAATAAGAACGCAATGAGGTAATGGCCACCAGCGGAACCTGTTTCGCGTTTGCCACGCCATAGGCATCGTTGAAAAGTTTCCACAAAACGCGGAACGACCGGAATTTCGCAATTTCCATGAAGAAATGCGTATCTGAAGCAAATCGTGCATAAAACCCTTCAGTGAACTCTTCGAATGAACCGGCTTCCTCGGCCTTTTCAGCAGCAATTGCCAAACTTAACGCCAATTCCGTTACTGCATCTGCACCTTCATGATGTACTGTCCATAAGTCAGCGCCTTTTGTACGGAAATTAGGGAATTTGCCAGGAAGAACAGCGGTATCGCTTATCACTATCCCTTTGACTGCAGCGCGATCAGATTCCTCAACAAATGTAAAGGCTTGCATAATAGGATCGTCTTTTTCAATATCCATGAGCAGAACCGGATGCTTTGTCAGCAATTGTGCTAACTGCCGCAATTCCTCTTCCGTCCAGACCATTGCTTTTAACCCGTTATATGTGATTGCCTGATTGCCTCTTTCCAGCGACTCTGTCAACTGAAGAAGAAACTGCTCTCCATTTTCTGCAGCGGCAGGCTGGGCAATTGTCCAGCCAAATTGCGGCTTCGTCACACGCGAAATCTGCTGCTGGTCAATATCTTCTTTCGTATATAAAGGAAGCAAATCAATTCCTTCAGCAGTTTTAGTCAGCAGGGATTCAAAAGATTTCCCTTTCAATGACTGAACAGCCGCTTCCTTCCATTCATCATAACTCGGCGCCTCAAATGCAAAGGCTTTCATATTATGTATCGGCATACTGGTGCTCCTTCCATCTTGTAAACCTTCATTAGTTCTAGTGTACCGCAGTGTGCTAGATGAAGAAAGAGGCAAATTAGAAGTTATTAGCTAATTTGCCTCTTCACAATAACATGTGCTTGACAGTCTATTTCATGGATTTGACCGTGATTGCGCAGTATAGAATGGTAGGTGGGTAGAAGACCGTTCCCCTGCGTTCCAGGCGGACGCGTTCTGGAGGGCCCGCGGTGAGCCAACTTGGTCGCTGCGCTCCCGCAAGTT
Organism: Sporosarcina cascadiensis; assembly: GCF_009650995.1. Lineage (GTDB taxonomy): Bacteria > Bacillota > Bacilli > Bacillales_A > Planococcaceae > Sporosarcina > Sporosarcina cascadiensis. Next base: position 121,721 of record NZ_WHVV01000009.1, on the reverse strand, counting down.
GTCTCACCTGTCGGGCTGATCCTCCCAGAGTCGCCGCCTTCCACTCCGGTACACTGGCTGGTGTTTTAATAATTTTTGTGCGAGAAGGCAGTAGGAGCAAAATATCTGAGACTATTACGATAGGTAAGGCGTTTTATGCAATACTTAGCATTCTGCAAAGGTTTAGATCCTTGTGATAAAAGTGTTTACAAAGTCGAGAAACGAAACCACGCCAACTTAACTCATACTCTGCCGAAAGGCAACACGACATACATTTTCTAGCAAAAGCGTAGGCGCAACTGCGGGGTCGGCCGTTGCGAAGCGAACAGCGAAGGGTTCGCTTTGCCGTATTTCTGCGTTCTTTGCAGAAATTAAGGCAATGATGCATGCCCTTCGCCAGTAGGCTTATCGCGTAAGGCAATCCCCCAGCGCCGAAGCGGATTTAAACTGCAGCATCATTTTCGCAATACAGACATGACAAGTTTTCAAGAACCGATTTTGGTACAGACCGAATTTACCTAACTATTAAAACTTACGTTGAAAAACAACCTTCAGCAATAATCTGAAGGTTGTCAGGCATTAATATAAAGAAGTCTGGTCTTTCGACATATTCTCCAATAATTCTTTCACACGCGCAAGGAATCTTCCGCAGACTAATCCATCGAGCACGCGGTGATCGAGTGATAAACATAAATTGACGATATCACGAATGGCGACCATGCCGTTATTCATCACAACCGGGCGTTTTACGATCGTCTCCACCTGCAGAATAGCAGCCTGCGGATAATTGATAATCCCCATTGACTGCACCGATCCAAATGAACCCGTGTTATTGACTGTGAACGTGCCGCCCTGCATATCTTTCGTCTGCAGTTTACCATTGCGCACTTTACCTGCCAGTTCGTGAATATCACGGGCCAGCGCTTTTATCGTTTTTTCATCAGTCTGCTTAATGACCGGTACATAAAGTGCTTCGTCCGTCGCCACGGCGATCGAAATATTGACGTCTTTTTTCATGACGATTTTGTCGCCTGCCCACATGGAGTTGACAGCCGGAAATTCTTTCAGCGCCTGTGAAACGGCTTTGATGAAAAAGGCGAAATACGTTAAGTTAAATCCTTCTTTTTCTTTGAATTCATCTTTCACACCATCACGCAGAGCCACTAGTTCCGTGACATCCACTTCGATCATTGTCCAGGCATGGGGTGCCTCTGTTACGGAACGCACCATATTTTTTGCAATCGCGCGCCGGATACTTGTTATCGGAATTTCAATATCTCCGTTTTCAAGCTGTACATTCGGCGTGACATTCTGCTCGAAACCAGACTTTTCATTATCTGTATAAGTCAGCTCCTGCTGTACCGGCTGTTTTTCTGAGGCAGCAGACGGCTGTTCCGTAACCGCCTGAGCCGTTTGAGACCCGCCGTCTTCAATGAAAGCCAATAGGTCTTTCCTGGTGATTCGACCTTCTCTGCCAGAACCCGATACTTGAGACAGATCAATCTCGTGTTCTTGTGAAAGTCTTAAGACAGCAGGCGAATAGCGGCCTGCGGCTTTTCCTCTAGCAGCAAGTTTCGCTGACGGTTTTGCCGGTTGCGCTTGCTGTGCACTTCGTTCTTGCTCGGGTTGAACGGTTGTTTCTGCAGATTCCACAACCGGCTGCTGCTGTGCAGCTGTACCTTCAGCTTCAATCAGGCAGACTGTCCCGCCTACTTCAATTGTCTCGCCTTCATTTGCAATAATCTCCGTGATTTTCCCTGCAAATGAAGAAGGTATTTCAGCAGTCACTTTATCTGTTGTCACTTCAGCCAATGCATCATATTTTTCAACCGCATCACCGGGCTTCACGAGCCACTTTTCAATAGTTCCTTCTGTGACACTCTCCCCCAGCTGCGGCATGGTAATTTTTTGGATTGCCATCCTACACGCCTCCTTAGACTAGAATTCCGCTAATTCCCTTGCTGCTTTTTCTACCTTTTCCGGATTCATCATAAAAAACTTTTCCATCGAAGGCGCGTAAGGCATAGCAGGTACATCCGGTGCAGCCAGCCGTTTGACCGGGGCATCCAGTTCAAATAGACAATGCTCCGCAATGATGGCAGCCACTTCACTCATAATACTGCCTTCGAGATTATCTTCCGTCACCAATAATACCTTGCCTGTTTTGGAAGCGGCTTCGATAATTGCTTCACGGTCCAGCGGATACACTGTTCTTAAATCCAGAAGGTGAACCGAAATCCCGTCTTCCTGTAGACGTTCTGCAGCTTGCAGGGCGAAATGGACGCAAAGACCATACGTAATGATTGTAATATCATCACCCTCGCGCTTGATGTCTGCTTTTCCGATCGGCAGTACATAATCTTCATCAGGCACTTCGCCTTTTATCAAACGGTACGCACGCTTATGTTCAAAGAACAGAACAGGATCTTCATCCCGCACAGCCGCTTTCAGCAAACCTTTTGCATCATACGGAGTGGAAGGGATGACGATTTTCAGACCAGGTGTGGATGCGAACATCGATTCCACAGACTGCGAGTGATAAAGCGCACCGTGTACGCCTCCGCCAAATGGTGCCCGGATTACAATCGGACAAGACCAGTCATTATTTGACCGATATCGGATCTTCGCGGCTTCTGAAACAATTTGATTCACAGCCGGCATAATGAAATCCGCAAATTGCATTTCTGCAATCGGCCGCATGCCGTACATCGCAGCACCGATTGCGACTCCTGCAATGGCAGATTCTGCAAGAGGAGTATCGAGCGAACGGTATTCGCCAAACTGCTCGTATAAGCCGATCGTCGCTTTGAATACACCACCTTTTCGGCCGACATCTTCTCCAAGTACGAATACTTGATCATCACGTTCCATTTCTTCTTTCATTGCCAGGTTAATGGCATCGATAAATGAACGAACGGCCATTATGCTCCGCCTCCTTTTTCCTCATAAACATAACGCATCGCATGTTCAGGTTTTGCATAGGGAGCTGCTTCTGCATATTCCGTCGCTTCATCGACAATTTCTTTAACCCGCTGTTCTATTTCATCATGCTTGTCTTCAGTTAACAGCTCTGTTTCCTGTAAGTAATGAAGAAAAGTCAGTAAAGGATCAAGTTTTTTTTCATTTTCCAGCTCTTCTGCGTCACGATACAAACGCTGGTCATCATCTGAAGAATGCGCCGTCAGCCGATAGCATACTGCTTCAACTAGCGTAGGACCTTCACCGCTTCTCGCACGATCTGCAGCTTCCTTCACCGCTTCATACACCGTTAAAGGATCAGTGCCGTCCACGGTGATTCCTGGCATTCCATACCCTGCTGCACGGTCAGATACGTGTTCGCAGGCCAGCTGTTTACTGACAGGAACAGAAATTGCATATTTATTATTTTCCACCATGATGACAGTCGGCAGTTTATGCACGCCGGCAAAGTTCATCCCTTCATGGAAGTCTCCCTGATTGGATGAGCCTTCGCCTAACGTAACGAACGTAATGAAATCTTCTTTATTCATTTTCGCAGCCAGCGCCACTCCCACTGCGTGCGGCAGCTGTGTGGTAACTGGAGAAGACCCGGTAATTATGCGATTTTTGCGCTGACCAAAATGTCCGGGCATCTGTCTGCCGCCCGAGTTTGGGTCTTCTGCTTTCGCAAATGCCGACAACATCAGCTCTTTAGGTGTCATGCCAAAATGCAGCACAATTCCCATGTCCCGATAGTATGGCGCAATCCAGTCTTTCTTATGATTCAGGGCAAATGCCGCTCCCACTTGGGCAGCTTCCTGCCCTTGACAAGAAATGACAAATGGTATTTTCCCTGAACGGTTCAGCAGCCACATGCGTTCGTCCAAACGCCGTGCCATCAGCATTGTTTCGTACATTTGCAGCACGGCTTCATCTGTCAGACCCAATTCGATATGACGATTATTCATTCTGCTTCCTCCTTCACATGTGAATGGCAATGCCTTCAACAGCCAAAGCCGCTTCACTGAGTGCTTCAGATAATGTCGGGTGCGGGTGTATCGCAGAAGATACTTCCCAAGGAACTGCATTGAGAACCATAGCAAGACCGGCTTCGGAAATGAGATCTGTAACATGCGGACCTACCATATGAACGCCGATTATATCGTCACTGTCCTGATCAGCCAGAACTTTCACAAAACCTTCTGCATAGCCATTCACCAATGCTTTTCCATTCGCTTTAAATGGAAACTTTCCTACTTTCACTTTGATCCCTCGTTCTTCTGCCTGCTTTTCTGTCAGACCGATAGCAGCTGTCTCCGGAAACGAATATACACAGCGCGGAACTGCATCCATATCCAAAGGTTCACGCTTGATACCCGCTATATGATCGACAGCAAATAACCCTTCATGCTCCGCCATATGCGCCAATTGAAGTCCGCCGATCACATCTCCGATTGCATAAATATGCTGGTCTTTCGTTTGATAAAATTTATTCGTCTGAATCGTACCTTTTTCCACTTGGATTTCAGTGTTTTGCAAACCGATATCATCGATGACTGAGTCCCGGCCCACAGATACTAGCAGTCTTTCACTGCTGACTGAATATTCCTGCGCACCCATCTGGTAAGAAACCGTAACTTCTCCTGGTTGCTTCTGAATAGAATCCGTTCGAATTGCTGCACCTAATCTGAATGTCACACCGCGCTTTTCCAGAGCCTTCTGGACTGTCGCTGCGACTTCATGATCTTCCGTCGCCAAAATGCGCTCCAGACGATCCAGTACAGTGACCTGCACACCAAAGTCATTCAGCATAGATGCCCATTCAATTCCGATGACACCGCCGCCAATAATCGTCATAGAAGAAGGAAGCGCCTTCATTTCCAGAGCTCCCTGTGAAGTCAGAATCTGCTCTTCATCAATATCCAATCCCGGTAAAGTTTTCGGTTTAGAACCTGTAGCAATTATCAGGTTTTTTAAAATAAGAATTTCATTTTCATCACCGTTGTCCATCTCAACTGAAATGGTCCCCGGCATTGGAGAGAAAATCGAAGCTCCCAGTATTCTCCCTGTTCCGTGAAAGACATCAATCTTCCCTTTTTTCATCAGGCTTTCAACACCTACATGCAACTGACTGACGATTTGATTCTTTCTTTTTTGCACTTGGGAAAAGTCCAGCGACACATCCCCCGTATTCACACCGAATTCACTCGCTTCGCTGCTGGCAGCCCGAAAGACTTCAGCGCTTTTCAGTAAGGCTTTACTTGGGATACAGCCGCTATGCAGACATGTTCCGCCAAGCTTTGATTTTTCGACGATAGCTGTTTGCAACCCGAGCTGTGCTGCACGGATGGCTGCCACATAGCCACCTGTCCCGCCGCCTAATATGACTAAGTCGTATTCCTTGCTCAAATAATCGCACACCTTTCACCGACAAATTTAAATTCTAAAAAATAATAGTAGACATGCACGTTCAGCGGTGGGTTGTCTGTTCAGTGCCCACCGCTGACTTCTTTTTGTATATTTATTTACTTTTTGTCTGATAGAATACTCTTTTCACTTCGCAGGAATGTATTTCTTGTCGCAGCCACCCTCGCCATTCTCTCTTCCGCCAAACGATCTGCTGCCTGATAGGAAGGAATACCGTCCCGTTTAGAAATTTCAAATATTTTTAGGATCGTATCATAAATGCCTTCTACACGTTTTAATGCACGTTCTTTATTATAGCCTATGAGTTCATCGGCTACGTTGATGACACCGCCAGAATTGATGACGTAGTCCGGCGCATAAACAATTCCCATTTCATGAAGCCGGTCGCCGTGTTCAGGGTTTTTCAATTGGTTATTTGCTGAACCTGCAATGACTTTCACTTTGAATTGAGGGAGAGTTTCATCATTGATAACTGCACCGAGTGCACACGGTGCAAAGATATCCGCTTCCTGTGAATAAATTTCATCTGTTTCAACAGCTATTGCTCCGAATGCATCCACTGCCCGTTGAACAGCCTCTTTATTAATATCCGTAACAATCAGCTTGGCGCCTTCACTATGTAGATATTCACATAACGTATATGCTACATTCCCTACTCCTTGGACTGTGATAGTCTTTCCTTCCAATGAATCATCACCGAATGCTTCTTTTGCCGCAGCCTTCATTCCTTTGTATATACCAAGTGCTGTAACAGGTGATGGATTTCCTGAGGAGCCTGTGCCGGAAGATATGCCTGTGACGTAATCTGTTTCCAAATGGATCAAGTCCATATCAAATTCAGTTGTCCCTACGTCTTCAGCGGTGATATAGCGGCCGTTCAGCCCTTCTATATAGCGTCCCAGCGCACGGAATAATTCATCGTTCTTATCTTTTTTCGGATCGCCGATGATGACTGTTTTACCACCGCCTAAATTTAACCCTGCAGCAGCGTTTTTATATGTCATGCCTTTTGCCAGACGCAGTGCATCCTCAATTGCCGCTTCTTCACTGTCGTACGTCCACATGCGTGCTCCGCCAAGTGCAGGTCCAAGCGTTGTATCATGTATCGCGATAACCGCCTTTAATCCGGATGTTTTGTCATAACAAAGTACAAGCTGTTCATAATCGTGATCTTCCATATAAGTGAATAATTCCATTGCTATCCCTCCAAGTAAGTAAAATTAGATTTCTATGTAATTAATTTTAGGTTTCTTATAGACAGAATGCAACTTTGACAGCCAATCATTGATTTTCCTGCGTGTTAACATATTGTCTACATCTCCATCGTACATGATGGCACGGTCCTTGACAATCCATCCTTACACGGTAAAATTAATTAGGTAAGGGGTTGAAGATTATGGCACGTCTTGCTGCGTTTATTGTTCTGCTGATTCCAGGAATTGCAGCAGCTCTTGGTATTAAATTAATGCGCGATTCATTATTTGGACATTTGTTTCAGCCATTTCCATTCATTTGGATGCAATTCTTAGGCGGCTTACTGCTTTTTGTGGCAGGTTTAGGATTCTTCGCAGGTTTTCTTCTGCGGCGTGACCGGAGAAGCGGCAGAGCAGCTGACCGATTCAAAAAGGACATTAAATAAAAGGACCAAGGTATATCGCTTACCTTGATCCTTTTATTTTTTTCTGGACACGTTTCGGATAGTCTGTAATCCAGCCAGTAACTTCCGGAGCGGAAGCAAGAAAAGACTCGGCTCCTGTTACACCGTACATTCGCAACGTCTTGCCGCTGGACTTGAGATGTTCCTGATAAGGATCTTTCCATAGTCGCTTATGAAAGTGGAATGCATCTACTTCATATGACGTTAAATCCGCCCAGTCAACAGAATTCTTTTTCAGCAGCAGTGCAGTTTCCATATGGGTGTCCAGCTCCTTGACTAACTGAAGCGTTTGATAATCAAAAGAGGAAATATGAACATCCGCAAGCCCTTCTGTATAATGCAGGATCTTCTCAATTGCTGCAGGCTGACCGTATACAGTCTCTTTTAATTCAATATTCAGCGACAATTGGTTTTCAATACAAAAAGACACCACATCAAATAAATTAGGTACAGGCTGCCCAAAAACTCTCCTGCTTCCTGTTTTCCCCACCTTGATATGCCGCAGTTCTTCTGAAGTTATGTCGTTGATCTGCCGTTCTACTCCTGTAACGCGGGACAGCCGATCGTCATGAATGACCACAAGTGTCCCGTCCTTTGTTTGCTGGACATCTAATTCTATGCCGTCAGCTCCCTGTTTTACAGCGGCTCGAAACGCGCCCATCGTATTTTCAAAATGACTCCCTGATGCTCCGCGATGTGCAAACACCTGATTATTAGACATTCAAAACCCCTTCGCCAGTCAGTTCAAATACTCCTTTTGTTTCACGATTCAACATAGCAGACATTTTACCGATCTGCAGATTCACACCCGGATATGCCTCCCTTGTCACTTCTATTTTGGGAGAGACGGCAGTCTGAACCAGTTCAAGTTTTGTTTTGATCGTTTGGTCAAGACTCATGATTTGCTGCTGCTTTGCTTGGATTGTAGTGCCCATCTTATCAAGCATCTCCAGCTGAGCTGCAGATAAACTGCTTTTTACTGTTTCCATCTTCCCCATTGTCAACTCAATTTTCTTTAGTTCTTCATGCTCATTTTTCAATTGTTCCGCCAAACGTTGAATCTCTTCCAGCTCACCCTCTTTATCCACACCTTTAACCGTGAGCTTAGTTAATCGTTCGTGACTATTCCCTGCAAACGCGCACTCGATGGAAAATAACGCCTCTGTAATGCCGCCGATGACTTTCCCTTTATGACGGTCAATGCTGATATAGTCTGCATAAATTTCAGACCCCAATGAATACAGGCCGATATTGACCTGTTTCCCATAAATTTTTGCATTGTTTGCATGTTTGACGAACACAGAGTTTTTGGCTTCGATCACCGTCTCACCCGCTCCAAAAACGCCACCCTTAATATAGACGTCTCCTTCTTCAGAACGAATTTCTTTGGCGTTGGTAATACCTTCTTTTCCTTCTATTGAAATATCACCAGTAGCATTGACCGAAAAACCTGCCTGCACAGTGCCGTGAACTCGTACTGCGCCGTCAAATGTAATAGATCCAGTCTTGGTTCCGACATCCTCCGGTATAATCAGTTGCTTGCCAACAGCCAGCAGGCCATTCGTCTGCTCCAGCGCACCCCCATGCAATGCCCGCAAGACGACTTTTCCTTCTTCTTGGAATTCTCCGACTGACTGGCGGTCATAAACCAATTTGATATCTTCGCCTCTTTTTGCAGCAATTATATTTCCGAAAATGTCGAATCCCGGAACGCCCTCTTGAGCAGGTATCTTTTCGCCAAGCCAATCATCTTTCGCAATCGACGTCACAAAATTCAGTTCGTAATGGTCTACCGATCCATCTTCCCGCAATATTGGTTTACGGTCGGGCATTTCAATGTACGAGACACTGGCATCCTGGCCTTTCACCGGTTCCCGGCCGACAGCAGCCAACATCGGATTGCCTGGAACGAAAGGCATTTTATAAAGCAGTTCTTTACTATAAGATACACCTTTAGATTCCAGCAGTCCGATTGCCTGGTCTATATATAGCTCTCTGTTAGAAGCATATTCTTCTGTAGTCGCATGAATATATAACTCGGCCTTCATTTTGCTTGGTGAAATATATAATTCACAGGGTGCAGAAAATATGCCGATTTCATGTTCTCCTTCAGTTTGCAGCGCTTTCATTAATTCTTTGAATGAGTGTAATTTTAATCTTGGAAGATCCGCTGTCAGCGCATCAAATGACTTTATGGGAAAACCTTGTTTTACAGTTCTCATAATTACTTTATTATTCTCTTCTAAAAGGATAAAATGTTCATTTTCTACTAACAACAAAATCCCTCCTCATATTATACAAGTATAAGAGATTAAGTTTAGAAAGGGATAGTCCTTTATATCCAAAATACCGATAAATAAGTATTTTTTCTCACAAGTACGAACTTTTTCTTCCATTTATAATTATAATCTAACTATTCTCCCAGATACCCTCAGCTTACCATATGTTCCAAACGGATTTTATCTGCAATCATTGCAATAAACTCAGAGTTTGTCGGCTTGCTTTTTAAGTGGTGTACTGTGTACCCGAATGTTTTGGAAATTAAATCATAATTCCCTCTGTTCCACGCTACTTCAATTGCGTGGCGGATTGCCCGTTCGACACGCGATGGTGTTGTATTATACTTTTTCGCAATATCCGGATAGAGAATTTTTGTAACAGATCCCAGCAGTTCCACATCCGTGTAAACCATTTGAATGGCCTCACGCAGAAATGCATAGCCTTTAATATGAGCAGGCACCCCGATTTCTTTAATCATCGACGTGATCGCCGTATCAAGAACTTTTTGCGTCACAGCGCCAGTTGGCTGTGACGGCTGCTGTACAGCATAGGAGGAGTTATTTGTCTTTGATTTTCCGGCCGCCTTGAATATTTGCCCAATCAACCGATCTAATTCAAAAGGCTTCAGCATGAAATATGAAGCACCTAATCCTGCAGCTTGGGACATCACGGTCTCCTGTCCGAAAGCAGTGAGCATCATGATCTGCATATCTCCCTTTGAATTGGTCTCATGCAAAGTTTCCAGCACGCCGATCCCGTCCAGATGCGGCATGATAATATCCAATAATAAAATATCCGGACGTTCCTGTTCCAGCATGGATAAACAAATCTGTCCATTGTTCGCTGTCCAAATCACTTCTATTTCCGAATACTTTTCAAAGTAAGACGTCATCATTTTTACTAATTCTTTATTGTCATCCACAATTGCTATTTTCACTTTTTCCATTCCCGATTCCCCCCGAAATAAAGTAGACATGATTTTTTGTCTTTGTCTAACGTTGTTTGTCTCTTCATATCGCAAGTGAAAATTTTGGTAATTTCTACTTTAACTTTGAAATTCATTCAAAATGTTACTTCTGTACGACGGTTTCTATCTATTTCGACTTTTTTCTGTTTTATTCTTATTCCTGTCGAATAAATCTAAAAAAATGACCTGCGCTGGAATCCGCGCAGGTCATTTTTCACTTCTTTTCGCTCATTCTCATCGTTTTGAGGAATAAACCGGCACCTTTTTCCGGCTCATCGACAAACATATGCGTAATCGCACCAACGAATTTTCCGTTCTGGATCACAGGACTTCCGCTCATTCCCTGTAAAATACCGCCCGTTTTCTTCAACAGCTTTTGATCAGTTAAAAGGATCTGGAATTGATCTTCCTCCAGCTTGGTGATCTGTATCTGGAACTTTTCGACGTTCGAACCCTCTACAGTGGTGAAGATTTCCGCAGGGCCGACATTCACTTCCAATGGCTGCATAATTTCAAGCGGTTCGGCCAACACTTTACTGTAGGCGTTCTTCCAGTTGCCAAAAATCCCATAAATACTGTTGGTCCGAATAGTTCCGAGTAAATTATTCGGATCGACTATTGAGGAAATTTTATAGCCCGGAAAACCCGGAGAACTTTTCTTGATCTGATTAATTTCCGATAAATAAATCGCGCCCTTTTCAAATGAAGGAGGCGTCTGCAAAGTACTGTCGATAATTTGATGGCCCAGCGCTCCGTACGTACCGGTTTCCGGGTCGACGTACGTCAGGGTGCCTGTACCTTCTGTCCGGTCTTTCAAAAAAGGAGACACGCGCTTAATGAGTTGCAAATCTGCCTGGAGAGTCATCTTTTCTCCATTCCGCAGAATGCCGACTGTCATCGTAGCTCCGTCTTTTTTTTGAAGAGAACGCTCAAAATGAACAAGCTGTTTTGTTTCAGCACCATTCAATTCTTGAATGATATCCCCTTTTTTCAACCACTGTTCCTTATCGATCAGAACGTCGCCGGTCACGTAAATTCCACTCAAATCCATTTGAATCCCAATCGAATGCCCCATTGGAATAAGGGATTCACTCTGAGCAAAAGCATTTACAGGGAAAAGACAGAGCAGCAAAAGCAGACTGTAAAATGTTTTAAACGATTTATTCCATCCCATGATTCACCTCCTCTAACGAAAGATATCTTTGGTATGTCCGTTCGTTGAGAAAGTATGAAAGGGTAAAATAAACAGTACGTGATACCACTCGGTTCGGATACGTCTATACTTTTTTCCTTATCGGAAAGCTTGCTTCCTTTGTTTCGCCAGCTTCAATAATTCATCAGCGTGCTGAAGAGTTAACGGCGTAATTTCAGCTCCTGACAGCATACGTGATAATTCTTCTGTGCGTTCTTCTTGGATTACATCGTGAATTGCCGTAGTTGTACGGCCGTCATGAATTTCTTTTTTTATCAAATAATGATGATCAGCCATCGCTGCGACTTGTGGTAAATGCGAAATGCAGAGCACTTGAGAATGACTGGCAATCATAGCAATTTTTTCTGCAATTGACTGTGCTACCCGTCCGCTCACACCTGTATCCACTTCATCAAAAATAATGGAAGTCACACCTTGATGCTGTGAGAAAATTGTTTTTAAAGCCAGCATCATTCTCGATAATTCTCCGCCTGAAGCGACTCTGACTAAAGGTTTTAAAGGTTCTCCCAGATTAGTGGAAATCATAAATACCACATTGTCGAAGCCATTTACATCGAATTGATTAGGCTCTTTTCGCTGAATTTGCACTTTAAATGTAGCTTTTTCCATATACAATTGCTTGAGCTGTTCTTCAATGCCTTTTTCGAGCAGCAAAGCTGATTTTTTTCGGATAATTGATAATTCATTTGCCTCGATTTCCAAGTCTTCAACGTATTGTGCCAATAACTCCTGGTTTTGATGCAATCTTTCGTCACGATTCACCAATTGATCCAGCGCGTCTGCTATTTTGTCACGATACAGCAAAATATCTTCTAATGATTTGCCGTATTTGCGTTTTAACGTAAGGAACAAAGCTAAGCGCTCTTCTACATAATGTAAACGTTCAGGCTGAAATTCCATTCCATCAATCAATCGTTTTAAATCATGTGAGACATCTTGCAGCGAATAAAACGCGGAATTTACTGTCTCGGACATCGGTTTAATTTCATCATCTATGGAAGCGGCCTCTTCCAGATCACTCATCGCATTGCCGATCCAGTCCAGTCCATGTGATTCAAGTGAAATGGCTTCATAGGAAGTATTCAATCTATCAAACAGCCGGTGAAAATGCTGCAGCTTCACTCTTTCAGCTTCTAATTCTTCTTCTTCGCCTATGATGAGACTGGCTGCATCGATCTCTTCCAATTGGAAGGAATATAAATCAATTTTTTGCGCAATTTGCTGTTCATCCTGTGTTTTTGCAGCGATAAGCTGCTGAAGTTTTTTATATTTATCGTACAGTTCAGTATACGTTGACATCGCCCGCTCAATGGGTTCACCTATATAAAAATCCAGCAGATCAATATGGCGTCGTTCACTCATCAATTCCTGGTTCTCATGCTGTCCGTGAATATCAATGAGCAGCGAACCAATCTCCCGCAAAATCGCAATCGTCACCAGTTTACCATTCACACGGCAGACCGATTTTCCGTTTGTATTCAAATCTCTGCGTAAGATAACGGCTCCTTCTTCGGCTTCAATTCCGAATTCAGCTAATCGTTCTGCGACCTCATTTTTACTTTCGTCCACGGTAAATAACCCTTGAAGTTCCGCTTTTTTCGCGCCGTGACGAATAAATTCCTGTGAACCTCTACCGCCTGCCAGTAATTGCACGGCATCTATAATAATGGACTTTCCTGCACCTGTTTCTCCGGTCAGCACGGTCAATCCTTCATCAAATGTGATTTCAAGCTGTTCTATTATGGCAAAGTTTTTAATTGAAAGTTCACTTAACAAAGAACTCCTCACCTCACTTATAGCATGGATAGTAATTTATCTTTTACGTATTCTGTCTTCGATTCTTCGCGGCAGATTATTAAGCATGTGTCGTCTCCGCAAATCGTTCCAAGCATTTCATCCCAGTCTAAATTATCGATTAATGAACCGACAGCCTGCGCATTACCGGGAAGCGTTTTCAATGTGATAAAATGACTCGCGCTGTCTATGCCGACGAAAGCATCTTCCAGCATTCTCTTCAGCTTTTCTTCCGTGTTATAACGATGAACGGGCGGCAGACTGTATTTGTAATTGCCTGAAGGTGATGGAATTTTGATCAGATGAAGTTCTTTTATATCTCTTGAGACGGTCGCTTGCGTGACGTCCACTCCAGCACTTTTTAAGCTGTCGACTAATTGATCCTGCGTTTCTATTTCATTATTGGTAATGATATCTCTGATGCGAATATGCCGCTGTCCTTTGTTCAACTTCAATCACTCCGATTCTCTTTTCATACCTATCGTAAAATTATACAGACCATCTAAAAAACGCGCAACTCATTGCGCGTTATGTTAAGTCTTTATGTGCTTGTGCCACCAATTGCTTAAAGTCTTCGGTGGTGAATTGAGAGACTGGCTGATCTTCTGATACGAGATAAAAAAGGAATTCAATGTTCCCTTCACCGCCTGTGACTGGCGAATAGTCTGCACCTTTAACAGAAAATCCTTCTGCTTCTGCTATGCCGGAAATCTTTTCAAGAACTTCCAGATGTGTAGTTTTTTCGCGTACAATCCCCTTTTTGCCGACTTTCTCTTTACCTGCTTCAAATTGCGGTTTGACCAGTGCAATGACAGGTCCGCCCGGTACAATGATCTTTTTTAATGCTGGTAAAATAAGTGAAAGCGATATAAAGGATACATCGATCGTCGCCGCTTCAGGCATGCCTTCAGTGAACAGATCCATTGTGGCATGCCGGAAATTCGTTCGTTCCATAACGGTCACTCGCTCATCCTGGCGAATTTTCCAGGCCAGCTGATTGTAGCCGACATCCAGTGCATAGCAATGAACCGCACCGTTTTGAAGAGCGCAATCCGTGAAACCGCCTGTTGAAGCACCGATATCCAGCACAATCTTTCCTTCTACAGAAATCGGAAAAGACACCAGCGCCTTTTCCAATTTCAAACCGCCCCGGCTGACATATTTAATCGCAGGTCCTTTTACTGTCAACGGGGCGTCAACAGCAATTTTTTCACCTGCTTTTTCAATTCGCAACGAATCTGAATATACCAGTCCTGCCATGATGGAACGTTTAGCCTGTTCGCGTGAGGCAGTCAGTCCGCGCTCCACCAATAAAATATCTGCCCGTTCTTTTTTAGTTGTAGAATTCATACCTTTTCTCTTTCTGCAGCCTGTTTCAGTGCATCTAATGTTACTTCTGCTACATGATCAGGTGTCATATGGATTTCCATTAACAGTTCGTCAACATTTCCGTGTTCAATGAATTCATCAGGAATTCCGATTCGTTCAATAATCGTAGATGTGTGAGAAACTTGTTCTGCATATTCAAGAACCGCGCTTCCGAAACCGCCGGCCAGCACTGCTTCTTCAATAGTAATAATAGGTTTTCCTCCAGCAAACAGATCATCCAATAAATCGGTATCCAGCGGTTTAATAAAGCGCGCATTGACAATCGATACCTCTTTGCCTTGCTCTTTAAGCTGTTCTGCCGCCGCGAAGGCCATTGGAATTGTTGTACCGAATGTCAGGATTGTTGCATCCTTGCCTTCTTTCAGCACTTCCCATGTACCGATTGGAATCGTATGGAGCTCTTCATCCATCGGCACCCCATAACCATTTCCTCGAGGATAACGCATAGCAATCGGGCCTTCATTGTATTCCAAAGCGGTCTTGACCATATGCTGGCCTTCATTTTCATCTTTAGGCATCATGATTACCAGATTCGGCATATGGCGCAGGAATGCGATGTCAAAGACACCGTGATGAGTATCACCGTCCGCACCAACCAGTCCGGCACGGTCTATGCCAATAAAGACGTTCAGTTTCTGTCGTGTAATATCATGCAGCATCTGATCGTATGCTCGCTGCAGGAATGTAGAGTAAATCGCCAGGAACGGTTTCATGCCAGTGGCTGCAAGACCTGCTGCCATAGTAGCAGCGTGCTGCTCAGCTATTCCCACATCGAAAAAGCGGTCCGGGAATTCTGCTGCAAACGATTCAAGCTTACTGCCAACAGGCATCGCAGGTGTAATCGCAACGATTCTGCGGTCTTTCCTCGCTAATTTACGGACTGTTTCAGAAACTAACGCACTCCAAGCAGGACCTTTTACAGGAGATTTGACGAAATCACCTGTCTCAATCTTATAAGGACCTGTTCCGTGCCAAGTACCGATTTTGTCCATCTCCGCAGGGCTGTAGCCTTTGCCTTTTTTCGTAATGACATGAAGAAGCACCGGCCCCTCCATTTTCTTTGCATACTGAAGAGAGCGTTCCAGTTCAGCGAAATCATGACCGTCAATTGGGCCAAGATACGTAAAACCAAGCTCTTCAAAGAATACGCCATTGACGACTAAGTATTTCAGGCTGTCTTTTACACGTTCAGCTGCATCTGCGACTTTTCCGCCCACTGCCGGAATCTTCCGCATAATGAATTCCAGCTCTTCTTTAACATTATTATATTTACCCGCTGTACGCAATTTCCCTAAAATCGAATGAAGGGCGCCCACGTTCGGTGCGATCGACATTTCATTGTCATTTAAGATAACTGTAAGATTCGTTTTTTCATGACCGATATGATTCAGTGCTTCAAGAGCCATGCCGCCAGTCAATGCACCGTCCCCAATCACAGGAATCACATAACTTTTTTCATGTTTTATATCTCTTGCAGCAGCCATTCCCATAGCTGCCGACAGAGAGGTAGAACTATGTCCGGTCTCCCATACATCATGGATGCTTTCCGACATCTTCGGGAAACCGCTCAAACCTTTATATTTACGTAGAGTCTCAAATTCTCCTGCACGTCCCGTTAAAATTTTATGGACATATGACTGATGTCCAACATCCCATAAAATTTTATCTGCCGGGCTGTCGAAAATTCGGTGCAAGGCAATTGTCAATTCCACAACGCCCAGGTTGGGACCGATATGGCCGCCTGTCACCGATAAATTTTCAATTAAGAAATGGCGGATATCTTCAGCCAGCTTCAGTAATTGTTCTTTATTGAGCTCTTTCACAAAAGATGGATTAGTAATCTTTGTAAGATCCATCGAGATCACACACCTTCACCAAGTAAGTAATTCATTCTGTAATGCACAGACAATTGCACTAAGCCGTATACAATAGCTTAGACGAAATATCCAAATGAGAACACCGTGTTTTTTAACCATCCGACTCTGCAGGTATTGTTTTGTTTTCTACATTATAACAGTAACATCAGCCGACACAAATATAATGGTCTGCTTTTACTTTTTTCGTTCAATAATATAGTCCGCAAGAAGATGCAGAATCGACTGGTCCAAATCAATTGCACGTAAGGCGTGTATTGCCTGTTCATGGCGATCCTTCAATTGCTTTTGGGCTCCGTCCAGTCCAAGCAATGAAGGATAGGTGGACTTTTCACTCGATGTATCACTGTTGGCCGGTTTGCCCAGCTCTTCAGTTGTTGCTGTCACATCTAAGATATCATCTTGAATTTGGAAAGCTAATCCAATATTGCGTGAGAACACAGACAAATATTTCCGTTGTTCATCTGTCGCGTGTGCCAGTACAGCTCCCGCATCGACGCAAAAAGATAACAGCGCACCTGTTTTATGAATATGAACTTCTTCCAGCTCTTTCAAAGGAAGCAGCTGTTGTTCACCTTTCATATCGAGCACCTGACCTTTTACCATTCCCTGCGCTCCTGATGCTTTAGCCAATAAACCGACTAATTCAATAGCATCCTCAGCCGGCGTTTCTCTCAGTTCAGACAACGCGCCAAATGCGAGTGCCTGCATTGCGTCTCCTGCCAGCGTCGCGACGTCTTCACCAAACTTCTTATGGTTAGTCGGTTTTCCTCTTCTAAAATCATCATCATCCATGCATGGAAGATCATCATGGATCAAAGAATATGTATGTATCAATTCAACAGCAGCAGCCACTCGCAATGCATCTGCCGAGTCTTTTTGCAAATCTGCTAAAACAGCGAGAACTAAAAGAGGTCGAATTCGTTTACCGCCGGCTTCCACTGAATACGTCATGGATTCGTGTAAAATAGCCGGGATATCAGACTTAGCTAGCTGATTTGTCAGTTCTCTTTCAATTTCGGGAATGTTCCTGTCGATGAATACTTTCAGTTTTTCATTCATTCGGTTCACCTGCTGTCGGATCAAATGGTGTTTCATTACCTTCCTGATCCATCATTCGAATCAATTGCTTTTCTGCATTCTGCAATTTCTTTTGGCAGAATGCAGAGAGTTCCATTCCTTGTTGATACAGAGTGATCGTATCTTCTAAAGGGGCCTCTCCTGCTTCAAGCTTTTGTACGATTTCTTCCAATTGATGCATCGCCTGTTCGAATTGCATTTCTTTTTCTTCGGCCATCACTTCTCGACCTCCTTGGGAATAATGTTTTCCACCGTTGTCTCAACTTTTCCGTCTGTCAATCGGAGGGTCAGAGGCTGCCCGGCTGTCAGCTCATGGACAGATTTTACGACTTCATCTTCTTGATAGGCTATGGAAAAACCTCTCTCCATTATCTGAAGAGGATTCAATGCCTGCATCATACGCATAAGTGAAATGAATCGTTGTTGCTGCTGCTTTACAATTTGCTCCGCCGCCCGGTCAACACGCATTTTCAGCTGCTGTGTTTGCTGCTGTTCCAGCTGAATTCGCCGGAGGGGGGTGTAATATTGAAAGCCTGCATGCAACTGGTTAAACACCATTCTTTTTTTCGCAACAGCTTGCTCACTGTTACGGCGCAAACGGTCATCAAGCATTTCCAACTTTTCAATAAACGGCCGGTACAATCTATCCGGGTACTGTAAAGGATAGGCAGATACCGCTGTTTCCAGCCGTTTGCTTTGCTGTCTCAGCAAATTCTGAACTGTTGTGAAGAGGGTACGCTGCCTGTTGTTCAGATGATGCATTAACTGCAGTTGATCCGGAACCGCCATTTCTGCCGCAGCTGTCGGAGTGGGAGCCCGGAGATCCGCAGCATAGTCTGCAATTGTCGTATCCGTTTCGTGTCCGACTGCACTGATAATGGGGATTCTGCTGGAGAAAATGGCCCTGGCTACTTCTTCTTCATTAAATGCCCATAAATCTTCAATAGATCCGCCGCCTCTTCCGACTATCAGTACGTCGATATTTGGCGTTTTATTGGCCTGTTCAATCGCTTTGACAATGGAGGGAGCGGCTGTGCGTCCTTGCACCAATGCAGGAAACAGGATCATTTCAGCCATCGGATATCGGCGCGTGATTGTAGAATACATATCGCGCAGTGCCGCGCCTGACTCAGCTGTCACAATGCCGATTGTCCGGGGCAGCGGCGGAATCTGCTGCTTGAAACGCTGTTCAAACAATCCTTCCTGCTGCAGCTTCTTTTTCAACTGTTCAAATGCCAGGAAGAGTGCACCAATACCGTCTGGTTCCATAGTTTGAGCGTAGAGCTGATAGCTTCCTGCCGTTTCATACACTGTCACGTCACCTGTTATCAGCACATTCATGCCGTTTTCAGGTTTAAACTGCAATACAGCGGAACGGGAACGGAACATGGCTGCCTGAATTCTTGTCTTGTCGTCTTTTAGTGTAAAGTAAATATGTCCTGACGGATGAAGCTTTACGTTGGATAATTCACCTTTTACATAGACGTTCCGCAGATGAGGATCTGCATCAAATTTACGTTTGACATACTTTGTCAGCGCTTGAACGGTTAAAAAAGTTTGACTGGACATGCATGGTCACCTGCCCTTTTATGAATAGAGAGGCGCCTTGTATCAGGCGTCTCCCGGTAAAGTGTATTGAATATCGGTTAGTTCTTGTTGTTGTCTTTCAGTTTTTTTTCTGCACTCTCCACGGTATTCTTCAGCAGCATCGTAATCGTCATGGGGCCTACTCCGCCCGGCACAGGTGTTATAGCGCCGGCTGTTTGTTCTGCCGACTCATAGTCCACGTCACCGCAAAGTTTCCCGTTTTCATCGCGGTTCATACCGACATCGATGACTACAGCGCCTTCCTTGATGTAATCGTCGGTGATGAATTTAGCGATTCCAATTGCGACAATCAGGATATCTGCCTGTTTCGTGAAATGTTTCAAATCCTTTGTACGTGAGTGGCAGTATGTGACGGTGGCGTCTTTTTGAAGCAGCAACTGTCCCATCGGCTTGCCTACAATATTACTTCTTCCGATGATGACGGCATGCTTACCGGCAATTTCAATGCCTGAACGTTCCAGCAATTGCATAATGCCGTATGGTGTACATGGAAGAAATGTTTCCTGGCCGATCAGCATTTTCCCGACATTCATCGGATGAAAACCGTCTACGTCTTTTTCCGGACTGATTGCGCGGATTACTTTGTTTTCATCAATATGTTTTGGTAGAGGAAGTTGTACCAGAATACCGTCAATCGAGTCATCCTGATTAAGCTTCTCTACTTCATTTAACAGTTCTTCTTCAGAAACCGTATCCGGCATCTTAATCAACTCTGATTTCATACCTGCTTCTATACTGGACTTTTCTTTGTTTTTCACATATGTCTGGGATGCTGGGTTTTCGCCAACTAAAATAACTGCTAATCCAGGTTGGCAGCCTTGTTTCACTAAAGAAGCCACTTGTTCTTTCAGTTCATTTCGGATTTCTTGTCCAATTGCTTTGCCATCGATTTTTTTACTAGACATGATTTTCCCACCAAACGTTTTTGTTATTTGTATTGCATACAATCAGTTGAATTTTGATAATACTCCGTTCACAAAGCGACCTGATTTTTCATCGCCGAACGTTTTGCAAAGTTCAATCGCTTCGTTTAAAACGACTCGGTTTGGCACTTCATCATTGTAGAGCAGTTCATAAACTGCAAGACGCAGTACGGTCCGTTCGATTTTCGGAAGTCTGTCGATTGACCAGTTTTCCATGTTATTTGTGATTTTTTCATCAATTTCTGTTATATGCTCAGCTGTGCCGCGTACCAGCTGTTCATAAAAAGCATCTGACCGTGTATCGATTATATATCCGATTGCTTCGTCAACATTCATTTCACTATTATCCATTTGAAATAGCGTTTGTATCGCTTTTTCACGTGCTTCTCGTCGTTTCATATTTCTGGTCTCCTCTGCCGCGCATCTTCAAAAACTAATGATAGCATAAAAACAACGAAAAGAACTAGTAGAATCAAGCGATTTTGAAAGGATTTATAAAGGTGGGGGATCTTCGAACGATGAAGGTTAATCGATAAGATCAAAGAGCATCCGCAGGTTATTGTTTCATTTCAAATCAACTCGACGAAAAAAACATTATCCTGAATGAGGATAATGTTTTTCTTCGTATAGTTTACTCGTCGAATTGAATGCCGGTAATATGGACATTTACTTCGTGAGTGGTGAGTGAAGTCATGTGGTAAATTGCCTGACGCACTTCCCTCTGAATTTCAGCTGCAACTGTAGGAATGGAATGGCCATACTCGATAATGCAGTACACATCGATTTTCAGTCCTTCATCTGCCCACTCGGTCTTTACACCTTTGCCGTACATCACTTTACCCAATTTTTCTGCAACACCTGTCGCAAAATTACCTTGAGTGGCAACGACGCCGCCGACTTCAGTCACAGCAATGCCGATGATGACTTCCAGCACTTCAGGAGCCAGCTGGACACGTCCAAGCACGGCATCTCCAGACGGAGTCATCCCGACAAATGACGGATTTGTTTTTTCAGCCATTACAATTCTCCTCCAATTATTTCATGACATCATATTTCTCTAAAAACTTCGTATCAAAATCTCCTGATTGAAACACTTCATTATCCATTAAGTTGGAATGGAATGGAATCGTTGTGCGGACGCCTTCCACTACGAATTCATCCAGTGCACGTTTCATCCGAGCGACCGCTTGCTCACGTGTATCGGCATGAACGATCAGTTTCGCGACCATAGAGTCGTAAAACGGAGGAATGGCATAACCCGGATACACTGCTGAATCCACCCGCACGCCAAATCCGCCCGGCGGTAAGTACATCGTTACCTGTCCTGGTGACGGCATGAAGTTTTTCTCTGGATTTTCCGCGTTGATCCGGCATTCAATGGACCACCCGTTAAATTTGATATCTTTTTGCTTCATTGATAATTTTTCTCCAGAAGCCACTTTAAGCTGCTGCTGAATCAAATCAATTCCTGTGATCATTTCTGTCACGGGATGCTCAACTTGGATCCTTGTATTCATTTCCATGAAATAGAATTTTTGATTAATATGGTCGAAAATGAATTCCACTGTACCTGCACCGCGATAATTCACCGCTTCTGCAGCCTTTACTGCTGCATCGCCCATTTGCTTGCGCAACTCGGGAGTAAGCGCTGGTGAAGGAGCTTCTTCCACGAGTTTCTGCATACGGCGCTGAATCGAACAGTCACGTTCACCTAAATGGATCGTGTTGCCGAATTTATCAGCGAGTACTTGTACTTCTACGTGGCGAAACACTTCGATATATTTTTCAAGATAGACGCCTGGATTGCCAAAAGCAGCAGCTGCTTCTTTTTGGGTGATTTTGACGCCCTTCACAAGTTCTTCTTCGTCGCGTGCAACACGGATTCCTTTACCGCCGCCGCCTGCTGTCGCTTTGATAATAACAGGGAAACCGATGCCTCTTGCCACTTCAAGCGCATGATCTGCATCATCGACTATTCCATCTGATCCAGGAACGATTGGAACGCCTGCATCCTGCATTGTATTACGGGCAACATCTTTTGTTCCCATCTTTGCAATCGCTTCCGAAGTAGGACCTATAAATTCAATGTTCACTTCTTCACATAATTCTGCAAAGCTTGCGTTCTCTGCCAGGAAGCCGTAGCCCGGGTGAATTCCGTCACAGTCCGTTGCTTTCGCCAGACTGATGATGTTGGAGAAATTCAGATAACTGTCTGTTGAAAGACGCGGCCCGATGCAATAAGCTTCATCAGCCAGCTGAACGTGCAGTGCATCCTGATCGGCTTCAGAATAGACCGCAACCGTTGCAATGCCCATTTCCTTACAAGCACGAATGATCCGTACCGCAATTTCTCCGCGGTTTGCGATTAATACTTTTTTCATTTAGAATTCCCCCTTAGTTCTCTTTTACAAGGAATAAAGGTTGTCCGTATTCCACAAGTTGACCGTCCTGCACTAACACTTCAACGATTTCCCCGGATACTTCTGATTCAATTTCATTAAATAATTTCATAGCTTCTACGATACAGACGATTGACTCAGGTGTTACTTTGTCACCTTTTTTAACATAAGCCGCTACATCTGGTGAAGAAGCCTGATAATACGTACCGACCATAGGAGATGTGATTTTATGAAGCGATGTATCTTCTGCCACTTCAGCAGGAGCTGCTTGCTGAGGAGCTTCCTGTACCGGAGCAGGTGCCGCAGGAGCTGCCGGTGCTTGTGGTGCCGGAGCTGCCTTTGCAGCAGGCGCTTCGGAAACTGCTGTAAGCGTTTGCCCGGAATTTTTTTCAAGTTTAATTTTCCCGCCGTCTGATTCAAACGTGAATTTTTGAATGGATGATTGATCGATCAGTTTGATAATTTCGCGAATTTCTTGAATTTTCATCATATCTGATTCTCCTGACTGTTATATTCTTTCTATCCTTTACTATGATAGACGTTTTGCAATAAATTTGGAATAGTAAAATCGTAAATAATTCTTTATTGGATGAATATTTATCCTGTAATTCCTAAATTTAGTAAAATGAATAATTATACGCGACTATATGTTATCCTGTCAGACATAATAGTTTACACAATAATTATGGGTCTTCATCAAAACATGTGCTTGACAGTTTATTTCATGAGCAGTTTGAGATTTGACTGTGATGGCGCAGTATAGGATGGTAAGTGAGAAGATACCGTTTCCCTGCGTTCCAGGCGGACGCGTTCCGGAGGGCCCGCGGTAAGCCAACTTGAAGTGCAAAGTTGTGCTCCTAACGCTTCGCTTTTACTCGCAAAAGCCGTTCTTCTTGACGGCTCTCGCTTTGCTCCCGCAAGTAGTCTTACCTGTCAGGCTGATCCTCCCCGGAGTGGTTAATCGCGGGCTCACACGAAGTGAGTCATGCAACCGTTGCCAAGCGAACAGCGTAGGGTTCGTTTTGTCGTATTTCTGTGATTTTTGCAGAAATTAAGGCACCTGTCGGCGTACTTAAGTTGCCTTCCACTACGGTACACTGGCTGGTGTTTCAAGACTTTATGCGTGAGTGGCAGTATGAGCGTACTATTTGAGATTACTACGAGAGGTGCGGTGCTATTCTGCCAAAAAACAACATGACATATATTCCATATACCAGCGAAGGCGCAACTGCGGGGTCGGCCGTTGCTGTGAGACTGCTGGCATGTTCTTCGCCAGTAGGCTCACAGCGTAAGGCAATCCCCCAGCGCCGAAGCGGGTTTAAACTGCAACAAGATTTTCGCAATACACATGTGACAGGTTGTCAAGAACAGAATTTGGTGTTGAGCCATAATTATTCTGTAAAAACCTGCATAAAAAAGCCGGAAGCTAAATTGCTTCCGGCTTGGTCGATTATTGTTTCGGCTCAGCAAAATCCACTTTTACTGTTTGTGCACCATCCCAGCTTGACATGACATACTGAGTAATTTCATCCGCCATTTTCGTGGAGTGGCTTTCATTTGACAGAACTGTGACATTCACACGATCTTCTTCTGTACGGACGAATACTTCCGGATAGCCAAGTGCTGCAATCTGCATTTCCATCAACGCTTCAGTTGAACTGACTTTTCTCAGCTCTGCAATTTCGTTGAAAATTTCATTCTTTTGTTCTGCTGTATAATCTGAAGAAGTCATTTTTGTTGTTAGCTGTTCCACCATTTCGCTACGCTCGTTGCGTACTTCCATTCTCATGTCCTGGAAAATATATGACTCGGCAAAAACCGGTTTCACTTCGTCTGTTTTTCCTTCCTTTTCCAATAGCTTGGTTGCGTCTTTTGTTTCTTTCGTGAAGATCGCTATTCCGTCAAACGGCATCGGCGCCTCTTTCTTCACGTAGTAGATCGAGATGACTGCAACCAGACTGAGTAATGTTAAGAACCATACTGTACGTTTATTTGTTTTCAAGATAACTCCCCCTTTTCTTCATTTCCACGATGACAATACGATGTTCCGGCAGTTGTAGTACATTGGCTAATAGCTGTGAAAGCTCGTTTCTGACGGCTGGATCTTCTGCTCCTTCTGCTACTACGAGAAGACCTTTTAACTCTGAACGGCTTTTATCCTGAGCAGCAGACATTGAGAAATAGCCGGCCAATGAACTCTCCAATTCTCTTTCGTCATAATGGAAATAGACCTTTACTGCACCTATACCTTCCATTTGTTCCAGTGTTTCTTCAAATGTAGACAGCAAGCGTTTCTCCTCTTTTTTGTTCTTTTCCCCTCCTAAGCTTCCACTGCTGGTGATGAAGAATATGCTGCCTACCATCAACATGAGACCGACTAGCAAGATCTGTGATTTTTTCGTTGTTTTTTGCATGTGTCCATCACCATCTCAACGTGACTTGATGAAATTAATTTCTACATTTGAATACTATGTAGAGCGTTCACCACTTATGACCAACCAGCTGCAATAAAAACTGCAGGATCCAGAGGCCGACTGCTAATTTAATTAGCGGCATAAAGGACTTTTCCATTTCAGCACTGGTCAGCAACTGAATGAGCAGCGCCAGCCATACTAAATGGATGAGGCCGATTAAAAATAGAAACACCGCATTTCCTCATTTCCCAATCGTCATCAGCTTGATGAATGTCACAATAAAGATCGCTGTATAGATAAATGCGAATGACAGCAGAAAGGAGATTGCACATAATACGAATAATGTGCGGCCGATGTCATCCACTAATCCAGATACTTCTCTTTGTGAAAACGGCTCAATGATCGCAGCGGTCCATCTGAATAAAAATGCAATACCTAAAATCCGCAAAGCAGGCAGCAGCGCAACCGTCCAGATAGAAAATAGCATCCAAATACTCAGATAGGCAGTGGCACCGGAAGAATAGCGGCCGATTGAACCAAGCGTATCGGTCAAAAGCGAACCGATAAACGGGATATTCTGACGTATGAGCTCCTTTACCGGTTCGTTCAGCGTACCGCTCATCGTCCAGGTCAGCGCGCCGCCCGCTGTAATGAAAATGGAATAGGCAGCTACCAGCGCGGATACAACAGCCAGTAAGGAAGTCCTCAGTAAATCAGCCATTTTCGTCAGTACGATTTCGGGCTGCAGACGTGTCAGGATATCGAGTAAAAGTGCAGTCATAAGAATCGGCAGCAGAAACTTTTCTGCAAAGAATACGGCGCCTTGTGAAAACAACAGCATGGCAGGTTGAAAGTTCACGACTCCAAACGTCGCTCCGGAAGCTAAAACCATAGCTGCTATTAGCGGATACATTCCAAGGAACATGGAAGCAATAGAATGTGTAATGACTTGAATTTGCCGAAAGCTGTCAGCAGCAGGTTCGAGCAGCAGCAATAAAATGAAGATCAGCAGCAGCAATCTCGTCCATTTTTGAAAATGCGGAAGAAAGAAATCGATAAGCAGTGACAGGAGCAGCATGACCATCAGTAGAAAAAACGGTCCCAGCACATCAGCGAGTAAAGTTTGCAGAAAATCCGGCATCGGCGTCTCGTCCGTTCGTTATGATAGATTCCAGGCTCACCAGGGAATAAGAGCATGAATGGTTTCGATGACTTTTTGAATAGAAGGCAACCAAAGCGTGAGAATGACAATTTTCATGACTGTCTGGAATAGCTGGGCGAATGCGCCGTACCCTTCATCTTTCATTTGGAGTGCCAGCAACTCGGCTACATAATACAACCCTGCACTTACAAGTAGTAAGGTCGCGTAAGGAGCAGGCAGCTTTTCCATCAGCGATAATACGTTTACGGCAAACGGAATAAAAACCGTGCTGAATACGTACATGACGACCAACAGGAATAAAGCGGTGTACATAATGGGATGCAGAGCAGGCGCTGCAAATGATAGAAGCAGTAACAGCAGATACACAACGAGCAGCTGAAAAATAACCGTCATTACATTGCCATTGACAACCAGCTGAAGAATTCAGTGATCTCCGTAAAAAATATTCGGAGAAACATTAATAATTCAATGGAGATGTAAAGATAGGCAAGGAAAAACAGAAAAAATGAGAATTCCTTCTTGCCTGTCTGTTCAAAGAATACATGCAGAACCCCAATGACCAGCCCGACTCCGGCGATGCGCAATAAATCGTTCAATTCCATCCCGCTACGCCTCCTCCATGCTCTACTCTATGAAAAGCAGATAAACGTTATGCACAAAAAAACACACGAGAGTTTTCTCGTGTGCTCGATGTGTATAGTTGATTAGGCGCGGGAGACGTATTCCGCTTCATCTGTGTTGATCACAAGATGATCACCCTGGTTAACGAAGAACGGGACTTGTACAGTCAAGCCTGTTTCCATTTTTGCAGGCTTCGATCCGCCGCTCGCCGTGTCACCTTTGATGCCCGGCTCTGTTTCAGCAACTTCCAGTACAACTGTAGTCGGCAGTTCAACGCCGAGTACTTCGTCTTTATAAGTGATGACATGAACTTCCATATTCTCTTTCAGGAATTTCAATTCATATTCAAGCTGTGTAGAAGCGAGTTCCAGCTGCTCGTATGATTCATTGTCCATGAATACATGCTCGTCGCCGTTTGCATACAAATACTGCATGCGGCGGTTGTCGATTTGTGCTTTTTCTACTTTTTCTCCCGCACGGAACGTCTTTTCCTGGACGTTTCCTGAACGAAGATTACGCAATTTCGAACGTACGAATGCAGCGCCTTTCCCCGGTTTCACGTGCTGGAATTCCATTACGCGCCAAATATCTCCGTCAAATTCAATTGTTAATCCTGTACGAAATTCGTTTACTGAAATCATTGGTATTCCTCCATTATTCGATTATAAAATTAGAAGCTCTTTTGTAGACTTAGTCAAACGTTCATTGCCCGTTTCTGTGATCAGAAGATCGTCTTCGATCCGGACACCGCCGATACCCGGCAGATAAATTCCCGGTTCAACCGTCACTGCCATATTCGGCACTAACACCGTCTCAGAACGGAACGACAGCGCGGGTGCTTCATGGACTTCCATTCCGATTCCGTGACCAGTCGAATGACCGAATGCTTCACCGTAGCCTTTTGACTTGATATAGTCCCGTGCGATTCTATCTGCTTCGATTCCTGTCATACCCGGCTTGATGTTCTCCACCGCAAGCTCCTGCGCCTTGAGCGTCACATCATATATTTCTGCCAGTTTAGCAGAAGGCTGTCCGACTGCCACGGTTCGTGTGATGTCAGAAATATATCCATTATAGAGCGCACCGTAATCCATCGTTACAAAATCACCATCTTCAATCACTTTAGCAGAAGCGACCCCATGCGGTAAAGCCCCTCTTTCGCCAGAAGCGACAATGATATCGAATGAAGAAGATGTTGCACCCTGCCTGCGCATGAAAAACTCTAATTCATTGGAAATTTCGAGCTCGGTTTTTCCTGCTTTGATGACAGAGCAAATATAGACGAACGCAGCATCTGCAATAGCAGCCGCCTGCTTCAGTGTTTCAATTTCGTCGGGTGTTTTAATCAGACGCAACTTTTCAACTAAGCCGGCTGAAGGAACAAGTTCTGCTTCTGTATGCTCCTTGTACATTTCAAACTGGCTGTAGCTCATATGCTCTTTTTCGAATCCCAGTGTACGAATCTTCATTTCTTTTACTTGATTCGCAACCTCTTGAATCATCGTGCCGGTATGCTGAACAATGCGGAATCCGTGAACCTGTTCGTTCGCCTGGTCCATATAACGGAAATCAGTAATGAAAACGGCATCATTGCGGGAAATAATCACGGCTCCCGCTGATCCGGTAAAGTGGGTCATATAGCGGCGGTTGTATGGGCTTGTAATCAGCAGCGCATCAACTTGCTGTTCTTCCAGAAGTTGACGCAGTTTTTCTATCTTCATGATTGTCTCTCCTTTCGTTTTAGCAGAAACGCATGGAAGGCGAGATCATACCCGTCTGTTCCGAATCCGCAGAGCTGTCCGGCTGCGACTGGCGCAATGACGGAAGTGTGGCGGAATTCTTCACGTGTATGTATGTTTGAGATATGGACTTCAATGACGGGAACAGAAATTGAAGCAATGGCGTCCCGCAGCGCAATGCTATAATGCGTGAATGCACCGGGATTAAAGATAATGCCGTCAATTTCGTTGTCACCTGCATCATGGATCCTGTTGATCAGTTCCCCTTCAATATTCGACTGGTAACAAGATACCGTTACATCCGCTTCTTCAGCCAGACGCTGTATCCTGTTTTCAATATCTTCCAGTGTTTCTGCACCGTATATATCAGGTTCCCTTTTGCCGAGACGGTTTAAATTCGGACCGTTCAATAACAGAAGTTCCATCCAATCTCCCCCCACTCATTTTTCTTTCCTATTTTAGCACAATGAGTAGGCCGGACAAACTATTTCATTTATTATCCTAAAGTTTTTCTTACATAAACGGATGTACCGATGACAAATCGGATGATCATGGCAAGCAGACAGGCAAATGGAATAGAAAGTTTTTTGATGAATTGAGCCATTGTCATATCGGGTTTTACATAAATCGTCCATTCGATAGCGAAAATGGCGATGGCGGTGAAGACGAGTGAGGAAATGACTGGCGGAATTTTATATGTGAAAAGTGCAATCATATATAACAGGAAAAATAGCACGAAACAAATGATGCCCAGCATTAGCCATTTTACCCATTCGGGTGAATCAATGAATAGGTGGAACCTCTTCGTCCAGCCTATTGGTGACCATTTGATGAATTTGAAGACTTGCAGAAATTTCATTGAGAAAACAGACAGTACAGCGGCCATTAAAGCTGTGAGAACGTGCGTCGTGGTAATGCGCATAGTGATCCCTCCCCTGACAGTGTGAGTTTTTTTGGATTTTTTTAAACATCTGAATGGTGCATTGTCCGATTTTTTAGTACACTAGTGATATCGTTTCTAACGAAAGAAAGTGTGGGTATGTAATGAGTGAATCCAAAACTCCTCCTGCATACGGAGGACAGGCGCTTATAGAAGGAGTCATGTTCGGCGGAAAACAAGATACCGTTACTGCTATTCGCAGGAAAGATGATTCCATTGAGTATTTTCATGTACCAAGAGAACAGCATCCGGTGAGGCAAAAACTGAAAAAAATTCCTTTAATCCGGGGCATTGTGGCCTTGATTGAATCGGCCGGGAACGGTTCCAGGCATTTAACCTTTGCAAGTGACCGGTATGATGTGATGCCAGGTGAGGAAGATGAGCAGCAGACAGAAGAAGAAACATCAAAATTAGTAATGATTCTCGGCGTGGCCGCAGTCGGCGTGCTTACCTTTTTATTCAGTAAATTCGTCTTCACGTTAGTACCTGTTTTCCTGGCGGAGTTATTTCAATCAGTGGCTCCCGGAAAGACCGCCCAGATTATGCTGGAGAGTTTCTTTAAACTGACTCTGCTGCTGACGTATATTGGCCTGATTTCGATGACGCCTCTGATCAAACGCGTATTTCAGTATCATGGCGCAGAACATAAAGTTATCAACAATTATGAGAATAACTTAGAAATGACCGTAGAAAATGTCCAGTCCCAATCCCGTTTACACTACCGGTGCGGCAGCAGTTTCCTCTTGTTCACCGTCATTGTCGGAATGTTTATCTACTTCCTCGTGCCGACTGATCCGCTCTGGCTGCGCGTAGTGAACCGGATACTCTTAATTCCTGTAGTTCTCGGCATTTCATTTGAAGTGCTTCAGCTGACGAACTCGGTCCGAAATGTGCCGGTACTTCGTTATTTAGGCTACCCTGGTCTTTGGCTGCAGCTGCTGACTACAAAAGAACCGGATGACAAGCAGGTGGAAGTGGCAATTGCTTCCTTTGAGAAATTATTGGAAATTGAAGAGCACGGTATCGGTGTTCTGAATAAAGAAGTTGCAGTAGAAACAGAATCAGCAGACGAACAGAAACCTGTGTCGATGCTGTCTTAATGAAAATAACACCCCGCAAGTCAGTCAACTGACTTACGGGGTGTTTTGATTTTACGGAGACTGATATGATACTATTAACTAAATTCAGATATATTTTCATTCTTACTGCCTTGCTTGAAGCTTTCTGTATACCATGCATGATCCATCTTTTTTATTGTATTGAGCTGTTTCAGTGTAGAGGAGGTATTATACGAGTGTAAAACTACCCTAATAAAATTGATTACAATTTAATTTAAAAGGGGTAGTAAGAATGAAGAATAAATCGTTTCGTTTTCTTTGGTTAGGTCAGTCTCTGGCTAATCTTGGCGATGTTTTTTATATCGTAGGGATTATTTCTATTTTGTACATTCAGACTGAGTCACCATTTATTTTAGCTTTAGTGCCTTTCATCAATATGTTTGGCCGGTTTATAAGCGGAATCGTTTCCCCATGGCTGCTGAATCGTTATCCGTTAAAAAGGCTGTTAGTTTATTCACAGACAGGCAAGACCGTTTTGCTAAGCTTTCTGGTCCTTTTTTTGATGACTGAAGCTAAACTGATTGTTTTCGTTATTTTGTTTTTTGTAGGTGCCATTGCCTTTCTGGACGGCTGGGCATCGCCTGCAAGTCATGCTATGCTGCCGCGGATTGTTCAAAAAGAACAGCTCGTGAAAGCAAACAGCTTCTTTTCCATTGTTTCTGAAACAGTGAATTTAGGCGGCTGGGCTCTCGGCGGTATTTTCGTTGCATTGGCTGGCGGGAAGCTCGTGATTTTGAGTACGTTGGGTTTTTATATCATATCCACTTTCATGATGTTCGGGATTTTGGATCCAGTACCTTTTCATCGAAAGGCTACTAATGGAAAACAAAGCGGTGAGCTGACTGAAGGCTGGAAAATCATTTGGAAAAACCCACTTTTCAGAAGTCTGCATGTAATTATAGTGTTCGAGGCGATTGCTAACGTGGTTTGGATTGCTTCTATTCTATATATTTTTGTGGCGGAAGTGCTGAATCAGACAGAAGCTTGGTGGGGCTACATCAATACTGCGTTTTTTGCGGGCATGATTATTGGCGGTATCATATGTTCACGATACGCGGCTAGGATTGAGAATAATCTTAGACAATTGCTGATTTTATTTTCATTCGGCATTAGTATGGTCACGCTTCTTTTTGGACTGACGGCTATACCCTGGATTTCAATCATAATCGTCATACTAAATGGGGTTGTCCAGCAAGTGAAAAGCATTGTAAGTGAGACATTGCTCCAAAAATCAGCAACAGTTGAAGAACTCCCTAAAATTTATGCAGTGCAAAGCGCTGTAATTTCCTTGTTATTTGGTATTTCCTCACTTGGCTTCGGGGCGGTGGCGGAGATGATGGACATACGAATCACATTTATCTTAGCCGCTGCTTTGTTGGCTGCCGGAGCTGTCTATGCAGTCATCCGACGCCGGGATTTTATGATTACAGCTGAATAAACGATAAAAAGCCGTATGAGATGTGACGTTCACTCTCATACGGCTTTTCATTATTTGAATTGCACTTCTTTAAATTGCACTTTTTATAATCCGCATTTTAATTGCGCCTGGCAGTTTGTACATGTATTACATCCGCCGATTTCTTCTACCGTACCTTGTCGGCAGACCGGACATGTATCGCCTACTTCAGAACCGATCGTAACGTTTGTTGAACGCAATGCCTGAATCGTGTTGACGAGCACGACTTTTGGCTGTTCCATTACTTCTACCGCTTCTTCTGTATCCGGAATATTATCTTCCGCTTTCAGAGTCAGAACCTGCGAATCACGGCTGCCGTCTACGTAAACTGTGCCGCCTTTTGCTCCGCCTTTATACAGTCTTTCATAAACGCTCTCCACCTGCTTAACGGTATAGCCTCTTGGCGCGTTAACCGTTTTAGAGATGGAGCTGTCAATCCAGCGCTGGATGATGCACTGCACATCAGCATGTGCTTCCGGTGCAAGCTCCATAGATGAAATAAACCATTTCGGCAAGTTATCCGGATCTGCGTCTGGATTGCTTTGTAGATACTCTTCTACAATTTCCGCTTTTACTTCGATGAATTTACCGAGACGTCCGCTGCGGTAATAAGTGAAGGAGAAATAAGGTTCTAGACCTGTGGAAACTCC
Source organism: Sporosarcina cascadiensis (assembly GCF_009650995.1). Classification (GTDB taxonomy): domain Bacteria; phylum Bacillota; class Bacilli; order Bacillales_A; family Planococcaceae; genus Sporosarcina; species Sporosarcina cascadiensis. Next base: position 89,073 of record NZ_WHVV01000009.1, on the reverse strand, counting down.
TACCATTGTTCCAGTACTCACTTTTGTTACTCTCCTATTTTCAGGAGGGCGGGATTATCAATACCCGCTCCATATGTCGCCATATGGGTCAGACTATATCATCAACCGATTTTGATTCTATTGGTTGTCCGGCGTGTAGTCGTTGAGGGGTCAGCCATGACTTCCCTGCGGATTGTCTGCACCTTTCGATTTTTACCTTTTTACGTAATGGCAAGTTACAGGTACGAAGGGATTCTCAGGGTTTCCCGCATATAGCCAGATGTGCACGATGCAATTACTTGCATCGGGGGCAATTCATTTACCCGTTGGAGCAACAGTCAGTAGATGAGAGTTTCTAATACCGTGTTCAAGTATCGCTTCCCGAATATCTTCAGGCATACGTTTCATGAAACCAGTATTAATAAATGCATGACGCAATGCTTTTGTTTCTTCGTCTGTCTTACCAATCAAGAACGGGAAACTTCCTTTTTCTTTCGCCAATTCAATTGATTCGCGGTAAGCTGTTGTCGCAATAGCTTCAAATACTTCATCGACCAATTGGTTGCCTTCAGGAGACCCGTATTCTTTTTCACAATAAATGTGCAGATCGGCAAGTCCCATGACGCCAAGTCCTACACGGCGTTCACCGAGAGCCTGCACCTTGTTATCTTCCAGGAAATACGGAGTAGCATCGATTACGTTATCCTGCATGCGTACGCCGGTTTTTACTGTTTCTTTTAGTTTATTGAAGTTCACAGTCTTTGTTTCTTTATCCGCCATTTCCGCGAGGTTGACCGCTGCTAAATTGCAGACGGAATATGGTGCGAGTGGTTGCTCACCACATGGGTTTGTAGCGACAACTTGCTGTCCATACGCTTTTGCATTCGTTTCGTCATTCGCATTATCAATAAAGAAAATGCCCGGCTCTGCAGAATATGTTGCACAAATATTGATCAGATCCCATAATGCACGGGCTTTAATAGTACGGTAGACACGAACTTCGTGACCAAGACGCTCCCATTCGCGTACATCGCCAACTTCATGCCACTGCTCATTATAATGCTTCATTTCTTCAGGTGAATAATTTTCTACAGCCGGGAAACGAAGATCATAATCAGCATCTTCTTCCACAGCTTTCATAAAATCATCCGTCAATGTCACTGAAATATTTGCACCTGTCAGGAATTCAGGATTATGAACGGAGTACGTTCCGCCATCCTGAAGCTTCAGCTCTGCATCACGAATAATGGCAGGATTGAAACCGCCTTGGCCGGCGATGTGTTTATAATTCATAATCCCTTGATACATCGCTTCTTCTTGCGCTGTCAGCGGCTTGAAACTCAATTTTTCATTCGCGAGTTTCTTAATTAACTCTTCTTCTGTGTTTTCGATCAAATACCGCAAAATTCGCGGATTCTGCATCTTGGAAATGATGAATTCGCAGATGTCGGGGTGCCAGTTGGACAACATAATCATTTGAGCCATTTCGTTGCGTTGATTCGCTTGATCAACTCTCTATGTCGCCATAGAGTTCAGACCATATCTTACACCTTCATGGTGTCCTCGCACTTCGAGTTCGCTTGAACCCTACTCTACTCGCTTCTGCTTCTGCATGCTTTCGATGGTCGTTGAACCTTCCTCATAACAATTGTCTTAGAGGCTTGGCTGCTGATTGTCTTTAACCACTTGTTGTTTTCAAGCATTCACGTTCACCGTTTCCGGTCACGTTGTAGCCAACAAGTCATAAAAGAGTTTCCAGCAATTCACGAGGTTAGTTTATAGACGAGGCACTTCTTTTTACCACGTCTTGACCCGCCCTGTTCCACAAGATGCGTCAATTTTGCAATATCATCCAGCCAGGAAACTGAACCGGAAGATTTGCCGTTTACTCCGCGTGCGAGTGTGTTGCGCGGACGCAATGTGGAACCATTTGTGCCAACACCGCCGCCGCGGCTCATGATCTCCATCACTTGCTTGCGGTGATCGGAAATTCCTTCACGGGAATCAGGCACAAACGGCATGACGTAGCAGTTGAAGAAAGTTACGTCCGTATCCGAACCTGCTCCGTACAGAACTCGTCCCGCCGGAATGAAATTCAGAGATCGAAGCTGGTCATAGAACATGTCGTATGACCGGGTTCTTTGATCTTCCGTTTTCTCTACAGAAGCAAGCCCTGTCGCGTTACGCATCGCAATCTGTTCATAAAACACTTCGAGCGGCTTTTCCAATACATCTAATGGCCGTGTAATTGTGCCGCGCTGCTGCTCTTCTGCATCATCAATAGAAGATCTGAACTCTTCTTCGATCCAGATGTCTGCTTTCCCTTCAGTCTTGTCCAATTTCACAATATAACCTAAACCGCGTGCCGGAAATTTAGGATCTTCGCGCACAGTCAGTACGACGAAATCTCCTTCTTTCAGCGTTTTCTTTTCCGTATCCTTAAATGAATAACGGTCGATCATCACCAGACGTGATACCCCGCTGTGTGTCAGTTTCATATCATCTGTAATCGGATGTACTTGCGGAAACTTTGATATGTCCTCATTCAACTGCTGTTTGTTCAAAAATGGTTCACCCTGTTTAGAGATCGTTACCATATAACATCCTCCTTATTTCCATCAGAACACCATATATTGTGTTCTCGTTATAAATAAATCTACTACATATAGATCTTTTGTCAATGAGCTATTTTTCTCTTGAAATTTCAAAAAGTTAATGCAGCAACATTTCAGTTAAAAAAATAGCACAAAAGAGCTAACATTACTTTTTGAAATTCCAGTCATCATTCGCATATTTTTCTTTTTCAATTCTGCGCACCAGATTCATCTGCTCCTCCGTTAATTCGAGAGGCTCCAATGAAATATCAAGAGCACTCTCGAAGCCTTGCGAAAATGCGGTCTTGCATTCATCGACCGTAATTTCCCGGTCTGTCAGGCGATCAATCGCAATCGCACGGTCCGGCAGCGTTCTGCGTACACGTTCTTTCAGTTCCGGAGATGAATAAGTAAAGATCGAAGTCAGTTTATCCACGTCTAAACTCATTAATATCGCGCCATGCTGTAAAATAACACCTTTTTGACGTGTCTGCGCACTGCCTGCAACTTTCTTGCCTTCTACGACCAATTCATACCAGCTCGGCGCATCAAAACAGACTCCGCTTTTCGGACGTCTCAGCTGATCTGTCACTTCTTCATCCGGTATTGAGAACTCTGCCTGCAAGCCTAAATTGCGGAATCCCTGCAATAAGCCGCCTGAAATTACACGGTATGCTTCTGTGACAGAATCAGGCATATCGGGATACTGTTCGCTGACAATGACACTGTAAGTCAATTCATGTTCATGCAGAACACCTCTGCCGCCAGTCGGTCTTCGGACAAAGCCCAGACCGAGCTCTTTAACTTTCTCCATATCGATATCTTTTTCGATGCGCTGAAAATATCCGATCGATAAGGTAGGAGGTGACCATTCATAAAAACGCAGAACCGGGCCGATTTCACCGCGGCTATGTAAATCAAGAAGCGCCTCGTCAAGCGCCATATTGAAAGACGGGGTACATTTCCCTGAATCTACGTAGTGCCAAACCGCTTTTGTCATATTCATTCTCCTTAATGTGTCATATTTCATTTATGCTATATGAAATCGTGAACAAAAAAAACAATAACGCATTACATTTTAACATTCCGATTGAACTGATGCTAGATAATCTTTATAATAGAGATATTGATAAAAGGGGGAAGTTTTTTGAATTACTTTATTTTGGGCGCAGTGTTGCTCGCAGTCATCCTGTATTTCGTTATTACATATCTTCGCGTACGAAAGGCACTCACCACATTAACGCAGGAACAATTTATCCAAGGATACCGTAAAGCGCAGCTGATCGATGTCCGGGAGCCAAAAGATTTTGATGCCGGACATATTTTAGGTGCCCGTAATATTCCATTTACACAGTTTTCACAGCGTTATAAAGAAATTCGCCCCGACAAGCAGATCTATCTTTACGACCAAAATAACAGCCGTACAGGCCGGGCTGCTTTATTCCTGAAGAAAAAAGGCTGTACGGAAATTTATCAATTGCAGGGCGGATTCAAGCAGTGGTCAGGAAAAATTAAAACAAAATAACAATATTGAATCCTCCTGTTCAGGGGGATTTATTATTTATAAAGGAGAATGAACAACCATTGAAGTCCAATTTTCTAATTCCAAGTCTGCCGGAGCAATACGTAAAACTGCCTCATCTGCAGCCTTACGCTGAAGTCATTCAGGCGATCTTAAACAAACTTCAGGAGCGTTCGCCTGATGACTGGAAGATTATCAATGCTGAAGAATTCCTAACTTATACCGACTCGATGCTGCCGGAACTGATTCATCAAAAGAAGATTGACTATGAATCGCTTGCACATATCTATGAAACACTGCCAAGCGAAAAAGTCATACCGGATTCCTCGGCAACAGGATTTTCCATTGAAAAATCCGAAACGATCGACAATCAGTTGCTTTTCTTTCCCGGTTATCAGATAGCTGCAGCTAAAATTACGTATTATGTGACGACTGGTGAGACTTGGTCAGAACAAATGCTTTTCGCTCCTTCTGCCGAACACGTCGGACACTTTATTCATGAATTGAACACCATTCAAAGAGAATCCATGAAGGCCGCCATAACGTATTTAGTCGATACGGAAGAAGGCATCGGAAAGAAAACTTACGGCGCAGGCGAACAAATTGAGCGCAAGGATGTGCTGCTTGATGAAAAGCTGAAAAATGAGCTGTTCCGATCCATCGATGAGTTTTTCACTGACGACGGACGCTTCTTCAAGGAGTATGGCCTGCCGTATAAACGGGGTATCCTGCTCTACGGATCTCCCGGCAACGGCAAAACTACTCTCGTACGTTCAATTACTGGAATGACCGATGCACCGGTTGTCTATTGGCAGATCACTGAATTCACAGGCAGTCATTCTGTACAGGAGGTTTTCTCGACCGTTGAACGTCTGGCACCCGCCATTCTTGTCATCGAGGACATGGATTCCATGCCCGAACATATGCGCAGTACATTTTTGAACACACTGGACGGCGTACACGTCCGCGACGGCCTCTTTATCATCGGCACAACGAATTATCCCGAACGTATAGACCCTGCCTTAATAAACCGTGCTGGTCGGTTTGACAGCACGTATGAAATCACCTCGCCCACAAAAAATGTGCGGAAAGAATATATACAAAGACTCGACCGTAAGAACTTACTTGATGAAAGCCATATTGACGCAATAGCCGAGCAGACCAAAGAACTGTCCATCTCTCAATTAAATGAGTTGTATATGTCGATTGCGCTTACCTATCACTATGAAGGAACCATTTCGTTCGCTGAGCGCATTAAAGAATTGCAGAAACAGCACCGCCAGGCGACACGCAATGACTGGGACACCGATTCTTCCATCGGATTTAATTGAACACAGAAAAGGAGAGACGATGATTATCGTCTCTCCTTTTACCGTTTATTATGCTTCTTTTGTATAACGCAGAACCGGTTTACGTGCTGCCTTCGTTTCATCCAGACGTCCGATCACAGTTGTGTGCGGTGCTTCCTGAACGATTTCCGGATTTTCTTCTACCTCTTTGGCGATCTGAATCATCGCTTCAATGAAAGCATCCAAAGTTTCCTTTGATTCAGTTTCCGTAGGCTCGATCATCATTCCTTCTTCTACGTTCAGCGGGAAGTAGATCGTTGGCGGATGGTAGCCGAAATCAAGAAGACGTTTTGCCATATCAAGCGTACGGACTCCCAGTTTCTTCTGGCGCCGGCCTGATAATACAAACTCGTGTTTGCAATGCTGCGTATACGGCAGATCAAAATACGGCTCGAGACGGCGCATCATATAGTTGGCATTCAGCACAGCGTATTCCGTTACGGCTTTCAGGCCGTCCGGACCCATCGTGCGAATATACGTGTAAGCACGCAGATAAATACCGAAGTTGCCGTAATACGGCTTCACTCGGCCAATTGATTGCGGCACGTCGTAGTCCAGAACAAAACGGTCTTCTTTTTTCGTGATAACCGGCTTTGGCATAAATGCTGCCAGTTCTTCCGTTACACCGACCGGACCTGAACCTGGGCCTCCGCCGCCGTGCGGTCCCGTAAACGTCTTATGCAAGTTCAAGTGAACGGCATCAAAGCCCATATCTCCAGGACGTGCTTTTGACATGACGGCATTCAGGTTTGCCCCGTCATAATAGAGTTTACCTCCCACACCGTGCACGATCGCAGCCATTTCAAGAATATCTTCTTCAAATAGCCCAAGCGTATTTGGATTCGTCAGCATCAAGGCAGCTGTATCCGTGCCTACTTTCGATTTTAAGTCTTCCAAGTCCACTAACCCGTTATCATTTGATTTTACTGTGATCGTATCAAAACCGGCCACTGTTGCAGAAGCAGGGTTTGTTCCGTGTGCAGAGTCCGGAACGAGCACTTTCGTACGCTCCGTATCACCGTTTGCCTCGTGGAATGCACGGATCATCATCAGGGCCGTCCACTCACCGTGTGCTCCGGCAGCAGGCTGTAGTGTCACCGCAGGCATGCCGGTAATTTCAGCCAGATGCTCTTGCAGATCATAAGCCACTTCCAATGCACCTTGCACTGTCGACTCATCCTGCAGCGGATGAACACGGGCAAATCCAGGGAAACGGGCGACTGCTTCATTTATTTTCGGATTGTACTTCATTGTGCATGAACCAAGCGGATAAAATCCTGTATCTACACCGTGATTGCGGTTGGACAGTGCTGTGTAATGACGCATAATATCGAGTTCTGCCACTTCCGGCAGTTCAGCATCTTCTGTACGGATCAAACCTTGCGGCAGGATAGAAGTAACATCTACTTCAGGTACATCCAGTTCAGGAAGACTGTAACCGACACGACCGGCTTTTGAGATCTCAAATATGAGGGATTGATTTTCGTTATGCATGAATAGCCTCCAGTTCCTGCACGTATGCATCGATTTCTTCTTTCGTACGCTGTTCCGTTACCGCAACCAGCGCATGATTTGCCAGATTTCCATCCACTAGACTGAGATCATAGCCGCCAATGATGCCCTGCTTTAGCAAACGCTCATTCACTTCTTTAACAGGCGCTTTGCAGTCTACGACAATTTCATTGAAATGAGACGGGCTGAACTTCACTTCAAAACCAGCTTTCTCAAATGCGGAACGGGCATAAGCCGTTTTTGCGATATTTTGATAAGCAATCTCCTTAATGCCTTCTTTGCCGAGTGCTGTCATGGCAACAGAAGCAGCCAGCGCATTCAAGGCTTGATTGGAACAAATATTGGATGTCGCTTTATCGCGGCGGATATGCTGTTCACGGGCCTGCAACGTCAGCACATAGCCTCTGCGTCCTTGATCATCTGTCGTTTCACCGACTAATCTGCCCGGAACTTTGCGCATTAGTTTCTTTGTTACTGCGAAATAACCGCAGTGAGGACCTCCGAAAGCTTCGGCGATACCAAACGGCTGTGCATCCCCTACTGTAATATCCGCACCAAGCGCACCCGGAGGCGTCAGAAGTCCGAGTGACAGCGGATTTGCCGACACAACAAAAAGTGCACCGTTTTCATGAGCAATATCACTCATCGTCTGCAGATCTTCCACCTGACCGTAAAAGTTTGGGTATTGAACAAGTACTGCAGCTGTCTGATCATCGATTAACCTCTTAAGCTCTTCAATATCCGTTACGCCGTCTGCGTGCGGAATCGTTACCACTTCAATGGACTGTCCGCTTGCATAGGATTTCACTACTGCTTGTGATTCCGAATGAACTGTTGAAGACACCAGCAACTTCTTGCGTTTTGTATGGCCGGCAGCGAGCGTTCCTGCTTCCGCCAATGCAGTTCCACCATCGTACATGGAGGAATTCGCCAAATCCATTCCTGTCAGTTCACAGATCATCGTCTGAAATTCGAAAATAGCCTGCAATTCTCCTTGAGAAATTTCTGGCTGATACGGTGTATACGCTGTGTAGAATTCAGACCGCGAAATGACATGATCAACGATGATCGGCTTGTAGTGATCATAAACGCCTGCCCCAAGGAATGAAGCATAATCCTGCGCGTTGACATTCTTTGCCGCCAGCCGGCCAAGTTCTTTCAATAAAGATGTTTCGGATTTTGCCTGTTTAATCTTATACTCACCTGTAAAACGAACCTTTTCAGGAATATCTGCAAACAATTCATCAACGGAAGAAATTCCAATCGTTTCCAACATTTCTTTCTGATCTTGCTCCGTCATAGGAAGATAACGATGCTTCAACATATTTTGACCCCTTTTCGCTTATGATCTTTTATAGAAAGGTGCTGCGGTTACTTTTGCCTTCAAAAACTTTTTACGCACTTCCACTTCTACTTCTGTTCCCAGTTCAGTGAAATCAGAGGCAAGGAGTGCAAAACCAATATTTTTTTTCAGCGTCGGCGATTGCGTACCTGTTGTTACTTCACCAATCTCCTGATCACCTGAATATACTTTATAACCAGTACGCGGAATCCCCTTATCAATCATTTCGAGACCAACCAGTTTTCTTTCCACACCCTGCTCTTTTTGCTTCTTCAATACATCTTTTCCAATGAAGTCTGCTTCTTTATTCAATTTTACGACGAAACTAAGTCCCGCTTCCAGCGGAGAGATGTCCGCTGTCAGTTCCTGTCCATATAATGGCAAACCTGCTTCAAAACGCAGCGTGTCACGTGCGCCAAGTCCAGCCGGAACGACTCCTTCCGCTTCACCCGCCTGTAAAATCTTCGGCCAAAGTGATTGTATCGCTTCTGGTGTTCCATAAATTTCAAAGCCATTTTCTCCTGTATAGCCAGTGCGTGAAATAAGTACATCCTCACCGCTTAGCTGAACATGCTCTTTAAATCGGAAAAACTTAATTTCATCAAGCGGTTCAGCTGTTAATTTCTGCAGTATATTCTCCGCCAGAGGACCCTGAAGTGCCAGCAGCGCATAATTTGAAGATTGATTATCGATCACGATATCCGCCGTTTTCTGTTTCTCCATCCACGCAACGTCTTTGTCAATATTGGATGCATTGACAACCAACAAATAGCGCTCATCTTCCAACTTATAAATTAAGAAGTCATCAATTGTCCCGCCCTGCTCATTACACATAACCGTATACTGAGCCTGGCCGATTTGCAGTTTCGAAACATCATTTGTCACTAGTTTCTGTAAATAGTCTAGCGCCCCGCTGCCGCTGACCAAAACTTCGCCCATATGCGATACATCGAATAATCCCGCTTTAGTCCGGACGGCTTCGTGTTCTGCCTTGATGCTGGAAAATTGAACCGGCAGTTCCCATCCGCCGAAATCGATCGTTTTCCCTCCGTACTCTTTGTAACTGTCAAATAAGGGCGTGCGCAATAGTTGATTTGTCAAATTGCTTCCTCCTTTATGGTCTGTACCGTTTAATAAGCCGGACAGTATGTATTCAATCAAAAAAGGACAGGGGTCTCCTATAAATAAGAGAACCCCTGTCCTTTTGCCTGAATGGCAGCCGATCTATCCGGCTAAGTCCAGAGATGCGTCCTGCATGCGTTTTTTTACCTGAGAGATTCATAACATATCGTTACTTGCTCCTTCGGCGGCGCCTAATGCGCGCTCTCCCCATGCAATCATTCGCATTATTAAATTAAATCTTACACTTCACTGATATCTTAACATTATTAAGAAGTAAGCGCAATCCATTTCTAATAAAGCGCATAAGACGAATGATAAACAGTACAGACCTGTAATCATTCGCCTTATCATTTGACAATTATTGATACCTTTCAATCTGGAAGATAATATACTCTGCAATTTCAGTGAGAGACTTTCCTGTTGTTTCGACAGTAAAATGACTGGCCTGCAAATACTTTGGCTTGCGTGTATTATAAAGCAATTCCAGTTCCATTCTTGAAGACTGCTGAACGATCGGGCGGTTGACATCCGTAGAAATTCTCCGCCAAATATCACGAAACGAAGCATTCAGGAAAAAAACCATGCCTGTTTCGCGCATTAAACGGATATTTTCTTCTTTCACCGCCACACCGCCGCCCGTTGCGACGATACAAAATTCTTCGGGAAAAGACGCTAAAAATTCCGTTTCCAGCTTGCGGAAGAAAAGTTCGCCGTATTGCTCAAAAATTTCTGGAATTGTCAGCTCCATCTCATCCGAAATTTCATGGTCCATATCGTAAAAGGGAATGTCTGTCAGTGAATGAAGCCGCTTGCCGATTGCACTTTTCCCGCATCCCATAAATCCTACCAAGTAAATCCTTTTCATGTTTATTCATCCCGTTTCATTAATTTGACTGCTTCCCGTTCATAATAGATCTCGAGCGAGTCATATATGCTATATAAGCTATCATGCCATGAAACAAGGGAAAAAAGAAAGAGGCTTACGAAAAATAATAGAATTATGGCGAAAACAAACATCCCTCCTTTTTCATTCTGAATATAATCCAATCGCAAACGTCCTTTCTTTTTTGATACCGTCCAGCCTTTCTACAGACACTTGCAGCCGATTCCCCTCAACGGTAAACTGACAAGAGGCAACATCTACCAATAAAGGCACATGTCCTTGCCCGCTGACAACTTTTCGTATGAGCTGATTATACAGCTGAATCGTTACCAACCCTTTTTCTGTTTTAAATGAAACGCTCGTGTTCATCGGTCCCTCAACATATTCAACTTCTTTAAGCAGTTGCTGCAGCTCCAAAGAGAATAATTCCCACTCACCCAAAAAATCGCTTTGATAACTCGATTGAATGGGCGCTTTCCAGTAAAAGAATAATACCGTCAGCTGAATCAACATGGAAAATATCAACAACTGGATCAAGCTCTCCAGTAAAGAAAAACCTTTTTCATTTTTACGTTTCATAGACCTGTACATTTACTGTGCACACCGCGCAGCTCTTCATATGTCACACAAATTTCATTGGCGAAGACTGTCCAGTGATAATCAAGGCCTTCATGTGTTCTGACCCCCGCCATCTCCCCGCCTGTACGATAGTGGATAGCCGCTTGAAAGCTTGTTTCCGCAGCTATCATCATATTCTTCTTCATCAGAACGGATGTCGTCAAACGAGTCGCCATAGGGAGCAATGAACTGAAAATCACCATAACTATAACCAACGATAGCATTGCTTCCGGCCATGATTGCCCTTTTTCATCCATTGATCAGCATCCTCCCCCTTTCAAATTGAAAAGTAATCGTTTTCGTTCCCGAGTTTTTCGTCCGAATAGTCAATTTCCCTGTAGGATACATATTACCTGAAGGCTGAAATTCTAATTCAACCAAGCCAGTATTCTGGACTTTGACCATTCCTTCAGGGAAACGGCCCGACGCAAAAACTGACAGATCGCTGCGAAGTGATTTATAGACGCTTCCCCCTTCAGAGAATCTCAGCCTTACATGCTCCTTGTGCGTTGTCGCATATAGCTGCGTTTCGTGGACTGTTGCCATAAAAGCTTTTAATGCATCTTCTTCTGTCATTTGATTGAGCCGCTTTTCGCTGAACGGCAAAATAACAGCGGTAAGTACGACTAAGATCGAGAGTACGAGCAAAAGTTCAACAAATGTAAAGCCATTCTGCCGTTTAAAGAATTTCATCTATTTTTAGGATCCGACCTTTCCATCGGCATCTATTGTTATTGCTGTGCCGTCTGGACATGTAGGAGTTTCCGGCAAATAACCTTCTGTTTCTAAACTGCTGAGGCTCGGTATAGACTTTTTATCCATCTTATAAGCTTGCACCTGGCCTTCTACCATTTTAATATAAGCAGCGCAGCCTTTTTCATCAATCGATTTGGAGTGCTTCGTCACATTCGGAATCGCGATTAAAACTAGAATAGTGATAATGAGAAGTACAATCATCATTTCGATTAACGTAAAACCTTTTTCATTGCTGTGCAATTTCTTAATCAATTCTTTTCCCCCTTTATATCGTGTCGATCATCCTGTATACCGGCAGTAAGATTGCCAGATAAGCCAGTAATATGCAGATTGCCAGCATGCCGAATAAAGCGGGCTGCAGGATTGCAAGCCATCTGTTCAATCTTTCTTCCAACAGATCGTTCGTATGTTCACTGTAGATCAGCAGTTCTTTCGGTAAATAGCCGCTGTCCGCTCCGTGTTTCGCAAAATCAGCCAAACGGGCAGATAAACCGTCCGTCAGGCGGATTGCCTCATGTAAAGGTTCTCCGTAGATGACATGCGTACTCAATTGCCTGGTGATTTCAGCAAGGATCAAATCTTCCTCTTGTTCATGTAAAACATTCAGCGCACTTTGCAATGAGAGTCCGGACTGCAATAAACTGCCAAGTTCACTTGCTAAATCTTTGGTTTTCATCTCACTGTAAAATAGTCCTGCGACTGGTACTTTCAGCAGTCTTTTTAATTTTTCTGCAGCGGTCATTTTCTTCATCCACAGATTCAGCGTAATTATGGCAACAGTGGATATGATCAGCACAATGAGCAGTAAATCCGGAATAGAAGAGACTAGTTTAGGCAAGTATTGAACAATTCCTGACTGTTCACTAGAACGCAGGATTGTCAATGCCTCGAAATTCGGCAGGAAAAACTGGCGAAATGCTACTAATAATATTAATAAGAAGGTAAACAAAACTGCCGGGTATGCCATTATTTTTTTGAGCTGCTGTTTTTTCTCGTGCGAACGGCTGACCCTTGCCGACACTTCATGTAAAGCCCGAATTAAATTACCGTCCACTTCCGCAATGACTATCGGCAGCATCATACTGTTGCTGAATCCTAAACTCTTCAATATGTAAGAGACGCCATAGCCCATTTTTAATTCGTTCTCCACTTGTATCAGCTTCTCTTCATAATCCTTCGTATGATAAGGCAAAATGAGAATCAATCCTTCATGAAATGTATATCCTTCCTGAAGCAAAATGGAAAGCCGCTGTAAAAACTCGGCAGGTTTCTCCAACTTCTGTTTCCTGGCAAATTTAATCTGCTGCATGGATTGCCTTTTCATAGAGCGCCGACTGCGTTTCAATTTTTTGCTCAACAGGCAGTGAAAAACGCTGCCCTTTGGTAATGGCTTCAGCTGCTTCCTCAATTTGAAGGTCTTGTAAAATTTCAAACACCGCCACTGTATCCCCTGTCGAATTCGTCACTAAACGCTGCGCTGAAATGGCAATGACCGTTTGCCGAAGCTCTTCCAGATGAATTCCTAAATCCAGTAGTCGATACAGGCAGCCAACGGGATCTTTCGCATGAACTGTACTCAGGACAAGATGCCCTGTCAGCGCGGCTTCTACAGCTATTTTCGCTGTTTCCGCATCGCGTATTTCGCCTATCATAATTACATCGGGCGAATGACGCAAAATAGCTTTCAATCCTGCAGAATAAGTAATTCCGGATCGTTCATTTACCTGAATCTGCAGCAGATGGCTGTGATTATTCTCAACCGGGTCTTCTAATGAGATGACATGCCTCTCCAACCGGTTCACGCAGTGAGCAGTCAGCGAATATAAAGTTGTCGTCTTGCCCGATCCTGTCGGTCCTGTCACTAAAAACAGACCTTGTTTGAATGCAGCAGCCTCAGATAACTGTCTGGTCCACTCTGGTTTCATGCATAATTCTGACAGCGGCACGATTTTGTCATGTTTTTGAATCCGGATTGCCACACTTTCGCGTAATTGAATGGAAGGTATCGTAGAGACACGGAATGAAAAATTTTGATCGGAGAAGGACCGGTGAAAAGAACCGCTTTGAGGACGCCGCTGTTCACTGATATCCAGTGAAGACAGGAATTTATAGAAGGAAATTAAACGGCTGCCTAATGTTTGAGGAAATTGGCCAATTTTTGAGAAGACGGCATGTTTACGGATCGCTACATTATAGCCATCAGACGTCGGGACAAAATGCAGGTCGGTCGCTTCAGACTGGATTGCTTTCTCCAACAGCTGAAAACAGGTTTTTTCAATCGGGTTCGCTGTGAGTTCCATAATTCTCCCCTTTCTTCGTCTGATGAAAGACCACTTTTCATCTTAAGCAGGAGTATATAACGGATTGAAATTGTTGAAAAGTTGTATTCATTTGAGACTATTCATTTTTCAATAGAATTTAGGCGCCATTAATAATTTTCAAAGCGTATTTTCGGATCAAAAATGAATTTTCATATTATTTTCGCCCCAAGTTCTGGTATACTAAGGGCAGCTGATCATTCGCAGATTTAATTGACGTTTATGATGAGCATTTTGGTAAGCCGCTTGCACAAGTACACTTTTTTGTCACAATGTGAAATTGATTGGAGTTTACTTTTAGGCCGGCGTTCTATTATAATGGATAAGAGCTTATTGTATTGTTGTGAAGGAGGGACGCGTAGATGGATAATATGTTCAAACTTTGCGGATTCTGGACAGGTATTTTTGCGGTCATGTTCTATGTTGGAAACATGATTCCTGCTTCTTTACTGTTGGTCGCAAGCACTATCTTCTTCGTACTGCTTGGATACTTGAAACTTTCAGAGCGTATGTACATGTACTTATTCGGAGCATACTTAATGATGTTCATGGTTGGTTTCAGTTACTATTCCATATTTATTCATGTACAAGGTGCAGGACACTAATCCGTACATACAAAAAACAGCCTCTTCACAGAGAGCTGTTTTTTGTTTTGTACAAATTCTTTTAGAAACCATGCAGGAATGGATTTTGATCTTGTTCAATCCCCGGTGTCGTCGCAGGCCCATGGCCCGGGTAAATCACCAGTTCTTCGTCAAGTGACAGCAGTTCGTTATGGATGGAAGCTAAAAGCGTTTCCGTATTGCCTCCTGGCAGGTCGGTACGTCCTATACTTCCTTTAAACAGCGTATCCCCTACAATCGCAAATCCCTCGTCCTCAAAGACATAGGAGATGCTTCCTGGCGAATGACCGGGTGTATAGCGAATTCCCATTATGAAAGGCCCGACCTGCAAACTTTTTTCGTTATTCAGCAATACGTCTGCAGGGCTGCATACGACATTCGGCAGCATTGGATATTTACCGGAGCCGTTTAAATCAGCGTTTCCTAGCCAGTCTTTTTCAGCGCTATGCAGATACACCGGAATATCATATGCCTGCCGGATCGCCTCAATAGCGCCGATATGATCGAAATGCGCATGTGTCAGCAGGATAGCTGCCGGCTTTAGTGAAAGCTTCTGCAGTTCAGCAAGCAGCGCGTCGCTTTCATCTCCCGGATCAAACACCAAACAATTCTTGTCTTCGTCTTCCACAACGTAACAATTCGTCTGGATTGGGCCAAGCGGATGGATATGTATTTTCAATTAACTCACCTCTTTTTCTAATATTAATGAATGCCAATACATATTTCAAACAATCGTCACTATTTAATCTCGACAAAACGTTTCATTAACAGTACAATAGAGGAGGAATATCGCTATACGGCATTCATTTTTTCAATGTTGAAAGGAGTGTCTACTCAATGAATTTATTGGTCATCATTTTTGGATTGATTGCAATCTTAGCAGTCTTTGGAACGGTCCAAGCTTTTAAAGAGCGGAATCTTTTAAGTATAGTTTTCAATGTGGTAACTGTTGTAGTTATCGGAGGATTTACGATTGCTACTGTTATATATGCAGGATACCCGCCACAGCTACACAAATAATAAGTTCCAAAAAATAAGGACACCTCTTTACTGAGGCCGTCCTTATTTTTTATTCTGTCCATTTCATTGTCTCGCCTGTATCCAGCTGTAATATGGTATCTAAACTGTACCCCACCAGGCAGGAGTTGCCGTCCGGCGAACAATCGATCATTCCGCCTTCAGCAGTGGTTTCATATCGCTTTACTTCCTGTCCCTCTTGCCTGTGAATGAAGACCGCAGATTGATCATCATCAGATATTTCTTCTCTAGTTGACATAATAATATTATCTTCATCAATAAATTCGACATCTTCAATCGTTTCTGAAGAAGTTTCCGCTTGCCAGCTATACTTCTCTTCCCCGTCGCTGTCTAACACCGCATATTCTTTGTGGTCTTCGCCTGCCGATTCTACCAGCAATTGACCAGCTGAATTGTGGAGTTCCTCCGTATCAGCAGCCAAGACTTCTTTTTCTTTCTTTTCAAACGTCTCTTTAATTAATTCACTGTCATCCAAATAGACGATCTGGTCTTTTCCAAGCCATTTAGGAAATGGATTGTCAACTTCTATCGGCTGTATCCTTCGCTCATTAATATCGTAATGCATAACCTGAAAGCTCCAGTCTTCTTGAAATGCAGAGATCAGCAGCTGGTTTGAATCAACCGCATTCCACTGAATTTCAAGTTCAGATGATTCGACAGTTACTTCATCCAGAATTTTCATGTCTTTATCGAGTATCGCTATATTTGCCTCTGTTGCATGATTTGCCGTTTTTATTAATACTTGTTCTTTCGATGGATGAATCAGTACTTCTGAAATAGCAGCCTGATCCGTAAACATCGTATGTACGTTGCCTGTGGCTATATTAAATGAACGCAGCCGGTCTAATCCTTCTTGATGATCTATATAAAGAATTTGCTCTTCATCCCACCATCCTGCCACGAATCGAATCTCTCCCTCCGCACGCGGCAGTTTTTTCGGAGCAAACACTTCTTTGACAATTCCAGGATTGTCCGTCTCTACGTGTCTTTCTGTTTCCGTTTGCTCACAGCCCACTAAGAATAGGGACAGTGAGATCATCAAAATGGTCCGCTTCAAAGCATTTCCCCTTTTCCAGATTTCTGTACAATATAAATAAAAAGAACTGCACGGCATGTCGGCCGCACAGCTCTCTCCACTTATTTGCTTTCTTTTATCTCCGGACTGCCATCTTCTCGTTCTTTGAAACGAAGCAAATCGCCATTGATGATCGTATCTGAATAATTCAATTCAGTCGTTGCGCGTTCCACATACGGTTCACACTGCGCTTCATCAGTCGGCTCTCCCGTTTCGATATCATAGCAGACTTCCTGTGCATAAATATTCTTATCTGTCACCAGTCGGCCGTCACGGAAAATGACAAATGGTTCATGGTCTGGTGAGAAGATGTCAGAACCAAATTGCATATCCGCTTTTGTGTCAATCCCCAATAAGTGAAGAATGGTCGGACGCAAGTCGATTTGTCCTGCCAGCTCATCCATTTGCTTCCCTTTGCCTGAGCCCGGGATATGGATGAACAATGGAACTTTTTGCAGTTCGGCATTATCAAACGGTGTGATTTCTTTATCCATGTACATGCCCATCGCTTTGTTATGATTTTCCGAAATACCATAATGATCACCGTACATTACGATAATAGAGTTATCATATAAATCATTTTTCTTCAAATCTTCAAAGAAGATTTTTATGGCTTCATCCATATAACGAACTGACTGGAAATATTTATTCAGCGTATTGGAATTAGAAGTATACGCAGGAATCATCATATCTTCTTCATCCAAATCAAATGGATGGTGATTAGTCAAGGTTATCATTCGAGTTCCAAACGGTTTCGGCATATCCTTCATCAGTTCTACCGACTGTTCCAAGAATGGAATATCCTTCATTCCCCAGTTAACTGCCTCGCCTTCGCCAATTGTATAGCTGTCTACGTCATAGAACTTTTGGACGTCAAGCGCTTTATACATAATATCACGGTTCCAGAAACTTTTCCTGTTGGCATGCATGACACTGGTGAAATAACCATTATCATTCAGGCTTTCGGATAATGAATTATACGAATTGCCGCTGTGTGTGAAGAAAACTGCGCTGCCGTTACGGCCATACAGTGAATTCTCTGCGATAAACTCAGAATCTGAAGTTTTGCCTAAGCCTGTCTGATGATAAAAGTTATCAAAATAGAATGTATCCTTATCATTTGTCAGTTCGTTAAGGAATGGCGTGATCTCATGACCGTCCATCTCATTATTGATGACAAAGTTCTGTAAAGATTCCAATGAAACGATAATGACGTTGCGGCCTTCAGCTGTACCGAACATTTTAGGATCCGGCTGTGCACGGTTAGCCTTTACGTAGTTCTCTATTTCAGTCAGTTCAGTCCCATCTGCAAATGTACGCTGAGCATGTGACTTGGACTGAACGAACAGATCATATAAATGATAGTTATATGCCCCGATGTTTTTCACTAATAGCTCGCGGTCAAAACTGCGTGTCAACAATTGCGGACGCTGTGCCTCTGCCATGGCCAAGTTGAACATCAGCAAGGTGGCAGCTGCTGCAAAGTAAACTTTGCGACCCATTTTTCTTCCTGTGGTCTGAAGGGGCTCCTGAGGAATAAAGCGAATTGCAAGCAGTATGATAATAACATCAGTAAAGAAAAACACATCGAGAAAATGCATGTTCTCTGTAATAGAAGAACTTAAATCTGCAAAGTTACTTGTTTGGAACAGTAACGGAAGTGTGATGAAATCCGTAAAGAAGCGATAGAATACCGCGTTGCTGAACATCACGATGGATGTAAGTATGCTGATTGTTACAATATATCGGTTACGGGTCTTCGTCTTTTTAATAAACAATGCGATCCCATATACAAACGCCAGGAATGTCAGCGGATTGATAAATAGGATAAATTGCTGCATAGCATTATCGATGTTCATATTGAAGCTGGTTAAGTAGCCGATATATGTTGTCAGCCAAGTGGCGATCAATGCGATAATGAGTACGGAATGCTTGGGCCAATCTATTTTCTTCATTCCATCTCTTCCTTTCATTTCTAGTCAAAAGTAGTAGTATGATTTATCTTTGCCTAACAGATAGACGGTTGATTGAAAGAAAAGTTTCAGAAACGAGCAGGAATGGTTCGAACATCCTATCGTTTGTCTGTTTGTATGATCTTATACGATCTCTTTTCGCAGAACCAACAAGGCTTGTAAGTACGTTTGCTGATCAATGAATTGATAATCGTACAGCTCCTTCACTTCTGATTCCATCAGAATGCTGTCCTGTTTCTTATTGCCTGTATATATAATAATTCCGAACCTTTTAAGCAGCTGGAGTACATCATAAAACTCATTCATCCATTTCACGCGCTTTCTGACAGTCTATGATACGCTCATCTGTAAATAAATATGAGACGGGAATATCATGCGGTTCCCTGTCTATATTATCCATTATTTGACGTTCAAATGCCAAAGATATTGTTTCAAACGGATAACAAAGCAGGTAGCGGTCATAATATCCTCCGCCAAAACCGATACGGTATCCTTCGAGAGAATAGACAACTCCGGGTACAATCTGCAAGTCGATCTCCTCGGGTTCAACGGATTCAGTCTGTTCAATGATAGGTTCCCTTAAATCCATGTAGACAGTTTCTGTCTGATTGAATGATTCAATCAGACGAAAATCCATTTCTCTAGAAGAAGCAGTGCATTTAGGGACAGCAATTCGTTTGCCAGCCTGCCAAGCGATTTGAATCAAACGATGCGTCGCCACTTCCGGAAACCTGGAAAGCGTGATCCCGATAGTCCGTGCATGCTTAAATTCATCCGAAGCAAGAACTCTTTCCTGTATCAGAGTTGATCGCTGTTCGTGATCAGATGGATTTAATTGATGTAATTGCTGCAAGACTTGCTTTCGAAGTTGCTGTTTATCCAATATCCTACCTCCCGTAAGAAAAAACCAAAACCGAAGCAGGTTTTGGTTTCAATGATTATTTCGTTTCACGGTGCAAAGTTTGTTTTTGTTCACGTGAGCAATATTTTTTCATTTCAATGCGTTCCGGATTGTTACGCTTGTTTTTCTTTGAAATATAATTGCGCTCTCCACATTCCGTGCAAGCGAGTGTAATATTTACGCGCATTACTGTCCCTCCCACTCATTAGCGATAGATATAATTAAAAATATGAGCATGATTTATACGACTTATAAATTATACCATAAATTTGATCATTGTACAGCAGAAAGATTCAAATATCATTCGTACAAGGCCTATGGTATTATGAAGGAAACTCTGGTTATTTTGGAGGTATTGAAATGGATATTGCCCTTATTTTGCTCATTATTGGCGTAGTGGCTCTTATTGCTTCATTTTTTGTCGGCAATAATTCACGAGCATTTGAAGATGAATTGGAGAAAGTTTCCGTCAGTCTCCACCAGGAAACGAGTAACCTAAAAAAAAGAGTGCGTGTACTCGAAGAAGAATTGATGGTTGGCACACCGGTTACTGACCGCTATACAGCTGCACCAAAAAAAGCTGTACATGCCATCATCGTCAATCAAATCACTTCCCTGCAAAGCCAGGGCTATACAATTTCCGAGATTTCTCAAAGAGCCTCATTGCCCGAAGACGAAGTAGTTGCTGTGCTGCGTTCTAAAGGAGTGCGGATATGATCAAGGATCTATTGCGCTCTGTCGGAATTGGCTGCCTGATCGCAGGCGGTACATTATACGCCATCAGCAATATGCCGCAGGCAGAGGATGAGGACAAGTCATGGAAGAAAGGACTGACAGAAACGAAAAAAGAATTGGAAGTCGTTAAGAAAGAGCTCGCTATTTCCCAAACGATTACGTTAGATGAAACACCTGGAAGTGATCCGGATGCCGAGCAGGTGCCTGACCTGGAAAACGATAAGGAAAAGCAACCGGCAGCTAAAGAAATCGAAACAACTGCAGTAACGAAGAAAGTAACAGTTAAACCCGGATCAAACTCTTCAGATTTATCAAGCACTCTGGAACGCGCGCATATTATAGAAGATGCCGCTAAATTTGATGTCTATATGAAAGACTATGGGTATGCCGGCAAGATCCAAATCGGAACATTTGAACTGAGTTCCGACATGAGTTTTAAAGAAATCGCTGAGGTATTGACAAAATAAAACCACCGCTGTGTGTCAATGACACATTAGCGGTGGTTTTCTCATTTTTCTTCTTCAGTTACTTTCTTAATTTTAATTTCAGGAGAAGAATCAATCCGTTTCGCCGCACGTTCTTTTTTTAACTTTAAATACGTGTCTAACGCTTCTTTGACAATTTCATTGGCCGCGGAACCCGGATAGGTGTTTGTGTTGGTAGAAATGTAAGGTATCATCACCGCATAGGCGACTTCTGGATTCTCATACGGCGCAAAACCTACATGAGACAGATTAATTGTCGATATGACAGGATTTGATTTATTGCCGGTGTAATAAGATGATTGTGCAGTCCCTGTCTTCCCGACAGCATCGTAATCTTTCAATACACTGGCGGCTGTTCCGTTGGAAGCATGATACGCATAATACATCCCTTTTTTCACTTGATCAATTTCTCGCTGTGTATTATTAATATGGTTCAAGACTTCTGCTGGCCTTTCTTCTACCAGTTCACCCAATACTTCGCCATCAGGAGAAGGTTCGCGGATTTCTTTCAAAATTCTTGGTGCTATTCTATTGCCGTCTGCAGCGACAGTTGACACATATTGAGCCAGCTGCAGCGGAGTATACGTATCAAATTGGCCAATTGAAAAATCCAGTAATTTTCCGGTAATTGTTTCTGTTCCGGTTACACCACTGTATTCCCCGGGCAGATCGATACCGGTTTTGGTTCCCAGGCCAAATGAAGCGAACGTCTGCCGGAATGTCTCAAACGCCGTTTTATCTATTGCCAACGCCTGGCCGGGCCGGTAATTCCCTTTACCGAGCGCCATAGCAATTCGGAACATATACACGTTAGATGAACGCCCCAGCGCGGTAATATCATTCACTGCCACTCTGCCGTTACGGTTAAACAGTGATCGTTTTACCGTACGTCCAATTCGGATCGGTTCATCGATTTTGACATCACCGACGTTTACTACTCCTTCACTGTAGCCAGTCAGCATGGTAGCGAGCTTTACTGTAGAACCGGCTTCGTAAGCAGAAGTGAAGGTGCCGAACGTATAATCTTGAATAGCTAATTTTCCAGTCTCTTCATCCCGCCCTACTTTTTTACCGACTAATGACAAAATTTCGCCGTTATTCGGATCCAGCATAACCAGGAACGCTGACTCGAGAGCACCTGCACTGGCACCTCGTTTCAGTTTCAGTAATTTATTCGACACAATTTCTTCCAAAGCCTCCTGAAGTTCACTGTCTGTCGTCAGCACGAGGTCTTTTCCGGGTTCGCCCTCTTTCACAGTCTTCGTTTCAATGACTTTACCAGTCCGGTCTTTAATATTTTTCACAATAGTCTTTTGACCTTTCAGCAAGTCTTCATAATAAGCTTCGAGATAACTTCTGCCGACCCGGTCGTTGCGGGAATAATCCCTTGCTAAAAAATAATCCAGATGTGAACGCGGAATTCCTTCGATCGGACTTGTCGTTGAACCAAGGATTGCGCTGTCAGATTTCTTGATGCGGTCCCAGTCAGTCGTCGTATTGACTCCCGGCAGTTCATTCAAGCGTTCCGAGACAACTGCAAATTCTTTGTCTGTTACGTCATCACTTTTAATGATCTGGGGGGAATAAGCGTACCCCGCCATCATCTCTCTATAAATCGCCAGAACTTTCAATTGCTGTTCACTTAAAGAGTCTATTTCTTCTTCCGTGATGCGGTCTCTGGTCATTTGGTTAATCTGTCGCTGTTTTTCCTTTTTGGACGTTTTCTCGTTTTTGTTAACATTTTGCATTTCTTTTTTGGTTACTTTTTTGGCTGCCTCTTCAGGATTCAATAAAATCCAAAAGTCCCGCTTGTCCCCCAGCGTCACACGCTTGGTATCCCGGTCAATTAATGTAGACAGCTTTTTTGCCAGTTTCAACATCTCCTCAGAGGAGGTGGACGAAGTTTTTGTATAGGTTATGGCATTTTTGGGTTCATTGTCAACCAGCACTTGACCATTTCGGTCATATATTCTTCCGCGGGGGGTGCTCGTATTGACAGCAATTTCTTCTGTACGTTCGAGCTCCCTGGTGAAATCTTCGCCTTTGACAATCTGCAGATAGCCTAAGCGGAATATCAGCAATGAAAAAAGTACGAAAATCGCTACAAAGAGAAAATTCATTCGAAAAGCAATATGTTTTCGCTGACGTGCCTTTGCCTGATCTGCTTTTCTGGTAGTCTTTTTCAACGGGAGTCTCCTTTCTA
Source organism: Sporosarcina cascadiensis (assembly GCF_009650995.1). Taxonomy (GTDB): domain Bacteria; phylum Bacillota; class Bacilli; order Bacillales_A; family Planococcaceae; genus Sporosarcina; species Sporosarcina cascadiensis. Next base: position 66,045 of record NZ_WHVV01000009.1, on the reverse strand, counting down.
TCAAATTCTATGTATGAGATATTATAGCATGATGCCATAAAAGAACACACATCTTGACGAATCAGATGTGTGTCGGGTTTCACTTATTTATTGTCTTGGTAACGCTTTTCAACTTCATCCCAGTTTACTACATTCCAGAATGCTGAAATGTAATCAGGACGGCGGTTTTGATAGTTTAGGTAGTATGCGTGCTCCCAAACGTCCAATCCCAGTAAAGGAGTCTTGCCTTCCATTAAAGGAGAGTCCTGGTTAGGTGTTGAAGTTACTTCCAACTCGCCGTTATTCAGTACGAGCCAAGCCCATCCTGAACCGAAACGTGTTGTTGCCGCTTTTGCGAACTCTTCTTTAAGTGCATCAAAGCTGCCGAACTTTTTGTCGATTGCTTCAGCAACCTGACCTTTTGGATTTCCTCCTCCATTTGGAGACAGGATCTGCCAGAAGAATGAGTGGTTTGAATGACCGCCGCCATTGTTGCGGACTGCTGTACGCTTGTCCTCGGGAACTTTATCCAAATTTGCCACCAATTCGTCAACCGGCATGTTCAGAAGTTCATCATGACCTTCCAACGCATTGTTCACGTTTGTAATATACGTGTTGTGGTGTTTCGTGTGATGGATGTTCATCGTTTCTTTGTCGATGTGTGGCTCCAACGCATCATAAGCGTATGGTAGTTCTGGTAATGTATAAGCCATTTTCCATTCCTCCTCTAAATTATCTCTGTTTTGCCCTACCTCTTCACATTATCAAAATATGAGTCAGCATTCAAAGAAAATGGACTGTCAACGGAGAAAAAATAGAAAAATAGCAATCATGATGCCCATAATGACCCCTTTAACGACAACTGATGTCAAGAAACCGACAACCGAGCCGATCCCAGTCTTAAACGCCTGCTTGATTCCTGAACGGGTGATCAGCAACTCTGCGATGATGGCTCCTATAAAAGGACCTGCCAGAATTCCAGCGACAGGGATGACAAATGGTCCAATCAGCAAACCAACAGTACTGCCCCACATGCCTGCTTTGCTGCCGCCGAAACGTTTGACGCCGACCAGATTGGCGATCGTATCCGCTCCGAACAGCAGCACGACAAATAACACTTCAATTATCCAGAACAGCCACGTCAGCTCATCAAATGAAATGATAAAACCGTACGCCAGAAAACCCGCAAGTATAAACACAACAGAAGGAATGATGGGATAAACAAGCCCTGCAAATGCAATGCAAAACAAAAGTACCGTAACAATCCAGCCGATCCAGATCATGCGCCCACTCCTCTTTTATAAAATTTTCATCAGATTACTCATTCTACATCATACTCCGGTAAAAAAGAAAATCAGGCATTGCGGCGTAATTGCGGCAATGCCTGATTCATCTGTATTCATATTCAGCACCTATTCACACATGTTTACCTAAAATAGCTTCCGCAATGTTTACCGCATGATCGCCGATCCGTTCCAAGTTTGAAACGATATCTACGAAGACCATGCCTGCCTGCGCACTGCAGCTTCCTTCATTCAGGCGGACGATATGATTTTTACGGAAACGACGTTCCATATTATCAATCAAATCTTCTTTTTCAGAAACCAGGCGCGCTAATCCAATATCCGTTTTATCAAGCGACTCCACTGCTTTTTGAACAGTTTCAATTGTCAATGTAAACATTTCTGTCAAATCGTCCAGTGCGTCGCCTGTCAATTTCAATTTATTCGTTTCACGCAAGTCGATAAGCTCGACAATATTTTCGAAATGATCACCAATTCGTTCGATATCACGCACACTGTCCATCAGCATAACGTGGCGTGCTGATTCAGCAGGTGCTACGGTAACCGCTGAAATTTCAACGAGATAATCCGTAATTTTGCGGTCGAGGTTATTGATGGCATCTTCTATTTGATAGGCTGTTTCCGCGTGCTTTTTCTGACCGGTCTTCAAGTATTCAAACGATTCCTGCAGACCCCGCACACTGAAATCACCCATACGGATAATTTCTTCCTTAGCCTGTCCAATCGCTACCGCCGGAGACTGTGCAATGAAATGCCGATCCAGATGCTTAGGCTTATATTCAATCGTCACGTCTTCCCCCGGGATCATCTTGGTTACAAGATACGCCCAGGCACCGATGAACGGAAATTGCAGAATGGTATTCGCCACGTTGAACGAACCGTGGGCAAACGCAATCTGCATCTTATTTTCTAAATGAAGCAGGCCTGAAATCCATTCCACGTAAGCCGTGAAAGGTATCAACAGGAGCATGAAGATAACCGTACCGACAATGTTGAAAAGAACATGGACCGCTGCGGCACGTCTGGCGGCAACGGAAGCACCGATCGCAGCGAGAACCGCCGTAATGGTCGTACCGATATTATCACCAAAAAGTATAGGCAGAGCCGCTTTCATCGTAACAAGATCTTCTGCGTAGAGTCCTTGCAAGATCCCGACTGTCGCACTGGAACTTTGGACAACGAGTGTAAAAATGGTACCGGCCACGACACCCAGCAGGGAATGATCACTCATCGCCAGCGTAAAGTCAGCGAATGCCTCCAGAGAACGCAAAGGCTTCATCCCGTTACTCATCAGCTCTAGGCCTAAAAACAATCCGCCGAAGCCGAATATGACTTCTCCCAAGTTTTTGATTTTAGCCTTTCGGATGAAGAAGATCAGAAACGCACCGACAGCCATGATCGGCAATGCATACGCACCGACATCCAATCCGATGATGAAGGCAGTTACGGTTGTACCAATATTGGCACCCATGATAACGCCGATTGCCTGACGCAGTGTCATGAAGCCTGCGCTGACCAGTCCGACGGTGATAACGGTCGTTCCCGAACTGGATTGAATGAGTACCGTAACAATAATACCGACAAGAACGCCCATAAATGGATTCGTAGTAAAACGGTCCAAGATTGCACGAAGTTTGTCCCCCGCAGCTTTTTGCAATCCATCCCCCATGTACTTAATTGCGAAAAGGAAAATACCTAATCCCCCAAGAAACTGGAACACCACTTCTTGCCAGTTAACTTCCATTTAATTGTCAACCTCCATCAAACGATTATGTATGGTTTTACCTCTTCCCACTCGTTTAGCAAGTGAGAAGTTTCACCCTATTATGTTAGGAGCAACAGCAAATTGTAAAGCACTGAACACTAATCTTTACAACACCTTAACAAAGCAGCAATGATTTGTCATAAGAATGTCGAAATTACACGTTACATGAAGGTTTTAAATAAATGATAGACTATACTGTAGAAAGGGAGGCCGTCTCATTGAATCTGAAATTTCGTCAGCTGTTTACCGCTTCATTGTATGAACCTAAGAAACTGGCTGCATTTCGATTGCTGCCGATCGGTAAAGTGATTCAGTACCTATTCATTTTTGTCTTTCTATATACTGTCATCGCATTTTTGCAGTTTTTAATCGGCGACCATACACTTTTTCAATCGACGCCTGAAGTCGCCAATATCGGCAATGCGATCGGTTTCTTACTTTACCCGGTTGCCTTTATATTGCAGCTCGTCATTATCACATCGTATTTATTTATTCGCATCAGCATTTTTGGTATTATAGGAGTATTGCTGCTGAGGCTGCTGAGCCGCAGAGGTGAGTTTCGTTTTATGTGGCGGACTGCGGCGATTTCTGCCACTCTCCCTATTTTGCTGACGATGGTATTTGAATTCATGCCAGGCATGCAAAATTACAGCTTGTGGATCTCGTCGCTAGTCCATCTGCTCTATGTGTGGCGGGCAGCAGTGTATTATCCTAAGAAACCGCGATGAATATTCCCCTTCCTGTCTGCATAGTGTGTGACAGGAGGGATTGCCATGAGAATATTTATACTTGCACTCGCTGTTTTTTGTATCGTTCATTTCGTTCGCGTGGATTTGACAGATGGGACAATCCCTCTTGCAGCCTTTTTCGACGATGAAACGTCCTGTATTGAGGAAGCGGTCAATCCTTCCATTGTCATTCGGACGGTTGAAGATGATACAATAGAGTCGTTATTTGCATTATACCCAGATCCAACTCATAATTTTCTGGAAAGGCTCGAGTTGTTTTATGACTTGAATCCTCATCTGGAACGCCAGAAGCTTCTGGCGGGCGAACAAATCCAGTTGCCTCTCGGAGCAGAAACAGATTCAGCTTGCCAGGAACAGAGCACAAAGTAATTTTCCATTCAATATGGTGGATGAATTTAGTTATTTATTTATTTGAAGGAGAGAATCGCAATGACAGAAATGATTCATCGTTCCAACACCCGTCCTGTAAAAGTCGGTAACCTGACAATCGGGGGAAGCAATGAACTGTTTATTCAAAGTATGACGACTACGAAAACGCATGATGTGGAGGCTACTGTTGCCGAAATCCTTCGTTTAGAAGAAGCAGGATGTCAAATTGTACGTGTAGCCTGCCCGGATGAGCGTGCTGCTTATTCAATCGGCGAAATTAAAAAGCGCATCAATATTCCGTTAGTAGTAGATATTCATTTTGACTATAAATTAGCTTTAATTGCAATTGAGCAAGGTGCAGATAAAATCAGAATCAACCCGGGCAACATTGGACGCCAGTCAAAAGTAGAAGCGGTCGTTAATGCTGCAAAGGCAAAAGGCATTCCGATCCGTATCGGTGTGAACGCCGGTTCACTCGAGAAGAAAATTCTTGAAAAGTACGGCTATCCGACTGCTGAGGGTATGGTAGAAAGTGCCCTGCATCATATTAAGATTTTAGAAGACTTGGATTTCCACGATATTATCGTTTCATTGAAAGCTTCAGATGTAAACTTAGCGATTGAGGCTTATAAATTAGCTGCGGCAGCATTTGACTATCCGTTGCACTTGGGCATCACAGAATCCGGTACGCTGTTCGCGGGTTCTATTAAAAGTTCAGCGGGACTTGGCACATTGCTGTCAGCAGGCATCGGAAACACGATGCGCGTGTCGCTGAGTGCTGACCCTGTGCAGGAAATCAAAGTGGCAAGAGAGCTTCTGAAAGTATTTGGATTGTCTTCGAATGCTGCAACACTGATTTCCTGCCCGACTTGCGGCCGTATCGAAATCGACTTGATTTCCATTGCCAATGAAGTGGAAGAATATATTTCTCATATTAAAGCACCTTTAAAAGTAGCAGTGCTCGGCTGTGCAGTAAACGGACCGGGTGAAGCAAGAGAAGCGGATATCGGAATTGCGGGAGCCCGCGGTGAAGGGCTGCTGTTCATGCACGGTAAAACTGTCCGTAAAGTACCTGAAGAAACAATGGTGGAAGAACTGAAGAAAGAAATCGATAAACTGGCAGAGGAATACTTCGAAAAGAAAAGACAGGAAGAGGCATTGGTTCAGGGCGGCGTTTCTGAATGAAAACCCGTTTTGGAATCGATATTGACGGAACCGTAACATGCCCTACTTCCCTGCTGCCTCATATCAATAAGCGCTTTGGTTCGAATTTGACACTTGAAGATATTAAAGAGTATGATCTGACGAAAGCTTTTGATGTGGATCCTGTCCAATTCGGCGAGTGGTATAAAGGGGCAGAGGAATTGATTTATCAAACATCCCCTGCCCAGCAGTTTGCAAAAGAAGTGCTGTCAGACTGGCAAAAACAGTATGAGCTGTACTACATCTCAGCTCGCGGTCAAAATGTACTGGAATGCACGACCAATTGGTTTCAGGAACAACAGATACCGTTTGATCATGTAGAGTTGATCGGCACGCATCATAAGATCGAAACAGCAAAACGCTTGTCTGTAAATGCTTTTTTCGAAGATAAACATGACAATGCAGTGGAAATCCATGAAGAACTTGATATCCCCGTATTCTTGTTTGACACGCCGTATAACCGCAAACCGATTCCAAATGGTGTTATTCGGGTGAAAGACTGGCAAGAAGCAAATCAGCAGGTACAGCGATTGTTTGCTTAAATTGAAATTCCGATAATGAATCTGAAAAACGCTTAGAATATCTAAGCGTTTTTTGTGTATTTCATCTCAATTAACAGCCTCTCTATAAAAAGCATGAGCCACATATTATGAGAGAGCAGCGCAAGTACGATGATTCCAATCAGTGGAGGAGTGAGGAGACAGGGAGATCGCCAGTTCCCGTAACGTGAAGCCAAGAAATATGCCATACTCCGACCCAATGTACTCCAGAAAAACAACCATTTTTCCTTTCTGCTCATATATATAGATAAATACCTTTCAAAAGTAGAAAATTCTACTTTTGTTAGGTGTTTTTTTATTATTTATACTTACGTGATTAGTTAGGATAGTTGTTTGCTATGAAGTTGGTGGAATTGATAAAAAAAGTTTCATTCCTCAATAAAATGAGAAATGAAATTTATGAGTGTGCGATAATCGCGCCCGATTCCTGAAAAGACAAAAGTTATTATTACTTTGTGATAACCACTTTTTTTGTCATTACGTTTGTCATTACAAAAGCAGCTAGTGCAAAGCCAACTAAAAAGAGAGCAAGAATTAAATACGCTGCTCCTTCAAATCCTCTAACAGCTACAAAACCAATGTAAAATAGGATTATCGCAGCTATTACTGTAGCGACTCCTGGTAGATTTCTTACAAGTAAAGAAAAACCTTTTTTTGTTAAGCCCCAAGTAATCAACAATACAATGCTTCCCGACAAAATAGCCACAAGGAATGGTGCTAAAATCATCATTCTAACCAATCCCTTCATTTTTAAAAAAATTGATTACTTTACTAATCCACTCTAGATAATGTTCCGATAATACAATTCAGAGCACTTCTTTATTCAGTTAAAGCGCCCGTTTCTTGAAATAGAACACATAGAAACAAAAACGTCTTTAGAAAAGTGAGACATCTCAAAAAGAACTTTTTAAGTTTTTCTTAGATTATTTCATTTAGGGCTATCTCAGGAATATCTTCGTCAACAACCTTTTTTATAAATTCACCAATGTTTTCTTCAAGTAATTCCTTTTGATACACATTAGTTTTTTTGATAATAAAGTTTTCATCATCTCCCATATCAAAGTTCATTAAATATGTGTACATTTCATTTACAAACATCCTTGTATGAAGAGTAATATCCAGAAAATCTTTATTTTCATCTTCAATTAGATATATATAACTTATTTGCTTGTCATTTTGAACATCTGAATACATAACTAGGTATCCCAATACTTCTGTTAACCTACCATCCCAACATTCATTAAAGTTTCGCACGTCATTTCGTCCAAGAATAAAGTAAAACTCAAAGTTCTGAGTTCTCACCAAGCGAGTAAATGAGTAGGTTTCAAAACTGTTTATGTAAAATTCTTTATAATCATGCATTCTTAACCCCCTCCAATTCACTTATCAAGCCCTTTTACAGGATTTGGACGCAATCGCTTCCACGCAATCACGCCCATTAATGGAACCCTAAACGTCTTATTTGTTTGATTTATCTTGCTCTAACAGTTCAATTATTCTATCTAGTTTCCGCTCCACTTTTACATTATTTTCGGCTCTTTTCCTTTGAGTAACTGATAATCTTCTGATGAAAACCGTCAATGAAACAAAGAATAGGATTATTAGCAGAATAAAAATTGTAGTAAATACAATATCACCAATGTTAACTGAGCTATTTAGTGAGTCCAAAATAATCTTCCTCTCCTACTTTTCAACTTCTGTTAAATGGCCCGAGAATGAAATTCAGGGCGCTTCTTTATTCAGTTAAAGCGCCCAATACTTAGTTACTTTTTCAACTAATTTTATCTTTACTCATTGAATAATTCGCTGATGTAATTATATCGACCAAGCATTTTAAAACTTTTACTCGTTTCATCAAATTCGAGTACCAATACTTCTCCATGCATTCCTGAGTTTGTGTTATTATCGACAATTGCTATTCTATTTTCTGCAAGTTGAACAACTGCTTCACCACGATAATCACTTACTTCTAATGAGGATGGAAATTCAGATTGAAAAGACGGCGTCGGTTTCAAAGCAATTATTACCAAGCAGACTAAAATACCTATCATTATATTTTTACTTGTTTTATCAGACATATATTCCCTACCTATCTACATGAATATGTGAAAACGTCCTCCAACAAAATGACCCTATTGTTGAAAGAACATAAATCCTTATTCAATAATTGCGCCCGATTGAAGAGTAATTATTGTTTACTTTTAATCTCTTCCAAGAGAGAGATAATCTTATCATTCTGTACAATCACTGTTTGATTCTGTTTTCTTATTTTGGCAAAGTCGAACAAATATACTATCAAAACTACTAATACAAAAACTGCTAACACTCTTCTCCCTCATTTCCCACGCCGCTCCCACGGAAATATTTAAAAACCCTGTTAAATAAACAATCTGGACCGATAATGAAAATCAGACGCTTTGTTAATACCATTGGAGCGCCTTGTCGATTGAATAAGCCCTTTCATTTCTCACTACTTTTCCGGTCAAAATTGGCGGAAAACGTGGTCATCAAAACTAGAAAGACAGGCAGTAAACTCCATAGGAAGAATCCCCATTGTTGCATGATAAGTGATAATGTTAAAAAGAAAGCAAGAATTACAATCGAAATGTATACAGTACGTTTTTTATATTTACTCATCCCATACACTCCTTCCTCAACGTTCATTACAACATAAATTGTTCCACAAGTGGCTCAGATTGTGGTATCTCCATTATTTCTAATTCCACTCCATAATAACATCTTTTCTTTCCAGCAACCTCCATAAAGTTAGAAATTTAGGTGAACCTACCATAAGATCGGTTAAGAAATTGTGTTAAGATGAATATCTCCACCAGCCATAAAGAGCCCAAGACTTATCCGAACCGCGGATTGTCTTGAGCTCTAGATCTTATTTATTAAAAATGTACTGTGCGCATTTACACTCTAATACAATCCGGACATCTGCCATAGATCTCAAATTTATGTCCGTCTATTTCATATTCCGACAGATTCACCGTCACACTATCCATCGGACAGCTGGGAATGGATTTTGTATTCCCGCATGTCGTGCAGATAAAATGATGGTGATGATGATCAGTGGCACATTGCATGCGGAAAAGACGTTCTCCATTTAATTCCGTTTCGTCCAATATACCAAGCTTTGAAAAAACGGCCAGATTCCGATAGATCGTATCAAAACTGATTCCCGAATTATCCTTCTCTACCGCCGTTCTGACTTCCATCGCCGTGACATAACGATCCGCCTGATCAAAAAACTTCAGCAGAATATCCCGGTTTTTTGTCCGTTTAAACTCATGCTTCAATAAAATTTCCCACGCTTCATCAATCGTCATACCGATACGCCCCTCTCGATCATCATGACCGCACTTTCTTCCCAAAAAGCACAATCAGTAAGATGAAAACTGAAGTTACTACTATTGTTCCGCCTGGTGCAATATCTAAATAATAAGCAGATATGAGACCAATGATCACAGCAATTTCACCAAATATGATGGAATAAATCAATGCACCTTTATAGCTTTTGGCTAGCTGGATTGCCGCCGCCACAGGCAATGTCATCAATGACGATACGAGCAAGATCCCGACGATACGCATAGAAGCTCCGATAACGAGTGCTGTAATCACCATAAATGCCGCTTGAATAATTCGTTCATTAACCCCTGACACTCTTGCATACTCTGGATCAAACGCTAATGAAAACAACTCTTTATATAAAAAGTATATAAATAAAATCACAATGACTGCAATCAGCAGGACGATATACAGATCCTGGCGGCTGACAGCGGAAACAGAGCCGAATAAGTAACCGACCAAATCTGTGCCAAAACCTTTTGCCAATGAAATAAATATCGCGCCAAAGCCAATTCCGGCAGAAAGGATAATCGGTATGGCCAGCTCTTCAAAACTTTTATAGATTCTTCGCAGCCGTTCAATCAGCAAGGAACCGACAACAGCTGCCGCCATCCCTAAATACACCGGATTCAGCGCAGCAAAAAATAATACTTGCTGACTCAAATACAGGCTGCCTGCAATCCCCGCCAAAGCCACGTGGCTTAATGCATCGGAAATCATCGCCATGCGTCGAACCACAATGAATAATCCGAGCATCGGTGCAATCAGTCCTATCACCAGTCCGGAGAGTACCGCATTTTGTAAAAACTCGTAGGTGAAAATCGCTTCAATCATGTGAGATTCTCCGTTTCCTTCTGATGAAGCCGACGAACCGAATGGCCGTACCAGCCAGACAATTCTTCTTCACTCATTTTTTCGTAGTCCTGATGCATACCATGGAAATGTATCGTATGGTTCAGACACGCCACATGCGTAGCGAGCTGTGTCACTAAATCAACTTCATGCGTGACCAGTAAAATTGCAATACCATACTCACGGTTTAATTCACTGAGCATAGAATAAAAAGAATCAGCATTTTGTCTGTCAATCCCGACTGTCGGCTCATCCATAATAAGCAGATCAGGCTTGCTTACAAGCGCTCTCGCAATAAAAACGCGCTGCTGCTGTCCGCCTGAAAGATCGCCTATGCTCTCAGACTGGCGGTCCGCCATTTTGACGACTTCCAAAGCATCGATTGCCCGCTGTTCATCTTCTTTAGTAAATCGTTTAAACAGTCCTTTTTTGCTCGTCAGGCCGCTCTTGACGACTTCTAGGACAGTAGCAGGAAACTTTGTAGTAAAAGCATTGGCTTTCTGTGAAACATAGCCAATTCGCTGCTGCTGTTTGAATGAATCGATCGGCACGCCGAATAATTCGACCGTCCCCTCCATTGGCGTCAAGAGTCCCAAGATGATTTTTAGCAATGTGGACTTGCCGGAACCGTTCGGACCGATCAATGCCCAAAATTCACCCTGTTTCACTTCGAGACTGACGTCTGATAAGGCGATGGAATGATGATATTTGTGTGTTATATGCTCTAATTTGATGATGGAATTTGTCATATACATATCCCTTCCTTCAATTCGTAATCATTCCGATTACTTTATGCATTATATAGGAAGTTGCACAGGGATACAACCAATTGAAAGGATTTGATACAGATGGATTTACTTCAGCTGATTCAGGAGATTAAACAGTTATCGGATCAGGATGCACAGAACTATGCAGCGAGTAACGGAGTTCAGCTAACCGTAAAACAGATTCAACAGCTTCGTCCTTTGCTGGATGAGGTTTCACTGTCCTGGCTGTTCACGGGGATCCCTGCGGCATTTTTAGAGAAAGTCTCTTCAATTATCGGTTATGAAGAAATGATCTTGTATATGGAGCAGTATAAACTGCAATAAAAAAAGCGCTGCATCTCTGCAGCGCCTGTAATACGATATTAAACGTTCAATTCTTTCAGTAATTCAGGCGTAAACTTTTTGCTCTTCAGCATAGCGATTTCAACTGCATATGGAGCTCTTTTATTTGCTTTGTCTGTCCCGATGAAAGGCGTCTCCAAAATTTTTGGAACGTCTTTAAACGTCGGGTGATGGACAATATAGGCGAGCGGGTCAAAACCAATATGACCAAAACCGATGTTTTCATGACGGTCTTTTCCTGCGCCGCATTCGTTTTTGCTGTCGTTGACGTGGATAACAGAAATCCGGTCAAGCCCGACAATTTTGTCGAACTCTTCAAGAACGCCTGCAAAGTCATTCACGATATCATAGCCTGCGTCGTGAACGTGGCATGTATCGAAACAGACGGAAAGCCGTTCATTATTTTCCACGCCGTTAATGATCTTTGCAATCTCATCGAAACTTCTGCCGCATTCTGTACCCTTCCCCGCCATTGTCTCGAGTGCAATACGTACATTTGCATCTTCAGAAAGCACTTCATTAAGACCTTCAATGATTTTAGCAATGCCTGTCTCTGCTCCTGCACCTACGTGGGCGCCGGGATGGAGTACGATTTGATTGGCGCCGAGCGCTTCCGTACGTCGAATTTCCTGCTGCAGAAAATCAACGCCCAGACGGAAGGTTTCTGGCTTAGTCGTGTTGGCGATATTGATGATGTAAGGCGCGTGGACAACGATATTTGACTGTCCGCTCTTATTCATCAGCGCAGTTCCGCTCTCTATATTCAATTCTTCTATCGGTTTACGTCTGGTGTTCTGCGGTGCTCCAGTGTAGATCATAAATGTGTTGGCTCCGTAGCCTGCCGCTTCTTCACTGGATCCTTCCAGCATCTTCTTGCCGCTCATGGATACGTGGGAGCCTAATAGGATTTCATTTGCACTCATGATTTCTTTTTTATTCTCCTTTGTCTCTTCTTGAACTTTTCTTTTTCTTCTGCCATTTTCTTCTTATAGCCAGGCTTCACTTTATCAGGTTTACGGACAAACGAATCTGCTTTCTTATCGATTTCATCTGTTTCTCTGACCCGTTTCTTCCGTGCCTGACGTTCTTTCACTTCGATCCATTCGCCGTTTTTGACATCTTCGTGGGCGAACGGTATGCCAAGCTTTTCAATACGGTTAATCGCATCTTCATCTGCCGGTTCGTATAACGTGATCGCTGTGCCCTCTAAACCTGCACGCGCTGTACGGCCGACACGGTGAATAAAGAACTCAAGGTCTTCCGGCAATTCAAAGTTGATAACGTGGCTGACACCCGGGATATCGATTCCTCTCGCAGCCAAATCAGTTGCGACGATGTATTGATATTCAAGATCACGCACCTGCTTCATCATCCGTGTACGTTCACGCGGTGTCAGGTCTCCGTGTATACGGCCCGGCTTAAAACCGTGTGCCGATAAATAGTTCGCAAGCTGATCTGCGTTTTGCTTCGTATTCGTAAAGATGATCGCCAAGTAAGGCTGTATCGCATCCATTACATGAAGCAGTTTCTTATTTTTGTCCATACTTCTGACAGGAACCAATGAATAGTGCATGTTCTCCGTCAACGGCTTTTTATCATCCATTTGTACATGTACAGGCGAATTCATATATTTAGCAAGGAACGGTTTCAGCTTTTCGGGAATTGTTGCTGAAAATACATACATGTTGAGCTTATTCGGCATTCTGGAAGCAAATTTATCAATATCTTCAATGAATCCCATATCAAATGCAAGATCGGCTTCATCAATTACAAGCTGAGTCGCCGTATGAATTGCCAAGGCACCTGTCTCAGACATATCCTGTATCCGGCCTGGTGTTCCCACGATGATATGCGGCGTACTGCGCAAACGATCTGCAGACCTTTTCTTATCGGTACCGCCAATAAGAATTGCACTTTTAATATCGGTGCCGTCAATCAGCTTCTTCAATTCATTATGAAGCTGGGTCGCTAATTCACGGGTCGGTGCAGTGATCACCGTCTGCAGTTCATCTGTCTCTGTGTCGATTTTTTCCACAAGAGGAATCAGGAAACTGTGTGATTTTCCTGTCCCTGTATGTGCCTGTCCAATCGCACTGGTATTTTTCATTATAAGTGGAATCATTTCTTTTTGAATGGGTGTCGGTTCTTCAAACCCTAATTTTTGAATGGCTTCCCTCAAAAACGGTTTGAATTGATAATCTGTAAATTTAGACATATCGTTCCTCCTCTAGCGTATTTCTTATTGTAACATGATTCGGTGCCATCAGCTGTTTTTTTCGCATAGGATATGAAGAGAAGCAACTAAAAAATTTCAGAAAGGAGTTTGTGATGAGATATCAATCATTTTATCCGTTCAGCAATCAGCAGCAGCCCATGAGACAGATGCCACCTGCGTCGCAACTTCCTCCCGGCGGTCAGTCTTTTCCTCAGGGTATGGGCACGCAGCAGAACCCAGGATTTCAGCAGGCTGCTAATCAGCAGATGAGGGCCGGGACCGGAGCAGGAGCTGGCGGTGCGTCGAGAGCTGATCAGTATATGCAGACCGCCAACCGTTTCCTGAACACTGCTCAGCAGTTTGCGCCGCTTGTGCAGCAGTTTGCACCGATGATTCAAAACCTGCCTGCCATGTGGAAATTATATAAAGGGTTTCAATCCATGCCTGATGCCCCGGCTCCCTCTTCCATTGCAAGAGGGAATAATCCGGTGCCGCCTGTTTCCAGCACACCCGGCCCGATAGCAGAACAGCCATCTTCACCAAGGATTTTTCAGCCTCCGTTCTGAACTCTTTGAATCAGCCGCGAATCTCCGCTATAATGAAAGAGAAGTTACTAGAGGAGTGGAGTGGAATAAATGAAAGTACTCAAGATTTCACCTAGAGGTTATTGTTATGGTGTGGTTGATGCGATGGTCATTGCAAGAAATGCTGCACTTGATACATCCCTGCCGAGACCCATTTATATATTAGGCATGATCGTCCACAATAAACACGTTACCGACGCTTTTGAAGAAGATGGAATCATTACGCTGGATGGAGAAAACCGACTGGATATATTGCGTAAAGTAGATAAAGGAACTGTCATCTATACAGCACACGGAGTTTCTCCTGAAGTCCGCAAACTGGCAAAAGAGAAAGGCTTAGTGGCCATTGATGCCACTTGTCCCGATGTCTCTGTGACGCATCACCTGATTGAAGAGAAAGTTGCGGAAGGATACGACATTCTCTATATTGGTAAAAAACATCATCCTGAACCAGAGGGAGCCATCGGCGTAGCACCGGAGTCTGTTCATCTAATTGAGAGACTGGAAGATATTGATAATCTGAATATCAGCAACGAAAAGCTGCTGGTTACCAATCAAACCACTATGAGCCAGTGGGATGTTGCACATCTTATGGAAGAGCTGCAGAAGAAGTACCCGCATATAGAAGTTCATGAAGAAATCTGTCTGGCGACTCAAGTACGTCAGGAAGCAGTGGCAGAGCAGGCGGGAGAGGCAGATCTGCTGATCGTTGTAGGCGATCCGAAGAGCAATAACTCAAACCGTCTGACGCAGGTATCTGTAGAGATTGCCAATACTCCTTCCTACCGTATCTCTGATGTCTCGGAGATTGACACAGCATGGCTGATGGATATAGAGACAGTCGCGGTGACGGCAGGAGCTTCTACACCTACTCTCATCGTCAGAGAAGTAATTGCTTATTTGACTGCATTTGATCCGGCAGACCCTTCGACTCACAAGGCAGAGCGCCAGTTCAAACTGGATAGAATTTTACCTAAAATCAAAAATCCTTCACCTGTCATTCGAATTGAACCATAAATAATAAAAAACCGCTAAGAGATAATTTTTTCTTAGCGGTTTTATTTATTTACAGAAACTGAAAGGGTTCGGTAATCACGCGGGATTCGAGAATTTCGATATCAAAATTCTTATCCTGACAGAGAGAAGTCAATTTTTCAGCCACTCCCCTGATCATAATTTTTTCAATATTATGTCCCGGGTCGACAACAGCCAGTCCCAGTGCCTCCGCGTCTTGTGCCGTATGATAATATAAATCGCCAGTCACGAGCACATCTGCACCTTTGCGCTTTGCGGCTGAAATGTATTTGTTGCCGTCTCCACCGAGAACAGCCACTTTGCGTACAACCGTCTCCGGATCTCCGACGAAACGCAGAGCAGGCACTTGAAATGCCTCTTTTACATGCGCGGCAAATTGCTTCAATGTCATATCTTCTGCCAAACGGCCTACTCTACCGATTCCCTGAATATTCGTTGTCTGCTGCATTTTAAACAGATCAAACGCCGGTTCTTCATAGGGATGGACTGTACACATGGTCTTGATTATTTTAGACTGCAGACTTTCAGGGAACACAACTTCGATTCGCTCTTCTTTCACTTCCGCCGGCTTCCCTACTTCACCGATTGCCGGATTCGCTCCATTGACAGGCGTGAAACGTCCTATCCCCTGTGAGCTGAAGCTGCAGCCTGCATAATCCCCGATCGCTCCTGCGCCTGCTGCTGCCAGTTCACAGCGCAGTTGATCTGCATCTCCTTGAGGACAGAATACCGCAAGCTTTACTAAGTGTTCGGAATTCGTCACTTCAATCGGCTCCGTCTCTGTCAATTTAAGACGATCAGCCAGCATATCATTCACACCGCCTTCCGCAATATCGAGATTGGTGTGCGCGGCATAGACAGCAATGTCATGCTTGATGCATTTTTCAATCATCCGCCCTTGAGGTGTATCCGTCAAAATTGCTCTCACGGGTCTGAATAAAGGGGGATGATGCGCAATGATCAGAGCGGCACCCTGTTCAACCGCTTCGTCAATCACCTGTTCATTGACATCAAGTGTTACCAGCACCTTATTCACCTGGCGATTTAACTGGCCTATGTGCAATCCCACCGGGTCTCCTTCAAATGCAAGCCGCTTCGGTGACCACTTTTCAAATAGCTCAATGATCTGATATCCATTTACCTTTTTCATGCAGTTAACACCTTCCTGACTAATTCTATTTTTTGTTCTATCTCTGTTTTTTTCTTTTGAATTTCTTCGGTTCTTTCTGCTTGCTCCAAGGCTCTTATAACACGTTTCCATTCACACATTTCTCTTTCCCACTTTGCCTGGAAAACGTCTGAGTTTTTCTTTCGCAGGATAGGGCCTACAAGAAGGTCGGCATCCGAATATTCTGCAATGCCTCTCTCCAAAACCACGACCTCATATATCTTTCCGTCTTCTTGCAAAATCTCTTCATCCGCAATCAAAAAACCATTTTTCATAGCCCACTGCCTGATCGCAATCGCATGAATATTCGGCTGTGCTACAATCCGTTTCACTCCGTCAAGGCGTTTCATGCCGTCTTGAAGAATTGTTGTGATCAGCGTTCCGCCCATGCCTGCAATTGTTACAGTTTCCACTTTATCTGCTGGTTCGATTGCCAGCAGTCCATTTGCCAATCGCACTTCAATATGATCGGAAAAACCATTCAACTGCACATTGCGGCGTGCAGATTCGAAAGGACCTTTGACGACTTCCCCGGCAACTGCGCGCTGTATCTTTCCTATGTTTTTTAAATAGCATGGTAAATAGGCATGGTCGCTGCCGATATCGGCCAGTACCGTGTCTTGCGGAACAAAACTTGCGACCATCGCAAGACGTTCTGATAAGTGATTGGTGTTCATAATTTCCCGCCTTTCATTCCACTCTATTGTATAGTCGGCAAACATTTCATGCAATGCAAAAGAGCTATTAAACCAGGGAAGTAATCCTTGATTTAATAGCTCTTATTCATAAGTAGGCGATCAGTCTAATGATAAAATGTAGTCAACCATTTCATCTATGTTCTCATCTGGAACAAGTCCAGCAGGCATTGCAGTTCCTGGAACGCCGTTTTTGATTGCGTCATGCATTTCATCCGCTTCGAATGATGAACCAGCTAATGCAGGTCCCATTCCGCCGGACAAGCCTTCACCGTGACAGCTTATGCATTTCTGCTGCGCAACTGCCTCCGCATCAAATTCGCCGGTATTTGCATTTTCTTCTTCCTTGCCTTGCTCAGTACCTTCTTCTTCGTTAGCACCGGCAATTTCTTTCTTTTGATCTAAACCATAAAGTGACATGAAGAAAATCAGTCCAATTCCCAGCGCAAAAATCAAAAGATAAGGTATAACAGGATTTTTATTCATTGGATTACCCTCCTTCATCAGAATCTATTCTGTAAAAGATACAGTACACAATTAACATTGTACTGTATCTTTGAGAAAACTGAAAGTGTTATTGGGCGACTTTTCACCTTTTGTGACAGATTGGACATAATTCCGCAGTCAGCAGCCAATTTGTCCTGCGATGACCATACGCTGTACTTCTGAGGTGCCTTCTCCAATTTCGAGCAGCTTCGCATCCCGTAGATATCGTTCGACTTCGTATTCCCGCATATAGCCGTATCCACCGTGTATTTGAATGGCTTCACTGGCTATCTGCATGGCAATTTCAGAAGCGTAAAGTTTACACATCGATGCTTCTTTCGTGAATTTCCTGCCTTGATCCTTCATCCATGCCGCTTTATAGACCATATTTCGGGCAAGTTCGATTTTCATCGCCATATCAGCCAGTTTGAATTGTGTAATTTGGAATGATGACAAGCTTTTTCCGAATTGCTTTCGTTCTTTTGAATAATTCAAGGCGCGCTCGTAGGCTGCTTGGGCGATTCCGACTGCCATCGCTCCGATTCCGATACGTCCGCCGTCCAGGGTGACGAGGAACTGCTGAAAACCCCTGCCTCTTTCGCCAAGTAAATTTTCTTCCGGCACGGTAACCTGATCGAGTATCAGCTCCGTTGTATTTGAGGCATGCAGCCCCATCTTTTCATAGTTGTCGATGATTGTGAAGCCTTCTGTGTCTGTCGGAACAATAATCGCGCTGATTTCTTTCCGGCCGTCCTTTCGACCGGTAACAGCTGTCAAAGCCAGATGCTTTGCATAGCTCGCGTTCGTTATATAGACTTTCGAGCCGTTTATTATATATTTACCTTCTTCAAGCACCGCGGCCGTCTCCGTTCCGCCTGCATCCGACCCCGCGTTTGGTTCCGTCAGACCAAATGCTCCCAGTGATTCACCTGTGCAGATTGGTATCAGAAAATCCTGCTTCTGCTGCTCTGTTCCAAATAAATGCAAAGGTGCCCCCCCAAGTGAAATATGTGCCGAATACGTAATCCCTGTGGAAGCGCACGCACGGCTCAGTTCTTCAGTCACAATCGCAAAACTTATTGTATCTGCTCCTGCACCGCCATACTTTTCCGGAAAAGGCAGCCCCATCATACCCATCTGAGAAAGCGTTTTGAAGATATCAAGCGGAAACTTCCCGGTTCGATCACGGTCTACTGCTCCCGGCGCCACCTCTTCATTAGAAAAATCTCTCATTAACTTCTTCACCATTTGCTGTTCTTGAGTTAAATCAAAGTTCATTTTGATCATCCTCTCATAATGAAAGCCTTTACATTTCATTATATAGAAATCGGATGAAATATAGCAATGATTTCCTTATATTCCACCCAATCTATCAAAAAGATAATATCAAAAATCCGACGATCACTAATAAACCAAGTAAACCTGAGATTGTGAAATAAAGCAGTTTCATCAGTCTGCCTGTAAACAGCCACAGCGCACAATTCAAGACGAGCAGGCCGATTAATAAAGACGTTTCTCCATCAAAAAATGCTGTCCAGATTTTCAATGACATCATCAGTAGTAGAAAGGCCATTGATATGTATAAAAAAGGTGCAAAGCCTTTTCTAATGAAATTCTTTCCGGATGCCATGATAAGTAAAAATACCGAAAGAACCGTTGCTGTCAGCAAAGTAGCTGCCGGGTATTCATTCAGTAAAAACATAGCAGCGGATGCGGCCCCTGCGAGCAGCATGCTGATAAACAGGATCAACAATTGCTTTGTCCTCAGCTGTCTGCTTTCTTTTTGCAGTGTGGATTGTTCTTTTACTGCCACCTCATCAGGATCTTCACCTTGAGCATATAAGGTAATCAAAAAGTCACAATAATGTTCGGGAAGCAATTTATTGGTTTTCCAATAGCGTATTTCAGATATGATGATCTGTTTCTTTTCCTTAGTCATCCTTTCTCCTCCAATGATGCCGATCGTAAAATTTTTAAGATTATGTATACAGAAGAAAAAGCATCGGCTGTTATGAAGCCGATGCAGATGTTATTCTAAAAAGTCTTTCAGGCGCTTGCTGCGGGATGGATGACGCAGTTTGCGAAGTGCTTTTGCTTCGATCTGACGGATACGTTCACGTGTGACGCCGAAGACCTTGCCTACTTCTTCAAGCGTTCTTGTACGGCCGTCATCCAGGCCGAATCGCAGTCGCAAAACGTTCTCTTCCCGGTCGGTAAGTGTATCCAGTACATCTTCCAGCTGTTCTTTCAACAGTTCATAGGCTGCATGATCGGAAGGTGACTGTGCTTCTGAATCCTCAATGAAATCACCTAAATGGGAATCATCTTCTTCTCCAATAGGTGTCTCCAAAGAAACAGGTTCTTGTGCAATTTTAAGGATTTCACGTACTTTTTCAGGAGTCAGATCCATTTCCTCGCCGATTTCTTCAGGTGACGGCTCACGTCCGAGATCTTGAAGAAGCTGGCGCTGGACACGAATCAATTTATTGATAGTTTCCACCATATGCACAGGAATTCGAATAGTGCGGGCCTGGTCTGCAATAGCACGGGTAATCGCCTGGCGGATCCACCAAGTTGCATACGTACTAAATTTAAAGCCTTTTGTATGATCGAATTTCTCTACGGCTTTAATCAGACCCATATTCCCTTCCTGAATTAAGTCAAGAAACAGCATTCCACGGCCGACATAGCGTTTTGCAATACTTACGACTAGGCGCAGGTTAGCTTCCGCCAATTTCTTTTTGGCATTTTCACCGCGCAGGATAGTTTTATCTATCTTAGGAGTCATCGTATTTGTTTCTGCAAGTTCCGCTTCTGCTTCCAAACCTTCTTGAATCCGGATAGCAAGATCTACTTCTTCTTTACCTGTTAATAAGTCAACACGGCCGATTTCTTTCAAATACATCCGAACGGGATCGTTGATTCTGACACCTGGCGGTACACTCAAGTCATTTAAGTCAAATTGTTCTTCCTTGTCACTCTTGGGATCAGCCTCTTCTTTTCTATCCATTTCGATTTCCTGTGCTTCTATCTGATCTAGAAACTCTTCGAATTGCTCAGGTTCCATTTCAAAAGATGCCAGTTTTTCCGTGACATCCTCCAAAGTTAGTTCACCTGTTTTTTTACCAGCCTCTATAATAGCTGCTTTTGCTTCTTCAAGGGTCAATTCCGCTTCTCCCGCTTTTTCTTCTTTTGTCATAGTGACTATACCTCCTTACAGAACCTTTAACGATCTCACAAGATGGATAACTTCCGTTGCCAACTCCATTGCTTTTAGTAGGTCGTTCCTTTTTTCTGCTTCTTTTGATTCGTGCTGTTTTTGATTAATTAGACGTTTTAGCTGGCTTCGCTTTAAATGGCGAATACAGTCATCCACCTCTTGTCCGGTATGCTCTTGAGAACGCTCGGTCAAAATGGCTTCCATAACAATTTTCTTTAACTGCCGGTCTTCCAGCATTTCTGCAAACCGCTGATAGTTCGGCATGTCGTACTGTTCATAAAAAGCAGCCAACTTAAAGAAGATTTTAATCACATCTTCCCTGACAAATAAGTCTTGAAGCTCCAGCCGTTTTTCCTCAAACAAGTCGGCATCCATTAAGAGATGTGCCAGAAGCAGCTGTTCTGCCCGATCTGTTTCTGTTCTGTTCGCTGTAGTGCGGCTTACACTTACCGGTTGGCTTGCCTGTACGGGATCTGCATCTCGTTTATGCTGAGCCTTCCGGGCAATCGACTTAGTGAATTCCTGTCCAAGCGATTCTTTTGAAGCATGTGTTTCACCGTGGAGCTGCTGAATCAGTAAGTCTTTCTCAATAGGAGAACAACGGTGGGCAAGCTCATTGAACACTTCATGAACATACTGCTTAATATCATGATCAACCGTCAGATTTTTGTCTCTTTTATAATAAGCCGCGACAAACGAGATGTATGAGAGCGGCTGATCAAGAACCTTCTGACTGAAAGCTTCCACTCCCTTTTCCGAAATGAAATCATCAGGATCCATCCGGTCAGGCAGCGTGGCCACAAGCACATCCATCCCGCTGTCGATCAAGCTGTCGGCAAATCGTTTGGCGGCCCCCCAGCCGGCAGAATCACCGTCGCAGCAAATCACGACTTTTTTTGCCATACGCTTCAGTTTCACAATATGATGAGAGGACAAGGCAGTTCCCATGACTGCGACTGTATTTCCAATACCCCCGCGGTCTGCGGAAATCGTATCCATGAAACCTTCGAATAGTATTACTTTACCCGTTTTCCGAACATTAAGACGTGCACGGTGAAAATTAAACAAAACCTTGCTCTTTTCAAAAATGGGTGTTTCCGGACTGTTGATGTATTTGGCATCAGTGGAAGAGTCCTCCAGCCTTCTTCCGGAGAAGGCAATGGTTACTCCATTATCGTCTTGTATCGGAAACATGATTCTTCCTCTGAAGCGGTCAAAAAAACCAGAGCCATCGTCTTTCTGCAAACAAAGCCCTGCAGTTTCCATTTCTTTCAGGTCGTAACCCTGTCTTTTTAATAAGGAAGACAGAGCATCCGATTGAACAGGAGACCATCCTATTTCATACTGTTCGATTTGATCGCGCGTAAACCCTCTTTTTTCTAAGTATTCCAGTGCTTTTTCGCCTTCTATGGTGTTTAAGAGCAGATGGCTGTAAAAGTTGGCGGCAAGCGCATAGGCTTTTTGCATCTGTTGATGAGAAGAGCTTTTCGATGCCTGCTGTTCATTCGCCGACGCTTCGAGTTCGATCCCCATCCTGCTGCCCAGCTTAACAATGGAATCAATAAACGTTCGGTTTTCCATATCCATCATAAACGTAATTGCATTGCCGCTCGCTCCGCAGCCGAAGCAGTGAAAAAGCTGTTTGTCTTCGGAAACAGAAAATGACGGGCTGTTCTCTTCATGGAATGGACAAAGTCCAAACCAGTTCTTGCCTCTTTTGGCTAACTGGACATACTCACTGATCAAGTCGACAATGTCGGTTCCTGTACGGATTTCCTCGATTGTCTCGTCAGATATTCTTGTCATTCTATCACCATTTCTACTCTATATACATAAATTCGCGGTCTTTCTAAAAAACCCTTCTTTATCGACAAAATTCACTTAAAAACTTTCATTCTGTTCGAAAGTTAGCAAACTGCCGTAAAAAACAGCCAGTTTCATGCACACAGAAAAAAGAAGACCTAACCATCCGGTTTAGTTGGCCTTCCTTTGAGCGATCCATTTTAAAATCATGTTGGCTGTTTCTTCCACTGCACGATTGGTTACGTCAATGACTTCACAGCCGATTCTTGTCGTAATTTCATTAAAGTACTCAATTTCTTGTTGAATACGTGCTATTTTCGCATAGTTTGCGTCATCTTTCAAGCCTAATGTCTCCAAGCGGGCTTTTCTAATCGAATTCAGTTGATTAACGGATATGAATAATCCAAAACATTTCGCAGGGTCTATTGAAAATAATTCCGCTGGCGGATCTACTTCCGGAACAAGCGGAACGTTGGCAACTTTATAACCTTTATTGGCGAGAAATTGAGATAATGGTGTTTTGGAGGTTCTTGAAACACCGATCAGTACGATATCCGCCTCCATAACCCCGCGAGTGTCACGGCCGTCGTCGTATTTCACCGCAAACTCAATAGCTTCGATCTTTTTGAAGTACTGATCATCCAGCTGCCGGACCAGTCCAGGTTCTTCAAAAGGTTCCTGACCAATTTGATTTGCCATTTCTTCTATAAGCGGGCCCATTAAATCAACGCACTTCACTTCAAGCTCCCTGCACAGCATCTGCAATTGCTGACGCATAGAGCTTTTTACCAGTGTAAAGACAACGAGTGCCTGCTGCTGTTTTGCCAGGAAAACAATTTCCTCAAGCTGAGAGTCTTCCTCTATGTAAGAGAATATCTTTATGGAGACTGTCTCTAAATCATGCCGGAACTGACTTGCAGCTGCCTTTGTTACAAGACCAGCTGTTTCTCCAACAGAATCTGAGACAATGAATAATGTAAATTTCGGCATACAGTCACTCCTCATAAATCATGATCTTCTGCTAATGAAAGAAATGCGGCTGTAATATTCGTTTTCGTGATACGGCCGATTACTTCCAGTCCTTCATCTTTCTTATTAATGATAGGCAATGAATCAATTTGGCTGTCCATCATCTTTTTTGCCACAGAAATCAGCGTATCTTCTTTCAAGCAATAAGTGATATTCGGCATTCTGGTCATAATGACATGTACCGGAATTTTGTCCAGCTCTGTCCTTCCAATGCTCGTCCTTAATAAATCTTTTCTTGAGAGCACACCCGTCAGCAATGATTTCTGATCCACTACAAACAGCGTACCGACATCTTCTAAAAACAGCTGGCATATTGCATCATAGACTGAAAGATTTTCTGTCACCACTACGGGTCTTGATTGAAAATCCGCAGCTTTCATATCCACCATACCGTCCGCCACCGATTGAATCGGTTTCTTGCCAGAATAGAAATAACCTACACGCGGTCTTGCATCTAAATATCCCGCCATCGTTAAGATTGCCAAATCGGGCCGGATTGTTGCACGTGCCAGTGAAAGACGCTCCGCAATTTGTTCTCCTGTAATAGGTCCATTTCCTTTAACGATGTCAAGGATTTCATTTTGACGTGTATTTAATTCCAAACATGTCACCGCCTTCAGACTTCAAAGTAGTATTTACTATCTAATTATATATCAAGACGCTGACTATTGCGAAGAAAGGAGAAGCATGCTAAACTAATTTTGAATGAAGTAAGCGAAGAACGGTCAATAAGTAGTGTAAACGAAAAGCGAGCAGGGATAGTGAGAGCCTGTAATTACACGAAAACGGCACCCGGGAGCTGAACTATTCATTATGAAAGTGGGTTGAAAAACCAATCGGGGTGGAACCGCGGGTCATCATGCACTCGTCCCCGGACATGTCTATGTCCGGAGACGAGTGCTTATTTTAATTGGAGGGATTTTATTATGTTATCGATGGAACAAGTAGTGAATTTATCAAAACAGCGGGGTTTTGTATTTCCTGGATCTGACATCTACGGCGGTTTGGCGAATACCTGGGATTACGGTCCGCTGGGTGTCGAACTGAAAAACAATATTAAGCGTGCCTGGTGGCAGAAATTCATTCAGGAGTCACCATATAACGTCGGACTTGATTCCGCTATCCTGATGAACCCGAAAGTCTGGGAAGCATCTGGTCATATCGGCAACTTCAACGATCCGATGATCGACTGTAAAAAATGTAAAACGCGTCATCGTGCGGATAAGTTAATCGAAGAAGCATTGGATGCAAAAGGAATCGAATTGGTTGTCGACGGGCTGCCGTTTGAAAAAATGTTTGATCTAATTCAAGAGCACAATATCGTCTGCCCTACTTGCGGCGCAATGGATTATACGGAAATCCGTCAGTTCAATCTGATGTTCAAGACGAGCCAGGGAGTGACAGATTCCTCCGCCAACCAAATTTTCCTGCGCCCTGAAACAGCACAGGGGATTTTCGTCAACTTCAAAAACGTTCAGCGTTCCATGAGAAAGAAAGTGCCATTCGGTATTGCACAGGTCGGTAAAAGTTTCCGTAACGAAATCACACCGGGTAACTTTACGTTCCGTACTCGTGAATTCGAACAGATGGAACTTGAATTCTTCTGTAAACCGGGTGAAGACGAGCATTGGTACGGGTACTGGCGCGATGCTTCCAAGAATCTATTGCTGAATCTTGGATTGAAAGAAGACAATATCCGTCTTCGCGAGCATAATGAAGATGAGCTTTCCCACTACTCAAAAGGGACTGTCGATATTGAATATAAATTCCCGTTTGGCTGGGGCGAACTCTGGGGTATCGCAAATCGTACGGACTTCGACTTGAAGCGCCATATGGAATATTCAGGCGAGGACTTCCATTATCAGGACCCTATTACGAATGAAAAATATGTTCCATATTGCATCGAGCCTTCTGTAGGAGCCGACCGTGTTACCCTTGCCTTCCTTTGTGATGCATTCGACGAAGAAGAGCTGGAAGACGGTGACAAGCGTACTGTACTGCGTTTCCACCCGGCACTTGCGCCAATTAAAGCAGCAGTTTTGCCGCTGTCTAAAAAACTTGCAGATGATGCAGACAAAGTATACATGGAACTTGCAAAGCATTTCCCGGTACAATATGACGATTCCCAATCAATCGGCCGCCGCTACCGCCGCCAAGATGAAATTGGAACACCATTCTGTATCACATACGACTTTGATTCATTGGAAGACCAGCAAGTGACTGTCCGTCACCGTGATTCCATGGAGCAGGAGCGTATGCCGATCGCAGACGTGAAAGCATATATCGAGAAACACTTACAATTTTAATAATAGAAAACCCGGAAAAAGTCGGCTTCAGCCTTCTTCTTCCGGGTTTTCTTTTGGTTTCTGAAGCTCGGGTGTACGGTCCAACTGCTCAATGAACTTCCTGGATTTCAAATATACCCCTGTCTGTTCGTGATAAATTGTCGATACCAGTTTCTGCATGAATGTTTTCGTCGGCTTCTTTAACTCCAACTTGCCGATCTGATCCAGCGGTACATTGTAGAACATTCGGATTAATTTAATCTGTGTCGGTGAAAGCCTGATGATATAGGGATCCACACTGAAACAGCGGTGACAGAGGAATCCAATTTGCTGAAAAGAAAAAGCAAACTCCCCTTCCGTCGCCCCGCAGTTTGCACATTCATGAAGAATGGGGTGTATACCGGCCACCGGCAGCATTTTCCACTGCACAAACAACGAGATGGCTTCAGCGTCATAACCTTCTTCCATCGCATGAAAGGACTCCGCAAGCAAACGAAAGACGCCTTCATTTTCCTGCTCACTTTCTGTCAGACGATCAATCAATTCAACGACCAGGCCGGCATAAGCTGTCGTCTCAAGGTCTGAACGGATATGACGGATACTGTCGATCAGTTCCCCCTGCTCAACGGAACCCATCCCCCGGCTCGCACGAATCAAAAAGTAAGCATGAGTGAATGTCTGGGTAATCGCCGCTAATCGGCTCGCGGGCTTTTTTGCTCCGCGCGCCATCGCAGTGATTTTCCCCGCTTCCCTTGTATAAAGTGTGATAATTTTATTAGATTCGCCGTATGGGATACTTTTTAAAACAAATCCTTCTATCTTGTTCAGCAAAGCACTCCCCCCTTAGCTCAAAGGTTTACTACATCAATAATCTTCCTCGTTAAAGCCGAATTCTTTCAGGCGGCTCGGACGATTGCGCCAATCTTTCTGGACTTTTACCCATAACTCCAGGAAAACTTTCTGGCCGAGAAGCATTTCAATATCTTTTCTGGCTTTGGTACCCACTTCTTTCAGCAGTTTACCGCCTTTACCAATGACAATTCCTTTTTGCGAATCCCGCTCAACAATGATTGTTGCCCGAATATGCATTTTTTC
The DNA here is from genome assembly GCF_009650995.1 of Sporosarcina cascadiensis. Lineage (GTDB taxonomy): Bacteria > Bacillota > Bacilli > Bacillales_A > Planococcaceae > Sporosarcina > Sporosarcina cascadiensis. The sequence goes on along the minus strand of NZ_WHVV01000009.1, from coordinate 39,189 downwards.
AGTAGCAGGATCCTGTTCAATACTTTCAATTGCCACGGCGATGGAATGCGGAATTTCTTCGCGTGTCGTATGCAGGACTTTTTCACGAATCATTTCAGATATTATAAAACGTTCCGGATGATCAGTCACTTGGTCCGTATCATAAAATTGAGGACCTTCCGGCAAATAGCTTTCCAGTGTTTCCGTCAACCGTTCGATATTATTGCCGTTTAATGCAGATATCGGAACGACTTCCGCAAACTTCATTTCTTTCGTATACGATGTAATGATTTCAAAAAGCTGATCGGGATGTACAAGGTCGATCTTATTGATAACCAAGAAAACAGGTGTTTCCGATTTTTCCAGCCATTCCATGATAAAACGGTCGCCAGTCCCGATTTTTTCATCCGCATTCACCATAAACATGATGACATCCACTTCGCTGAGCGTGCTGCGTGTTACTTTCAGCATGAAGTCACCCAGACGGTGTTTCGGTTTGTGAACACCCGGGGTATCAATGAAGATCATCTGAGACGTTTTGCTGGTAACAATTCCTTGCACCTTATTTCTAGTTGTCTGCGGCTTATCGCTCATTATAGCAATTTTCTGTCCGACCATCCGGTTGATGAAAGTGGATTTACCTACGTTAGGACGGCCAATAATAGAAATGAAACCTGATTTAAAGGCATTATCGTTCTTCGGCATAATCTAAATCCCCCTTGGAAAAAGCTCCCGGCAATAGCTGTTCGACAGTCGTCTCCTGCACATTCCCTTTTAGATTAGTCAAATAAACGGGCATATCGGGTGCGCAGAATTCCGCTATGACCTGGCGGCAGGAACCGCATGGTGAAACCGGACCTTCCGTATCTCCTATGACGGTGAGTGTTTTGAAAGCTTTCTCACCTTCTGATATTGCTTTAAATATAGCCGTTCTTTCCGCACAGTTTGTCAGGCCATACGCAGAGTTTTCGATATTGCAGCCGTGGTAAATCTTACCGTCAGCTGTTTCCAGCGCTGCACCTACCGGGAATTTTGAATAAGGCACGTATGCCGTTTTCATCGCAATTTCTGCTTCATTTCGTAATTGTTCAATCTTCATTTACTTCACTCCATTTAATTTTATATTCATTCAGCCGAACCATTTCGGGAAAAAGATCAGACAGCCGATGACCGCGCTTGTCAAAGCAAAGATCAACACAGAACCGGCTGCAATATCCTTCGCCTTTTTTGCTAAAGGATGATATTCAGACGTTACAAGGTCCACGACATACTCTACGGCAGTGTTCATTAATTCAAGCGACATCATTCCGCCAATCAATAGAACGATAATGAGCCATTCCATCATAGACAATCCCGTCAGCCAACCGGCAATCGCTACAACGACCGCCGACAGGCCATGTGATTTCATATTACGCCCTTCTGCAAAGCCGTCAAGAATTCCGTCCCAGGCGTAAACAAAACCCTTTAGAAATTTCTTCACGCTTTCACTTCCGTTCTAAGCCGAACGACGTCAGAATTTCATTTTGCCTTCCGAACATTTCACGTTCTTCTTCCTCATCCAAATGGTCGTATCCAAGTAAGTGAAGGAAACCATGCAGTGCCAAAAAACCAAGTTCCCGCTCGAATGTGTGATTATATTCTTCCGCCTGGCGCTGAGCCGTTTCAATTGAAATAATAATGTCGCCGAGTACAACCGGCATATCCTGCTCGTGTACGATGGCAACTTCACCTTCAGATAATTCTTCTAACGCGAATGAAATGACGTCGGTCGGTTGGTCTTTGCCCCTGAATTCCGCATTGACTGACTGAATTGCATGATCGTCCATAAAAGTGATCGACAATTCATACAAGCCATTCATCTCTTCCATTTTCGCCGCGTGATTCAATAAATCGGTAATTAATTCTTCTGACTGTTTTCCGACTGTCTCGGTATCATCTTGAAAATAAAAGTCTATCATATTCTCTTGCTCCTCCATTAATCCGGATATTCGATTCTATTGTGGAAAATACCGTTCATCGTTTCGCAAATTACTCGTTTTACTTGTTTGATTTCTTTCATTGATAAGTCACATTCATCGAATTGATCATCTTCCACTTTGCTCCGCACGATTGCTTCGACCAATGAGGCGATTTTTTCAGGCGTCGGCTCTTTCATTGAGCGTACTGCCGCTTCCACGCTGTCTGCAATCATGATAACAGCAATTTCCTTAGTCTGTGGTTTCGGACCTGGATATCTGAAATCCTCTTCCTTAACTTCTGTATTCATTTCTTTCGCTTTAACATAGAAGAACTTCAGTAAGCTGGTGCCGTGATGCTGTCTTGCAATCGCAACCAGTTCGGCAGGCATATGATGTTTCTCCAAAATACCCGCCCCGTCTTCTGCATGAGCTATTATCATATCACGACTTTTCTCAGGCGGCAGGGAATCATGCAGATTTTGACCGGCATGCTGGTTTTCAATAAAGAAGCCTGGATGAATTGATTTGCCGATATCATGGTAATAGCTTCCGACACGTGCCAGCAGCCCGTTTGCTCCAATGGCTTCACACGCTGCATCTGCTAAGTTTGCCACCATGATGCTGTGATGATACGTCCCCGGTGTTTCCACTAAGATCTTCTTCAGCAAAGGATGGTTCGGATTGGACAGTTCGACCAGGCGCATATTGGAAAGCAATTGAAAGACCGTTTCAAAAAACGGCAGCAAACCAATTGTCAATGCGCCGGAAAGAATCCCCGACGTGACAGCTGCCGCTGCGTAGAACGTCAGCTCAGGCAGTGTATAGCTGGTCTGCGTCATTAGCAGATAAAAAATAATAAATAACAGGTTTGACGCTGATACTGCAAGACTCGCCTGCAGGATCGTCGACCGTCTGCCTGTCTCGCTGATTACGTAAATACTGACAATCCCGCCGAACAAAATATACAATGCCACTTCCATCTGCATAATGGCCGCGAGACCTTCCTGAAGCATGATTCCTGCAGTGGCTGCTGTTAATATGGCCGATAAGACGGCAGTGCGTTCATTGATCAGCAGTTTAATAAGCATCGGTGCGAGTGCAGTCGGAAATAAAAAAGCGATCTGCACATCAAATTCATGATCGATATAACTGATCATTTTCATTAATAATATGACCGAAAAAAAGATTACATAAAACATTAGCAAGGCTTTCTTTTTAAACTGTGTTTCCTTTTTTGATTTAGAAAAATGGATTCCAATTAACGCTGAAATGAAAAGCACAAATATACTGATGCCAAGCAACGGTTTGATAGAAGACTGATTCGTCAGCACTCCCGCCAGTTTCAGTTGCTGATAGATATCCCGGTCAATCAATTGTCCTTCACGTACAATGACTTGTCCCTGCAGAATACGGATCGGTTCCACTGATTCACGCGCATCCGCTTTGTTTTTCTCCGTCAATTCATCATCGATAACCTCGGTTTCGACCATTGCCGCCCTTCCCAGTGACAGGGCTACATCCAACAGTCCTGACGACGCGGTGCTTGTCTGACGAAGCTGCCGTTCCACTTCATAGCGATGTGTCGGCACTGCTTCCTGTTTAAACGGTTTGGACAATTCTTTGCCTATGATCTGCAGCAATTGCTGATGCAAAGCATCAAGTTCGGATTGCTCTGACGACACCAGCTGTTTTAATTGCTCATCAGATAAACGCAGTAGGGATTCTTCGTTCTCCATTCCGTCAAGTTTTTCTCTGAGCAGTTTCAGTTTCATGCCGGTCGTCATGTCCGGTTCTTTTTTCGCTTCTACTTTCACGTCGCTGACCGCAGTGAAAATAGAGCTGACCAGAGCCTGTCTATTTTTCATGATATCTTCTGAAAAACGGTAGGATTCAGCAACAGCCTGCTCGGCTCTGACCCGTTCCAGTTCCGTCTTCTCTGTATCCTCAATCGTTTTAGGCGAGCGTATCGTTTTTGGTGAGATTTCATAAGCCGAAATTTCATACGTCTCATTCTGACTGTTGCCGTACATCATGAAAAATAAGAGAATGCTGGACAGCGAAACTACCAGAAGCAGCAAAAAAGAAAATTTCACTTTTTTCAGCTGCAAAAGCAATTGCTTAACATTACCCAAGTAGACTGCCTCCCTTCAATAACTTTTGCCGATTGCTTATGTATTCATTTAATTACTTCATCCATTATAACTTTTTTCACATTACGCTTGAACCCTTACAGCTATGTTAGCCATTATACCTCATTAGAGGGTTATACTGCATGTATTTCCTCATTGTCGGAAGTGATGTTTAAGCTCCCCGCCATATTGTTCCTCACACAAAAGCCCGAAAACCTTAAAGCAAAGGTTCTCGGGCTATTTATAATTTATGATTTTGATGACTGTTCTTTCTCATATGCATCGATGATTTTAGCTACAATCGGATGCCGTACAACGTCACCCTGCTCCAGGTAGATAAATTGGATATCCTGGACTTTCTTGAGGATGTGCTCAGCTACAATGATGCCTGACTCTGCTCCGCGCGGAAGATCAATCTGAGTTTTATCACCCGTTATGACCATTTTAGACCCAAAGCCCAGCCGTGTTAAAAACATTTTCATCTGTGCCTTGGTAGTATTTTGTGCTTCATCCAAAATAACAAATGCATCGTCCAGTGTTCTGCCGCGCATATAGGCTAATGGCGCGATCTCGATGACCCCCCGTTCAATGAGACGCTCTGTATGTTCTGCACCTAATATGTCATGAAGCGCATCATACAGCGGACGTAAATACGGATCTACCTTTTCCTTCAGGTCTCCTGGGAGGAAACCGAGGCTTTCTCCCGCTTCTACAGCCGGACGTGTCAGGATAATACGTTTTACTGAGCCTGATTTCATAGCCTGAACAGCCATGACAACAGCTAAATATGTTTTTCCTGTTCCGGCAGGACCGATACAGAATACCAGATCTCTGGAACGAATCGCGGACACGTACTCACGCTGGCCTATCGTTTTCGCTCGGATGACTTTGCCTTTTGTGTTGCGCGCGATTTCTTCGTCGTACAGAGAAGAGAAATACTCGATCGTGCCGTTTTTCGCCATTTCAATCGCAGTGGCAACATCCCGTAAATTAATATTGATTCCTTTGCGGATGACTTTCAGTAATTGCTCGAGCAATGCCTTGGCCGCTATACCTTGTTCTTCTTCTCCGCTGATCGTGATCGTCTCGCCTCTCGTACGGATAGAAATATTCAATTCTTCCTCAATCAAATTCATGTTCTGATCAGAAATGCCAAGAAGCATGATCGCTTCATTTGGTTCCTCAATATGCAGTTGAATGGTTTGTTCGCTCAATATATTCAGTCTCCTTGAGTTATCGGTTGTTTTTCAGCAATATTTTCATTAATTAAAAACAATAGAACTCCTTTAACTTTATCATTAGTGAACGATACATGTAAAATGTTTTCCTCTTTAATCAGCAGTTCGTTTTGTTTCTTCGATAACAGGTCATATTTCAGCAGCGGAAGAATAACCGTCTCTTCCATCCCCTTTTTCAAGCGTACAGTATGAACGGGATCTTTCCGTGTTTTGATTACATCGACCGGACTTCTGAAATGATAGGTCCCGCTTTTGCTTTCAAACCATGGAACTCTCCATTTTACGTTTAGCTGTTCTTCTCCAAGCGAGGAATAGCTGACTGTGCGCGGCAGCTCAAAATGTACCTCCAGCCAATAATCTGCGAATACCTCGCCGGCTGCTCCGACTACGGTCGTTTTTTCTCCTTGTTCCAGGATACCTGTCGCCAGAAGGTCTCCTTTTTTCACTGTCTGATGAATAATACTCGCACGTTCGCCACGGGTCAAAGCAAAATTAGTGATGACGCCTCCTGTTCTAGCCACTAAATGAGACGGCTTTTCTTTCACATCTTCTTTCACATCCGTCGACATAGGTGCCAGCATCGGTGTGACCTGTAAAGAAGTTCCCGCCCGCTTAAATCGAATCCAGGACAGAGCAGGCTCATCCTGCATCAGCATTCGCCGCATTTCATCTTCTTCAGGCAGTCGGGACAGTAAGGAAGGCACCGCGATATGCGCTTTAGTCATTTTTTTCTCCAGCCGCTCAGCCAGTTCGGGTACTTCGCTGTCTACTTGAACATTCCATAAAAACATGGATGCCAAAAGGGGCAGCAGACAGCCGATCAGAAAAAGAAATGAAGAGAACAAACGAAAATGAAGCGAATCACTTCCTTTACGGGAGATTTTCACTTTTACTCTGTACTTTTTTCTGAAACGCCGAATCGTCTGAATGCCTTTACTGTCCGTTTCAAAATACACGGACTTTCCCGCGACATATAAATTTTTTATCTTAACATGCTCAGCTTGCATCTTTCCAAGAAATGAAGATGTTCCGCCGGCAGCACTCAGCTGGACTTCAAAACGTTTAGTAGCCATAAGCCGATTCCTCGCGAGGCTGATAGCGGATTGATAAATCTTTCAGCTCAGAAATGGAGATATGGGCATGCTGTTCAGTCAGCGCGAGCACAGTTATCTCCTCAGCCTGAACAGTTAAAGAAAAATCATCAGTTTGAAAGGAAACGGCTTGTTCGCTCAGTGCTTTCAATTGATAAGAGCCCGTAATCCGTAACGTGTGGAACTCATCTAATATGACAGATGGATGAAGTGCGAATAATTTTTTCACGAAAAAACCCCCTGTCTCACTCTATGAAAGTGACAGGGGGTACATGCTTATCGTTTTGATTTTGGCGGACCTAAAATTTCAGAATAAACAATCCCTTGCAAAACTTGCTGACGGGTAGTCGGAATCAAGTCTTCCTGCAAAATGCGGTCATTTGACTGAAACGCTTCCTGCTGATCTGAACTGAATCTACCTCTAGCGTTGGACTGACGCTCTGAACGCGGCGTAGAAACAGCCTTTACAGCCCGTTCCTGACGCTTCTTCTCCAAGGCAGGTTCCGGGTAGAAGATTTCTGTTTGAGGCGCCTGGGATTTTACAGGGGCTTCTTCTGGCTGTATTTCTTGCTGAAGCTCTTTAAATTCCTTTTGAATATCTTCAAACAGGTTTCTTGAAAGATCTTTCAGCGAACGTGATTTGTTTACAGGCGCTGCATTTGAGCGCTGCGGTTCTCTCGAGTCTCGCTGAACTGTCTGTGTATAAGTCGGTTTTTGTACTGGCGGCTGTTTTTTCGGTTCGGGTTTTTCTTTCTTTTTGCCGAACAGGGAGCCCAGCGCCAGCATGATGACCAAAATGATGAGCTGTTCCATTATGCATCCCCTTCCCGGGAATTCATTGTTTTACTGTTAATCAGTCTTTTTTGTGCTGCTCGGGACCTTGCTGGTCGCCGCCTACTTTACTGATGGAATCACGCATACCTGTATCGGCCTGAATATTTTTATAGTTCATATAATCCATAATTCCGATATTTCCTGTACGTAGCGCTTCTGCCATTGCTAGAGGCACTTCAGATTCTGCGCCCACCACTTTCGCGCGCATCTCCTGAGTCTTCGCCTTCATTTCCTGCTCGCTGGCAACAGCCATCGCACGGCGTTCTTCCGCTTTGGCCTGGGCAATGTTCTTATCTGCCATTGCTTGCTCAGTCTGAAGTTCCGCACCGATGTTTTTACCGATATCCACATCGGCAATATCAATCGACAGAATTTCGAAAGCGGTACCTGAATCCAATCCTTTTTTCAGGACAGTTTGAGAAATCATATCCGGGTTTTCCAATACTTTCGCATGGCTGACAGAAGAACCGATCGTCGATACAATACCTTCACCGACACGGGCTACCACTGTTTCTTCCCCTGCACCACCGACGAGACGGTCAATGTTTGCACGTACTGTAATTCGGGCTTTCGCTTTTACTTCGATACCGTTCATCGCAACACCTGCGATAAATGGCGTTTCAATAACTTTCGGGTTAACAGACATTTGAACTGCTTCCAGTACGTCACGTCCCGCCAAGTCAATCGCCTGAGCTCTTTCGAATGTCAAATCAATGTTCGCGCGCTGTGCTGCAATCAGTGCATTGACAACGCGGTCCACGTTACCACCCGCTAAGTAGTGGCTTTCCAGCTGGTTGATCGATACCGTCAGACCTGCTTTATGTGCTTTAATCAGCGGATTAACCACTCTGCTCGGGATTACCCGACGTAAACGCATCCCGACCAGTGTAAAGATACTTACTCGTACTCCTGCCGCCATAGCGGAAATCCACAGCGTTACTGGAACGAATGTAAAGAATATTGCCAGTACGATGATGATAATAAAGACTGCTGCTACCAGTCCGATTGTTCCTAGTCCCATCATAAGCCTTGTTCCTCCTCTTTCTTCTTCTCTCTTACAACGATTCTAAAGCCTTCCACCGCCACGATCACTACTTCTGTATCGCGATCAATATAACGCCCCTCTGACACTACATCAATCCGTTCGCCGTCTAATTCAGCAACTCCGGAAGGATATAGCGGAGTCAGCGTGACCGCAACTTTATTCAGTAAGTCCGTGCGGTTTTCATTGGATACGTAACCGCTTTCCGTATCCATCGTATCCATTAAGATGATTTTATTCAACAGATGAAGTTTTTTTCCGAAGAATTTCATTATAACCACCGCTCCTATACTTGCTACGGCTATCGCAATCAGCACCGAGATTGCCATGAATGCCAAATTGGTGCCTGCAAGCAAAATACTTCCTATGATAGCCAGGACTCCGAAGACACCCGCTATCCCTCCTGCAATGAAAAACTCGGCGATGATGAGTCCGACGCCCAATAGGAATAGGATCAGTGTCTCATATCCCGCGAGCCCTGCTACTGTATGTCCGTAGAAAAATGAAAACAGAGCAATGAGCCCCATACTTCCCGGCACACCGAAACCTGGCGAATAAAGTTCCACTATCAATCCAAGACTGGCGATTGATAGTAAAATCGGAACGACTACCGGATTGGTAATGAAGCGGGCAGCTTTCTCTGAGAACGTTTCCGCTGTAGAGATCACTGTTGCATCTTCCAAGCCCAATTTCGCAAGCAACTCATCAAACGTCGCAACCGTTCCTTCACTATAACCTACTTCTTCTGCTTCCGAAGCGGTAAGTGTTAAAAGTTCACCTTTTGGTGCCCGTAAGTCCGGCAAATGAATGTCTGGATTTGCCATAGCCAATGCATATTGCTCATCGCGGCCCTCTTTGTGCAGAGCGGCATTTTTCATTTGAGCCAGCCAATAGCTGTTGGTTTTTGCTTCTGCTGCGTTTCCGGAGCCGTCGATTACTTGCGCTGCACCCATTGATCCGTTCGGCGTCATATAGATTTGATCTGCATAGAGTGCAAGGAACGCACCCGCCGACAAGGCACGGTTATTAATGAACGCAACGATCTCTGCATCCGTTGATTTCATCAACTTGGCAATCTGGTCAGCTGCATCCACGAAGCCCCCGGGTGTGTCTATATCTAATACAATCGTGTCAGCACCTGCATCAGCTGCTTCTTTGAATGAGCGCTGAAGAAATGCATGGAGACCTTTTTCTACTTCTTGATGAAGAGGCACATGATATACTTTTGTTTCAGCTGCTGCTGTATGCATAAAAGGCAACGCGATTGTCCCGATGAATAAAATGAGCAGAAAAACTGACCTAATCATTTTAGTCATTGTTTTCTCACCTCTCTCTACTGCCTATTATACTTACTATTTACGTTTGAAAAAGCATTTGGTTTCATTTCTTGAAAAGAATTTTAAAAAAATGAAGTTTTCTCATAAAACTTTGTATTAAAGCAGGTGTTTGATAAAATTCAGCACGGCGGCCGGGCATTTGCAGAACGAACTTTGAGTTAAAGCAAAAAAATGCAACACAATAAAATAAACCGAAAATCCTTTATGGATCTTCGGTTTATCTGATATTGCAATAATTGTTAGTCTCAAAATTCAATGTAGGCAGAAATTAGAATTTGCGCTTACGTGCCGCTTCTGATTTCTTTTTACGTTTTACACTTGGCTTTTCATAGAACTCGCGCTTTCTTACCTCTTGTATTGTACCACTTTTAGATACAGTACGTTTGAAGCGGCGAAGAGCGTCTTCAAGTGATTCATTTTTGCGAACGACTGTCTTAGTCATATCTCTTGTCCCTCCCTCCGAGCACACTTCATACATAGCTGTTTGCCATGTACTAGCAAATTATAACGTAAAAAATGCTGCCGGTCAATAAAAAACTATTAGAATATTAATAAGAATTTTTGGGCCGTTGCGGTGTTAAAGGTAAAGTCAGAAAGGCGTCTTTATTTTAAGCTCTTCGACGCCGGTCGAGGCTGAACGGCAAACTACACCGCATCGCAGCTTTGCCTTATGCCTGCCGCCTCTGAACAGCCGCTTCCGCTTTTGATTTCATCTAGCTGCAAGCGCCAGCCTCTTGGGTCACTTCAGGTAGGCTGCAAAGGCACAAAGGGCGCACCTTTTCAGCTTACCCTCCAGTGCCTGTCGAGGCTGAACGGCGCTTTCCGCTTTTGATTTCATCCAGCTGCAAGCGCCAGCCTCTCGGGTCACTTCAGGTAGGCTGTAAAGGCGCAAAGGGCGCACCTTTTCAGCTTACCCTCCAGTGCCGGTCGAGGCTGAACGGCGCTTTCCGCTTTTGATTAATAATCAGAAGTTGACTCGAGACCCTTCATGATAGCAACACCTGAACTTGCTCCGATACGCGTAGCACCGGCTTCGATCATTTTATTGACGTCTTCAAGGCTGCGGACGCCTCCTGACGCCTTGACGCCGATTTCCGGGCCTACAACTGCACGCATTAACTTGACGTCTTCAGGAGTTGCTCCGCCGGTTGAGAAACCAGTCGATGTTTTTACAAAATCAGCACCTGCCAGTACCGCCAGTTCACTGGCAGTCCGTTTTTGCATATCATCGAGCAAAGATGTTTCTAAAATGACTTTAACCAACGCTTTGCCTTTGGCCGCCCGGACGACTCCTTCTATATCCTTCTGCACATAATCAAGCAATCCGCTATGCAGCGCGCCGATATTCAGTACCATATCCACTTCATTCGCTCCGTTGGCAATTGCATCTTCTGTTTCAAAGACTTTTGTTTCTGTTGTGCTTGCGCCCAGCGGGAAACCGATGACCGTGCAGACCTTTACTTCGGTTCCCTGCAGTGCTTCGGCTGTTGTGTGAACCCAATATGGATTAATACAAACAGAGGCAAATGAATATTTCTTTGCTTCTTCACACAATTCCAGAACTTGCTGTTTTGTTGCCTCTGCCTTTAGCAATGTATGATCAATATAAGCGGCATATTTATTCGTCAATGAAAGCGCTCCTTTTTCTATATCATTTCTTTCAGTATAGCAAAGCTTGAAATTGCTTGCACGAAAAAGACCGCCAAGTCCGGCGGCCTCTTCTTATATCGTGATTTTTTGGTCTTCAATGATTCGCACAGGCTGTCCTTCATTGTAAGGATACCCGGCTTTAGAAATTTTCACGCGCACAATTTGTCCAACCATCGTTTCATCGGCAGGCAGAACGACTTTTAGATAGTTATCAGTGTAGCCCTCATATAAACCAGAGACCTGATCCAGTTTATAGAGCTCTTCCGGAATAACTTCCAATACTTCGCCTTCAAATTGTGCTGCATAATCTTTAGCCAGCTGATCATTCAGTGTGATCAGACGGTGCACACGTTCATTCTTGATGCTTTCATCAATTTGATCTTCCATTCGTGCAGCAGGAGTTCCCGTCCTCATGGAATACGGAAAAACGTGAAGTTCAGAAAACTTGTGGTCGCGAATAAAATTATACGTTTCCATAAATTCTTCTTCTGTTTCACCCGGGAAACCGACAATTACGTCAGAGGTAATCGCCAATTGAGGCAGAGCTTCATTCAGACGCATAAGACGCTCAGAGAAAAATTCCATCGTATACTTGCGGCGCATCCTCTTGAGTACAGTATTTGAACCTGATTGAATCGGGATATGCAAGTGACGAACCACAATCTTCGAGTCGCGCAGTACGTCGATGACTTCATCTGTTAATTGGCTTGCTTCAATTGAACTGATCCGCAGACGTTTAAGTCCTGTAACTTGTTCTTCCAGATCTCGCAGCAGACGGGCAAGATTGTAATCCTTCAAATCTTCTCCGTAACCGCCTGTATGAATCCCCGTTAGAACGATCTCCAGATAACCCGCATCCACAAGCTGCTGTGCCTGACGGATGACTTCCTGAGGATCACGTGAACGCATTAACCCGCGCGCCCAAGGAATGATGCAAAAAGTACAGAAGTTATTGCAGCCTTCCTGTATTTTCAGAGAAGCACGAGTACGGTCCGTAAATGAAGGTACATCAAGCTCTTCATAAACGCGGTTCTTCATAATATTCCGCACTGCATTGATCGGCTGCCGCTCTTCGCGGTACTGCTCAATCAACCCTAAAAGTTTTGTGCGGTCTTGTGTACCGACAACGATATCCACACCGGGAATCGCCATGATTTCAGCAGGTGATGTCTGCGCATAGCATCCTGTGACGCAAATGACCGCGTCGGGATTCTTACGGATCGCGCGGCGGATCACCTGCCGGCTCTTTTTATCACCTGTATTGGTTACGGTGCAGGTGTTGATTACATATACGTCTGAACTCTTTTCAAAGTTCACGCGCACGTAACCGGCTTCCTGGAACAACTGCCAGATCGCCTCTGTTTCGTAATGGTTCACCTTGCAGCCTAATGTATGAAAAGCAACCGATGACATAAGCTGCTCACCTCTTTCATTCAAATTCATAAGACATAGCGGACAATAAGTATAAGGGCGCCGTTTCCGTACGCAGTATTCTGGGTCCCAGCGATACTGGAAGAAACCCTGCATCCTGCAGCATTTCAACTTCTTCCCTCGCCAATCCGCCTTCCGGTCCGAAAACAACTAATATCGATTGTTTATGATACACGTTTTTCAGCCGGTCTGCAATCTTATGAGGGATATCGCTCTTCGCATCTTCTTCGTCTGCGAACAGTTTGACGTCAAAGTCTGCAGCTGTTTCGATCAATTGTTTCAGATTGAGGACCGGAGAAATTTCCGGTATGTAATTGCGATGGCACTGCTCGGCTGCTTCTTTTGCGATTTTTTGCAGACGATCGATCTTTTTACCGCTTTTTGAAGCATTCCATTTCACAATAGAACGGCCGGCAGCGAAAGGAATCAGAGCAGTCATTCCGAGCTCTGTTCCTTTTTGAGTGATCAGATCCATCTTATCGCCTTTAGGCAGCCCGCACGCGAGCGTAACTTGAACAGGCATTTCAGTATCCTTTCCAAGCTCACTCCGCTTTTCGACGACTACCTGGTCATCTGTTATTTCTTTAATGACCGCCACAACTGCGGATCCATTGTAAACCGTAATGATTTCATCACCAGTAGTCATTCGCATCACCTTGACGATATGCTTGAAGTCTTCTCCGGCTATAGAGAGTGTACTTTGCGCGTCAAAAGCATGTTCTGTAAAATATCGCTGCACACTTATTCACGCCCTTTGCGCGCAATGATGGCCACCCAGTCTTCCATGAGCACCGACTCCACAATTTCGAAGCCTTTGGTCAGTAAATCCTCCCGCACTTCATCACGCTTTTGTCCAATAATGCCGGACGTAATAAATAAGCCTCCCGGTTTGACCAGGTCAAATGCATCTTTAGAAAACGACATGATCACGTCAGCCAGTATATTCGCAATGATTACATCCGGTGGTTCTTCTATTGCTTCCAATAAATTACCTTTCAGAACAGTGATGCGGTCATCCACATGGTTATACGCAACATTTTCCTGCGCCGCCCGGACTGCCACTTCATCTAAATCAAGTGCAGTAATTTGACTGGCGCCGAGCAGTGCTGCTCCAATTGCGAGCACACCGGACCCTGTACCGACATCGACAATCGTCTGCCCGGGCTCTAAATACTTCTCCAGCGCTTGGAGGCACAGAACGGTTGTCGGATGGGTACCCGTGCCGAAAGCCATTCCGGGATCCAATTCGATGATCAGTTCATCCGTCTCGAAAGGCGTATACTCTTCCCAAGTCGGCACAATAGTGAACCGCTTTGAAATTTTCACCGGATGATAATACTGTTTCCAGGAATTTGCCCAGTCTTCTTCGTCGACTTCTGTTATTCCAATCGTGAATGCTCCGGGATCCAATGAAAATTGACGGAGTCCTTCAATTTCCAACTCCAGCTCCTGCACCGTTTCATTAATGAAACTGTTGACAGGCAAATACGCTTTAATAACGACTCCTTCATTCGGAAAATCTGAACGATTCAGAGCATACATCTCTCCGAACTGATTGACACGTTCTTTATCGGGTTCGTTGGAGTCTTCTATGATGACGCCGCTTGCTCCTGCTTCGTGCAGGATGTTCGCTACTGCCTCAGTTGCTTCGTGGGTAGTGTGGACGGAAACTTCTGACCATTTCACAGTTCTTCAATCCTTTCATTCGCCTTTGAAAGTACGTTTGATTTTGTCAAAGAATGAACTGGAGTATTCATCAGGGGTTTCTCCTTCAATAGAAGCAAACTCTCGCAGCAATTCTTTTTGTTTTTCGGTCATTTTCTTCGGTGTAACCACTTTGACAATCACGTGCTGATCCCCGATTCCGTGGCCGTGAACATTTGGGACTCCTTTACCGCGCAGACGGAAATTCGTGCCATTTTGTGTGCCTGCAGGAATTTTCAGCTTCACTTTTCCGTGAACAGTCGGAACTTCTAATTCATCTCCGAGAGAAGCCTGCGGGAATGTCAATGAAAGCTCAAGGATAATATCGTCTTCTTCACGAATAAACTTCTTATGAGGACGTACATTAAAGACAATATACAAGTCACCCGGAGGTCCTCCGTTAATTCCGGCTTCGCCCTGACCGCCGACACGCAGACGCTGTCCCTGATCGACTCCGGCAGGGATGGATACTTCAATTATTTTCTTCTTATTTACGCGGCCTTTACCGTGACAAGTCTCACATTTTTCAGGAATAATCTTTCCAGTTCCCTGACATGTCGGACATGTTCTTCGGTTAACAACTTGACCGAATGGTGTATTTTGCGCAACAGAAATTTCACCGGAACCATTACATTCTGTACAAGTTTTTACACTTGTACCTTTTTTAGCACCTGTTCCGTCACATGTGTCACAGACTTCCTCACGCGGAATCTCGATTTCCGTCTTTTTGCCGAAGATCGCATCCATGAAATCCACCGTCATTGTATATTGTAGGTCGTTTCCTTTTTGAGGAGCATTCGGATCGCGTCTTCTGGCACTGCCGCCGAAAAATGTACTGAATATATCTTCGAAGCCGAAACCTTCAGCACCGCCGCCGCCAAATCCGCCAAACCCTTGATTCGGACTTTCATGGCCGAACTGGTCGTAGTTTGCACGTTTATTTTCGTCGCTCAGCACTTCAAATGCTTCTGTGACTTCTTTAAACTTCACTTCAGCATCCGACTCTTTATTTAAGTCCGGATGGTACTTCTTGGAAAGTGATCGATATGCTTTGCGTATTTCTTCTTTTGTGGCTGATTTAGCAACACCCAGCACATCATAGTAATCTCGTTTACTCATTCATTTGCACCCCTCATCGCATTTTACCTGTGGCCCATTGTACCACGTGGAAAATGAATTGTGTTAACAAACGAAAAAGTCAAAGCCGGAATTTCGGACTTTGACTTTTCCGTCAAGATTTATATAAGTTGAATTTTAAATACTAAATTGTAGAAGTAACTTAGCATCGTTGATTTCCGTTCCAGGCGGACGCTTTCTGGAGGGCCCGCGGTGAGCCAACTTGGTCGCTTCGCTCCCCTAAGTTGTCATCACCTGTCGGGCTGATCCTCCCAGAGTCGCCGCCTTGCACTCCAATCAACTAAGCAGTATTCAAACTGCATTGCTTCTAATTTAGAACATTTAATTCAACTTAATTATTATTTATTGTCTTTGTCGTCTACTTCTTCAAAGTCCGCATCGACTACATCGTCGTCTGCAGAACCCGGCTCTGCGCCTTCTGCCGCCTGTGCTTCTGCTGCAGCCTGCTCGTATAATTTAACAGAAAGTGCCTGAACCAATCCGTCCAGTTTTTCTTTCTTTGTACGGATTTCTTCAAGGTCTCCAGATTCATTGGCAGCTTTCAGCTCATCCAATGCATCCTGTGCTTCTTTAATTTCCGCTTCGTCCACTTTGCCTTCCAGATCTTTCAAAGTTTTTTCAGCCATGAATACTAACTGATCCGCTTCGTTGCGCAACTCTGCTTCTTCTTTACGCTTCTTGTCGTCTTCAGCATGTGCTTCCGCATCTTTAACCATTTGATCAATCTCATCGTCAGAAAGGCCTGATGAAGACTGGATTGTAATGTTCTGTTCTTTTTGAGTTCCAAGATCCTTCGCTTTAACATTTACAATACCGTTTTTATCGATGTCAAAAGTTACTTCAATTTGCGGAACGCCGCGCGGTGCCGGTGGAATATCAGTCAATTGGAAACGGCCAAGCGTTTTATTGTCTGTTGCCATCGGACGCTCCCCTTGCAATACATGGATATCCACTGCCGGCTGATTATCCGCTGCTGTCGAGAATACCTGTGACTTACTAGTCGGAATCGTTGTGTTCCGGTCAATCAGTTTTGTGAAGACAGAACCCATCGTCTCAATTCCCAATGAAAGTGGTGTTACGTCAAGTAATACTACGTCTTTTACGTCACCAGTCAGGATTGAACCTTGAACCGCCGCACCCATTGCGACTACTTCATCAGGGTTAACGCCTTTAAACGGCTCTTTGCCTGTTGCTTTTTTAATCGCTTCCTGTACAGCAGGGATACGTGTTGATCCTCCGACAAGAATTACACGGTCGATTTCAGATGGAGATAGTTCTGCATCTTTTAACGCCTGGCGTGTAGGAACCATTGAACGTTCTACTAAACCAGCTGTTAATTCATCGAATTTACCGCGTGTTAATGTGATTTCCAAGTGAAGCGGACCTGCATCTCCTGCAGTGATGAACGGCAGTGAAATCTGTGTTGATGTAACTCCTGATAAGTCTTTTTTCGCTTTTTCAGCTGCATCTTTCAAGCGCTGCATCGCCATTTTATCTTTGGAAAGATCGATGGCATTTTCTTTACGGAATTCCTGCACTAGATAGTCAATGATGATATCATCAAAGTCATCTCCGCCCAGTTTATTGTCTCCTGCTGTAGAACGCACTTGGAAGACACCGTCGCCTAATTCAAGAATCGATACGTCAAATGTACCGCCGCCGAGGTCGTAAACCAGAATTGTCTGGTCTTCGTCTGTCTTATCCATACCGTAAGCAAGCGCTGCCGCCGTCGGCTCATTGATAATACGCTCAACTTCCAGTCCGGCAATTGTTCCGGCATCTTTTGTTGCCTGACGCTGTGCATCGTTAAAGTAAGCTGGTACAGTAATGACTGCCTTTGTTACTTTTTCTCCAAGATAGTCTTCTGCATACCCCTTCATATATTGAAGAATCATTGCAGAAACTTCCTGAGGCGTATATTCTTTTCCGTCTGCTTCTACTTTGAAGTCAGAACCCATATGTCTTTTAACAGACATGATGGTGTGAGGATTTGTAATGGACTGGCGCTTTGCCACTTCCCCTACTTGACGCTCCCCGTTTTTAAATGCAACGACAGAAGGTGTTGTCCGGTTGCCTTCAGGGTTTGGAATAACTTTCGCTTCTCCGCCTTCATATACTGCTACTACTGAGTTTGTTGTACCTAAGTCAATACCGATAATTTTACTCATGTGTGATTTTCCTCCTAATTTTCATCAATAAATGTTATTTACTCGTTTACTTTAACCATGGAAGGCCGTAAAACACGTTCTTTCAGCTTATACCCTTTTTGAAGTTCTTCCAAAACAATTCCAGACTCTTTATCTTCATCGCTGCCTGTCATTACAGCCTGGTGGAAGTTTGGATCAAACTCCTGATCCTTCGCTTCGATCTCTTCTAAACCTTCTGCCTTCAGTGCTTCCACTAATGAACGGTATACCATGTCCATCCCCGTGAGGAGCGATTGACTTTCCGCTTCCTTTGCTTCAACAGAAAGTGCGCGTTCGAAGTTGTCCAGGACCGGAAGAATATGCACCATCACATTTTGTGCCCGATAGGTCTGCAGTGCTTGGTAATCGAGTGAAGCCCGTCTCTTTACATTTTCCATATCCGCCAGCACACGTAATTTCTTGCTCTCTTCTTCTTCAAGGGCTTTTGTCAGTTCATCTATTTTTGCTGTAAGGATTTCTGTTTCACTGAGCTCTTCAGCAGGTTCATTCTGCTGTTCAGTCGTTTCTTCCAAAGCCTGCTCGTCTTCAGAACTGTTTTCATCCTGAGCGTTTGGCTGGAGTTCGTCTTTTTCAGTCACGTGTCTTGCCTCCTGTCTGCGTCTTGTCCGATCGTCAGCCGATGAAGCGCAGAAGATAAGTCGCTGCTCAGTATGTCGAGCAAAGTGATGACTCTTCCGTAATCCATTCGTTTCGGACCGATGATTGCAATGGAACCTTCCATATTCTCACCTGCCGAATATGTCGAAGTAATTACACTGTAATCTTCCATATCAATTACCTTGTTCTCAGAACCGATGCGAACGTGAATCCCCTGGTCGTTCTTTTGAAACAGGGACATAGCTGGATTGCCTTTTTCCATCAGTTCAAAGAATGACTTCATTTTCTGGAAGTCATGAAATTCGGGCTGCTTCCACATATTCAGCTTGCCGCCAAAATAAAGACGTTCTTCAGGCTCGACCGCAACTGCTTGCTGAAGCGAGCTGAATAACTTCTCGGCCTGGTTAATATGCTGCTGAAATACATGCTTTGCTTCCTGCATCAGCTTTTGTTGAAGCTGTACAAGAGAGGTGCCGATCAGGCGTTCATTTAAAATATTGACTGTCTTTTCAATTTCAGAAGCAGACAGTCCTTCCGGAACATCGAAAATTCGATTTTCCACATGACCGTTGTCCGTTACGATAATCGCAACAGCTTTCTTCTGATCCAACGGAACAATTGAGAATTTCTTTACAGCATGCGTCGAGGTATCCGGTCCGAGCAAGATAGAAGTATAATTCGTCAGCTCGGATAAGATCGTTGCTGAATTTCGAATCAATTCTTCTGATTCCCCCACTTTATCTTGGAATAAAGTACGCAGTTGCAAGCTGTCTTCCAAATTCAAGGTTTGCGGCTGTAATAAATGATCTACAAAAAACCGATAGCCTTTTTCAGATGGAATTCTTCCAGATGATGTGTGAGTCTTTTCTAAATAACCCATATCCTCCAGATCTGCCATGTCATTCCGAATAGTAGCTGAACTGAATGGCGCTTCCGGTTTCTTTGACAGCTGTCTGGAACCAACAGGCTGAGCAGACTCGATAAAATCTTTCACCGTCAATTGTAGTATGAGTAATTGTCTGTTTGTCAACATGATCATCACTCCTGTTAGCACTCATTAACTTCGAGTGCTAATACTACTCATAATTTATCAAATTATAATTTGCCTGTCAACGAATCAAACTTCGTCTTCGAGCAAAAATTGTTCGAAGACATTATTTCCTTGAAAAATCCCGTTTCTCGTCAGGCAAAGATGGTCATCTTTCACTTGCAGCAAGCCCTGCTTCTGCATTTTTTCAATCGGGCGGCCAAATACTTCTTCGATGGGCTTATTGAATTTTTCTTTAAAATGAGGAATCGAAACCCCTTGAATTTTCCGCAGACCCAAGAACATTTCTTCTTCCATGGATTCTTTCCAAGTCACTTCATGAGCCTCTTTAATCGGCAGTTCATCTAATGCCAGACGTTCTATATAATGTTTCAGCGGACCGACATTTGCATATCGCTGTGTTCCTAAGTATCCGTGAGCTCCTGCTCCGATTCCGGCATATTGAGAGTTTTCCCAATAGATCAGGTTATGAAACGAAGGATAGCCCGGAATCGCAAAATTACTGATTTCGTACTGTAGCCGGTTCGCTTCATTCATACGATCCATAACCATCGCGAACATTTCCGCTTCGGCATCTTCTCCCGGTAGCGGCAATTTGCCTTTTGTCATCCGGTTATAAAATACTGTTTTCGGCTCCACTATTAATGAGTATGCCGAATAATGCGGCAAATCGAGTGCCAGAGCACGATCCAGTGTTTCTTCCCATTCTTTAACGGTTTGCGTCGGTAAGCCATACATTAGATCGAGGCTGATGTTTTCAAATCCGACAGCACGCGCTGAAGAAATGACACGCTCAATATCGTCGGCAGAATGCGTTCTCCCTATTTGCTGCAGCAGTCTTTCATTAAAGGACTGCACACCAATAGACAGCCGGTTGACGCCTTTTTCTTTTAAGATAGCCAGTTGACCTTCAGATAGATCGTCAGGATTGGCTTCTGATGTGAATTCGCGCAACGACTCTACATCAACGAATTGTGCAATGATCGTCAGTAATCGGTCCAGCTGCTTGACATTTAGTGCAGTTGGTGTGCCGCCGCCCAGAAAAACGGTTTCCACCTGTTCAAAAGAATGCCCTGCTTTCTGCATAAGTCGGAACTCGTCACCGATTGATTCAATATATTGATCGACAGGCTGGTTCTTCAGAAATACTTTGTTGAAATCACAGTAATGGCAGATTTGCTGACAAAATGGGATATGAATATACACACCGCGCATGCTTGTAACTCCTTTTATTTAAGTATGTAAACAGCAAAAAGAGGGCGTTTTTTTGCCCTCTCATGCAACTATTTGTTAATCTTCATCCATCTTCAGAACGGCCATGAACGCCTCTTGTGGCACTTCTACCGATCCGACTTGCTTCATTTTCTTCTTACCTTCCTTTTGCTTTTCAAGAAGTTTTCGTTTACGGGATATATCTCCCCCGTAACATTTAGCAAGAACGTTCTTGCCCATTGATTTAATCGTCGAACGGGCTACAATTTTCTGTCCTATCGCCGCTTGAACCGGCACTTCAAACTGTTGTCTCGGAATAAGAGATTTCAACTTCTCGACGATCGCTTTTCCGCGCTCGTAGCTGAAATCATTATGGACAATGAAGCTCAGTGCATCGACATTTTCACCGTTTAGCAAGATATCCATTTTTACAAGTTTCGAACGTTTATAGCCGATCAGCTCGTAGTCAAGAGATGCATAGCCCTTTGTGCCGGACTTCAGCTGGTCGAAGAAATCGTACACAATTTCCGCGAGCGGCAGTTCATAAATAACGTTTACACGCGTACTGTCCATATAATCCATGGTAATGAAATCACCGCGTTTGTGCTGGCATAACTCCATAACAGCCCCTACGTAATCGTTCGGCACCATGATAGATGCTTTGACGTAAGGTTCTTCAACGTAATCAACTTTTTGTGCAGTCGGCATCATAGACGGATTATCGACGTTTATGGACGTACCGTCTGTTAAATTCACTTTATAAATAACACTTGGTGCTGTTGTGATCAAGTCAATCTTAAATTCACGCTCGATCCGCTCCTGGATGATCTCCATATGCAGCAGGCCGAGGAAACCGCAGCGATAGCCGAAACCAAGCGCCTGGGATGTTTCTGCTTCATATTCTAAAGCGGAGTCATTCAGTTCTAGTTTTTCCAGTGCTTCACGCAAATCATTGTATTTAGATGTGTCAATCGGATAGAGCCCGCAGAACACCATCGGATTCATGCGGCGGTAACCCGGCAAAGGCTCACTTGCAGAGTTCTCTACTGTGGTCACAGTATCACCGACACGCGTGTCACCGACGTTTTTAATAGACGCAGATAAGAAACCGACGTCTCCTACCGTCAATTCATCACGCATGGATATGGTCGGGGTAAAGACACCCGTTTCGAGAACTTCGAATTCTTTTCCTGTTGCCATCATACGAATTTTGTCGCCGGGCTTTACTCTGCCTTCGACAATTCGGATGTTCACAATAACCCCTTTATATTGATCATAATGCGAGTCGAAAATCAGCGCTTTCAAAGGAGCATCAGGGTCTCCCTCGGGAGCCGGTACTTTTTCTACAATTTGTTCCAGGATTTCATCGATGCCGATACCGGCTTTGGCAGATGCCAGAACCGCTTCTGAAGCATCAAGCCCGATGACATCTTCCACCTCTTGTCTTACCTTTTCAGGATCAGCGGCAGGAAGATCAATTTTATTGATTACCGGCAGGATCTCCAAATCATTATCCAGTGCCAGATAAACGTTGGCCAGTGTTTGTGCTTCAATTCCCTGGGCTGCATCAACGACCAGAATGGCGCCTTCACAAGCAGCCAGACTTCTGGAAACTTCATACGTAAAGTCGACGTGACCCGGTGTATCAATTAAATGAAATGTATAATCTTCACCATTTTTAGCGGTGTATGTTAATTGGACAGCATTCAGTTTAATCGTAATGCCGCGTTCACGTTCCAAGTCCATGGAATCCAATGTCTGTGATTTCATATTACGCTTGCTGACGGTTTCTGTTTTTTCTAAAATACGATCAGCTAACGTCGATTTCCCATGATCGATATGGGCGATGATAGAAAAATTCCGTATGTTCTTCTGACGTGCTGCTCTCTGCTCTTGATTCATCCCTGTTCACTCCTACGTTTACGAACCTATTTAGACTAATTGAATTATAGCAGTGAACCTTGCAGACTTCAATATTTGAGAGGTTATTGCACAGTTAATAAGGCAGAAACAGATTCTCCGATGACTGAAATGGTATGGTTTAGTTCAGTTTCCGTATTCCCGACGCCGCCAAGCTCAATCAGAATCATGCTGGTATCGAGGTCCTGATTGTATTTACCGTCAACTCCACGTCCGCCTTTAATAATGATTTCCCTCGTTAATCCAGGCACACGCTGTTCCATTTGATCTTTTAATTGTTTTGCTTTGCTTAAATTCTTTTCAAAGAAAGGATGATCTTTGCCTACCACAAAACCGACTTTGGCATAGCGCTCGTTCGCATGAGTGATTGTCGACCTTGACGGTCCCAATGAATCCCGGTGCAGATCGATCACGAGATCATACGGCTGCTGCTCTACCTTTTCCTTGACATACGGACGAATGGCTGCGTAAGACCGGTGATAAGGAATTTTTTCCTTCTGCATAATTTTGACGATATCAAGATCCAGCTGCTCAGCTGTCACACCATTAACGTTCAGATTGTCCTTCAGTTTACTGCCGACCTTCATAATATTTTCTGAATGGTGAGACGCAGCTACTTTTCCATCAGCCGCTTTCGTAATCGGTTCATACGCTTCATGGGAATGCGTTGAATAAATCAGCACATTCCCTTCCACTTTCGGCTCGATATCTTCTTCCAGAATATTTGATGCATAGACAATCATGCTTGGTTCCTTCAATGAGAAAGCAGGTGGAATTGTCGGCTCTTTAGGCAGGAACTGCAGAACGACAGGGAAGATGAATAGCAGGAATATGACGCTCATCCAGATTTGCAAAGTTTTTTTCATAATGCTCCCTCCTCTATCTTCCACTGTATGCAGAAGAAAAAAGGACCATGACTGAATTATTCTTTGACTTTTCTAATCCAATTTAATAAAGAACTGGAAAGGGAGGATGCGTACTGCGCGACCCACGAATCAATTTCTTTTGGTGAAATGAAAGTTGATAATTCTTGCTGTGTCAGGACTTCTTCAAATAGCTGAATCCGTTCTTCATGCGACCAGGAGGACCAGTCGCCGAAAATCGGAGCCAATGAAGCACGGTCCGCGTCATTCGTTGACCGTTGTGCAAAACGCGGGGTTGCCAGTTTAGATGACGGCATGCCTTCCTCCTCTATTTTCGCGGCGATATAGCCGAACATCGTATCGATCGCGTCCGCTACAAGCACCGGCCCGTCCACGACGGTCGGCACACCAATCGCAATCACAGGAATTCCAAGGCTATTTTCGGACAACTCCTTCCTGCTGTTTCCTACACCCGAGCCGGGATGAATACCCGTATCTGTCAGCTGTACGGTTCTGCACAGCCGAGAACTGCTTCTAGCGGCCAGTGCATCTACAACAATCAGGACATCGGGTTTTGCTTCTTCTACGATGGCCTTAACGAATGACGCTGTCTCAAGACCGGTCTGAATTGTCACGCCGGGTGCATAGACCAAGATTCCACTGTCATCCTCTTCGTAATAATCCGGAATAACTTCTTTCACAAATCCCATTGTCACAGGACCTACAGCATCCGGCGTGATATCCGGGTTGCCAAGTCCGATAAAAAGGATTTTATCAAAATTGCCGTCCAGTTTTTCTTTCAGCAAATTATCCATTTTTTCAACGACTGTATCACAGAGTTTTTTTAATTCATCGATTTCATGAACAGCGAGAGTCGGAATTGTAAGCGTAATGTATGTACCTTTGGCTTTTCCAATCTCTTCCTCACCTTCAGCTGTTACTTTTACAGTCGTCGCCTTAATTCGCCCAATCGTCTGTTCTTCTACAGATATACCTGACATCTTTTTCAGTTTTTTTTCTTCATTTGCCCCTTGATGCCTGACAAATTCATCACTTTCATCAATTAGATCTGTCCGATAATAATTTATTTCCGTCATGATAATCACCTCTTATGTAAAGCTTGTGCAAATCAGCGGTGATTATTCTGAAAAAGATTGCTGTAAAGCTGATATACTTTACCTTTTTTTCTTGCATTCTTTCATGAGCTTTGTTAAAATTATGCTTGTTGTAAAGAGATGTCCGGATGATAGTGGAAACACTCTTGCCTTACCTGAAAGCTGGAGGTGAATGAAATGCCAAACATTAAAGGTGCAATTAAACGCGTGAAACAAAGTAACGCTGCTAACGTGCAAAACTCACATGTGAAAGCTGCTATGCGTACAGCAGTCCGTAAAGCGGACGCTGCGATCATCAGTGAAGATGAAAACGCACAAGCGCTTTTGAAGGATGCTGTGAAAAAAGTGGATACTGCTGCTCGTAAAGGTCTTATCCATAAAAACACTGCAGCTCGTCAAAAATCACGCTTAACTAAAAAAGCTCAATAATGAAATATTAAAAGACTGCCACTCTTATGATGGCAGTCTTTTTTTATATTATTTGCGGAACATTTCATTGCGTTACAAACCATTCATCAAAAATAATTCCAGGCACCGCTGCCGGTTGCCGCTCATCGTCTTAAGCTGAAGATCGATCGTCGCCAGATCATCCAGTGCTTTCATCAGAACAGTCATAGCCGGCAGACTTTTTTGCATCATCAATTTCACCCGGTACGGATGAATGTGAAGCGTTGTGGCAATTTGCTGCTGCTGATAGCCTTTCTTCCGCAGATTCACGACATGAATCATCAGACGTACCTGACTGGCAATTAAGGAAGAGAGCATAATCGGTTCTTCACCGTTGCGAAGCAAATCATGATAAACAGACAATGATTCCGCTCTCCTGTTATTGACGAATGAATCCGTCAGACGAAAAACATCCATTTCAGGTGTCCGCGGCACGAGCTGTTCAATAATATCCTCTGTAACCGTTCCAGAAAACGCCAGATACCCTGCAATTTTATCTATTTCAGTCGACAACATCAATAGATCGGAACCAGTCATTTCAATGAGAAACGCCGCTTCTTTCTTATCGATGGTCACCCCTTTATCCCGGCCCTGCTGCATGATCCAAGTCGTCATATCCTGTCCCTGCAGCGCTACCGCCTCCAGCACTACTGCATGCTTTTTAATTTTTTTTGTAATCTTTTTACGGGCATCCAATTTCTCATACGGCGCCACAAACACAACGGTTGAAGTAGGAGATGGATTTTCCAGCCACTTTTCCAGCAGCTCCAGTTGATGCGGCTGCTTTTCTTTCGAATTATCCGTCGCTTTTAAAAAAGTACTGTTTTTCGCGACTATCAGTTTATGATCTACCAGAAAAGGCAATTCATCCGCTACTTCGAGCACCGTCTGTACCGGCACTTCTTCTAAATCAAAGCGATTCACTTCAGATGCAGTCATTCCCGGCACAGCACGGATCAGCCGTTTAACTGTCTCATCTATCAAATGCTGCTCTGTGCCCGTCAATAAATAGACCGGCTGCACATCGCCTTTCTCAATTTCATTCCAAATTTTTGTCACCATGATTTTCACCTCGACTATTTCCTTAGTATATCGTAAAAACCTTTGAAGCAGATACATGAATTGTTCATCAACCATCATACTAAGCAGTAAAGGAGGTTTTTCAAGATGAATCGGAATAAAAAATTTGCTGTAAAAAACTCCGAAAAAAAATTAAATGAAAAAGAAGAAATCTCATTGGAGCTTGCGGAACTGGATCACTTACAGCCAAAACAGCAGCCGATGACACCGAACCATCGGGAAAAGGCGGAAAAAGACAAATATTATTAAAATAACGGCAGCTTCCTTATCCATTCTTTGAACAAATTGTGTCATCGTTCATTGCAAGTCCATTAAACTGCGATTTTTATGGATTTTTAATTCACTTTCATCTATACTTAGTATGGAATTAGGAGGTGTAGCAATGAATGAATTTGAACATGATGTACAATCAAAACGCAATGACGCGATTGATTCAGGCATCGGCTTTATCGTTTCGTTTATCGGTTTTTCAGCAATTTTTGTTGTTGCTACGATTATCGATTTCGTCGCCCGCTAATTATTATCGGATAAAATAGACACAGCCGTTACCTATCGGCTGTGTCTATTTGTATTTCATACCCTAACGAGAAGACTGCAATGAATAAGAATCTTTCTGTACCCGAATCTCGATGGTGCCATTTTCCGCAGTCGACAGATAGGGTATGCCGTACTCTTTAAAACGATCTGTCACTTCAGCATGCGGATGTCCATAACGGCTGTTGCGACCTGCAGATATAATAGCAAGTTCGGGCATCAAGAAACGAATAAACGGCTCAGTACTTGATGTCTTACTGCCATGATGGCCTGCCTTTAAGATCACTCGTCCAAAATCTGCTCCCTTATAACTGCTCAGCAGCCGTTTTTCCCCATCCATTTCAAGGTCTCCTGGAAAAACAAACGTCCATTCTCCTGCTTTCATCAGCAAAACCAATGAGCTGTCATTTCCTTCGTACGCTCTTTCGCTTGGGGCCACATACAGAAAATCATATGTACCTATCCGCCAATTGACTCCTTCACTGACAAGCTTTTGCGGAATCTTCTGCTCCACTGCCAGCCGCAGCACCTCTTCCATCGTATTTTCCTGCTCACTGCCCGGCGGCATCTGGATTTCCTTTATTAGTAATTCTTCCAATACTTCATCTGCACCTTCCATATGATCCAAGTCAGCATGTGTGATGATCAGCTTGTCGATTGTAGTGATCCCTTTGGCCTTGAGATAGGGAACGACGATATTACGCCCGACTTCAAATGGTTTTTCAGGCGTCTTCCAATTCTTTTCACCGAAATGAACGACCCCGCCGGTATCGATTACATAGACAGCCTTGCGAAACGGCAGCTCAATGACTGTACTGTCCCCTTGCCCGACATCTACATACGAAATAATCATTTCACGGTGAAACAAAGGCTTAATTTCTAAAAATACAGCTGGAAGCAGCAAGCAGATGAGTCCAAATACGACCGATTTTTTCTTCTCGAGACAAACTAAAAAAATTAGAATACCCGCAACTGCCGCTATACTTCCGAGTCCATCAGGCTGACCGGGCGTCCACATCTGAAAAGGAAAAGAAGCAAGCCATGAGGTAAAGCTGCCTATTGCAGCGCGAATCGGCTCATAGATACTGAATAACAGCTGGGCAGCAGGCGGCAAGATAAAACTGCACGCAAGCAACAGTAGATTCGCAGGCAGAATGAAAACGGAATAAAGGGGTACGTAGAGAAGGTTGACAGCAAAGGAAGACAGCGATAATTCATAGAAATGGTATAGCAAAACTGGATAGAGTGCCACTTGCGTAATAACTGTCACTAAAAATGATACATGAAGGCCATTTTTAGCCTGTTGAAGAATCGCGGAAGAATAAAGCAATGAAAAAGCCGCTAGATAGGATAACTGAAAACCTGGCTGAAAAACGACATGCGGCTGCAGAATGATGAAACAGGCAGCACTTAACGCAAGCGCATCATCGAGTCTCAGCCGGAGTTTTCCAGAGACGGCCAGCAGCAAAATCATCGTAACGGATACGGCACGCCACACGGACGGCGCTCCCCCTGCAATACACGCATAGATCGGCAGAAACCCCAGAAGGAAATACGTCACCCACTCCCTGCGGAAACTCGCACGCAAAAGTATCGTTCGAATGAAAAATGTAAGCAATCCGACATGCAGACCTGAGATGGCGAATAAATGCGTAATGCCAAGAGTTTGATACTGTTTCTGAAGCTCGCTGTCCATCCCGGAACGGTCGCCGATTAACAGCGCTTCCGCTTCCGTAACAAGTGATGCAGGAAAACGCTCAGAAATATGCTGTTTTAATTGATACCGATAGTTTGATAAACGGCTGCGGACTGTTGAAACTTTTTCCCCCGAGTGCAGTGCTGCAACTTCCATAATTCCGGCTGCCCCGTTCATACGTAAATAACGTTCCATATCAAATGCAAAGCTATGAGCTGCCAGTTCCAATTCTTTCTGCTCAATATCAGCCATAAATTGATAGGCTGCTAAATTTATTGACTGGAATTTCTTTTTTTCACTCTCCGATTGTAGAGCATACATCAAATAGACTGTCGTGCCATCGGAAAGTCTGGCAAAACCTTTTATTTTACCGCCGTCAATTTTTACTTGGTCATTCCATTGAAAGGATGTAGCAGCAGTGACTGATAAAGGCGGGACAGCTTTGGAGAAATACATAAAAGAGGAACAGACGATGACTCCTGTTAACACAAGATGAACATAATCTTTTCGCAAAATGAGGAAGGGTATGAGGAATAATAGATTAAGTAATAGAAGCGATTCCGAGATTTCCGCAGCAAACGCGGAAATGGCTACAGGAATCGCTGTATACATCCAACGTATCGATCGGATTATTTGCCAAATAAATCGTTCACCCTTTGCTGAAGGGCATCCAATTCTTCATCGTCGGCGCCAAGCGACTGCATCTTCACGAGCATTTCGCTGAACAGGGAGAACTTCCCTTCACTTGCGAAGTCGATGGAACGCTCGTCAAACGGTATTTTTTCAACTTCTACACCCGCCTGTGCAAAAAGCTCGAGCGCATATTCGCTGTTACGGTAGTCCTCCGCATAATTCACCCGTTGGATACCGGCCTGAATCAGCGCTTTACTGCATTGCAGACATGGAAAATGCGTCACATAAATCGTCGCATCCGTTACGGGAATTCCATATTTCGCACACTGCAGCAAGGCGTTCATTTCGGAATGGATTGTCCGCACGCAATGATTCTCTACCACATAACAGCCATGTTCGATACAATGATCGCCGCCGGAAATCGATCCATTATATCCGCCTGCAATAATCCGCTGATCGCGCACTAAGATCGACCCGACAGACAGACGTGTGCATGTGCTGCGCATCGCCAGCAGATGACTTTGCGCCATGAAGAACTGGTCCCATGTAATTCGCTCCATACGGTTGCCTCCATCTATCAAAGCGTAATTAACGCTTCTAATTTTTCAAATGTTTTATCACCAATTCCTGAAACTTCTTTTAAGCCGTCCAGCTGGGAAAATGCCCCGTTCGCTTCACGGTATTTTACGATCGCTGTTGCTTTAGACGGACCGATACCCGGCAGTTGCTGGAATTCAGTTTCATTGGCTGTATTAATATTAATCAAGGCTGAATCAGAATCGCCGCCGCCAGCCGCAGTTGTTGAAGGCTGCTCGAACACCGGAGGCTCTTCCCCTGCAACGGGGACATAGACGACCGATTCATCCAGCAGTTTCTGGGCATGATTCAGCAGACGCGTATCTGCATCGTCTCTGTAGCCTCCCGCCTTCTCTACAGCGTCGTGGAGCCTGTCTCCTTCTGTCAATGAATAGAGACCCGGATGTTTCACCGCGCCTTTAACATCAACTAAAATAGGCAGCACTGCAACTTCTGCCAATATTTCAGCAGGCGGTTCCATTTCTTCGGCTGGTTCTTCAATTGTTTCGAAAAGGGTTAGCCCTCGTTCTTCGGAAGTTATATCCGCTTGTTCCCGGGGAAAGAACAGAACTGAGGATAATACAGCGATTGCTGCAATAGGAATGAGTAATTTACGCCATTGTTCGGTAAGGAATGAACGGATCATTCAAACATCCTTTCTTTCGGAACCGTATGGAGTCTTCCTAACTATACCCGATCGATTACAAATTTGGTAGTCTTATTTACGCACTTGAAAGAATATTCTTTCACTTTCTTCCGTTGGCGGCTCATCCTCCCAGTCAGCGAAAATCCGCTCAATATGAAAACCCGCTTCTTCAATCATCCGGACATAATCGGGGATTGAAAAAGAACGCTGCATATGTACTTCGTCAAAACGAATGAAGCTGCCGTTCTCCTGGCGCATAAAAAAAGCCAGCTCCGAATATACCGAATGTTCGTGATCACCGGGAGACGTTTCCCAAATATACGCAATGCCTCCGTTGTCATAGACAAAAGGGCCTTCAAGAAAAATTTCATCCATCTTGTATAACGAATGGACATCGAAAAGCAGCACGCCGTCTTTGACAAGCGCCTGGTAGACCCTGTTAAACGTCTCTTCCACATCTTTCTGTGAAATTACGTAATTCAGCGAATCAATCGAAATAACCGCCGCATCAAATTTCCCTTCCACGTCGAGCTGCTGCATAGGCTGTTCTTTAAACTGAATAGCCAGACCGAGCGAGCCAGCACGGTGAGCAGCGACTTCGAGCATGTCACAGGACAGATCAACCCCTGTTACATATGCCCCTCTTTTTGCAAGCATCGCAGATAACAAGCCAGTGCCGCAGCCGATATCAAGCACTTTTTTTCCGGAAACGCCAGCAGACGCCAAATCGAGAAGCTCGATATAGGCGTCATATGGAATATCATTCATTAGTTCATCATAAATATGGGCGAACTCAGTATAGGAAGAACTCATTGATCACTCGCCACGTCCAGCAGCGGTGCGTCTCCCCATAGTTTCTCCAAGTTATAGAACCCGCGCTCTTCTTTATGGAAGACGTGAACTACAACATCGAGAAGATCGACCAAAATCCAGCGACCCGAATCAAAGCCCTCCATACGTTTAACTGTATAGCCTGCTTTTGACGCCTGATCAGCCGCTTCGCGTGCAATCGCCTGCACCTGGCGTTCAGAGTTTGCGTGGCAAATGATGAATTGGTCGGCAATTAACGAAATGCCCTCCATATTCAGCACGACGATATCCTCCGCTTTTTTACTATCTACTGCTTGATAAGCTAATTCCAATAATGTTGGCATATTTCACTGTTCCTTTCTTCTCCGTACATGTTCATTATAACAGTCAAATGAATAAGGGAATATGACTGCGTACTGATGAACAAGAAATTTTACTGTATGTTGGATGCATTCGGTCATTTGGTCTTCAAGAGACTGGCCTTTTATACGTTCCCGTAATTCCTCGATACCCGGAAATTTTCTTCCTGGTTCTGTTAGGTCGGCAATATAAATGATTTTTTCCAAATTAGACATGCCTGCCCGCCCTGTGGTATGAAAACGAATCGCCTGAAGAATATCTTCATCATCTATGCCGTACCGCTCTTTCGCCAGCAATGCTCCGACCGGCGCGTGCCACAGCTCTGAGTGATATTGTGAATACAATTTGTATTCTTCATCCCGTTTCAAAAGTTCAAGCAACTCATCTTTATCCATAAACTTGGCGTAATCATGGAATAATCCCGCAATTTCCGCTTTTTCAACGGACACGCCTGATTCTTTGGCCAACTCTTTGGCAGCCTCTGTCACCCGCAGGATGTGCTCGTAGCGTGTTTGCGGCAGTCGCTGTTCCAGATCATTTCGTACTTGTTGAAGATCCATATAATCTCTCCTCTCGAATATAAGCCTCGACAGCAGGAGGAAGCAGCAACTGCACTGTTCCTCCCTCAAGAAAGCGCCGGCGGATCAAAGTAGAAGATAAATCCAGCTGCGGAGTCTCTACCATACGGACAGGAATCTCTGAACGATTTTCGGCACCCGGACGTTCCACCCCTATAAATGTGATGATGTCCAGTAAATCTGCAATCCGGTGCCAGCTCGGTAATTGATCGACCATATCCCCGCCGATAATGAAATAAAAATCATGCTGCGGTTCTTCCTGGACTAATCGGGACATCGTATCATACGTGTAGGATACACCGCCCCGCTCAATTTCAAAGGAAGACGCACTCAGACCTTCTATTTCAGCCGTCGCCAATTTGACCATCCTCAGCCGCTGTTCCGCAGAAGCGTCTCCGGGAGCTGTTTTATGCGGCGGAACAGCTGTCGGCATTAAACGCACCTCATCCAGCTGCAAGGCGTACCGGACTTCATTGGCAATCAGCAGATGACCTGTATGCGGCGGATTGAATGTGCCGCCTAATATGCCAATTCGTTTCATCTGATTCTCCTTATGGTAATTGTATGCGTTTCTTCTCTTTCGATTCCCTGTATAGAACAATCGTACTGCCGATGGTCTGTACTACTTCAATTCCTTTAAATGCACCAATTGTATCTGCAATTTCCGTCTTATCTTCTTCACAGTTTTGCAGAACGCTGACTTTCAGCAGTTCGCGTGCTTCGAGCGCTTCGTCAATTTGATCCAGGATCGGTTCAGTCAAACCGCTTTTCCCAATTTGAAATAACGGCGTCAAATGATGAGCCTTGCTGCGCAAATATCTTTTTTGTTTACCTGTTAACATGTTTACCCGCCAACTTTCATTGTAATCGTATCTATCATTTTTTTCGTGTCGGGATAAATGCCTGTCCATTTCTCAAAAGCAAGTGCTCCTTGATGAACAAACATCCCGACACCGTTCATCGTGCGGGCGCCTGCCAGTCTTGCCGTCTGCAGAAATGCCGTTTCCAGCGGATTATAAATTATATCCGCCACTACTGCATTTTTGGCAGCAGCTTTCGGATCAAGCGGCATTCCCGCCTGCGCAAAATTCATGCCGACGGAAGTAGTCTGCACGACCAGACCGAATTCACCGAGCCGCTGTTCCGCTTCTTCGGTTGAAATTACTTGTGTGCCGTCCATTTCGGAAGCAAGATCCTCCGCTTTAGAGACAGTGCGGTTCGTTACGTACATCGGACCGTAGCCAGCTTCCTGCAAAGCAAATGCAATGCCCCTTGCAGCGCCGCCTGCTCCGATGACAAGTACAGGCCCTGTGACACGCTCCTGCGCCGTAAACTCTTCCAGTGACTTCACAAATCCTCTGCCGTCGGTATTGGCGCCGATCAGTCTTCCGTCTTCTGTACGATAAACGGTATTGACGGCTTCCATCCGTTCAGCCGAGCTGTCAACTTCATCCAAGTAAGGAATAATGGCCTGTTTATGCGGCACCGTCACATTCCAGCCCCCGGAGCCAAGTGTACGCAAGCCGGCAATCGCCTGTTCCAGCGTTTCTGCCTGCACATGGATCGGGATATAGGTTGCGTGGAGACCTGCTTCTTCAAACCACTGATCATGCATCACCGGTGACATCGATTGAGCGATTGGATCGCCTAACACAGCATACCAACTTTTCATCTTCATTCCCCCTTGCCGCTAGTCATCAAATTAATGACGGTCTGATCATTACATTGACGCCTTTAGGCGCGTGTACTGCAATTTGTACATTTTCGTGCTGAATAGTGATCCAGCCTAAACCTGAAATCACGATATCTGTCTTCGCCTGCTTAATCGAAAACTCATGACGCACAAGCGGCGGAAGCGTTTCAAGCGACGCTGCACTCGGAGGTGACAGCATTTCGCCTAGATGCTTGGCATATAATTCATCCGCATTCGCCAGCTTTGTACGGTGGATCTGCAGGCCGTTTGCGACATACAGATTGAAAGAAGACCGGTCACCCCGGATAAAGTCAAAACGCGCCAGGCCGCCGATGAACAGCGTCTGCTCCGCATTCAGTTGATAGACTTTCGGCTTCAGTTCTTTCTTCGGTGTAATGATTTTCAAATCTTCCGCATCCAGATCATGTGCTATCTGGTGTTCGTTAATAATTCCGGGTGTATCTATTAAGGATTTACCGTCATCGAGCGGAATTTCCACTACATCAAGCGTTGTACCGGGAAAATAAGATGTGGTAATGACGTCCTGCATACCCGTCGCATTCTTGATGATCCGGTTAATGAACGTGGATTTCCCAACATTCGTGCAGCCGACGACATAGACGTCTTTGCCTTTGCGGTATTTCTCGATCGCTTCCAGTGCTTCTTCCATGCCGTTGCCTTTTACAGCGGAAACAAGCAGGACATCAATTGGCTTCAGTCCTAATTTAGCTGCTTCGGTCTTCATCCAGTTCGTCAGGCGTTTCGGATTAAGTGCTTTCGGCAGAATATCTGACTTATTGCCAATCAATAAAATATCTTTCTTGCCGACAAAACGCTGAAGACCATTGATCCAGCTGCCGTTGAAATCGAATATATCAACCACTTTGACAATCAGACCTTCTTTTTCACCAATTCCATTAAGAATCGCTAAAAAATCGTCTCCCGATAAAGAGACCGGCTGTAATTCATTATAATTCCGTAATTTAAAGCAGCGCTGGCAGATGACATCCTCTTTTTCGAGCGAAGACGGCGGTGCATAGCCTTCTGCCTTCTTATCTGCCGTCTGGATCGTAATACCGCATCCAATACACTTAATTGGTTCCAAATTCAGTCCTCCCACGTTATCAATCCTTTTCTCTTAAACCTTGCCATAATTCTCCGTTCAATCGCCCGATTGAATTTTGTGATCGGCGCATCCGAACTCGCTACCGGCACTACCAAAATCACGGACAGCCCCGCACGGTTTGCCCCTAAGACATCCGTCAGCAGCTGATCGCCAATCATGACGATTTGCTCTTTCGGCAAACCAAGTGTCCCAATAGCCTGCCGGAACGATCTCTTCAACGGCTTCCGCGCCTCACAGATATAGGGGATTCCGAGCGGATCACAAAAATGACTTACGCGCTCTATGTGATTATTTGATACGACCGTAATCTGCAGACCAGCCTTATGCATCTCATCAAACCAAGCCATAATATCCTCTGTGGCTTCTGCCCGGTCCCATTCAACCAATGTATTATCGAGATCCGTTATGATCCCCTTGATGCCATTTTCCACAAGCTGTTCCGGCTTGATGTGCAGCACCGACTTCACGTATGCGCTTGGCAAAAATTGTTTTAACACGTTATCCACTCCGCCCTACAACAAATTCTTGTCTGATTATAACATAGTTGCTTATACTGCACGCAATCCAATGACTGCTTTTGTAACTTTCTCATCGGGTGATAGGACGCCTGTTCTTCGCATATGCTGAACTATCAATATTCGGAGGTGGTCACATGAGCGGGTTTTTCATGGCCGTCATGCAACTGTGGTTAGAGATCCCCGCGTTAATCGGCTATATAAAAGGGCAGGCTTTTCTTCGTCCGCTGTCGAAAAAGGAAGAAGCCGATTGCCTGAGACGATTAGCAGAAGGCGATGTAAGTGCACGTGATGAACTGATTGAACACAATATGCGGCTGGTTGCCCATATCGTGAAAAAATTTCAGCCGAAACATGAGCTGCTCGATGATTATATTTCTATCGGTGCAATTGGACTCATGAAAGCTATTAACAGTTTTACGCCGGACCGGAAAACAAAACTGGCTACTTATGCTGCCCGCTGTATTGAAAATGAAATCCTCATGTATTTACGAACACAGAAAAAAGTTCAAAAAGATGTCTCCCTCTATGAACCCATCGGTCTCGACAAAGACGGCCAATCTTTAGAAATCGCAGACCTTCTCCAGACTGATGACATTCCGCCTCAAACCACCGTGGAGCAAAACGAACAAAAAGAGCGCTTGTATAAGCATCTGGGCAAGCTGGATGCCCGGGAACTGGAGATCATCCAGCGGCGTTACGGTTTGCTCGACGATCAACCCATGACTCAAAAAGAAATTGCAGAACAACTGAACATTTCCAGAAGCTATGTATCTCGCATCGAGAAAAGAGCAATCGTTAAACTATACCAATCTTTTAAACATGAATATCAGGGATAGGTCCAGTAAATCAAAAAGCGTTTCTGATGCGGGAGCCTTGGCCCCCGCCATCGGAAACGCTTTGATTTTATCTGTCTTCAATCAGCTTTTACCTCACGTAAAATCACTGCAGCCAAAATAGCTGTAATTAAAAATACTCCACCCATTAAGAATCCCATTGAATGTCCCTCCTTTCAACAAAACTATCCTATGCTTTGTCTACCCTTTAATTTTACCATATAACAATTAGAGTTTCGATATGACACGCATAACTATCTGTGACGAATGTTTTGCTGCAAGCGGCAGGAACTCATCAAAACTGACAGATGATTCTTTCCCGGCTATATCAGACAATGCGCGAATCACAACAAACTTCGTTTGGAATTGATAACATACCTGCGCAACTGCAGCCGCTTCCATTTCCACAGCGATAACACGGGGGAAACGCTCTTTTACTTGCAGAACTTTTTGCGGGTCTGACATAAAAGTATCGGCCGAAGCAATTGTCCCTACAGCATGTTCGTATGTATCCAGCTCAACAACGGCTTCCCTTGACAGGTCAATCAAGTTCTGGTCTGAAGGGAATGATGCAGGCAGTTGAGGCACCTGACCGGGCTCATAGCCGAATGCTGTAACATCCACATCGTGATGCAGGACATAATCCGAGATCACCACAGTCCCGACTTCTAAATCGGGGTGCGTGCCGCCTGCTGAACCAGTATTGAGGACAATATCCGGTTTATAGTTCTGCAGCAAGATGGCAGTAGCCATGGCCGCATTTACTTTACCGATGCCGCTCTTTGTTAAGATGACTTGGTGCTTGCCGACTTTTCCTTCGATAAATTCACAATTTCCGATGGCAGTTATTTTCCCCAGGCCAATTTCTCTGCGCAAGATTTCAACTTCTTCCTCCATTGCGCCGACGATAGCTATTTTCATTTGTTTTCGCTCCTTCAAAGTTCGGTTTCCTGATGAATCACATCACTTTGTTTCCAATGTATTAAGCACGTCCATTTTGACCGGTTTCCAGCCTTCGCCATCCACCCACTCCAGATAGACTTTGTATTTTTCAGACTTGTCCTTGCTGGAGACAATGCCCTCTGATTTCTGCGGGCCGCCGCCATTTTGGATACGCCAGAAAATCATTTGATCTTCAGATAAACCTGTCGCATAGGCTATTGCTTGTTTTTTCTCATTCCAGTCATCTGACTCGCCGTCGTATTTCGAGACATGTTCGCCTGTTTGTGAAGTTCCGACTGGTTTCCAATCCGAATCAATAACCGTTTCTTTTACATTATTGTCAGATGAGGGAGCGACAGTCACGGAATCACCGTCGTTATCTTCCAGTTTATCAGGATTATTTTCATTGACGATCTGTCCCTCAACATGCTCATCCATTTCATTTTCGTCAGCAGATTCTTTTTCTGGCGCATCTTCTTCTTTATCTTTTGCAACTTCGTCATTCGGTTCTTCAATAACGATCGGCTCTTTCGGTGCATTTTCTGTCTGGGACTCCTCTTTCGCTTCGTCTTTGCCATTGCCTGCAATATAGGTGACTCCAACGATTAGTATGAGAAGAATGACAACACCGATTAAGATATTCAATAACTTATCTTTTTTACCTTTTTTACGTGACATCCTTGAAAAACTGGGTTCTCGATCTGCCATACTTTGCATCTCCTTCTGCACGGTCTGCGCTCTTTTCCAATCAGACGTTTATGCGGGCCTGTTGGTTGCAAAATAAGCAATACCGCCTTCAGTGAGAAGACGGTACAGTTGTCATTTTATCTCGCGTATCTCTACTGACATTTCACCGCCGGGAGTAAGTATCTTCACTTTGTCACCTGTTTTGCGTCCGATTATCCCTTTAGCGATAGGAGAGTCATTCGAAATAAGTCCTTCGATTGGATTTGCTTCAGCAGATCCGACGATTGTGTATGTTTCTTCATCGCCGTCCGGGATTTCCTTGAATGTAACCGTTTTACCTAACTGCACTTCATCTGTGTTCTGTTCATCTTCCGTGATGATGACTGCATTGCGGATCATTGACTCCATTGAAGAAATCTTACCTTCCACGAATGCCTGGTCTTCTTTCGCCGAATCGTACTCTGAGTTCTCTGAAAGGTCACCATAACTGCGTGCAATCTTAATGCGCTCCACAACTTCTTTACGTTTTACTGTTTTAAGGTATTCTAGCTCTTCTTCTAATTTTTGTTTACCCGCAGCTGTCATCGGGAATTTTTTCTCTGAAACCATCTAACAACACTCCTCAAAATTTCTGTTCATAAAAAATACTATGCCACACCGCCGTTCGGTATGTGACATAGTGGAACTATTATTGTTCACATCTTACGCTACTTTCGGAAAGAATTGAACCAATGTGACTTTACGAATTATACATAATCCAGCAGCCGTCAGACAGGAGCTTTCGCTGAATTAATTTAAAATTATGTCATCATCATATTATACTTCTTCTTCAGAAGCAAGAATTGTTTTTATTTTGGTAACCATCAAATCAATGGCAACTGCATTTTCGCCGCCTTCGGGAATGATGATATTGGCATATTTTTTAGTCGGTTCGATAAACTGATTATGCATCGGCCGGACGACTGACAAATATTGCTCCACAACAGAATCTACGGTACGTCCGCGATCATTGATGTCACGCAAAATGCGACGAATGATCCGGATATCCGAATCGGTATCGACAAATAATTTGATATCCATCAAATTACGAAGACGTTCATCTTCCAGTACTAGAATCCCTTCAAGAATTATTACATCCTGAGACTCCACCGTAATTGTTTCAGCCGAACGGGTATGAATCGTATAATCGTACGTCGGTTTTTGAATCGGCTTTCTGTCTAAAAGTTCTTCAATATGCCGAATCAATAAATCCGTGTCAAACGCCAAAGGATGATCATAGTTCGTCTGAAGACGCTCTTCGAACACTAAATGCGACTGGTCTCTGTAATAATCATCCTGCTCGATCACCACAACCGAATGGCCTTGGAACACTTCATGTATCTTTTTGGTGACACTTGTCTTACCGGAACCCGAACCTCCGGCAATCCCGATCACAACTGGTTTTTTCTTCACAGCTATTCTCCTTTATTGCCTGCTATTCCTTTTTCACCGCTATCAAAATACCGTCGCCAACGGGCAGAAGCGAAGTATCATATGCT
>NZ_WHVV01000008.1:170781-187446 GCF_009650995.1 Sporosarcina cascadiensis | reverse complement strand
CGATCGAGGACTTAACCTATTATAAAAAGTAGTTACTTGAACTACCCAATGTCTTTTATTCAGTTTTGAGTGAACAAGCTTTACTCAAACCAGTCTAGTAACGATAGCGAAGAGGTCACACCCGTTCCCATACCGAACACGGAAGTTAAGCTCTTCAGCGCCGATGGTAGTTGGGGGTTTCCCCCTGTGAGAGTAGGACGTTGCTGGGCACGAAGCCATTCCCTATGGGGAGTGGCTTTTTTGTGTGTTCTAATAGAAAAGCGAAGCCGGGAGGCTTTTGGAGTTATAGACAAAAGAAAAGACACGACACTGTGCAGCGAGAAGGACGGGGAGTGGTGGAGTGCAAGGAAGCGAGCCGCTGTGACTCGAAGCGTATGATATACGCGAGACTCGCAAGCGGGGAAGCTGACGCAGTCAATCCGCCGCTCTCCGTTCTTCGCAGCCCCGAACACGGAAGGTAAGCTCGTGCGCCGATGGTAGTTGGGGGTTTCCCCTTGCGTGCGTAGGACGTTGCTGGGCACGAAGCCATTCCTTATGGGGAGTGGCTTTTTTGTGTGTTCTAATAGAAAGGTGAAGCCGGGAGGCTTTTGGAGTTATAGACAAAAGAAAAGACACAACACTGTGCAGCGAGAAGGACGGGGAGTTTATTTCTTGCGTACTCACAAGTTGAATGGTGCGGTAAGTGGCGAATTAGGCTCGCTGGCAGCGCAGAATGGAGCGGTGAGCAGGACGTTTGGTTCGATGGACAGTCTGTTTGGTGCGTTGCCCAGGCGGAATAGTGCGGTCGCAACCTTGTTTGGTGCGTGGCAGGTGCCGCATCGACAGACAGACCTCCTATTGTTCATACTAGGCGTCTATGCGCTCACTTTTAATACTACCTTCATACTCAGTTGATGCGTGATAATGAGTTAGGCTCGTTTGATCATACCTTCCTCAGAGTGATCATGCCACCCCTCTCATATCCAACTCTATATAGTACTCTGGCTCAATTGAATAAATGTTCAAAAGACTTTCCTTGAACTTTTTGATAAAGCGCGATACGATAAACCCTATTCCGGAAAGGAGAGGTTGCCTATGGGTATGGTCCTGCTCATCTTCATGATAAATGTTATCTACGTTTCCTTTTCGACAGTCCGAATGATTTTGACACTGAAAGGCTACCGGTATATCGCTGCGGCCGTGAGTATGTTTGAAGTCGTCATCTATGTTATCGGATTAGGTTTAGTGTTGGATAACTTAGATCAAATTCAGAATTTAATTGCCTATGCTCTCGGATTTGGATCCGGCGTAGTGGTTGGTTCTAAGATCGAGGAAAGATTAGCGCTTGGCTATATTACGGTAAATGTAATTACAGCAGATATTAATAAAGAAATGCCTCATGAATTGCGACGTAAAGGATACGGTGTGACAGATTGGTCCGCAAATGGATTAAGCGGCGGCCGTTCGACGATGGAAATTTTGACACCGCGCAAATATGAATTGCAGTTATACAAAACCATAACAGAGCTTGATCCCAAAGCGTTCATTATTTCGTATGAACCAAAAACCATACATGGCGGTTTCTGGGTGAAAAGTGTGAAAAGAGGAAAGCTATTTAAATGAGCAGCAAAAAAATGTGGTTTGATCGGCAAGACGAAGAAACATTGGAAGAGTGCCTTGAACGGATTCAACGTTTGGGCTATACAGTTGTTGCGAGAAGAGAGAAACCGGTTTTTAAACAAGAGGGCGGAGAGTACATTCCTGTCAAGCAGCAAACCCAGTTTCAAGGGATTAAAAACAGCTGAAAATAGTGGAATGCTCTAGTAATAGGTATGTTTTCAATCCAGGTACGTCCGAAAGGCGAATGATTATAAAAGCGTCATTATATATTGTTCGTCTTTGAGTTGACGTATGAAATTTAAATTGTTACTATAATAAGAGTAAATGAGTTCCCCGTATATGCCGCAGAATTGGCTGCAGCGTTTCTACCAAGACACCGTAAATGTCTACACTATGTGGGAAAGCAATTTTTCTTGGATATCTTCGTGAGATAGAGAGTCTATTATCGCGGATTGTTAAGGGTCCTTGAAAGTTCTGCTTTTTGTGCATGTGAAAAGTGGAGTTTTCAAGGACCTTTTTTTATTAAAATAATTTGAATAGTACGGATATGAAGGAGCGGATTGGATTTGGAACCGAAAGTCGGTGTGATTATGGGAAGTAAAAGTGACTGGGAAACAATGAAACATGCATGTGAGATCCTGGACGAGCTGGAGGTCCCCTATGAAAAGAAGGTAGTTTCAGCTCACCGTACACCTGATTTGCTGTTTGAATATGCGGAACAGGCTGAAGCGAAAGGGCTGCATGTGATTATTGCAGGAGCAGGCGGAGCAGCTCATCTTCCTGGAATGGTTGCTGCAAAAACGCTGGTTCCTGTTATCGGTGTTCCGGTACAATCTAAAGCATTAAACGGTATGGATTCATTATTATCAATCGTACAGATGCCGGGCGGTGTTCCTGTAGCTACAGTATCGATTGGGAAAGCCGGTGCTATCAATGCGGGACTCCTGGCTGCGCAGATGATCAGCACAACGGATAAGGAGCTGCGTTCACGATTGCAGGAACGGCGTGATCAAATGCGTCAAATCTCTTTGAAAAGCAGCGGTGAGCTGGAGTGAAAGTGATTTTACCTGGACAGACAATCGGAATTATCGGCGGCGGTCAGCTTGGGCGTATGATGGGAATGGCGGCAAAAGAAGCTGGATTTCACATTGCTGTATTAGACCCAACGAAGAACTCGCCGTGTGGACAAATTGCTGATATAGAAATTATCGCACCATATGATGATGAGAAAGCGCTGGCTGAGCTACGTAAAGTCAGTGATGTCATTACATTCGAATTTGAGAATATCGATTATGAAGGTTTGAAGAGATTAACAGAGCAGGCGAATGTGCCCCAGGGAGCAGAGCTTGTTCGCATCATACAA
This sequence comes from Sporosarcina cascadiensis, assembly GCF_009650995.1. GTDB lineage: Bacteria > Bacillota > Bacilli > Bacillales_A > Planococcaceae > Sporosarcina > Sporosarcina cascadiensis. The sequence continues at coordinate 184,484 of NZ_WHVV01000008.1, read as the reverse complement.
AACCGAATTAATGAAAAAGCTGAAATTCAAGCAGCAGGAGCACCGGTTGCACCTTATATTGCAGCTGATTCATTTGAAGAGCTGGCAGAGAAAATTTCCGATATTGGCTATCCTTGTATTGTGAAAACCGCTTTTGGCGGATATGACGGAAAAGGACAAGTGAAATTAGATTCAAAAGAACAGCTGGAAGAAGCCAGGTCGCTGTTCGCCCATTCAGCCTGTATAGCGGAAGCATTCGTGCCGTTTGAGAAAGAAATTTCAGTGATCATACAACGTAATGAAGCGGGACAGTCCTATTGCCTGCCAATCGCAGAAAACATTCACAAAAACCATATTCTGCATGAATCGATTGTGCCGGCACGTGTAGCTGACACGGTATTAGAGCAGGCAGAGCGCGAAGCAGAAAAAATTGCGGGTCATTTGCATCTGGTCGGAACACTGGCCGTTGAGATGTTTGTGCTTCCGGATGGCGGGATTATCATAAACGAACTGGCTCCCCGTCCGCATAACTCGGGACATTATTCGATCGAAGCGTGCAATATTTCGCAATTTCATCAGCATATCCGTGCAGTTTGCGGATGGCCGCTGCGTAAACCAAGACTATGGGCATCTTCAATTATGGTAAACCTGCTTGGAGAGCATGTAGAGCCAATGAAGAAAGCTATTACGGAGTATCCTGACTGGTCCATTCATTTGTACGGCAAAGCAGAAGCCAAAGAGAAACGCAAAATGGGCCATGTTACGATCATGACAGATCATATAGAAGAAACCCTTATCGAAATTGAACAATCAGGTATCTGGCAGGATTAAATAAGTTTTACACTACTATTTCCACTTTGGGAGGAACCAACAATGACGAAAGTAACTATTTATGTAACATTACGTGAAAGTGTTGTAGATCCACAAGGCATCGCAACGACAGATGCACTTCAGAAAATGGGCTTTGAAGAAGTAAAGAGTGTTCGTGTCGGTAAGCTGATCGAGCTGGAACTGGATGGTTCTGAACAAACGATTGAAACGCGTGTGAAAGAAATGTGCGATAACCTGCTGATCAATAAAGTCATCGAAGATTACCGCTTTGAAGTCGGGGAGGTTGCCGGCCAATGAAGTTCGCTGTCCTAGTATTCCCGGGTCTTACATGTGATCTGGATATGTACCATGCGGTTGAGGAAACAGTGAAGCAGGAAGTGGAATATGTCTGGCATACAGAAGCGGACCGGCTGGGTCAATTCGACGCGCTGCTTTTGCCGACAGGTACATCTTACGGTAACTATTTACGTCCCGGTGCACTTGCGAAAAGTTCGCCTGCGTGTCAGGAACTTCAGAAGTTTGCAGAGTCGGGAAAACTGGTTCTCGGCGTAGGAAATGGATTTCATATATTAGTGGAAGCGGGCATTCTGCCAGGCGGATTTTTGCGCAACAATAGCCTGAAGTTCCGTTCTGCTCAAGTAAAGCTGCAGGTAGAAAATACCAGCACAGCATTTACAAAAGAATATTCAAAAGGCCAGAAAATTACACTTCCGGTTGCCAATGAATTCGGTAATTATTATGCGGATGAAGCAACAGTGGAAGAATTGAAAAGCAGCAACCGCATCATCTTTACCTATGCGGGTGAAAATGAGGACGGCAGCACAGCTGCAATTGCAGGCATTACAAATGAAAAAGGCAATGTGCTCGGCATGATGCCGCTTCCTGAACGTGCAGTGGAAGAACTGATCGGCGGTACCGATGGAGCGCCAATATTCCATTCAATCTTGAACAATTGGAGTGAGAAGCATGTCAATTAATCACGAACCTACAGCGAAACAAGTGAAAGAGCAGCGTTTGTATCTTCAAATGGGCATGACGGAAGAAGAGTATACACGTGCGGAAGAAATGCTTGGACGCACTCCTAATTATACGGAAACAGGTTTGTTTTCGGCTATGTGGTCAGAACACTGTTCTTATAAAAGTTCAAAATCTGTTCTTCGGAAGTTCCCGACTGAAGGCGCGCGTGTGCTTCAAGGGCCGGGCGAAGGCGCAGGAATTGTAGACATCGGTGACAATCAGGCTGCGGTATTCAAGATGGAGTCACACAACTCGCCTTCTGCAATTGAACCGTTCATTGGTGCGGCTACGGGGGCGGGCGGTATTATCCGTGACGTATTTTCCATGGGTGCGCGTCCGGTTGCGCTGGTAAACTCTTTGCGTTTCGGTGATTTAACGGATCCGCGCGATAAGTTTTTATTCGAAGAGGCGGTTGCCGGGATTGCGAGTTACGGCAATGCGATGGGGATTCCTACAGTAGCAGGTGAAGTGCAGTTCGATCAATGCTACTCTAAGCGTCCTCTTGTCAATGCGATGGCGGTTGGATTGCTTAATCATGAAGATATTCAAAAAGGATTGGCGGCAGGAGTAGGTAACACTGTCCTATATGCCGGCGCTACAACCGGCCGTGACGGAATTCACGGTGCGACGATGTCGTCTTCAGAAGTGTCAATTGAAGAAGAGAATGAACTGCCGGTTATGCAGGCAGGGGATCCTTTCATTGAGAAACTGTTAATGGAAGCTTGTCTGGAGCTTGTGAAATCTGATGCACTCATCGGGATTCAGGATATGGGAGCGGCAGGACTAACTTCTTCCGCAGCTGAAATGGCTTCAAAAGCAGGCTATGGGGTAGAGATGAATTTGAATCTGGTGCCACAGCGTGAAGAAAATATGACAGCTTATGAAATGATGCTGTCTGAGTCGCAGGAACGCATGCTGATCGTAGTCAAGAAAGGCCGCGAAGAGGAAGTCATACAATTATTCACTAAATATGGGATTAATGCTGTGGCTATCGGCCGCGTAACAGATGACAAAATGCTTCGCCTCCTTCATAAAGGGGAAATAGTTGCAGAAGTTTCGGCTGATTTATTGGCTGAAGATGCACCAAGCTATCAAAAAGAATCAAAAGAGCCGGCTTCATTTGCAGAGAACCAGGCGATGGAAAATAAAGAGCCGCAAGTAGCAAACTTGAAAGATACGTTACTGGAACTGCTGCAGCGCCCGACGATTGCTTCAAAGGAATGGGTCTATAATCAGTTTGATACAGGAGCAAGAACAAGTACGGTGCTGGCTCCGGGAGCATCAGCTGGGATTATCCGCGTGCGGGGTACGAATAAAGGGATCGCGATGACAGCAGACTGTAATTCGCGTTTCATCTATCTAGACCCTGAAACAGGCGGCAAAATTGCGGTCGCTGAGGCAGCACGGAACTTGATTTGTTCAGGAGCAGAACCAATTGCACTGACAGACTGCCTGAACTTCGGAAGCCCGGATAAACCGGAAGTGTTCTGGCAGCTGGAGAAATCAGCAGCCGGTATTTCAGAAGCCTGCCGCAAGCTGAACGCGCCAGTGATCGGCGGGAACGTTTCCCTTTCGAATGAAGTGAACGGAGTGCCGATTTATCCAACACCGACAATCGGTCTCGTCGGTCTGGTGCATGATCTGAAGCATGTCACAACGCCGGGCTTTAAACAGGCGGGCGATGCAATTTATGTAATCGGTCAGACTGCGACAGAATTCGGAGGAAGTGAACTTCAGCAGATGGTAGAAGGTAAGATTTTCGGTAAATCTCCTGCCATTGATCTGGATACAGAAGTGAAACGTCAGGATCAATTGCTTAACGCAATCCAACAAGGGCAAATCCAGTCTGCAGCGGACCTTTCTGAAGGCGGCTTTGCGGTAGCGCTTTGTGAAAAAGCATTTGCCGCGGACGGACTGGGAGCAGACGTAACAGTCGAAGGTTCTGCAGTTACCGCTTTATTCAGCGAATCACAGTCACGTTTCCTGGTTACTGTAAAGCCTGAGCAAGTTGCGGCATTTGAAAAGAATGTCCAGGATGCTGTGAAAATTGGAACAGTGACAGATGGCGAAGAAGTCGTCATCAAAGATGCAGAAGGAACGGTTTTACTGGAAGGGACGGTAGAAGAATTCCGCGCTGCTTGGAAAGGGGCAATTGCATGCTTGCTGAACTCAGAGGATTAAACGAAGAGTGCGGCGTATTTGGTATCTGGGGGCATGAAGACGCAGCACAAATCAGTTATTATGCGCTGCATGCTCTTCAGCATAGAGGACAGGAGGGAGCTGGCATCGTCGTCAAACGCGATGATGGGCTCCATGCTGTGAAAGGCGAAGGTCTGGTCAATGAAGTGTTCTCCGGCGAAAACCTGGCGACATTACATGGCTATGGTGCGATTGGACAAGTTCGTTATACGACAGAACAGGGCCGCGGTATTGAAAATGTACAGCCGCTCGTGTTCCGTTCAACAACGGGAAGCCTTGCGATTGCTCATAACGGTAACTTAATCAATGCTACGGATCTTAAAGAACATTTGGAACGTCAAGGAAGTATTTTCCAGACTACTTCTGATACAGAAGTGCTTGCACATCTGATTAAACGCAGCAGCGGCTCACTGAATCAGCGCGACAAAGTGAAAAAAGCATTGAGCATCTTAAAAGGGGCTTTTGCTTTCGTTCTTATGACAGATGAAGGCCTTATGGTCGCACAGGATCCAAACGGATTGCGTCCACTGTCGCTGGGGAAAATTGGTGATTCGTGGGTCGTGGCATCTGAAACTTGTGCATTCGATATTATCGGAGCGGACCATGTCCGCTCGGTAGAACCCGGTGAATTAGTTATTATCAATAATAAAGGGCTGACGTCTGAGCGTTTTGCCCAGCCGGCTGAACGCGCCATGTGTTCCATGGAGTATGTCTATTTCTCCCGTCCAGATTCAGATATCGACGGTATTAACATTCATGCCGCACGCAAACGCTGCGGCAAACAGCTGGCACGTGAAGTGCAGATCAGTGCGGACGTTGTCACAGGGGTACCGGATTCCAGTATTTCCGCTGCAATCGGATTTTCCGAACAGAGCGGTATACCATATGAACTCGGCCTCATTAAAAACCGTTATGTCGGGAGAACTTTCATTCAGCCTTCTCAGGCGCTGCGGGAAAAAGGCGTGAAAATGAAACTGTCGCCTGTTCATCAGGTAATTCACGGCAAACGGGTCGTAATGGTAGATGATTCCATCGTACGCGGCACGACATCCAAGCGGATTGTTGCGATGCTTAGAGAGGCTGGCGCAAAAGAGATTCACGTCGTGATCGCCTCGCCTCCTTTGATTGCACCTTGTTATTACGGAGTTGATATCAGTTCCGACTCCGAATTAATTGCAACAGGACGTACGCTCGATGAAATGTGTGAAGAAATCGGCGCCGACTCGCTTAATTTTCTGTCGGTCGACGGAATGCTCGAAGCGAACGGCCGGTCGCCTGAAATGAAAAACTGCGGCCAATGTCTGGCGTGTTTCACAGGCGAGTATCCAACGGAGATTTATTCGGATACGGCAATGCCGCATGAAAAAGAAATCGTACGATAGGAGGCCTTTCCATGTCGAAGGCATATGAAAAAGCAGGAGTAAATATTGAGGCGGGTTATGAGTCGGTAGAACGTATGAAATCCCACGTAGCCAGAACTTCACGTAAAGGTGTTGCAGGAGCTTTTGGCGGTTTCGGTGGAATGTTTGACCTGTCGGCGCTCGAATATAAAGAGCCTGTATTGATTTCAGGAACGGATGGTGTCGGTACGAAGCTGAAACTGGCGTTTATGGCTGACCGTCACGATACGATCGGAATCGACTGTGTGGCGATGTGTGTCAATGACATCGTGGCGCAAGGAGCGGAACCGCTTTACTTCCTGGATTATGTTGCGCTTGGAAAAGCGGTTCCTGAAAAGGTGGAAGCCATCGTTAAAGGAGTGGCAGACGGCTGTGTACAGTCGGGAGCTGCTTTGATTGGCGGAGAGACAGCTGAAATGCCGGGTCTTTATGAAGAAGATGAGTATGATCTGGCAGGCTTTGCAGTCGGTGCCTGCGAAAAAAGTCAATTGGTGACGGGTGAGCGTGTACAGGCAGGTGACGTGCTGGTTGGAATCGCATCGAGTGGAATTCATTCTAATGGTTATTCATTAGTCCGCCATATCGTTTTTGAACAGCTTGGTGCGAAGATTGACAGTACAATCGAAGGGTACGAAGAGCTTGGAACGGTTTCAGATGCCTTGCTGACACCGACGAAAATTTATGCTAAACCTGTACTGGAGATTCATCGGCAGCTGGACGTACATGCGATGGGCCATATTACAGGCGGCGGATTCTTTGAAAACCTGCCGCGCATGTTCTCAGAGAGCTTTGGAGTCGAGGTGGACTTAGGCGCGTGGCGGGTACTTCCAGTGTTTAAGATGTTGAAGGAAAAAGGCGAACTGACAGACCGTGATTTATACAGTGTCTTCAATATGGGCATCGGTTTTGTAGTAGCATTGCCTGAGGCAGAGGCGGAAAAAGCGATTAAAATTGCAGAAGCTCATGGTGAGAAAGCGTATGTGATCGGTCGCGTCACAACTAAAGAAGGCGTCGCGTTCAATGGCGATCATGACGGCACTCTTACGTTATGACCAATAAAGTGAAGATCGCCATTTTCGCATCAGGAAGCGGCAGTAATTTTGCTGCATTGGAAAAAGCGTGTTACGTCGGCGGGATTCCGGCTGAAGTCGTTCTGCTTGTCACGGACAGGCCTGATGCGTTTGTAACAGAACGCGCTAAACAGGCAGGCATCCCCGTGGCGGCTTTTCGTCCCCGTGATTTTGATTCGAAAGAGATGTATGAGCAAGCTGTATTGAAGCGACTGCAGGATGTTCAGGCAGAATGGCTGATATTGGCAGGCTATATGCGCCTGATCGGTCCTGTTCTGCTCGGCGCGTATCCTGAACGAATCGTCAATATCCATCCATCGCTGCTGCCTTCATTTCCAGGAAAAGATGCAATTGGGCAGGCAGTGGCGGCAGGCGTCAAAATAACTGGGGTGACGGTGCACATTGTGGATGAAGGAATGGATACCGGTCCTATTTTAGCGCAGTGTGCTGTACATGTTGTAGAAGAAGATCCTGATAAAACAGCTGCTGCTATTCATAAAGCAGAACATGAACTGTATGCAGAAACATTAAAAAACTTATTTGAAAAATGATCGGCCTGTTATCATGACAGGCCTTTTGTATAAATTGGAGGAATTACGTTGAAAAAGCGCGCATTGCTAAGCGTATCGGATAAAAGCGGGATATTGGAATTTGCGAAGGAACTGGAACAGCTTGGATACGAATTATTATCTACCGGCGGCACAATGAAACACCTGAAAGACAATGGTGTTGCCGTGACAGCTGTCGATGAAATCACAGGTTTTCCCGAAATCATGGAAGGCCGTGTGAAAACTTTAAATCCGATGATTCACGGCGGATTGCTTGCGAAACAGGATGATCCGGGACATCAGGCACAAATGAAAGAGCACGGCATCCAGCCGATTGACGTAGTCTGCGTAAATCTTTATCCATTCAAAGAAACGATCTCTAAACCGGACGTATCAACAGAAGATGCCATTGAAAATATTGATATCGGCGGACCGGCCATGCTTCGTGCCTCCGCAAAGAATCACGCATACGTAACTGTTATCGTAGACGCTTCAGACTATGAATCAGTTTTGCATGAACTGAAAGCAGACGGCAAGACAACGCTTGAGACACGCCACCGGCTGGCAGCTAAAGTGTTCCGCCACACTGCAGCGTATGATGCATTAATTTCTGGCTATCTGACTGAACTTGCAGGTGAGCAGTTCCCAGAGCAAGTGACGTATACATACGAATTAAAGCAGCCACTGCGCTATGGAGAAAATCCTCATCAGCAGGCAGCGTTCTACAGTCGTCCGCTTGGTTCTGATTTCTCCATTGCCTATGCAGAACAGCTTCACGGCAAGGAACTTTCCTATAACAATATCCAGGATGCCAACGCGGCGATTCAGATCGTCAAAGAGTTCACACAGCCGGCAGCAGTGGCGGTCAAGCATATGAACCCTTGCGGTGTGGGGACAGGCAGTACAATTGCAGAAGCATTTAAAAAAGCATACGAAGCAGATTCGACATCTATTTTTGGCGGAATTATCGCGCTGAATAAAGAAGTGGATCAGGAAACAGCATCACAGCTTGCAGAAATCTTCTTAGAAATCATTATTGCACCTTCATTTACAGAAGAAGCTCTTGAGACATTGACGAAGAAGAAAAACATCCGTCTCCTAACGATTTCATTCGAACAGCAGAAAAAAGATCAGTGGAATACGGTGTCAGTTGAGGGCGGATTGCTTATGCAGCAGCCTGATGCCTACGGTTTTGAAGACGCAGATATCACAGTAGCGACAGACCGTGAACCGACTGAAGCTGAATGGAACGCGATGAAACTGGGCTGGGCAGTTGTGAAGCATGTGAAGTCCAATGCAATTGTTGTAACGGACGAGCAAATGACAATTGGTGTCGGTGCCGGACAGATGAACCGTGTCGGCGCTGCAAACATCGCGCTGACACAGGCGGGAGAACGGGCTAAAGGGGCGGCACTTGCTTCAGATGCATTTTTTCCGATGGATGATACAGTGGAAGCGGCTGCGAAAGCTGGAATCACAGCTATTATTCAGCCGGGCGGATCTGTGAAAGATGCAGACTCTATTAAAAAAGCCAATGAATATGGCATCACGATGGTGTTTACAGGAGTACGTCATTTTAAACATTAAGCAGGCAGGGGGAATAGGGAAATGAAAATTCTCGTAATTGGCGGCGGCGGACGCGAGCATGCGATTGCCAGACAGTTCAGCCAGGCGCCTTCTGTAACGGAAGTATTTGCAGCGCCTGGAAACGACGGCATGAAAACAGATGCAACTTGTGTGCCGATTTCTGCGACAGATTTTGAAGCACTGGCTAATTTCGCGATCGAGAAACGAGTCACATTGACTTTTGTCGGGCCTGAACAGCCATTGGCAGAAGGAATTGTAGACTTCTTTCAAGACAGAGGCCTGACCATTTTCGGTCCTACTAAAGCGGCGGCACGGATTGAAGGCAGTAAATCATTTGCTAAAGAAATCATGGATAAGTATGAAATTCCGACAGCAGCCTACGGCACGTTTACTGATGCAGAAGAAGCAAAGAAGTTCATTCGCGAACAGGGCGCGCCGATTGTTGTTAAAGCAGACGGGCTGGCGGCCGGTAAAGGCGTCATTGTTGCGATGGAGCTTCAGGAGGCGTTGGACGCAGTCGATGATATGATCGGTAATCAAAAATTCGGCGAATCTTCTTCACGTGTTGTAGTGGAAGAATTTCTGGACGGCGAAGAATTTTCCTATATGTCTTTTGTTCATGACGGACAGATTTATCCGATGGTCATCGCACAGGATCATAAACGTGCGTATGATGGAGACCGCGGCCCGAACACCGGCGGAATGGGTGCTTATTCACCCGTACCCCAGATTTCAGAAGAAGTAGTTCAGGAAGCATATGACCGCGTCGTAGTGCCGACAGTAAACGCCATGACGGAAGAAGGTATTCCTTTTACAGGTATTCTGTATGCTGGTTTAATCTTAACCGAGCAAGGTCCGAAGGTTATCGAATTCAATGCGCGTTTCGGGGACCCTGAAACACAGGTCGTCCTGCCGCGCATGGCATCTGATTTCGGTCAGTTTATGGAAGCTTTGATGGCGGGGGAAACTTTTAATCTGCAGTGGGATGAAGAGGCGATGCTCGGCGTTGTCATTGCGTCAGACGGATATCCCGGTGATGTCGTCAACGGAAAAGAACTGCCGAATTTAGATTCTCTAACGGCATCAGGACTTGACGTTTTCCATGCAGGAACGAAATTAGAAGGCGGTAAATTTGTCGGTAACGGCGGACGTGTTCTGCTGGTAGCGGCAAAAGCCGGTAATTTGAAAGAAGCGCAAGAAAAAGTCTATGAAGGTCTTTCCACAAAAGAATGGAATGGTTTCTTTCACAGGCATGATATTGGCTGGAGAACATTTGAATAATTTGATAATCCATTCCCCTGCATTTATTTTAATGCAGGGGATTTTAATATGGGTTTCTAAATAAAAACGGCCTGCCGGGATTCTCTGAATAATTATAGATATCCACAGGTTCTTATAAAAACTGTGAGTTATCAGTGGGTATAATGTGAATAAACTGTTGGGAACGTGAATAACTTGTGTGTAATTTGTTTGCTTCAGAACGTACTTGTGGAAAACTTATATGCAGCTTGCCTATTCATCATCAGATTGCTATCTTAGTAGACAGCGATTGTTAATTAAACAGGGCGGTGGAAGTTATGTGGAATACACAGGAATTACAGGTGCAGTTGGCTATTATTAACGGGCAGAAAGCGCCGGATCTATTGATTGAAAACGCAACATACTTGCATTCGATTTTTAAGAAGTGGATGAAGGGCAATATATGGATTCAAGGAGATCGTATTGTATATGTCGGAGAGAGACTGCCTGCTCAACTGGAAGGAACTGAGAGGGTCGATGCGTCAGGAAAGAAAATTGTACCCGGCTATATCGAGCCTCATGTTCATCCGTTTCAGATTTATAACCCTGAAAGTTTTGCGGATTATGCAGGAAAGCGCGGAACTACGACGATCTTGTCGGATAACCTGATGTTTTTTACTTTATTGAAAAGAGGAGAGGCATTCCATCTGATCGATCAATTGAATGAATTGCCTTTTTCATTTTATTGGTGGGCCCGGGTGGATTCACAGACGATGCTGAAGAACGAGCAGCAACTATTCAATCCGAAAGATATTGCCTCCTGGCTGCAGCGCCCGGACGTATTGATGGCAGGAGAACTGACAAGCTGGCCGCGGCTGTTGCAGGGCGATCAGAATATGATGCAGTCTTTAATTGAAGCGAAACGCCGGGGGAAAAAGATTGAAGGTCATTTCCCGGGTGCGTCAGAACGGACACTTGCCCGAATGAAGCTGCTCGGGGTGGACGGTGACCATGAGTCAATGACTGTGGATGAAGTGGAAAGACGTTTGCAGCAAGGCTATGCTGTTACCTTGCGGGAATCCTCTATTCGACGGGATCTTTCCAGTTTATTGAAAGGAATTGTAGAGAAAGGCTGGAATGTTTTCGATCATTTGATGATGACAACGGACGGCTCTACTCCCTCATTCTATGAAGACGGCATAATGGATAAATGTATTCAAATTGCACTCGATGCCGGAGTGGCACCAATCGATGCATATCAAATGGCTTCTTATAATGTCGCGAGGTACTATGACATCACCGATCTGCATAGTGTTATCGGGACAGGCCGTTACGCTACGTTAAACTTTTTAGAAAATGAATGGAACCCTGTGCCGACGGATGTGCTGTCAAAAGGACAATGGTTATTGAAAAACGGCAAAGCGGAAATGCAGTTCCAAGCAGTTGATTGGGAGAGACTACCGAAATTTGAACTTTCATTCGAACTAACTGACTATGATTTCTCGTTTGAATCGAATAAGGGAATTGAAATGGTCAATGACGTAATCACAAAAGTTTATGAGACCGATCTAGACCTGTCTGACCGGGTGATTACGAATCGCAATGAATGCTTTCTGCTGCTGATCGATCGGAAAGGCAAGTGGCGCGTCAATACCGTGCTGAAAGGATTTGCGGATTCATTGCAAGGATTTGCTTCTTCTTATTCGAATACAGGAGACATCCTGTTGGTTGGACAGAATTGGGAAGAAATGAAAAGAGCTTTTAACGAGTTGAAGAATATAGGCGGAGGCATGGTTGTTGCTGAAAACGGTGAAATCATCGTCACGCTGCCACTGGCGGTATCAGGCGGCATGTCTGATCAGCCGCTGGAAATTGCAGCGAAGCAGGAGCTGGCTTTAAAGAAGGTGTTGAAAGAACGCGGGTACCATCAGGGGGATGCGGTTTATACTCTGTTATTTCTGGAGTCGATCCATCTGCCGCATGTTCGAATCACACCTATAGGTTTAGTCCAGGTGCTGAAGAATGAACGCTTAATTCCTAATACGGAAAGGTAGGGACCCCTATTGAAATGGAATAAACGGAGACTGATGGCAACTGCTTTAGCAGGCCTTTTATGTATTGGCGGCTGCTCCTCAAAAAATACTGATTCAGAAAAACCGGAGGAGCAGGCGGATGAAACGATCTCATCCGCTTACCCTGCTCCTTTTACTGGTGAACTGCTGACAGAAAAGCTGGAGAACCGGCCCATTTTGGCTACAATTAATAATCATCCGCTAGCCCGTCCGCAATCTGGTATTGCAGATGCAGATCTGATCTATGAATTTTTAGCGGAAGGAGAAGTTACACGTTATTTAGCGTTGTTTCACAGTGTAATACCTGAGCAAATCGGCCCGATACGCAGTGCCCGTGATTATTTTATCAAGATGGCTGAAGGAATGGATGCCTTCTATATTGCCCACGGCTACAGCCCGGATGCCAAGAAACTGCTGGACGACCGGGTTGTCGATCAAGTTAATGGCATGCAGTATGACGGAACTTTATTCGAACGCTCGACTGATCGCAGGGCGCCGCATAACTCGTATATTTCCAAGGCGCATATTGAGCAGGCATTTGAAATGACGAAAGCGTCTGAAAAGATCTCTAAGATGCCAGTCTTTTCTTTCCTAAATCTTGATGAACGTGATAAAATAGGAGAAATAGCTTCATCCGTTACAGTCGCGTACGGCAGCAATCCGAATTTTGCCAGTACATATCAGTATGATGAGCAGGCTAATCGTTATTACCGTTCTGTTAATGGTATTGATACAGTCGATAAACTAAATGAGCGCCGTGTAGAATTAGCGAACGTGCTCGTGATGGAATTGGATCATAAAACGGTGGATCGAGAAGGAAGACAGGCAATTGATATTCATTCGGGCGGCAAGGCAATGCTGTTTCATGACGGAATTGCCAAACCGATAGAGTGGGAAAATATGGACGGTTTTCTAACTCCGTTAGAACAGGGCCTTCCCGTCAATTTAACGGCTGGAAAGACCTGGATTCATATTGTGCCGACTATGTCGGGCTCTGCGTCTTCCGTTACATTTACTCCATAAGATCGGCACAGAGAGGGTGAGGACATGCAAATCGATAAAATACGAAGTGAGCAGACAGATCAATTATTCAATGCGATCTTGGAGTTGAAAGACTTAGAAGAGTGCTACCAATTTTTCGATGATGTTTGTACAATGAGCGAAATCCAGTCAATCGCACAGCGATTAGATGTAGCTCATATGCTGCGCAAGAAAAAAACCTACGACAGCATCCAGCAAGAAACCGGTGCGAGCACAGCCACCATCTCCCGCATTCGGCGCTGTGTGGACTACGGATCCGGAGGCTACAACCTCATGCTCGGACGCCTCTACCCTGAACTCGATCAGAATCAGCCAAAAAAATAAGAACCCAACCGGCCGGGCCCCAACCCACCGGTTTTTTTGGTAGCCACCTAAAGCGGAGACGGCCGTTTAGACTCGACAGGCACTGGAGGGCTGGCAGCAGCAGGCGCTTTTTACCTGCTGAAGTCAGACCGAAGTGTCCCGAGAGTCTGGCCGTCGGAGCTGGAAGCCACCTAAAGCGGAGACGGCCGTTTAGACTCGACAGACGTTGGAGATCTTATCGCAAAAGGCGTTCTTTGCCTTTTTGATAAGACCGAAACGTTCCGAGAGTCTGGCCGTCGGAGCTGGAAGCCACCTAAAGCGGAATGCGCCGCTTAGCCTAGACAGGCACTGGAGGGCTGGCAGCAGCAGGCGCTTTTTACCTGCTGAAGTCAGACCGAAGTGTCCCGAGAGTCTGGC
>NZ_WHVV01000008.1:0-170681 GCF_009650995.1 Sporosarcina cascadiensis | reverse complement strand
CGTCGCAGCTGGAAGCCACCTAAAGCGGAATGCGCCGCTTAGCCTCGACAGGCACTGGAGGGCTGGCAGCAGTGGGCGTCTTTTGCCTGCTGAAGTCAGACCGAAGTGACCCGAGAGGCTGGCGCATGGAGCTGGAAGCCACCTAAAGCGGAGACGGCCGTTTAGACTCGACAGACGTTGGAGGTCTTATCGCAAAAGGCGTTCTTTGCCCTGGTCTCGATACTAAATCATATCAAAACCTGCATTACATACAAAACCATAAATAGCCTGAAAGGAGAACAAACATGGATTACAAAACATGGCGGCACGCTTTCAAGATTGATCCGGCAAAAGAAATATCGGATGAAAATCTTGAAGCAATCGCAGAATCAGGAACAGACGGCGTCATTATTGGAGGGTCTGACGGTGTCACCATTGAAAATGTACTTGACTTGCTGGCGCGTTTCCGCCGGTTTTCAGTGCCCCTCGCATTAGAAGTATCCACCGTGGAATCCGTCACGCCCGGATTCGATTATTATTTCATTCCAACCGTTCTGAACACAACAAATACAAAATGGCTCAATGGACTGCATCATGAAGCGCTCCGGGAATACGGGCACATGATGAATTTTGATGAAATCATCACCGAAGGCTACTGCATCTTAAATCCTGATTGCACAGCGGCTCAACTGACGGGTGTCAGTCAGGTGCCTGACGAGGAAGATGTACAGGCTTATGCGCGCATGGCGGAACATCTATTCTCGCTGCCTATTTTTTACTTGGAATACAGCGGACAGTACGGCGATCCCGCCATTGTGCGTTCAGCCAAAGAACTTCTTGAAAAAACCCGGCTTTTCTATGGCGGAGGAATCCGCACAGCTGAGCAGGCTAAAGAAATGGCAGCAATCGCGGATACGGTTGTCGTTGGAAATATTATCTACGAAAACTTGAAAAGCGCTCTGGCCACAGTAAAAGCAGTGAAATCTGTTCCTTTATCTGTGTGAATCATATATAATCAGAACAAACGTTCCGAAAAGGCGGTACTTACATGAATAAACTATCAGAAGACTTACTGAAAGGCATGAATCCTGAACAGGCAAGAGCTGTTAAGGCAACGGAAGGCCCGCTGCTGATAATGGCGGGAGCCGGATCGGGAAAGACGCGTGTGCTGACACACCGCATTGCCTATCTCGTTGTTGAAAAACAGGTGTATCCTTCCAATATTCTTGCGATCACTTTTACAAATAAAGCAGCACGTGAAATGCGTGACCGGATTGACGGCCTTTTGGGTGCGGGGTCCGGTGAACGCATGTGGGTTTCCACATTTCACTCCATGTGTGTACGGATCCTTCGGAGAAACGTCGACCGTATCGGGCTATCGAAGAACTTTACCATTTTAGACAGTGCCGATCAGCTGACAGCAGTCAAACGTGTGCTGAAAGAATTGAATCTCGATCCGAAACAGCATGATCCACGCGCTATGCTCGGCACAATCAGCAATGCGAAAAATGAATGCATAGATGCAGAGGAATTTCGCAAAAACTGCAATCCTCAAAATCCGTATGAACGCACAGTGGCGGATATCTATGAACGCTATACGAAAAAACTCCGCCAGAATCAGTCGATGGATTTCGATGATCTGATCATGATGACGCTTGTGCTTTTCGAACGCGTGCCGGATGTATTGGAATTTTATCAGAATAAATTTCAGTATATTCACGTCGATGAGTACCAAGATACGAACAACGCCCAGTACCGGCTCGTCAAAATGCTTGCTTCAAAATTCCGCAACATCTGTGTAGTCGGAGATTCCGATCAGTCCATCTATCGCTGGCGAGGCGCTGATATCGGCAATATCCTGTCGTTCGAAAAAGATTATAAAGAAGCAAAGGTTATTTTATTGGAGCAGAATTACCGGTCAACCAAACGAATTCTGCAGGCTGCCAATGAAGTGATCAATAATAATAAAAGCCGCTATGACAAAAAGCTGCGTACCGATAATGCGGAAGGTGAATTGATTTCTATTTATAAAGCACGTGATGAAAAAGATGAATCACAATTCGTCGTGCAGCAGATTATCGAGCTGAAAGAACAGCAGGGCCTGTCGCTTGACCAGTTCGCAGTTCTTTACCGAACGAATGCGCAGTCACGTGTAATTGAGGAATATTTATTAAAATCCAATCTGGACTATACAATTGTCGGCGGTACAAAATTCTATGACCGAAAAGAGATTAAGGACTTGCTGGCTTACTTGCGGCTGATCGCCAATAATGACGATGATCTGGCATTTGCCCGTGTCATCAATGAACCGAAACGCAGTATAGGCACCACGTCATTTGAACGGATGGCGATGTTTGCGCTCGAAAATGACCGCTCCATCTTTGACTCACTGCAGGAAGTGGATTTCATGGGTCTTCCCGCGAGAGCAGCCAATGAAGCTATGAAATTTCGTGAAATGATCGATGGCTTTTCGCAAATGCAGGAATTCCTGTCCATCACAGAATTAGTAAAGGAAGTCATTGATAAATCAGGCTACCGCAGCATGCTGGAAAAAGAAAAGACGATTGAAGCGGAGAGCCGTCTTGAGAATATTGAAGAATTCCTGTCCGTTACCGAAGCCTTTGAAAAGCGTGCAGAGGAAGAAGAGAGTGAACGTTCACTTGTTGCGTTTCTGACTGATCTTGCGTTAGTTGCAGATATTGATACGCTCGATAAAGAAGAAAATTCTTCCACGGAAAAAATCGTCCTGATGACGATGCACGCTGCAAAAGGACTGGAATTCCCTGTCGTCTTCGTAATCGGCCTGGAAGAGAACATCTTCCCGCATATCCGTGCGCTGGATGATCCGGAAGAAATGGAAGAAGAGCGCAGACTGGCTTACGTGGCAATTACACGTGCGGAGCAGCGTCTATATATGACCTGTGCAGGCTACCGGATGCTGTTCGGACGTTCGAACTTTAATTCACCTTCCCGTTTCCTTAATGAAATTTCAGAAGAACTGATCGAAATGCTCGCTGACGGCAACGGCATGAGTGTGCCATTCGACAGAGCACCACAAAAGCCGGGTGTTCCGCGCACTGCTGTCAAACGTCCGCTCTATAATGAAAGCGGCGGAGAGAAATTGCAGTGGACGCCTGGCGATAAAGCCACCCACAAGAAATGGGGAACTGGCACTGTCGTCAGTGTAAAAGGAGCTGCAGATGATCTGGAACTCGACATCGCTTTCCCTAATCCTGTCGGCATCAAAAGACTGCTGGCTAAATTTGCACCAATCGAAAAAGAATAATGTGTTTCTGAGGAGTGTGGACTAACGATGGATGATGTACTGGAACTGGAAAAACGGGTTGCTGAGCTGAATAAAATCCTTCACGCGTACGGACATGCCTATTATGACTTGGATGCTCCGGTCGTACCTGATTCAGAATATGATGAGAAAATGCAAGAATTGCTGGCAATTGAAGCGGAACATCCGGATTTGATCTATCCTGATTCACCCACCCAGCGAGTGGGCGGAAAGCCGCTTGAAGTGTTCAGTAAAGTCGTTCATCGCCATCCGATGCTCAGTTTAGCCAATGCATTCAATGAAGAAGATCTGCGTGAGTTTGACCGGCGTGTGCGGGAGTCTGCAGGCAGTGCCGTGTATGTCTGTGAATTGAAAATCGACGGTCTTGCAGTCTCGCTTCAATATGAAAATGGACAGCTTGTACAAGGCTCTACACGGGGTGACGGTGCAGTCGGTGAAGATATTACGGCGAATCTGAAAACAATCCGTACGGTACCGCTGAAACTGAAAGAACCGCTGACCATTGAGGTACGCGGAGAAGCCTATATGCCGAAGCGCTCGTTTGCCGATCTGAATGAAGCCCGTGACGAAGCGGGAGAAGCGCCGTTTGCGAATCCGCGTAACGCAGCCGCCGGATCGTTGCGCCAGCTCGATCCGCAAATCGCAGCAAGCCGCAACTTGGCAACATTTATTTATGCGGTCGGCGGAGATGCAGAAGTATATAATTTGGACAGTCATTCAGAAGCGCTGGATCAGTTGGATGCAATCGGCCTGACGACGAATCATGAGCGTAAGCGCTGTTCTTCGATCGAAGAAGTATTTGAATACGTGGCATACTGGACCGAAAACCGTCAGTCACTCGATTACGAAATAGACGGCATCGTCATTAAAGTCGATAATTTCGAGTCACAGGAACAGCTAGGCTATACGGCAAAAAGTCCGCGCTGGGCAATTGCTTACAAGTTTCCCGCTGAAGAGGTCCGCACTAAATTAATGGATATCGAACTGAGTGTCGGCAGGACTGGAGTTGTCACACCGACGGCGATACTGGAACCTGTAAGGGTGGCGGGCACGACAGTGGGACGGGCTTCACTGCATAATGAAGATTTAATCCGGGAAAAAGATATCCGAATCGGTGATCTGGTTGTACTTCGCAAAGCCGGAGACATCATTCCGGAAATCGTCATGGCGGTTACAGCTGAACGGACAGGCAGTGAAGAACCGTTTGAGATGCCTGCCGAATGTCCCGTATGCAGCTCTGAACTGGTACGTATTGAAGGGGAAGTTGCCCTGCGCTGTATGAATCCGAAATGCCCTGCCCAAATGAAAGAAGCGCTTATTCACTTCGTCTCACGAAAAGCCATGAACATTGAAGGAATCGGCGAAAAACTGGTGGAGCAGCTCTATATGGCCAATCTCGTGCAGGATGTATCAGACCTTTATACACTGACAGAAGAATCACTGCTTACTCTTGAGCGGATTGGAGAAAAGTCAGCGAATAATATTATTTCTGCAATTGAGCAGTCCAAGGAGAATTCGTTGGAGAAGTTATTATTCGGTCTTGGAATCCGTCATGTCGGGGAAAAAGTGGCACGTATTTTAGCAGAGGAATTCCGTACGCTTGATGCGCTGGAGCAAGTGACAGAAGAGCAGCTGATCCATGTGTTTGAGATTGGCGATATTGTGGCGGATGCGGTAGTGACGTATTTTAGTACAGAAGAAGTTCAGGAAGTAATGAACAAATTGCGTTCGTACGGCGTCAATACTATATATAAAGGTGTCACGCGTGAAGAATTGCCGACTACCGGTCCGTTTGCAGGAAAAACGGTGGTTTTGACTGGGAAACTGTCACAGCTGACTCGCTCGGATGCCAAAGCGCAGATTGAAGCGTTCGGCGGTACAGTCAGCGGCAGTGTCAGCAAAAAAACAGATCTTGTTATTGCAGGTGAAGACGCAGGCTCCAAGTTAACGAAAGCACAAGAGTTAGAAATTGAAATTTGGGATGAACAAGCAATGCTTGATGCCCTTGGAGTGGATATGAATGAAAAGTAGAACTAAATGGTTGGTACCAAGTGTTCTGTCGGCTGTATTGCTGACGGGATGCCTGCCGACACCGGGTGATGATCAGGAGAAAGCGGTTCAGGAAACAGATGAGAGCGAACAAGAGATGGTGCTTATACCTGAAGATCAGGTCAAAGATGAGTATTATCGTACCCCTGTTCCTTTCAAAAAAAGCGCGAGCAGGGGACTGGTCGTCAGTAATTTGAATACGAAATATGATATGCAGGAAACAGAAGAAGGACTGCTGCGGCTTTCTACACAGTATTTCGATCCGGCCAATTATTATTTCCAGGAAGGTCAGTATATTGATCGAGATACTGCAAAGGAATGGCTGTCACGGAAATCCAATTACGAAGCCGGATTGAATCCAGCCATTAAAGACGATATGACACCGGAACAGATTGCAGAGAAAGCGCCGATTTACCTAGCCCATATCGTCGAACAGAACTATTTGCAGATGACAGATGAAAAGAAAGTGAAGCTGGCGGGGATGACGATCGGTCTGGCGATGAATTCACTTTATTATCCGCGTGAAGGTAATGAGCGTCCGATTGACGATAAGACCATTGAGGAAAAAGGCAAGCAGATGGCGGACATTATTTTGCAGCGTCTGCGTGCGAAGCCGGAACTGGCAGATATACCGATTGCTGTCGGTCTGTTCAAGCAAAAGAGCCGGAATGATATCGTTCCGGGTACATACTTTGCCACAGCGATTGCACAAAAAGGAAAAAATGAATTCACAGGATGGAAAGAAGTAAACGAAACTTATGTTTTGCTGCCGGCATCCTCTCCGACAGGCAATTATCGCGAATTAAATACCACGTTCAAGAACTTTAAACAGGATATTGACGATTATTTCGAAAGCTTCGTAAATGCTGTGGGGACAGCATACTTTAAGGATCAAAAGCTTAATTCCCTGCATATTGAAATACCGATCCAGTTTTTTGGCAAGAGTGAGCTGATTGCGTTTTCGCAGTATTTGACGTCATTGGTAAAAACACATTTTAAAAATATACCCGTGGAGATTAGTGTTACGTCGGTCAACGGTCCTGAAGTATTGATCGTGAATGAAGGAAACAGCAAAGAACCATTTGTGCATGTCTATGGCTATTAACGTGACAGTTCCTGACATAACAAACTTTCCAATGAACTGATAAAATGGTATGATGAACTGAAAACAGTTTAGCCTCCGGCGGATGTCACAGACTGAATTTGAGCTTGCTTGAATTCAGTCCGGGCGCAATTACGCGGAGGCGTAATTGATTTAACCGATGGTAAAATGAGGAGGAACGATGTATGACAACATTTTCAAAAGATGACGTCAAGTACTTTGCGGATTTCGTCCGTATCGGCGTTTCTGAAGAGGACAAAGAATACTATGCTGCAAAAATTGCAGATTTAATTGCAAGTGTTGAAAATTTAAATGAAGTGGACGTTTCCGGCGTCAAACCGATGACACATCCGATTCCCATGATCAACGTATTGCGCGAGGATACGCCAAAAGATATCCTGGACCGCGAAAAAATGCTGGCAACTGCGGAAGACCATGAAGACGGTCTGATTAAAGTGCCGGATATCCTGTAAACGAGTCAGGCAGATCCGTAAAATAACTGCTTTGCGCTACCATGATTTTTAGGAGGAAAAGTGATGACGTTAACAAGTAAAACAGCCGCAGAACTTCGGGAGCTTTTTCAAAAGGGAGAAGTTACGGTCAAAGAAGTAACAGAAGAGACATTTAAAACAATCGAACAGACAGATGAAAAAATCCACGCATTCGTTCACCTGACAAAAGAAGAAGCTTTGAAGCATGCGGAGCAGCTGGACAAGCAGGCTGCAAATGAACGCGGACCGCTTTATGGCGTGCCTGTCGGGATCAAAGACAATATCGTTACAAAAGATATCGTGACAACATGTTCCAGCAAAATGCTCGAAAACTTTGTCCCTGTTTACGATGCAACAGTAGTTGAAAAACTTCGTGCGGCCGGTGCGGTCTCTGTCGGCAAATTAAACATGGACGAGTTCGCCATGGGTTCCACGACGGAAACTTCTTACTTTGGAAATACCTTAAACCCGTGGAATTTGAATCACGTGCCCGGCGGTTCTTCAGGCGGTTCTGCAGCAGCAGTTGCAGCAGGTGAAGTTCCGCTTTCATTGGGATCAGATACAGGCGGTTCTGTTCGTCAGCCGGCTGCATTTTGTGGTGTCGTTGGAATGAAACCTACATACGGACGTATTTCCCGTTTCGGTCTGACGGCTTTCGGTTCTTCACTCGACCAGGTCGGCCCGATTTCCCGTACGGTGGAAGATAATGCCTTACTATTGAATGTGCTGGCAGGAGAAGACGATAACGACAGTTCATCCTCTGCAAAAGTAGTTCCAGATTACACAGCAGCTTTGACAGGTGATATTAAAGGCCTGAAAATTGCTGTGCCTTCTGCATATTTAGGTGAAGGTGTGCAGCCGGAAGTTGCGGAAGCAGTGAAGGCGGCATTGCAAGTACTAGAATCGCAGGGAGCTTCTTGGGAAGAAGTCGAATTGCCGCATGTCCAATATGCGCCGACAGTGTACTATGTAATATCTTCATCTGAAGCCTCTTCCAACTATTCCCGTTTCGATGGATTGCGTTACGGTTTCCATACGGAAAATCCGGAAAATCTGGAACAGGCCTACTTCCGTACACGTCAGGAAGGATTCGGCCGGGAAGTGAAAAAACGTCTTATTTTTGGAACATACGCTATGAGTGCGGATCACCATGAAGAAGTGTATGTGCGCGCACAAAAAGTCCGTGCGCTGATTGCTGAGGATTTCAATAAAGTCTTCGAAGACTATGATGTCGTTATCGGGCCATCTGCTGCATGTCCTGCACTTCCACTGGGAGACACACTGACAGATAAAGCGGTATATTATGCAAATGATATACTGGCAACTCCAGCCAACTTAACAGGACGTCCGGCAATTTCCTTGCCTTGCGGATTTGTGAATGAACTGCCGATCGGACTGCAGATTATGGGTAAACACTTTGATGAAGAAACAGTTTATAAAGTAGCACACGCGTATGAACAGGCAACTGATTTCCATAAGCGGACTCCAGCGATTCAGGAGGGGAACTGATCATGAACTTCGAAACCATTGTCGGATTAGAAATCCACGTAGAATTAAAGACAGATACGAAAATCATGTCGCCGGCACCTGCTCATTTTGGCGCCGAGCCGAATAAAAACATCCATGTAACAGATATCGCCTACCCGGGTGTACTGCCTACATTGAATAAAAAAGCTATCGAATTCGGTATGAAGGCATCCATGGCATTGAACTGTGATGTTGCACCCGTCATGAACTTTGATCGTAAACACTACTTCTACCC
The DNA here is from genome assembly GCF_009650995.1 of Sporosarcina cascadiensis. GTDB lineage: Bacteria > Bacillota > Bacilli > Bacillales_A > Planococcaceae > Sporosarcina > Sporosarcina cascadiensis. The sequence goes on along the minus strand of NZ_WHVV01000008.1, from coordinate 161,994 downwards.
GGATAATCCAAAAGCGTATCAGATTTCACAGGATAAGCGTCCTGTCGGTTCAAACGGCTGGATTGAAATCGAAGTGGAAGGCAAGAAGAAAAAGATCCGCATCGAGCGCGTTCATTTAGAAGAAGATGCAGGAAAACTGACGCATACCGAAAACGGCTATTCACTGGTCGACTTGAATCGTCAGGGAACTCCTTTGATTGAGATTGTCACAGAAGCAGACGTGCGTTCTCCCGAAGAGGCGTATGCATTCCTGGAAAAATTGAAAGCCATTATTCAATATACAGGTGTTTCTGACGTTCGGATGGAAGAGGGTTCACTTCGCTGTGACGCGAACATTTCACTCCGTCCGTTCGGCCAGGAGAAATTCGGTACGAAGACTGAATTGAAGAACTTGAACTCATTCAACTTTATCCGCCGCGGTATTGCGAATGAAGTGGCACGTCAGGAAAAAATCCTGCTGTCTGGCGGAACGATTCAACAGGAAACCCGTCGTTACGACGAAGCAACAGGCGAAACAGTATTAATGCGGATCAAAGGAAGCGCGAATGATTACCGCTTTATCAATGATCCGGATCTGCCGGAAGTTCATATTGAGCAAGAGTGGATGGACCGTGTACGTGCGGAAATTCCCGAATTGCCGGATGCTCGTAAAGCACGCTATGTTTCTGAATTGGATCTTCCTGAGTATGATGCTCACGTATTGACATTAACAAAGGAAATGTCTGACTTTTTCGATGCAACAGTGAAAGCCGGAGCAGATGCGAAACTTGCTTCCAACTGGCTGATGGGCGACGTATCAGCTTACTTGAACGCAGAATCGAAAGAATTGCATGACACGCCGCTGACTCCTGAAAATCTGGCTCAGCTGGTGAAATTGATTACAGACGGTACGATTTCATCCAAAATTGCAAAGAAGGTGTTTGCTGACCTTGCGAAAAATGGCGGAAATCCTGCAGATATCGTCAAGGAAAAAGGCCTCGTCCAAATTTCTGATGAAGGTACACTCCGTACTGTCATTACAGAAATTCTGGATTCAAATGAGCAGTCCATTGAAGACTTCAAGAACGGGAAAGACCGTGCAGTCGGCTTCTTAGTGGGGCAAGTAATGAAAGCGACAAAAGGACAGGCAAACCCGCCATTAGTGAATAAGCTCTTAATGGAAGAAATCAAGAAAAGATAATACCGCAGCATGACTCGTTGTGTAAAAACGTTCCAGGAAGAGACCGAAACAGTCCAGCCTGGGCGTTTTTTCGACTTAATGATTTACATCAAACAGGAGGGGATTGTCATGAAAACAGAACAGCAATATTTTGAAGAGGGCCAAACACTTCAGGATTATATGGACAATATGGGAACGCATAAAGAAAACAGTTTTTTGATCTATAATGAGTTTGAAGTGCCGAAGGACGATGAATTTATTGAAATACTGAAAGATAAACAACCCCATATTCTCGTCATTACAGAAGACTGGTGCGGCGACGCAATGTTGAATAACCCGATTTTGAGACGAATTGCAGAGGCGGCGTTCGTTGACGTACGTACCGTATTGCGAGATGAAAATCCTGATTTGATCGATCGTCATCTGACGAATGGCGGACGTTCAATTCCAATATATATCTTATTGGATTCAGAAGGTGAAGTGCTGGCTAAATGGGGTCCGCGTGCTCCAATTTTACAAAAATACGTAATGGCGGGCCGTGCCGAGCTGCCGGAACAAGATCATCCGGACTTTGAAGAAAAGCAGAAAGCATTCTATTCAAAGTTGATGTCGGAATATACGGCAAAGCCTGCTAACTGGCTTGCGGTGTATGGTGATATCCGTTCTGAATGGCTGCCGGTGCTGCAACAAACGAATTAACGAGTTTCAAGAATTCATATGATGATGGTAAAGGTCTGAATTGTCATTTCAGACACGAAAGGATCGAGGGGAAAGTGTATGAAACGTGCACGTATAATTTATAATCCGACTGCAGGAAAAGAAGCATTCCGCAAGCATTTGGCAGAAGTCCTCGAAAAGCTCGAGAAAGCCGGTTATGAAACTTCCGCTCACGCAACAACGTGTGAAGGTGACGCGACTGACGCAGCAAAAGAAGCGGTGCGCAGAGGATTTGATGTAGTAATTGCTGCAGGCGGCGATGGAACGCTGAATGAGGTAGTGGAAGGTGTAGGGCACTTCGAAGAACGTCCAAAAATCGGTCTGATTCCTATGGGTACGACAAACGACTTCGCCAGAGCGCTGCGTATTCCAAGAGATATCGACGGTGCAGTTGATATCATCTGTAGAGGTGAAACAACGCCTGTCGATGTCGGCCTGATGAATGATCGCTATTTCATTAATATTGCCGGCGGGGGCAGAATGACGGAATTGACGTATGAAGTGCCAAGCCGTCTAAAAACTGTACTCGGTCAGCTTGCATATTACCTGAAAGGCATTGAGATGCTGCCGTCCATCCATTCCAGTCATATGCGAATTGAATATGATGGAGAAGTTTTCGACGATGAAGCAATGATGTTCCTGATTGGATTGACCAATTCAGTCGGCGGATTTGAAAAGCTGGCACCTGATTCCAGTATTAACGATGGATACTTTACGCTGCTCATTTTGAAGAAATGTAATATTGCTGAGTTTATTCGTATCGTTACTCTCGCTTCCAGAGGGGAACATTTAGATGATCCACTTGTTATTCAAGCGAAAGCGGAGAAAGTAGTAGTTACTTCAAATGATGAAGTACTGCTGAATTTGGACGGGGAGTATGGCGGTGTCCTGCCGGCGACATTCGAAAACCTGTACAGGCATGTAGAAATGTTCGTCCCGCTGCAGAAGTTGCGATTGCAGGACAAAGTAGAAGAAATTCAATAAAAGCAAAACAAAAGACTATTCCAATCGACGCGATAAGTTCGGATGGAATAGTCTTTTATTGTTTGAAATTAGTATGATGGGGACAATGCGGGAAGCACAGCCACAGGTCGATATCAGATGTATTCAATCGCTTCTCCTTGTTTTGCAGCTAACTTCGGTACTGCATTCAATGGCATCCACCGATAGCTGAATAATAGACCTGCGTCTTTACCTTCACCTTCTACACGATATTCCCACTCGTTTTCATCTTTTGTACCTACATAAGAAAAATGGAAAATAGTCCGTTCGTAAATTACATTCTTGTCTTCTGGAAAGAATTTCGATGATTTTACTTTACCTTCGAGTATAAGTTCATCGCGAAGTATACCGGATTCTTCTTCGATTTCCCGATATAATGCATCTAATAAAAGTTCATTACGTTCAATCGTGCCACCGGGTACCTGCAGACCTGCTTCAGGCTGATCAGTTTGTTCGTAAACTAACAGCTTGCGGTGTCTTCCTTCCCCTTTTGTAATATAAGCCAGTACTTTTCTCTTTATCCTTTTCACTTTATTTCACCTCTCTATAGTTAACCCATTATACTGTAAATTTTAACTATTGACAAGTAAAAAGTTTTAATCAATTATTATACAACAATTTAATGGACAGTAAACAAAAACTTTCATCGAAATTTCAACAAATAGGTTAAATATACAATGAAATAGGGAAACATTAAAAAAGGACCGTCAAAGGAAGTGATGATGTATGTACAAAAAGCAGGAAAAACGGCTGATGTGGCTGGCATTTATTGTGGCAGGCATCATGCTGCTTTCTATCGTGGGAAGATTATTTTCATAAATGGGGGTGTACGGAGTGGATTCGGTTTTCTATTCCAGAGTATTAACAGAACTGACGCTGTCTTTCCATATCATCTATGCGACAATCGGAGTCGGGGTTCCGCTGATGATTATGCTCGCACAGTGGGTGGGGATTAAGAAGAATGATGAACATTATATATTACTTGCGAGGCGCTGGGCACGAGGTTTTGTCATCACCGTAGCGGTAGGAGTAGTGACAGGAACCGCCATCGGCCTGCAGCTGTCACTGTTATGGCCGAACTTTATGGAACTGGCCGGTAACGTGATCGCACTCCCATTATTCATGGAGACTTTCGCCTTCTTTTTTGAAGCCATTTTCCTGGGTATTTACTTATATACATGGGATCGGTTCGAAAATCAAAAGAAACATTTTCTACTGCTTATTCCGGTGGCGCTCGGTGCTTCTTTTTCAGCTGTGTTTATTACCATTGTTAATGCGTTTATGAATGCGCCGCAAGGATTTGATTTGGTCAATGGGGAACTAATCAATGTTAACCCGCTTGTCGCGATGTTTAATCCGGCGATGCCGACGAAAGTGGCGCATGTGGTCGGCACGGCATATATGACATCGGCATTTTTATTGGCAGCTATTGCGGCGTTCAGATTGCTGCGCGGATCCAATCACATCTATCATAAGAAGGCATTATATCTGACATTGAAAGTTGGATTCATATTCAGTGTAAGTGCTGCGCTTGTCGGCGACTTATCAGGAAAATACTTAGCGGAATACCAGCCCGAAAAGCTGGCGGCTGCGGAATGGCATTTTGAAACGGAAGAAAATGCACCCTTAATGCTGTATGGCGTACTGGATGACGGAGAAGTAAAGTATGCGATCAAGATTCCGTACGCCCTGTCGATTCTGGCACACGGGTCACCGAAAGCGGAAGTTATCGGACTGGATCAGTTCCCGGAAGAAGATACTCCGCCTCTATATATCCATTATCTATTCGATATTATGGTGACGATCGGTATGACGCTGCTCGCTCTATCTTTAGTCTTTTGGGTCGGCATGTGGAGAAAATGGAGATTCGTCGAGTCCCGCTGGTTCCGCTGGCTGATCGTCCTCGGGGGGCCACTCGTGTTTATTTCACTTGAAGCGGGGTGGTGGCTGGCAGAAGTCGGACGGCAGCCATGGATTTTACGGAACATCATGCGCACGGCAGAAGGCGCAACGAGCAGCGGACAGGTACCGACTATGCTCGCCCTCTTTGCCTTGCTGTACTTAGTGCTCGGCATCGGCAGTGTCGTTGTTCTCCGAAGAATGTTTGTCCGTAACCCTGTTGAGCAGGAAATCATGGATCGGCAGCAAGAGAAGGGCGGTGACATCCGATGAATATTGAGATTTTGGGGATTACAGTTCTTTGGGTGTTTTTATTCGGATATATTATGGTCGGAGCCATCGATTTTGGTGCAGGATTTTTCAATGCCTATACTCTGTTGACTGGCAGGCAGCGTATTCTGACTCATGTGATCCAGCGCTATCTGTCGCCGGTCTGGGAAGTCACCAATGTCTTTCTGGTATTTTTCTTCGTCGGGATCATCGGTTTCTTCCCGAAAACTGCGTTTTACTATGGGACGACGCTGCTGGTGCCCGTCAGTTTCGGGATTATTCTGCTGGCAGTCCGGGGTTCCTACTATGCGTTTGAAACGTACGGGGCACGCGGGCATAAAGGTTATTCATTTGTTTACGGAGCTGCGGGACTGCTGCTGCCTGCGTCGCTGTCTATCGTACTGACGATATCAGAAGGCGGGTTTATTGAAATGATAGACGGCCAGCCGGTTCTCGATTACTGGCTCTTGTTCACAAGTCCGCTGACCTGGTCGATTGTCGTACTTAGTCTGGCGGCGACGCTCTATATTTCCGCCACATTCCTGACGTGGTATGCCAATAAGGCCAAAGATCAAGAAGCGACGCAATTATTACGAAAGTATGCGCTTATCTGGGCGCTGCCGACAATGATAGCGGCAGGCGGTATCATCTTCGAACTGCGCAAACATAATTCGCTTCATTATGAAAATATCCAGCGCTTCTGGCCGCTGTTCCTGCTGTCGTTCATTATGTTTCTCGGTACTTTGGGTCTGCTGTGGAAAGGACGCCGTTACGGAGTCGCGTTCGGTTTGCTGGCGGGACAGTTTGTCTTCGCCTTCTTCGGCTACGGTGCGTCCCATTATCCGTATCTGCTCTATCCATATTTGACCATATACGACAGTTTTACGAATCACGCGATGGCGATTGCGCTCATTACAGCCTTTATTTTTGGCCTGTTGATGCTGATCCCGTCATTGTACTTGCTGCTGAGGCTGTTCTTGTTCAATAAGGACTATGTCAAAGGCAAGGAAGATTATCATGCGTAAGGAGGCAGATTTATGCAGGAGTTTTTAATTTTCTACGCACCATTTCTCGTGATCATCACCGGAATTGCCCTGTCATTTTTTGTCGTGTTAAAAGATGATGCAGTTACGAAAAGTGAGTATAAGGAAACGAGGAAGACAGACGTCTAAGTGCGTCTGTTTTTTTCTTTGCTCCGCATGGTACACTAGGAGTATCTGAAAGATGGAGGAAAAATCATGAGCTTTGCAGTAAATAAAAACGATCGAATAGAAGTGAAAATAGAGGATCTGACACATGACGGAGCGGGGGTGGCGAAGGTTGACGGCTATCCGCTGTTCATACCGGGAGCGCTGTCCGGCGAGACGGTCAGCATCCAGGTGTTGAAAACACTGAAAAACTACGGGTTCGCCAAAATGCTGGACTTGATTGAACCGTCAGAAGACCGCGTTATCCCGCCCTGCCATGTGTTCCCAACATGCGGCGGCTGCCAGATCCAGCACTTATCCTATGAAGCGCAGCTGACACAAAAACGGAAAACCGTCCGCAGTGTGATCGACCGGATCGCCAAGCTGCCGGATGTTCCGGTGCATGAAGTAAAAGGAATGGACGATCCGTGGCGCTACCGCAATAAATCGCAAATCCCGTTCGACACGGAAAACGGCCGTGTGATCACCGGCTTCTATAAGTCCCGCACGCATCAAATCGTTGATACAGACGTCTGTCTGATCCAGACGACAGAAGCAGATGAATTGATGGCCTTGCTGAAACGTAAAATTCAGCAGCTTGGGATTGAGACATATAATGAGAAAACTCATCAAGGCATGTTGCGCCATCTGATCGTCAGGAAAGCCCGCCAGACTGGGCAGGTGATGGCAGTCCTCGTGACCCGGCAAAAGAAGTTTCCACAAAAGCAGGCAGTCGTGGATTTAATTCGGCAAGAGGTCCCGGAAGTTACGTCGATCATGCAGAATATCAACTTTGCCAATACTAACGTCATTATGGGCAATGAAACGGTTAATTTATATGGCAAAGATATCATTATCGACCGGATCGGTGATATCGAATTCGAGATTTCCGCTCGGTCGTTCTATCAAGTGAATCCAGTACAGACAGAAGTGTTGTATCAGCAGGCGTTGGATTATGCAGGGCTTACAGGCAATGAAACAGTTATCGATGCGTACTGCGGCATCGGAACGATTTCACTGTTTCTGGCGAAGCAGGCAAAAGAAGTATACGGTGTGGAAATTGTTCCGCAGGCGATTAAAGATGCCAAGCGCAATGCAGAAGTAAATGGAATAACCAATACTCATTTTGAAGCAGGCGCCGCGGAAGACATTATTCCGAAATGGTACGCAGAAGGCAAGCGTTTTGATGTACTAGTCGTAGATCCGCCGAGGAAAGGCTGCGATGAAAAGCTGCTGGAAACCATTCTGGAGTACAAGCCGAAGAAAGTTGTCTATGTCTCCTGCAATCCAGGTACCCTTGCGCGCGACTTGCGTATTTTGGAGGATGGGGGCTATCGCACGAAGGAAGTGCAGCCGGTGGATATGTTCCCGCATAGTAGTCATGTGGAGTGCGTGGCATTCATGGAACGAAAATAGCTTAGGTATCCACAATTTTCGTAAAGGAAGTGAGTCTATGCCAAAAATTGTTATTATAGAGGATACGGAAAAGATCAGAGAAGAGCTTAAAACCTTTTTGATCAGATACGGATATGAGGCTGCCGCACCTGAGAATTTTGAAAATATTATTCATGATACATTGACAGTGGAACCTGATCTAATACTTCTAGACATTAACCTGCCCATATTCGATGGATATTATATATGCAGAGAAATAAGAAAAACCTCCGACGTGCCTATTATTGTTGTGACGAGCAGAGATAACGAGATGGATGAACTTATGAGTATGAATTTAGGTGCTGATGATTTTATTACAAAACCATTTAATACCCAAATTTTGTTAGCAAGAATTGAAACCATATTAAGAAGAGTTAGCGGATCGAGCCTTAGAGATTCCATTTTTTATAATGATCTAAAGCTCAATTTATCCAACGGCTCAGTTATGTATAACGGGATGACAGCAGAGTTAACTAAAAATGAACTCAAAATACTCTCCTGCATGATTAAAAACAAAGGGAAGATCGTATCAAGAGACGATTTAATGGACTTTATGTGGAATTCTGATGTATTTGTGGATGATAATAACTTATCCGTTAACATTACAAGACTGAGGAAAAAGCTTGAAGGGGTAGGGATGAAGGAAAATATAGAAACCAGACGCGGATTGGGCTATATACTGCCATGAGTATTAAAAGTTATTTAAAAGATAGAACTGTATTTCTGTTAATCAACTTTATATTATTCCTCATCATATGCGGCAGTATGATGCTGATTAACATTGACAGTAAAATAATTCTTCTGATATTCTGCATTTGGTTTTTTCCTGTTCTTTCTTATATTATTGTGGAATTCATTAAACAAAAAAACTTTTACGTAGAGTTGGACAGCCTGATGGAGAGTCTGGACAAAAAATATCTGCTCTCTGAGATCATAAAAGAACCCGAATTTATAGAAGGTAAGTTCTTGTATGATTTATTAAAACGGGCAAACAAAGATATGCATGAGCATGTGAAAAAATACAGGGATACGGGATATGAATATAGAGAGTATATTGAAACGTGGGTACATGAGATCAAGACGCCTATTGCATCAGCAAAGTTAATTATAGAAAATAATCAAAATGAGATTACCAATAACATTAATCAGGAAATAAAAAAAATTGAAGAATACATCGAACAAGTATTATATTACTCAAGAAGTAATGATGTAAGCAAAGATTATATTATTAAAGAGGTTTCTTTAGCGGCCCTGGTAAGAAGTACTGTAAAGAAAAATTCCAGAGACTTTATCAGCAAAAGTATTGCCATTGATATAGAAGCTGTTGAAGGTATTGTGTACAGCGACGTTAAATGGCTGGAATTTATTTTGAATCAAGTGATTGGAAATGCCATTAAATATATTAGAGAAAGTAATGGCAAAGTGAGAATATTCACTGTCCAAAATAAAAACAATATTGTTCTTACCATAGAGGATAATGGAATTGGAATTATAGAGAAGGATGTAAATAAAGTGTTCGAAAAAGGATTTACCGGGGAGAATGGAAGGAAATACGGGAAGTCTACAGGTATTGGACTGTACTTATGCAAAAAGCTTGCAAAACAGCTTGGCCTGGGGCTTGCTTTAACTTCCAAAACGGGCGAAGGAACAAAGGTCAGCATAATTTTCCCGTTAGGAAATGCTAACTTAATACACTGAGTCATCCAATAGAGACGGATTCTCGGCTGCTGTAGTATACAGCAGCCGGGAATCCGTTTTTTTATAACCTTTCAAAAATGTAACTTTAATAAAATCTAAACAAATATGTCTCTCTAATCACTGCTGATAAGATGCAAATAGATAATAAATTTCAGGAGGAATTAAAAATGAAAAAAACGTTAATCACACTTTTGGCAGTCATTCTCTTATCAGTGGGAACTTTCTTTGCCTATGAATACGTTACTGAGCCAAAAATTGTAGATGGGGTAATGTCAAAAGATATTGATGACAACGGAAGGCCGGCAGAGGTAACTGCCACATTTGCTCCAGAAGATCCAATTTATTTTTCTGCAAAGAGAAATCGATTCTGGATTAATGAAGCAGAGGTTGTATGGTATAAAGGAGAAATTACAAAGAAGAACAGGTTTTTAGTTGAAGAAAAAGTGACTAGTAACAAAGCAAAATACTTTTCAGCAAAACTTACAATCCCGGAAGGTCTGGAAGAAGGTCATTACGGTGTTACTATTTATGTAAAGGGTTCAAAAATTATCGAAGCAAAAGCAGAATTTGACGTGAAATAAATAACGATGAATAGAGATTAATCGAAGTTAAAAAAACGACAACCGTGGAGGGAAATCATGCAAAATATATTAAGCGTTGAGAAGATTGAAAAGTATTATGGTAATAAAGGTAATATTACAAAAGCCATTGACAATATTAGTTTCAAGGTTAATCAGGGAGAGTTTTTAGGAATAATGGGTCCTTCTGGCAGCGGTAAAACTACTCTTTTGAACTGCATTTCTACGATTGATAATATTACAACGGGCAATATTATTATAAATACCCAGGATATTACGGCTCTAAAGAAAAAAGCTTTGGAAGAATTCAGACGTGATGAACTGGGCTTTATATTCCAAGATTTCAACCTTCTTGATACACTGACTGCTTATGAAAATATAGCTTTAGCCTTGACTATTCAAAGAAGAGAAGTAAGGGAAATAGATAAATTGATTAAGGACGTGGCAAGAAAACTAGAAATTACTGAGATGCTCGGAAAGTTTCCTTTTCAAATGTCAGGCGGGCAAAAGCAAAGAGTTGCATGTGCAAGGGCAATCGTTACTGAGCCCTCTCTCATTCTGGCGGATGAACCTACTGGTGCATTAGATTCGAAATCCTCAAGATTACTTTTGGATTCATTTGAAAAGCTGAATAAAGAGTTTCATTCGACGATACTGATGGTTACCCACGACTCCTTTACGGCAAGCTATGCCAATAGAATTCTGTTTATAAAAGATGGCCGAATTTTTACTGAATTAATACGCGGAAATGAGACGAGAAAGGAATTCTTCAGTAAAATAATTGAAGTTGTAACTCTGCTTGGAGGCGATGTAGGAAATGTTCTTTAAAATTGCAATCAACAACGTAAAAAGAAGTTTTAAGGATTATACAATTTATTTCCTGACATTGACTCTTGCCGTATGTATTTTTTACAGTTTCAATTCGATTAATTCCCAGAACTCCATATTAGAATTAAATAAAAATGCCAACTTTATATCAACGTTAAATAAGCTTATAGCGGGAACCTCCGTATTTGTCTCTTTTATTCTTGGCGGTCTGATCATTTATGCAAATAAAATCTTGATAAAAAAGCGGAAAAAAGAATTGGGTCTTTATATGACATTAGGGATGCCAAAAAGTAAAATCTCGAAAATATTGATTTTTGAGACCCTTTTAATAGGTGCACTTTCCCTTGTGGCGGGGATTTTACTTGGAATTATCGTATCGCAGGGTCTTTCGCTGCTGGTAGCTAACATCTTATCAGTTGATTTGAATAAATATAAATTTATTATTTCATTGAACGCAGTCGGTAAATCGGTTATATATTTCGGATTAATATATATTCTGGTAATGATTTTTAATCAGTTTACTATTTCGAAATTTAAATTGATTGACATGTTAAATGCGGCAAAGAAAAACGAAGAAGTTAAGCTCAAGAATTCTTTTGTATCATTGATTATATTTGCCACTTCCGTGACGTTGTTAGTCACTGCGTACGCCAGAATTTTAAAAACCGGCTTATCTGCCGGCAATGCGGAGCTGTCAGTTACTGTAGTAATGGGAGTTATGGGAACCTTGTTATTCTTCTTCAGTCTCTCTAACTTCTTTATCCATATAGTGCAAAAGAACAAAAGAATTTATTTGAAGGATATAAATATTTTTGTATTAAGACAAATAAACAACAAGATCAACACGAACTTTCTATCCATGACTGTCATATGTCTTATGATGTTTATAACTATTGCCCTTTTATTTGCAGCGTTTGATTTAAAAAGAACTATCGACAAAAACTTAGAAGAGAGTACTCCTTTTGATGCGTCTGCATTTCTCGTGGTTAATAATGATAATGAAGACCCAAAGGTAAATGATATAGAAGAATATTTAAATAAAATAAACTTTACATTCGGTAATCATGAAAAGAAATCGTTTTATAGTGAATTCAAACTTAATCTAACGATAGAAGAATTACTATCGGAGTATTTAAACAATCAGGAGCGAATTGATTTACAGAATAATTATTTGGATGGTGCTGTATCTGCTGTAAAAATATCTGATTATAATTCAATTATACAGCTTAAAGGGCAAGAGCCCCTTGATTTACAGGAGAATGAGGTATTAATCGTATCTAATTATGCTCTTGTCAATGATGCCTTGCCTGAGTATATGGAAAATGAGAACATCGTCCATATAGAAGATAAAGCTTACAAGATTAAAAATGATTATCCTATAGAGGAGAATGTCAAGAGCACAGGCGGTAATAAATTCTTTTACTTCATAATTCCTGACAATTTCGATGGAAGTCTGCAAACCGAATTTACAAGTTTTAATGTGATGTATGATAATAAAAGTTTTGAGAAATCGGAAGAGAAATTTTCAACTCTCTTCAATAATCTCTCGAAAGACAAATATAGAGACATTTCCCCTGCTTTAGTTATTGGGAGTACACGAGAACAAATAGAAGATAAAGAAAATGGTTTTGCAGCAACCATTGTATTCATCGGTCTATTTTTAGGTCTCATATTTATCATATCCAGTGCGGCAGTCATGGCATTACAACAGTTATCTGACGCAAGTGATAGTTTGGAACGATATAAGTCCTTAAAGAAAATCGGTGTTACTGAAAAATTAATAAATAAAGCAATTTTGAGACAGAGCTTAATTTATTTCTTAGTCCCCTTAAGCCTGGCCGTAATACATTCAATAGTTGGGATTAGTGCAGTTAATGAAATTTTCAACTTTCACTACCAAAGCATTATAGTAAGTTCATTACTCCTTTTCATCATATATGGTGCGTATTTTTATGCAACATATATCGGCGTCAAGAATATAGTCAAAAATAGCAATTAGGATGGATACCGCAAAAGAGATTACCGGCAATTTCATTAGATTGACAGAGAAAATCCCCGCTCAATTGGGGATTTTGCGGAGAAACACATCAACAACTTCAGACTTTTTCAAAAGTACTAACCACAGGATAGATAACCGCCATACTCTCATATTCATTACCCAGTACTGCTGTTAATATTACACATATAATGAGGAGAGAGCATAACCCAAAAGGAGACTTGTATGATTAGTTTGTGCATGATCGTAAGAGATGAAGAAGAAGTGCTAGAGCAGTGTTTGAATAGCGTGGCGCACTTATGTGAGGAAATCGTGATAGTTGATACTGGATCCATTGACAGAACGAAGGAAATTGCAAGAAAGTTTACAGACAAAATTTTTGATTTTGAGTGGATTGATGATTTTTCAGCTGCTAGGAATTTTGCATTTCAACGAGCTACACAGGAATATATCTTATGGATGGATGCGGATGATGTACTGCTGAATGTCGACGGGGAGAAACTGGCTCGTTTAAAAGAGAGCATAGATCCGAATATTGATGTGGTCTCCATGTTATATGACGTAGCTTTTGATGAGTATGGAAATCCATCTTTTTCATTCCGAAGAAATAGGCTGGTCAAAAGGGCTCGCAATTTTAAATGGACCGGACCTGTCCATGAAGTGCTGCTTGTAAACGGAAATACACTCACGTCTGACATCTCTGTCACTCATAAGAAATCCAATAAGAAAAAGAAGAATCAATCTAAGGGCAGGAATTTGCGCATTTATGAAAAAAGACGTGAAGCAGGAGAGGAATTTACAGCTAGAGATCTTTTTTATTTTGCGAATGAACTAAAGGATCATGGCTGCTTCGAGAAGGCTCTAGAACAGTATGCTGAATTTTTAGCAACGGAAAAAGGATGGGTTGAGGATATCATTCGTGCTTGTTTGTATATGGCCGATTGCTATCGTGTCTTAAAACAACCTAAAGAGGAAATGGAGGCTTTGGTCAGTACACTGAAATATGATATACCTCGTCCCGAAGCAGCATGCAGAATAGGAGACATATATAAGGAGAAAGGTCTTTTTCAAAAGGCGGTTTTTTGGTATAAAACAGCAGTGGAAATTGAAATAGAGGAGGACATGGGGTTTACAAATAAAAGTTTTTCCACATGGTATCCCCATTTGCAGCTTTGCGTTTGTTATTGGAAAACAGGGGATGTTCAAGCGGCAATTGACCAAAATCTTCTTGCTAAGCAATATCGTCCGGAGGATCCTGTAATCAAGAATAATGAAAGTTTTTTTGAAGAATACCGTGAGAAATAGAGAGAAAGCAGGGGCAAGATGGAAATCCATCTTGTCCCTGCTAATTTGTTTGTCAGTGTAAATAGAGTTTAGCTGCAAAGGGTTCAAGCAGCCTTTGTGCGTACAGACTTCGCTTTGTCTCAATTTTGCTCATAAAAGTGTCCTTATTGGATAGAAGTTGTTCATGGACCTGTAATAAATCTTCTGCGATGGTTGCGGAATCCATGTCGACTACTAATGAATCTGCTTCTATAGATTTAATGAAATCATATATTTTAAAACGATATCCAAGGGCGATAAACGGGACTTGGGCTGCGAGTGAAAGATAATTAGCATGTAGTTTGAAATTTATAGTATATTCAAAGTCCTGCATTCGTTCCATTAATTCATTCTGATCATATAATACTGGCATCGTGACGTGATCGCTGTCATTTATTTTGTGATACAGCCGGACGGATGCCTCCATATCTTTCTGCCAGACAAGATACAAATGTACTTTATAGCCTTGTGCGATTAATGTTTGCAAAGCCAAGGCTAATTGGTCTTCTACACTTTCCTCATTTTGTCCGTAAACATTGTTGAAGCTCGTTCCCCAATTAACCCCGATGATCTTTTGCTCTGGAACTTTCTTCCTTTCCAAATTTAATAAAAATGCGGAATCTCCTGAAATCTCAATCTGGTTAGTTGGATCAATCTGATCGAAAATCTTTTTTGTAAGTGGTCCCCTGACCCCTGACCATATACTTTGAGAGAATACAGTTCGAATTTTCATCATTGTGAGATCCGAAATGTCTAATAGGAAACGCTCCTGAGGATTTTCTAATAAAGAGATGGAAGACTTGGGCAGCCAGTCAATTCCCGTCCCCCACATCATCACCTTTTTATTCAGCATTACTGCATTATATAAGAAGTCAATAACGTATGGCGAGATGGTGACGCCAGGTCCGTTTAAAATTGATCCTCCGCCAAGAACAACTAAATCATAGTCGCCGGGTGAAACGTTTTTCAAATATTTCATTTCAACATTGACAAAATCTAAAGAATATCCTTCGCCGAGTACAGCAAAATGCTCCTTAAAAAGATCATACATCAATTCATCGCCTAAGTTTTCAAAGCCAATCCAACCAATATAGAGTACCCTTTTCAAGTTTCCCCGCCTTTATCGTATAATCCTTCTTCTATCTTTTTTTGACACTTATTCTTATATTCCATTGCTAAGTAGCTGCCGGTGCCTTGCCAAATTAAATGTTCTTTATGGTCCTCCCCTAATTCCAGGCATTTGTCGAAAGCCTCCAGCGCCTCTTGATATCTTCCTTTTTCGAAGAGAATGGTGCCTTTGAAAAAGTGGAGATCGACATAGTCAGGATAGAGGTCAATAGCTTTTTCGATACTTGGCCAGGCTCCTTCTAAGCTTTTTGTTTCAATTAAGATAGCATATTTTAAACGATAAAGAATCGAGGGAGGTTTGATCATTTTCTGTAAGAAAGAATAGATGGACAGATTCAAATACTGAAATGCTTGTGTATATTCTTGCCTGCGGTAATATTCGCTTGCCAGATGGTAGGCGTTCCATGGATTCTCTTCCAATTCTCCGGCATCAAGTTGCAATAATTCAATATTTCGGGTTTCTTTATCTTTCTTCCTTTCAATCTCCGTGATATATCCGTAGTGGTGAATTTTGGCTGTTAAATATGCGATATTGGCATCTGCAGGCAATTTGAGGGTTTCATGGATACGATTAAAAAATTGGTAGCCTTTAAAGTTCCGAAATAATCGTGTCTGATAATAGGTAAAAACCAGTTCAGGTTGGACCGGCAGACGGTCGCCAACATAATTAAGAACAGGCAATTGGATGACGGTTGCTTCTTCTTGTTGTGCTAGTTGATCGTTTACTGTTTCCCAAGAAAGTACATCCAATTCTTCATCCGCATCCAACCATAAAATCCAGTCGCCGCTCGCATGATTTATGCCGAAATTTCGGGCGTTTGCAAAATGCTGATCCCAATCATAATAAAGAATTTTTACGTTCGCAAATTGCTGGCATAATTTTATTGTCTGATCCGTTGATCCCGTATCAACAATGATAATTTCGTCTGCTATTCCGCTCACACTTTTCAAACATGTTTCTATTCGGTCTTCTTCGTCTTTAACGATCATACATAAACTGATCATTGGATTTTTTTTCATCTATCTATCTCCTTTTACATAACGAATATCTAGAATTTTCTCGGATATCCAAGCGGTTTTTACTGAAGGAGCCTTTTTGATAAAAATGACAAAGTCACAATCATAATAGGATTGAATTTGATTGAGGATTTTTTCACAATGCTGTTTGCACTTTTGATGAACAAATGTGCAACTCCATAGCTCTTGCTGGAACTGTTGCATCACGAATTGTATGTTTCTTCCATTTAGAAAAAACTGCTTTCCTCCTATAAGAACTTTGCGATGAAAATAGTACGCATGAATATGTTCAATTAAAGCTAAAGATGAGATGAGTGTTGTTTCTAGATTGGATAATTGACTCTCGTCAGTGGAAACTTCGAAAGAGTGCAAATGAGTGATCAGGAGTTGGAGATAATTAGGTACGGCATGTAAAAAATGAGATTCGCTTTCTGAAAAAATAGATTGCGAATCTGATTCCAAGCATTTCATAATTATCCCTTCTTTCAAAACAGGATGATTGTATTAATGAGAGTTGTGCTTTCCATCTTTTTTTGCAGAGCTGCAGTTACAATGACAGTCTGAATTTGACGTGCCTTTGTGACAGCAATTCCGGGGTTTAGGTTTACAAGGTCTACAAGGTTTACAACTGTCACAATCAAGTTCTAATACATCTTCCAGTTTAAACTGTAAAAGCATTTGCGACTTGACGATGGTTCTCAGTGTTTTGTTAATGCTATTATTCATTTTCCAAACATCCTCGATACAACCCGAATGTTTTGCTAAAAAAAGTTGGAGCTTCTCCGCCTCCGCATTCATAACATGAGATAAAGCAATTTCCTCTAGCGCTATTGAATTCAATAAGAGCTCGATAGTCTTACAGCGTTCCAATGAAATATCCGGCGTGATATTTGGAATATTCGGCATCGACATATACTATTCACTCCTTTTCATAGTCATTACATTTATTTGAACCTGATTGAAATGGTCCCATGCTAAATCAGGTGCGATGCCATGTATCATATGTGAAGTTATATAGGGTAGTTACCAACTTTATTAGGCTAATTCCTCCGAATTTAATGAAAGTCAGGAAAGTTAAGAGGGAAAGGTGCTATTTAAAATAGAGACGCAAAAGGCGTTTATTAACTTTAGAAAGCCGTGTCATAAGCGAAATCTGTTTTGCCGGTCCAATTGTACAATCTCTTTCTACCGCAAAGAATAAACTATGCATGAGAACGCCATGAAAGGTTAACCTGCATGGCGTTCTACAAAATGAGAAGGGGGTTTTAATATGTCACAACCGAATATTCCTAATATTACACCGAATATCACCATTGATCGAAACGATGTAATCAATTTGCTTTTAGCATCAATAGCAATGGAGGAACTGGGTCTTGCGCATATTATTAATGCGGAAGGAGAAAAAATTCAGTATGCATTAGGTACCATACCTGGTCTTAGTCAAACGGCTACACTTGAAGAATTGTTCGCTGTAAATGACTCAGTACAAGAAATGCTATCTACTGTCATAAAGAAAGAACTCCTTTTGGACACAAAATTGGGCAGGGTCACATCTATTATTCCTAGTGGAGATATTGGTCCAACAGGTCCACCAGGTCCGACGGGAGCTACCGGTCCAACCGGAGCAACAGGAGCAACCGGAGCGACAGGCCCAACAGGTCCGACAGGTCCAACAGGTCCACCAGGTCCAACCGGTGCAACGGGAGCAACCGGAGCGACAGGCTCAACAGGTCCAACAGGTGCAACGGGAGCAACCGGAGCGACAGGCCCAACAGGTCCAACAGGTCCGACCGGCCCAACCGGTGCAACGGGAGCGACAGGCCCAACAGGTCCAACCGGTGCAACGGGAGCGACAGGCCCAACAGGTCCAACAGGTCCGACCGGAGCAACCGGTCCAACCGGTGCAACTGGAGCAACCGGAGCGACAGGTCCAACAGGTCCGACCGGCCCAACCGGTGCAACGGGAGCGACAGGTGCAACCGGAGCCACGGGAGCAACAGGCCCGACAGGCCCGACAGGCCCAACAGGTCCAACTGGTGCAACGGGAGCAACAGGCCCAACAGGTCCAACAGGTGCAACAGGTCCGACCGGAGCAACCGGTCCAACGGGAGCAACAGGCCCAACAGGTGCAACGGGAGCGACAGGTGCAACCGGAGCCACGGGAGCAACAGGCCCAACAGGTGCAACCGGTGCAACGGGAGCGACAGGTGTAACAGGAGCGACAGGTGCAACAGGAGCAACCGGAGCGACAGGCTCAACAGGTCCAACAGGAGCCACGGGAGCCACGGGAGCAACAGGCCCAACAGGTCCGACCGGAGCAACCGGTCCAACGGGAGCAACCGGTCCAACGGGAGCAACAGGCCCAACAGGTGCAACGGGAGCGACAGGTGCAACCGGAGCCACGGGAGCAACAGGCCCAACAGGTGCAACAGGTGCAACAGGTCCAACAGGTGCAACGGGAGCGACAGGTGCAACAGGAGCGACAGGTGCAACAGGTCCAACAGGTCCAACAGGAGCAACAGGAGCGACAGGCTCAACAGGTCCAACAGGAGCCACGGGAGCCACGGGAGCAACAGGTCCAACCGGAGCCACGGGAGCGACAGGCCCGACAGGCCCGACAGGCCCAACGGGAGCAACAGGAGCGACAGGCCCAACAGGAGCCACCGGCGCAACTGGTCCTACCGTTGCGGAAGTTGGTTTCTCGGCCAGAAGAACACCGACCGCTATTACAGGAAGCCAACAACTAGGAGGCTGGGTAGTTACAGATCCGAATTATACTGGAAGTGGGTTTGATGCTGCGACCGGCACTTACACCGTTCCGGAAACGGGAAGATATACGATTAATGCGATATTAAGTTATACTACAACTGCAGCGCTGAACGTTAGCTTAGGAGCTGGAATTAATCCAGCGTTTGTCATTAGAAAGTATTCACCAGTCCCAACGGTTGATCTACTCTCAGGCTTATTCCCGGTTTTGAATGTCAATATAGCCTTGTTGCTAACATTGCGAGCGATTCTAGGAAATGGAACCGTTACTTTAACAGGGGATGTGCATCTGAATGCTGGCGAACAAATTGCTATCTTCTATGAAGCAAGTGGTTTGGGGATTTCTCTCAACATTGGTGGGGGAACAGATACTGGAACGGTTTGGTCAGTTCATAAGTTGACAGATGAATAAGAAGAACTAGGCGGTAACTAATTATTTTAGATTTTGTATAGAATAAAAAGACACTTTATAGAGTTGACACTTCGTAAGCAGTCTCTCTATAGAGTGTCTTATTTAATTTCTTGATTGTTCGTTTTTAAATAAAATTCAGTTGCTTTTCAAAACTATACAACTTTATCGCAATAGATATAGTTGAATAAAGGAAGCAACTTGTCATAATCAGCAAGTGGTTCCCTTTGAACAAAACCTGCTCCAGATGTAGATACATAAAACAGGTAGCCCTTTCTGAATGGTGCTTTCTTCTGCAGGTGTGGATTCGTACGCGACAGGAATTAGAAAGCCGTCATCAACGTCAAAAACGAAGGCAAGTTAAAGGTTGGCATGACCATAAAACTAAACAACAATCCTTGGAACAAGAGGGATAGCTCGATCCGTTTTCATCAGCTATTAAAAGTGATGATAAGTCGAGAAGCCCCCACTTCACACAACCCGAAAGGAAGGGTGTTAAGTGGTGGATAGCTCACTTCATTTAAATACTTTCAGCCGGTCTTCCACTGGCTTGATTTCTTTCTCGCCTGCTTCCATTAATGGCTTGCCGAAAGGCATTTGTGCGATCAGTTTCCACGAATCAGGAACTTCCCATTGTCTTTTCACTTCGTCATCGATCAATGGATTATAATGCTGCAGGCTGGAACCAAATCCTTCTTCCTGAAGTGATGTCCAGATGACGTATTGCAGCATGCCGGAAGACTGCAGCGACCAGATGGGGAAGTTGTCCTTGTACGCTGGGAACTGGTTTTGCAGTGATTCGACCAGTGCCATGTCTTCAAAGAACAGGACCGTACCGTATCCGCTGCCGAACGACGCTATGCGTTCTTCTGTGGTATGAAATCTTTCGGCAGGAACTATTTTACGCAGCGTATCCTCCGTGATTTTCCATAACTTTTTATGGGAATTACCAAGCAGCACGATTACACGTCCTGACTGCGAATTAAATGCGGATGGTGTATGTGTAACTGCATGTACAATGAGTTCTTCAATTCTTTCATCGGAAATAACCGGTTCACCGCTGATTGCGTAAACAGAACGCCGGCTCTCCACTGCTTCTGTAAATGTTTTTGACATTATCAAAACCTCCGTTATTTTGCATACAGCCATATATTTTTATTGGCTTCTCTGTTAGTATAAGATGTAATGATGAAATGGAGAAGTACCCACTTTTAAGTTGTATAGTATACGAAAAGATACTATTGGAGGAATCAGAATGAAAATAGAAGTATCGCAATGCAAAGTAGAAGAAGCCTTGGAGATTGTGGTGGGAAAGTGGAAGCCTGTGATCTTGCTTCATTTGCTTCATGAAGGGACGAAACGTTTTAGTGAACTGAAGCGCAGCATGCCTGGGATTACACAAAAAATGCTGACGAAACAGCTTCGTGAGTTGGAAGAGGAAGACATCATTCAGCGCGTCGTCTATCCGCAAGTGCCGCCGAAAGTAGAGTACTCGATGACAGATTACGGCAGATCGCTGGGACCTATTTTGGAAGCGATGCATGAATGGGGAGAGAACCATGTGATGCACAAGCAGAAGATGGGGTTACTTCAGGAACAGCAAAAACACGTACTATGAATAAAAAATACACGTCTCTTGACTAACGGAGACGTGTATTTTTTATTCATCCATTGTGATACTCTGCAGCTTGTGCAATTTCTTTCGTTGCGTGTACAGTGCCGTAAGGGTGTTCCGGTGGAGCATAAATGGAATATAATTTTAGCGGTTGTGTACCTGTGTTCGTGAGGTTATGCCATTTGCCGGCTGGAATGATGAAAATGAAGTCATCATATACTTTGCGCTTGAAATCCAGCTGCTCCTTTCTATCTCCCATTTGGACAAGTCCTTCACCTGCTTCGATCCGAATAAATTGATCAACATCAGGATGCATTTCTAATCCGATGGCTTCGCCAACTTCTAAGCTCATTAAAGTTAGCTGCAGATATTCTCCTGTCCATAGTGCTGTGCGAAATGTGTTATTTTGTTTTGCCGCCTCTTCGATGTTGACGACAAATGGGGAAGGACCATAATCAGTTATGGTTGCTGACGGAGAGGGTGCGTTAGTTGTATATGACGGCTGCGTAGGATAACGGTAAGAATGCATATTGTTACAAAGTGGAATATAAACCGGCATACAACAGTTGAACATGAGATAAGGGATTTGATAATTCGAGGGAATCATTCCTTTCATTGTGCTTACTGATAGTAGTATATGTGATGTTTATCCGGCTGTGACTGGTTAATATTACGTTAGGAAAACTGGAATACCGCTAAACCATGTTTATCCACTTGTCACAGACTATTCAAATGTAAGCGTTTCGAGTTTGAATGAATTGTGAAATCCTTCACAAGCTACTTTCTTTGCACAGAAAAGATAGTATGATAGGGGTAACAAAAGAAGTTGGTTATGCATTTCCTGTATGGGAATCAAAATACAAACCAAGAAGGAGACTGAACAACATGTGGGTTATCACTTTGTTCGAACAGGCAAACGTACGGATTTTTGAATATGCAGAGAAGGCTGAAGCAACAAACGCAATGAAGAATTTCAGCAAATATGCAGTTCTTTCTTATACAAGATAATTACAGTGCACCGTGCCTGCAGCGTTTTATAGCTGCAGGTTTTTTTCTATTATAAAAAATCGTTGGACTTGTGTTCAGAATTTCGTCCATGTAATGTAATGGATAAACAATAGTTGCAGTTTGCTGCTCATTTCATAAAGAAGGTAATCGATGTATGCTAACAAAAGTTAATACGTTTCTGCAAAGAAGAATCGCTATTTTGACCCCTCTCAGTTTAATCCTGGGTGTCTTGTTTCATCAAATCGGGGAGCAGCTGTTGTTCCTCGTTTCCTGGCTGCTCGCTTTCATTACGTTTGCCGGCAGTCTGAATATGAATATTCGGGAAACCCGCATGGTCGTAAGGCATCCTGGCGTTGTGCTGATCAGTATTGCATTCCTCCATATTCTCATGCCGGCATGGGCATACTTCCTGTCCAGCCTGGTTTTTAATGATCAACTGCTGACGGTTGGTTTTGTGCTGGCGGTTGCTGTCCCGACAGGCGTTACTAGCGTCATCTGGGTAACGCTGACGAAAGGTAATCTGCCCCTTTGCCTGTCAATTATTCTGGTGGATACACTGCTCGCACCTATCGTAATGCCTGCTATCCTTCATGTAGTTGCAGGTGAGCGGATTACAATCGACACAAGTTCACTAATCATGAATTTAATATGGATGGTACTGCTGCCGACACTTCTTGGTATTGCGCTGAATGAAGGTTCAAAAGGAAAAATTCCGTCTAAACTCTCTCCGAAACTTGCTCCCTTTTCCAAGCTGAGTTTATTCGGGATTGTGGCAATTAACGGGAGTGCCGTGGCACCGTATGTTCAAAAGTTTACGTGGGAACTGGTCGGTATCGTTGGCATGGTTTTCTTCCTAGCAGCTTCGGGATATGCTGCCGCTTTGGCTCTATCACATATCATTTGGAAGAACCCTGAAATCTCTTCTACGTTTATGTTCATGGGCGGCATGCGAAACATTGCAGTCGGTGTGGTCATAGCCACATCTTATTTCCCTCCCAAAGTAGCGATGCCTGTTGTGTTTGGTATGCTGTTCCAGCAAGTGCTGGCTTCTTTATACAGCAAGGTGGCAGATAAATATCGAATCTGGATAACGGAAAGAGTGAAGTAACCGGTTGCAGACACTAATCTGACAAATGTAAGCGTTTTGAGTTTGAATGAATTGTGAAATCCTTCACATGATGGTTTCTTTCTCCAATATAAAGCGTATGATAAGAGTAACAAAAGAAATTGGTTATGCATTTCCGAAAAAGGAAATCAAAATGCCAATCAAAAAGGAGACTGAACAGCATGTGGGTTATCACATTGTTCGAACAGGAAAACGTACGGATTTTTGAATATGCAGAGAAGGCTGAAGCTACAAGCGCTATGAAAAACTTCAGCAAGTACGCAGTTCTTTCTTATACACGATAATTAATTAGTCTTCACGCCCGCAGCTTATATGCTGTGGGTTTTTTTATGTTACAGAAGCAAGAAAATGACATAAAAAATCCACAATAAAACGAAAAAGTATATATCCGGCACGCCTTCTTCCGTGGTAAGCTATTCCTGTTTTGATTTTGAATGAAGAGAAGGCGATAAATAGATGGCAGCAGCAAACGGTCCCGTGGTGAAACTGAGTTTATTTCATTTGACGTGGCCTATTTTTCTTGAGTTATTTTTGTTTATGCTGATGGGTCTGGCGGATACTTTTATGCTGAGTGCGCTGTCGGATCAGGCAGTTTCCGGCGTCGGTACAGCAAATCAATATATACAGATTGCGATTTTGGTATTGGAAGTAGTAGGGAATGGGGCAGCCATCGTGGTTGCCCAGTATCTCGGTTCACGGCGTTATATCGAAGCCGCGAAAATATCGGCACTCGCCGTGTCGCTTAATTTATTGGCAGGTTTGGTCATCAGCGGAGTATTCTTGCTGTTCACAAGCCAAATGATGCGGGCTATGAATTTACAGGGCGAGGTGCTTGCCCATGCAGAAGCGTATTTAGTCATCGTCGGCGGAGGGATTTTCCTGCAGGCAATTATTAACGCGCTGGCGGCAATTATCCGCGTGCACGGTTTCACCAAGCAGACGATGTTTGTTTCATTGGGAATGAATATCATTCATGTCATCGGGAATTACGCATTGATTTTCGGTAAGTTTGGTATGCCCGCACTCGGCGTCAAAGGGGCGGCCATTTCGTCTGTCGGCAGCCGGCTTGTGGCAGTCGTATTCTTTCTATGGCTATTGTACAAGGTGCTGGATTACCGGATAGATTTTAAGTTCTATTTTACATGGTCAAAGGAGTATATCGGAAAAATCCTTCACATTGGTCTGCCGTCTGCATTCGAACAAGTGCTTTATCAGGCATGCCAGATTGTGTTCTTATATTATGTGACGTATCTCGGAACGGAGGCGCTGGCTGCCCGGCAGTATGCGACGAATGTGTCGATGTTCAGTTATTTATTCGCATTGGCGATTGGGCTTGGCACGTCGATTATAACAGGCCGGATGGTCGGCAGCGGACAGAAGGAAGAAGTCTACCATCAAGTGTGGAAGTCGCTTCGCCGGGCGCTTGTCATGACAGCGGTCATGGTGGTAATTGTCATGACCATCCGCTATCCGCTCATGCGCCTGTTTACAGATAATGAAGCGATCATCGAGCTTGGCGCCAAGGTATTATTGCTGTCATGTCTGCTGGAAACTGGCAGGACGGTGAATATGGTCATCATCAATTCATTGCGTGCAGCTGGAGATGCGAAATTTCCTGTGCTGATGGGTGCGATTTCGATGGTGCTCATTAGTTTGCCACTTGGTTATTTCCTGGTGTTTGTGATGGATTTAGGATTGATCGGCGTATGGCTGGCGATTGCAACGGATGAATGGATTCGTGCAGTCAGTATGGCGCTGCGTTGGAAGAGCAGGGCGTGGGAACGCTATGCATTGGTGGAAGCACCTGAATCGGTGGTGCCGGCAGAGCAGTCTGCAACGCCGGATGTTGTGTGAGCAAGTATACGGGATGGCAGTTCAAAGCTTATACTTTGAACTGCTTTTTTATGTGGCAAAATCAGAGTTCTGCTGTGCGATTTCATTCTGAATGATCATACAAACTCTCTTTGTGATCATAGACTCTGTCTGCATGCTCATACGCCGCCGCGAGCCGATCATAGAGCAACCGCTCACGCTCATGTCACCCCCGCACTTGATCATATGCGGCCCATTCGTGATCATAGAGCACTTCTATTCGCAAATGCTGCATCTAACTTCACTTTAACAAGCAATCTGAGGTAGGATTAAGTCAGTAACGAAAAGAAGGGGATGGGTCGGAATGAAAGAGGTTAATAAATATATAGATGAAATTTTTTCACCGCAAGATGCGTTGCTGAAGGAAGTGATGGAGTCCATAAAAGAAAACGGAATGCCGTCTATCTCGGTATCGCCGAGTTCCGGGAAATTGCTGACGATGCTGGTTTCCATGTCCAAAGCAAAAAATGTTCTGGAAATTGGTGCTCTTGGAGGGTACAGTGGAATTTGTCTGGCTAGAGGATTTACTGGGGAGGGCAAGGTAACTTCTTTAGAACTGCAGCAATCTTACGCAGAGCTGGCTCATCGAAATCTGACAAAAGCAGGTTTTGGTGATCAAGTGACTTATATGACTGGAGAAGCACTTGAAAATCTTCAATTACTTATCGATAGTCAAAAACGCTTTGATTTCTTCTTCATCGATGCAGATAAAGAAAACTACGAAAAATATTTAGACCTCTGTTTACAGCTCGCGGAACTTGGCGCAGTAATCGTTGCTGATAATGTACTAGCAGGGGGCAGCGTGGCTGGCGGAACTGAAACAAGACGCCATACAGAAACGATGAAGAAATTCAATACCTATGTGGCAAACCATCCTAAATTAGAGTCGCTGCTTATTCCGACAGGAGACGGATTGACCGTGTCGATTGTGAGGAAATAGTGTAGGTGAAATAATATTGTATAAAAAAACGCTTATATGAGAGTCATAAACATATCTATAAAGCAATCACATTCCTGAAGTTGAGGATTGGGGTTGCTTTTTGTTTAATATGAGATTGTTAAATACATTCTTAATATTATAAATGATGTTTACAAAACACAAGTGAGTCAGTATAATCAGAATGTGTACATTGTCGACAATCAGACAAAAAGTATGTTGGAAGGAGGAATATCGTGAGTAAAGATTTATCGAGGTTCTCTTTAAAGCATAGGATCGCACAGGAAATCAGAAGTCTGATCTATGAAGGGAAATTATCAGCTGGTGAAAAGATCACGGAGAGTCGTCTCTCACAAGATCTGGGAGTTAGTCGTACTTCTGTACGCGAAGCCATTTTGCTATTGGAATTAGAGGGTTTACTAATTTCTTCTCCTTACAAAGACACTAGGGTAGCTACTATTTCTCAAGAAGAAGTAATGGAATTACTTATTCCAATGCGTGTTCAAATTGAGACGTACGCATTGAAAAAAGGATTTGCTAATTGGGAAGACGCGGATAGAGAGAAATTCAGAGGCATTGTGGAAAATATGAAAAAGGCGGTAAACTATGATGATCTGCCGACATTCATTGACTTGGATATTCAACTGCATGAATTGATTGTGACTTCCTCTGAATTAGAAAATGTAATTAGAATATGGGAAAGCATTGTACATCGAATTCGATTGCACTTTGTTTATCAGAATAGCAAATCAGGGACGCTTGAAAAATGGATGAAAGATCACGAAGAATTAGTAGAAATTCTAATTACAGAGGATTCGGTTGAAGATGCTGTGGAAGCGCTTCGAAAACATATCATTGATACAAACATACCTGACGTTTATTTATTGAATTGAAATTCAGGTTGTTCTTATTGAAGGGTTTGGAGGAAAGAGTATTTTGACAAAACTTGAAATTTCTAAAATAGAAGTCAATGTAGTGGCAGGTCCAGAAGCAAAATATAAAACCTCTTCGCATTATGCTGATCTAACAATAACGAATACGATTGTGAAAATACAAACAACTGATGGATATGAAGGATTCGGCGGGGCGATATCATGGACAGAAGGATGCCCTGATAAAAGTTTAGCTGAATCGATTAGACATTTGATTCCTTTTTTGATCGGTAAATCTGCACTTCAGAGGGAAGAACTTTATAACTTGTTGGCGAGCAGATGTGTTCAAATGACGCCGGAAGCTCAATCACCAATTGACATAGCGTTATGGGATTTAGTTTCAAAGTATGCAAAGATGCCATTGTATCAATTTTTGGGAGGGGCGCGTAACAAAATTCTATCTTATGCGAGCACACCATTTCTTTCAAGTATTGAAGAATATATAGAGTATGTTCATGAATTAAAAGAACAGGGATATAAATATATTAAATTCCATACATGGTGCAAAGCTGAGGAAGATTTGGCGCTAGCCTATGCCATTCATGATGTCTTTAAGAATTCAGGATTGAAATTTATGATGGATGTGGAAAGCTCTTATACAAGGCAAGAAGCATTGTATGTAGCAAATGAGTTGGAAAGGCTTGGTTATGTGTGGTTTGAAGCTCCTTTACCTGATACCGATTTGAAAGGATACCAAGAATTGAGATCAAGAGTTCAAATTCCTATTCTCGCTGCGGGTAATACATTGCTTCATATGAATCAACTGGAGCAAGGCATCCAAAACGGTTGTTGGTCGAGTGTAAGGGTGGATACAACCTTAGCAGGCGGTATTACGCAGACTAGAAAAGTAATGGGTCTTGCAGAGGCGAATTCAATGACGGTGGAACTGCAATCATGGGGGTATACACTTTCCCAAGCTGCGAATCTACATGTAATGCTTGCGTATACCAATTGTTTATTTTTCGAACAAGCAGTCCCTGTAGAACCGTTGGAATTCGCTGTGAAAAATCCAATTCGGACAGATGCAGATGGATATGTTCATGCGCCTATTGGTAATGGCTTAGGGATTGAAATGGATTGGAAATTGGTAGAGCAATCAGCAATTTATAAAATCGTATGTGACTGTAGCGGCTTAAAATAATAAAATGACAGAATCTCCTAGAGGAATATGCGGCGGCAACCATCATATTTTAGAAGACTCTGCCAACCTATAGTATAGCAAATTATACTAGTTATTTTAAGGGAAATAACTAAGTTCAAAAGTAAAAAGGACGGTTTATTGAAATGAAAATAGTAGACATAGAGGTAATTGAACTCAGAGTACCGCCAATGGATCAAGAATGTACGTGGGGAGAAGATGCCCTGCTCGTTAAAGTCACTACGGATACCGGTTTAGTCGGCATCGGTGAAAGTGATACGTCTCCAATGGTTGCAAGAGCAGTCATTGAAGCGCCAAGTTCCAATTTATATTGCAGCGGATTGAAATCACTTTTGATTGGAGAAAACCCTTTGGAAATCCAAAAACTTTGGGACAAGATGTATTGGGGTTCCAATTACCTAGGACGACGTGGCGCAGGAATCCATGCGATCAGCGCAATTGATATTGCTTTATGGGACATTGCATCTCAATTTTACCAAGTACCTATTCATATGTTGCTTGGCGGGAAATATCGAGAAAAAATAAAAGCGTATGGTACGTTCATTCCTGTTGAAGAACCGATTGAAAATAAGAAAATTGCCAAGAAGCTAAAAGAACAAGGATTTACAAGCTTGAAATTCGGTGGCGGCGTGATGGGTGATTATGATGATGTCGATTATGAAATTGTGAAGGCTATTCGTGAGGAAGTAGGCGATGAATTCGAATTGCAAATCGATCTTGCGTCAAAATGGAATACGTATGGACGAGCTGCGAAGATGTTCAAACGTCTCGAAAAGTTTAATCTGAACTGGATTGAAGAACCAATCTTAGCAGATGATATGAAAGGCTATGCAAAATTATCGGGACTTACAGGTGCGAAAATTGCTGGCGGAGAATCATTAACAACTCGATACGAATTTAAGGATTTTCTTGAATACGCACAACCTGATATTGTTCAGCCAGACATCACGCGTTGCGGTGGTATCAGTGAAATGCGAAAGATTTTCGATCTAGCCGTAATGAACGGAACCAAACTCGTCCCGCATGGTTTTAGTACAGGTATTCTTCTGGCAGCAACTGTACAGTTTTTAGCTGCAACGCAAGAGGGAGAT
Organism: Sporosarcina cascadiensis; assembly: GCF_009650995.1. GTDB lineage: Bacteria > Bacillota > Bacilli > Bacillales_A > Planococcaceae > Sporosarcina > Sporosarcina cascadiensis. The sequence continues at coordinate 132,843 of NZ_WHVV01000008.1, read as the reverse complement.
TTAATGGAATATTCCCAGAGCGATAGTCCACTGTTTACTGATTTAGTGAAAAACTTACTTCCGTTTGAAAACGGATACATTTCAGTGCCAGACTGCATCGGACTTGGCGTTGAGCTTGATGAAGAGTTGATTAAAAAGTATCGTGTCAATTGATGAACCTCAACAGCAAGCTATATGAACTTTGTGAATTGGTAATTATCGATAAGCAATAATTAAACTTAAAGTAAAATACTCTTATATAGATGGGGAATTTATATGACAAAAAAAATAGATAAGTTGCTGATTACTCTTAGTATGTCTCTCGTTTTACTCGTAGTAGGTTTCTTATATTTCAAACCAGAGGAATCACAAAGAGTAGCCAATAAGATCTTCGGTTCAATGACTGATTGGTTCGGTTCTGGTACATTGCTATTTACTTTCTTGGGTATTGCATTACTTGCATATGTAGCTATAAGCAAATTCGGTAAGATTCGTTTAGGGAATTCAGTTCCTGAGTATACAAATTTTAAATGGGTTTCTATGATGATTGCGTGTGGTTTAGGATCCGCGACTGTTTATTGGGCATTTATCGAATGGGCGTATTATATTGGCACACCAGGTTTAGGAATAGAGCCGAATTCCCAGCGAGCATTTGAAATGGCTTTACCCTATAATATGTTTCACTGGGGCATCAGCGCATGGACACTATATGCGTTAGTCGGTTTGCCTATCTGTTATCATTTTTATATTCGAAAAAATAAAGGATTAAGCTTAAGCGCTATCGTAAGTGCGATTACAGGTATTAAGCAGAAAGGGATTATCGGAAGAATTGTTGATATCATGTTTATCTTCATTTGCTTTGGTGGTCTCAGTATTACGTTAGGTGTATCAGTGCCTCTAGTTTCAAGTGTATTAAGTTCAGTACTAGGTTTGACACCTTCATTTAAGATGAATTTAATATTAATTTTATTAATATCAGTTGTTTATTCGTTAAGTTCGTATATCGGTCTCCAAAAAGGAATGGCCAGGATTTCTGACTGGACAACTAAATTAGCCATACTATTTTGTATAGGTATCATTATAGTAGGACCAGGGCTATTTATCATTGCAAATAGCACAAATGCGTTAGGACAGATGCTTCAGAACTTTATTCAAATGAGTTTGTTTACTGATCCTATTGGGAAAACAGGATTTCCTCAATCTTGGACAATTTTTTATTGGCTGTATTGGATTACGTATGCACCATTTACTGGAATATTCATCGCGAAAGTTTCCAAAGGCCGCACCATTCGTTCAGTTATTTTGAATACTTTAGTGAGCGGCAGTATCGGTTGCTTTTTCTTTTTCGGTGTAATTGGCAGCCTTTCAATTGATAGACAGCTTAGCGGAGCAGTCGATATGGTGGGGATGCTTGCTGCAGGTAACGATAATGCTGCGATCATTGAAGTTCTTCAGACGCTGCCATTCAGCAGTATTTTTATGATTCTATTTGCTCTAGTATCTGTATTGTTTTTGGCTTCAACATTGGACGGGGCTGCTTTCACAATGGCATCTACAGCGACTCCAGGTCTTCGTGAAAATGAAGAGCCACATCCAATGCATAGGCTTTTCTGGTGTGTCATGTTGGCGATTGTTCCGTTAACTATGATTTTTATAGGAGCCGATCTGAATACAATTAAAACAAGTGCCATAATCACAGGTGTTCCTGTCATCCTTATCATGCTAGTAATGATTTTTGGCTGGATGCGTTGGATGGTAAAAGATTTCGGTGACATGTCAGCAGAGAATATAGCGAATTTCCATACTCGTACTAATGTTGATGCCAGCGAAGTACCTGTTGCAATTGAAGAAGAGGTAGACGAAAAAGAATAAACATAAAGCGACTTGCTAGAAAAGCCATTACTCATATTGTCGAGTGATGGCTTTTTTCTGTTAACTATTCAGTTTCCAATTCTTTTCAGATTGGCTCATTAAAAATATGATATCCTGTACCTATACATAGATTAGCGGTAGTTACATTTCTAAAGGTGATTATTGAGCAAAGCAAACTAACTATTTTAGGTTAACTATTTAGGCTTCTATAGTCAAGAGGTGAAATGGAGATTGTGATCATGAAAACAGTGAAAGAATTTCTGGAAACATACATTTGCAAAGCCGGAGAGTCAATTCAGCAGATTAGCGAAAGCGAATGGGAAATTCAGAAGTGGACAGTGCGCACGTACAAAGTATTGGGTAATGTCTTGGCGGCTGGCGAGTATGATGTTCATCCTCCCAGCGATATTCTAAGATTACAGCTCAAGCCGAATTCCAAGAAAACCTCACTGGCTATTTCAAGCAAATTAATACAAGAAGCTTTGCGTAAAGGCTGGTTAATTCAAGAGATACGATTTAAATCTGATGGCCGAACACCGCACTCTACGGTGTTTCGCATGGGGCCCGGGCTTGAAGAATATGAACGGGTGAAAAAGCTGGAAGCAATGGAGGCGGATGATCTATTGCGCCAAACCTTGCTGCAGGAGATTGAAAAATCAAACATACAGTTTCCCTTGCTGTTCATCCGCCATATCAACGATTTTGTTGTTGATACCAAAGATGAAGAATCCTGGGGAAAAGAAAAAGTCCGGAAGTTTACGGAGTTTTTACTTGCGTATCTTCAGTTAAGGAACCAGCAATCTCAAATGGAGTTTAAAGAAATTGGGGCGACCTATTTTAGGCGGATTGGCGGATCAAAAGTGTTTGATTCGTATCGTGATGATTTTATCCGCAGAATTGAAAAATGGATTGACGCGCCGATCAGTGAAATAGGGATTGTCAGTACAGGTTCTATTGTTCCCATCTTTTTTACGGGAAACTTAACGGGACAGCTTTCGCATTATTCAGCTGGAACTGTCCATGCGACAACCGAAATTGCGGTGATGGATGAAATCTATGTAACGGACGCAGAGGTTGTATGGTTGGTGGAGAATCGTGCGGTGCTGACAAGAATGGCAAGAGAACTTGATTTTTTAGCAGATACCTCCTCACTGATCATCGGAGTGGACGGGCAGGTGCGAGGAGCGCATCGAAAATTAATTCAGCAAATCTGTCGGAATTCATCCATTCAGCAAATTGTGATTTGGGTAGATTATGATGCGGCAGGCAGGATTATAGCCAGAGATTTAGCAGAATTGACCGAAGAGATTTCCGTTCGTTTTATCGGCAATGAAAGAAATGTCTTTACGTCCTATCAAGAATATCTGGAATGGTCTGAAACTGTTCCGGAAGCAGAACAAGAAATGACGTTAGGAGGTCCGGAAGAATGGAGAAAGTGGATCAACAAGTAATTTCCATCTTCAATATGGATGAACATCAGCCTGAGATGACACGGGCGATGCGCGATATTATTTCATTAGCCGGTGTGATGAAGGATTTATCTTCAGAAGCAGTTTTCCAATCGCCATTAGAGATGCTGCGATTTCTACGTATTATTGAATTGATTCATGAAGAAGCATATGGTCTGTCTGAACCGATTGATAGCGCAGATACACTGTATTATCGCTATCAGGCCCGTTATCGTGATGAAGATCCGCCATCTAAAGCGCGTGTAAATCAAGTTGTTACGATTCTCTCGAGCAATAATTGGATCAGTAAACAAACGCATCAAATTAAAATGATGAGTGTTGGGAAACGGATGATGCACTCTCTGACACGGCTTGCTAACGATTCACTCGCTTATTATTTAGAGGATGATATCGGCCGTTCATTGTTTCAGGCCAGGAGAGATGCCGAGATCAGCGAAGCCTATGATGATAAAGGGATTTCGGGAGGAAATGTCATTGCCAGTATGATCCGTAACGTGAAAGATGCCAATGAAACGTTGAAGGAACGCGAATTGGAACTGTTGGCTGATCGAAATGCGCTGCCACAACTCGAAGTAATCCATACGTTGATGGCAGATTTAGAACGCAAGTTGCACGAACGATTTAATGAGTTTCAAACAATTGAGGATAGTTTGGTACTCAGTAATTTAATGCAAAGCGGTGCAGGTGTACTTGCGGAAGGGACAAGCTTATCTCTTGGCATGATTAATAAGTATCTGCAGTTTATGAATGTTCAGCAAACACCTCTCAAAACCGTGATTTCTCCTGAAAAAGTTCGGACATTTATTAGCAAAATGTTTCATCCTCCTCTGGAATCTGAAATCCCGAATGCACATCAGCTCTTTAGCTTTATGGATCAAGGACAGTATGATGGAGAGGATCTTGACGGCATTTGGATGCCAGTAAAATATGCAAGTCCTCTATCCCATACTGATATTGAAAGCGGAATCGAATTTCTGGAGAACTATGAACCTGTGGTTGCAGAAATGGAAGCACCGCACCATATAGAATTCAGACAGGAAACGCTGGAAGTTCAATCGATTGATGATTTAGTGGATGAAGCGAGCTGGCTGCGGACGAAGGCGAGCATTGATACAGAAAAGATTGAGGAATATTTGGAACGAAAAAGTAAAGCAGAAATAGAAGAAACGATTATTGAAACAAGTTCATCAGAATGGGGGGACGCGATTCGTCAGCTTCTCGGAATTGCGGCACTGGAAGCGAATAAAAGAATTCAGATAGAGCCGAAAGAAGACGTGAGGGAAATAGAGAAAGAGTGGGAGTGGATTCAAGATGACGACCGAAAATTCAGCATTCGAAAACGACAATAGTGAAGATTTCTCGTTAAATAGTCTGCAATCACTGCGCAGTGTGTTAACGAACCGGGAAGAACAGACATTTATGTCCATTCTCTTTTCTTCAAGCGCTACCATCCGTGCAAATAACTTTGGATTGTCGCGCAAAGAAGTGGAAAAATTGCTTGGTGTAAGTAAAGAAGATGCGTATTTTCATTCGTTTTTATCTCGTGTCAATCAGGCTGTCGGACGGTATTACCGGTTGATCTATGATGAAGAACGTGATCAGGTCGTCGTCATGCTGCGCGTCCCCGCCCGGTCTGCGCGTCATACATTATCGGAAGAAGCACTTGCCGTCCTGCTGTTCATGTTTTATCAGCAGGAAGTATTGAAACATGAGTATACCTTGCTGACCCAGCTGCTCGAAGCATTCGGTCATGAGATGAAGAAAGGCAGCCGGCGTATACAACTGGCAATCGATACGCTGCGAAAAATAGGCGCGCTTGAAATTCATGTTGGTTCGGATACAGAGGATGCCTACCGCCTGACAGCCATTGGAGTGAATATGTTTTCAGATTCATTTTTACACCGAATGGTCGAATTTAGCCACTCCAGTCAGCTGTCAAAAGAAGACGTCATGAAGTTTTTCAATCGCTATAATCTGTATGAAAAGGAGGGATTCCTGTGATCCCTTGGCGATTACAATTTTCAGGTATTCGTGATTATGATGCGGAAGAAATGATTTTGGAACATGCCGATGAACATATTTTGATTACTGGACCTAACGGCGCGGGAAAGTCGACGATTTCTTTTTGCATGGGAGCAGTCCTGCGTTCCAGTAAAGTGGACATTGAAGGATTGAAGTCTCAAAATCTTCCAGAAGATGAAACATGGAGAGCGGCGATTCATTTTTTATTTAAGAATGAAGGACAGTCCCGCATCGACGGGCCGCTATTCATCGAGTTCCGCCTGCTGTGCGAGCAGCCTCCGAAACAGCCGATTAAATTGCGTTATGAAATCCATGACGGCGATAATCTGGATGAGCTGGAACTGCGTCAAACCTATCGTTCTGGAGATGCCAATAAAAATAATTTAAGTGCCTATAAAAGAGAGCTGCAATTCAAATATAAAATTCATCCAGATCTGTACTATTTAATCTGGTATCAGCAAGAAGTAAACCAATTTTCCGTTATGGCGCCGGAAGAGCGATTCCGCATCTTCAGCGAAATGCATGGCATCGACAGGATCCAGAAAGACTGGGAGACGAGTCTGGAAATCGTGAAAGAGGCACGTGAAGCGTATGTAATTGCGACCAACCAGCAAAAGCAGCATGATTTTAATTTATCTGTTGCAAGGAATAATAAAATTCGCTTTGAAGATAACCGAAAACGTCTTACCGATAATGGAATTCAGTATGCGCGGACAACCTATGGGCTTCAATTGCTTGCAGAGAATGGCCGCGAAGAAGTCGAAGAATATATGGAAGCGCGTAAATTGGATTTAGATGATGCAGAAGAACAGGCCCGTCAATTAACAGCTGAACTGGAGCTTCAAAAAGCAGCAGAAGAGAAAATGAAAGCAAGACAGCTGGAGATAAAACAGTCACTTGAACAATCGGAAGTTCAAGTAAAGGTAAAAGAAAAAGATGTAGATGAAGTGGAAAGTGAAGTCAATACTTTACAAGAGGAATTGAGTGCACTTCAAAACGAATATTCGAAGCTGCCTTATCCCGAAACAGAGACAAGGAATAGACTGGCGGCGGCTGCTGAACAAGTCGATCTCTTAGGAAAACAAGAAGAGACGCTGAAACTGAAGGCTGAAAAAGCGGAGATTTCCATTGAAGAATATCAACAAAAACAATCACATGTCCAAGCAGCCATTGACCAGTGGGAAAGGAACAGCCGCTTTCATTCGGAAATGATGAATCGTTATTTATCCAGCTACCAATTAGAAAAAGATATTGCCGATTTAGATCATTCATTGGAAACCAGAAAAAATTTACTGGAAAAGAAGCGGGTTACTTGTTCTGCATGGAAAAATGAATTGGCTATGCTGGAGAAGAATCAAATTGAATCCTCACGTCAGCGGGAAGCTATTCTTTATTTAAAAGAACAGCAAATCAAAGCCTATCCATTACGTGCTTTTATTAAGTTAATGGATCATACACCGATTGAGAATGAAAGCCTTTTTGATGCCATTAAATATACTATATTTTATGACGCTTCAAATTGCCGGCCTTTCAACGACTTGTATCATGTTTCGTTAAAGAAACTTATTCCCGATAGAAGTATCACGGAGTTGCCCGGTATGGGTTTGCAAATGCAGGAAGGGCTTTCCCAGCAGGAACAGAATCATGCCGCTCGTGTTCTTTGGTGGATAGAACGGTTTTTCACAGAAGAACAGCCAGCTATTCAAAAAGGAAGGTTGGTTGATAGGCAAGGTGTGAGAGGACCGCAAGAACAAAATACGTTTATATTGAGTAAACAGGCTTTAGAGGAACGAAGAAGATTTCTTGTTCAGGAAATTGAAAAGTTACAGAAAGAAATTGAGTTGCTCACACTGCAAGTCTCTGAGGACAATGAAATCTATCGCGTTTGGAATGCCGATGTACAAAAGGTAAGGGAAGCGGAGGCTTTTCTTTCTTCAAAAGCAGAGCAACAGTATCGCGTAGAACAGCTTGTCCAATTGAAGACGGAGCAGCTTCAATTAAAAGTAGAGAAAAAAGAATATGAAACGGAATCGCAGGAGATTTGGAAAGAGAAAAGTCAGGAAGAGAAAACAGCTGCTGCTTTGCAAGACTATTTGAAGGTATATGAAAAATTCAGCAGGCACTCTGAAAAAATTGAACGCCTGCAGCAACAGCAATTGTTCATGAAACAACTGAAACAAGAGCTCAGTTCGCTGCGCCGGTATATAGATAAGCAGCAAGATGAATTGGATGATATTCAAGATCTCTTACGTAAACAGCAGCGAGATATTATGGATGCAGCGGATCAACAGGAAGTTAATCAGCGGATGATCATACAAATTAGGAATCAGCTATCTGAAAAACAGGATGAACGAATTGCTCTGTCTAAAGATGAAGCAGCACAAAAAGAAATAGTAAACGATCTTCGGGAGCTTGTCCCTCAATTGGTAGAGCAGGCTTTGCTGGAACCGCCAGCAGTACAATCAAGACAAGATCTATTGATACGACAGAATCAGGCGATGGTCGGATTTGAAAATGCTCGTAACGAAGAGAATATTGACTCCAATGCGGTTGAAAACTTTTATACACTTGAGCAGGAAGTTAAACGTAAAGAAGAAGAGCTTCATTCGGCAAAGAATTTGCTGGAAGAAAACGAAGAGCGGGCAATCCAAAATGAACGCCGTTTGGAAACTGCTATTGAAATGCAAGTTCAAAAAATCAATTTGCTCTTTCAGCAGTATATGGGTGAATTTCAGTTTGAAGGCCTAATCAAATTTGAAAAACTTATGGATAAGAAAAATCGGCCCATCTTCAAATTGTTTATTTATGTGCGGAAAGAAGGCCATCGAGGGAAATTCGAAGATGTCAGCTTGAAAGCACGAGGTGGACGTGTGGGTAAAGGGGTTTCAGGCGGCGAAGAGTCGCTGAGTTCTCTATTATTTGCGCTGTCACTGCTTCAGAATCTGGAAAATCAGTCGGGCTTTATTGTGCTCGATGAGTTCGACAGTGCGTTGGATGAAAGCCGTAAAGCAACAGTCTTTCAGTTGTACGCCAGTAAATTGCAGAGAAAATTGATTATTCTCTCTCCAAAAGCACATGATACGGACTACTACAACCAATTTTCCAAGGCGTTTATCATTTCCCATGATCCGAAAGAAATGAAGAGTAAGGTAAGGGGAATCCAAATTGGAATAAAAGATTAAACGTAAACTAACAGCCGCTTATTCTGATGGTCAGAACTAAGCGGCTGTTTTTTATTTTCTTTTATTGGAAGTTTGGTCTTTATCGTGATTAGTTTTATTATTCTTATTTTTCACTTTTGCATCAAACTCTGCAGAAAACTCTTCCTGAAAATTATCGTTCGGGTTATTATTATTGCTGTTGCTGGCATCTTTACTTTTGTTTTGATAAGTATCAAATGGATTGTGGGTTCTTTCATTCATCGTTTGTTTATTGTTTTTATTACTCATGATGAAACACCTCCTGCAACTTACTATGGCCGCTAATTCATATTTTATTCTATTCTGCGGCTTGTGAGTTCTTCCATTATCTGAAGAATGGTATGATAGCGTGAATCAATAACAAAATATAGGGTCTGCACCAAAATCTGTTCTTGATAACTTATCATGTATGTGTTGCCAAAATCATGCTGCAGTTTAAACCCGCTTCGGCGCTGGGGGATTGCCTTACGCTATGAGCCAGCTGGCAAAGAACGTGCCAGTTGTCTCATAGCAACGGCCTACCCCGCAGTTGCGCCTTCGCTGATTTGGGGAAAGTATAACATGTTGCTTTTTTGCAGAGTGTGGATTTAGTTGGTGGTGTTCCCGTTTCTCGACTTTGCAAATGCATTCAACACAAGAATCTAAGCCTTTGCAGAATGCTAAGTATTGCATGAAACACCACACCTTACGTAATAAACTCAAATAGCATGCTCATGACTGCTATTCATATAAAAATTCCTGAAAAACCAGCCAGTGTACCGGAGTGAAAGCCGTCATGAAGAACGGCTTTTGCGAGTAAAAGCGCAGCGTTAGGAGCACTGGTTTTAGGCGACTCTGTGAGGATCAGCCCGACAGGTGAGCCAACTTGCGACCAAGTTGGCTCACCGCGGGCCCGCAAGACACGCGTCCGCCTGGAACGCAGGGGAACGGTTTCTCTCTACTTACCTTTACCTCCAAACTGCTTTCTATGCACAATATTAAGCACATGTTATGGCGATGAGACCTATTTTAAAATGAAGAGGGTGAATTTTTGCAGAAACGAGATAACGCCATACGGCTGCTGATTGTCAGTATGTTATTTCTATTGCTGGCTGCATGTTCAAATAAAGAACAAGAAGATCAGGCTGAGAGAACGCTGGCTGAGGTTCAGGAGTTGGCCGGGCACGGACAAATTCCGGACGAGCGATGGTTTGCGGGCATCACAAAATTTCAGGAAGTAAACGAAAGCTTAGGTGATCCAGACCGAAAAGATAGGGCAGGCGACGGGACGTATGCAGTATATGAAGATCATGATGCAGCAATTGGAATGACGGAGAATAACCGGGTGTTTGACCTGCGTTCATCTGCGCCTGAGTTGCAAAAGATTACCCGTGCAGAGACTGAAAAAATAGTGGGAGTTCCAGCTGAAATTCGTCATGTGGACGAGCAGGATATCCTTGTATATGAACTGAATGAGGAGTTCCAAATGAAATTTGTATTTTTGTCTTCGGATGAGACAGCAACAATAGATCACCTGTCTGTTGTCCATAAACCGAGTGCTGAGATTCAGAAGGATGTGCTTGGCATGTCTATGGAAGAAAAACTGGGACAGCTTATAATAATGGGTGTCGAAGGAGCTGAGCTGGATTCAGCGGCAAAAGCTTTTATAGCAGAACAGCATGTAGGCGGCGTCATCTTATTTAAGCGAAATTTTATCGACATCGTACAATCAGTGAATTTAATCAATGAAATGAAACAGGCGAATAAAAGCAGCAAAGCCCCTTTATTGATTGGTGTGGACGAGGAAGGCGGACGCGTTACCAGGCTGCCAGAAGAATTAGTGAAGAATCCTTCAAATCGGCAGATCGGCAACCTGGCAGATGGGGATGTTGCATTCCAGATAGGAGAACTGCTCGGTGAGAAGCTCGATTCATTTGGCATCAATATGGATTTTGCGCCCGTGCTTGATGTGGACAGCAATCCGAAAAATCCTGTAATCGGGGACAGATCATATGGACCCGACGCTCAGCTAGCAGGCGAAATGGGTGTGCAGCAGATACAAGGCATGAAATCAAAGTATGTGGTGCCGGTCATCAAACACTTTCCTGGCCATGGTGATACCAGCGTAGATTCGCATATTGATCTGCCGGTTATCCCTCACAGTGCAGAAAGGCTGCAGAAAGTGGAACTCAGGCCATTTAAAGAAGCAATTGAAAGTGGTGCAGATGCTGTAATGGTCGGCCATTTGATAGTGAATGCGTATGACCGGGAGACGCCGGCATCGTTTTCTAAGGCAGTGATCACTGAATTGCTGCGCGAACAATTGCATTTTGACGGTGTGGTGATTACAGATGATCTGATTATGGGAGCGATTGAAAATTATTATCCCATTGGTGATGCAGCAGTCAAATCCATTCAGGCCGGTGGAGATATCCTGCTTATTGGACACGGCTATACGCCTGTTAAGGATGTGCTGGCTTCGTTAAAAGCGGCGGTGTCGTCAGGTGAACTTCCGGAAAAGCGAATAAATCAGAGTGTGGAACGAATTCTCACATTGAAACAAATATATGAGCTGAATGATGAATTACATCAGGAAGTAGATGTTGATGGGCTCAATGAGCAGATAGAAGAACTGCTCATGAAAATGAAAGTGAAGTGACCATGCGGTTGGTCAAATTTTTTTCCACTAGGCTTCAAAACACTTTTGAAGAATTTCACAGCTCCCATCCTCTTGTAATTTTCTGCTCAACGGGCATGCTACTTGTGAGGAATGACGAGGAGGATGATTGGATGAGCATGAGCGAAGAGGTAAAAGAGCTGAAGGCATTTCGCTGTGACGACCGTTGCGTACTGTCCGTTTACTTGAATACGAATCCTGCCGATCCGGATCAGCAGCAGGCAGCCTGGAGAATTCATTTGAAGTCGGGACTGAAACGGCTGGATGAATATATCGTTGCCTCAAATGATGAAAAAGAGCTGACTGCCTATCGCTTGGTGAAGGACAAAGTGATGAAAGAAATTGAGCACAATCAAAACGAACTGGCGAAGGGTGCTGTTATTTTTGCGGCGGCTGAACCTGAAATCTGGTCTGTTCACTATGTTCAGGTGGCAGTCAAGACAAGTTTTCATTGGGAAAATCATCCGGTTACAAAGGAATTGGAGTCTATGCTACAAGCATACCCGGAAGCCGGAATTATACTCCCTGGGTACAGCGATGTTCGCATCTTGGACACTGCGATGGGAAGGGTCCGCGATGAAACAGTGTATGAATTTGATTCAGGACTGGATGTCTGGAAAGAGCAAAAAGGTGTAAAGTCTTCGATTCAGCGTGGCGTCGGCGGGCATACCGACGAGTTTGACCAGCGACTGAAAGAGAACCTGGACCGATTTTATAAGCAAATGGGTTCTGTCGTAGGGAAAATGAAGAAAAAGCGCGGCTGGAAGGAAATCCATGTAGCCGGCGAGGCGGAATTGGCTAAAAGTTTTTCTTCGGTGCTTTCCGAGAAACCTGAAAGCTGTCAGCATAAGAACTTCGGTAAAATGAAGAACGATCAAATCATCCAAAAAGTATTTGAAATTCGTTAACCTCAACGCACACTGCTTATTGTCAGCAGTGTGTTTTTTGATGGAAAAGAGGAATATCTATGTAATTCTAGAATACTATAGAATGATATTCAAAGGGGGAGAAATGATGGGGCGAGGCAGAAAAATTACGTTATGGACAGTAAGTATTTTGTCTGTAATTGCTGTCGCTTTGGCGATATTTGCAAACGCTTACATAATGAAATCAAAGCCGGTGACCGCCGGCGAGCAGAAAGTTTCCATACTGGAAAGTGATGTGATCATCACAAGGGATGAGAAGGGAGTGCCGCATATCAAGGCGCAGTCCGATGAAGATCTGTATAAAGCGCAGGGCTATGTGCAAGCGCAGGACCGCTTATTCCAAATGGATTTAGCGCGCAGACAGGCGAGTGGACGTTTGGCGGAAGTAATCGGCGGGGCAGCGGTGGATACGGATAAACTGTTCCGGACATTCAGTCTGCGCACGGCAGCCGAAGCTTCTTATGACGGCTACAGCGATGAGGCGAAAGATGTGCTGAACTGGTATGCACAGGGCGTCAACGCGTTCATTGATGAAGTAAAAGACAACGGTAAGCTGTCATATGAGTTCAAGCTTCTTGGCTATGAGCCGGAAAAATGGACGCCTCAGGATTCATTGACCATCGGAAAATATATGGCCTATGATCTGGGCGGCAGATGGCAGCCGCAGGCATTCCGCCACTGGGCACTCAATGCCTATCCGGAAGACAAAGCCAAGGAATTATTCATCACCTATCCGGAAAACGCAGAATCGATTATGACGGCGAATAAAGAAAACAAGGTCGAAGTGGCGGGGAAATTTCTGCCTGAGTATTCACCACCTGAATTTAACGGAAGTAATAACTGGGTGGTATCCGGAGAGAAGACAGCTTCCGGCATGCCGCTCCTCGCTGATGACCCACATCTCGGGCTGAGCACGCCTTCGATCTGGTATCAGATGCATCTGCAGTCGCCTGAACAAAATGTCGGCGGAGTCATTTTTGCAGGCATTCCGGGAATTATTTTAGGGCATAATGAAGAAATTGCCTGGGGTGTCACAAACGTTGGTCCGGATGTGCAGGATCTTTATATTGAAATACCTCATCCGAGTGAAAAAGGGAAATTCCGCTATGACGGCGAGTGGGAAGAAGCGGAAATCCGTGACGAGACGATTAAAGTGAAAGACGGCGAGGATGTGCCGTATGAAGTGATCGTCACAAGGCATGGCCCGATTATTTCAGATGTAATGTATAAGGATGAAGATCCTGAAGCATTATTTTCGATGCAGTGGACGGCGCTTGAACCGACTACTGAACTCGAAGCCATTATGAAGATGAATAAAGCGGCGGACTGGGACAGTTTTGAAACGGCGCTTGAAAATTTCCATGCGCCGGCACAGAACTTTGTGTTCGCATCCAAGGACGGAACAATTGCCTATAAGGCAAACGGACGGATTCCGATCAGAAAGCAAGGAGACGCACAGCTGGCGGTACCGGGAGATTCATCGGACTACGGCTGGGAAAGCTATATTCCGTATGACGAACTGCCGCGTGTCGTCAATCCGGATGAAGGCTTCATCGCAACCGCGAATAATGAAGTCATCGACGAGAAATATCCGTATCATATTACGAAGTTCTGGGCACAGCCGTATCGTTTTGAACGGATTGCGGAAGTTCTCAGGGAACGCGATGATTTCACAGCAGAAGACATGATGAAATTGCAAATGGATCAGAAAAATCTTCAGGCTGAGGAATTCCTGGATGATCTGCTTGGTTCAGTAGAAAAATTAGATAAGAACGAAGAATACAGTAAGACAATACAGACGATGAAAGACTGGGATCAGTATGATTCGCCAGACAGCGGTGCGCCGCTTGTTTTCCATAAATGGATCAGGCAGCTGCAGAGCGATATGTTTAAGGAAGAAATGCCGAAAGATGTCTATGAACTGATGCCGGGTAAGGCGCAGCTGGTCGATCAGCTGCTTCGTACTGGATACAGCGGCAAGAAGAGCGTCTGGCTGGATGAAAAGGAAGGCATCGATCAGTGGGTGTATTCTTCATTCGTCAATTCAATGAAGGATATGGAAGACAGCTTTGGTTCTAATCAGGTGAAGTGGAAATGGGGCGACTTCCACCAGCTGACATTCCCGCATCCGCTGGCAAGCGCTTCGCCTATTTTCGAGAAATTTTTCAATCCGAAAAAGCAGGCGATCGGCGGATCGAATATTACGGTCCAGGCTTCCGCGTTTAAAGATGACGGATCCGTTAATCACGGGGCTTCCTGGCGGTTCGTTGCCGATTTAAATGATTTGTCGAAAACCTACCATATTGTAGGGCCGGGACAGAGCGGACATATGAAATCCAAATGGTTCCACGACCAGGCAGAAGACTGGGCACGCGGTGATTTCCATGAGACTGTCCTGACCGACGAAGTGGAAAACGGCAGAATGCTGACCTTGAAAGCAACAGGGAATAAGTAATCGGAACAGACAGCTGCGGCTGTCTGTTTTTTTACATGCTCAGCCAACTGGCGTGGTATACTAAAAGACATCAAATTGGTACAAAACTATCGGAGGAATTATCCAATGAAACATCTAGCAGGCGGCATTCAATGGACAGTTTTCCTCATTGCCTCATCGATTGCCGCACCTATCGCAATTGCACACGTATTCGGGATGGATCCCGTTGCGACATCACTCTTTATGCAGCGGACGATTTTCGTACTCGGCGTAGCCTGTCTGATACAGGCGTTCTTCGGCCACCGCATGCCGATCAATGAAGGACCCGCCGGATTATGGTGGGGAATTTATGTAGTATACGCAGGCATGGTCGGCATATTTTATTCCACCGCTGCAGATGCACTGCAGGCATTGCAGAGTGGCATGCTGTACAGCGGTATTCTCTTTATTATTTTGGCAGCGACCGGTGTCATCACGAAAATGAAGGCGCTATTCACCCCGGCCATCACTTTTACGTATTTATTGCTGCTGATTTTGCAGTTGAGCGGAACTTTCATTACCGGAATGATCGGTGTGGAAAATGCAGGAGATTATCTGGATCCTGCCGTTTTGGGCGGGAGCCTGCTGGTATTGCTGGTTACATTTGCGGCAATGGCCAATAAACGCCCGTCTGTGTCCAAATATGCCGTGCTGATATCGATTGGACTCGGCTGGGGGATTTTCCTGCTGCTCGGCAAAACGCCTGCAGTCGCCAAAGTGTCTGATCAATTTATTCAGCTGCCCAAGATGTTTGTTTACGGCCCGCCGGTTTGGGACAGCGGTGTGCTGGTGACCGCTATTTTCATTACATTTTTATTAGTGGCCAATATGCTGGCTTCGATTCGAGTGATGGAACATTTATTGAAGCATTCTTTCCAAATTACACCGCCTGACCGATTGCGGCAGGGGGCCTTTGCGTCAGGTGTAAACCATCTTATTGCCGGTTTGTTTTCAGCGATCGGGTCGGTGCCGATATCGGGTTCTGCCGGATTTGTCGGCACGACGAGGATGCCTTCCATAAAGCCATTTATGATAGGAAGCACATTTTTAGTGCTTATCACTCTTTTCCCGAGTGTCATGGCTGTATTTGCCGCACTTCCCGCGCCGGTTGCCTATGCGGTGACATTCGCGATTTTCACCAAGATGGTATCTATGGCGTTCAATGAACTGGATGCAGATCCCGAAAAAGAACGCGCACGCCAGGCTGTTGCATTCGGCTTAATGGTCGGAGTCGGGACAATGTTCGTGCCGGCAGAAAGTTTATCGCAGCTTCCCGCCATTGTTGCTTCTACGCTATCCAATGGCTTGATTACCGGTACTATTCTGGCAATACTAATTGAACAGTTCATGATATACCGGAGCAGGAAACGAGCGAGTAACTAGCCTGGGAATCGGTTCTGCATGTGCCGCATCGAGTAGTGCCGTGTCACGTTGTACCGCGCCAAAAACATCCTGCGCCGCACCAAAAAGCAGGGCGTCCGAACGTAACTGAGCAGGCGACGAACCATTTCCATATCGCACCAAACCGTTAATTGAACGAACCAAAACAGTCGTTCACCGCACCTTTCCCAACATTCGCTAATCAGAACAAAGTAAAGCTGCCCGAAAGCCGTATATCACTGACTTTCGGGCAGCCTACAGTCATTCACTTCAGGCGTTTTACCTGGCTGTTCTTTTCTTTTTCTATGATCTGCCGGGTGAGCATCTCGTTGATTTCATTATAAGACGGCCCTGATTCCGCATTCAGCCGTTTCACTTCCTCGATATCGGTACCTGCCACCGTGTACTTTTTCTTTTCCATTTTACTCACTCCTTTTTTTCACTGATGCACGATAGGCTTCTTTAATTGCGTCCCGATAATCTTTGCCGGTCGCATATTCACGGGCCCGCATCTTTTCTGCAATATTTGCTTCGAACTCTAAACCCATTTCCTCACTTCGCTGATTCTTATGAAATAATTCACGCACTTGGTTATTCATCGCTGATTCCTCCTTCATGCATGTAATATGGCTTATTCTGTATAAAAAATGTATATCAATAGAGTTTTCATTGAAAGAAGGAGGATTCGCCGTCGAAATGTCGAATAAAGGTAAAGTAGTGAAATTATTCTGAATTGAGAGAGAGGGAAAGTGGATGAGTAAAAAAGTGTTGATTCTCGGCGGAGATGCCGTAGAAGCGCTGGAGATTTTCTATCCGTATTATCGCTGTTTAGAAGAAGGATTTGAGACTGCGATTGCCTCACCGTCTGTGAAAAAGTTGTACACGGTCACACATGACTTTATTGATGGGATGGAGACATATGTGGAAAAACCGGCATATGGTCTGGATTCACATATTGCTTTTGCAGATGTGAATCCCGCTGATTACGATGGACTCATTATCCCGGGCGGTCGGGCACCGGAGTATATTCGTCTGGATGAATCGCTGCCGGGAATTGTACGTCACTTCTTCGAAGAAAACAAGCCGGTGGCAGCAGTCTGTCACGCTGCACAGGTTTTATCCGTCATCCCGGACCTGATGAAAGGCAGAGAGTACACAGCATACATCGCTTGCAAGCCGGATGTCACTGCAACAGGTGCTACTTATATCGAAAAAGATCTTCACACAGAAGGCAATCTAGTGTCAGGTCACGCATGGCCAGATTTGCCAGGCTTGATGCGAGAGTTCATGAAAATGATGAATAAGTAATTTACAAAAGACGCAAATCCCTATGCAGAAGGGCTTTGCGTCTTTTTTGTATAGAATGTATAAAGGAAAGCTGCTTACTATTTAGATAAATCTGGTATTATAATAGCATATAAAACAGGGGGAATGTATAAAGTGAGACCAAAATTAGATGAAAAATTAAAAGTAAATGAATTTCGAGATTTTTATTGGTTGAAAGAGGAATTACAAATTTTTTGCAGGGAATCTGGTATGAGTGCAGCTGGATCTAAAATTGAGATTACGGACAGAATTGCTATATTTCTTGAAACAGGAAAAATACAAAAGCCAATAAGGAAAAGAAGCTCCTCCTCGCAAAAAATAAAACTGGAAGACTTAAGTTTAGATACGGTCATTACAGAAAATCATCGTTGTAGTCAGGCAGTTAGGGCTTTCTTTAAATCAGTCATTCCAACATTTCATTTCTCCACATATATTCAAAATTATTTTAAGGAGAATGCAGGGAGCACATATCGCGATGTTGTTGCAGCATGGCTTGAGGAGGAAGAAAGGAAAAAAGATCCATCCTATAAAAGACAAATCGGTTCACAATTTGAATACAATCAATTTACAAGAGACTATTTTTCGGATCCGGAAAATAAGGGGAAAAACAGAGAAGATGCAATTGAAGCTTGGAATATTATAAAAGCATTACCTGGTAGCAATAAATACAAAGGATAATCGTAAAAGCTGTCCCTCATGCGGGAAGAGTCCCAGCTGCACAATAAATTCATGCTGTTAAACACCAACCATAAATAAAAACATGAACAGCAGAATGAAAAATGGAATCATTAGCGCTAACAGTATACCGACAATAATCATAATCGTTCCAAAACCTCGCCATGCGGAAAACTGATGGACCACACCGATCGACTTTGAAACGATTACCGTACTGAATACACCGAGACCAATCATCAGCAGATTTGAAAACAGGGTCACGCCGAACGGCACCGGACCCGAAAACGGCGTAGTACTCGAATCAATAAATAAATCCTTTCCGTAGATCGCAAGCATCAGAAAATTAAAAGGAAATATCCAGATCATTGGGATGGAGCCAAGCAGCGTCACTGTCGCCATGTCTTTAAAGTTTCCGCTCCCGCCAAGCCATTTGCCTACCCACGTGTAAAGCCCGGCATTGATGAACCAGCCGATGACTCCGCCGGTAAAAGAAAAAATTATGCCAATCATGACAATTGCAATGAGCGGCAGTCCCAATAGAAACCCTGAGTTCTCAAAAACCGTTAATCCCAAGCTCAGTGAGGTCAAAGCTAAAATAAAAACGCTGTAGCTCCATGTTTTATGTTCCAATACATATTCAATTGTCCGTTTCGGCTGTGTCCAAATGGTCAGTAATGGATTCAAAAATTATCAGGCTCCTTTCACTTCCTCTTTACATCCTATACGTTTCCCCGCATCCATATGTTTCATTTTGCTTCCTTCAATCCTGAATCAGTTAAATCTTATGCAGATTTGCTATACTTTTTCTATCTGTTATTCAAGGAGGACAAATTCATGACAACTTTATTTTCACCTTTTACAATTCGGGGAGTAGAGTTCAAAAATCGTATCGCTATGTCGCCGATGTGTATGTATTCTTCGCATAATCAAGACGGAAAAGTAGAAGACTGGCATAAAACTCATTATCCAACACGTGCGGTGGGCCAAGTCGGACTGATTATCGTCGAGGCGACAGCGGTTCAGCCGCAGGGCAGAATTTCAAATGAAGACCTCGGCATCTGGTCAGATAATCATATTGAAGGGCTGGCGGAAATTGTCCGCTTAATGAAACAGCATGGTTCACGTACGGGTATTCAGCTGGCGCATGCCGGCAGAAAAGCGACGGTAGACGGGTCAATCTACGCACCAAGTGCGATTGCATTCAGCGGGGAATATAAGACGCCGGCTGAGATGACAATTGAAGATATTAAAGTAACGATCGAAGCTTTTAAGGCGGCTGCTGTACGATCTAAGCAGGCAGGCTTCGAAGTAATTGAAATTCACGCGGCACATGGTTATCTGATCAATGAGTTTTTATCGCCGCTTTCTAATAAGCGGACTGATGAATACGGCGGCTCTGCAGAAAATCGCTATCGGCTATTACGACAAGTGATTGACGCCGTACGTTCGGTATGGGAAGGACCGCTGTTCGTCCGTATTTCTGCAGAGGATTATACGGAGGGCGGCATGGATACAGCGCAATACGTGGAAATGGCACGCTGGATGAAAGAGCAGGGCGTGGATTTAATCGATGTCAGCTCAGGTGCGGTTGTCCCGGCAAAAATTAATGCATTTCCGGGTTACCAAGTGCCTTACGCAGAACAAGTCCGCAAAGAAGCGGATATTCCCACTGGAGCGGTTGGACTGATCACTTCTGCGGTGCAGGCGGAAGAAATTCTGCAAAATGGCAGAGCGGATATCGTTTTGCTTGCGCGGGAATTGCTTCGTGATCCTTATTGGCCGTACACTGCCGCGAAGGAACTGGGAGTTGAAATCGAGCCGCCTGTTCAATACAGCCGCGGCTGGACGTTCTCTTAAGCTTTCTGTTTGTAAAACACCATCTCCGCACGAATTTCTTTATCGAGATGCAATACTGCAAATGAATAGTGGGGCAGTTTGCGTTTATCGGTGGGGGAGCCGGGGTTGATGATCAGTGTCTGATCCATATAACGAAGCATGGGAATATGGGAGTGCCCGAATACAAGCACATCGAGCGGCACCCCATCGAATGCTTCAATTGCACGTCTTTCAGTTGTCTTTTTCTCTCCGTGTCCATGCACAATCCCAATACGAAAACCTTCCGCTTCAATCACTTGCCGAAGCGGAAATTTCTCTTTCATTTTGTTGTCATCCACATTTCCGGTTACTCCCTGTACTTCTGCAAATTCTGACAGCATTTCGCAGACTTCTATCGTTTTCCAGTCTCCTGTATGTAAAATTAAATCAGCTGTTTCGCATTCCTGAACGAGCCGCGGCGGCAGTTCTTTTCCTCTTCCAGGAATATGCGTATCGCCTGTAATGACAATTTTCATTAGAATCCGCTCCTTTAGATTTGCTGTCTATATCATTGCCTTTCTTAGTGAATAGCAAACAAACCCGGCGGACATACTACTGGTGAATTGGAGGGAATATAATGGAGGAAATCACATTTACAGACGCCGTGCTGCAGGATTACAAAATGGGCATGGGCATGATGATGGAGAAGGTACCGAGCTTGGTGAAATCGTTCAATGCGTTTTCGGAAGTCGGTTTTGAGGAAGGCGAAATCAGTCAGAAACATAAGCATCTAATCGCATTGGCTGTCAGTGTATATGCTCACAGCGAATACTGTATCGTCTACCATACGAAAGGCTGTGTTGACGCAGGATGTACAGAAGTGGAAATTTTAGAAGCAGTAGGCGTGGCGGCTGCTCTGGGCGGCGGCAGTGCATTGAGCCAGGCAGTGACACTGGTCATGCAGACAGTCGACGAATTGACGGAAGACCCGAATCCTATCCAATAATATGCCTGCACCTTATCGAATAAACTCGGTAAGGTGTTATTTTTCGGTCGATACATTGTAATGCGATGTACATCGTGCTAGTATGTATAAAAAGAGGTGAATAGAATGGATCAGGAAATGATGAAAGGCAGTATCGACTTGATTTTATTATCACTGATTTCGCAGCGTGATTTATATGGCTATGAGATTGTCAAAGTTTTAAAAGAGTTAAGCAACGACACGTACGAAATGAGTGAAGGTACACTATATGCTGCTCTTAAGCGACTGGAAAAAAAGAGCTGGGTGGAGTCGTACTGGAAGGAAACGGATAGCGGCCGGAGGAAATACTACCGGCTGACTGATGAAGGCGGTTTGGCACTGGAGAACAAGCAGGAAAACTGGGAGTGGATGAACGCACTTGTCCGCAAAAGTTCGGATGGTCTGACATGAGTGAAGTATTTGAGCGTTTTGTCAAGGGCATCGTCAGGCAGACGGACAGTAATCAGGAAGAACGCAATGATTTGAGCGAAGAATTGCTCAGTCATCTGCAATGTGCGTTTGAAGACCTGCATAATCAAGGGTATTCGAAAGAGGAGGCGGTTCAGATGGCTATGTTGAATTTTGGCGACGACAAAGAAGTAGGAAAACAGCTGCAGCAGGCGATGTATCCATACCGAAGGGAAATGATGCTGATTCTTTCAAGTGCCTCATTGATTTTTGCGTACAGTGTATATGCACTGCAATTATTTACCCGCGGCGACGCTCATATGATCTGGTTGCTATTAGCCGTAATAGTAAGTGCATTCATTTTAACTGTCACACTGCGTCCAGTTCAATCGATGAATCGCCGCCTGTGGATGAATGGGCTGCTGCTCAGTCATATAGCGGTATTTGCTGCAGGCAGTCTGCTGGCTGCGGATTTAGATTTAAGTTATTCCGCCGTACTGAGTATATTCTCGTACGCCATTGTGCTGCTTTCTATTATTTTAGTTTACCGTACGACTATTTATGATTTTCCTTCATCCAAACAGTCGCTGCAAAAACATGCGAAGTGGATTCATTTTATTAATATCACCATAGGAATTATTCTGACTTTTATTACATTATTCTTTGTTTGGGCAATCATGCTGTTCGCTGGAGAAATGAATGCTGTATTCTTGGTGATTCTGATACCGCTTATATTTTGGGGGATTTTCTATATGGTCCAGCTGAAGCTCTTAGCTTTGAAGCTGAAAGCACCCGCTTATGCTGTGGCGTTTTTTGAAATACTGCTGGTTGGGGCAGCTGCAGGTATTTGGCTGTTCAGAACATTTGGGCTTACGGGAATGTGAAGGGGGAAACTATATGAAAAAATCGCTGGTAGTCTTATTAAGTTTTATAGCGTTCCTGACGTTTGCATTCATTATTCTCGGGTTGATGTTCGACAAGGATGACAATGAAAAGCAGGCAGGATTGACGGATGTATATGATGTATCTGCAAACGGGGATATTGCTTATATAACATATGAAAAAGGGGTTGCGAATTTATTTGTCAGCAACGAAGAAAAGCCTCTTGTACAATTGCCGGTTGAAGATGCGATTACTGATACTGTATTTTCCAGTGACGGCAAAATGCTGGCCTACACGGTGGCGGAAAAAGAGCTTGAAACGAGTGAAGAAACAGAAGTGCATATTTATGATTTGGAAAAAGAGGAAGATAAAATGGTCTTTTCCTCAGATTCTCTGATTACGGAATTGGTGTTTGATCCGAAGACTCCGGATGTACTGTTTTATTTGCAGGCGGGTATCGTGACGAATTATTCGCCGGTCGCTTCGGAAAGACCTCATGAATTTGATGTATACAGTTATCATTTAACAGAGAAAAAACAGACGAAACATACGGATATGAAGAAATACAGTATGATGTCTCTGCAGGTATCGGCAGAAAAAAATTCTGTATTTGTACAGATGGATGATGATGAGCATGCGGAAACGGCAGATGATATATTTTCTTCGAGTCAGCGAATTTTTGAAATTCCACTGAATAATCCAGATGAAAAGTCGATAATCAGCAGTCCGGTACAGGCAGACGATATTTACGATTTTGTCATTATCCCGGAAAGTCAGGAAATTGTTTATCAGGCAGTCGGGGGGACAGATGAAAACGGGACCTATGAATATGAACTGTTCACTTTTAATTGGAGAACGTATAAGACGGAACAGCTGACGGCATTAAAAGAATCCTCATCGAATCCAAAACTTGGGGCGGATGATAAAATCTATTTTATGGTAGACCGCGGCTTTGGTCAGCGTACATCTGACTACCATTTATATAGAATTGACAGAGACGGGAAAAGTCCAACTGAAGTGAAACTTAATGCTATAGACTAGATGGGAGATCAGCGGTTCTTTTCCAACTGAATGACCCGATACGCTCTATGAACTTGCAGCCTGATATGTTTCATTACCAGAAAGTTAGGGTATTCATAGTACAGTATAGTAAGTCGAAGGGGGATAAACCGTTGATCCAGACATCAAATGCTTTATTGACGAAAGAAGATTTTTCAGAGCGCAAAGATTTGCCGGAGTGGCTGCTGCAGGAATATCAGACATTCCATGATATTGTGACTGATAAAACATTTCCCTGCTATTTCGGTATGAGCGGGGAATTAAAGGGCGAATTACGATATGCCTATATCTCTCAGGACGATTGGTCTGATCTTCCTGAAGCATTGGAAGCTTTTTTGGCCTTATTTGATAACCCTAAACATAAGCGGCACGGGCTGTTTGTATTTGTTGAGCCGTTTGAAACCGAAGGATCGCTGGAAGAGTACCGTCAGCAGTTTTGGGATATTCTTCAATATTTACATACAGAAGATAAAGTGGAGTGGCCTGCCGACGCACCGCGCGATCCAGATCATCACTTATGGGATTTCCGTTTTCATGGAGAGCCGATTTTTGCCTTCGGAAATGCACCTGCCTACAAGCAGAGGAAAACGCGCGATCTCGGCAACGGCATGGTCATTGGATTTCAGCCGCGAAAAATATTCAAAGGTTTAGAAGGTACAGAGAAAGGCGGCATCAACTCGCGGGAAAAAGTTCGGGAGCGGGTAGAAGTCTGGGATAATCTGCCGAAGCATCCGGATATCAGTCACTTTGGAGATCCGTCACACAATGAATGGAAACAATTTTTCATCGGCGATGACTGCGAACCCCTAACAGGGAAATGCCCGTTCAGCCATAAAGAAATGTAAACAAGCGATACCTCAAAGGGTATCGCTTGTTTACTGAAAATACATATTCAGTGCTTGCTGCAAGGTGCCCCATGTCTGTGTCTGTGAATCGAAGACAACGCCTAGTGCGATAATATTTCGCACAACCTCGGGCTTAAGTCCAGTGATGATCGCGTGACAACCCATCATTTTCGCCCCTTCAATCATCTTCAGAAACTGATCAACTACTTCTGTATCCATTTCTGCTATACCTGATAAATCGATAATCAGCGTTTGGATTTGCCTTTTGGAGATCTCCGTCAAAACCCGTTCTTCCATAATTTTAGCGCGGAAATAGTCCAAGGTTCCAATTAACGGCAGAATACTCACTACCGGCGTAATGGGAATAATCGGGACCGATAAATTTTCAACCAAATTGCGCTGTTCGCGAAGCAGGGCATCTTTATATGTAGAATAATTAATGAAAAATTCATTTAAAAAGAGATCGATCCGATTATTGACTTGTTCTTCTAATTCAAAAAAGTCATAGTTCTTGATGTTATATTCTTTTATCATCCGCTGAATGAAGATCCACAAAGTCCGGCGAATTGCTTGCACCCATTCAAGTTTTAGATCAAGAGTCAATGAAAAAGTCGACCAGGCAATACCTTCCTGTTTGGCAAATTTGTATAAATTCTCTTCTTCACCCCAAATAACATACGTAACGAGTTTATGTGCATTATTTATCAAATCGATATTACCGATTTGCAGAATCTCTTTGACTTTATCCTTTACGTTGACAGCCTGTTTGAAAAGCTCCTGCTCAAAGGCTTCTTTATGCTGTGCTAAAAATTCTTCTGCTGTATGTTGATTAAAAGAGCTGTTTACCATTATGTTCACCTCAGAATATACTTTAGATACGTGCATGTGTTTACCCTTATATGCCAACTGATAAACGTAATTCTGATAACTATTAGGGAGCTGTGTGAGTATCAGCCAGTTCCTCGATTATTTCTTTTACACTGCCTCTTCTGCACAGATGCACATTCTCACCGGCCCATAATGACAGATACCCTGATTTCCCTTGCTTTGCAGCAGCGCTCCTCAGCGGTTTAGTCAAATCATTTTGAAACGGATACGGCGCAATGGGTGAGTTCTCCATTTGATTAATGAAAGAATTTTTTATGCCGCGTGCCAATTTACCTGAAAATACTTTTGTCAAAACGGTAGATTGTTCTTCGGCTTGCAGAAGGGCTTCTTTATAATACGGGTTGGCGCCGCTTTCATTTGCTGTAAGTAAAGCTGTACCAATCTGTACAGCTGCAGCTCCTACTTTCTGCAAACGGTCAATCTGTTCTTTTGTTGCAATACCGCCCGCAGCAATTATCGGAATTTGAATGATCTTGCGGGCTTCATCCAACAGCAGATCCAGCGGCACTAATTCCAGATCACCACTGAATGAGCCGCGATGGCCGCCCGCTTCGCTTCCTTGAAGAACGACTGCGTCCATACCGGCCTGCTCTGCCTGCTGTGCTTCCTTTATGGTTGTGGCAGTTCCAATGAGGCAGATTTCGTGTTGTTTTAATCTGTCAATGATTGCTTGTTGGGGGAGTCCGAAAGTAAATGAACAAGCTTGAACTTTTTCTTCAATAATCACATCGATTTGATCTTTAAACTCAGTTGATGAAAATACAGGCTTGTCAACGTGAAGCCCCAGCTGATCCGCAATCGGCTTCAACGCCTGAATCGCTTTTCTAATCTGATCTTCACTTGCTGCGGTCTTTTCAGGAACGAAAAGATTTACTTGAAATGGTTTGGAAGTCAGCTGTTTCACTTCCTGGATAAACTGCCTTGTGTCTTCTGCAGATAGGTAGCCGGCTCCGATAGAACCCAGTGCACCTGCTTCTGAACAGGCAGCCACAAACTCAGGTGTCGTCACGCCTGCCATAGGCGCTTGTACGAGAGGATATTTTGATAGATCAGTTAAAGTTTGCTGCAACTAATTCTCCTCCTAAGAAGTCATAATTTTCATGTTACGATTAAGTGTATCAAATGAAGTGGGTGGATACCAAGTGAGAGAGCTGGAAATTGAAGTTCATGGTCTGCTGATAGATGAAGAAACTAGATGTGTACATTTTCATACGTAGGGCTGCAGTTTACATAGAAATTTATATTTTGCCGCAACCGAGCCAGGTCATAGTGTGAAGAAACTGATAGAAGTTGATCCATACCATTAACTTGGTGTATATTTGAATTATTACAAAAAGGGAGATTAGCCTATGTTATCGAACATTGTAGTAGACGTTTTCACAGATATAATCGAACAAAACGTCACAGGGGTACAGTAAAAATAACCCCTTTACTGCGACCCCTGAAAAATGGGGGAATCTAAATTGATCAAGAAACATGTACAGAGTTTTTTAACAGGAAAAAAAGTAACCTTGCGCAAAATTACAAAAGAGGATTACGAGAGCTATTCTAACGTTGAGGACATAATGGAAAGTCGTCTGCTAATGAACGATGGTATTCCATTTCCACCAACTGAAGCAGATCATGAAAAGTTTCTTGGAGAAATTAGCTCTGAGAAAGATGACTATATGTTTGCCGTTGAACTTAAAGATGAAAAAGTATTCATTGGAACTATAGCTGTTTATTTGGTTAACTGGAACAATGGCACTTGTCATGTTGGGATCTCGATTGGTCCTGACTTCCAGGGGAAAAGTTATGGAACAGATGCAATGAAAGTTTTGCTTAACTTTATTTTTAATTATATGAATGTAAATAAGGTTAAACTTCAAGTTTTTGGTTTTAATCAAAGAGCTATTGGCTCTTATGAAAAATGTGGATTTCAGTTAGAAGGCACTTTTAGAGAAGAGCTTTTTAGATTTGGTAAGTACCATGATATTCTTGTCATGGGTTTGCTAAGAAAAGAATGGGAAGAGACGTTAATTTAAACAAATAAATGAGAGAGCAAATCAGTAAGCTGGTTTGCTCTTTTTTATTAAAAGAGGTAGAGAAATGTTTGCTTATAAATACAAGATGTTAATAGATGATTTTGTAAACGGGCTGATTACTGTTGAGTATTTTGAACGTAACTATATATATACATTTAAAAATGGGATAGAAAGAATGGATAACATCCTGTTTGAAATTTTAAATGGAGTTTTTGAAGTAGTTGATTGCTATTGGCACGAATGTCTCCCTGGACAAGAAACTTCTTTTGAAATATCTGAACATCAACTAAGAAAAGAAGTAAGTGAAGCACTTGTTAAACTAAATAAAGTGATGAATAATCTTTAGCTCTTATTCAATGATATATAACTAACAGGCATGTTTCTGTAACAAGGGGCCTCGATTTAATCAGTGGAATAGAGTAAAGAGTTATTATGACGGCATCTCATTCCTTTCAGAAGAGTCTCTTTCTATCAGTAGTCCGCCACATTCATTTCCTCTTCAAAAATTTCTTTCATCCTGCCGGAAGCTTTTCCTCCATACGTAATGTAGCCTGTTGCGGGCCAATACAATGATCTTGTCATGGAACCGTCTTCCAGTTCTATTCCAAAGAAAACACGTTTTCCTTCAAATAATTCATACTCCTCTTTATAGGGAAGCGTTAGCAGTTCCTTGATAAATTCTGCAGCATGTTCTTCAGAAAACTCACCAACCAACGATAAATCTTCTTCACTCTGCAAAATTACCCGCTTCACTTTTCCTTCTATATCCAGGAAGTCGCCGATTGTTCCAAAGTTTCCGGCATCTGACACTTCATATACTTTGCCATCTGCAAAAATCCGAAATGCCGGGTCATAGCCTTTTATTTCATAGAGCTGCGTTCCTTTAGGCAAATAAGCTGCATCTCCGTTTTTCGACTTATGATTTGCTCCCACATGCCCGTTCAGCATGTATTTCACTTTTCCGATCTCTTCTCCGGTCTCCCAATCCAGATTACGTTCATTTGTTTCGAAATTTGCACTATAGGTAGTGTCATTCCACTTCACAAAATCCACCCAGTCAATTGCAGAGTTCAGCGGGGAAGGCAGAGGATTGGAAAGTTGACCTCCAGAACAGCTTGCAAGCAATAAAGTCAGAGCAATTATCATCCGCTTTTTCATTCGGCCTCACTCCTTTAACTAGGAGACGCAATTTTTTAATAAAAGTTACACTAATTTTCCTTGAATAGCCGGGATATGGGTATAGTAACAAATAACAAGAAGTAAAAGAAAGAGGGGAAGTCAATGAAAGTTAGCTGGAATATATTTAAGATGGATCTGAAAAATATAAGCAGGAACTGGGTGGCCGCGATTCTGATCGGCGGTTTGACTTTTTTGCCGTCTTTATATGCATGGCTGAATATCTATGCGGCATGGGATCCCTATTCGCGGACTGATAAGCTGCCGGTGGCGGTCGTCAATGAAGATGAAGGCGCATTAATTCGTGAGGAGGAAATAGATGTCGGCGACCAACTGATACAAAATCTGAAAGAAAATAAAGATATGGACTGGACATTTACATCCCGCGAGGAAGCGATGGATGGGGTAGAGTACGGTGATTATTTTGCTGCCATTTTTATTCCTAAAGATTTTTCAGAAAAACTCGGAACGGTTGTCTCAGGAGAGCCAGAAAAGGCGGAAATCGAGTATTACGTCAATGAAAAACTCAATTCCATTGCCCCCAAGATTACGGAGAAAGGTGCCTCCGTCATTGTTGATAAAGTGAGCAGCCGCTTCATTTCCACAGTGAACGGTGTAGTGCTTGATTTATTCAATGAACTGGGTATTGAAATTGAAAAGGATCTGCCGGATATTAAAAAGTTCGAGGATTATGTATTTGAAATCCAAAAAGAACTGCCCGGTATTCATCAGACGTTGGAAGGGATTGCGGGGGATGCAGGTTCTGCACAGAAAATTATTCATCAGGCGCAGAAAATGATGCCAGAAGTACAGCAAACGACTTCAGAGGGACTGCAGACGGTAAATGACACGCTCAGTCAGCTGACTGCTGCACAGCAGCAGTTGAAAGCTGCGGCACCGAGAATCAAAGCAGATTTGGAAAAAATAACGGAGATCACGAAAGAAACCAATGCGTTCCTTAAAAAAATCCAGCAGACCGAGCTCGATTTTACAGAGTGGGACCGCGCAAAGAAAAGTCTGGATGAACGGGTGACGGGAAGTATAGAAAAGCTGGGTGGACTCGAGGCTGATCTCAACCAGGTGAAGGATTTAGCGGTGCAGCTGAATGAAGCGAAAAACCAGCAAACAGGTGTTATTGATCCCGAACCGCCGGCTATTACTGTTCCTATTGATGCATCTTTACAGAAAATCGAAAACATGAAAAATCAGATGACAGAAATCCAGACGAATGCAAGGACGATTGATTCACTGGTGCAGGACGAGCAGGAACGGGTGAAAAATGGAGTCAATGATCTGCAGGCAATTGCCGCGGATACATCGGTGAAAGCAGATTCTTTTTTGAAAGAATACACTGAAACGATTGAGCCGTTCGTTCAGCAGGAAATTGCGCAGGCCATCAAAACCTTGGGCACGGCAAAAAAACTGCTGACAGAAGTGCAACAAACAATACCGGAAGTTCAGCGGATACTTGTGGATACGGATGGGAATCTGACCAACGGTAAACAGCAAGTGGAGAAAGCACTCAATGAATACCCGTATGTCTACAGTAAAGTGAACCAGCTTGCCAGCAGGATTAAAAGTATTCAGGGTGAGACGGACATCAATGAAATCATCCAGCTGCTGCGAAATGACCCGCAGGCAGAAAGAAGCTTCTTTGAGGAGCCGATCATTCTTAATGAAAATAAATTATTTCCCATTAAGAATTACGGGACGGGGATGAGTCCATTCTATACTGTGCTTGCCATTTGGGTTGGCTGTCTTCTGTTGATTTCATTATTATCGACAGATATCCACCGGGAAGGAAAGTTTACAGCAAAACAAGTCTATATAGGAAGATTCTTTACTTTCGGCTTGATCGGACTGATTCAGTCGCTTATTGTGACAGTCGGGGATATCGCATTGCTGGGTGTCACTGTGAAGGCTCCCGTGCTATTTATACTGTTCGGTATGTTGATCAGCATGGTTTTCATGTCAATCGTCTACACCCTCGTTTCTGTATTCGGCGATGTGGGAAAAGCAATGGCTATCGTGATGCTCGTCCTTCAAATTGCAGGGTCCGGCGGTACGTATCCGATCATGCTGCTGCCTGAGTTTTTCCAATGGATTAATCCATTTCTGCCGTTTACGTATGCGATTGATCTCATGCGGGAAGCCGTGGGAGGAATTGTGTGGGCACGGGCTGTAAAAGATCTGATTTTCCTGATGGTTGTCGGCATTATTATGTTGGCATTTGGATACTTATTGAAACAAAAAGTGAATAAAGCGACGAATCAGCTGCTTGCCAAGTCGCGTGAGACAGATTTGTTTCATTAAACTCCAAAAGGGAAGGATAAGTAAAAAGCGGAAAGTGAGGAATGTAGATGAAGCAGACAGACAATGCAGATGATTTGCTGGCGTTTGCAGAATCAGTGCAAAAAGGGACAGTATGGATTTATCAGGGGAATTATGCAGCGGAGGAACCGATTATGTCGGACGAAGACACAGCGGGCCGGGAACCGTTGCAAGTGCTGGATATTTTAATCGAAACAGACGACGGCTCCCGATATTTCGAATTCCTGTTTTACTCAGCTGCAGAACTGGAGGAGCTGACGAATGAACTTCAGCCCATTTATGAAAAATTTCCGAAAGAAGTGCTCAGCTCGGAAGCAATGAAGGAAAAAGTTCGGGAACTGAAGGAGTAAGCGATGATTTACGAGTTTGCCCTTCTGACGATACCCGTTGATTTGACGATTATGAAAGAGCTGACGAGCAAGGAAATTTACTTATTCTTTCTGTATCTCCTTCTGATTTTTATTGGGAAGAGTCTGCTGTTCTTTCTTCTCGATAAATTATCGGCATCTTCCCGGGCACGCCAGCATGTCGTGCCGTTTATCAAGTCGCTGGCAAACTGGGTCGCCCTCTATGGATCGATTTTCTTATTCCTGCTGACTTTTTCAAAGAAGAAATGGCTGTTCACACCTTTTTATCAATCAAAGGGCGTGGGCATCTCACTGTTTCTGATTATCATGATCATCCTGGTGATCACCTTTGCGAACCGGCTGGCAAAAGCGGTTACCGTGCATGTCATGCCCTATTTCTATGAACGTATGGAAGTGGAAAAAGGCATGCAGTATACCGTGAACCGGCTGCTGTATTATTTGATTATGGTCATTGGTATTGTCGTTGGTTTCCGGATTGTCGGCTTGAGCTTGACGACATTTGCCCTATTGTTCAGCGCATTGGGTGTGGGAATAGGTTTTGGAATCCGAAACGTGGCCGCCAACTTCGTATCCGGCATCATTATGCTGTTTGAACGGCCAATTGAAGTGGGAGAATATATTGAGATAGAAGGACGCGTCGGGAAAGTCGAGCGGATCAAACTTCGTTCTACGGATGTGACGGTGGAAAGGGAAGGCACACTCATTGTGCCGAATCAATATTTCATTGAGCAGATCATTAAAAGCCGTTCTTCCAAACTGGTTATTGCTGATGTGAAGTTGAACGTAAAATACACCAGTAACACAGAGAAGGTAAGCAGCTTACTGAAAGAGCTGCTGCATGAGTATATACTGCCGCTGGATGAAGTGCTGGAACAGCCTGAACCTGCCGTTCGCTATACGAATCTGGGCAGCGACAGCGTGGAAATGGTAATCGAAGTTCCCGTTCGCAGCCTGCGCGCCAAGCAGGTGGTGGAGGACAAAATCCGCCAAGTAATCGCGAAGATGATATTTGAGCATGAAGCGCAGCTGGAAGAAGCTGCAGATGAGAAACCGGCCGGCCCGGCAGAATGGCGACCGGACAATTAAAAGGCTGCCCAGTAAGTCTAATGGACTTGTCAGGCAGCCTTTTCTCTTGATTTATACTCTGAATGATCATAGAACTACTGCAAGTGATCATACTGCCGCTGCGGGCGCTCGTACATCCCGTGCAAATGATCATTCAGCCAGCCTGCATGATCATACCGGGCAGACCATCCGCTCATAAATGCTCCGTCACCGCTCATACTATTATTTATATGCGTGCAAGCGGCTGCCTTCATCTTTTTTATTCCAAGTGCTGCAAAAACTCTTCAATCGCAAACTCCCCAGCAGTTTCCCAACGGCTTTTATCATGAATTTGAGCGTCCCGGTCGAGCGGTTCCTGGAACTGATTAAACGATCCGCTGACCAACGAACTGGCATCTTTATCGAGTCCGGTGTTGACAACATGCTTGATGACATACGGTTTCCTAAACTTGATAGACGTATTATAGTCATCCAGTTCCCCTTCATACACTTCAAAAGGAACGCGCAGATAAATCGTCTCACCGCCTTCTCTGTGCAATATCGAATCAAAACTGCCTTTGTGATAATCCCAGCCGCCGCCAAAATGATAGCCGTTCTGCACGACACGATCCCGCAAAGTCCCGAACGAAGCCATCCTGCCTTCTATTTCGGTATTTAATTCGAGCATTTAATCACTCCCTTTCTATTTAGAATTCCATCTTGCCGGCCATTTATACATAAAAAAAGAAAATCAAATGTTTTCGTTTTTGTCAAGGGGGTAATATAAGAAAAGCAAGAATAAAAAGCTAAAAAAATTCTAGGAGGAAAACTGACATGTCAAAAAAACGTTATATTGGAATGTACCACGATGAGACACAACTGATGAACCGAGTAGAAGAACTGAATAATGAAGGATGGTCTGATGAAGATATCTATGTAGTAGTGAAGGATGATGATCATCTGTCCATGCTGCGCAGCCGCACATCCGCAGAAGTCAAATCAGCGGACGGCTCATGGTGGGATCGCTTTATGGGCTTCATTTCGGGAGAGGACCACGTGCACCGCATGGTTGATAGCCTTGATTTTGGGAAGGAAGATACCGAACGCTATTACAGAGAAATTGAAAACGGCGGCATGCTGCTGTATGTAGATTCAGGAGAAGCCAACCGTCACTATATGGAAAACACAGACTTTTACGGACTGGAAAGAAACAGCACGGACGTGAATCTCGGGGCTAACGGGCTGAGTGTAACTGACCAGGAATTAAACGGCGGAGATCCTGCGTACCGTTTAAATAAGACGCTGCCGGATCAGTCTCTGCGTGCGGATGATGAGTATGGCAAAGTAGGCGGCGAGGCAGTGCTTGACCGTCCGAGAGATTATTCCGCGGATACGCTGCATGATAACCGCACCGAAGAAGAACGTATGCGCTTGCATGAAGAACGTTTACAGGTGGACAAGCAGCGCGTCCGAAAAGGCGAAGTCCGACTTGAAAAAGATGTCGTTGAAGAGCCGCGTTCTGTCGATGTCAATGTCATGCATGAAGAAGTGACGGTGGAACGCAGACCGGTAACGGATGGAGGACAGTTCGATAAGACTAACTCTCCACTGGATAATACAGCCGCATTCAGAGAAGATGACGAGACCATTCGAATTCCTATTACGGAAGAGCATGTGGAAGTTACGAAAAAACCCGTAGTTACAGAAGAAATTGTACTGAAGAAACATCAGGTGGAAGAGCCGGAAACAGTTCACGAAACGGTCAGACGCGAAGAAGTGCATCTTGAAAAAGATGGAGACATCGAGGTAGATGGAGATCATTTAGATACAGATCCTCTAAATAATGATCCTCTGAATAAAAATCGATTGGATAGAGACCGTCTATAACAGCGAGAGTTCGAGCAGCAAAACATTCAGCTTGTCATCCCTCCTTCCTATACGATAGAATGAAAGAAACAGCCGGGAAGGAGACGAGGGCATGCTGAAGCATCCAGGTATCGCCGCAGTGCTGAGTTTTTTCTGGACTGGTGTCGGACAAATTTACAATGGACAAATACTAAAAGGTATTTTGCTCATTATCCTGCAAAGTATTAATGCACTACTCATGTTTGTGCTCATCGGTTTTATCACTTATCCCATTGTCTGGATCTGGGGTATGTATGATGCCTATAAGACAGCAGAGCGTATGAACAGAAACTATTAAATCACAGACTGTCCTGGAAGTGAAATTCCTTTCAGGACAGTCTTTTTTTGGTGGGATTAGAACAGGTATAGCAGCGTGCCAAACCTCATTTTTCACCGCATACAAAAAAATATATCCATATAAAAAAGAGGGTCTGCCCAAAATCGGTTCTTGAAAACTTGTCATGCCTGTATTGCAAAAATCATACTGCAGTTTAAACCCGCTTCGGCGATGGGGGATTGCCTTACGCTATGAGCCTACTGGCGAAGAGCATGCACCACTGCCTTAATTTCTGCAAAGAACGCAGAAATACGGCAAAGCGAACCCTACGCTGTTCGCTTAGCAACGGCCTATCCCGCAGTTGCGCCTTCGCTGGCGTGGTGTATCTATATCATTTTGCTTTTTCTCAGAGTGAGATTTTGTGCGTGTGATTTCATTTCTCAACTTTGCAAACGCATTGATCACAAGAACTTTAACCTCTGCAGAATAATAAGTATTGCATGAAATACCTTACCTATCTTAATAGGCCTAAATAGTATGCTCATACCGCCTACTCACACAAAAAGTCTTGAAACCCCAGCCTAGTGCACCGTAGTGAAAGCCGTCACGAAGAACGGCTTTTGCGAGTAAAAGCGTAGCGTTAGGAGCACTGGTTTTAGGCGACTCGGGGAGGATCAGCCCGACAGGTGAGACGACTTGCGGGAGCTTGCGAAAATAGCGTGTAGAAGGAACCCCGTATTGCCTTAACTTTTGCAAAGAGCGCAAAAGTACGGCAAAGCGAACCCTTCGCTGTTCGCTTGGCTCATCGCGGGCCCGCAAGACACGCGTCCGCCTGGAACGCAGGGAAATGGTCTCCTACCCACTTACCATCCTATACTGCGTAATCCCAGCAAATTTCAAACTGCTCATGAAATAGACTGTCAAGCACATGTTTTGGTGAAGAGCCTAAAAAAGAGCTGTCCGAAAAGTTAGGCGGGAATAACTTTCCGGACAGCTCCATTCCTTCACTTATTCAATTTCCAAGTAGAATAGTTCAGTGTCAAAGCGAACAGCACCCAGCCGATGTACGGCACCATCAAAGCGCCTGCTGTACGGTCTGTTTTGTTGAACTCGTAAGCCGTCATAGCAATCGCGCCCAATAAAATGGTCATTTCCATTAATGCGGTACCGCGCAAATTCCATTTGAAATAAAGGAATGACCACAGAAAGTTAAGTCCGAGCTGTACATCATACAGTGGAACAGCCGAGTCATTCTGCTTCCGCCGTGCCTGTTTTTCCTCCACACGATAATTTGCAACCCCCATCAGCGTATAAAGCGCCGTCCATGCGACGGGAAATACAAATCCAGGAGGAGAAAATGAAGGCTTCTCCAGTTTGGCATATTGCTCCTGCGTATTGCGGTTTGCCAGCCAGCCCACAATCGACCCGCCGACTACAGGAATCAGCACATTGCGCGTCAGCTTTTTCCAATCAGTTGTCCCATTTACGTTCAACAGTTCCAAAATAAAACCTCCTTTTAAGGAAGTTTTCCCTAACAGCACGGGACTAAACTAGCTGCCGGATTTTTCACTTGCTCTGTACATAATTTCACCGGCAACGACCGTCATGTAAATGGGGATATCTGGTATTCTGTCCACGGGTACTGTAAATAAATCTTCAGAAAGTATGGTGAAATCGGCGTCGAAACCTTCTGCTATGCGCCCGCGCGAATCGGTTTTTCCAATTGTGGCGGCAGCTCCTGAAGTAAATAACTGTACAGCTTCATAGCGGCTGAGTTTTTCATTCGGCAAATAGCCATCATGCTGATCGCCGGGCTGACGTCTTTCGATGGCGGCGTGCATCCCGAGCAGGGGACTGGGGTCCTCAATCGGCGCGTCAGAACCTCCCCCGACAATGAAAGCCCGGTCAATCAGACGCTTCCAGGCATAGGCGCAGTTCATTCGGTGTGTTCCAAGACGATCTTCTATCCATGGAAAATCTGAAGGAACAAAAGCCGGCTGGATATCTAGGACGATCGGGAGTTTCGCCATTCGATTTACCAAGTCGTCACGCAATAGGCAGACATGGATGAACCGGTCACGCTTGCCTGCAGGTGCAGGATGTTTTTCAATCACATCCAGTGCTTTTTCAACCGCCTGGTCACCGATCATATGTATAGCGACCGCCTCGCCGTAAGTTCGTGCCAGTTTCACAAGCTCTTCCAGTTCCTCATCTGTCACGACAGTGGTGCCAATGTTATCAGGCTCATCCGCATAAGGCGAGCTTAGTAAAGCAGTGCTGCCTCCGAAAGCTCCATCAATGAAAAACTTCATCTCACCGGGTTCCGCCCATGGTTCATTATAGGTGGCACGGTCATCCATCAGCTGCTGAAAAACGCTGAAGTGCCGCAGAAGATGTACGCGGAATTTGCATTCTCCGCCCAGTACATTCTTAAATGCCTGCAAAGGAGTCTGGTAGCTGCCATAATAGCCTAAGTCATCTGTGACGACACCCGTTAATCCGACGGAAAGCAGATGATCAACCGAAGTACGAAGCGCTTTTGTCACATAGGATTCAGACGGCTCAGGCAATAACTGAAGAACCCGGTGCATTGCACTTTCCTTCAACAGCCCTGTCGGCTCACCGCTCTCATCACGTTCAATCACCCCGTCTTCGGGATCCGGGGTGTCTTTTGTGATGCCCGCAAGTTCCAGGGCCTTCGAATTAACGACTGCCGCATGCCAGCACGTGCGCTTCAGCAGCATCGGGGAATCCGTAATGGAATCAAGCTCACATCGCGTGGGGATCTTCTTATCCGGAAAATTTTGTTCATCCCAACCTTCTCCAATGAACCACTCATCTTCGCGCAGATTCCTGTAAGCACCGCGCAGCATTTGCATTAATTCCTCTGAGGAAGCAGCCTGCGAAAGGTCCAGCCTCAGCAGCTTTTCACCCTGGCCGATAATATGCATATGATTATCAATGAAACCGGGGAAGACAACTGCTCCTTGCAAGTCGATCTCTTGAGCTGCATGTATTCGTAATTCTTCATAGGAACCGGTTGTAAGTATTTTACTGTTTTCTGTCAGAAGTGCTTCTATTGTATGTCCCTCATTTTGCATCGTATAAAATACTGCATTATGCCAAATCGTCTTCATGCCGATTCCTCCTTGTATCTACTATAGTAAACTGCAGCCGCCGAATGAACAATAGAAGCGATTTTGCATAGAAAAAAGCGACCGCCGCAGCAGTCGCTTTGCTTA
Organism: Sporosarcina cascadiensis; assembly: GCF_009650995.1. Lineage (GTDB taxonomy): Bacteria > Bacillota > Bacilli > Bacillales_A > Planococcaceae > Sporosarcina > Sporosarcina cascadiensis. The sequence continues at coordinate 95,577 of NZ_WHVV01000008.1, read as the reverse complement.
ATACATTTTCATATATCTTTCTATTTCCCATGGATGTACAGTAATTCGGTAGCTTTCCCACTCTTTATGTTTTGCATCCGTGAAGTTTGCATAGATATGTTTGCCGAGTGCCTCCTGTATGATCGGATCTTCTGATAAAGCAATTAGCGCGTGATCTAAGTCAGTTGGCAGCATATCGATATGGTTTTCCGCAAGTTCTGCAGGTTTCATTTCATAGATATTGCGGTCCACAGGTGCAGGCGGCTGCAGCTCTCGCTTAATTCCGTCAAGTCCCGCCTTTAAAATAGTCGCCATCGCCAAATACGGGTTGGCGCTCGAGTCTACAGAACGAACTTCGACACGAGTGCTCATACCGCGTGATGCAGGAATGCGGATCAACGGGCTGCGGTTCTGTGCAGACCAGGCGACATAGCAAGGTGCCTCGTATCCAGGAACTAAGCGCTTATACGAGTTGACCGTCGGATTCGTGATTGCAGTGAATCCCCGCACATGATCCAGGACGCCTGCCATGAATTGATAGGCTGTTACACTTAATTGACGTTCGCCTGCTTTATCAAAAAATACATTCTTTCCGTCTTTGAATAACGACACATTACAATGCATTCCCGAACCGCTGACGCCGTATAGCGGTTTCGGCATAAAAGTGGCATGAAGCCCGTGTTTGCGGGCCATTGTTTTGACCACCAGTTTAAACGTCTGGATATTATCGCAAGCCGTCAGCACATCAGCGTATTTAAAATCAATTTCATGCTGTCCGGGTGCAGCTTCATGATGTGATGCTTCCACTTCGAAACCGAGTTCTTCGAGTTCCAGTACAATGTCCCGGCGGCAGTTTTCACCTAAATCCATCGGTGCTAAATCAAAATAGTCACCATGGTCGTTCAGTTCCATCGTCGGCTGCTTATTTTCATCCAATTTGAAAAGGAAGAATTCTGGCTCAGGTCCTAAGTTGAAATCTGTGAACCCGAGGTCTTTCATTTCCTGAATAACACGTTTCAAATTACCGCGCGGATCTCCGGTGAACGGCTCGCCATTCGCTAAGTAGACATCGCAGATTAAACGTGCAACGCGGCCTTTGCCAGAAGGCCAGGGAAATACCATCCATGTGTGTAAATCAGGAACCAAATACATATCCGATTCTTCAATCCGTACAAATCCTTCGATAGACGATCCGTCAAACATCATCTTGTTGTCCAGGGCTTTTTCGAGCTGGCTGATCGGGATCTCTACGTTTTTAATCATACCAAAAATATCGGTAAACTGAAGACGAATGAAATTCACATTCTGCTCTTCCACTAATTTATAAATGTCTTCTTTTGTAATGCTTCCCATCATGCCACTCTCCTTATGAATTGTTTGAAACGAATCATCTTCGCAACATTTTTCTATAATACGGCAAACGCCAATAAAAACACAAGAGTTTTCTTCTATTTTTTGAAAGAAAACTAAGACTTAAGTTCTGATTTCAGATAATAATAAAATGCTCTCTTTTAGAGAACTTGTATTTAAGTACTATTCATTAATAAAATGCAATTTTAAACAGAATGGGTGCGCCACTCTCATTATTCAGGGAACGTGAATATGTCGAAGAGCTATACAAGTCAGTATTTTGGAGCGTGAGTCTAGGACAAGGAATTCTACACTGCTTATTTACCGGGATTTGAAGATGAAATCGATTTAGTCCGCTTTACGATAAATGAAATAGCTTCTCACGCTGTTACAGGCGTATGAGAGGCTTTTCGCTGTTCAGCAATTTGTATGCAACAAACGGCCCGTGCTTTCATATACTGAAAGCGAAAGGGGCGGGTATGTTGATTGACAATCAAACAATTACAATTGACGGACATACATTTCAGGCTGTAACGGTAAAATTACCTAAAACAACGCTGCTGACCGTATCGAATGACACCGGTTATATTATGTGCGGAGCGCTTGACGTGGGCTTGCTGAACAGTGTGCTGGCGGACAGGAAAATTATCGCCGGCCGGGCAGTCGGAGTCAAAACGATTGAACAGCTGCTGGCGGCACCGCTGGAATCGGTTACGCTGGAAGCTGAACAGCTCGGCATCACTGCCGGAATGAAAGGTACAGATGCCCTGCTGAAGATGACATAGTAAAAAGCGCCTCGCGAGGCGCTTTTTTTGTGTGTCATGGATTAGGGTAAGCAGGATAGGGACTTACGCTCTTGCAGTCCGGAATAGTGCGGTGAACGGCTCGTTTGGCTCGAGGAAAGACGAGTTTCGCTCGGTCCGGTCTGTGTAATGTGCGGTCATGGAATGTTTTGGTTCGCCAAAATGGCTTTTTGGAGCGGTCTTCTTCTTACTACGTGCGGCAGACTACCAAAATGAAATTACATTTAGCAGAAAAAGCTGTTTAAAATACAGAAAGACTTCAAATACATTAAAAATAGACAGCCCATGGTTGCGGCTGTCTATTTCATCTTTATTCATTTTCATATTTTTCTTCACTTGATGAACGGTCTTTGGTCCGCCTGTGGTGGCGTTCCTCTTCTTCTTCCATCCGCACATCTTCAAGCGGAATAGCGTCAACAGTCTGCATATCTTCATGCATGTCGTAGATGCTTTCTTTATCAGTCTTTAAGTTTTCTGGATTATCCATATAAGGTTCTTCTGCATCAGGCCGGTCTTTATCAGTAAACACTTTTTCACCTTTGTCATTTCTCATGAACATCATCTCCTCATCGTAAAATCGATCAGTTGAATAAATTGCCGAGCAAGCCTTTTTTACGTTCGTGCTGAGTATCCGTATGGCTTGTGCGAGAACGATCGCCCCGCATCGGTGTGTTATTGAATTCATCAAATTGACCGGCAAGTTTATCGCGTGAATCCTTATTTCTCATCAGGTACGCCGCGCCTAATCCGATTGCCGCTAATGCTGCTCTTTTTTTCATTGAAAGTTCCTCCTCTGTAGTGATTGCTTACTTCCTGTTTTCCCGTATTCATACGATTTAAACAATACAAATATGTTACAAGGGAAAAGAAAAGGTCAATCAGCTGCCGAAACTGCCGGCTTCCGATTGACCTTTCTCACTAATATGCGGAAAACTTTTGTTTCGTACTACACCATACTGACATAGTACCCCTGCCGTATGTTTTGGACACTGCTGAAAAGCAGCTCTTTCAACTGCACTTGCACAAAAAACCTCTTACATACTGCCTGGTAAACCTGTCTTTCCAGTGGAACTGTAAAACAAGTTCCCCACCTGAGTGTACCTCTTGCCAGTAAAGAAAATTTTCCGCCAAGGCTGTGCATCTCCCGCAGAATCAAAGGCTGTTCTTCTTCCTAACCTTTTTCAACTGCCGGTTTGCCTTGTTATGCATACTATACCCCGGTCCAAAAGAATCTAAACATCTATATTAAAATCATTTAAAAAGTTCAAAAGCTTTTTTCATACTCGCGGTTCGTCAGTATATCATCTATAATATAGGACTGAGGTGAGAGCTTTGAACAATGAATCGACAGGGAAAAGCATGAACATCCATCTTACTGTCAAACAGCCATATAGAAAGCAATTAGTATGATGACGGTAACAAATACAATCGAAACCATATCATGCGGTCTTGAGATTACCAAAAATGCCCGCAAAGGTATTGAGCAATGGTTCTTAAATGAACAGGCGCTCGTGTCATCCGAGACGGCATTCGAATTATATATTGAGAAAAAACCGGCTAACCGGCAGGGCAACCAGTCTTATTCGCTTTATTTTGATCCGAAAAAAAATGAAAAATTTGCCAAGACAGTTTCAGAGCGTGTTGCCGTCATGGAATGCGTGTTAAAACCGGACGGCTTTGTCGCGACGGGTTTTCATGTCCGGGGAGCAAAAGAACCTGTTCAGACAAACCGCAGACTGCATACACTGATAAAATTCCGTCTGAATAAATCCGGACTGGCACTGCCCATCCATTTTTATACAAGTATGCGCGAGCTGCCTGTAGCAGAAGAGCGTTCGGAATATGTCAAAAAGCGGATTGAAAGCTGGGAAGGTTATTTACAGATTGCTGAAAAAAATGCAGATGTCGAGGATCTCTCCTGCACATTCAGCCAGGCAAGTTTTAATAGTGACTTTACGAAACTGCATCTTCATTGTAAAGATTTGCAGTCGAAGAATTGGCGGCAGCTGAGAGGCTTCAGTGTAAAAGTGCTGGAGCTTTCCCTGGAAATTGGTAAAGTGATCGATATTCAGAAGTCACAGAGAATCATTGTCGTTGAACTGAACCAGCGTTTTCAGCAGCAATCACGGAAAGAACAATGGCTTCCGGTACATAATAAAAAACTAGTACTGACAAATTTTGCGGAACTGAGCCAAATCAGAAGGTTGCGGAGAGGCTTCAAAGATTTACAGGACGGACTGGCTGCAAATGCCAATTTAGAGAAGATTTTATTTGAAGAGCGTCCTGTAGTGCAGATCAATAATAAGCAGCCAATATTGGAGTTTCATAATAATCTTAATGCATTCCAAAGAGAAGCGGTTACTGGCGCAATGAAGGCTCATGATCTATATGTGATTCAAGGGCCGCCGGGAACAGGCAAGACGACCGTCATTTCGGAAATTTGTTATCAGAACGTTAAAGCGGGATTGCGGACACTCGTTGCCTCTCAGTCGAATCTAGCGGTAGATAATGCGCTTGGTCGATTGCTGACGGATCCGAAGACCAGAATTCTCCGTTATGGGCGCTCCGAAAGTATTGAAGAAGAGGGCAAGCGGTTCATTGAGGAGAATGTGGCGTTACATTGGCGCAATGAAACATTGGAAACCGTTCAGACGACGCGTGAAATGTATAAGAAGAAAGAGTTTGAACTATCAGAGACTGTTCAGCAGCTTGAACAAAGAAGTATCGAATACAGCGAAGAACAAAAGGTGCTTGCGGAACAGCTGGAATTACAAAACTTATTAACACAACAGCTGGAAACACAGACTTCAGAACTTGCTGCAAAACAGTATACGCTGAATCAGCTGTCAAAAAAATTATCAGATCAGCAGAATAGTACCGAACAGACTCAGAAAAAATTAGATCAGCAGCTGCAGGAAATCCGGCAGCTGCAAATGAAGCTGTCAGCTATACCGACAGAAAGCAGTTTGACTGAGCGGCTGGCAATTCTGCAGAACGAACTGGAAAAGCTAAAACAACTATGTGTATATGCGGAGCTGACGTCGAACCTGCAGCAACTTTCAGGCCAGCTGAACAAGTTACAGGATGAGTCAGCTTCTATTCCAGAGCGTGAAAACAGACTGCATGCGGCAAATGAACAAATCATTTCGATCAGTAAATTGGACAGGCTGCAAAAAGAGCTGTCTGATCAGCCGATAGATGTACCGATACAATTCGTTTTACAAATGAATGAACTGCAACGGTTAATTAAATCAATTGAAACAGGACAATTCACTTATGAGTTTCAGGAGTGGAAAGAACTTTATGAACGGTTTCAGACAGCGATTGGAAAAACGGAACAGCTTTTGCAGAAACATCGTTTTCCAATCCATATGATTGAAAAAAAGTCTACAGATGATTTTAAGACCATACAGGAAATGCATGGAATGATTGATCGGCTTGGGAGATTCCTGATTAAGCCGGCTGTGAAAAATATACTGCAAATTCAAGAGGAATCCCAAGCTAAAACAGAAGTTCTACAAACAATCGCCCAAGGCATGTCTTTTTTTTACAGCAAAGAAGAATTAGTCCGCATGAAAGGCGCAGAAATTCAGCAGCAGCAAAAACAACTGGCCAAACAGCGCTTTGCTGAAATTAAGCAGGAAGTTCTGAAGTTTTTTGATTCAGAACTAAAGAATACTCAACGGGATCAACAGTATTTTCAGCAACAGTCAGAACGTATTCAACAACAGCTTGCTGAAAAGCAGCGGCTTCTGGATGAGTGGCTGAATGAACACCCGCGGCCGGATATTGATTGGGAAAAGCAACAGTTGTTAAAAGAAATCAGCACGATGGAAGCAGCTGTCTCGGAGTGCGGGGAGCAGAGGAAACAACTGACTCTGCTAGCTGAAATGAAAGTAACTTATGAACAAAATGCTGCCGGGACACAACAGACGCTGGAAGAGCAGCGAAAGCAAATCAGTGAACTGGAACAACAGCTTCAGAAACGGCAAGACGAAAATATGCAGCTGAAAACCAGTATTGATGAACTCCATGAACAGCTGAACCCCGAAGTCGAACAGAAACTGAAGCGAGTTACAGCTGAATTGGAAACAGCAGTACAGCAGATGAAAGATTTAAATACAGAACGGCAGCAGCTCCCTGTTCTGCAGGAACTACAGGCGCAATGGGAGCAGCTGCTGCAGCAAGCAAATGACTATGATCTGGATGAAATACGAAAACTCTATGTCGAACATGCGAACGTGATCGGCACAACATGTGTTGCATCAGCATCGAAACAATTCATGGAGGAATACCCCGAATTCGATGTCGTCATTATCGATGAAGTTTCCAAAGCCACACCGCCCGAATTGCTGCTGCCAATGTTAAAAGGCAAGAAAGTAATCCTTGTGGGAGACCATCATCAGCTGCCGCCGCTCGTCGGACAGGAAACAATGGACGAGCTGGTGGATCAGCAAAAAGATCCGGATGTGCAGCGTGAAATGAAAAAGTTGCTGAATGAATCTTTATTTGAAAGGTTATTCCGCACGCTGCCGAAGCAGAATAAAACGATGCTCAGCATTCAATATCGGATGCACGAAAATATTATGCAGACGATCTCTCCTTTCTATAAAGAAGGAAATTATGAATTGCAGTGTGGATTGCCTGATTCGGATGAACTTCGTGATCACTTGTTGGAAAGCGATCTGATTACGCGTGGCGATCATTTATTGTGGTTTGATACGCCGAATGAACCTGCATTCTATGAAGATAAAGTAAAAGGCGGTACGAGCCGGTTTAATGAATCGGAGTTAACACTTGTCCGAAAAATTCTTTTGGATGCCGAGAAGGCAACAGAAGAAGCGAAACGTTCCGGCCGAATGGATAAGAACGATTTGAAGAGTGTCGGAGTCATCAGTTTCTATGGCGAGCAAGTAAAACAAATTGACCGCATGCTGCAGCAGGAGCTGCGGCCGCAACATCTTCATTGCAGAACGGGCTCGGTCGATAAGTTTCAAGGAATGGAAATGGACATCATCGTTTTGAGTTTTGTCCGGAATCACGGTGATTCAGGTGGAGATATCGGGTTTGCAAAAGACTACCGGCGATTAAATGTCGCACTGTCGCGGGCCCGGGAACTGCTGATCATCGTAGGGAGTTCGGAAATGTTCGCTGTGCGGACAAGGAATCAATCTACACGTGATATGTACAGCCGACTTCGTGAAATTGTACAACAGCAAGGCGGCTTGAGAAACGTACAGCCATAAGGAAAGGAAGGTGAGGGCATGGATTCGCTGCAAAAGAAATTGCAGAGAGAGCTCCAGCAGCAGCCGAATCTGCAGATTGAAAAGTCTTCCAGATGGGGATTACCGGTAGAGACGGTCAATATTTCGTATACAACAATTAAACGTACTACTATGGATATTCTCATGAAAATGATGCTGCTGACGATAGATAAATTGCCAATTGCTGATCCCAAGATGGTTGCGGACTTTCTCGCCGTCGATTCTTTATTTGCAGAGGATTTATTGGAGAAAATGAAACGGGCAGACATGATTCGTAAACGTAAAGGTGTCTTCGAGCTTACGCAAAACGGAGCGGAACAATTGCAGTCAGGCATCTATGAACAGGCGCCTGAGCAAAAGGAAATCATTATGTATTACAGTGCCTGCCATGAAAATATTCTATGTGAAGAAAAAGAAGATCTGATCAAAACAAAAATTGAACCGTTTCGTCTGGCGAAAAAGCAGAAACATAAAATGAAAAGCCTCCATGAAGAACTATTGCGAAGTGCTCTTCTTTCAGCTGGAGTGGAAATGTCAGAGGATCCGTTGCAGATTGTACTCGACAAAATTAATCCAGCTGCCCATATTTCGAAACAGCTGATTCCATGTATTGAGTTCTCCGTTTATAATCGATCAGAAAATATGCGGTTTACAAGGGTATGGAACACGTTGCTTGATCAATGGGACGAACAATTGGAAAAGCTGATAGACCAGGAAAAAGCGTCGGCAACTTAAAAGAACCGCTCGAAAGTCGTTTTTGACAATTTTCGAGCGGTTTTTTTATTTATTGATCCCAAAACAAAAAAGTGTAACTCCAGGAAGGATCAGGGCCAGCGTTTTCGATTGCTGTCTGTCGATTTTTTCGGGTTGCTGCGAAGCTCCGCCAGTTCTTTAGCGATTTCTTCTTTCATATCCTTCGGTGCAATCTTTTGATTCTTCGGTGTTTGTGGTAATGAGCTGGAATTATTGCTGCCTTTCGTATGTTCGTCTCTTCCCAAGTTCTTACAACTCCTTTCAATAAACGTCTCACTGTAAAGTGGCTGTTAATGAAAGGTTTATGCAAAGTTTTTTAAAAAAGGTGTAAGAGAACGATAACATTTGTCTCAAGCAACTTACGGCCTAACGCTCTTCTGTAACTACAGGGAAATTGGTAATATTTATAATTAGGCAAAGTAATCCATATCATGAATCTTTGTCACTAAAATATGAAAAAGGCACTTTACTTGTTTAGTAGTTTGTGAATTGGGAATATAACTACTAAGCCTGTCGACGAGCTAATAAAACATAAAATGCATAGGAGGAAGTTATACATGGCTAAGCGAAACAACAACGACCACAACGATCAGAACAACAAAATGAGTTTGGAAGAAGCGGGCCGCAAAGGCGGAGAAGCGACTGCTAAAAATCATGACCGTGAATTCTATGAGGAAATTGGACGTAAGGGCGGCGAAGCCACTGCTGAAAATCACGACCGTGAATTCTATCAGGAAATCGGGCGTAAAGGCGGAGTAGCGACTTCCGAAAATCATGACAAAAAGTTCTATGAAGAAATTGGCCGTAAAGGCGGAGAAGCCAGAGCGGAACAAAGCAATAATAACGGCGGGAATAACAGCAACAACAGCCGCAGCAATAACAACAACAATAGCAACGGCAAAATGAGCCGTGAAGAAGCTGGGCGCAAAGGCGGAGAAGCCCGCGCTAGACAACGTAACAATGACAACAACAATGACAACAACAGCAAAAGCAAAAGCCGAAATAATAAGTAAGTTGATGAAGTTAGTGAAGAACGTTAATAAGAAGAGTATTCTTAAATCGATTGCAACGATTTGAGAATACTCTTTTTTTGTGTTTATTATATAAGTTACGGTTGCATGACTCACTTCGTGTGAGCCCGCGGCTAAAACGACTCTGGGAGGATCAGCCCGACAGGTGAGACAACTTAGGGGAGCGAACGAAAATAGTGTGCAGAAGGAACCTTGTATTGCCTTAATTTTTGCAAAGAGCGCAAAAACACGGCAAAGCGAACCCTTCGCTGTTCGCTTGGCTCACCGCGGACCCGCAAGACACGCGTCCGCCTGGAACGGAAATCAACGGTATTAAGTGTCTTATAGAAAGCAGGTTTATTAATTCAACTTATATAATTAGTATCTTGTCCTTTTTAAAATACAAGTCTTCAGCACTACTTTAACAATACATACCCATTTTTTATTTTGTTACTCATCAAACATGTGTCTAATTTCGTACTTAATGGGAATTCATATTGAAAAAAATAAAGCATAAGTATATACTACTAGTAAAGGCTAAACTATTATATCAGTAAAATAAAAATAGAGAAAAAAGGGAAGTACGAGAATGAATAATCAATTAGTTTCTAATCATTTACAAGGATTGATTGCTGGGGTCATGGAAACAGTTCAAATGGATATTCCTCTTCGCGAAGTAAGCGACGGAATTAATATGAGTTATAATTTTATAGGTAAATATATAGGTTACGATCCTAAACGTCTGGCATCAGCACATAAGGAAATGGCGGCATTTTGTTCAGCAGATATCTATGTCCAAGCGATTACTCTGCATGAACTGGGGCATGTGATGGATCAGGAAGCGTTAGAAGCTTCGCTGCCTAGAACAATAGAAATTTTTACAATGAGAAAAAGTTATTCAATGAGTGAAATTTATAAAAATGCTGAGCTGCTTGCTATGCTGATAGAAGAAGATGAAATGAATAAAGTGTTTGAAGAAACTGCATGGGAAAATGCAGCTTGTTTAAATGATCAGTTTAGGTTAATTGATCCTGCACACTTTAAGGAAATTCGGAGAAACAGCCTGGCAACTTACGAAGCGGTTTACGAAGAAGATGTAAGTTATTATAAAAAACTTACGAATCAGACAGATGGAAGTTCAATACTATAATTAACAAAACCAATTGGCCGCTAGGATCCAATTGGTTTTGTTTTATATGAAGGCATGTGATAGTGTTCCCATGCCTCTTGGATACCGCCCGCAAAATGCGCGGTTGATCGATAAATCAGGGGATGAGAAGGAAGATCATTTAATTCGGGCTGGGCATTGCCCACAATTACAGAAGGAAACGGCAATGACAACATTTGGGAGTCATTACCTGAATCCCCTGCCAGCAACACTTTGGCATGCGGAGCTGCATAACGCTTCAGTGCATACTCCACTGCTTGTCCTTTACCGCTATGCTCGGGCAAAAGGTCAACGTCCCGGTCGGAACTGAAGACAAAATAATGTGGAATGCCTTCCAGCTCCAGATTTTCTTGAAAGAGCCGGACGGTTTTAGAATTTCCGGGTTCTACCGTAAATGAAATGCGTTTTGAGTGAGGCAGTTCTTGCCGTTTTAGATCGGGAAAATTCTTTGCCATACGAAGAATTGCAGAAGGTTGCCAGTTTTCATTTATTCGATTATGCCACTCTGTATCTTCTGTCAGAGTATCAGCATCATAAATAGCTGTCCCTACATCTGTAATCCATAAATCAGGTGCCGGAAGCTGCTCTTTTTCCATTAACTCCAAGGCAGAATCCAGATGTCTGCCCGTAACATAAATGAGGGCAGGATCCAATTCTTCTTTATTGAAAAAGTTGAGCAAACCTTGAAGTGCAAGCGGATCTCCCGCTAATGTATTATCCAAATCAGTTGCCAGTAAATAATCCTTCCTTTTCATGACATGCTCCTTTATATAGATTGGCCATTTTATAAGCTAATACAGACCAATTGAACTCTTGCTGTGCATAAACTCCTGCACGCAGTCCCAATGTTTTTGTGTAGGCTGGATTATGCAGGAGAGTGACCATCGCCTCCGCCAGCTGTTCCGGGTTTTTATGTTCTACGTGCAGCCCGGTCAGCCCGTGTTTTACCACATCCTGCAACCCTCCTACTTTTGAAGCGATCACGGGGCTGCCGCAAGCCTGCGCTTCCGCTGCTACCATTCCGAATGATTCATAATACGAGGGAACAATGGTTGCTATGGAGTTTTCAAATAACACAGCCAGCTGTTTTTGACTTTGCGGTCCTATGAACTTCACTCTGTGTTCAATGCCTCTCAGTGCTGAACGCAGTTTTTTACTGTGAGGTAAATGGTTGCGCTGATCAATACAATCTTTACCTCCTCCTGCGATAATTAACTTGGAATGTGAAGATAAGCGTTCTTTCTTAGTAAGCAGCTTAAAAGCTTTCAAGAGAGTATAGATTCCTTTTGTTGTTTGAAGCCGTCCGGCAAAAGCGAAGTAAGGCCGTATTCCTGCCCGCTTTTGAGAAGGACGGAATGCCTTGTCCACCCCAATTGAGATAACTTGGATATCTGAAGGCTTGTCCACAAATTTTGAAATCAATTCTTTCTCAGTTTTGGAAGTGACAACAACATGGTCTGCAGAGCTGAGGATCATTTTTTCCGTCAGCAACCGCAATGCGTCTGAATCACCGGTTGCTTCCTTCTTTGCAATGCCCAATGAATGATTGGTATGGATCCAGGGCATCTGGTAATCTTTTTGAATGAAGGAGCCTACTAAACCGGAAAGCCAATAATGTGTATGAATTAATTCGTAGGATTCAAGGGGGATTGTGTTGACAAGTTCTTGATAAAAATCAGGCATCATGCTGAACAGCTTGCTTTTTGGAACATATTCCTGCTTTCCTGCGGCAATTCTGATCACCCGGCATGCCTGTCCGAAATGTTCGATTTGTGGAGTAGAAAGACTGTTCCAGTGAGTGGCAACATCAACAGCATAACCTTCTTTTTCGAGTGCCAATGCCAGCTGTTTAACATAATTATTCTGTCCGCCGGCCTGTTCACTGCCAAGTGGTTCCAAAGGATCGCCATGGTCAGATATAAATAGAATTTTTCTATACAAGTCTTTTTTCTCCTTTCAATATTTATGTTTATCTTAAATAGTTTTGGTATCAATGCCTTTATGTTATTCCCTATATCTCGTAAATCAAACCTAGAATGTTTCAAATTATCAAAAACAGGGAAGAGTAATGTATAAATTAAGTAGTAAATAGATTAAGAAGCAAGGGGTGATAGAATGAGGTTAAAAGATCATAACAGCTTCGTTAAATTATGGTATGCGATGAAAATATGGATGGCATATTTTTGGGTTAAACTATTCTATAGAAATGACAAAGATATTATTGTGCTGGTAGGAGGCAATCTGGGCGAAAAATATGAAGACAATGCCGCAGTCTTCCATCAATATCTGATAGATCATTACAGCAGTCAAATGAAGATCTATTGGATGTTTGATCCGCAATTTAATTACATAAATCAATTTCCGATTCCTCATGCAGTGCCGCTTGGCAGTTTTCAAAACTATGTATTATTTTTCAGAGCCCGCTACACTGTGCACGGTCACTCGATAATTTATGACCTAGCTCCTTATATGGATCGTTTTATCTTTCTCAATAAAAAGACCGTGATGCTCCATATCAGTCATGGAATTGAATGCTTTAAAAAGATATTGATTCAGAAAGAAGATGTCCCGCTGCTGAAAAGGTGTAACCTCTTTAATTGCGCTTCTGCATACGAACATAAGATTAAATCAACGGAATGGAAAATTGCAGAGGACAAGCTGATCATCACAGGAATGGCAAGATTTGACCGGCTGCCTCCTGACCAGCCGCCTGTCCAACTGAAGAGATTGCTGCTGATGTTTACGTGGAGAGAGTGGCTGTTTGATATGACCGAACAGGAATTCTTGGAAAGCAAGTATTACAGATCTACTGTCGGTCTGTTGCAAAGCGCTAAAATGCAGTCGCTCATTGCTGAACAGCAGTTGACTGTCCGTGTACTTCTTCACCCATTCATGAAAAAATATGAAACGTATTTCCGAAAAGATCTACATGTGAACGATCATGTGTCTTTTTTTAGTTTTGACGACGTGTTAATTATGGATGAGCTGCATGCAGCAGATATGCTCATCACGGATTACTCAAGTATCTCATGGGACTTCCTCTATATGAACAAACCAATCATCTTTTATACGTTCGACCAAAAGGAATTTCTTGCAAACCGGGGTTCTTATCTGGATTTGGATGCTGATTTATTCGGCTATAAAGGCAATACGGAAGAGGAAGTACTCATGCATTTGTCCCGAGCGCTTGGGGGCAATCATTATGCCAATCCATACTTCAGCAAAGCCTCCGACTATATAGATTTCTTCGATCAGCAAAACTGTGAGAGATTGGCCAGAACTCTTTTTCGAGATGAAATTGCTCATGAAACGAAAGAATATACAGAAAAATCCGCTGAGATGAATGAATTTCCCCTTGTTTCTGCGCAAGCAGTACAGTATAACTGTAATAAGTAGAAGCTAGGGGGAATGAAAAAGTCTATGGAGCATCGAAAAGAACAATGGTCATCAAAACTAGGTTTTATCATGTCGTCTGCAGGGGCGGCAATCGGTCTCGGGGCTATTTGGAAGTTCCCGTATGTAACCGGAATGAGCGGCGGCGGGGCATTCTTTTTACTGTTTGTCGTGTTCACCATATTAATCGGACTGCCGATGCTAGTTTCAGAATTTATCATAGGCAGGGGCGCCGGCAAAGAAGCAATCAGCGCATATAAAAAGCTGGCGCCGGCGAGTGCCTGGCCGTGGATCGGCAGATTAGGCGTTGTGGGCTGCTTTCTATTACTCTCTTTCTACAGTGTCGTAGGAGGATGGGTTTTCGTTTATAGCGGTCTCTCTGTCGGTGGTAAAATTATCAGTGAAGGTGCATCTTATTCAGAGCAGTTCGGTTCGATTGTCGGTTCGCCGGTGACTACATTAATCGGCCTGCTGCTATTCACAATTATCAATGTGCTGGTCGTATCTTCCGGCGTGGCAAATGGTATTGAGAAAGCAAATAAATATATGATGCCGCTGCTCTTTATCTTTTTTATTATTTTAGTCGTACGTTCGCTTTCATTGGAAGGTGCGATGGAAGGTGTTTCCTTCTTCCTCAAGCCTGACTTTTCGAGCATTACAGGAGAATCGGTGTTGTATGCGCTTGGTCAGTCATTCTTTTCATTGGCAGTCGGCTTTTCTTGTATGGTAACGTACAGTTCCTATTTGAAAAGAGACGTCAGTTTAACGTCTGCTGCAAGTTCGGTAGTAGGAATGAACTTATTCGTCTCATTATTAGCAGGATTGGCGATTTTTCCTGCGGTTTTTGCATTTGGACAGGAGCCGGCAGCAGGTCCTGAGTTATTATTCATAGTTTTGCCTGCAGTCTTTTCCCAGCTTCCTTTAGGGCAATTATTTTTGGCGCTATTCTTACTATTATTCCTGTTTGCGACGCTCACTTCTTCATTCAGCCTGTATGAGATTATTGTAGCGGCGATGACGGCAAGCGGCAAACGTTCCCGGAAAGCAGTGACATGGATCATCGGTGTGGTGGTATTTTGCGCAGCTATTCCATCTGCTCTATCCTCCAGTACATTGTCGAGCGTGCTGATTTTCGATAAAAGCATTTTCGATGCAACCGATTATCTTGTGAGTAATGTTATGCTTCCGGCAGGCTGTCTGCTGATTGCTATTTTCATTATGCATCGGATGGATCAAGTAGTCGTAAGGGAAGAATTTACTTTGATGAGCCGGCAATCAAATAGTTTTTATCCACTTTGGCACTTCTTAATGAAGCTTGTGGTACCGCTGACAATCATCGTTGTATTCCTGGATACACTTGGTTTCTTGCAGAAAATTAAAATGCTGCTTGGACTGTCATGAAAATGACGCTCCAAGCAGTTTTTTTATGGAGATTGTTTACAGGATTCATTGCACGGACTTACCCAATTGACTTCAATTAATTTTTTCTGTATAATACATACTAAACAAGTAGGAATAATGCGTTATAAGAGGTGGAGTAGCATGCATAAACTGCTTACAGTCAAATCAGGAGAATATAATTTGTCAGGCGCGCTGCATCTACCTGAATTCACAAGAGAGAAAGTTCCTCTCCTAATTTTCATTCATGGCTTCGTCGGCAGTAAAGTCGGTGAGCATCGGTTATTTGTAAAAGCTGCCCGTTATTTTACAAAACGCGGATTTGCAGTCTTTCGCTTTGATTTCAGCGGCTGCGGGGAAAGTGAGGGGGATTACGGAGGAGTGACGCTCACCAATCAGTTGAACGAAGTACAGGATGTCATCGATTATGTCAGTAGAATCCGCGGAATTAATGCTCACCGCATTACGCTGGTTGGACATAGTCTCGGAGGAGCGGTTGCTTCTTTGACAGCGGCAGCAGATCCGCGTGTGAAAGATCTGATTCTATGGTCCCCTGTCGGCTTGCCGTATGAAGATATAACAGGGATACTCGGACGGCAGGCGGTCAATGAAATTTCCAGAAACGGGAGTTATGATTATCAAGGCTTCTCCATTAGCCGCCGCTTTTTGAAAGATTTACAAAAGCACCGGCCGTTTGATACAATCGGCGTTTACAGAGGGGGAGCGCATATTATCCATGCAGAAGCGGATGAACAGATTCCGAAAGCACATGCCGCATCATACAGGGCTGTGCTGAATGAAAGAATAAATACGGAACCGGTAACTGAGCGCTATATCGAGAATGCTGATCATACGTTTTCCGACTGTTCATTAGAAAATGAGCTATTTGATAAAAGCTATGAGTGGCTTAAAAGGAAGCATATGGAACAGGCTGCTGTCCGGCTTTAGCAAAAGATGAACAGTAGAATAGTAAGCTGACAAAGAAGAATCTCCTAATTTACGTATGAGATGACTGCAGATTGGCTAGACTGTGGAAAATCTTAGAAAGAAAGAAGGAGAAGCTTGTTGAGATTGCTAATTAGTATGTTGACTGCTGTTCTGCTGGTCATAACGCCGCTGTCCGTGTTTGCTTTAGAACTGGGATTATCGCCTGATGGAGGAATCTTGGTAAAGGATATTGCAGAAGAACCGGATGAAATTCCTGCAGAAGCAGTAACCTACACGGTTCAAGAAGGAGATACCCTGTACAGAATTGCTTATAACCATGGAATTCCGCTTGATGATCTGCTTAGCTGGAATGACTTAAATTCTACCATCATCTATCCGGGTGACGAGCTGCATGTTGTGCTAAATACAAATCCTATAAAGCGAAGCCCGGTTCCACAGAAAAAGACGCCAGTACCCGTCGCTGCTGCAGAGAAGCCAGTGAAAGAACTGACAGTGACCGCCACTGCTTATACAGCTTATTGTGAAGGCTGCTCAGGCACCACATACAGCGGCCAGAATTTGCGGGCAAACCCGAATCAGAAAGTTATTGCAGTCGATCCGGGCGTGGTGCCGATTGGATCCAGAGTTTGGGTCGAAAATTATGGCGAGGCAATTGCCGGAGATATTGGCGGTGCCATTAAAGGACATAAAATAGATGTATTCATTCCTTCATATGAGCGGGCGATGGAATGGGGAGTAAAAAAAATAAAAATAAGAATACTGGATTAGAATAAGGGCTGCACCAAAATCTGTTCTTGACAACTTGTCATGTATGTATTGCGAAAATCATGCTGCAGTTTAAACCCGCTTCGGCGCTGAGGGATTGCCTTACGCAATGAGCCAGCTGGCGAAGAACACGCCAGTTGTCTCATAGCACCGGCCTACCCCGCAGTTGCGCCTTCGCTGATGTGGGGAAAGTATAACATGTTGCTTTTTTGCAGAGTGTGGATTTAGTTGGTCTGGTTCTAGTTTCTCGACTATGCAAACGGATTAATCACAAAGATCTTAGCTTGTGCAGTTTACTAAGTATTGCATGAAATACCTCACCTATCGTAATAGACTCAGATATTATGCTCATACTGCTTACTCACATAAAAGGTGTTGGAACACCAGCCAGTGTACCTTCGTTCCAGGCGGCGACTCCGGGAGGATCAGCCCGATAGGATGAGACAACTAAAGGGAGCGAAGCGAAAATAGCGGGTAGAAGAAACGCTGTATTGCCTTAATTTTTGCAAAGAGCGCAAAAATACGGCAAAGCGAACCCTTCGCTGTTCGCTTGGCTCACCGAGGGCCCTTCGGAACGCGTCCGCCTGGAACGCAGGGGAACGGTCTCCTACCCACTTACGATCCTATACAGCGCAATCACAGTCAAATCCACGAAATAGACTGTCAAGCACATGTTTTGGTGAAGAGCCTTATAAAATAAATTGATTTGTAAAGCCAGCGGAATTTCAAGTTGGATAATTGACTGCAAGTTAGCAAGTTTACCTTATTTCTCGCGGGGGAATAGTGCAGTAAAGCGAGGGATGCAGTTATGATGGGAAAAATGAAGTTTTATTTAACAGCGATGATCGTAACGATCAGTCCGTTTGTCAATGCGAATCAATTTACTTATGCTGCAGAATCAGCAGGAACCATCAGCGTGATTTCATTTGACGGAATGGGCTATGAAGATACCCAGCGATATATACATAAAGGAATGATGAAAAACCTGAAAGAGTTCTCGCATCAATCGGCCTATGCGAGCAATTTTGTTACGGTGACACCTTCACTCACTGCCCCTTCACATGCGGCGATGGCAACAGGCGCGGGACCTTCCCAAACCGGTATTGTCAGCAATCACTTTCATTCTGAAGGGGAAACGGTAAAAAATGATCAGAGCGGGTTTTCTCAGACATTAGGCGTGACTCCTATTTGGAAGGAAGCGAGAAATCAGGGAAAAGTAACGGCGACTGTCGCGTTTCCTGATTCCGATCCGGATAATGCGTCGGCGGCAACATATGCAGTTTATTCAGGCGGGACTCTGTCAGAATCTAAATTACATGATTTGAAGTTTGAAACAATTGATGACGAACGTATTGATCAATTATCTTCCGATCACATAAAGGCAGAGGAAGCAGTTGTGTCGTTAGATATTAAAGATCAGCCGATCCGGGAATTGTACGTGCTGGCGGTAAAAGAACATAATGAGAAAAAAACCACTGTTTATCTTTCAGATGACAGAAAGAAAATTGGAAAACAAGTAAATTTGGATGATTGGTCAGCTGTAGAGCTGGATATACCGTCAATGGACAGTGCCGGTTTTTATGTGAAATTTAAAGGGAAGCCCGATGAAACGGATCATTTTCAGTTGTTTCAAGGCACTATGATGGGCGGTATCTATAGAGGGCCCGAACATTTTGCTGATGATATCTCTTCAAGATTCAGCTTTTATCCTGCTCCTGATGAGACGGAAGCATTTAAAGAAGGGCAGATCACAAGACACGAATATGAAGAAGCGGGAGAACGCTTTGCAGACTGGATCACTGATGTCAGTCTGTATATAAAAGAACAATATGCACCGGATCTTTTATTTTACTATTACCCGCATGTCGATAATGAACTTCATGAATTCCTCTTGCGAGATCCTGCTCAGCCCGGTTACCAGACAGAAACCGTCGAAGAAAAAAAGTCCTATATGGATTGGGCTTTCGAACAGGCAGATGAAGTAATTGGTCGAGTTAAAAACGATTTAAATAAAGAAGATTATCTGTTACTTGTTTCCGATCATGGTTTGGAGCCGATCCATACCAGGCTGTCGCCTAATAAAGAGTTGGAAAAGGCAGGTCTTCTCGTGACCGACGCTAAAGGAAATATTGACGTTTCTAAAACAAGAGCTTATGCAGAATCGAGCGGTACAATTGCACATGTCTATGTAAATTTAGCAGGCCGTGAGAAGAAAGGGATTGTCCCGCCAGAAGAGTATGAAGAAGTGAAACAGCAAATTATGGAGGTATTTCAAGCGAGAGATTTATTTTCGAATATGACGTACAATCCGTCTGCAGGAAGTAAACCCGTTTCACAATGGCTTAAAGGCAGCACTATACTGACATACAATTATCCGGGTATTTCGTCTTTATTCGTTCACAAGACAGATGACATCCATCCATATGAAAAGGTTTTAGCGGAAGGGATGACGGAGTTCGATAGTATAAGCAATGAAAACAGCGGAGATGTCTTTCTCTCTGCTGCACCCGGCTATTTGATGGGGAAAGATGCAAAAGTTGCTATTGAACCGACACAGGAATTTGGCAGTCATGGAGGAAATCCGGAAAGAAAAGCTTTACGTCCCATGCTGTACATAGCCGGACCGGACATTAAGACTGGGAAAATGAGCAAGAGAATCAATATGATTGATATTGCACCGACTTTATATAAGTTGTTAGATATTGAGACGCCAGATTTTGTGGAAGGAAAAGTGATCTGGAATAAGTAATAATTATTCGTATAATATAGTAAACATACTATTCAAATATCTTCACAATTTTAAGAAACGTGCAGGCAGAGCTTTTCGCTGCGCGTTTCTTTTAATTTCGTCATTTTTCGCCAATATAATATTTTATCAAGAAAGCATCTTGTGTTTAATCAGAAAAAAAGTATAATAGTGATTAATGAATTATTTCAGAAAAAAAGAAAAAGGTGAGCAAATGAGCGAAAGGCAGAAATTACTTCAGGTAAAGGATTTGCAGACGACCTTTTTTACAGACTCTGGAGAGATTCCCGCTGTAGATCATGTAGACTTTTATGTACGTGAAGGGGAAATACTGGGGATCGTCGGAGAATCCGGCTGCGGAAAGAGTGTGACATCCTTATCGATCATGCAATTAGTACCGAGCCCGCCAGGTAAGATTACAGGTGGAGAAATCCTGTTTGGTGAAGAAGATCTCCTGAAAAAGTCGGAAAAAGAAATGAGAGACATCCGAGGGAAAGATGTTGCCATGATCTTTCAGGAACCGATGACCTCTTTGAATCCACTCTTTACGATAGGTAATCAAATGAAAGAAGCAATTTCTCTTCATGAAAAAAAATGGTCTAAAAAACAAATTACTGACCGTGCGGTTGAAATGTTAAAGCTGGTCGGTCTTCCGCGTGCCGAAGAAGTTATGAAAGAATACCCCCATCAGCTTTCAGGCGGGATGCGTCAGCGTGTGATGATTGCGATGGCATTGGTCTGTGATCCTAAAGTTCTAATTGCAGATGAACCAACAACGGCGCTTGACGTGACAATTCAAGCACAGATTCTAAAGTTGATGCGGGAATTGAACGAACGCATGAATACAGCAATTCTACTAATCACTCATGATTTAGGAGTCGTTGCTGAAACTTGTGAACGTGTGGTGGTCATGTATGCAGGACAAGTCATTGAAGAAGCGCCGACGCAGGAAATATTTAAAAACCCATGTCATCCCTACACTCGCGGGCTGATTCAGTCTGTACCCGATATGCGTGATAAAAAAGACCGTTTGTACTCTATTCCCGGCAATGTACCGAAACCGGGCTCGGTCAAAAAAGGCTGCAGATTCGCGGCTAGATGTGAAAGCGCTTTCGCCAGATGTTGGGAAGAAACACCGCAATTATACAGGAACTCCGATGTTCACCAGACGAGATGTTTCTTATACGATGAGCAGGAAGGAGTGACAACAAAGGATGGACAAGCCACTGTTGAAAGTTGAAGGTCTGAAAAAATATTTTCCTATCCGTAAAGGGATAATCGGCAAGACAGTTGGTCATGTCAAAGCAATCGATGATATTTCATTTCATGTAAATGAAGGTGAAACGCTTGGAATTGTCGGGGAGAGCGGCTGCGGGAAATCAACAACCGGACGTACAATCATGCGCTTATTGGAACCGACTGAAGGCGTTGTGGAATTTCAGGGACGAGATCTGACCTCTATGTCTGCAAATGAAATCCGTAAAGTGCGGCGTGATATTCAAATGGTGTTTCAGGATCCGTACGCTTCATTAAATCCACGTCATACAATCGGTAAGATTTTGGAAGAACCACTTCTTGTGCACGGGGTAAGCAATGCAAAAGAACGCCGTGAAAAAGTGATCGAGTTCTTAAAAATTGTCGGACTCAGTGAGTATCATGCAAAACGCTATCCGCATCAGTTTAGTGGCGGTCAGCGGCAGCGAATTGGGATTGCCAGAGCGTTAATGACGAATCCTAAATTAATTATTGCAGATGAACCGGTTTCTGCACTTGATGTATCGATTCAGGCGCAAGTGCTGAACCTGATGCAGGATCTGCAGAAAGAATTTAATCTGACTTATATCTTTATCGCGCATGACCTGGGAGTAGTGCGCCATATCAGCAACCGCGTAGCTGTCATGTACTTAGGGAAAATCGTAGAGATCACGGAAAGTGAAGAGCTATATGCAAATCCTCTTCATCCCTACACGCAGGCATTGCTGTCCGCAGTGCCGGTTCCGGATCCGAATTATAAAAAAGAGCAGATCATTATCGAAGGAGATATGCCGAGTCCGGCTAACCCTCCAAGCGGCTGTGCGTTTCACACGCGCTGTCCTTTTAAAATGGATGTATGCACCAAAATCACCCCTGTATTAGCAGAGGAGAAGACCGGTCATTCTGTTGCCTGCCATCTTTACACAGCGGAAGGCAACGATGATATAGAAAGACAAAAACAATTGGAGGGATCTGTATGAGGAAAGGGAAATTGTGGTCGCTCGCTCTGATCATGCTGTTGGCTCTGTCAACTGCACTGGCAGCTTGTTCTGGCGGAGATGACACAAAGGGGAGCAGCGACAAAGATAAAGACGCTGCAGATAAAGGCGGAAGCGAGAATAAGACATTAGTATTTGGACGGGGCGGAGATTCAACATCTCTTGATCCATCCCGCGTAACAGAAGGGGAAACTTTTAAAGTAACAGTGAACTTGTTTGAAACCCTATTGAATTTTGGCGAGAAGGATACTACAGTACAGCCAGGTCTTGCAAAAGACTGGGATACAACTGAAGATGGTTTGACTTATACATTTGAATTAGAAGAAGGCATTACGTTCCATGATGGAACAGACTTCAATGCGGATGCAGTCGTAAAGAACTTCGAACGCTGGGCAAATGGTGATGCGGATACATTCCCTTACTATAACTCGATGTTCGGCGGATTCAAGGACGATGAAAGCCACGTAATTGAATCAGTGACTGCTGACGGCGACAATACAGTAGTTATCAAATTAAAGCGTCCACAGGCGCCATTCTTAAAAAATATCGCAATGAGTATGTTTGCGATCTCAAGCCCTGAAGCATTTGCAAAGGGTGATGATGAGTATGAACGTAACCCGGTAGGAACAGGCCCGTTCAAGTTCGTTGAGTGGAAGCCGAATGATACGATTACAATTGAAAAGAATGAAGACTATTGGCAGGAGGGGCTTC
Organism: Sporosarcina cascadiensis; assembly: GCF_009650995.1. Taxonomy (GTDB): domain Bacteria; phylum Bacillota; class Bacilli; order Bacillales_A; family Planococcaceae; genus Sporosarcina; species Sporosarcina cascadiensis. The sequence goes on along the minus strand of NZ_WHVV01000008.1, from coordinate 73,037 downwards.
CGAAACTGGATCGCGTAATTTTCCAGTCTATCCCGGACAACTCTGCACGTCTGAATTCATTGCTTTCAGGTAATATCGATCTGGCTGACGGAATTAATCCGTCTGACGGCACGAAAATTGAAGACAATGCTGATTTGCAGCTTTTCGAACGTCCTTCCATGAACGTTGGATACCTGGGGCTGACAGTAACTCGTGAACCATTTGATAAGAAAGAAGTTCGTCAGGCAATGAACTATGCAATTGATAAGCAGACAATCATCGATTCGTTCTTTGAAGGACGTGCTGAAGTAGCGGCTAACGCAATGCCGTCATCTATTTCAGGCTATAATGATGAAATTGAAGCTTATCCGTATGATCCTGAAAAAGCAAAAGAGCTATTGAAAGAAGCAGGACTTGAAGATGGTTTCGAAATGGAATTATGGGCTATGCCGGTTCCACGTCCATATATGCCGGATGGCACGAAGGTAGCAGAAGCTATACAGAGCAACTTGGCAGATGTAGGAATTAAAGCGAAAATCGTTTCTTATGAGTGGGCAACCTATCTTGATAAAGCAGAAAAAGGTGAAGCAGATGCCTTCATGCTTGGCTGGACAGGGGATAATGGAGACGCAGATAACTTCTTGTATGTTCTTCTTGACGAAGATAATATCGGAAGCAATAACTATACGTACTTCAAAAATGAAGAAACACATAAGTTATTCTTAGAAGCGCAGACAGAAGTTGATGAAGATAAACGTAACGAGCTTTACAAGCAGGCACAGGAAATTCTTCATGAGGAAGCTCCTTGGGTACCGCTTGCACACTCCATTCCATTATTGGGTGGAGCAAAAGAATTGACTGGGTTTGTTCCACATCCTACAGGTTCTGATTTATTATCGAACGTAGAATTCAAATAAGCGAATGATGAAGTGTGATTTGTGAATGAAGTGGAGGGAGAAGCTTGTATTCTCCCTTTCTTTAATTCATTTTCAAGATAAGAGCCGGAGGGGTGAAAGAGTTGTTCAACTATACGATTAAAAGGCTTTTACAGCTAATTCCTGTCCTGCTAGGTATGACATTCTTAGTCTTTATGTTAATTCGTGCAATTCCCGGCAATCCAGCACAAGTGATCCTCGGACAGCAGGCGACTAAAGAAGCGGTCGAAGCGCTGACTGTCAAACTGGGATTGGATCAGCCATGGTATACGCAGTACTTCAGTTATTTAGGTGGAATTTTAAAAGGTGATCTAGGTGAGTCCATGCGGACACGTCTGCCCGTGGCAGATGAAATCTGGCCTTATTTGGCAGCGACACTGGAGCTAGCCTTATTTGCTATGATTATTGCCGTGATCGTTGGGATCAATGCCGGTATTATTTCTGCGTGGTTCCAAAATTCATGGTTCGACTATGCAGCGATGATTTTTGCATTAGTCGGAGTTTCTATGCCGATTTTCTGGCTGGGTTTGTTGGGACAGTGGGCTTTTTCCATTGAGTTGAGCTGGCTGCCGACAGCAGGACGGCAAAATGTTCGAGATCCTGTTACGGCTATAACGCATTTATACATAATAGATACGCTCATTCAGGGACGATTCGATCAGTTATGGCAGGTTCTGCGTCACTTGGTCTTGCCGGGACTGGCGCTCGCAACCATACCGATGGCAATAATCGCCAGAATGACCCGTTCAAGTATGTTGGAGGTTATGCGTTCTGATTATATTCGGACTGCACGTGCAAAAGGCCAGAAAATGTTCTGGGTTGTCTATAAGCACGCGCTGAAAAATGCGGTGATTCCTGTTTTGACAATTATCGGTCTGCAGATGGGTCTTCTGCTTGGCGGCGCTATCCTGACGGAAACAATTTTCGCATGGCCGGGTATTGGAAGATATATTTACGATGCCATCAACTTCAGAGATTATCCGGTTATCCAGTCAGGTATTCTGATCGTTGCGTTTATCTTCGTCATGATTAATCTGATTGTCGACTTATTATATGGACTGATCGATCCGAGGATTAAATATGATTGAGGAAGGAGGAACAGTTCATGTCAGAATTAACGCCTAAGGTAGACGGAGTGGCAGAAGCACAATTAGAGAAGACAACGGGGCCTTGGCGGGAAGCTTGGATAGGTTTTCGAAAGAGTAAAGTAGCGCTTGTCGGTGCTGGAATCGTATTGCTATTTATCCTTCTTGCCATTTTTGGCCCGTTACTGACTAAAGAAGGCATTAACGAGCAGATGATGGCCGACCGGCTGCAGCCTCCTTCTTCAGAGTATTGGTTTGGAACTGATGACTTTGGCCGGGATATCTTTTCTCGAATTGTGCACGGAGCAAGAATTTCATTAACTGTTGGATTCTTCGCAGTTGTCGGTTCGATCGTCGTAGGAAGTTTTTTGGGAATTGTAGCCGGATATTATGGCCGCTGGGTAGATACGATTATCTCCAGGATATTTGATATCATGCTCGCATTCCCTTCCATTCTATTGGCAATTGCAATTGTTTCCGTATTGGGACCAAGTCTTCGCAACGCACTGATTGCTATTGCGATTATCAATGTTCCGAACTTTGGACGCCTTATCCGTTCGAAAGTGCTCAGTATTAAGGAAGATGAATATATTATGGCCGCGAAAGCGATCGGAATGAAAGACTTCAGAATTTTGTTTTCACATATTCTACCGAATTCCATGGCACCCGTCATTGTACAGGGAACGCTTGCGATCGCTACTGCAATCTTGGAAGCGGCGGCACTGGGCTTCCTCGGGCTCGGAGCATCAGCACCTGATCCGGAGTGGGGGAAAATGCTGGCTGACTCGAAAGACTATTTGCAAAATGCGCCATGGACAATGATTTTCCCGGGAATCGCAATCATGCTGACAGTTCTGGGTTTCAATCTAATGGGCGACGGCTTGCGCGATGCACTGGATCCAAAAATGAAGAGTTAACATTAAAGAGCCTTCTCAGGATTATTTATTCTTGAGAAGGTTTTTTTGTTCTTTGGATCAATTGTTATTTCATCGTATTGTTTAACGGGTGTCTGTGCCTGGGGATTTACGCTTGAGCCGAACGCTTTCCGGAGTACACTCGGTGAGCCAAGCGAACAGCGAAGGGTTCGCTTTGCCGTATTTCTGCGTTCTTTGCAGAAAATAAGGCAATACAGAGTTCTTTCTGCAAGCCATTTTCGCTCCGCTCCGATCAACTAGCTATCGGGAAACAAATCTTGTTCAGCAATTGCACACGTTTGTTTAAGTTACTGAATTAAAATATTCCCTACATATTGCGCGCTACCTGCGCTGCTTTTAAATTCAACCACTAACACAAAATTTCCTTTGTCGGACGGGAATCTAAATTCCCTAAAGTCATTCATTTCAATTTCAATTTCTTTCTTATCATTTATTAAAACAGCCGTAATATTTGGATCTGTCCAAATATCTCCACCATTTTTTTCATTCTCTTTAAAATCTAAAGTGGCTTCTTGATTTGCAAAAACTTTTATTTCGTTCTGAGTTAATCCAAATTCCTGAACATCTTCTATTGCTTCGTGGACGTTCTCACTTTGCGTTTCCCAATTTATATTGGTTTCTGTTAATTGTATTTCTATAACCTCTAAATTTATATAAGCTCTTGGAACACCCACGTCGTAATCTTCTCCAAAACAACCTGTTAATGTTAAAATAAAAATCAACCCGACAAACAACCTCAAATATACTTTCATACCTCACCTCAAGATTTCAATTTTCCCACAATATGGCCTGATTGTTTAATGGACGCGAATCCATGTTCATGAATCGCACGCTATTGGTGAATTATAATGATGTCGATTTAGTTTACTTCTATGACAAAATCCGTGTATGGCTCACCATCAACTGTTACATCAATCTTCCAAAGTCCAGCTTCTCCAAATCCAATTTTCACTTCGGTCTCTTCTCCAATTTCTGTTTCAATGAGTTCCTCGGAATCGCCGGTATCTTGGTGAGTAGCTGTGATTTTATATTTACTGTGTCCCTTAACGTCCTCCAGAAAATAAATACGGTACAACCTCCCCTGTTGTGCCGGAAACAAAGGCTTATCTGGACCATTAATGTTGGTCAATCCGAACTTTCCTTCCGTCCCATACAAAACCTGGTTTTCCTTGGTGAAAGTTGGACTTACCTTCCAGTTGGTATCTTCGTTGTTATCTGTGCATCCAGCTAAAAATATTACAACCAGAAACAATGAAAAGATAATTTTTTTCATTTACATCTCCCCTTCATTATGTTAAAATTCTCAAATCCAAAATAATTTTCTTCGTTAAATTAAGTTGTCTCATCCTATCGGGCTGATCCTCCCCGAGTTTTTTTGTCGCGGGCTCACACGAAGTGAGTCATGCAACCGTTGCAAAGCGAACAGCGAAGTGTTCGCTTTGCCGTATTTCTGTGGTCTTTGCAGAAATTAAGGCACTCGCGGCGTACTTAGGTTGCCTGGAACGAAGGTATACTGGCTGGTGTTTCAAGAATTTTTGTGTAAGCAGGCAGTATGAGGACATTATTTGGGGCTATTACAATGGGTAAGATTTTTCATGCAACGCTTATCATTCTACAAAGGCTTAGATTCTTGTGAACGAAGCATTTGCAAACTCGAGATACGGAACAGGATAAGCTAATTCAGACTCTGTAAAAAAATCAGTACATTGTACCTTTCTCCCACACCAGCGAAGGCGCAACTGCGGGGTCGGCCGTGGCTGTGAGACAACTGGCGCGATCTTTGCCAGCTGGCTCATAGCGTAAGGCAATCCCCCAGCGCCGAAGCGGGTTTAAACTGCAAACTCACACTTCAATTAAAATCCATAAAAAGTCGAGAAACGAAACCCGCACATATTATATCCACACACTGCCAAAATGCACGTGACAGGTTGTCAAGCACATGTTTTGGTGATGAGCCTAAATTCAACATAATTATTTAGATTAGACGCCAATTTATACTCTATTCTAGCACAAAATGCTTTATTCCCTTTGAGATATCTAACTATTTTCACTTTTTTTATAAAGGCATTAAACCGAAATCTGTTCTTGATTTTTTGGTGTAATCATCATGACCAGGCATCTATAGTGGGGGAGGTAGGGTTATGCGAGAGCCACACCCTTTCTACATAGTAAGTAGGATTGGAGCGGAAGACGGTCGACTCGGGGAGGATCAGTCCGACAGATGGGACCACTTGCGGGAAAGCTTTGTTGAAATATGATGTATGGCCTTGATTTCTGTTAAGAGCACAGAAATACGGCCAAGCGAACCCTGCGCTGTTCACTTGGCGCAGCGTGGGTCCTACAGAACACATTCACCTAAAACGCAGGGCAACGGTCTACCTCCACTATAGCCAAGAATAGAAACAATTCCGGTTTGTATTTGATGAAACAAGGGAAAGATAGAAGAAATTGAGTTAGAAATGAGGTGGAGGAATTGAATAAGGTATTCGCTGCCTTGGCTTTTATCGGCGTCCCTTTAGTTTTAATCGGTTCTTACTTCCATTGGTCAGACTTATGGATGTTTGGACTCTGCTGTTTAAGTATTATTGCGCTTGCAGCATTTATTGGAAGAGCGACGGAAAGTCTGGCGATCGTCAGCGGACCGCGTATCGGCGGATTGCTGAACGCGACCTTCGGAAATGCGGTAGAACTTATCATTTCAATATTTACATTGAAAGCAGGATTGATCGGCATCGTACTCGCCTCACTGACAGGTTCTGTCTTGGGCAACTTGCTGTTAGTTCTTGGGCTTTCATTTTTTGCCGGCGGATTGAAGCATAAACGGCAGAATTTCAGTATTTATGATGCCCGCTATAATTCTGCATTGCTGATTTTTGCAGTAGTCGTCGCTTTTGTTATTCCCGAAGTATTCACCATGGATATGGACCCGAAAACCGAGCTAAATTTAAGTGTTGGAATATCTGTCATACTGATTTTAATTTATTTAGCAGGTTTGGTTTTCAAATTATTTACTCACCGCGGCGTATTCGGCTCTGATAATCACGAGACAGATGAAGTGCCGGAGTGGACAAAGGGGAGAGCCATTCTTGTACTTTTGCTTTCTACTGTAGCCGTTGCATTCGTATCGGAGAAATTGGTGCATACCTTCAGCACGCTCGGTGAAAAGTTTGGATGGACCGAGTTATTTATCGGAGTCATTATTGTAGCAATCGTTGGTAACGCAGCAGAACATACATCGGCCATTACGATGGCAATGAAAAATAAAATGGATGTCTCGGTTGAAATCGCGATTGGTTCCACATTGCAGGTCGCAATGTTCGTTGCACCGGTTCTGGTTTTGATTTCTTTGATGATGCCGACTGCCATGCCGCTTGTGTTCACCTGGCCTGAGTTGATTGCGATGATTACCGCTGTATTCTTAGTCGTCAACATATGCCAAGATGGAGAGTCGAACTGGTTCGAAGGGCTGACGCTGTTCGCGGCCTATCTCATCATGGGCATTGGATTCTTTCTATTGTGAAAAAACCGATTCGCGAGTCAGGCGAATCGGTTTTTTCATCAGGATAAACGTTCTTTAAAATCTTTATAGCCGAACTGCTTGACGATTTGTAAATTGCCGTCAGTTTTCTGCAATACGATCGCAGGCAGGTTCATTCCGTTGAACGTATTATTCTTCACCATCGAATAGTGTGCCATATCACAGAATACCAGACGGTCGCCAGGCTGCAATGGAGCATCAAACGAATAATCTCCAATAACGTCTCCGGCCAAACAAGTCGGGCCGCCCAGACGATAGGTATAGGCTTTTTCATTCGGCATGCCTGTGCCAATAATATCGGGGCGGTACGGCATTTCGAGGACATCCGGCATATGGCAGGAAGCCGATGTATCAAGAATCGCAATCGGCATACCGTTATGCAGCGTATCAAGCACTGTCGCGACTAAGAAGCCGGTGTTGAGAGCAACAGCCTCTCCAGGTTCCAAGTAGACGTCCAGTCCGTATTTCTCCTTCATGAAGTTGATCGAGCGGATTAATACGTCCATATCGTAATCAGGCCGGGTGATATGATGCCCACCGCCAAAATTGATCCATTTCATTTGCTTCAGATAAGGGCCGAATTTTTCGTCGACGACTTGTATTGTGCGCCACAGTGTATCGGAATTTTGCTCGCACATCGTATGGAAGTGCAGGCCGCTGATGCCGTCCAGCTGGTCAGGTTCAAAGTCTGAAAACGTGACGCCGAACCGGGAATGTGAGAAGCAGGGGTTATACATGTCGACTTCAATCTCAGAGTACTCGGGATTGATACGGATTCCGCATTCGATCTGCTTACCGCTAAATTTCACTCGATCCTTAAAACGATTCCACTGTGCGAATGAATTGAACACCAAATGATCGGAATAACGAAGAATCTCGTCAAATTCATTTTCCTGAAAAGCAGGGGAGTACGTATGCACTTCTTTGCCCATTTCTTCATAACCGAGACGCGCTTCGAAGAGCCCGCTTGATGTGACGCCGTGCAAGTACTTGCCAATCAGCGGATAAACTTCAAACATCGAGAATCCTTTTTGGGCGAGTAATATTTTGCAGCCGGTCTCATCAATGACGGCTTTCATTTTTTTGAGATTATTTATGAGCAGCTCTTCCTCCACCACATAGCTCGGTGAAGGAACTGCCTGTACATCAAAGTTCATATCATTCTCCTCAGTCAATCAAAGTTGGATTGAAATCTTCGTGCCATGGCAGGCCGTATTCATTCAACGCGTCCATGAATGGATCTGGATCGAACTCTTCGATATTGAAGACGCCGGGCTTTTTCCATTTCCCAGTCAGCATCATCATGGCGCCGATCATTGCGGGGACTCCTGTTGTATACGAAATCGCCTGTGAACCGACTTCGCGGTAGCACTCTTGGTGATCGCATATATTATAAACATAATACGTTTTAGGCTCTCCGTCTTTCGTGCCCTGATAGATACATCCAATATTCGTTTTTCCTTTCGTGCGCGGTCCAAGTGAAGCAGGATCCGGCAATACCGCTTTTAAAAATTGCAGCGGCACGATTTGCTGTCCTTCGAATTCGATCGGCTCAATGGAAGTCATGCCGACATTCTCCAGCACCTTCAGATGTGTCAAATACTTTTCAGAGAATGTCATCCAGAAGCGGATTTTCTCTACGCCTGTAATGTTTTTAGCGAGTGATTCCAATTCTTCATGGTACAGCAAGTACACATCTTTCGGTCCGATTTCCGGCAGATCGTAGACACGCTTCACTTCAAGCGGCTCTGTCTCAATGAATTCACCTTTTTCGTAATAACGGCCGTTCGCTGTGATTTCACGGATATTGATCTCCGGATTAAAGTTTGTTGCGAATGGATAGCCGTGATCGCCTGCATTAGCATCGACGATATCGATTGTATGGATTTCATCAAAATAGTGTTTTAGGGCATAGGCAGAAAATACACCGGTGACGCCGGGGTCGAAGCCGCTGCCGAGCAAAGCAGTGATTCCTGCTTCTTCAAACTTTTCTTTATAAGCCCACTGCCATTTGTATTCAAATTTCGCTGTATCAAGCGGCTCATAGTTTGCTGTGTCCAGATAATCGACTTTTGTTTCAAGACATGCATCCATGATCGTCAAATCCTGATAAGGCAACGCGACGTTGATGACGATATCCGGCTGGAATTCATTGATCAATGCCACCAGTTCAGGCACATTGTCTGCATCGACTTGCGCTGTCTGGATTTTCGTGCGTCCGCCGTCCAGCTTTTCTTTCAAGGCATCACATTTTGATTTCGTACGGCTCGCGATACAGATTTCCTCAAACACGTCAGGCACCTGACAACACTTATGAACCACTACACTGGCTACGCCGCCAGCTCCGATAATTAATGCTTTTCCCATTAAAAACACCACCAATTTGTATTATTTTTTATTAATTGCAATCGTTAATTCACGTAATACTTTACAGGCAACGGCAGTAGAGACGCCGCTTGGATCATAAACAGGGGACAGTTCATTGACATCACAGGCAACAATATTCAGACCGCTGACAGTCAGAATAGCCTGCAATAGTTCCATAAACGTGACACCGCCGGCTTCAGGTGTGCCGGTTCCAGGAAAGACTGAAGGGTCGAGAACGTCAAGGTCAATCGTCAAATAGACTGGCTTACCCTGCAGTTGTTCAACTGTTTTCGCGAGGCCTTCAAAATTAAACTTCTGCATGAAGACATGCCGCTCGGCAGCCCATTCGAATTCAGGACGGTCGCCTGATCGGATGCCGTATTGAAAAATCTTGCCGTCTCCGAGAAGATCCCATATTCTGCGGATGACCGTCGCATGTGACAGACGCTCGTCCAGATAATCATCGCGCAGGTCGGTATGCGCATCAAACTGAATGACATGCAGATCTGGATATTTCTTCGCGACTGCTCGCACAGCTCCGAGTGTCACCAGATGTTCTCCGCCGATCATGCAGGGGATTTTATCCTCCTCTACAATCTGCGCTGTGAACTCCTCGATTTGATTCAGAGCCCGTTCCGTATTACCGAAGCTGAGTTCCAGATCACCTCCGTCAAACAACGAGAAATCGGTTAAATCCGCTTCCTGATAGGGACTGTATGTTTCCAGCCCGAATGATTCGCTGCGCATGATCTTACTGGCAAAGCGTGTACCCGGACGGAATGAAGTAGTGGAATCAAACGGTGCACCGAAGACGACGAATGATGCATCGTCATATTCTGCTTCAAATCCGAGAAACGTTTCAATGTTTTTATTCAGCATGGATCAGTAGCTCCTTTACATAATTCGGCAGTGCGAATGAGCCGGCATGAAGTTTTGTATTATAGTATTTTGTCTGCAGTCCAAGTGCATTCCACGCATCCGACTGCAAGTCTTCAACAGGATCATATTTTTTTGAAGCAAATCCGAACAGCCAATGGCCGGAAGGATAAGTTGGAATATGCGCTTGATACACTTTTGAGACAGGGAAGAAGCCCATGATGCTCTTATGTGCCCGCTGCATGCCTTTTGCATCTTCCGCATAAAAAGGACTTTCATGCTGATTGACCAAAATGCCGTCATCCTTCAGCGCCTTATAGCAATTGCCGTAGAATTCTTTTGTGAAAAGCCCTTCACCCGGGCCGAACGGATCCGTTGAATCGACAATGATCAAGTCATAAGCGTTTTCTTGATGGCGTACAAATCTTAGACCGTCTTCAAAATAAAGTTGTACCCGGGGATCAGTCAGCTGTCCGGCCGTCTGCGGTAAATACTTTTTACAGACTTCCACAACCTGTTCGTCGATTTCCACCATATCAATTTGTTTAATAGATGGATATCTGGTCAGTTCACGCACAGTTCCGCCGTCCCCAGCTCCGATCACCAGCACTTTTTCAATCGAAGGATTGGTGGCCATCGGAACATGGACGATCATGTCATGATAAATAAATTCATCTTTTTCGGTAATCATCACATAACCGTCGAGTGTCAGGATCTTGCCGAACTCATAGGTTTGAAAGACATTAATTTTCTGGAATTCACTTTTAGCGGTATATAGATGCTCCTCGACTTGAATGGAAAAACGGACATGCGGTGAATGTTCTTCTGTATACCAAAGGTTCATCAGTCAGCCTCCTTTACTACATTGATATTCTCTACTTGCGGATCTTCTGTCCCCGTCAAGAAACAGCCTTTGTCCTTGCAGTACGCAATATAGTGGATGATTTCTTCTGTGATCCGCTCTCCCGGTGCCACAATCGGGATGCCTGGCGGATAGCACATAACGAATTCACTTGCGGTCCGTCCCGCTGCCTCTTGCAGAGAAAGGGTCTCTTTCTCCGAATAAAATGCCTGCTGCGGTGACTGGACGATTTCCGGATTGATATATTCATGATCAAACAGTTTGCTTGGATTTTTTTTGTAACGGCGTTTAATTTCAGCCAGAGCAGCGACCAGCCGTTCTAAATCGAGAGTCCGGTCACCGACAGAAATATAGGCCAGGATATTGGCCACATCGCCAAATTCAATCTGAATATCGTATTCATCACGCAGAATATCATACACTTCGATTCCGGCAAGCCCTATTTCACGGGTATGGACCGACAATTTTGATTCATCAAAATCAAAAACGGTGTCCCCGTTGATCAGTTCTTTTGAATAAGCATAATAACCGTCGATTTTATTGATTTCATCGCGTGTGTATTGTGCCATTTTAATCACCTTATCGAAAATCTCCTGGCCGTGAAGGGCGAGATTCTTTCGTGAAATATCAAGTGACGACATCAGTAAATAGGAGCCGCTCGTCGTTTGGGTCAGATTGATGATTTGCCGGGTATAGCCTTCGCTGACTTCATTATTAATCAATAAAAATGAGCTCTGTGTCAGGGAACCGCCTGATTTATGCATGCTGACCGATGCCATATCGGCCCCGGCAGACATGGCGGAAGCAGGCAGCTGGTCGTTGAAATAAAAATGCGTGCCGTGCGCTTCGTCCACTAAAACGAGCATATCGTGGCGGTGGGCAAGTTCCGTAATGGCCTGCAGATTCGAGCAGATCCCGTAATATGTCGGATTGTTGATCAGAATGGCCTTAGCGTCAGGATGATCGAGTATCGCCTGTTTGACATCTTCAACGCCCATGCCGAGCGGGATACCGAGGTCCTTGTCTACGCCCGGATTAATATAGACGGGCAGTGCGCCACTTAAGATCAACGCATTGATGGCACTGCGGTGGACGTTTCTGGGCATAATAATTTTCTCTCCGGCTTTGCAGGCAGTCATGACCATAGCCTGTACAGCAGAAGTCGTGCCGTTGACGAGCAGAAAGGCGTGTTTGGCGCCGAAAGCATCAGACGCCAGTTCCTCTGCTTCGCGTATGACGGAGACAGGGTGGCACAGATTGTCGAGTGGCTTCATGGAATTCACATCATGATGCAGGCATGCTTCTCCAAGAAATGCCGCAAGTTCAGGATTGCCCCGTCCGTGCTTATGGCCGGGTACATCAAAAGGTACAACTCGTGCGGATTGATACTGCTGCAGTGCTTCCATAATCGGAACACGGTGCTGTGATGTTTTCACTGTTCTCGCCTCATTCATTTTCGTATACATTAGAACCGCTGAAAATTTCAATCATCTCTTTTCGCAGATTATGAGAGATTTGAAGACGTTCCTTCGGTGGTATTTCCGTTACATCCCGGTTAAACAGATAATCCTGCAGATCAATTTCTTTTATTAGCATTTTTGTATGGAAAATATTCGCCTGGTAGACGTTGACATCGATTGCGTCATACTTCTCCAGCGTTTTCCGGTCAATGAAATCCTGTATCGATGTCATGGAATGATCCATGAACAATTTTCTGCCGTCCACTGCTCTTGTAAAGCCCCGCACGCGATAATCCGCTGTGATAATATCCGAATCAAAACTGCCGATAAGATAATCCAAAGCTTTCAGGGGCGAAATTTCACCGCATGTGGATACGTCAATATCGACCCGGAATGTCGCGATGGAGTTATCTGGATGATACTCCGGATACGTATGGACTGTTACATGGCTCTTATCTAAATGACTGACGACTGAATCTTTTTCAGGAGGAAAAGGAATTGCTCCCTGATTACAGGAAGGGTCTATCTGTGATGCAGGAAACTTCTCTTCTGAAATCATCAGAGTGACACTGGCTCCCTGCGGATCATAGTCCTGTTTGCTGACATTCAATACATGTGCACCAATCATTTCAGTGACATCGTAAAGAATCTTGGTCAGACGTTCTGAATTATATTGTTCGTCGATATAGGCGATATACTCACTTTGCTCCCGTCGGCTTTTCGCATAGCTCACATCATAAATGTTAAAGCTAAGAGTCTTGGTGAGGTTGTTAAAGCCGTAGAGCTTGAGCTTGTTTTCCAACCCTAACATCCTTCCTTTCTATGTTGATTACAATTTATGGGCATAAAAAAATCTCCCTCCAACCGGCATGAAACAGCACAAACATGACAGATTGGAGAGAGATCTTTACTCTGTTCGCTTGTATATAAAAGACGATATACGTGTAGAGGATATCCTCTTAGTCCATTACATAGCAGGTGATCGGGTTGACAAAATACTCACAGGGTACTCTTCCTAATAAAATAACTTATGAAATTATTTTCAGTATAAAGGATAAGGACGAAAAAACAAACCCTTTTTCTTGAAAAAATTATAAAAATGTGACGGTATTATATTCGAATTGAAAATCAATGAATTGTCGTCGGGCACTGATTGAGATATGGTATACAGTAAACAGATAATTTACTTGGAGGGAATCGAATGAATGATACATCAATCGAGTATTTAGAAAAAGTACGTCAAGATTTTGAAACGAGCGCTTTTTGGAAATTCTTAGGTTTGCAGACACAGAAACTGGCAGAAGGCGATGTGGAATTATATTTACCGTACCGTCCACAATATGATAATGTACGCGGTACTATACATGGCGGTATGTATATGTCGGTTCTGGATACGACGATGGGCATGCTTTGCCGCTCTCTTGGTTCTGACGACGTCATGACGATCGAAATGGCGACACATTTTTTAAAGCCTGCTGTTCAGGAGGCAATTTATTCAAAAGCATCAGTCATTAACAGAGGACGGAGCACTGCATTAGTCGATGGTAAACTGTACAATGAAAATGATGAACTGGTTGCACACTGCACAGCTACATTTAAACTGAACTGAAACGTTTAATCCGCTGGCAGCAGGCAAGATACTTATGCATGAGGCAGGTCCTTTTATGAATAAAAAAGCACTCTATTTAGGCTTATTTACAGTAGTGGCATGGGGTTCCAGCTTCGCGGCGATCCGGGTCAGCCTGCTCGGCGGCTACTCACCGGGTCATTTGGTCTTGACGCGTTTCATAGTGGCTTCACTCGTATTTATTCTTTATGCAATATGGCCGGGAACGAAAATCCGTATTCCTGAACGGCAAGATATATGGAAGATTTTATTATTAGGATGGACGGGTATCAGTGTTTATCATTTCGGTTTGACGTACGGCGAGCAGACAGTGGCGGCCGGCACGGCAGGCTTGTTCATTGCAACGGTGCCGATTTTTACGGCGATTATTGCCGTCATCTTCTTAAAAGAACGGATCAGTCCGCTGGGCTGGATTGGAATGGCCATCGGTTTGGCAGGTGTCGCGTTAATCACAATCGGCAGTTCGGATGGGGCAGTGGAAATATCGGCAGGCGCCTGGTTCATTTTAGCAGCGGTCATCGCGACTTCGTTATTTTTTGTCTTCCAAAAGCCATTATTCACCCGCTATAAGCCAATCGAATTAACGGCATATTTTACTTGGGCCGGCACATTGCCGTTCTTATTTTTTACAACGGGCCTGCTCAATGAAATTCAAGGTGCGACCTTGGAAGCTACGCTGTCCACTATTTACATGGGGTTAATCCCGGCAACGATTGCGTATGTAACATGGTCGACAGCATTATCGATGGCAGATGCAGGAGCTGTCTCCAGTCTGCTTTACGTGGAGCCTGTTGTTGCCATTTTGGTTGCGTATGTTTGGCTGCAGGAATTACCAAGCGCTCTGTCTGCAATTGGCGGGCTGATTGCGATACTTAGTGTCATTGCAGTGAATTGGGAAGCGATGAGGCGAAGATCAGTACTGAAATAAACAACAGCCAAGCACGAATGCCCGGCTGCTGTTAATTGAACTATCCTTTTGGAATAAACGTCTGACAATCGGTTTCGGCGGAGTCTTTTGCTTTTTTTCCTTTTCTGGTGACAACTTTGATCTCTTCCGCACCACATAGGTTGCCTGCCTCCCAGAAGTGGCAGTTCGTTACTTCACACAATACATCCTTTGCCAAATCGACGCACCTCCCTTTTCGTGTAGGATGTCCGAAATGAAAGGTTTCATTCGAATGCACGAGGGAAGAGATGTAAGTAAAACTTGGAGGAGAGTACATGGTTATTGTAGAAGATATCGCTACACCGCGATTGCAGAATTACCAGCAGTTCACGAATGATCCAATCGGTTTTTTTATGCGGATGCGTCCGCTCGGAGACGTGGTTTCGATGAAGACCGGGTTCTCACCGACGTATATTGTCAACAGTCCTGAGGCAATCAGGGAGATTTTGATTCGCCATGATCAGTCATTTATTAAAGGACGCACGACGAAAGTGCTCCAGCGCACGGTTGGCGAAGGGCTGCTGACTACGGAAGGCGAGCGGCATGGCTTTCAGAAAAAGTATATGCAGCCGACTTTTTATAAGGAAGCTCTCGAGCGTTATGCCTACGCAATTGTCGAAGAGACAGAGCGTGTTGCAGAACGTTTAGAACAGGCGCAAGAATTTGATATACATAGCGAGATGATGCAGCTGACATTGTCGATCATCACACGCACCATGTTTTCAACGGATGTCTCGGCAGAAGAGAAAAAGCTGGCAGATGCCGTCACCACAACGATTGAGATGCTTGAAGCAACATTGATTCTCGCCGTTCTATATAAAAATTTCACATTCAGCAATCTTCGGCCGCATGCGCCGGTTCCAGAACCTTTGATCTCGCTGCGGATTAAAGACGGCTGGCCGATGCGGATTGAAACGGTCACTCGCCTAACGAGAAATGACACGACAATAAAATAAAAGCCTAACCCTCGTTTCTCCATTTTGTAATTGGAGGGTCGAGGGTTAAGTCTTTTTACAATTAATTTTGTATTTAAAACGTTTTAGTTTTTACGCTTTACTTCGATTCTATAGCCGTCAGGGTCAGTAACAAAGAAGTAAGAAGGTGTTTCACCAGAAAGTCCTCTCAATTCACCTGTTTCATAAGAAGAAGCTTTACAAATCTTGTGCATTTCTTCTAAATCATTTACTGTTATACCTAAATGACTGAAACCATCTCCTATAACATATGGATCTGCATCATAATTATAAGTAAGTTCTATTTGTACGGAAGAACCTGGTGAATTTAGATAGATTAAATCAAATTTATCTTCAGGGAATTCTCTGCGATTGGCTACCTCAAAATCAAAAAGCTCAGTATAAAAATCTAAAGTAGCATCAATATCTCTAACACGTAAACAAATTTCAACGAGCACTTGGTCCATTTTACCAACCTCCGTAATTTTATTGATTTCATCTTATCATAGATACTATATAAGTACATTTGATTCGATTTATTAAAGTTCATCGCTATTTGAAATGGAGTTTACTAGGCGGAAATTAACCCAGTAATTGTTTTGAATTCCTTTTCTTCACTCCGACTCCAATCCCTTTAGAAGTCATCACGGGCGTTGCGCAATTCGATAAAGTCATCCAATGTATCCACTTGCAGAAAGAGGTTAATTTCCTTCTCCCTGCCGATCGTTGTCGGAAGTGTCGGTTCTCCTTTTGCACGCAATTCACGGACTTCTTCCAATACCTTGAAAATCTTTTCATTATCCGGCTGCATATCGTGTGCAAAACGTAAATTAGTTTCGGTATACTCGTGGCCAGGATAAATGATTATATCATCATCTAAGTGTTTGAATTTCTGCAAGGTTTCATATTGAGCTTCGTAATCACCGGTAAAAACTCGACCGCATCCTCCTGAAAATAAGGCATCACCGCAAAAGAGATTATTTCCCATTAAAAAACTGATATGGCCATGTGTATGCCCCCCGGTTTCGGAGACTTGAATAGTTTGGCCCAACAAGTTAAAAGTGTTCCCTTCCTTTACAATGCGATTCGCCAAGGCCTCCGTCTCTTTCGGTCCATAAATCTGACTTTCGGGATGTCTCGCCATAATCTCCACAACTCCGCCGGTATGGTCTTCATGCTTATGCGTTAAAAGAATGGCCGCCAAGCGAAGCTGCTTTTCTTCGAGGTAATCAAGGACACCATTCGCTGTGCCCGGATCAACCACAACTGCCTCTGTCCCTTCTTGAATGCACCATATGTAATTATCAGCAAAGGCTTTGATTGAATGAATAATCAACTTATAATTCCTCCTCTTTTCATATATCTGATTTGCGGCTCCGAGACTAGTTTTCCCTCTGTCCGCTGAAAATTTTTGGTTTACCTCACTATCATAACATGCAGGGGTTGTTAACCAATTCATTTTCCTATGGCGGCTCGTATGTGAAACTTGGGAAAACGCATGAGGCAAAATATTCAATCTTAAATGGTCAGAACTTTAGAGGCAGATGCCGGCTTAGGTGAAATATATAGAAAAAGAGTCTTATTCCCATATGAGAATAGAGACTCTTTTTGTGCTTATTTTAGTATTGTGCCAGTGTACTGAACTGGTTGTATGATAAACCTCTGTTGCTGTTTATACAAAGACTAATGCATCTTTTGGAGTCGGCAGCTCAACAATTCGCTGAACTTCATCACCTTCGAGTGTCTCTTCTTTGTACAGTTCATTGACAAGCAGTTCAAATTGGTAGGCGTTTTCCGTAATTAGAGCTTCAGTCTTCTGAGCTGCTTGATCAAATAGCATGCGCATGCGTTCTTCTTTTTCGGCTTTATTGAAGATCAGAGAGAAACCATCTTGGAAAAGTCCGGTATCGACCATGCGGTTCAAAATATCTTTCGCCTGCTCGACGTCACCGCCGACACCGATACTGTGCTCACCCAAGTATATGCGTTCCGCGATACCGCCGGCTAAAATCATGCTGACCTGATCGAGCAACTCGCTTGCCGTCGATAAATGCAGTTCCTTTTGAATCGGTGCTACATATCCAAGTGCCTGGCCGCGTGGAATAATCGTTGCTTTTCTGACAGAACCCGGCTTGGTCAAAGCCGCAATGATCGCGTGTCCTGATTCATGGATGGCAACCCGGCGTTTCGTCTCTGCATCGTTCAATGTGCGTGCCGTATTTCCAAGAATCGTCCGGTCAATTGCGAAGTCGAGATCGTGCTTTTCAATTAATTTACGTCCTTCCCGGATTGCGCGGCGGCTCGCAGTTTCAAATAAACCGCTGATTTCCGCACCGGAGAAACCCGTTGTGCTGTCTGCCAAATTGTCTAAAGAAGCAGCGACATTTGGTGCCAGCGTCTTGCCTTTTGTATGAATATTGATGATTTCCCGGCGGCCTTTTGTATCTGGCAATTGCACGTTGAAAGTGAAATCAATCCGGCCGGGACGCAAGAACGCATCGTCAAGCATGTCTTTTCTATTTGTAGCTGCGATGAACAGCACGCCGTCATTGTCGTTGCCCCCGTCTAGTTGAACGAGAAGCTCCGTCAATGTTTTCTCGGCTTCATCGCCGCCATGTTCTTTCCGTTTTCCTGCCAGAGCATCTACTTCGTCAATAAAAATAACAGCCGGGCTCTGTTTGCGGGCATTTTGAAAAAGTGTACGCACGCGGGAAGCCCCGACACCGACGAATAATTCAGTGAAAGCTGCACCGCTAGAAGAATAGAAGGTAGCGCCGATTTCTTTTGCCATAGCCTGAGCCAGCAAGGTTTTCCCTGTTCCCGGAGGTCCGTACAGCAAGATTCCTTTAGGCATAGAGATACCCATTTCCTTGGCGTCTTCCGGATGTTTGAAAATCTCCAGCGTCTGCAGGATTTCGTCCTTCATTTCCTGAGGAAGCCCCCCGATATCGTCCAGTGTGATATCAGGCAGAGGTGTAGTTTTTGAAGCTTGATTTTTCATGCCCGAAGCACCGATACTCAGCTTGCCCTTTTTATGCAAGATGAACAATGTCAGAAGGGCAGCGAGCACCAATCCGCCGATAATCCATCCACCTGCAGAACCGGCAGTTGCATACTGATATGATATATTGTACTTCTGCACAAGATCATCCACTAACGTACTTTGTGGACGCACCATTGTGAGATATGTTTTATTGTCGATCGTTACAGACAACTTGCCGTCAGCTGATTCATTCAGCAACAGAGCATTTCCTGATTGACTGGCAATCAGTTTTTCCATCTCCGCAAAAGAGACTTCCTGTCCTCCGGCTCCCTGTAAATAGTTCCATGTGACTCCTGCAGCGATTGCCGTGACAAAGAGGATAGCGACTAGTATCTTAGATGCTAATTTAGACATAGGCTTCAAGGTCGGCTCCAGCTCCTTTTAATAGATAACCAAAGTATAATGAATAATAGTAGTTTTGAACAGTATATAAACTGAAAAAATAGTTACAAATTAATTACATCGTGAGAAAATACCTAGCAAGCCAGCGATTTCATCTGTTGGAAATGAACCGTTAGTTTGCTGTAAGGGAAAAAGGAGGGTATGCAGTTTGAATATATTCATAAAAACTGCTGCCGCATGGGCAACAGTTTTATTTGGGCTGGATATCCTGGAGTATGCTGTAGCCATTATATACTTTCATTTTGGCGATAAGGCTGCCTTGTCGCGACAGGTCTTCGAGCTGCCCGCCTGTGTTTTCCGGTACGTAGAAGCGGTCAGGAAGGAAGTCGGCGTAGTAGATGGTTTCCGCACCGTTTATGCTGCCGCCGTATCGGTACATCTGTCCTTTTAAGAACACACCTCCGCCCGGCTTAACCGCAGTTACCGATTTCAATCCATATACGTCGCCTTCTTGCTGCAGTACCGCATAGACGGTAACCTTTCCGTACGACTGCGTTTTCAAATCCTTCAGCAGTGCCGGTTCGATAACGTCTTCTTTAAACTCTTCCACAGCAAACTGCAGACGGACGTAATCACCATATAGAATATCCCGCGGATCAACCGGAATGGTTTCAAGCACGACTGTTGTACCGGCATTCAGCGTCCACAAAGGTTTCCATGTCATAGATAACAAAAATAGAATGGGAATGATCAAAGTGATGAGGAATAAGTTTCGTTTATTCTTCATAACGTTTCACCGTCTCCCGTCTCGATTTTTCAAACCAGAATCCAAACCCGATCAGCAGTAATCCGCCAACGATGAAGAATAAGGATTTCGGCATGAAATCATACGTAATATCTGCATAATACCGGTAGATTAATGCACAAGTAATCAAAATTGCCGGCAAGCTGTCTTTTCTAAGGAAATAAATTAATAGAACAATGAATAAAGCGGTGAAGAGGTAAGGTGCAATATTTTCAAGCGGCAGCTCTCTCCAGGAAAACGGGAAAGTCAGCATGATGCCGGTTGCGCCAAACAAGACAGAGCCGACCCATGATGACTCGGCCGCATAATGCCTGACGGGGAAGAGAGCCAGCAACAGCCCTACTGCAAAGATGATCAACATGGAAATCCATTCATCAACATGCCAAACTTCCAGCGAATTGACGATAAACGCTGTTGTCAGCAAGACTAACATAACAAAAATGGATCCTTTTCTGCCCAATCTTTTCTCGTTCATCCAAAACAGTATAGGCAGCAGCAAGAGCAGCCAGTAAGGACCGAATCCGCCTGTTTCAAAAGCTGTAAAGCTATAAATAATTAAAAAGACACTGGCAAATACGGCGAGCAGCTGGTCTTTCAAATAATACGCAAGCGGCAGGATACCGACTGCCCATAAGAGAAAATCTGTATAGACGGCATGGTCCAAATGAAAGCTTTGACCGATCAAAAATATCCCGGCACCATAAATAGCTGCCCCGATGTAATACATACTGCGGGAAGTCTTTTCGTAATTTTGTTCTAATTTATAGCCTGCAATGTAAGACAATATAAAGCTGATGAGAATTAATCCGAACTTAGCATATGGAGTAAGAGCGTTCCAATTGCCCGCGATGAAGCTCAGTATTCCTGCTCCTACTAATATAGCCCCGAAGACAAGCAGTAAGCGTACAAAATTTGCCGCACCTTTTGGTTCATAAAGTGCCAGGAGGTCCTGTGCGTTCTTTGAATCGAGCTTACCTTGCTGCTCGAGAAAAGTGAATTCTTTTTTCAGAAATGCGTACTCTGGCTTGCTGATTTTTCTCTTCACTTCAACTGCCTCCTCTCAATTAGTTACTCATGAGACGTAATATATCATATGAAGTTACAACCATAGTATCGCTTATTTTTCTGAAATCTACAATTAAATAATTAGTAACGGGACACGATCTTCGGCATCGGACTTTATCTACGCTGCCGCTGCCGCGCGCCAAAAAGTCACCGGACCGCACGAAAAAGCGGCGGCAACGAACGAAAAATGAAAGTCAACGAACGAAAACACCGCAGTACCGCTCCAAACTAGCCGATAAGCGAGCCATAGCCGCTGCTCACCGCGCCATTCCTTCTAATCTATCAACACCTCATATATTTTTTTCAGAAAAATCATAATACATCTAAAACCTACTTGACTAATAGGAATAATCATAATACAATGAAATCATCTTTTACAATAGTTGTCATCATAGCCAGTTTGGCTGCTGTCGATGAAACGGTGACAAAAGAGAATACTAAATTAGTAAGTGAGGGTGATAAATGTGGCGTTACAAGTAACGAACAGTCCTTTTAGTGAGGAACAGGTGGAGTTGCTGAACCGTCTGCTGCCGAGCATTACAGTAACACAGCAAAGCTGGCTGAGCGGCTATTTGACAGCGGTCAGCTCTGCATCAAATCCGGTTTCAGAGTCAGCCGGTACTACGGTCGCTGTATTGGAACGTCCGGTAATCGAAGTGCCGGCTGCAGTCAAAGAAGTGACCATACTTTTTGGCTCCCAAACAGGCAACGGACAGGGGATTGCGGAGCAGGCTGCGTCTACATTAAAAAAGCAGTCCTTTGAAGTAACACTCCAGTCAATGAGTGACTTCAAGCCAAATAATCTAAAGAAAATTGAGCATCTGCTGTTAGTCGTCAGTACACACGGCGAAGGTGATCCTCCTGATACCGCGCTGCCATTCTATGAATTTCTGCATGGCCGCAGAGCGCCGAAACTTGATCATCTTCAGTATTCCGTATTGGCACTCGGGGACAGCTCATATGAATTTTTCTGTAAGACCGGTGCGGATTTCGATCAGAAACTGGCGGAGCTGGGTGCGAAACCGCTGGCGCCGCGTGTCGATTGTGATTTAGATTATGATGAGCCCGCTGCACAATGGCTGGCGGCGGTCGAGGTTGCTCTGCAAATTCATACGGGGGGACAGTCTGCAGCAGCCGGTCTGGCGGCTGAAACTGTTTCCTCAACACAATACTCACGGACCAATCCTTTCCGTGCGGAAGTACTTGAAAATATAAACTTAAACGGACGCGGTTCAAATAAAGAAACCAGACATTTGGAATTATCGCTGGAAGGTTCGGGACTCGAATATAAGCCGGGCGACAGTGTAGGAATTTTTCCTGAAAACAATTCCGAGTTAATTGATGAGATTATTAAGTCAGGAAATTGGAACGCGGATGAAACAGTGGAAATCAATGCGCAGGGGGAACGGCGGGCACTTCGCGTTGCCTTGCAGAATCACTTTGAAATTACTGTGCTGACGAAACCGCTGCTTGAAAAATTGTCGCATTACTCTGAATCGGAACAACTGAAAAGTCTTTTGCATGCAGATCAGTCAGGGGATCTGCGCAACTATGCGGAAGGCCGAGATCTGTTGGATGCTCTCAAAGATTTCGGGCCGATATCTGCGAACGAACAGCAGTTAGTCAGCATACTGCGGAAATTGCCTGCACGCCTTTATTCGATTGCCAGCAGCTTTCAGGCCAATCCGGATGAAGTGCATCTGACGATTGGGACTGTAAGGTATGAAGCACATGGCCGGATCAGACAGGGAGTATGCTCGGTCCAATGTGCAGAAAATATAGAGCCCGGCGATAAGCTGCCCATCTATATACACAAAAATGATAACTTCCGGCTGCCTGAAAATCCCCGAACTCCGATTATAATGATTGGACCCGGCACAGGCATCGCCCCTTTCCGTTCATTTATTGAGGAACGAAGCGAAACGGGTGCAGAAGGGAAGTCCTGGCTGTTTTTCGGAGACCAGCATTACGTAACGGATTTTTATTATCAGACGGAATGGCAGAATTACGTGAAAGATGGCGTGCTGACACGCTTGGACGTGGCATTTTCCCGTGATTCAGCTGAAAAAGTATATGTTCAGCATCGAATGAAAGAATCAAGCAAGGAATTGTACCAGTGGATAGAAGAAGGCGCATCGGTCTATGTCTGCGGCGACGAGCAGAATATGGCGAAAGACGTTCATCATGCGCTGCTGGAAATACTTCAGCAAGAGGGCGGCAAGTCGCCGGAAGAAGCGGAGCAATTTATAACGCGGCTGATCCAGGAAAAACGCTATCAGCGCGATGTGTACTAAACTTTCTGAAGGGGGAATGAGGCATGACGTCAACAACAAAATCAGTTCATATAAAAGATGGTCCGCCAAGTGATGTGGAAGAAATAAAAATCGAGAGTGATTATCTGCGCGGGAATCTGATTAATACGATGAAAGATTCTCTCAGTGCAGGGATCCCCGACGACGATAACCGTCTGATGAAGTTTCACGGCAGTTATCTGCAGGATGACCGGGATTTACGGAACGAACGCCAAAGACAGAAGCTAGAACCCGCGTATCAGTTTATGATCCGTGTGCGGACACCCGCCGGATTTGCAACTCCGAAACAGTGGCTGGTGATGGACGAACTCGCACATAAATACGGCAACGGAACGCTGAAACTGACTACACGCCAGGCATTCCAGATGCACGGAATTCTGAAATGGAATATGAAGAAGAATATCCAGGAAATGAATGATGCACTGCTTGATTCCATTGCGGCCTGTGGCGACGTTAATCGAAACGTGATGTGCAGCCCGAACCCCAATGAATCACCGGTCCACGCAGAAGTATATGAATGGTCGAAAAAGTTAAGCGAAGATTTGCTGCCGCAGACGAATGCCTACCATGAAATCTGGCTGGACGGTGAAAAAGTAGTCGACAGCACGGAAGAAACGGAACCTATTTACGGCGCGACGTATTTGCCGCGTAAATTTAAAATCGGTATTGCTGTTCCGCCGATGAATGATGTGGATGTCTTCTCACAGGACATCGGTCTGATTGCTATAGTGGAAGATGGAAAGCTGGCGGGCTTCAACGTAGCGGTAGGCGGCGGGATGGGAATGGCGCACGGCGACGAACAGACGTATCCGCAGCTAGGCCGTTTGATTGGCTATATTCCGGCCGAGCAGACAGTGGAAGTCGCAAAACAGCTGATGATGATTCAGCGTGACTACGGTAACCGTTCTGTGCGGAAGTATGCGCGTTTCAAGTATACAATCGATTCAAGAGGTCTCGACTGGCTGACCGGAGAACT
Organism: Sporosarcina cascadiensis; assembly: GCF_009650995.1. Classification (GTDB taxonomy): domain Bacteria; phylum Bacillota; class Bacilli; order Bacillales_A; family Planococcaceae; genus Sporosarcina; species Sporosarcina cascadiensis. The sequence continues at coordinate 48,931 of NZ_WHVV01000008.1, read as the reverse complement.
GCACAGCCGGTTGGGATGGGAACTAGAAGAGGTGCGGCCGTACCATTTTGATCATAACGGTGATCGCTATGGCTGGGTAAAAGCGGTGAATAATCGCTGGAATTACACCTTCTTCGTTGAAAACGGCCGTGTGCGAGATACAGATAGTTATAAATTGATGACGGCGCTTCGAAAAATTGCAGAAATCCATACAGGAGATTTCCGGCTGAGCCCCAATCAAAACTTGGTGCTTGGTGATGTGACATCTGCGAATAAAAAGGAAATTGAAGCAATTATTGAAACATATCAATTGGAGAATCCGGCAGAACAGTCTGCACTGCGCCGAAGTTCGATGGCTTGTGTATCATTGCCGACATGCGGTCTGGCTATGGCGGAAGCGGAGCGGTATCTGCCTTCATTAATTACGAAGTTTGAAGGGCTGCTGGATGAAGCGGGTCTTGGTGATCAGGAAATCATTACACGCATGACAGGCTGCCCGAATGGCTGTGCACGGTCAGCGCTCGCGGAAATCGGCTTTATCGGCAAAGGCCCGGGTAAGTACAATATGTATTTAGGCGGCGGATTTGCAGGGGAACGATTGAGCAAAATCTATCGTGAGAATGTCGGAGAGAAAGAAATACTGGATGAATTACGGCCGATCCTGAACCGTTATGCAAAGGAAAGGGAGCAGGGAGAGCATTTCGGGGACTTTGTCATACGTGCGGGAATTGTTGCGGCGACGACAGACGGAACGAATTTTCATAAGGTGTAATAAAAAATACGAATGAGCCTCATGCGAAGTTTTACGGGCATGAGGCTTTATTTTGTTCCCAAAATCCATTTTACGTGTAAATAGAAAAAGACCATATGATTAAAAAGATGCTTACTATTCCCCAAAGAACGGCTCCGTATATCCACCATACAACGGGTTTAGTTGATATCTGTTTACCTTCCATGCTGTCCTTGTTTTGGATTGCTATAGCAACTCTTTCCTCCATGCTTTTTTTCATTGAATTAAGGGCCAAAAAACCTACTGCGATAAAACCAACTGTTATCCAAAGTAACAACTTCATTTTAACACCCCGTTTCTTATGCGTAACTTTCTACCCCGATTCTCCCTGAATCGGATTTTAGTCTTTTATTCCATGAACTAGCCAGATAGTTGTAGAATGTTCATTATTAAATAATCAACATATTCGAATCATCGAATTCCCAAAAAGAACCATAAGCGATTTCCCAATAATAACCGTCGGGGTCGATGAAATAGCCTCCGTATCCACCCCACGAAAGTTTTTGTGGTTCCTTAACAACTTCAGCACCCACTTTTTTAACCAATTGAATAATTTCATCAACCTCTGTTTCTGTTTTAGCATTATAAGCAAGCGTAAAACCTGAAAACCCGTCATTTGATAGTGCAGGAGGATTTTCTCTGTTAATATCCTTTGCTAATTCTTCCAGCGGAAATAACTCGAGTTTCGACCCTTCATTATTAAAAAATACAATGGTTGGTTGTTCCTCTTCACCTGTTACTGATGCCTCAAAACCAATATTACGATAGAACTTTAGGGACTCTCGAATATCTTTTACACCTAGTGTAATTAGATTAATCCTATTCATTGGCAAAATCCTTTCCATTTACATTTTACTGTAAGTACTTTACGCGAAATAAAAACTGGTAATGCTCTATTGTAAGTATAACACCCTTACTTTTGATAGTTTAGTTTTCAGTGGTCTTTCATAATTATCTTCTTGAAGAAGTAGAAATTTCTACTTTTGAAAAAGGTTCTTTTGTTAGTTATTCACAAAAGGTTTTCTGAGCATATTAGCAAGCAAACATTTTTGATCAAATAAATAACCGATAAGAGCCTGTCTGCTCTTATCGGCTAGGTTGCTTCAGTTCGGAAGGAAAGGCGCGCTGCAGTTCATTCAAAAATGCCTGCCGTTCTTCATTATCATGCAGATAAATCGGTTCGATCACTTCTTTCAGCCACGCTCTGCGTTCTGTTCGCTCCATTATGTGCTTTTTGATATAACACCTTACATCCGCCAAAAAATCTACATACTCTTCATAACGTTCATCGTATTGCTCAGCAATCTCGCTTCGGATTTTCTTAGCCAATGAAGGACTGGCACCGCTCGTCGATACGCTGATCACAAGTTTCCCGCGTCTGGTGACTGCCGGGATCTGCGCGCAGCCTAATGAAGGGTTGGAAGCATGAACAACCAACTTTCCGGCTTCCTTCAACTGAAGTGCCAGCCGGTCATTGATTTCTTCGTTGTCCGTCACAAGCAAAGTCAGGAATGCATCTTTCACATCCTCCCATTCAACTTCTTTCTGAATGAGCTTCACTGTGCCTTTTTCAGCAAGCGTCAGCAGGGAAGGGTGGAAAGTCGGACTGATGACATTCGGGCAGATTCCAAACCGCTGCAAATTACGTACTTTATGAGAAGCAACCTGGCCTCCTCCGACTACTATGACGTTTGTTTCTTTCAAGTTTTCAAGCATGATAGGGAATATCAAGTCCACGCTTCCTTTCTGCCGCTTCATGGGCCCGTTCATTTAAAATTGTGCGAATGGCGGGATCATAGCCTAATTCATCGCATAGATGAATGACAGTTGCGGTCTCAAGTTTCTTCAGTGTACGTTTGATTGTTTTCAATAAAATTCCGGTGAATAACAGATACGGCAGGATGTACAGTTCAGCAGGACGCTCTTCTAATATTCTTACCAGTTCTTCTTCAAGATGCGGACTACATGCTGCCAAATAACCCACGTTGACATGCTGCAACCCAGTTTTTTCTTGAAACTGGCGCTTGATCACTGCGAAATCCTGCTTCGTTGCAGGATCACTGCTACCGCGTCCGATTAATAAAACTTGCGCCTCTTCTGGAATCACTTCTGCCGTTTCATGCAGCCGTTCAATCAATACATCGACCATTCGCTCATCCACACCAATCGGATCACCATAATAGAGAGGGACATCCGGATAACAATCCATCACTTGCCGCAGCTCCCCGGGAATATCGACATTGGCATGGCCTGCCCGCAGTAACAGAAACGGAACTGCAACGATCTCTGTCGCTCCGCGTTCGATGCAGCTTGCAACACCTTGCGCAATTGATGGTTCCGCAAGTTCCAGGAAACAAGCTTCCTGTATTGGTGCACTGCCGGTTTCCATCGTTTTCTCAATGAACGCCAAAGCAGCCTGCTGTCCAGACTTCACGCGGCTGCCATGGCAAATATATAGGATGGCTCTCATACAATCGCCTCGTGCAATCGACGCTCTTCAGCTGATTCCTTAAACCACTGCAGTTCATCCCGCAGACGGACGACTTCACCGATAATGATCATGCTCGGATTTCTGACATCCTCCCTGTGCGCTGTTTCCGTCATTGTCTGCAATGTGGCCGTTACTGTATGCTGCGTCTCCGTTGTGCCCCAATGAATGAAAGCGACCGGAGTATCAGGGTTTTTTCCGTGGCGGATCAGCTGCTCTTCAATATAGGGGAGATTGCTGACGCCCATATAGACGGCAAGTGTATCGATTCCTTTCGCAAGAGCTTCCCATTTGTCTTCTTCTTCGGCACCTTCCTTGCGGTGTCCTGTGACGATGGCGAAAGAGGCGCTGTAATCACGGTGTGTCACAGGAATTCCTGCATAGGCGGGGGCGGCAATTCCGGAAGTGATCCCCGGAACCACTTCAAATGGAATGTGGTGCTTAACGGCAAAAGCCGCTTCTTCACCGCCGCGTCCGAAAATAAAAGGGTCGCCGCCTTTTAATCTGACGACTTGTTTGCCCTGCATCGCATGCTGGACCAATAAAAAATTGATGGTATCCTGCTGAACGAAATGGTGCTTCGGCAATTTACCGCAAAAAATCAGTTCAGCATCTGGTTTTGCATACTGCAAAATATCCTGGTTAATCAATCGGTCGTATAAAATTACATCAGCAAGCTCAATTGTCTTCACTGCTTTTACGGTCAGTAAGTCAGGGTCACCTGGACCTGCTCCGACCAGCCAAATCTTTCCCATTTCCTTCACTCCTCAGTCAATCCATTTATTTTTACGCAAATAGCTGATTAGCTGCTCTACACATTCATCAATTGTATAGCGGTCTGTTTCCAATACCAATTCAGGTTGTACAGGAGCTTCGTAGGGGGAAGAGATGCCTGTAAATTCAGGAATCACTCCGGCACGCGCTTTTTCATACAGCCCTTTTGGATCCCGTTCCTCGCATGCTTCAAGAGGACAGCTGATATAGACTTCCACGAATTCATCCGCTTCAACGAGACGGCGCACACTGTCCCGGTCTTCCTGAAAAGGGGAAATGAAAGCTGTGAAAACAAGCTGTCCGCTGTCAATGAATAGCTTGGCGACTTCGCCGATTCGACGGATGTTTTCTTTGCGCGCCTCGTCTGAAAAACCGAGATCACTGTTCAGGCCGTGACGCACATTATCGCCATCCAGCACATACGTATTCGCACCGAGATCATGCAGTTTGCGTGCGGCCGCATTGGCAATTGTCGATTTTCCCGATCCCGACAGCCCTGTGAAATACAGGACTGCACTGTGGTGACGGTTCCGTCTGCGCTGTTCTTCTTTCGTAACCAGCTGTTCATGCCAGACAATGTTTTTCGTCATCTTCTCTCTCCTCACTTCACCAGTTCTTTTTTCTTTAATCCTTTAATCAGTACATCGACTACTTCTTTGCGGCTGAATTCAGGCGGAGGCAGTACTCCGTCTTTCAGCATTTCCCGTACTTTCGTCCCCGATAGAATCACGTGATGTTCACTGGAATGCGGGCAAGTTTTCGGCGTGGCCATATTACCGCATGAATTACAGTAGAAACTGTGCTCGAAGAACAGTAGCGTAATGCCGATTTCCTCCGCAGTAAAATTCGAGAAAATTTCCTGTGCTTCATAAGTGCCGTAATAATCGCCGACTCCCGCATGATCACGGCCGACAATGAAATGTGTACAGCCGTAATTTTTTCGGACTATCGCATGGAAAATAGCTTCGCGAGGTCCTGCGTAGCGCATAGCAGCAGGGAAGACGGCTAGCTTCACGCGGTCTTCCGGATAATAATCCCGCAGCAGCACTTGATAGCTTTCCATCCGCACGTCTGCGGGAATGTCATCGGACTTCGTTTCGCCGACCAGCGGATTCAGCAGCAGGGCATCCACGATTTCCAGCGCGGTTTTCTGGATATACTCATGTGCGCGGTGAACCGGGTTGCGTGTCTGGAAACCGACAACCTTCTTCCAGTCGTTTGCTTTAAACGCTTCGCGGGTCTCTGCTGGATCAAAATAGAATTCTGCAAAGTTTTTCTGTTCAATTCTTTTAATCAGTTTAATTGGCCCGCCAAGATAGATGTGCCCGCGTTCTAGTAATTTTGCGACTCCGGGGTGCTGCCGGTCAGCTGTTTTATATACTTTTACTGCTTCTGCCTGTTGATCTGGTTCGAAAATATCTTCTATAGTCAGCGTGCCGTATATATCTCCTTCATATTCCAGTAGCACGGTATCACCTAGAGTAAATAAAGAAGCATCTTTTACAGGCAGTGTAATCGGCAGGCTCCAGACCGTTCCGTCCGCTAATCTGATATTGTCGACAACAGATTGATAGTCAGTTGAGGTCAAAAATCCTGTCAGCGGGCTGTAGGCACCGGTCGCAATCAATTCCAGATCACTTACTGATGTCGCATCTATCGAAACCGTTTTATTCAGATCTTCAATTGAAAGAGCAGGATCAAATAAATTCACTAATGTACCGCCGTGCGCTTGAATATTTGTCATGTATAACACCTATCCTTTTAATATAATTAGTCTTATCAAGTTACTTGGTTTTAAAAGCGAAAAAATTTATTCCGTGTGCAGACCACATTCAGTTTTACCGCTTCCTGTCCAGCGTCCCGACCGCAAGTCTTCCTCCGTGAAAGCCGGCTTCGTACAATTCTCACATCCTATGCTCGGAAAACCTTGATCGTGCAGGATATTATAATCGAGCTGATGTTTATGGACAAAACGCCAGACATCTTTCCATGTCCAATGAATGAGCGGGCATACTTTGATTTTTTTAAAACGCCGGTCTAGATTTATATACTCCGTCGCTTTTCTCGTATCGGACTGCTCTCTTCGCAATCCTGATATCCAGGCTGCAGAAGGGGAGAGCGCCTTTTCTAAAGGCTGAATCTTGCGAAGGTCACAGCATTTATTCGGCTCCGTTTTCCATAGATCCGCTCCGAATCTTTTAGACTGCTCTTCTATCGTTAAATCAGGCTGCTGCAAATGAATATGAAGGAGTGGATAACGCTTTCTCACTTTTTCAATCGTTTCATAAGTTTCTTTAAAATGATAGTTGGTGTCCAGAAAAATAATGTCAGCATCCGGCCTTACACGTGAAATCAGTTCCAGCAATACGATTCCTTCAATACCGAAGCTGCAGGCATAGACAAGATCGTCACCGTAATGATCGTATGCCCACTTCAGAACTTCTGAAGCACCTTTCGTTTCAGTATCCTTTGGGAAAACAGGCAGCTCAGACGTTTCATCCCACGTTTCAAACGTGACCATTATATCCCCTCACTCGCTTATAAGATTTCCCTAAGTTTAACAGATAATTAAAAATAGTCAATACAAATTAGAATAGTCGGGTATAAGAAAAATCTGATAATAATTATTAATTGTTTTTACTTTTCATGTCAATTCTCTATTGGTATACTAAAAGGCAGAAGCAATCCATTCTAACTAAAGGAAAGAGTGTGCACCGAATGGGCCGTAAATGGAATAATATTAAAGAAAAGAAAGCGTCTAAAGATGCGAATACAAGCAGAATCTATGCGAAGTTTGGCCGCGAAATCTATGTGGCAGCAAAGTCTGGAGATCCAAGCCCTGAATCCAATCAAGCGCTGAAGTTCGTACTAGAGCGTGCTAAAACATACAGTGTCCCAAAAGCCATCATTGACCGGGCTATCGAAAAAGCGAAAGGCGGCGGCGATGAAAACTTCGACGAACTTCGTTATGAAGGTTTCGGAGTTAACGGGGCAATGGTCATCGTGGATGCGCTGACTAACAATGTGAACCGTACTGCATCTGAAGTACGCGCGGCATTTGGTAAAAACGGAGGAAACATGGGGGTCAGCGGATCCGTTGCCTATATGTTCGATCCGTCTGCAGTCATCGGAATTGAAGGGAAGTCAGCCGACGATGTGTTGGAGCTGATGCTCGAAGCGGACGTAGATGTCCGTGATATCGAGGAACATGACGGACAGGTTGTCGTCTATGCGGAGCCGTCTCAATTCCATGAAGTCCAGGAAGCATTCCGTCAGGCCGGGGTAACGGACTTTACCGTCGCTGAATTGACAATGCTTGCGCAGAATGAAATTTCATTGGATGAAGAATCACAGGCGCAGTTTGAGAAAATGATCGATGCAATTGAGGATCTGGAAGATGTGCAGCAAGTCCACCATAATGTTGATTTAGCATAAAAAAGCAGCTTGCCTGAGTTGAATCAGGCAGCTGCTTTTTGTTATTTTGGAGTTGAGATGGTAGGTGAAAGGAGACCGTTTCCCTGCGTTCCAGGCGGACGCGTGTCTTGCGGGCCCGCGGTGAGCCGACTTGGTCGCAAGCTCCCGCAAGTCGTCTCACCTGTCGGGCTGATCCTCCCAGAGTCGCCGCCTTCCACTCCGGTACACTGGCTGGTGTTTTAATACTTTTTACGTGAGTGGCAGTATGAACTTTTTGTCTTAGATTGGTATAAGAGTTATGGAAATTCATGCAATACTTATTATTAACCTAGGGATCAGATCCTTGTGACCGTTGCAAAGTCGTGCAGCAAAACCATGCCAACTAAAGCTACACCCTGTAAAAAAGCAGCATGACATACATTCTCCACGCCAGCGAAGGCGCAACTGCGGGGTCGGCCGTTGCTGGGAGACTGCTGGCAAGTTTTTCGCCAGTAGGCTCACAGCGTAAGGCAATCCCCCAGCGCCGAAGCGGATTTAAACTGCAAACACATACCTAATCCAAACCTCCTGGAAAGTCGAGTAACGGAACTATACTAACTAAACCCGCGCTATGCAAAAAAAAACAGCGTGTCATACTGCAGTACGATTTCTGCAAATACGTACATGACAAACTGTTAAGAATAGAATTTAGTACAGATACCATGTTTGTTGGTGAATCATTTATTCATGTAAGCTTTGATTTCTGCTTCTGACATGGATGAATCGCATTTAACGTTTACCGCATCACCATTTGTATAGATGAAACCCGGCACTGTTGGAATATTGTATTCTTTACGGAAAGCTGTAATACCTTCCATATCGGAGTTTTCTACACTATTCACATAGTAGATATGAGTATCCGTTTCTTCCGCAACTTTTTTTAGTTTGCCAACAAATGTTTGACAAAAAGGGCAGACAGACTTGCCGATATAGATAACTGCTTCGCCTTCACCTTTCACCAGTTCCTGTGCTTTTTCAGAATCAATTTTATCAAAACCAGCTACATTTTCTTCGTAAGTAGTAAACATTGCTCAATCTCCTTTCTCTATAAATTTCAGTATAACGTAATGTGCAAATGACCAGAAAAGTTATGCTTATCATCACTAATTGTTCTCAATAAATCCTCTGCTGCATACACAGTAGTATCTATTGTTTTTGTTCTTTATCTTAAAATCCCGTCTGCTTCGGGGATATTATCTATGTCAAGCGCATTCATTTTACAGAAGTGTTCCAGAAACCGCTCTGCTTCTTTGATTTGCTCTTCATCCTTTTTTATGGAAATAATGTCCTGCAGAATTTGGGCAGTCCAAATATTATCGAAGTAACGGAATTTACCAGAATTCCATGAAGCGCGTTCAGGATAGTTCTTATTTACGTAATAATTCCAGAACGGCATTTGCTCTGCTTCCTGATCGGTAAGCCGAATTCTAAATTCCGCATCTGAAGCGACCATTCCGTCGGCACCAAGATTGCCGGAAAAGGTATCATCTACCATGAAGATTCCGTGAATCAGCCTTTCTGTTTCTAATTGATCTGAACTCCGCACAGTTAGAATGCTTGCACTGTTTGCACTCAAGCGGGCCACTCTGTTTGGCTGTCCTTTATTTTTCCCGCTTTGAATGCTGCCGGTTGATACTTGCCAGTCGGTAAATATATCTGATTGCTCTTCTTCGTCCATCCAGAAAACAATTTGTGAGCTTTCATGAATCTTGTGGTTCTTTAATTTTTCTCTGCGCTGGTGCTCCAGCATCTGGTATTCTTTTTCTTTTTTACGTTCCTTTTCAAGTACCTTTTCTTCAGCTTTTCTTTTCACGAAGAATTCCTCTAACGACTTTGCAATACTGCGATCATTTAACGTAATGAAATTCTCGAAAGCATCAGGATAAACAAACTTTTTTAGATTCTTATTAAAATCCACAGTGATGACCGAATCCTCATGACCCACAATACTTCCTTCACCAAACACGTTATGAGTAATTTCTTCATTAATTAAATTCACTAAATGAACTCCTCCTGTAAATATTTTTTTGACAGTTACTACTTTCTGTACAGCCTGCCTTTAAAGAACCGTTTACTTAAATGGAAACAAACAAATTCTTAAATTAAAAAAACGCTCTTAGTCCCCCTGGAACAAGTGCGCAGTCTTATCGAATGCTGGCTTAATTACTGTTATGTATAAAGAATACCATAAAATCTGAAATTTCTCAAATTTTTGGTTGACATGGATCATTTATTTATCGTACAATGTAAGATTTTAATTTGTAATAGGGGTGTAAATCTGTCTCAAAATTAAAGCAGCTGCCAATTAAGTTCAGGCAGCTGCTTTTGCTAAATAAGGTAATAGTGCTTTACAAATCAGAAGTATCAACTGTTACACCGCGTTCAGCAAATACTTTTTTGGCTACTGTTAACGCACCCAGCACGCTCGGAAATCCGACATAAGGGATGAGGTGCATGATACAGCCAACAATTTCTTCAGGCTTCAATCCAACTGTGAGTCCTGTCTTAATATGCATCTCAATCTGCGGTTTGCCTTGGGCAACAAGTGCTGTAATAGTAGTCAGTACTTTTTGTTTATTGTCCAATCCCGGACGTGAATAAATTTCTCCAAAGGCAAATTCAACAACATACTTGCTTAGATCGGGCGCAATATCTTTAAATCCTTCACCAATATCCATCTCGCCGGTTGGGTTGTCATCACTTGATGCAGTAAGTTCCTTCAGTTTCTCCAGTCCTGCCTGATAACGATCATCTGCCATTTTTACATACCTCCCTGGTAGTGTATTCTCGTTTCATTGTAGCAAAACAAACAGACGCGCGCTTGTAAATAACAGCCGATTCAGAATACTGTTCATATTTACTGCAGTATTTACCGCATCACTTTTGCAATTAATTTACTAATACGCTCCATGTATCTGCAGGTTCAGCGGCTGACTTCATATGTTCCGGCGAGAAGACAAACGACCAGGGAGTTGCTGTATACGGGGGGATCTCAAGAGACAGCGAGAAATGTTCATGAGCCATAGTCTCTCCAAGTTCATTTATTACATGGGCGGTAATTGCGTGTAATGAAAGCGGAACAGAACTATTATTTTGCAAAAATACCGTCGCCACAAGACCGCCGTTGCGCTTTTTCTTTAGAAGGATAGGGCTTGCCGTAAATCCTCCATTAATTAGATCTTTCCTGCTATATTGCTGGATAAATGCTTGTTTCTGCTGTTCGGACAAAGTGTCTTCCCATGTCTTTTCAAATATAACCTGCATAGCCCCGACCTCCTTTATTCGTTTCTTTTCCCTTACTGCTGATATTTTAGCCCTAGTAATTTCTTCTAATGATTTGACGGCTTTGCAAGCAGGCAAGTTTCACAAATTAGATTTCATTCTCATTACATTCTTCCGCGTGCCGGCTGAATGGTCATTGGGAATGATGTATACTTTAATATGCATAAAAAATATGAATCGGGGAGAGATTGACATGATACGAGTTTTATTTGTTTGTCTGGGAAACATCTGCCGGTCTCCTATGGCAGAAGGGGTCTTCAGAAAAATGGCGGCTGATGAACAATTAGCCGATCAAATCGAAGTGGACTCAGCGGGTACAAGTGATTGGCATGTTGGCAAACCGCCGCATCAGGGAACTCTATCCAAACTGACAGAATATAAAGTATCCTCTGAAGGAATGGCAGGCCGCCAATTAACGAAGGAGGATGCGGAAGGATTTGATTATATCATCGGTATGGATGCGGAGAATATCGCAAATATCCGTGAACGATTCGAAGATGCCGATCATCAGCGAATTATTCGGTTTTTAGATTTGACGAGTCACCAAAAAGACTTGCCTGATCCATACTTTACAGGTGATTTCCAAGAAACCTATGATCTGGTTTTGGAAGGCTGTCAGTCATTGTTGGAACTTATTAAGAAAGAGGAATTCGCAAAATGAATATTCATATTTTACATGAAGATCAAAGCCGCCACGGGTTTACCCATGGGTTTGGGATGACCAAAATGTAGTCTATAAAACTTATGGCTAGTGAGAGATGACAGTTTCTTGACTTACGATTTCGAGACATCTACACTTAAATGGAAAAACGTCTGCTGGAGGAATTTATGAGTAAGCATCCTTTTATTCCGATAATCGTCGGAACGAATATTAACGCGTACAATATGGCTATATCATTTCATGAAGAATATCAGATCAAACCCGTAATTGTAGGTAGAGAACCGCTGCCTTTTACAAGCTACAGCACGATCACGGATATCCAGGAATTGAACCGCGGCCTGCATGATCCGAAAGTGTTTGTCGAGTTTTTACGTGAAGTGGCAAAGAAATACAGAACGGACGGTCAAAAGCTGATTTTGATAGGTACGGACGATTTATATGTGCGCCTGATCATTGAACAGCGCGAGCAGTTGAAGGAAGATTTTCTGTTCAATTATATTGACGAAGAAGTCATGAACGCAGTGTACATTAAAAAGAATTTCTATGAACTGTGTGCAGCTCATGGGATCGATACACCGTCTACCTATTTTCATTCCTGTTTATCGGATGAACCATTTACGGAACATGTACTGTTTCCTGTAATCATTAAGCCGAGTGACGGAGTGCAGTATTACCGCCACCCGTTCGAAGGGCTTCAGAAAATCTATAAAGTGGATACATATGAAGAAGTCAACCGCATTATTCAAATGGTGAAAGCGAGCGGTTATACAGAAGATCTGATCATCCAGGATTTCATTCCGGGAGATGATACGTATATGTGGGATGCAGTCTACTACGCGGATCAGCATGGCAAGCCGCAGCTGATTACATTTGCGCAGGTCGTCCTGCAAGAACGCGCCATGACAGCGATTGGTAACTATACAGCGCTCATTACACGATTTAATGAAGAAGTTATGACGAAACTTGCCAAGTTCCTGGAAGCAGTCGGCTATGTCGGCTACGGTAATTTTGATTTGAAATATGATGAGCGCGACGGCAAGTTCAAAGTATTTGAAGTGAACATCAGACAGGGACGCTCGAGCTACTACATCACACAGTGCGGGGAGAATATGGCGAAGTACTTAGTGGATGATTTAGTTTACGGAAAAGAGAAACCGTTGAAATACCTTGATGATCATTTCTTATTCACAGTCGTACCGAAAGCGGTTCTGAAAAAGTTCGTCGACAACCCGCCGATTGAAAAAGAGATCCGTTCGCTTCTAAAAGCAGGGAAGTACGGCAATCCGCTGTTTTACAAAAAAGATCCGCATATGAAACGCAAATTATACTTGCTGATGAGACAGATTAATTACTATAAAAAGTATAAGAATTCTACAGACTGAAAAAACACATCTCCGCGTAAGATCAGCGGGGATGTGTTTTTTGCATTAACTGAACCGATCCACAAGATCGTGCATCTTTTCAGCTTCCGTATGAAGTTTAAGGGAAGCATGCATGATCGTGTTGATTGCAGCTTTTTGTTCATCAATAGATGCATTCACTTCTTCAGTCGCTGCTGCTGACTGGGTTGCGACAGAGGCGATTTGATTGATGGCCTGCACAACAGACCGGCGATTATCGTCCATGCTGTTCATATCACTTTCCATCGTGTGCAGCAAGCTTGTAATGTTGTTGATGGAACCTGATAATTGCTCGAAAGCACTCTTCGTTTCCAATATTATTCCTGCCTGATTGCTCGACAGATCCAATGTGTGTTTCATTTGATTCTCAGCTGTTGTCGTATCTTTACGAATATGAACCAATAAATCGCGGACTCTCGTTGTTGCTTCATTTGTATCTTCCGATAATTGGCGCACTTCGTTGGCTACTACGGCAAAGCCTTTTCCGTGTTCTCCTGCGCGTGCAGCTTCAATACTTGCGTTCAGCGCTAACAGATTCGTCTGATCAGAAATCGATGAAATCGTCTGCACAATCGTTTGAATCTCATTCATGCGGGACATCAGCTGTGTGAAATTCCCTTGGAGATCGTGAATGACAACGGTGAAGTTTTGAGAATTCTCTTCAAGGTTTTCAGCTTTCTCCATTCCGGAGCTCTGCAGATTATTGATACTATGCATCTCGTTCACGACATTTCCATATTGCTCTGTCGTATTTGATATCAAGGAGGATAGGTGGTCAACCTTTGTAATTGCCACTTCTGCTTCTTCAGCCTGCGTTACAGCTCCGGTTGAAACTTCCGTAATAGCGCTATGGATTTCATCAGCCGATGCAGTCGCTTCTTCTGTAATCGCGCTGAGAGTTTCTGAGGAAGCCCGCATGCTATCAGATGAATCTCGTGTATGGCCTACCATTTCATTAAGACTATTCTTCATTTCATTGACGTTTTCAGCCAGGTGGCCGAGTTCGTCGCTTGAACGGATCGGTATATCAGGGCCTGTCAACTTACCTTCTGCAATCTCAGCAGTAATCAGGCGGATATTCTTAATATACGATGTCAGTCTGCCGGAGAAGATTGAAAACAGCGCAACACCGACAATTATTGAAATGACAACGGATATCAACGTATACCAAAGAACATTTTTGGCACCCGCGTTAAAGTCCACTAAGTACGTCCCGGCAGCGATAACCCATCCCCAATGCGGGTCTTGCAGACTGTACGTGATTTTCGGGGCTTCTACCTTTAAGTTTGTAGGCAGGGGCCAATCATACTGTACATAGCCGCCTCCGTTCTTCGCTTCTGAAATCACCTCGCGAATGAAGTAACGCCCGTCTTTTGTTTTCGTTTCATATAAGCTCTCGCCTTCTTTTTGAGGATGGACAAGCAATAAACCTTCTTCATCCACCACATAGAAATAAAAGTTTTCACCATATTTCACGGGGTTGTCCAAAGAGCGTGTTCCGTCTTCATTGCGTGTCCCCATTATTTTGTTTTTGGCACGGTCCTGTGCCTCTTGCAAACTGAGTGTCCCGGCTTCTACTTGTGCATTCAATTCGTCAATTAAGTCCAGAACAGCATAAGTCCCGTTCTGCAGACCCATTTCCCCGACATGTTCCAATTCTGACTTGGCAACAAAATAGTTAACGATCCCCACGACCAATAATGGAATCAAAATAACCAAAGCTGCAAGCGCTATCAATTTATTGCGTACTGAGCCTTTCACTATGTAAATCCCCCTTTTCTTACAAACGAGACGTGAATCCTTTATCCCTTTCTCTAGTATAGGCTATTCTGATTAATAACGGAATAGCTTCAAGCATTTTACATATGGAACTTGTCAAGTAATTGAGACTGCAAAAGAACCTGATGGGAGAGTGGCTCTTCGTTTCTTGACTTGAAAAATGCAGTAGGCTACACTTAATAGAGCTGTGGCTGTAACTTTCAGCACTTTAATGAGTTACATATAAAGTGTGATTTTACGGAGCTGCGGTAACGTAAGGAGTGTTCCGGAAGTGCCGATTTTAGATAAAACTAATGCAGAAGATGTTAAACGATATGAAACATTCGTGAGAAATTCACCAACCCGTTCCATTACACAAGATCCCAACTGGGCGGATGTTAAAGATGACTGGGGAAATGAACAGGTATATGTAGAACGTGACGGAGAAATTGCTGCTGCCATGTCGCTGCTCATTAAATCCGTGCCCGGCGGCTATTCCTTGCTGTATGCGCCAAGAGGCCCTATCTGTGATTTGCATGACAAAGCGCTGATTGAAGAATTGCTGAAAGAAGCAGACGTACTGGCGAAGAAATACAAGGCATTTGCTTTGAAAATGGATCCTGAACAGCTTTATACAGAAGAACTCGATAAACTTTACCGTAATGCAGGTTACATAGTGCGCAATGAAGGGGCCGGCAAAGAGGACTTGATTCAGCCGCGCTACAATATGATTGTCAAATTAACAGGCGAAGATCCTGATTCTTTAATGTTGAAATTCCGCGGGCGCACGAGAAGTAAAATTAGGAGTTCGGCACGTAAAGGTGTGGAAGTTTCTTATTCTCGAAGTGATGAGTATTTAAAGAGATTTTTTGAAATCTATGAGGAAATGTCCGTACGCAACCAAATTGCCATTCGTTCTTACGACTACTTTGTGAAAATGCGCGAAGCTTTCGATGACTTGCGGATTTATATTGCGAAGCATGAAGAGGACTATCTGGCAGGTGCGATTACAATCAACTATAACGGCAAGCTTTATTATTTATATGCCGGCAGCTCGAATACAAAACGTAATCTGAACCCAAGCTATCTAATGAATTATGAAATGATGCTGTGGGGATTGGAAATCGGGGCAGAGCAGTATGACCTCGGAGGTGTATTCGTTCTCGACAGTGAACAAGATGGATTATATAATTTCAAAAACAGTTTTTGTCAAAAAGACGGCGTAACTGAATTTATTGGCGAGATTGATAAAGTTTACAAGCCTTTTATATATAATATGTTTGTGAAAGTCGTGCCGAAAATTCAAAAGATGAAAAAGAAATTTCAAAAAAAATAAACGGTTGAATTCCTCAACTGAAGAAAAGAGTGAACCGAATGACTTTTTTAGATGAGCTGAATGAATCTTTGCGCACAAAATGGAAGTTTAAACAGTCTATGCCGATCCAATCATTGATGATTCCGGAAATGCTTGCGGGCAAAGATATCGTAGCAGAATCTCCAACGGGGACAGGTAAAACATTAGCCTACGTATTGCCGTTGATTCAGATGGTCAATGGAGATGTACCGAAGACACAGGCATTAATCATCACACCTTCTCAGGAGCTGTCGATGCAAATCGTCAACGTCATTCGTGATTTGGTAGAAGGTACATCTGTAACCGTCACACAGCTGATCGGCGGCGCCAATATGCAGCGCCAGATCGAAAAGTTGAAGAAAAAGCCGACAATTGTTGTCGGTACGCCGGGAAGACTGAACGAACTCGTTAAAGAGAGAAAGCTGAAAATGTATGACGTCAAATACGTTGTAATCGATGAAGGCGACCAACTGTTGTCACGCGAGTACAGAGTGTTGGTCAAGGATTTGATTGAAGCGGCTAATCCCGAACGTCAGCTGGCGGTTGTGTCGGCTACCATCACAGAGGAAATCGAACTGGTGGCCAAGAACATGATGCAGCAGCCAATCCGTTTGCAAGTGAATGCGGATGAAATCCCGGACAGCGGTCATGTTGTCCATTCGTATGTTAAAGTTGATGACCGCAAGAAAACTGATACGCTGCGCGGGGTATCTTCATTATCAGGCGTACGTGCCCTGGCGTTCATGAATAATGTAGATCAGTTGCGGATGAAAGAACTGAAATTGCTGTATAACGAGGCGCCGGTCGCAGTTCTTTATTCTGACATGAAGAAATTCGATCGTCAGAAAACGCTGGAAGACTTCCGAAAGGGAAATATTCGTGTCCTCATCGCTACGGATTTAGCAGCGCGCGGACTGGATATTGAAGGACTCACTCATGTAATCCATGTTGATGTTCCGCATACGGTGGAGCAGTATCTGCACCGTTCAGGACGCACAGGACGTGCAGGAGCAGACGGGGAAGTACTGACGCTGCTGTCTTATAATGAAGAGCGGGACTACCGCAAAGTTACAAAAGGCATTAAAACTGTACAAAAAGTATGGTACAGCGGCGAGTTGATTGAAGGAAATGCAAAAACGGTTGATGATATGCGTAAATCTGCTCCAAAGTCTTCAAAGCCGAAAAAGAAAAAGAAATAATCATAGGGAGCAGCGCAAGTGATTTGTGCTCGCTTCTTTTTTTATTGAACCAAAAAGAGCATTTGCGTGTATTCGCAAACGCTCTTCATTAATTTTAGTCAATAGAAGTAAGGATAATTGGTTCACCCTTCGTCACGACTACCGTATGCTCAATCTGTGCGACTAAAGATTTATCCGGCGTAACAAACGTCCAGCCGTCATCCAGCTCAATAACCTGTTCCGCTTTCTGTGAAATAAACGGCTCTACAGCAAGCACCATTCCTTCTTTTAATAATGCTTTATCCCATGGATCATAATAGTTCAGAATATGTTGAGGCTCTTCGTGCAGGGACGTGCCGATTCCGTGGCCGGTCAGGTTTTTTATGACATGAAGATCATGGTCTTTCGCTTCCCGTTCCACTGCTTTACCGATCTGATTCAGACTGGAGCCGGCCTTTACTTTTGCCAGCGCGCGGTCCAATGAAGATTTCGCAACATCACAAAGCTTTTGTTTATTTTCATCAGGAGTGCCAACTACAAATGAAATACCGGTGTCGGCAAAATAGCCTCCACAAGAACCGGATACATCCACATTGACCAGGTCTCCGTCTTGAATGACATAACTGCCCGGGATGCCGTGCGCAACTTGATGATTGACACTGATGCATGTATAGCCTGGGAAATCATATTGATCGATTGGAGCGGAAACTGCCCCTTTTTCTGAAAATAAGCGCCCGGCAATTTCATCAAGTTCTTTCGTCGTGACGCCCGGTGCTGCAGCTTCTCTTAACGCTTCACGAATTTCCGCAACGATTCGTCCGATCTTCCGTAACCCATCTAATTGCTCATCATTTTTTATAATCATATTCACAAGTCCTTTCTTCCGTACAAATTATTCAATTCATACTATATCATACTCTCCCTATGAACTTTTAATGTTTTGCCCGAAAAAAGGGGACTATTTCGGGTCTGCGCCCAAATCTGTATTTGACAATCTGTCACGTGCGTATTTAGAAAATCCTACTGCAGTTTGGCAGTGTGTAGATTTAGTATGTGCAAGTTTCGTTGCTCAACTTTACAGGAATTTTGAATGAAGTGTGAGTTGCAGTTTAAATCCGCTTCAGCGCTGGGGGATTGCCTTACGCCATGAGCCAGCTGGCAAAGAACGTGCCTCATTGCCTTAACTTTTACAAAGAGCGCAAAAGTACGGCAAAGCGAACCCTTCGCTGTTCGCTTTGCAACGGCCTACCCCGCAGTTGCGCTTGCGCTGGCGTGGGGAATGTATGACATGCTGCTTTTTTGCAGAGTGTGGATTTAGTTGGTATGGTTTCGTTGCTTGACTTTGTAAACGCCCTTAATTATAAGAACCTAGGCTTTTGCAGAATGCTAAGTATTGCATGAAATGTCACACCTTACGTAATAAACTCAAATAGCATGCTCATGAATGCCATTCATATAAAAAGTTTTGAAAAACCAGCCAGTGTACCGGAGTGGAAGGCGGCGACTCTGGGAGGATCAGCCCGACAGGTGAGACAACTTGCGGGAGCGAAGCGACCAAGTTGGCTCACCGCGGGCCCTCCAGAACGCGTCCGTCTGGAACGTAGGGAAACGGTATCCCTCACTATCCTTCAAGCACACAGTTTGGTAAAGAGTGACTATTTCAACACCTTAATTCCTTGATAGACATTCCAAATTAACACGACCAGAAATAAAAGGCTGTATAAAATAATGAAAATCAGGGGAGTCATACTCCAAAATATAAAGTTTCCATCAGTCGGTGCGACAACTTGCGGATTAAAAGAGAAAATAGAAAATGACATAACAATGAATCCTGCGATTAATAGTGCCATTGGGATGATATGCGAAATAATGGATTTCTTTGCGTGCCGTTTGACTTCAAACTCATCTGTCACAAAATAAATAATGGCAGGCAGAAGAAGCGGTGCGAAAAAAATACTGAAATAGCATAGAGAAGAAAGTAATCTTGAATTTGTCATAGTGCAGCCTCCCATACAGTCCTCTATAGCATGATGGTTCATACAGTAACCTATACCCTGATTTGCTTAAAACATCACTTGAATCATCATTCTAAAAAAAGACTGTCTGTGAAAAGTCATTTTACTGACCTCCAGACAGTCTTCTTAAAAGCTTTGTGATTTTGAAAAGCGTTTTCCCATGATTAAAATAAAAGCAATAACAGCAGAAAGGAATAAAGCTGCCGTAGAGACGAACAATTCATCCGTACCGTTTTTTATCGCAATACCGATGAAAGACCAAATGATAATCAGATTGAAAATCGAATCCCGGTAATGATACATAAAGTGTAAAGCAATAGCCGTAGTCAGGCTCAAGAAGATGACAGTCCATAACGGATCACTAAGACCCCATCCTGTCCAATCGTGGAATTTGAAAGCATAGTACGTATTCGCAATGACCGCGATGAAAATCCAGCCCATATAGGCGGAGATCGGCAAGCGCTCCCGACTTAAGTACTCCATTTTCGGATAACTGAAATAGAAAACCAATAAGCAGATCAGTAAAGCGAACACGCTGACGATCGCCCAGTAGTAAAAGCCGTAGTGCCATAATAACAGCCATGCGATATTTAAAAAGCAGCTGAGACAAAAACAGATTGACCGCAGATTGACAATCGATGAAGACAGGCCAGCTGAAGTTTTAATAAATAAATATAACCAACTCACCATTAATAAATCAAGCACGATCCAAATGGAAAAGACATATTCTGCCGGCATGAATAAAACAGGCACTCTATTGGCGATTTCCCAAGTGGTCAGCCCATTCAACGGAATCAAATTGGCAGATATATGTGTGCAAATCATGATGAGCAGCGAAAGTACCATAAATAGTATTCTTAGCATGATAAAATCCTCCTGAACAACAGTATACAGAGAATAACGGATAATAAATGAGGAAAGTATGAATTTTCCTTTACAAATAATAAAGTATGACATTCTATTGACTGTAATCTTGCTCTTTTTGATATAATTGTCTTATAGACGAAAAAAATACTATAATGAATACTAACAAATTCAGGTAAACAGCATGGATTCTCCATTTCATTCATAACCTGAATGAAATATACGGTTAGAACAGAATGCTTCGAAAAGGATGAGGAGAATATGATTTTACTGGAAGGGGAGCAATGCTACCTGCGGGTGCTGACAGAAGATGATGCCTATCAGTTCACCCAGCTGCTCATTGCAAATAAAGACTATTGGACGGAATTTGAACCTCGGCATGACAACACGTATTACACAGTAGCCATGCAGAGAGATAAAATCCGCGAATCACTTTATCAGATGCGTGACCGGAGAGAATACAATTTTGGGATTTTTGACTCTAGATCGAGCATGATTATCGGACAGATTTCACTGTACAGTATTAAGCGTCTGCCTTTTTCCAGCGGATTTGTCGGCTATTCCATCGATCAAAACCAGACAGGCAGGGGAATCGGAACCGAAGCGGTGAGACTGGTAAATGATTTTGCTTTTGAAAAAGCCAATTTGCACCGTGTAGAAGCCTACGTGTCTCCCCGCAACGGCGGTTCCGTAAAAGTGCTGGAAAAAGCAGGTTTTCAAAGGGAAGGCCTATTGAGGCAGCTGTTGTTTATAAACGGTGTATGGGAAGATCATTATATGTACGCTATTTTGGAAGAGGATTATTGAAAGGGCAAGACCGCGTGGCGGAAATGGACAGCAAAAATTAAAAACCGGCTCTTCGAATAAGAAGAAGCCGGTTTTTTGACATATTTAGGAGAGGTGAAACATCCTGTCTGCTGATTAAGTTTATAAGAGATAAAAATATGTTAGATTAAATAAGAATTACTATATGAAAACAGGCTCTTCACCAAAACATGTGCTTGACAGTTTATTTCATGAGCAGTTTGTGATTTGACTGTGATTGTGCAATATAAGGTAAAGGGGAAGAGACCGTTCCCCTGCGTTCCAGGCGGACGCGTTCCGGAGGGCCCTCGGTGAGCCAACTGGTCGCTTCGCTCCCTTTAGTTGTCTCATCCTATCGGGCTGATCCTCCCGGAGTCGCCGCCTTCCACTCCGGTACACTGGCTAATTTTTCAGGAGTTTTTACGTGAATGGCAGTCATGAGCATGCTATTTGAGTTTATTACGAAAGGTATAGCGTTTCATGCAATACTTATCATTCTGCAAAAGCTTAAGTTTTCGTGAACAATGCGTTTGTAAAGTTGGGCAAAGAAAACACATCAACTCACACGCTACTCTGCAAAAATACAATATGTCATACATTCTCCATACCAACGAAGGCGCAACTGCGTGGTTGGCCGTGGCTATGAGCCAACTGGCATGTTCTTTGCCAGCTGGCTCATAGCGTAAGGCAATCCCCCAGCGCCGAAGCGAGTTAAACTGCAGCATGATCTTCGCAATACATGCATGACAAGTTGTCAAGAACGAATTTTGATGTAGACTCTGAAAAGACAATTGAAGTGTAAATTACTAATAAAAAAGGGCTGTCCAGAAGTCATACACCTGACTTTTGGGCAGCCCGTTGACAGCAATTATACTCTTTCAGCTGCCTCATAACCATTTTCAATAACATCCAGCCTGCCATTTTCAGGATCGATGACAAGACCGTGGACGTTGACGTCTGCTGGTATCAATGGATGATTCTTGATGGCGTCTACACTCTTCTTCACGCTCTCTGTGACATCGCTGAAACCATGCAGCCACGCTTCCATATCGATGCCTGAATATTCAAGTGTCTTGAACATACCAGGGTCAATGCCGCGGTCGACCATACTGCCGACAATACGGTCTGTATCGATCGAGCTCATACCGCAGTCATGGTGACCGACTACATACACTTCATCTGCCTGCAGTTCGTAAACTGCTACAAGAACACTTCGCATCAGGCCGCCGAAGGGATGCGTAATAATAGCGCCGGCACTCTTAATGATTTTAGCATCGCCATTTTTCAGGTTCATAGCTTTAGGAAGAAGTTCAATCAGTCTGGTGTCCATGCAAGTCAGGATGACAATCCGCTTATTTGGAAACTTGGTAGTGACGAATTCTTCGTATTTCTTCTCTTCCACGAATGCTTGATTGTAATTCATAATTTCAGATAACGATGTCATTTCAATAACCTCCCGGAGCTTCATCTTTTTTATACTATATAATAGTACACCCGCTACTGTCCTGTATTCCAGCAAGAAGCATCGAAATGTTCTGTCTACTGACAATGATTTTAAAAATTTATAAAAGAAAAGAGTCGCCAGGTAGGCAACTCTTTCCTGTAAAACTGTATCCGTCAGGGACGGAATCAAGCAAATTAGTTTCTTGCTTCAGGTTTTGGATCAATGATTACTGAGTCAGATGAATCCAGTGCACTTGCTAAGAAATGCATGGTAAACCATGACGCAAGTCCAAGTACTACTGTGTAACCGATAACTGTAGTGAACATTAAAGCCATCTGTGAGTCCCTCATTTCAATTATGATATGTTCTGTTACCTATTATACACGAAATCAGGCGTGATTTTAAGAGGCTGAGCTAAAGTTTGAATAAAATGTGACGGATTTTAGAAAGCCCAATTTCCCATTCGGAATAAGGGTTCAATGCTGCCGTCAGCCAAAATCCCATCAATATCCATGTGTTCTGAACCAATCATGAAGTCCACATGTGTAAGACTTTGGTTCAAACCGTTTTTCTGAAGCTGCTCAGAATCCATCTCTTTTCCGCCGTCCAAATTGAAGGCATATGCACTGCCGATCGCTAAATGGTTAGAAGCATTTTCATCGAACAGCGTATTATAAAATAAAATATTGGAGTTTGAGATGGGAGAATCATGCGGCACTAATGCCACTTCACCTAAAAACTTAGCGCCTTCATCTGTATCAATCAACTGCTTCAGCATTTCCTCGCCATGTTCAGCAGAAATATCTGTTATCGCGCCGTCTTTAAAAGTGATAGTAAATTTATCGATGATTGTGCCTGCATAGCTCAGCGGCTTTGTACTTGAAACATACCCGTTCACACCATTTTTCAATGGAGCTGTAAACACTTCTTCTGTCGGCATATTTGCCATAAATTCATGCCCCGCCTGATTGATGCTGCCAGCTCCGCACCATAGATGCTTTTCCGGTAATTCTATTGTTAAATCTGTACCTGGAGCTGTATAATGGAGTTTGTGATAATGTTTACCATTCAAATAATCTACCTTTTTATGAAGGTTTTCATCATGTTTCAGCCATGCATCAACAGGGTTCGGCAAATCTGCCCTTACAGCCCGCAGGATGGCTTCCCAGAGAGCAGGAACTTGTTCTTCTGCCGGCTTTTCGGAGAACACTTTAGCAGCCCATGCCGGTGATGCGGCGGCAATGACTGTCCAGCTGAATTTATCGGCCTGCATTGCCTGTCTGAATTTACTGAGTGCTGTACTGGATGCTTTTTGATTATCACGGATCCGGCTGGATTCAATGCCATTTAACAAATCAGGGTCCTGCGAGACGATAGACATAAAAGCAGCGCCTTTTTTGGCAAGCTCTTCACGTTCCATCTTCTTCCATGAAGGGAATTCCGCGAATGAATCTGCAGGAGCTTTTTCATAGCGAAGACGCGTGACGACATCATCAGCCCAGTCGACAAACACTTGACGTGCACCTGCTTCGTAAGCTTCTTTGACGATTAACCGTACAAGCTGTGTTGTATCAGTGGAAGCACTTATAAATAAATATTGATCCTGCTGAATGTTGACGCCTACTTTAACGGCCAGTTCAGCGTAGTTGGAAAGCTGTGTATCAAATTGCTCCATTATGACATCTCCTTTTCACTTCTATAAGTCAATAATATCAAGGGCGGATTGGACTTCGCAATCATAAAGCAACAGCAGGCTTTCAAAACGCCATAAAATTATCACTTTTTGTCATACATTTCTACTAAAGAACTACAGCAAATGACCGAAATAATAAGAAGAATGCAGTACTTGGAGGCTTTTATAATGGATTTATCCACAGTAGTAGGGTTAGTAGTGGGCTTAGTGGCGCTTCTCGTCGGGATGACACTTAAAGGTGTGACACCGGATGCGCTTTTAAACCCGGCAGCTATTCTGATAATCATCGGCGGTACGGTAGCGGCAGTAGTTATTGCCTTTCCAATGAATGAACTGAAGCGTGTGCCTAAACTTTTCAAGATTATTTTCACACAGCAAAAACTGACTTCGGATGCAGATTTAATCCGGTTATTCTCTTCATGGGCAGATGTAGCACGCCGTGAAGGTCTATTAGCATTAGAAGCGAAAACTGATGAAATAGAAGACCCGTTTTTAAAAAGTGGTCTGGGTCTTGCGATTGACGGTCAAAATGCAGATTATATTCGTGATGTTCTGAGTGAAGAAGTGGAAGCGATGCAGGAACGTCATTCAGTCGGAGCATTGATCTTTTCGCAGGCAGGTACATATGCGCCGACGCTCGGAGTTCTGGGGGCGGTTGTCGGACTGATTGCCGCATTAAGTGATATGAATAACATCGACGCGCTCGGCTATGCGATATCTGCCGCGTTCGTTGCAACTTTATTGGGGATTTTTACAGGGTATGTACTCTGGCACCCATTCTCCAATAAACTGGTCCGTAAATCTAAAGAAGAAGTACGCCAGAAGACAATGGTCATCGAAGGAATTCTTTCTGTTCTGGAAGGGGAAGCACCGCGTGTAATTGAGCAGAAGCTTGCATCTTACTTATCGGTGGAAGACCGTAAGAAGCTTGCTACTGATGGCGATGGCAAGGGGGCTGGTCAGGTTGTCGAAGAAACGTAAGAAAAAGAAGCATGAGATTGAACATATCAACGAATCCTGGCTGCTGCCATATGCTGACTTGTTAACATTGCTGCTCGCGCTGTTCATCGTTCTTTTCGCCAGCAGTTCTGTGGATGAAGGACGATTTCAGCAGATGTCGGCAGTGTTTAGTGAGATATTCGAAAGCGGAAGCGGAATCATGAGCGAATCCGCCCCGACAAATGTCCCGGTACCTGAAGACTCCGTAGGGGAGCTGAATGAAAACTCCTCCTATCTTGAAGATCAGCAGTCACTTGGTGAAATGCAGGCCGATTTAGAAGAATATATCGCAGTGAATGAGCTGGAAAATCAATTTGATACCGAGCTTACGAGCGAAGGTCTGTTGCTGACAATCCGTGACAGTGTACTGTTTAAATCAGGCGAAGCGGGGATTAGTCCTGAGTATAAAAGTCTTGCTCATGACATATCACAGCTGCTGACATTGGACAGACCGCGCCAGGTTATTATTACCGGGCATACGGACGATATTCCGATTCATAATGCAGAATACTCTTCAAACTGGAAACTAAGTGTCATGCGTGCAGTGAATTTCCTGGAAATCATCGTTCAAAGCAATGAGGTGGATCCCAACCTTTTCAGCGCAAAAGGATATGGCGAGTTTAAGCCGATTGTACCGAACGATACAGTAGAAAACCGCAGTAAAAACCGGAGAGTTGAAGTGCTTATTCAACCGCTCGTTATGGAAGACGGTACGAGTATTGAACCTCAATAAAAAAAGACTCCCATCAGGGAGTCTTTTTTATTTGCGCATCGCACCTAGTTCAGCAGCAATTGCCTGCATTTCATTTGGTGTGATATTATCACGTTTCATGACCATTTCATACATATAGTGCAAATCTTCATATTGCTCTGTACTGAAATTATCAGATTTCATCGCATCTACGTTTACCATGCGAAGCTTATCTTTAATTTTATCAATCATGTAAGCAATATTTTCAGGTGATTTTGTAGATAAATCCATAACGGAACCGCCTTTCTGTGCTAATCAAATCTATCATTTCATGAAAGCAGTAAGCTGTCAACTGAACTGTGGAACGTTATTTTCTAGCTTCTTCCCGCTCTTCATCAATCTTCTTCTTGAAACGTCTGGTTTCCAGCACAACTACTCCGGATAAACCAAGAAGCCCGATTAAGTTTGGAATCGCCATCAGACCGTTCAGTACATCTGCCAGAAGCCATACTAAGTCGAGTGAAGATGTTGCCCCGACATAAATAAAGGCGACAAAGATTACCCGGTATATAATGACGGCAATGCGGTTTGGTACAAGGTATTGGAAACACTTCTCACCGTAATAACTCCAACCTAAAATTGTAGATGTAGCAAAGAAAACGAGTCCGATTGAGACGAGTATCGGTCCGATGCCGCCTAAGAATGATCCGAACGCCGCGGCAGTCAGTGCACCTGCATCAATCGATTTGTCCTGCCACTGATTACTCATAACGATTGTTACGCCTGTAATGGAACAGATGATCAATGTATCAAACAGAACCTGTGTCATGGACACGAGAGCCTGGCGTCCGGGATAATCCGTTTTTGCAGCTGCTGCCGCAATAGGAGCAGAACCGAGTCCGGCTTCATTGGAGAAGAGACCGCGCGCAACTCCGAAGCGGATTACCGCACCGATTGCACCGCCTGCTACTGCCTGGCCCGTGAATGCATCAGAGAAGATCAGTCCGAATGCAGCCGGTACCTGTTCAATGTTAAGTACCATAACAATCGCGCCAGCAATGAAATAAAATAATGCCATAATCGGAACGAAAAACGCTGTTACACGCCCGATCGATTTGATTCCGCCGAGAATGACGAGAGCACCGAATGCAAGCAGAACTGCTCCTGTAATCCAATGCGGAACATCAAAAGTACTTTTCATCACGTCCGCAACAGCTTTTGACTGTGTTCCGTTACCGATCCCGAATGCAGCCAGTGCACCAAAGATGGCAAACAGCACACCAAGCCATTTTTGCTTTAGACCGTGTTCCAGATAATACATCGGCCCGCCGGCCATTAAGCCTTTAGAATCCTTGACGCGATATTTTACCGCCAGTATGGCTTCACTGTATTTAGTCGCCATTCCGAAGAATCCGGCGAGCCACATCCAGAAAATCGCGCCTGGTCCGCCTGCAACTACGGCAGAAGCGACCCCGACAATATTTCCAACACCGACGGTAGCCGCCATTGCTGTCATCAAAGCCTGGAACTGCGAAATATCTCCATCTGCTTTTTTATCATGTTTTCTTGTGAATACTTGCTTTAATGAGTAAGGTAATAAGCGCAATTGAATAACTGTTAAACGTATGGTAAGAAATATTCCGGTACCGATTAATAAGATCAGCAGCGGGGGGCCCCAGATTAAATCTGATGCAGCAGTTAAAAATTTCTCTAATCTCTCCATCTTTTCCCCTCCAATACATAATTATATCTATTCCTCAACTATCACTGGTCAGCTCCTTCGAGAGAATTCTAATCTTCTCCTGTTAGTCTTAATAATCCGAAAAATACAACTCTGCGTCAAGCTTTTTTTCGAAAAAGTGTCACTTTCATTGTTTGGCAACTTGCAGTGTGGGTATAATGAGAGTGATGGAAACGCGATAAGGAGGCGAAATTCATGGGTTCTAGCAAGTTAGGAAGATTTATTTTAGGAGGCGCGGTACTTGGCGCGGCTGTCAGTATGCTGGATCGTGCAACAAGACAATCCACCGCTACTTCAGCAAGAGTTTCTTATGAAAAACTGATGTATTACAAAGAAAATCCTGATCTGGTGAAAAATCAACTTCAAGAAAAGAAAGACAAAGTTCAAACTCTCGTTGAGCAAGTGAAGGGGGATGTCGGTTATATTAAGTCACAAGTGGATGAAATCAAAACTCTGACTCCGCAGGTGAAAGAAATGTTTACCGATACAAAAGACGCATTCAGTGAAGCGAAGACAGAATATCAGCAGATTATTGATGAGGATTCAAATCAACCTTCTGCCGATACTGACCAGGAGGACGGTTCATTGCCGCCGATGGTTCAAAAAAAAAACGTAATACCGCTGGAAAGATAATAAATATTGAGTCGATAAACGAAAGGGGGACGCATGAAGTGGATCATCACAAAGCTGCCCCTTCTTCTGATTCTGAGGAAGTTTCTAAAACCGAAAAGGTAAAGGATTTCATCAAAGATGTCAAAGATGGAAACGAAGAAGATTTTAATCCCGCAACGACGAGCGGCTTCATCAAACAATTGATCATCCGTTTAAAAGAATTGGATGTATCAGCCACAGGCTCGCAGTTGGCGTTCTTTTTCCTATTGTCGTTATTCCCTCTATTAATCTTTCTTTTCACACTTTTACCTTATTTGAATCTGGATCAAAGCCAGATATTCCTGTTCATCCGTGAGTACGCACCGGAGAGCACAGCTGCGCTGATCGAAGGAACACTTTCCGAAGTGCTGGATAATCGCAGCGGCGGCTTGCTGTCGGTCGGTATCCTTGCGACGATCTGGTCCGCATCTAAAGGGATGAGCGCTGTCACGAAAGGCTTAAATCATGCATACGAAGTAGAAGATGACCGAAACTTCTTTGTTTCAAAGGGGCTGTCAATCGGATTCACGATTATGCTGATTGCTACCGTAATAGTGGCGTTGGTTCTGCCGATTTTCGGCCAGCCGATCGGTAAGTTTTTCTTCTCGTTCCTAGGACTGGAAGAGTCATTTTTGACGGTGTGGACTTATATCCGTTTTATCATACCGCCAGTAATGATATTTGCTGTATTTTCATTGCTGTACTGGCTCGTCCCGGATATTAAGCTGCGTTATAAAAGTATTATCCCGGGTTCCATTTTCGCGACGATTGGATGGATACTTACGTCGCTGGCTTTCTCTTTCTATATTAGTAACTTTGGAAGCTATACGAATACGTACGGCAGCATCGCGGGGATCATTGTATTAATAATGTGGCTTTATCTGTCGGCCATCATCCTGCTGATTGGCGGAATCATCAATTCAGTCATGCAGGAACGTTATAAAAAGAAACAGCAGACTGTAATTTGAAAAAAGGCAAGAGCAGAATCATTCTGCCCTTGCCTTTTTTCTATTCGATTTTATTCAGCATTCTCAGCCCGTTAAGTATCACGAGAATCGTACTGCCTTCGTGACCGATGACACCGAGCGGTAAATCCACCGCCTGCATGAAGTTCGAAATGATGAGTATCGCTATGACTGCAATCGAGAAGAAAACATTCTGTTTAACGATGCGCTGCATTTTTCTGGAAACCTTGATGGCATATGACAGGCGGTTCAGGTCGTTCTGCATCAGTACCACATCTGCAGTTTCCAATGCGACATCTGTTCCCTCGCCCATCGCAATGCCTGAAGTGGCGGTAGCAAGAGCCGGTGCATCATTGATGCCGTCGCCGACCATGCCGACTGTTTTATACTCGTTCAATAATTTTTTAAGATGCATAACCTTCTCTTGTGGCAGGCATTCCGCCACATAAGAGTCCACACCGACTTCATCTGCAATCGCAAGGGCCGTTTTTTCATTATCTCCTGTCAGCATCACAGTGCGTATGCCAAGAGCCTGTAACGCTTTTATAGAAGAGACGGCTTCTTTCCGCAGTGTATCTTTCAATGCGGCCAGTGCGGCGATGCCATTTTTATCTTTCATGAAAATGACTGTTTTGCCTTCATTGGCCAGGGACGCAGCAATGCCGTCCTGAAATTTCTCCGCCAGGTCAGTACCGACAAATTTGGGATTCCCGATATGAATAAGTCCGTGATCTGTTTCAGCTTTGATTCCGTAACCAGGGACATCTTCAATGTGAAGATTCCGCTCTGGCGTGATTTGCTGCTGATCAGCATACAGGATAATTGCTTTTGCCAGCGGGTGATTTGACATAGACTCAATACCTGCGAATAAAGCAAGTGCTTTATTTGGATCCGTTCCTTCTCTGACAATGAAATCCATCACAATTGGTTTGCCTGTCGTTAATGTGCCTGTTTTATCAAAAGCAAATGCGTTCAGTGAACTCAAATGTTCCAAATGCACACCGCCTTTAAATAGAACGCCGCGTCTTGCCCCGTTGGAAACAGCTGCAAGAGTAGCGGGCATAATAGCAGCCATCAGCGCGCAGGGGGAGGCAACTACCAACAGTACGATTGCACGGTAGAACGTCGTAGTCCAATCCCAGCCAAACACAAAGTGGGGAAGGAACATCATGATCAAGACGGCAGTCAGTACAATCTTTACATAGGATCCTTCAAAACGTTCGATAAACTGCTGCGAAGGAGATTTTTCACTTTGCGCATTCTGTACCATAGCAATAATCTTTTGGAACAATGTTTCAGAACTCGACTTCGTCATCGTCATTCGGATGGCTCCGTTCAAGTTCACTGTTCCTGCGAATAGTTCATCGTTTTCTGACTTAGTCACAGGTATCGACTCGCCGTTGATTGCCGACATATCAACCGAAGTGATGCCGCTCAAGACTTGGCCGTCAACAGGAATCCGTTCACCCGGCTTCACTAGCAGTACTGCTCCAGGCGCCAATGAAGAAGTTGAGACTTTTTCCTCGCTGCCGTCTTCTTTAATCAGCCATGCTTCTTCGGGCTGCATTTCCATCAATGAAGAAATTTCTTTATGGCTTTTATTCAATGTGTAAGTTTCCAGCGCACCGCTGATTGCGAAAATAAAGATCAGTATGGCGCCTTCCGCCCAGTAACCGATAATTCCCGAACCGATCGCCGCAAATATCATCAGCATCTCAACATTCAGCTCTTTGTTTTTTATGGTTTCCTCAATTCCTTCTTTAGCTTTTGCATATCCGCCAATTAAAAAAGCAACGATATACAGCGTAATAGAAAATGTTTCTGTACCATTTTTGCTGAAAATCCATGCAGTCAAGATGAAAATACCCGACAGGATGGCTGCAATTAATTCTAAGCGGGAAGACCAGTCAATGTTCTGTTCTGGCTGCTCTCTTGTGTATATTGTCATTTGAACTCCTCCTAATTGATAATGAATTTCAATTTCAAGTGGCTAATTAAAGCAGTAAAGTCGATTCTACATAGTAGAATCGACTTTTAAAACTTAAAATAGAATGATTATGAAATTATAATTATTATTAACTACAGTATAGCATTGTTTACAAGAGATTGTTACTGAATTGAACAAAAAACATTTATAAAACAGGTTCTGCGCCAAAATCTGTTCTTGACCCTGTCACGTGCGTATTGCGAAAATCCTGCTGCAGTTTGGCAGGGGGTGGATTTGTGCGGGTTTCGTTGCTCGACTTTGTAGGAATTTTGAATAAAGTGTGAGTTTGCAGTTTGACACCTCTTCAGCGCTGGGGGATTGCCTAACGCGATAAGCCTACTGGCGAAGAACATGCCACCAGTCTCATCGCAACGGCCGACCCCGCAGTTGCGCCTACGCTGGTGTTGCGGAAAGTATGTCATGTTGCTTTTTTGCAGAGGGCGAGTTTAGTTGGTGTAGTTTCTTTTCTCGACTTTGTAAACGCATTGACCACAGGAATTTAGGTATTTGCAGAATGATAAGTAGTGCATGAAACATCGGTACTATCGTTATAGTCTCAAATAGTATGCTCATACTACTACCTACTCACATAAAAAGTCCTGAAAAACCAGCCTAGTGTACCGGAGTGGAAGGCGGCGACTCCGGGAGGATCAGCCCGATAGGATGAGACAACTAAAGGGAGCGAAGCGACCAGTTGGCTCACCGAGGGCCCTCCGGAACGCGTCCGCCTGGAACGCAGGGAAACGGTGTCTTCCCACTTACCATCCTATACTGCGCAATCACGAAAAATCTCAAACTGCTCATCAATTAAACTGTCAAGCACATGTTTTGGTGAAGACCCATAAAACATAAAAAAGCAGCGAATGAAATTTCATTCGCTGCCCGCGGGTCAATTGAAGACTTTCTCTTTGTATTGAGACAGTTTTTCCAAGGAAGATTTATCGATATCAGCATGAAGACTGTTGCCGTGAGAATCCATTGTGACAACTGCGGTGAAATCTTCCACACGCAAATGCCATAAAGCTTCGGGAATACCGAACTCCAGCAAGTCGACACCTTCAACTTCTTTAATGCAGTCTGCGTAATACTGGGCAGCGCCTCCGATTGCATTTAAATATACGCCGCCGTGTTCCTGGAGCGCCGCCAAAGTTTTGGGACCCATACCGCCTTTTCCAACAACAGCACGGATACCGAATTTTTTCATGATATCGCCTTGATACGGTTCTTCACGAATCGAAGTAGTAGGACCAGCTGCTTTAATTTCATATTTACCTTCTTCATTTTTCAGAACCACCGGACCGCAGTGATAAATAACTTGACCGTCCAAATCAACCGGCGCGTCATGTTCTGAAAGGTGCTTATGAATTGCGTCGCGTCCTGTATACATGCGTCCCGAGATTTTCACTACGTCACCGACGCGCAGACCACGGATTTCTTCTTCAGAAATAGGTGCTTGCAGTTTCACTACGCGTGCAGTTGATTTTGCTTCTTCTTCCGGTTGCTCGAATGCAATTTTCTCGCCTTCATTATAATGCCAGTCTGTAATTTCGCCGGATTCTGCATTAATATCCACTGCCATACGACGATAAGCCCAGCAGTTATACGCCACGGAAACATAAAAGCTTGCAGGGATGCGGTGCATAACGCCGACTTTACATCCAAGCAGTGTTGCTTCGCCGCCAAAGCCCATTGTCCCAATCCCAAGTGTATTTGCTTTTTCAAGAATATAATCTTCCAGCTTCGCAAGTTCAGGATTTGGATTACTATCTGTCACATCCCGGAACAGCTGATCTTTTGCCAAATCATAGCCTGAAGAACGATCGCCGCCGATCCCGACTCCAATGAAACCAGCTGAACAACCCTGCCCTTGTGCCTGATAAACTGAGTGAAGCACACATTTGCGGATTCCGTCTAGGTCGCGTCCTGCGCGTCCGAGACCTTCCAATTCAGTCGGCAGGCTGTACTGGATATTTTTATTTTCACAGCCGCCGCCTTTAAGAATTAATTTAACCTCAATATGATCTTTTTCCCATTGCTCAAACTTCACTACGGGCAGGCCTGTACCCAAGTTATTGCCGCTGTTATCGCCGGTCAATGAATCAACTGCGTTCGGACGGAGTTTCCCGTCCTTCGTAGCAAGTTCGATTGCACGTACGATTGCCGCTTTGATTTCTAATTGATTGACGCCAATTGGTGTTTTAATTTTGAAAGTCGGAAGTCCTGTATCCTGACAGATAGGAGACAGCTTATCATCCGCCATGTTGATATTCTTGGCAATCGTGTCCAAACTCATTGCTGAACTTGTGCCTTTATTTTCATTCTCTTTGGCCGTCAAGATTGCACGGCGAACATCTTTAGGCAAGTTCGTGGACGTTTCGCAAATCAGTTCATACATACTTTTTTCGATTTTCTCTATGTACATCTCAAATCCCCCGATATATATATGTTATTTTTTATAACTGTCCATCTGTTCTTCCAGTTCATCCAGCAGCGTAATCAGCCGGTCTATTTCTTGGAGGTCCGTTTTTTCCGGTTCGATTGCTTCCAGTGTTTCCAGGAATTGATTGAAACGGTTTTTCAGCTCGACGACTTGGTCTTTACTTTCTGACGTGTCCATACATCCACCTCTTTCCACCATTGATATCGTATATTAAAAGCTGATCTTTTTCAATCTGATCTTTCCACTTGAGATTCATGTTTGTGCAGGTTCCGTTGCTCGACTTTGCGGGCGAAAGCCTTCTTGGCGCGGCTAGCCTGACAGAGAAGCTTCGCCGATGATCATAGTAACAGCTCGAACGCTCATAGCCCGGCCAGTTCAGCTCATACACCCTGCCCATGTGATCATTCGGCCCGGCTGCGTGATCATACCGCCCCCCGCCGTGATCATTGAACCGGCCGCCGTGCTCATAGCCTGGAAGCGCAGCTAATTTTGCCGGCAGATGAGAAGATACACATCAAAGCACGGAGCAAAATATTTTAAAATAAATGAAACAAAAGGGTTTACAGATGACTGAATAGATGGTATAGTCAGAATAATCAAATGAAAAGGAGGTCGTAGTTATAGAAACGAATCGAATCCTAGATAGGTAATTACAAAGGAGGGGATCCGTAACTGTCCAATTGAGGTTAGTCATTGGATAACTACGAATATACACATGCAAATTGAAGAAGAGCCAAATAATTAGAGACCTTGTCTGTTGGAGAAAGAATACAGACAAGGTCTCTTTTTATGTGCACTCATTGAGTCATTGAACTTTTACTTTCATACTCCTTGACCAGCTGATCGAGCGAGTGAAATTTATAGCCTTGTTTCTTCGCGTCGCGGATAAAATCAGGCAGAGCCTGTGCATTGTCAGGAGAAACGGTATGCATCAGGATTACAGCGCCGGGATGCAGCTGTTTCATTAATTCATTATAGGCGTGGTCTTTTCCTTTTGGCTGATCTTTATGCCAGTCAATGAATGCAACCGACCAAAAAATATGACGGTAACCCAGGTCATTTCCTGCCTGCAGCAATTTTGCATTGAATACACCTTCAGGCGGCCGCGCATAGACCGTGCGCCTCACACCGGCTACAGAATACAGTACTTCGTCAAGCTTTTCCCATTCTTCTTTCATCTGCTGTTCGGATAAATTAGCCATATTCGGATGGTCATAGGAATGGTTTCCGATCTCGTGTCCGTCCTTCACCATGCGCTTTACTAAATCACTGGCGCTCTTTACATAATGGCCGGTCAGGAAGAACGTAGCCGGCGTTTTTTCTTTTTTCAACGTATCCAAAATGCTTTCCGTATAACCATTTTCGTAGCCGTTATCAAATGTCAGATAGACAACCTTCTCTTCTCCTTGCCCCTTATAGATCGCTCCATGATCATCCAGCAGTTTATCAAGTTCTGATCCGGCAGAAGGAGGAACGCCGTCCGTCGCTTTCTTAAATCCCCAATGAAATTCCTCTGCTTTTACTGCGTACGGATTGACCAGAATACCCACGACCAGCAAAATGGAGCCTAATAAGATTCCGGAAATATGTTTAGCCATACATCACAACTCCTTTTATTAGAGCATGTGCTGTACGGCGGTAAATATGTATGGACGATTAACTGACCGGAGAAGCAGCAGCGGCATCACCTAAAAAGAATAAGTTCTATAATAAATCTTTTAAAGCAGGTTCTAATGAAGGATATTGAAAGGTAAAGCCGTTTTTCAGCAATTTTGCAGGCAGCACATGCTGTCCTTCCAATACAATAATGCTTTTTTCACCCAGTGCCAGCTCCATTGCGAAGCTTGGAACTGGAAACCAATGGGGCCTGCCTAATACTTTCCCAATTGTCTTGCCGAATGCATTCATATGCATAGGGCTCGGTGCCACAACATTTACCGGACCTTCCATTGTTTCGTTCTCCAATGAAAAGGTGATGGAGTTTGCCACGTCGGCTACATGGACCCATGAGAACCACTGATTGCCAGAACCGATTTTCCCGCCTGCAAATAATTGATAAGGCAATTTGATCAGCGGAAGTGCGCCGCCTTTTTTTCCTAAGACAATCCCGAAACGGGTGAAAACTGTGCGTACACCTAAATCTCCGGCATGCCCAGCAAGGTTTTCCCAGTCAAAGACGGTTTTTGCAAGAAAGTTATCGCCGACAGCAGCGGATGAATCTGTATATTCTGCAGTGAGCGAAGGCGGATAAATACCAATTGCACTCGCATTGACCAGTACACTTGGCTTTTCAGGAAGTATCCGCAGAATCCTTAATACTTCTTGAGTGGCTGTAATACGACTGTCATGAATCGCTTTTTTACGTTCAGATGTCCAGCGACCTTCATCGATGGAGACACCCGCTAAATTTACAATCGCATCAAGATGGCTGATTTCATTCTCAGGAGCTGCTTGATCCGTCAGCCACTGGACGTATTGAACGCCGTCTTGCTCATATGAAGGTTTGCGTGTCAAAATAATTACTTCATGTCCCTTTTGCTGAAGTTTTGCAGTCAAAATACTGCCGATAAATCCAGTTCCTCCTGTTATTGCCACTTTCATAACCGTTCCCCTCCAATCTATAAAAAATTAAATTGATACACTATTACTGACCATCATCTAAAGAAGCGGTATACTAAGACAAAGTAGGTGATGAAGAAGTGCCGCTTATTACCAAAATATCACAACAAAAACGAGATAGCGAACGTTATAATATTTTCGTCGATGAGCAGTATGCATTCAGTGTCCATGAATCTGTTTTAGTGAAATTTGAACTCACAAAGGGCATGGAATTGGACGACTGGGCATCAGATGAAATTGTCTATGCCGATCAAATTGAAAAAGCCTTTAACCGTGCACTGCATTTTTTATCTTTCCGCATGCGCAGTGAAATGGAAGTCAAAAAGAAACTTCTCGAAAAAGAGTATGGGGAAGCTGTGATCCTTGAAGCAATCGTTAAATTGAAACGTCTGGGCTTTTTGAATGATGAAGCATTTTCGGAAGCGCTTGTCCGGACGGAAAAAAACAGCACGCTGAAAGGCCCGAGAGCTATTCAGCAATCCCTTTATAAGAAAGGTATACCCAAAGAACTGCAAGCTCAAGCATTGGAGGAGTATTCTATGGAAGATCAAATGGCGAACGCGATGAAGCTTGCTGAGAAAACGATGCGCTCGAACAGTCAGCAGCCGCCCGCGCAGGTTAAGCAAAAAATACAGAACACACTGGCAAGAAAAGGTTTTTCCTATCAGCAGATTTCGGAAGTGCTGAGCAATCTGACAATTGAGCGCGATGAAGACGAATGGTCTGATATTACGGAAACTTTTGGTGAAAAAGCCTGGAGACGCTATCAAAGTAAATATTCGGGCTCAGACTTGCGTCAGCGCGTCAAGCAGTCAATGTATCAAAAAGGCATACCGCTCGCGCAAATCGATTTATTTATTGAAAAGAAAAGGAATGAAGAAGATGGATACTGAAAAACACTACAGCGAAATGAATGAAAATGAACTGCGCAGTGAAATTGGGGTCCTGATGGAGAAAGCGCGTAAGGCTGAACAGATGGGCATGATCAGTGAATATGCGGTTCATCAGCGCAAAGCGGTATTGGTGCAGTCCTATCTTGTGGATCCTGCAACGATCAAGCCGGGAGAAATCTACCGGATTGAAGCAGACGAAGGAGTCTTTTTCCAGGTCGATTACTTAAAGGGTTTATTTGCCTGGGGATATCGCTTAGGCGGAGAGAAGGCAATCGAAGCTTTGCCGCTTGCTATGCTGAAAGATGTGAAGAGCGGAAAATAAGAACGGGGCTGTCCGGAAAGTCATTTTCATCTGACTTGTTGGATAGTTCTTATTTTTTACTGTTAACGGTGGGTAATAGGATTGGTCCGCTAGACAGTCAGTTTGGTTCGTTTAAAGATTGGATTGGTGCGGCAAGACAGCGGAAACGCGCGCTCACTGCAAGCTTTGGTTCGTTTCTGCCACAGTTTGGTGCGTCTGCTTGGACAGCCGGGAGTTATTGCATTAGAAAAAGCTGTCCCGAAAGTCATTATAACTTTCAGGACAGCCGCGTGTTCTAATTATTCGGCGCAAAGTTCAGCTTTTTGCGCAGTTTGTCTTCTGAAAAAATCCAGCCGGTATAGGAATTCACGACCTCGAGATTTTCGTCTACATGCGCAACGGCGACGAAGGGATAGTAGCCTTTACTGCGGTATCGCAAATCGATCAGACGGACTTCACACACATCCCCTTTATGTGTGACCGACCATCGGTAAAGTGGCGAAAAGGATACAAACGCCTGCATATTCGGATCTTCCAAAGCGACCGAAACTTCTTTTGAAACGGGCATCGGTTCACGTTTAAAACGATCGTATATGGTAATGGAACGGCCATAAGCCCGTCCTACATAGTGATCAACGTCAGTTGTAGCGGCTATACGCCACTGAAAGAAGTTCATAGTCGGTGCAATGAAAATATCTGCAGCGCCGGGCACAGTTTTTTTGACAGCGCGTTTCACAG
Source organism: Sporosarcina cascadiensis (assembly GCF_009650995.1). GTDB lineage: Bacteria > Bacillota > Bacilli > Bacillales_A > Planococcaceae > Sporosarcina > Sporosarcina cascadiensis. The sequence continues at coordinate 10,969 of NZ_WHVV01000008.1, read as the reverse complement.
CTCCTTTTAGAGCGAAGCGAAGTAAATAATAGAAAAAGATTACAATATATAATGTGGCCATTGTCACAACGGGATCCGTTCCTAAAATCCAAGCTAAAATCGCAATTACATGAAGCCCAAAAATAATTGGGTCAAATGTGTTGATGACGCCGATCGCCACCCATTTTTGTGAAAATGGCCTAAGCGCCTGCGTGCCGTATGAATTAAAGATATCTACAAAGACATGAATGAATACTGCTAAAAAAGTCCATGCCCATACATGCAGGAATACGGCGCCGGGCACAATAAATGTCAGCAGAATAGATATCAGCAGTGGCCACAGCATGACCGCCGGAACGGAATGGGTAATTCCCCGGTGATTACGCAAATAAACCGCGTTATTTCGAAGTTTCAATACAGTATCGATATCAGGAATTAGCGAACCGACCATGATACCGGCAAAAACTGCACCCATTGTGGAAGGGTCATTTGCAACCGTATAATCGGCAAGTGCCAGTCCGCTGATGGCAACGCCCATGGCAATATGTGTACCTGTATCCAAGTCATCACTCCTTTTCCTTACAGAAAGAGTCGAAAAATGTCTGAAGTTACTATTAATTATATACCCTTTTCCCTCAGAACTAAAAGCATAAGAATTGAAAAGTGAGGTTGCTATGCAAATTATTGAACAAAAGAAAGCATTCCAGCAGGCTTTGCTGACATGGTATCAAGCTGAAAAAAGAGATCTTCCCTGGAGAAGAACGAATAATCCCTATTATATCTGGGTATCTGAAGTCATGCTGCAGCAAACGCGTGTGGAGACAGTCATACCTTATTATGAACGTTTTATTGAAAAGTTTCCTACTATGGCAGATCTGTCAGGTGCGGGAGAAGAAGAGATCCTCAAAATGTGGGAAGGGCTCGGCTATTATTCGCGCGTACGGAATTTACAGTCAGGCGTAAGGGAAGTAGTCGAGACATATGGCGGCATTGTGCCCGATAACCGCAAAGAAATATCTGCTTTAAAAGGGGTCGGACCTTATACGGCGGGGGCAATTCTGAGTATTGCATACGGTGTGCCGGAACACGCGGTGGACGGGAATGTCATGCGCGTGCTCTCACGAATTTTATTGATTGAAGAAGATATTGCGCTGCCGCGAAATAAGAAATTATTCGAGCAGGCTGTAATGGAGCTGATTTCTGAAGAAGATCCTTCTTCCTTCAATCAAGCACTGATGGAACTGGGCGCGACGATCTGTACACCGAATCCCCATTGTTTACTATGCCCGGTTCGCGACTATTGCATCGCTTTTGAGGAAGGTAAACAGCAGCAACTGCCAATTAAGAGTAAAAAACAAAAAATGAAGCATCTTAAACTCGGCGCATTTGCTGTTCAAAATGAAGAAGGTAATTGGCTTATGCAAAAGAGGCCGGGAAAAGGTCTACTGGCAGGTCTATGGGAATTTCCTATGATCGTCTTGGAGGACACTGCTGCTGCAGAAGCATTTGAAACACAAACAGGCATTACACTGAGGAACGTAACGAAAACGACCGAGTTTGTGCATGTCTTCTCGCATATTACGTGGGAGATCGACGCATACCGGGCACAAACCGCCGGAACGCCGATCAGTGAAGAGCTGACATTTTTCAGCAGAGAACAAATTGAAGCACTTGCAAAGCCTAAACCTGTCCTGAAAATCATCGAAAGTCTTGATTGGTAAAAACTGCATGTTTTTAAGTGCATAAATAAGAGTGCAGTGGACATCATAAGGGGCACGGAGGTGAATAATCCATGCCTAAGCAACCAAAACGCAATGCTCAGAACGATCCATCTCAAACAGATGCGAATCAAGTGCGCCAACAGAATGCGCAGTCTGCTATGCAGCAGCCAATGAATGAAGAGTTTGCTTCTGAAACGGACGTGAACCAGGTCCGTCAGCAAAATGCGCAGTCTGCTGGTAAAATGCAGTCCGCTTCCTCTTCTATGCAGTCATCCATGAATGAGGAATATGCATCTGAAACAGATGTGAATCATGTAAAAGAGCAGAACCGTCAAGCAGAAGCCAATAAGCAGAATGCTTCGGGTGCACGTGCGAACCAATATAAAGGTTCAGAGTAAGTATGGACATCGCCGACCGGTAGAAATGGCTAATATAAGCCGTTTCTACCGGTTTTCTTATACATAAAAACGTTCTCCGGTCCCTTGAAAATGAAGCAAATATGAAATAGTTGGTTGAATCGTTTTAAATTTGGGAAAGCAGTTGGTATAATGAACAGATAGCAAGGGCAGCGGCATTGGGCTCAAAGGTGGTAGAAAAAATGGCAATCCCAAAAGAAGGAGAAACGATTCAGATTCACAGCTACAAACATAACGGCAAGATTCACCGTGTCTGGCAGGAAACGCTCGTTTTAAAAGGTACCCGCAACATTATCATTGGCGGAAATGAACGAACTCTTGTGACAGAATCAGACGGCCGGACTTGGTTGACGCGTGAGCCTTCCATTTGTTATTTTCATGCGGAAAACTGGTTTAATATCATCTGCATGCTGCGGGAAGACGGCGTTTACTATTATGTCAACATGAGCTCACCGTTTGTATTTGATGAAAAGTCTTTGAAATATATTGATTATGACTTAGACGTTAAAGTGTTCCCGGATATGAGTTATTTGATTTTGGACGAAGATGAGTATGCCGATCATAAGCGCCAAATGAATTATCCGGAAGTCATCGATCAGATCCTGCAAGCAAACTTAACGCAATTGCTGGGCTGGATCAAGCAGAGAAAAGGTCCGTTTGCACCCGATTTCATCGACGTATGGACTTCACGGTATGAGTTTTATAAACAGCTTCAGGAAGAGTAAAGAACAACCTGCTTGCCTTTGTGCGAGTCAGGTTTTTTTGTAGGAGGCACAATATGGGCGAAAGTATTAAACGCTATCTTCAATTTGTAAAGCCTTATAACTGGCAGATTATTTTCACAGTTTTCATCGGGGTTGTAAAATTTGCAATTCCTTTATTTCTGCCGCTATTAATGAAAATCGTCATTGACGACATTATCGGTTCACCGACGATGTCCGATCCTGATAAAACAAAATACTTATTTTATTGGCTGGGCGGCACAACGATATTATTCTTTTTAATTCGGCCGCCTGTGGAATATTACCGACAATACTATGCACAGCTTGTCAGTAATAAAATTCTATTTGATATCCGTCAGTCATTGTACGGGCATCTGCAGAAACTGGGCCTGCGTTTTTATTCGAATACCCGGGCAGGTGAAGTCATCTCCAGAGTGATCAATGACGTAGAGCAGACAAAGAACTTCGTCATGATTGGCTTAATGAATGTCTGGCTAGACTTGGCCACAATTATTATTGCCATCTGTATCATGCTGACCCTGGATGTGAATCTGACACTTGTGACACTGCTGGCATTTCCGTTTTACGCATTCAGCGTCAAGCACTTCTTTGGGAAACTTCGTGAATTGACACGCAAACGCTCGCAGGCACTTGCTGATGTGCAGAGTTATCTGCATGAACGGGTGGCGGGCATGAGTATCATCAAAAGTTTCGCAATTGAGGATAAAGAGCAGGAACGTTTTGACGAAGTCAATAATAACTTTCTGGAACGCGCGATTGACCATACGAGATGGAATGCAAAAGCGTTTGCTGTGGTGAATACCATTACAGACGTCGCACCGCTGCTCGTTATTGGCTATGCGGGTTATCAAGTGATCAACGGTTCTTTGTCTGTCGGTACTATGGTTGCGTTTATTGCATTCATTGAACGACTTTATTCTCCGCTCCGCAGACTCGTCAATGCATCCACTTCACTGACACAGTCGTTCGCTTCAATGGACCGGGTGCTTGATTTGATGAATGAAGAGTACGATATCGTGGATAAAGCAAATGCCAAACCGCTGCCGGCAATCGATGGAGAAATCCAGTTCGATCAAGTTTCTTTCGCTTATGAAGAAGAAGCAGTGCTGAGAAACATCAGCCTGACAATCCGTCCGGGAGAAACAGCAGCCCTTGTCGGGATGAGCGGGGGAGGAAAGTCGACGATCATCAGTTTGATTCCGCGCTTTTACGATGTTACTTCCGGTGCCATACGCATTGACGGCAAAGATATCCGGGATGTAACCGTAAAATCCGTGCGCGATCAGATCGGGATGGTACTGCAGGATTCGATTCTATTCAGTGATTCTGTCAAAAGTAATATTTTGATGGGCAAGCCTGAAGCGACAGAAGAAGAAGTAATTGAAGCTGCTAAAGCTGCAAACGCGCATGAATTCATTGAGGCACTGTCGGAAGGCTATGATACACGAGTAGGTGAACGCGGTGTGAAATTATCTGGCGGGCAGAAACAGCGTATTGCAATTGCAAGGGTATTTTTGAAAAATCCGGCACTGCTGATCCTGGATGAAGCGACATCTGCGCTGGATCTCGAAAGTGAGGCGCTGATTCAGGATTCTCTTGATCGTTTAGCACACGAACGGACGACGCTGATCGTAGCCCACCGTCTGTCGACTATTACACATGCAGACTGTATTTATGTGATAGACCACGGCGAATTAAAAGAATCGGGAACACACCGGGAATTGATGGAAAAGAACGGGACGTACGCTGGATTGTTCAATCGTCAAGAGCTGGGATAATTAGAAAAAACGCCGGTATGAGAAATTTCTCATACCGGCGTTTTTCAATAAAATTCATCTTCTAATGTGTTTTCTTCATCTTCATAGCGAGTTTGATAAGAGGACATTAGCGTATCTAAATGCTCCAGCTGCTCTTCATAATTTAATATGGAAGAAAGGATATGGAGCAAATGATAGGCAGAAAACTCTTCATCTTCTTTCGTAATAGCGATTTCTTTGGCGAAAATCTCCATTACTTCCTGGCGCTGAATAAATTCGTTATGCAGTTCGGATTCATCGCGGTCTGCTTTCAGCTTGCCGACGAATTTCAAATGAAGCTGCTCATGATAGACGAGCAATGCTTCGAGACGTTCCTGAATCATCATTCTGAAGTGTTCAGGCAAATTGATCAGTTCATTCTCAAATTCATGCAGTCTTTTCAGCACATCATAACTGCTCCGTGTCGTTGCAATCATTTGCCTGTAGACGACAAGCCGCCTTGCTTTGGCAGCGGAAGTTTTCTTGAAATAACTGCGTTCTTCTTTAAACAGCAGATACAGCTGATCGATCTGAATCAGACGTTCTTTCAGCTTGCTAAGTGATTTTTTAGTGGCCGAATGCTCAGAAGCCTGTCGGCCGGCTAAACGCGTCCAACGAATAATCTCATCTTGCGCCTGGTGAATCGCCTGAAAAAGTTTGGTTTCATATTTAGGCGGCATAAAAATTAAATTCACTAGAAATGCCGCAAGTACACCGACTAAAATAGTGGCGACCCGCAGGAGAGCGAAAGTTAAGAAGTCATCTCCTTTTACTTCCATGACAGCAATCATTGTGACAAGCGCGAGTGAAATCGATTTTTCGAGACCCAGCTTCAGCATGATGATCATGACGATGACGGCTGCCAAACCGACAATCATTAACTGAGGACCGAAAATCAGCGTAAATAGAACGGCCACCGTTGCGCCGATCAAATTCCCCTGTAATTGTTCCACTATCGTTAAATACGATCTATAAATAGATGGCTGGATTGCGAAGATCGCTGCAATTCCTGCAAATACTGCGGTTGGCAGCTCCAGTAATTGTGCAATAAATAAGGCGATGACAATCGCAATACCCGTTTTGAAGACGCGGGCACCAAGTTTCATTGGGTAATTCCTTTCCTGAAAAAGCTCTTTTTTGCTACTTTACAATATTGCTGCAAGACGGTCAATGCATTCGTTACGCTATTGCGTTAAATGAACGGTCGACGGCTTCCAATGTTTCCTTTACATCCTCTTCTGTATGCGCAGTAGTCAGGAACCATGCTTCATACTTCGAAGGGGCAAGGTTGATGCCGTTTTTCAGCATTTCTTTGAAGAAACGCCCAAACATCTCGCCGTCCGTATCTTCAGCCTGCTGGTAGTTGTTAACCGTCACATCTGTGAAGAAGAGAGTCAATGCGCCGCCTAAGCGGTTAATCGTCATTTTGATGCCGTGTTTCTTCGCCAGCTGTAAAATTCCTTCTTCCAAGATACCGCCGAGTCGATCCATTTCTTCGTAGACACCGGGCTCCTGCAGTACTTCGAGACAGGCAATGCCTGACAGAATAGAAGCTGGATTCCCAGCCATTGTTCCTGCCTGATATGCAGGCCCGAGCGGGGCAACCTGTTCCATGATCTCTTTCTTGCCGCCATATGCGCCAATCGGCAGGCCGCCTCCGATGATTTTACCGAAAGCCGTCAAGTCCGGCTGCAGACCAAGCATGGTTTGTGCGGCGCCGTAATGAAAACGGAATGCAGTTATGACTTCATCGTAGACTGTCAGCACACCTTTAGAGGCAGCTAACTCATGAACAAGTTCAAGAAAACCTTCATTCGGCTCTACGATACCAAAGTTACCGACAATCGGTTCAATTAGAATACAAGCAAGCTCATCTCCCCATTGATCCATTGCGGCTCTGTAACTGTCAGGATCGTTAAATGGAATGGTGATGACTTCTTTGGCGATGGATGCAGGCACCCCGGCTGAGTCAGGAATACCGAGTGTTGCTGGTCCTGAACCTGCAGCGACAAGCACGAGATCCGAGTGGCCGTGATAGCAGCCGGCGAATTTCATGATCTTTGTACGTCCGGTGAAGGCGCGTGAAACACGAATTGTCGTCATGACGGCTTCTGTCCCGGAATTGACGAAGCGAACCTTATCCATTCCGGGTATCGCGTCTTTCAGCATTTTGGCAAACTTCACTTCGTGGCGGGTTGGTGTCCCGTATAATATGCCGTTTTCAGCCGCTTTTGTGATTGCTTTTGTAATATGAGGATGTGCGTGTCCTGTAATGATCGGTCCGTACGCTCCTAAATAGTCGATATATCGATTGCCGTCTACATCATAAAAATAAGCACCTTGCGCGCGGTCCATAACAGTGGGAGCTCCGCCGCCAACCGCCTTGTATCCGCGGGATGGGCTGTTAACGCCTCCGACAATATGTTCACATGCTTCGGCGTAGATTGCTTCTGAGTTTTTACGGTTCATAAGTGAATTCCTCCAAATCAATTATACGCTCTCTATTTTAGCACTATTCCCCCTTAAGTCTCCACCTTCAGAACCTATTGCAGTAAATTGAAAAGTATAAGTATTTCAGCTACGATAAGTGTGAAAGAAGTTTAGAAGATGAACATTTCATTACTTATTGAGGAGGATTTTCTATGGATAAATTGGAAGGATTGCATGCACCGGTATTCTCTTTGCCGAATGAAAATGGGAAAGAAGTTTCTTTAGAGAGCTTTAAAGGTGAAAAGTATGTGGTGCTGTATTTTTATCCGAAAGATTCAACACCTGGCTGTACGACAGAGGCATGTGATTTTCGTGATAATATGAATGACTTTGAAAAATTGAATGCAGTGATTTTAGGCGTCAGTCCCGACAAAGAAGCATCACACCAGAAGTTCATTGAAAAACATGGTCTGCCGTTTTCGTTGCTTGTCGACGAAAATCATGCGGTCGCTGAACAATACGGGGTGTGGAAATTGAAGAAGAACTTCGGTAAAGAATATATGGGAATTGAGCGTTCAACATTCCTGATCGATCCGACCGGCACAGTAGTAAAAGAGTGGCGGAAAGTTCGAGTGAAGGGGCATGTGGAAGACGCGCTTGCAACGTTGCAGCAATTAATTGGGGAGGCCTGACTATGAAGATTGTTTTCACATTCAGAATTAAATCTGCTTTTAAAGAAAAACTCGAGCAGAGGTTTCCTGACGCAGAATTTGTATATGTGTCTTCCATCGAAGAAGCTTCAATAGAAGATGCGGACGTGATTGCGACAGAGGGAGGCGACCTGACTGAAGCGATCGTCGAAAGAGCCGAGGAACTGAAGTGGGTGATGGTTGCAGCGGTCGGTGTCAATGATTTGCCGCTGAAAGCGTTGGAAAGAAAAGGTGTTATCGTGACAAACTCAAGAGGCGTCCATAAAGCTCCTCTGGCTGAATCGGTGCTTGCTCATCTTTTATCACTGGATAGAGGCCTGCCCGGTATATACGAAAGACAGGCAGAAAAAAAGTGGAAGCTCGATAAAATACCCGGGGAAGTAAATGGCTCGACAGCACTGATTGTAGGAACCGGCGCAATCGGCGGCGAAATTGGAAGACTGCTGCAGGCGTTCCGCGTTCATACAATCGGCTGCAACCGTTCGGGTCATGAAGTTGAATCTATGGATGAAACAATTAAGATGCCGGCTCTGCTGGACAGACTCCCCGATGCAGACTATGTGATATCTATTTTGCCGAGTACTGAAGAAACTAAATGGATTTATCAGCCTGAGCATTTCAAAGCGATGAAAGAATCCGCAATCTTTGTGAATGTCGGAAGAGGGGATGCCGTGAAGACTCAAACTATTATGGAAGCATTAGAAAACAATGAAATTCATCATGCTGTTCTCGATGTTTTCGAAGAAGAACCGCTTCCTGAAGTTAGCCCGCTCTGGAGTCTTCCGAATTGTACGGTGTCACCTCATATGTCCAGTTTATCGGGCCAGTATATTAAACGTTCACTTGATATTATGGAAACGAATCTGGATAAATGGATGACAGGAGATCGCAAACTGATCAATCAGGTGGATTTGGACAAAGGCTATTGATAAGTATTCATGGCATGTAATTCATAAAAGTCAGCACAAAAGTTGACATTTGCACCCTTCATTGAGTAAACTAATTATAATGATTATAAAGAAGTAATCTTTATGAAGTGAGGTGCATTACGATGCCGGGAATAGTTTTGAAAGATGCGCTTGTAACATTGAAAGAAAGCGGTGTTAGAATCACTCCGCAGAGACATGCCATTCTTGAATATTTGATCACTTCTCATACTCACCCGACAGCAGATGAAATTTACAAAGCACTTGAAGCGGATTTTCCTAATATGAGTGTCGCAACGGTCTATAATAATTTACGTGTATTTCAGAATTCCGGACTTGTAAAAGAGCTGACCTACGGGGATGCTTCAAGCCGCTTCGATTTTGTTACACATGATCATTACCATATTATTTGTGACGATTGCGGAAAAATTGTTGATTTCCATCATCCGGGTCTTGAGGAAGTGGAACGGCTGGCCGCACATGTAACAGGATTTAAAGTGAATTCACACCGTTTGGAAGTTTACGGTACATGTCCGGAATGTGCAGCAGCCCAACAAACAGAAGCAAAATAAAAAGAGTGCAGCTCATAGAGCCTGCACTCTTTTTATTTTGATGACTCATCATGAGGCATTTTTGTTTTATTGTACGATACGTCAAACTCTTTGCCTTCTAATTCTGGATCCAGTGTCAGCGGCTCACGGCAATGCCCGCACATATCCACGCGGCCCAGCATTTTTGTGTGCTTACCGCAATTCGGACATTTAATTCTGACGGCTCGCGTGGAAAGAGTTCCGATCCAAGCGTAAACAACTGTACTTGCGATGATGGCGAGCACACCCAGGAACATGAAAATCAGCATGACAATTTCATTTTTACGGAAGAAAATACCGATATACATAATGACGACTCCGATGAAAATGAGCGACAAAGCAAATGAACGGATGCGATTTATTTTATTTTTATATGGTTTCATCTAAAATATCCTCCTCACACTATCCTCACCTAATATATCATATTCTTAAATAAATGCAGTACAAACTCTCTTTAATTAAAGGATTTTATGTGAAATCGTCGAAATAGAGTATTCGAGACGATCAAGAAAGTACTGGGAGGCGAAGATGTGGAACAAATGTTAAGGCCGATATACCAGGAGCGAGCAAGTCAAACAGATACGTTAAGTGTGCTTCTTATAGAAAACCAAAGAACGGATGATCCAATTACAGATGCATTCGATGAGGTTCTCTTCATTATCTCTTCCAACAATGAAATGCCAATTCAAACGAAGCACTATACTGACGGAGAGCGTAAAGCGGCAATGCATACAATCAGTGAGAAGCAATTAACACATTGGCTGCTGGTAGGGACGAATAAAAAAATCATCGACTGGCTGATCTTAGGAAAGATTTATTTTGATAGAGATGAATATGCAGAACGTCTGAAACAGCGTCTGTCTGAAGAACCGCTTTTCGGCAGAAGCGTAAAAATGGGGATGGAACTTGCAAAAATGATTCGCGCTTATAATGAAGGGAAAATTCATTTTGAAAGAAAACAATACATGGATTCTTATATTAACGCTCTGAATTGTCTGCGGTATCTGGCGAGAATGGTTGCGATTAAGCATAATACGCTGCCTGAGAAAACTGCATGGTCCCAAATGAAGAAAGTAGATCCTTCCGTTTATAAGTTATATGAAGAATTGATAGGCAGCGAAGAAGATTTGGAGAAACGGCTGGACTTAGTATTTCTGGCAAGTGAATTTTTTATCCATAACTACACCAACGAAGCTTCAGAGCATCTGTTGAATATACTTGACCAAAAAGATTCCTGGACTATCCAGGAACTGTATGATTATCAAGAGCTTTCGCTGTATTCCTCAAACCTTGAGTTTTTTATTGAGTATCTGGTGGATAAGCAACTGATTGAAATTATTTGTATACCTTCAAAAAATGAGTTGCTGTATCATAGACAGTACAGGTCAATAAGAGGAAGAAATGTATTGTAGAGCGGTTTGTCAATCGCTCTATAACTTTTTTAGAAAAGTTGTTGACTTTAGAAACAAGAGCATGTTAATATAATGAATGTCGCTTGAGGGAAACGAACTTACAGCGCGCAACACGCTCAAAAAAACATTTTAAAAAATGCTTGACGAGCGTAAAGAAGATATGGTAGATTAGAGAAGTCGCTTTTGCAGGACAAACCAAATGAACCTTGAAAACTGAACAGCAAAACGTTAACGAAATACAGTTTG
>NZ_WHVV01000053.1 GCF_009650995.1 Sporosarcina cascadiensis | reverse complement strand
GAATTAAACCCGAAGGTTTAACTCGGTTGATTACTTGATTACTTTCAATGTCGTTTTATCCAGTTTTCAATGAACAAATGTAAGTTTGGTGGAGCCTAACGGGATCGAACCGTTGACCTCCTGCGTGCAAGGCAGGCGCTCTCCCAGCTGAGCTAAGGCCCCAAAGTAAAGGGTATGAGACAAGAGGGTATATGGTGGGCCTAAGTGGACTCGAACCACCGACCTCACGCTTATCAGGCGTGCGCTCTAACCAGCTGAGCTATAGGCC
>NZ_WHVV01000007.1:165052-190705 GCF_009650995.1 Sporosarcina cascadiensis | reverse complement strand
ATCCCCCAGCGCCGAAGCGGATTTAAACTGCAAACACATCCCCCATTCAAACTTCTTGCAAGGTCGAGAAACCGGGATCAACACTAACTAAACTCACACTCTGTAAAAATGTAGTATGACATACTTTCTCCAATACCAGCGAAGGCGCAACTGCGGGGTTAGCCGTTGCTGTGAGACTGTTGGCACGTTCTTCGCCAGTAGGCTCATAGCGTAAGGCAATCCCCCAGCGCCGAAGCGGGTTTAAACTGCAAACTCATACCCCATTCAAACCTCCTGCTAAATCGAGAAACGGAAACAACACCAGCTTCGTTATTTCAAGAAGAAAAACCGTCTCTATAATTATACACTCCTTGTATAATCAAATAGACTGCGATATAATTAGAATTGTAAGATATATACTATAAGTGGAAGAAGTGAACAATTATGTTCAAAGACCAGCGCTATCTTCAATATAATGCAGCAGGGTTCCGGCAGGATTTAATTGCAGGGATTACTGTTGGAATTGTAGCCATTCCACTTGGGATGGCTTTTGCAATTGCCTCGGGCGTCAAGCCGGAGTATGGATTATACACAACCATCATTGCCGGACTGCTCGTCGCGCTGTTTGGAGGCTCGCGCTTTCAGATTGCAGGACCAACGGGCGCGTTCATTCCAATTTTATTGGCAATTGTTCTGCAGTATGGTTACGAGGATCTATTGATCGCCGGATTTTTAGCGGGTATTTTCCTGGTTATTATGGGGTTCCTGGGTGTCAGTAATTTAATTCATTTCGTGCCCAGGTCCGTGACGATTGGTTTTACTACAGGGATTGCCGTCATTATCTTCACAGGACAGTTTCAGAACTTTTTTGGCCTGACCGGTGTTGAAAAGAAAGAGTTCTTCCATGAAAGCATGATCGAAATCGCAAGAAATTCTGGCACCGTGAACACATTCAGTATTTTGACAGCAGTTATTGGTTTGCTGGTTATTTTTATTTTGCCGAAGATTGCACCCAGAATTCCGTTGTTATTAGTGGCCTTATTAATCCCGACAATTTGTTCTATTCTATTTTTTCCCGGAAAAGTCGAAACAATTGGGACTTCATTCGGCGGAATTCCACAGCATCTGCCCAGTTTCCACTTTCCTGAAATCACTTTATCTAAACTCGTTGCCTTGTGGCAGCCTGCTCTTATCATCGCGGCGCTTGGTGCCATCGAATCGCTATTGTCAGCAGTTGTAGCAGACGGAATGAAAAGCGATGTGCCGAAACATGACTCAAAAAGAGAGCTATTTGGTCAGGGCATCGCGAACATGGTGACTCCGCTGTTCGGCGGGATACCGGCAACAGGTGCCATCGCCCGTACCGCCACCAATATCCGGTCAGGTGCAGTCAGTCCGGTGTCCGGTGTTATCCAAAGTTTATTCGTCTTGGCATTTTTGCTCGTATTCGCACCTTATGCATCCTATATTCCGTTAGCCGCCATGGCACCGATTCTGATGTATGTCGCCTGGAATATGAGCGCGAGAAAAGCATTCGTGCAAATCGTCTCGCTGCGTTCAGGAGATTCCCTCGTTTTATTGACAACATTTCTCCTGACAATCTTCCTGAACTTGACGATTGCCGTAGAAGTCGGCATTCTGCTCGCGGCGCTCTCATTCCTTCGAAAAATGAGCGGTGCGCTGGATATTAAAGAGAGCAAGTTGACAGAGGTTGAAATATTCAAGTTAGGAGCTGATTCGGGAAGTAAACTGATTAAGTATAAACTTTCCGGTCCGTTATTTTTTGGAACCGCCAAAAATTTTGAAGACCGCTATCCCAAGCTGCTGGACATCGAACAGTCCATTATTATTCTCGATATGAAAAACCTGACTGCATTGGACGCAACAGGCGAAGCGGCCCTGTCCGCCCTGCTTGATGAAGCGAAACGACTGGATAAACGCCTCATTTTTAAAAAAGTACCTCCGAATAAAGTAAAACTGTTCAAACGAAGCGGCTTGTTTGATAAAATCGGTGAAAGAAATTTTTTTATGCTATTCTAAAGAGCGTCCTCTCATTATCGAGAGGACGCTCTTTAGAATAGTTACAACTTCCACTTGAATCTAGCATAAGCAGCCAATAACACAAAGTTGACTGCCGCACTGATCACCGTGCCGTAAGCAATTGCCTGCGTACCAAGCTGGTCCACAAACGCGAATATGATTGCAATATTTATTCCAAACACGCTGATCAAGCTGAAAATGATTGGCATGATAGAGTTTCCTTTGGCATAATAAAAACGTGTCACATACGTATTCGCAGCCAGGAAGAACATGGAGATCGCAAATATTTTAAAAACTGGCACTACGAGCATAATATCTTCTTCCCCAAAGTTTCTATAGCCGAAGATCAGGCGGACGAGTGGCTCAGCAAAAAAATAACAGAAGGCGCTGGCAGGCACCAGCAGCGTAACCATATAGAGCATACCCTTTTTATAGAGCATCTTAATCGTCTGCGTGTCCCCTTCGCCTTCCTTTTTAGCGAGCATCGGATAGATAACTGTCGTAACGGCGGTCATCAAAATGGCCTGAGGAAAACTGGCCAGCTTTGATGCATAGTTGACAGAGGAAATCGCCCCTTCTCCCAGTCCTCCTGCTGCAAATCGATGAATAATAAAGTAAAACTGCAACGAAGCACCACCAAATAATATTGGCAATGCGAGCCACCACAACTTTTTAATATCCGGTGTCATGCCGAATGACGGTTTTAGCGAAGACAGGTCCGCCCGCTTAATCCCCCAATATAAGAACAATACCATCAGAATCGCACTGACCATTGCGCCGGCTCCATAAGATTGCGGTCCGAGCCATCCAGTCAGCACCACACCGATGATGGCAAACGCTGCATTATAAAGAAGAATCGCAAGGCTCGACAGTTGGAACCGGTCATTGATGTTCAATAATCCGCTCATCCATGTTGACATGACCAGCAAGATAGACGACGGCATCATCCAAAAGAACAACTTTTTCGTCAGCGCATAGTCTTCTTCGCTCAGATCTTTGAAAATCAGATGCAGAATCGGATCAGTCAACAAAAGAATCAGCCCAGTAATCAGCACGGCGGACAGGACAACTGTCGTGAATGCCTTACGGACGTACAGCTCTTTATCCATTTTAGAAGAGTGATAGACGGAAATGAAAGCTGTCGTCAATGCGCCGCCAAGCACTAAGTAAATAAAGTTCGGAATCGTATAGGCTGTTGCAATCGCATCGGCGACTTTACTGGTACCGTACTGGAAACCAATCACCATTTCCCGCCCGAAGCCAAACAGTCTGGCGACAATATTAATAATCGCCACAGCTCCGATAATCTTAAATAATTTGCTCATGTCAGAATCCCTTCCCGTACCGTGAGTAGATATCATTCAGTCTCTTGACGATCACCTCAAAGGAATGTTGCTGGACAGCCTGCTGTATGACTTCCTGCTGCGCACGGGTCACTTCATTGGAAAGAGCTTGATCGAGACCTTCCGCCAATGAATCCGCGCTGCGCGGTTCGACTAGAATGCCCGCCCCATCCTGCAGCAGATAGGGAAGTCCGCCAACATTCGTTGCTACTACTTTAGCGCCTGAAGCCAATGCTTCGAGTACGACCAAACCGAATCCTTCATGATAAGAAGGGAGGGCCAGTATATCGGCCGCAGACATCCATTTAGCGAGTTCAGTCTGGCTGACAGGTTCTTTAAACTCGATACCTGCAGCTCCTGTCTCTTGAATTTTCTGCTTAACTGTTTCAGTGAAACGCTGATCTTTTTGA
This sequence comes from Sporosarcina cascadiensis, assembly GCF_009650995.1. Classification (GTDB taxonomy): domain Bacteria; phylum Bacillota; class Bacilli; order Bacillales_A; family Planococcaceae; genus Sporosarcina; species Sporosarcina cascadiensis. Next base: position 186,933 of record NZ_WHVV01000007.1, on the reverse strand, counting down.
GAGCCTATTATATAAAGAAGGAGATCTGGATGAGATGCTTTCACTTGCCGATAGGCTTCCAGTAGTTCCATTACGCCTTTCGATTCTATAACATTTCCTACAAAAATCAGGACATGTTCATTCAACGGAACATTCAAGAGAAGACGTGCCTCTTCCCGCCCCATCGGCTTAAAGATATTCGTGTCCACGCCCATGCTCATGACTTCTACGTTGGAAGGCGCAATTCCGTAATCTTCAATTACATCCTGCCGTAACTTTTCACCGACTGTGATGATATGTGAAGCTTCTTCTAATATTTTTCGGGTAAAGCCTGCAATCCGGCTGCTTTTTTTCGCCATCTTATCCAGATCTCCGCCATGGACAGTCACAATATAAGGAAGGCCGAATAGTTTCTTGCCTATATATGAAAGAATCCCTGTCGGAAACGCGTAATGCGCGTGCGTAATACCAATCTTCTTTTTATTTGTGAGTAAGTAGGTGAAGGATTGTAATCCCCAGGAGATATATTTGGAAATCTTTTCAATCGGACCTTTCCCCGGTTCATGAATGGCGATGACTTTGACATCAAAACCGTTGTTTTGTAATAGTTCAACTTGGTTTTTCACAAAAATCCCATATGTAAGATGTTCTGCAGATGGATACATATTGCTAAATATTACTGCTTTCTTCACTAAATACTCATCCTTTGTCGCTTTCCGTTTGACCGGATATCAGCTCTTTTATTCGTTGAATGATTATACCACAACTGAGGCAGTAAGAGAGTTATGATCATCATTGACACTTTTCTACTTCTTCTATTTACATGAAAACGCCAGGCGGGAATCTACTAACATTTCAACTACTCTCTCATATGTAATGCTCTTGTAATGTAAATGTAACAAAAAACACGTTTATCCGTGCTAATATATTCGTAGATTACAAAGCACAACAGTTGATTGTGCGAAAGGGGAATACGAGAATAGCATGAAACGTCTTTTGTCTCTGGTTTTTGCGAGTCTACTTTTCTTTTCACTTGCACCAGAATTTGCTTCTGCAAACTCATCTACGTCACTAATCAGCTCTTTACGCACACATATGGGAACTCCGTATGTTTATGGAGGAACGACTCCATCGGGATTTGACTGCTCAGGTTACATACAATATGTATTTAAAAAAGAAGGGCATTCTGTTCCACGCACAACGGGACAGCAATTCTCTACAGGTACTTCCGTTTCAAAAAACAATCTGCAAGTTGGAGATTTAGTTTTCTTCAATACGACAGGACGCGGTGTTTCCCACGTTGGTGTATACGCCGGTTCGAATAACTTTATCCACGCTTCTACAAGTAAAGGCGTTACGGTCACTTCATTGAACGATCCATACTATTGGGGCAGCCGTTATATCGGCGCACGCCGGGTAGCAAGTTTCGATGACGAGAAAATGGTTGCTGCTGCAGCTCCTGTGAAAGAAGTAGTTTACGCAAGCCGCGCTGAAGTCGCGAAAGAACTTGCCGAGACGCTCCAGCTCGATACAGCTTCAGCAAACGTAACATTTAATGATGTCGATGAATCAAATCCAAACTATGCTGCAATCGCAGCGGTTGCAGAAGCAAATATCTTCTCAGGCGACCAAGGTAATTTCATGCCGGACGGCGAATTGACCCGTGCTCAAATGGCGAAAGTTTTAGTACAAGCTTTCGACCTTCACGGATCTGCGCAGGCAAACTTTAAAGATGTTCCTGCTGGCCACTGGGCAACTGAATATATCAACATTCTCTATCATCACAACATCACAACTGGTTATGGAGACGGCACATTCGGTTTAGAAGATAAAGTGACTGCCGCACAATTGAACAAATTCATTGATCGTATTAATAAGTAAGTAACACGCCGGATGTTCTATTAGAGGACATTCGGTTTTGTCTAATTAAGACGAAACATCCCCGGCAAAGTTACTATTTTCCGAACACTGTCGAAAACATCTAGTAATTATTTTCCACCGCTGTTACACTGAGTCTATCAAGCTAGTATATTTAAGGAGGATTCCATGAATCAGTTTAAATGGGCAGCAACAACCGTGCTGCTACTTACCATCTTAGTTCTCTCACCTCTTCAGTCCTTGGCAAGTTTCAAGTTTTCCGACGTACCCGCCGAACGCGAATATTTTAAAGAGGTTCATTACATAGCCGAAAAAGGAATTGTTAATCAATCTGCTAAATTTAATCCAAAAGATAACTTAAAACGTGCTCACGTTGCAAAAATGCTGGTTATTGCGAAAGGCGAGCAAAATACACCAGTCAAAGAAGACATGAAGATTGACGGTTTAGATCCCAGCGATGAGCAATACAAATTTGCAAACATCGCGATTCAAAAAGGCTATTTTCAGTTCTCAGATGGCAGCCGCTTCAATCCGAATGAAGAAATCAAACGCGACGAAATGGCATACGCTCTCTCTGAAGCATTCAATTTATCAGAAAAGGTAACCAGCCAGAAACCTTTAGTATTAACAGATGTAACCAAACACAAATATGTAGAACGCATCAACGGCCTGTACTACGCGGGCATCACACAGGGCGACAATAAAAAGTTCCTGCCAAGCGACAAATTAACACGTTCTCAATTTGCCCTTTTCATTGCACGTGCAATGGATAAGCAATTTGCTTTAACAGTAAAAACACCGGATCAGCAATCCAGTGTCCGATATGTAAAAGTGGATACTGGCAATGACAAAGATCCTTTAAATGTTCGTTCATCTCCATCAGCTACCTCTTCTATCATCGGTACTCTGGCTAACGGAGTGGTTGTTGAAGTAACAGGAAGCACAGGTACTTGGTTGAAAGTGAGCCTGAATGGCAAGGTTGGCTATATCAGCGAAAATTATACTACAGGCAATTTGGAAGAGTCGAAGCCAAGCGAACCGGCTCCCCCTGTCAGCAAGCCTGACCCTGCCCCGACGGCTAAATTAATGGGTAAAGTAACAGTAAACAATCTTAACGTTCGTTCAGCAGGTAATTCAAGTGCTGCAACAATCGATAAGCTGAGTACCGGAAAAAAAGTACAAGTCTTATCTGTCTCCGGATACTGGGCAAAAATCAATTACGATGGCAAAGTGGGCTATGTACACAAGTCTTATTTGAAACTCTTGAATCAAACTGGCAACCCATTGCGTGACCGAGTCATTGTCGTAGATGCAGGACATGGCGGACATGACCCCGGTACCGGCAAGAACGGCCAAACAGAAAAAGCAATTACCTTAAAAGTTTCAAAGAAGCTGGAAGCGAAGCTGAAAAATGCCGGCGCTAAAGTTTTGATGACACGTTCAACTGATAAGTATTATACATTGGAAGCAAGAACGGACTTCGCGAAAAAGAATTACGCCGAAGCGTTTGTATCCATTCACGTCAACTCTGCAGGTTCTTCTGCAAGCGGCGCTGAAACCTATTATGATTCTTCCGCAAACCCGAATGCGACAGAAAGCCGTGATTTAGCTGCTTTCATTCAGCGCAATATTGTGCAGAAAGCCAATATGGTCGACCGTGGTGTGAAGAATAATCGTTTCTATGTTATCCGCAATAACAACGTGGCGGCAGTTCTGGTTGAGCTTGGGTTCCTGTCAAACTCAGCGGACTTTGCGAAACTGACAAGCGACAAGTATGCAGATATTTACGCAGATGCGATCTACACAGGTCTTCACCAGTATTACAGTAAAAACTAATACAGTTTCCCTCTCAAGCCCTTGCTTGAGAGTTTTTTTATGAAATGAAAAGTTACTTTAATATAGATTCTTGGACGTAGTTTCCGATGCACGACTTTGCAGGAAGACTAAATGAAGTGTGTGTTTGTAGTTTAAACCCGCTTCGGCGCTGGGGGATTGCCTTACGCTATGAGCCAGCTGGCAAAGACCACGCCAGTTGTCTCACAGCAACGGCTAACCCCGCAGTTGCGCCTTCGCTGGCGTGAGAAATATATGACATATTGCATTTTTACAGAGTATGAGTTTAGTTAGTGTTGTTCCCGTTTCTCGACTATGCAAATGTATTGACCACAAGAGTCTTAGCCTTCATAGTATATTAAGTATTGCATGAGATATTTCACCTCTCACAAGTCTCAAATACCATGCTCATACTGCCTGCTTACACAAAAAGTCTTGAATCATCAGCCAGTGTACCGGAGTGCAGGGCGGCGACTCCTGCGGGATTCAGCGCGACCGGCGAGACCCCGCAGGTAGCGCAGCGGACGAGGAGGCTCGCCCGCGCCCCGCGGAAAGCGTCCGCCCGGAACGCAGGGAAACGATATTCTTTCACAAACTCATTCTTTAAACCGCAAACTAAAAAAAGCCGGAAGAGAGATTTTTTCTCCCTTTCCGGCTTTTTCTCATGCAGTTACCTGACTGATTTCATTCGCAAACACTTGCTGGGCCTTGGCGATATCCACTGTGTGCCCCATTTCATTCAGCGTCTCGCCAATCTGCATGACGGCTTTCTCCAGCATATCCGCAGTGGTGTTACCCATATGTCCGATACGGAACGCTTTGCCTGCCAGATGTGCCAATGAACCGGAAAGGATCGTGCCCTTATCCGCCATGGCTGCACGGAACTTCGCATCGTCCACGCCTTCCGGGTACTGAATACAGCTTAGTGTCGGTGCTGCCACTTCTTCAGATGCCAGTGCTTTCATGCCATACACCGCCAAACTTTGTCGCACTGCGCGGCCGAATGCTTTATGGCGCTTGATGCGCTCTTCCATGCCTTCGTCTAGTACGATGCGCAGCCCTTCTTCCAGCCCATAAATCAGATTCACGGCAGGTGTCGCAAAATATTTAGACGGGTCATGCATAACAGGAATCCAGTTATAAATATCACAGTAATACGCCTGCACTCTTTTCATTGCCGCACGCGCGTCCAAAGCAGGCTGATTAAAGGCAACGAGCGCGAGACCCGGAGGCACGCCGATCGCTTTTTGTGATCCCGTTAAGACAATATCCAGTGTATTGCCCGCTCCGCCATATTCCCTGCTCATATCTTCATCCATCGCCGTTGTCGCACAGACACCATCGACAATTACTAACGCGCCGTGCTTCTTGATGACCGGTACGATCGCTTCCAAGTCAGCTGCGACACCAGTAGAAGTGTCAGCATGCGTGACCGTAACGGCCTTGTAATTACCTTCTGCCAGCTTACGATCAATCTCTTCAGGAGAAACCTGCTGTCCCCATTCCGACTGCAATACCTCGACTTCAATACCGAAAGCCTGTCCCAGCTTAATAAAACGGTCACCAAAATAGCCCTGACTAACCACGAGGAGTTTTTCTCCTTCTGCAATCGTGTTGACGATGGCCATTTCCATTGCAATCGTGCCTGAGCCCGCTACGACGAATACTTCTCCGCCGGTATTGAAAACTTTTCGAGTCTGGTCAATCGTATGTTTATAGATTTGGACGAAACGCGGATCTGTATGCGATCGTGTTTCTCTCGTCATTGCATCATAAATGGAATCTACTACGGGCGTCGGCCCCGGAATTAACAGCATTTCTTCATTTCTCATCATCTAGTTCCTCCTCATCAAGTACCTGCCTTTAATAATAGCAAACTAACAGAATTTTTCAAACGAATTAAAAGAAGGGAATTGGACTCGCATCCAATTCCCTCCCCCTCTCACGACATCTACTGGAAGATGAGGTGACCCCGTTATCATATAAATACCCCTTTTATTTAAACGAACGTGAAATTCCCCAAAGTCACATTCGGCGGTTCCTTCAGTCAATTAAAACTGTGCTGTTTCAGTAGAACCAGACATAGCAGTTGTTGAAGATTGACCTTCAGAGATTACTTGTGCAACTTCGTCAAAGTAGCCCGTGCCCACTTCGCGCTGGTGACGAGTAGCTGTGTAGCCTTTTACTTCATTATCAAACTCCGCCTGCTGAAGCTCTGAGTAAGCGCCCATGCCGCGAGTTTTGTAGCCGTGTGCCAATTCGAACATGCTGTGGTTCAATGTGTGGAAACCTGCAAGTGTAACGAACTGGAACTTGTATCCCATTTTACCAAGCTCAACCTGATACTTTTCAATTGTTGCATCATCCAGGTTCGCTTTCCAGTTGAATGAAGGTGAACAGTTATATGCTAACATTTTTTCAGGGAATTTCGCGTGGATTGCATCTGCGAATTCCTGTGCTTCTTCAAGTGACGGGTGAGAAGTTTCACACCATACCAAGTCAGCGTATTCTGCATAAGCAAGTCCGCGTGCAATTGCTTGCTTGATACCTGGCTTAGACTTATAGAATCCTTCGTTTGTGCGCTCTCCCGTCAAGAATTCTGCATCTACTGGATCGATATCGCTGGTAACCATATCAGCAGCATCAGCGTCTGTACGAGCGATGATTACTGTATCAACGCCCAGTACATCAGCAGCTAAACGTGCAGCAGACAGGTTGCGGACTGCGTTTTGAGTCGGAAGAAGTACTTTACCGCCCAAGTGTCCGCATTTCTTTTCAGAAGCCAATTGGTCTTCCAAGTGAACACCTGCAGCACCTGATTCGATCATGCCTTTCATTAATTCGAATACGTTAAGCGGTCCCCCAAAACCAGCTTCCATATCCGCTACGATCGGTGCGAACCAGTCAAATCCGTCTTCACGGCCTTCCGCATGGTCGATCTGGTCAGCACGCTGAAGTGCCTGGTTGATGCGTTTAACAACTGCAGGTACAGAGTTTGCCGGATATAAACTTTGGTCAGGATACATTTGTCCTGCAAGGTTTGCATCAGCCGCAACTTGCCATCCGCTCAGATAAATTGCCTGCAGACCGGCTTTAACCTGCTGTACTGCCTGATTCCCTGTCAAAGCCCCCAATGCATTGACGAAATCTTCTTCATGAAGAGATTTCCAAAGGCGTGCAGCTCCTTTTTCAGCCAGTGTATTTTGAATCAGCAGTGATCCGCGTAGCTTTACGACGTCCTCAGCAGTATAGTTGCGTTTGATCCCTTTCCAACGGCTATCCTCAGCCCAGCTTTTCTCCAGTTGTGCAATTTGTTCTTGTCTTGTTGACATATTCTTCACACCTTCCCCTTTTTTAAACGTGTAACCGTTACAACTGTTTCATAACAGTTATCTTCGTTATGTATTACTATATAACAGTGCATCAGAATTGTCAGTTCATTTCGACAAAAAGGCTTTTTTAGCGGATGAAAGAATGGTAGAATGGATGAAAAGGAAAGAGAATGGGTTGAAACTATAAACAAAGGGGTTTATGTTAATCTATGGAAAATGTTGATATCCCAAAGAAAATTCTGAATCAATACGCAACGATTTTAGATGATTGGGTGCCTAAAGATGCCTCTATTGCGATCGCGATCAAGGATCGTTACATCTATTATGATCCAGGCATGCATGACATTCATTTAAAAGAAGGACAGGATATCCAGGCAGGCAGCATTGCAGAAGTGACGATTAAAGAAAGACGTAAAGTAGAGGTAGTAATGGATAATACACTTTACGGAATGTCTTATTTCGGGATGGGCTACCCCATTGATGTCAAAGGGGAACCGGGTGCACTGATCATTATCCTCCCGCCGAACTTCCATGTGCTGAAGAGGGATCAGCTTCAATTTTTAACCGGCAAACGGGAAGATGAATGGTATCCGATTCCTATAGAACAGGTAACATATGTGGAGAGCCTGCATAAAAAAACTTGGTTCTATACGAATGCCGATCATTATAATATTAGTTTTACTTTAAAAGACCTGCAGCTCCGTCTGCCAAGATTCTTTTTACGGATCCACCGCTCTTATATTATCAACATGAACGGTATTGAAAAAATTTCAAGGGATTTTTCTTCCAACCTCGTCATTACATTGGTAGACGGCACAGAACTTCCCGTCAGTCAGACTTATATAAATGAAGTGCGCTCTATGCTGGGATTTTGAGTAAAGAAAAAACGTATGAAACTGAATTTCAGTTTCATACGTTTTTTTTGATTGCTTCGGTAAATTGACGTGTACCGCTCATTGCTTCTTCATATAATTTCTCAGAAAGCTGCGCCGTCTCTTCACAAGTTTTCTTCCAGTCTCCCGCTAAATATTCGTATGCCTTGGTGAAGTGTTCATCCGATTGATGCATGTCTCCGATCGGAACCGCCACATTCCCCAAATTCGCAAGCTTCATGAAGTCCGTCACTTTGTGATGGTAGCAGACCGCGATTACCGGTGTTGCCGTACATGTCGCTAAGATTAGTGAATGCAGTCTTGTCCCGATCACCAAGTCCTGAGATGCCGTAATATCCAGCAAATCATCAGGCAAGAGATTTTGGTCGATGACGGTTGTATGATCGGCTTCCTTCATTAAAGCTTGAATATCCTTCGTTACGTCCGCGTCCTGCGGGAATTTTGTAGCAAAAAAAGTAATCTCAACCGGACGTGCAGCAGCGAGCGCGTCAAGATTCCTGGCCATTCCTTCTATATACTGTTGATAGATTTCTTCTTTACTCTCCGGCCAATAGCCGCCATGATAATAAGGAACTGCGGTTACCCCGATTTTTATCGGCTTCACCGCTGACTCTTTCCGTTCTCTTTTCAAAGAAAATGCCGGATCTCCGATTACCTGTATTTCTTTCTTTACACCTACAGTCTTCAATAAATCTGAAGATTCCGGATCGCGCACGGAAATGCTGTGCGCATGCCTGCTCATATACCGAATAAACCATTTCCCTAAATCGCTGCTCAGCGGACCGGCGCCACAGCCATAAATGACATAAGGCACACCGGCATTTTTCGCCATCATCGCATATGATCCGTATAAAGGTGCTTCCCGTTTATACAGATCCATCAGAATCCCGCCGCCGCCGATAATAAGAAGATCAAATGTCTTCACGACTTTCCTGTTGTTCATATAAGTCGCACCGAATGTTTTCACCGCATTGCCCTTTTTATAATATAGCGGTGCACTCATCACCTGATAGCGTTTCGCTGTTTGTTTCGGATTATTACTGAACACCGTAATGACGTCGCTTGGAACCTGGAACACTTTCTTCACTTGAGTAATGATGCTCAGTAAAATTGCTTCATCTCCGTTATTGTCATTCCCATAGTTGCCTACGATTCCTATTTTCACTTTCATACATCCTTTTCAGATCATTTGCTTTAAGTATAGCAGAGCCTTCTTTTTTATTGTATCCAAATGAAAGAGAAGCCTCCAAATCAACATATATCCCATTGATCTAGAGGCTTCATTCTTCATTTACAAATTCATGCTTCTATAAAGGAAGGCACTGAATTGTGCACGGTTGACCGGAAGACCAGGCATGAATTTCCCTTTTTCATTCCCCGTTGTAATTCCGTGGTTCGCCAGAATATGAATCTGTTTATATGCACCGTGCTGAGGGGATACGTCGTTAAATTTCTTGGCAGACTCCCCTTCCAGCTTATAAGCTTTTACAAGAATCATTGCCATTTGAGAACGGGTAAGCTCGCCTTTCGGATCAAAAGTTCCATTTGCATGGCCGCCTACTATATTCGCATTTGCGATGGCATTGATTTCATTATAATAACGATGGCTTTTCGGCACATCACTGAAGCTGTGTTTCGCATTTTCTGTCGGTTCCAAGTTAAAAGCACGGCTTAAAATGACAGCTGCATGCTCTCTGGATAACGTATCGCCGGGATTAAATTTGCCGTCGATGTCTCCGTTAATGACACTCTGGTCGCGTAAATAATAGATCTCTGTTGCATAAGCGTACGATAATGGTACGTCTTTAAATAGTTTTGTCACGTCCGGCTTTTCGTTGCCTGACGGCGGTGTCGGATTAGGCGTTGGATTAGTTGTCGCATTGGACTTCACTTCGACCGGCACTGCAATCGTTTTGGTTCCAAGCGTTGCATTAACCTGGCCCTTGCCAGCCTTGCTGGCAGTGAAGATGCCATTTGCTGTAACAGATCCGATCTCACCTGTCACACTCCAAGTTAATTGATTGGCATTATAGATGATCGGTTTGCCCGCTGCGTCAGCCGGTGTAGCGGTAAAATTAATCTTACCTCCAGGCTTAACGCTTGTGGCAGATGATTTCACGGTTAGTTTGGCCGGCTCTGCAACCACTTTAACAGGGAATGATTGCTTTGCGGCACCGTAATTCACAATGATTCGGTCATCGCCTGCTTTTACTGCTTTATAAGTCAGACCGGTACCTTCGACAGTTCCTTTAGTGGAAGTCGTTTTCGCCTGAGACGCGATCGTTGTAATAGGATTGTAGTGGGCATCCAGCACATGATTAATTTTAAAATCTGCCGTTGCGCCAACCAGCATATCACCAATATTCGAACGTGATACACTGACAATCGCCGGTTCACCGGTCGGCGCGGTGCTCACTGCTTCTACAATTGCAGAGATATTGCGCTGACTCGCATTTGAAGTACGGTTGGCCAGGACCACTTGATTGCTGCCGTAATTACGGATGCCCATCGTCGTGGATCCGCCGCCGTCAAAATTCAATGCGCGGTCGTACCCTTGAGAAACCAGGTAGTTGGCGAACTGTGTTAATGTCATGCCGTTACTGTAGCCTGAACGTGAATCTACAGTCACCAAATGAACCTGCTTCTTATCTTTACTGATGGCGATCGCGGTTCTGGCTGTTCTAGCCGTTGCACGCCAGTTATTTGTGTCCATTGTAATATGACGCTTTCCGTCTTTTACCAGCATAGGTCCGCTCGCCATCATGAACTCGGAATCTTTCCATTTGTCATCGATTGATAGATTCAATGAAACTGCATCTCCGACATTTACTGACTTGAAGCGTTCCAGACCTTTCTTGCCGTGGACAGAAATGACAAAGCCGTTGGAAGGGATCTTAATTGGCGCCTTCTCTCCATAGCCTCGGACTTGCACGACTTTCCCCTGCGTTTTTTGTCCGTAGTGAGTAGACTTAATTGCAGAATCCGTTTCTACAACGAGCTCGATTCCGAATTCATTGGAACCCGTCGTATTTTTGACGTGCTGCGGTGTAAAGATAATCGTTTCATCTGCCTGGCGCTCGCGATTGAGGCCTGTCATTTGATAGGTATTGCCATTCACATCTACTTGAATGCCTAAATTAAAGTTGTCGATTTCCGCCTTGCCGTCCTTTGTGACACCAAACGCAATCGGATGGCTCACGTAGTAGGAGTTGGAACTAGAAATTACTCCGCCGTTGACGATTTCATTTCCTTGGGACAGCAAGTACATCGGCATGCCGGTTTTCATGTCGAAGAATGAAGCATTGACCGCTCCTACGACGCGATTTCCTTCTTTTGAATCACGGTTTGCTAATGTAAGTGTAGGCGCTGTTTTGGCTAGCGGCGAAGGGACACCCATTTTGATTTTTGTATATGGATCTCCAAGATCTACAGCTAGGTGGTTTATGTAACTGCTTCCGGAATATGTGTTTTGAGTATATTTGACTCCTGAAGAAACTGGGTAACTAGTGACGGTTTTCGTGTTGGCTGATGCTCCCAGCGGTACAGATATGAGCATAGCTGCTGACATAGCGGTCACTGCAATGCTCCGTTTCGTGCGTGACAGCAAATTTTGTTGATTGATAACGCAACTCCATCCTTCCTATTTCAATTCATTCTATAGTTTACCAAATCGAATAGGAGATTACTATGTAACGTTAGGACGAAAAATGTTGGATTTGTGGAGTTTTTGTTGTGGGTAGTGAGTTAGTGAGTGGAAATGAGACCGTTTCCCTGCGCTTCAGGCGGACGCGTTCCGGAGGGCCCGCGGTAAGCCAACTTGGTCGCTTCGCTCCCGCAAGTTGTCTTACCTGTCGGGCTGATCCTCCCGGAGTCGCCGCCTTCCGCTTCGGTACACTGGCTTGTTTTTCAATAACTTTTATGTGAGGTGCAGTATGAGCAGACTATTTGAGACTGTTATACTAGGTATCTATTCATGCAATACTTAGTAATCTGTAAAGGTTAGCAACAAAATATGTACTCTGCAAAAATCAATATAATATTCTTTCTACATACCAGCGAAGGCGCAACTGCGGGGTTAGCCGTTGCTGTGAGACTGCTGGCATGCCCTTCGCCAGCAGGCTCACAGCGTAAGGCAATCCCCCAGCGCCGAAGCGACTTTAAACTGCAAACTCACACTTCGTTCAAAAATCCTGCACAGTCGAGCAACGGAACCATAGAAACTAAATCATAAAAAAACTGCGGATGATGTTACTTGTCCGCAGTTTGAGTATTTGATTGGATTCTGGTGAGGGCTGTGAATGTGCCCAGGAGAATGAAGTAGAACAAGGTGTACATCTTCAGCTCCCAGATATTATAATACATGCCCGAGACGCCGGTTGAGAACCAGAGGGCGATCATGAAGACGCCAAAGTTCGTATGGCGCGCCTTCCAGAAATACCGCAGCATGGCCAGCAGGAATACTGCGAAGATCAGCACGCCGATGATGCCGGTTTCCGCGATCACCTGGATGTATTGATTATCTGAATAGAAATACTTGCCCCCGTAAATATCGGAATTAATTCCGTAGTGATCATAAATCGGTGAACCGTACGAAAGTGTGGCAGATCCTCCGAATGAACCGAAGCCCGTCCCCGTAACAGGATGATCTCCGAAGATCTCGAACCCTTTTCTTATATAGAAGAAACGTCCGCTTTCTGTCATTAACGCCAAGTTCTTTTCGTCAAAAGTCTCGCCAAATCTGCCGCCGATGCTTCCAGGCCCTGGCTGTTGGATATCCATGCCGAGTTCCTGAATATAATGGACCGCCAGATTTGCCGGGTAATAGATCAGGACAATCGAGACAATACCTGACAATACAAGCCTTTTTAGCAGATACCATTTTCTCGTCATTAAGATGAATACCGCGCCGAAAACGATTGCCGAAATCCATGTGCCCCTTGAATAGGTCAGAACTAGAATTCCTAAAAACAGTACCAATAGTATTCGCATCGTCCATTTATATTTATTGGCCTGATAAACGTGCTGCAGGTAAATCACGCCGATGATGCCGAAAAACAAAGATAACGCCAATGAATTCGGATTCCCTGTCAGACCATAAATCCGCACTGCATTCGTCGCAGACAATACCTTATACTTCCACTCGTCGGGCAGTAAAAACTGGCGCAGAGATAATTTTTCAATCAAACCGTGCACGGACATGACAATATTGAGCCACACCGTCACCCAGGCAAGCTGCTTCAGCCATTCATTCGTCAGTACCATCCGTGAAATGGTGTAGTACAGCAAATACATAATAATGAATGTCCGAATTTGGAAGATGACTGCAGTCGTTGCGACATCATTCATCAATCCGACAACAGAGCCGAATAAAATAAAGGCAAAATACGCCCATTCAAACCATTTGAACGTAAATAACGACCGGATATTGTGTCTGAAGCGGAACAATGTCCAAGCAAAGACGACCAATATAATCAGATCCCCTATCAATTTCGTGCCGCTGTTCACTTCAAGTAAGAACGGCCTGATATTGACATAAATCACTAGAAACAGAATGCTCTGCCGGGGCTGTATGATAGAAAATAAGACAAAAAATAAAGCCGTTCCGAGTAATGCTATTTTTGAAGGCAGAAGCAAGGCAATCAGCAACACTGCCACTGCAATCAGTAAAGTAACCGTAGACTGTTTTTCTATTCGCTGTATCCATTTATTCATTTGATTATAAATCCCTTTCTGCGCGTGCTTGTTCCTTGTTGCATTATATCACTATCTTAGACGTAATGGTAAAAGCTTTCGTTGCATCTTTTCGAATTAAAGTGGTTTTCTTCTATACTATGAATCTCTTAATATGCCAAAAGCAACTTACTACTAGTAACATTTTCTGTTACAATAGTGGGAGATTTATAGAGGGGGTTTTGATTTGAAACGATGGTTTACACTATTTACACTGCTGCTTCTTGTAGTTTCTCCGTTTTTCGCTTCAGTTGCAAGCGCAAATGACTTTAAGGATCATCAAATGGCAGAGGAACTTTCCTATTGGGTCGGAAAAGGTGTAATTCAGACCGATGCGAAAGGAAATGTCTCTCCGGATCGGGCAGTTACACGCGGCGAATTCGCTTCTTATCTGGCACGTTCTTTGGAGTTGCCAGTCTCTACGAAATTTACGTTTAAAGACCTAAAAGCCGGCAATTCGCGTACGATTGAAATTCAGAACGCGGCAGGCGCAGGGATTCTCGGCGGCTACCCGGATGGATCGTTCAAGGCAAATCAGCAGATTACCCGACAACAAATGGCGGGCATGATCTACAAAGCTTTTCGTTACTTAAACATTCCCGTGCAAACAACAACTGTTACATTTAAGGACAGCAAGAAAATTTCCCCGAATTTTGTTGGAGCGGTTTCTGCTGCATCTAACTTGAACATCATCCGTGGAGACCAAGGCTATTTCAAACCGACAAATAATGCAACGATCGCTCATGCATCGGCATTTTTGTTCAGAATGTTTGCAGTTGCTGACCAGAAGAAACCTTCTGATCCAGACGCTCCTCCGATCGATGCAGTGGATCCAGAAGTGTATAAAATCAGCTCCATTTCAAATGGCCAGCTACAGGCAACAAACCAGTTATTTTCCAAATTCGAGGATGCATTAGCTTCGTATAATGCGTCCTCTTCTGTGCAAGCTATCTCACAGAACAATAAAATTATTAAAATGAAATCTGGACAAGTATTTGCTGCAGAAAATCCAAAGCAATATACTTCTTTATATAGTGACACAAGCTTTAAGAAAGAAGTAACCTATATTCAAAAAGGCTATGAAATGGATTATATCGGCAGCAGTGAAGACCGTGTGATCGTTGGACTTGGCGGCTATACATACTATGCGAAACATAGTGAAGTCGACCTAGTACCGACACAGCTGTCAGAAGGCTCGAGCTACTATAAAGTAACAAATGACGGATTGCTTGTCCATTATCCGTATTACCGTACATTTGATGCCAAAACGAAGAAGTATACAGGCAGATACGCAGAATATACGGTAGGTCCCGCTTCATCCGCCTTCAAGCGCGGCCAGTCGTATACAAGCAACGATGGTGTACACTTCAAAGAAAACGGCAGCCGTACGGAATTAAAGTATTATCCATACTTCCAGTTCCAGTCAATACGCCAGCCTTCCACATACACAGGCCAAGAACTGGATCGTTTCATTGCTTCCGCTCTTGCCGGACGCGAACAGACAGGAATCGCACGCTATAAGAATGCAACGAAGACATCGAAGTTAGTCGGTCTCGGCACATATATCAAAGCTTCAGAAAAACTTCATGGCGTCAACGCAATGTTCGTCTTAGCGGCTGCTATCCATGAGAGTGATTATGGAATGAGCGCCAACGCGCAGACTAAAAACAATATCTTCGGCATCCGTGTATTCGATTCTTCTCCGGATAAAGGGGAAATCTATGCAGATCCGACGAAAAGTATCGACGCATTCATTGGCCGCTACATGAATTTGAATTACGCTAACCCGTTCGGCGCGTATGCCAATGGTGCAGTGCCAGGTAATAAAGCAGTCGGCTTCAATATGAAATATGCTTCCGATCCATTCTGGGGCAGCAAAATTGCAGGCCATATGTGGAGAATCGATCAGTATTTAGGCAATAAAGATGCCAATCAAGCAGAACTTGCTTTCATTTCCTATACAGGTTCAGCCGATGTGAATATTCGGACAAGCCCGGAAGTGCGCAATTCAAGCAACATCCTATTCTCATACAAAGCAAAACATCCCGGCGAGCTATCAGCATTTGGCTATCCTCTCGTTATTGTCGACCGCGCAAACAGTGCAGACGGCTACGTTTGGTATAAAGTTTTAGCAGATACAAACCCGGATTATCAATCACCAAGTGAACCATACGGCTGGATCCGTTCAGACTTGGTTACACTTATTAAATAACAAAATAAAGCGTTTCAGGAAGCCGTAATTGCCTCCCGAAACGCTTTTTTTAATTAATGTCAGACAGTATGGCAGTACAGCGCGCCAAAAAAGCAGCAAGCCGAACCAAAACGTTTCAGAACCGAACCAAAAACCTCCAGAGCCGCGCATTTCCCCCGGCCCACCGAGCCAAACAGTTCACGGAACGCACTAAACCAGTTGTTCACCGCACCATTCTATTTTCTCATTTAACCGCAAAACAGGACCACCCCTAAGTCTGATGAAATGACTTCTCGGATGGTCCTGATTTTTATTCTTACAGCGCGTCGGTATGTTCCGCACCTGCCGGCAGCAATTCAGACATGTGAATTCGCTCCAGCCCTTGTTTAATTTTCGTCGTATACCCTTTTTTATTCGTATTTAAATATTTAGCTTTCGACTTGATCATGCGTTCGAATACCGCTGTCTTTGCCGGGTCCACTTCAGACCACTTTTCATACGAATGAATTAAATCTTCAAGTGTTAAGTGAGTGTAGTCTCTTCCGGCAAACGAACCGTCCGGCGCACGCTTGTACCAGATATCTCCATCGCTTCTGATCCACTTTTTCTCTTCTAACGTAATGGCCTTTTCAATAGCCGCTGCATTCTGTAAATACACCGGATCCTTAAACTCCTGATAAGCCATCAGCAGTATGTTCATTCCGCCAAGCAAGTGGTTCATTGATGTATGTGTACGGACTTGCTGTTTTGCAGGGAAATAATCGGGAATATAATAGGCGCTCTTAGTTAACGCGCTGACATTTCCGTTTTTGTGCTGCTGAACCAATAAATTGGCGTAGTTGCGCAAGCCTTCATTGTAATCTTTATGGCCAAATGCTTTCCCGCCGTTATAAAGGAATAAGGCAATCTGTTCATTGAAGCGCGTATCGACAAACGGCGCTGTGAAGTTATACAGATTCTTCAGATACGTACTGGTCACTTCTGTTTCCCAATACGCTTTTTTACCTCTGAAGATCGCCAGGTTCGCAAATGAATTATGCAAAATATCTTCATAATATCGTTCTTGTGTTTGATTATAAAGAAGCATGACACGATCTTCTTTCACCAGCAATAGATTCCGGCCATAACCTCGTCCGGAAGCCGGCATCGGTTCAATTGTAGTCGCCATTTTATTATATGGCCCGTTCGCTGTGTACCATTTATTGCGTTTTTTATAATTAATTACTGATTCATGCATCCAAGCATCCATGCGCTGAGTGCTGGAGAATAGTTTTTCTGCTGAAGCCAGATACCATTGATCCACGATATCAAATCCGCGTGAATACAGTTCATAGACGGAGACACGTGTTGTCCCCATTTGAATATTACTGTAGGCTTCTTTTTCATCATGCAGTTCCCGTGTATGACTGGATGCGCCGTTCTGGTAATTCATCTCCAGCTCACGTGAACGGTAGGACTTCGCTATCATTTGCTGTCCCGTTCCCTGATCAGATACTGTTTCCAGCACTCCAATCGGTGAAGTGGCGATATCAAATCCAAACGTCTCATCAATATCTTTTTTCATTGGGTATTTACTGTATGGTTCAAGTCGGTTGCTGTCAATCCCGTTCTCAATATGTACCAGATCTACGCGGATCGGCAGACGCTGCGGATTGCGGAGCTCAGTGAACACGAAGTAGTCGCCGTTCCCCAGTTCCCGTTTCGTGACGGTCACACGCGTCGCTTTCATGCCGCTCACCCCGTACACATATACGTGGTCAGTCGCGTGACCGTGCGGCTCAACTCGTTTTGTGACGAGCTGCAGATAGTGATTGGAACGCAAAAACGTTCTGTCCTGCTTGGTCAGCGGTACTTCTACAAATTGCTGATCATAGCGGATCGGATCAAATTTCCCAATCGTTTTCGGTTCATTAAATGTGATGGGTTCTTTGTCTTCCAATAAACCCGCCTGGATCATTGCTCTATGTAAGAAGACGACAAATGATGCACGATTAACAGGGGACTTCGGGTCGAACGAACCATCTTCCTTGCCTGTCGTAATTCCGTGCTGCATCAGAACCTTGACACCGTATTTATGTGATTCACTGATTTTCTTGTCATCAGTAAAGTGCACTTCTTCCCCGGTGTCTTCCAATTTAAATGCTCGTACGATGACACTTGCCATCTGCTCTCGCGTCAACTGGTCGCCGGTTCCGAATGTGCCATCCGGCTTACCGCCAAATATTCCTTCTTGATAAGTCGCCATCGCTCCACGCAGATGAGAGGATTTGGGACTGACATCTTTGAAGACCGGCTGATAAGGTGCTTCCGGCAGCTTTAAGGCACCTGCCAGCAAGTTGGCCGCCTGTCCGCGCATTATGCTGACGCTCGGTCTAAATTGAAGGTCAGGATAGCCGTTAATAATTTCTTCGTCAACGAGCTGCATGACTTCATCTTTCGCCCAGAATTCATTGTGGACGTCAGAGAACCGCTGATGGTTCATTTCTGCTTTGACATTCTGCTGCGGCAGTCCAATGAATAGCAGCAGCGCGAAGAGTAAAGGGAAGATGACGAGTTTCTTCATCCCAGGTGTTTTCACCATTTTGTTATTTCACTCCATTCACTGCATTTTATAGTAACAGTATGTAGATTACTCCGACAATTATAGCATAACCTTACAATTGTTACGCCCTTTCTACACAAAACGGGGATAAGCGACTAGATGGCGGCAGTGAGGTCTTTTGCGGTAAAAGACAGTAAGCAGTGAGAGACCGTTCCCCTGCGCTACAGGCGGACGCGTGTCTTGCGGGCCCGCGGTGAGCCAAGCGAACAGCGAAGGGTTCGCTTTGCCGTATTTCTGCGTTCTTTGCAGAAATTAAGGCAATACAGGGTTCCTTCTGCATGCTATTTTCGCTTCGCTCCCGCAAGTCGTCTCACCTGTCGGGCTGATCCTCCCAGAGTGTTTTTAGCCGCGGGCTCACACGAAGTGAGTCATGCAACCGTTGCCAAGCGAACAGCGAAGGGTTCGCTTTGCCGTATTTCTGTGGTCTTTACAGAAATTAAGGCACTTGCGGCGTACTTAGGTTGCCTGGAACGAAGGTACACTGGCTGGTTTTTCAAGAATTTTTATGTGAGTATGCAGTATGAGCATAATATCTGAGACCATTACAATAGGTGGTATTTCATGCACCACTTATCATTCTGCAAAAGCTTAGGTTTCCCTAGCTCCGAAGCGGGTCCAAAAAGCAAACTTACATCCCATTCAAACCTCCCGCAAAGTCATGCAGCGAAACCACAACAACTAAATTCACGCTTAGTAAAAAATCAGTAAGAGATATTTTCTCCAACACCAGCGCCGGCGCAACTGCGGGGTCGGCCGTTGTGATGAGACTGCTGGCATGCCCTTCGCCAGTAGGCTTATCACGTAAGGCAATCCCCCAGCGCCGAAGCGGATTTTAACTGCAAACAAATACCCGCTTCAATTCTCCTGCAAAGTCGAGAATCGGTAACAATACCAGTAGAGACACAGATGCATTAAAAAACCACCCACATAAGTGGATGGCTCGATTAAATTATGCGTGTTTCTGTTCGTACTCTGTAATTTTATCTTCATACTGGAACGTCAGGGAAATTTCATCCCAGCCGTTCAGCAGCATCTTCTTATAATATGGATCGATGTCGAAGCTGTAGACTTCTCCGTCTTCGCCCGCTACCGTCTGATCTTCCAGGCTGACAGTCAAACAGTACGGCTGATCCTTGCCTTTTGCCAAAAACTCATCAACCTCAGCCACTGTCAGCTTAATTGGCAGGATACCATTTTTGAAGCAGTTGCTGTGGAAGATGTCTGCGAAACTTGGCGCGATCACAACACGGAAGCCATAATCCAATATCGCCCATGGCGCGTGTTCACGGGATGAACCGCAGCCAAAGTTTTCATGTGCTACCAGAATCGTTGAATCTGCAAAGTTCGGATCGTTTAATACGAACTCTTCATTTTTTGTACCATCCGCATTGAATCTCCAGTGATAGAATAAATACTTTCCAAAACCAGTCCGCTCAATACGCTTCAGGAATTCTTTTGAAATAATTTGATCTGTATCTACGTTGTTTTTATCTAACGGAGTGAGTACACTCTCGATTTTATTAATTGGTTCCATTTGTTACCCCTCCTTAATTATGCACAGCTGCGTCGACTTCGCGTACATCTACGAAATGACCGGCAATTGCTGCAGCTGCCGCCATGGACGGGCTGACGAGATGTGTACGGGAGCCGGCACCTTGGCGTCCTTCAAAGTTTCGATTAGATGTCGATGCACAGCGTTCCCCTGCAGGTACTACGTCATCGTTCATTGCAAGGCACATACTGCATCCTGACTCTCTCCATTCGAATCCGGCATCCATGAAGATTTGAGAAAGGCCGATATCTTCTGCCTGTTTCTTCACCGTTCGTGAACCTGGCACAACAATTGCTGTTACAGAAGGATGCACATGTTTTCCTTTTACTACATCAGCAGCTGCCTGCAGATCGCTTAGACGCGCGTTTGTACATGATCCAATAAATACATGTTGGACATCTATGGAGGAAAGAGGCATTCCTTCTTCCAGCCCCATATATTCTAGCGCAGAACGCAAAGCCTGTTTGTCAGTCTCTGACGTGTAATCAGCAGTTGAAGGTATGTGTGAAGAGATGCCGGATCCCATGGAAGGATTCGTACCCCATGTAACAAAAGGTTCGATTTCATCTGCATTGATCTCGAGTACCTGATCGTATGCTGCACCTTCGTCAGTATTTAACGCAATCCAGCGTTTTGCCGCTGCTTCGAATTCTTCTCCTTGAGGAGCATAGCGGCGTCCGCGCAGATAGTCAATCGTTGTCTCGTCAGGTCCGATCAAGCCGGCTTTCGCACCCGCTTCAATAGACATATTACAGATAGTCATGCGCTCTTCCATTGTCAAAGAGCGGATCGCTTCGCCTGTATACTCGACAATATGGCCAGTTCCTATGCCAATGCCGAATTTTGAAATGATGGCCAGAATGATATCTTTGGCAGTAACTCCAAAACCAATTTTACCGTTGACACGGATCTCCATCGTTTTTGGTTTATTCTGCCACAATGTCTGTGTCGAAAGTACATGCTCCACTTCACTCGTACCGATTCCAAACGCAATTGCTCCGAAAGCTCCGTGTGTAGATGTATGGCTGTCACCGCAGACAATTGTTTTTCCCGGCTGGGTGAGACCCAGTTCCGGTCCGATTATGTGCACGATTCCTTGATCCGGGTGCTCCATATCAGCTAATTGAACACCAAATTCTTCACAGTTTTTCGCTAAAGTTGTAATTTGTTTTTTCGCTATCGGGTCATTGATGATCGGCAAGTTTTTCGTCGGGACATTATGATCCATTGTTGCGAAGCAAAGATCCGGACGGCGCACTTTACGATTCGCTAAACGTAAGCCTTCAAATGCCTGCGGTGATGTCACTTCATGAATTAAATGAAGATCAATATACAACAGGTCCGGCTTTCCTTCCTCTTCGTAAACTACATGCTGATCCCATATCTTTTCTATAATTGTTTTTGCCATAATAGTTTCTCCTTCCAAGCCATTGCCTATATGATCTGTTTCATCCAGCTGCAAGCGCCAGCCTCTCGGGTCGTTTCGGTCTTTTCGAAAAGGTGCAAAGAGCGCACCTTGTCGATAAGCCCTTCAACGCCTGTCGAGGCTAGACGGCGCTTTCCGCTTTTGGTTTCATCCAGCTGCGACGGCCAGCTCCTCGGGTCGTTTCAGGTTTACCAGAAAGGCAAAGAGCGCCTTTATGGTAAGCCTTCCAACGCCTGTCGGAGCTAAACGGCCGTCTCCGCTTTTGGTTTCATCCAGCTGCAAGCGCCAGCCTCTCGGGTCGTTTCAGTCCGTCAGTAAAGGCAAAGGACGCCTTTATTGTCGGACTTCCAACGCCTGTCGAGGCTAGACGGCGCTTTCCGCTTTTGGTTTTCATCCAGCTGCGACGGCCAGCTCCTCGGGTCGTTTCAGGTTTACCAGAAAGGCAAAGAGCGCCTTTATGGTAAG
>NZ_WHVV01000007.1:0-164952 GCF_009650995.1 Sporosarcina cascadiensis | reverse complement strand
CCTTCCAACGCCTGTCGGAGCTAAACGGCCGTCTCCGCTTTTGGTTATTAAATATAAGAATACATAATACTGTTAGACACAAACTGAAGGTCCAGTTCGTCTACGATTTTATCTGTCCATTCTTTTGTGGATAATGAGCGCTGGTCTTTGCCGGCTAAGTCTGCAGTGAAGTGTCCTTCTTCAAACACGGTATTTACTGCTTTTTCTACTGCTGCTGCTTCTGTTTCCAGTCCGAATGAATACTTCAGCATCATCGCCACTGAAAGAATTGCCGCTGCCGGATTGGCTACGCCCTGGCCTGCCACGTCCGGTGCTGAACCGTGTACCGGTTCGTATAGGCCTAATCCGTCGGAGCGGACACTTGCGGAAGGCAATAAGCCGAGTGATCCTGTAATTACGGAAGCTTCATCACTTAAAATGTCACCAAACATATTCTCCGTTAGGATGACGTCAAATGCAGCCGGATTCGTAATGAGCTTCATGGCACAGGAATCCACTAACTGATGCTCCACCTCAACATCCGGGTAATCAGCTTTCTTTTCTTCTACAATTTTTCTCCACAGTTTACTTGACTCGAGTACATTCGCTTTGTCCACAGAGGTTACTTTGCCTTTACGCAACCTGGCCAGTTCGAAACCTTTGTCGACAATACGTTCGATTTCCTCACGTGTGTATACCAGTGTGTCTACTGCAGATTGATCTGTATGCCTGCTTGGTTTACCGAAATAAAGTCCTCCGGTTAATTCACGCACAATCAGCATATCGACTTCTTTTACAATGTCTTCTTTTAGAGGAGAAGCATGGATTAAAGAAGGAACAGCTGCAACGGGGCGGAGGTTCGCGAATAGATCAAAGTGTTTGCGAATTGCGAGCAACCCTTTTTCCGGCCGTAATTCAGACGGATTCTGATCCCACTTCGGCCCACCTACAGCTCCGAGGAGAATGGCGTCACTTGATTCACATAATTCAATTGTTTCTTTTGGAAGCGGATCATTTTTGTCATCAATTGCCGCTCCGCCAATTAGTCCATACTCAGTATGGAATGTATGGTTGAAGCGTCTGCCGATCACTTCCAGCACTCGAACAGCCTCTGCCATTACCTCTGGTCCTATGCCGTCGCCCGGCAATACTGCTATTTTCTTTTCCATAGAACTTCTCCTCCTTGATCAATCTCGTATCACTCGATCGAATACTCTATCCTCTATTTAAAATGTTCCCTGCCTAAACCTGTACTACGGACATACTTAGTACGCAGTTTGGGATCTGCGCTTCAGACGGTACGCTTTCCGGAGGGCCCGCGGTGAGCCAAGCGAACAGCGAAGTGTTCGCTTTGCCGTATTTCTGCGTCCTTTGTAGAAATTTAGGCAATACAGGGTGCCTTCTACACGCTATTTTCGCTTCGCTCCCCAAAGTTGTCTCACCTGTCGGGCTGATCCTCCCGGAGTCGACCGTCTTTCGCTTCGATCCTACTTACTATTTTCTAAAGAATATCCTCTTCACTTTATATTTCCTGTCCACTAAAAATGCAGTTAATTAAGTCAATTAATTACTTCTTGTTTACGCATTTTCTCACGTACTAATTGGCGGTTAATTGCATTTAGATAAGCTTTTGCAGATGCTTCCAATACGTCTTGTGCCACATCGCGGCCTTTCAGTTCCAAGCCATTATAAGTCAAATTAACAAGCGCTTCTCCCAGTGCATCCCGGCCTTTACCGATGGATGTTACACGGTAGTCGAGAATCAGAACCTCACCTTTGATCACAAGTTCTAATGCGTTGAAAATGGATTCAACAGAACCTGCGCCAGTTGTCGCAACGGTAACGGTTTCGCCGCTTGGTACAGTAGCTGTAACCGTCGCTGTAGGTATATTGGATGTACCGTACTGAACCTGTACGTTGTGCAATTCATAAATTGGAGTATCGGTATCAGCCAATTGCTGGCCGGTAAACAGTACGAATAAATCGTCTTCTGTAATTTCTTTTTTACGGTCTGCAAGCTTTTTGAAGTCATCAAATGCCTCATTGATTTGCTTGTCAGTCAGTTCAAACCCCATCGTGACTGCGCGATCCTTAAATGCAGCGCGTCCGGAGTGTTTACCGAGTGCTAACGGAATATCCGTTTCCCCAATCAATTCCGGTGTGATGATTTCATACGTCTGCCGATTTTTCAGCATGCCATCCTGGTGTATACCGGATTCATGGGCGAATGCATTTTTGCCGACAACTGCTTTATTTGGCTGGATCACTACACCTGTCAAACGGCTTACCAGCTGGCTTGAACGTTTAATTTCCTGTAAGTTGATGCCGGTCTCCATATTATAGAAGTCGTTGCGGATATGCATAGCTACCGCAATTTCTTCCAATGAAGCGTTTCCTGCACGTTCTCCGATTCCGTTAATCGTGCACTCCACTTGATCTGCACCGTTTTCCACAGCTGCGATGGAGTTGGCCACAGCCATCCCCAAATCATCATGACAGTGTGCAGACAACTTTACTTTCTCGATTCCGGTAACATTCTCTTTCAAGTATTTGAAAAGAGCACCATATTCCTGCGGTGTTGCATAGCCTACAGTATCGGGAATATTGATTGTGGTAGCTCCGGCTTGTATTACTTTGTTAATGATTCTGACGAGGAATTCAGGCTCTGAACGGAAAGCATCTTCTGCTGACCATTGAACGAGAGGGAAATACTGCTTTGCATATTTTACCGCATCTACTGCTATGTCAACCACTTCGTCCGGAGATTTTTTCAGCTTATATTCCATATGAATCGGCGATGTTGCTAAAAAAACGTGGAGATGAGGCTGGACGCCGCCGCGAAGGGCTTCCCATGATATATCAATATCTTTCTTCATCGCTCTTGCAAGGCCTGTAACTGTTGAGTTCTTCACAGTATTAGCGATACGCTGAACGGCTTCAAAATCCCCGGGGGAAGAAGCAGGAAATCCTGCTTCAATGACTGCAACCCCGAGTTTTTCAAGTTGGCGGGCGATCTCTAACTTTTCTACTGTATTTAAATTAATACCTGCAGATTGCTCACCGTCGCGAAGAGTGGTATCGAAAATATCAATTTTTCTCACTCGCTACCACTTCTTCCTCTTTCGACTTAGCTCCTTCGCTGATGAATGGCATCATAGAACGAAGCTTTTGTCCAACTTCTTCGATTTGGTGCTTAGATTCAGCTTCTTCGATTGCGTTAAATTTAGGACGTCCGTTTTTGTTTTCTTCAATCCATTCTTTTGCGAACTTACCTGATTGGATATCAGTAAGAATATCTTTCATCCGTGCTTTTGTATCTGCATCGATAACACGCGGTCCAGAAACGAAATCTCCCCACTCAGCTGTATCAGAGATGGAATAGCGCATTCCAGCCATTCCGCCTTCGTACATTAAGTCTACGATTAGCTTTGTTTCGTGCAATGTTTCGAAGTAAGCAAGTTCAGGCTGATATCCAGCTTCTACAAGCGTTTCGAATCCAGCTTTTACTAATGAAGTCAAGCCGCCGCAAAGTACTGCCTGCTCTCCGAAAAGGTCTGTAACTGTTTCTTCTTCAAATGTTGTTTCCAATACGCCGCCGCGTGCAGATCCGATTCCTTTTGCATATGCAAGAGCTACGTCTTTCGCCTGGCCTGAAACGTCTTGATACACTGCGAATAGTGCCGGAACACCGCCGCCTGCTTCAAATGTTCTGCGTACTAAGTGTCCTGGTCCTTTTGGAGCTACAAGGAATACATCTACATCAGCAGGAGGTTTGATTTCGCCGAAGTGAACGTTGAAACCGTGAGCAAATACCAGTGATTTACCTTTAGCAAGAGCCGGCTCGATTTCTGCTTCGTATACTGCTTTTTGGTTTTCGTCAGGAAGCAGGATCATGATCAAATCTGCTTTTTCAGATGCTTCTTTAACAGTCAATGCTTCTAATCCGTCAGCTTTTGCCTGATCGAACGATTTACCCGGGCGTACGCCGACTACTACGTTGAAGCCTGAATCTTTTAGATTACGAGCATGTGCGTGTCCTTGTGAACCGTACCCGATGATTGCGATTGTTTTGTCCTGTAATAGTCCTTCATTGATATCCTGGTTATAATACATTTTTGTCATTTTCATTTCCTCCTAGTGTGTGTGTGAATTATTGTTTTAAAATCGACAGCTGTGGTGCTTGAACCTTTTGCATGTCACGGGCAAATGCCGTCGCGCCGGTTCGTGTTAACTCTTTGATGCCATATGGTTTCAGCAAATCGATGAAAGCTTCGATTTTGTCTGGGTCACCCGTTACCTGGTAAGTTACTACATTCTTTCCTGAATCGACAATGGTCGCCCGGAAAGGTTCAACAATACTGTTCATTTCAGCACGGATCTGCGGCGGCGAGATCACCTTGACTAAGGCGAGCTCACGCAGCACAATTGCTTTATCCGTTATATCTTTAACTGTAATAACATCTATCTGCTTCTGCAGCTGTTTTACAAGTTGTTCGATTTTGTTTTCATCTTCCACATGAACCTGGAACGTCATTTTTGATCTATTTGGTTGTTCAGTAGGACCCACTGTAATACTTTCAATGTTAAATTGACGCTTCATGAGAAGTCCTGTTACACGGTTCAGCACTCCGCTTTGGTTGATAACTGTTACGGTAATGATTCGTTTCATTTAGGACTCACTCCAATCATTTCTGCACTGCCTTTACCTGGCGCTACCATCGGATAAACGTTTTCCAGCTGTTTTACCCGGCAGTCAATTAGAACCGGCTCATCTGATAATAAAGCTTCTTCAAAAACTCTCTCTGCTTCTTCCAGCGTATTGATCCGGTATCCTTTCAGATCATACGCTTCAGCCAATTTGATAAAGTCCGGCTGAACCGGCATCAGCGACTGCGAATAGCGTTCTTCATAGAATGTTTGCTGCCACTGACGGACCATGCCCAGTGCACCGTTATTTAGAATGATAACTTTAACGGGAATCCGCAGTTCCTGAAGCAATGAAAGTTCCTGCGCCGTCATCTGGAAACCTGCATCCCCGACAACTGCGATTACACGCGCATCAGGTTTCGCAATCTGCGCCCCGATAGCTGCCGGGAAACCGAAGCCCATTGTGCCAAGGCCGCCGGATGTTACCCAGTTGTCCGGATTATTCAAGCGGTAATACTGCGCCGTCCACATTTGATGCTGGCCCACGTCAGTCGTTACAATCGCATCACCTTTTGTTATGCGGTGCACAATTTCCAGTGCCTGCTGTGGAAGAAGATCCTTGTCGTCTTCTTTGTACCACAGCGGATATTCTTTCGACATATTCTGTAAGTATTGTACCCATTCCGATGAATCAGGCGATTTGAAGTCCGCTTTCAGCAATGCCGCCAATGCTTCTTTTGCATCCGAGACGATCGGAATTTCAGTTACAACGTTCTTGCCGATTTCTGCCGGGTCGATGTCTACGTGAATCACACGTGCGTTCGGCAGGAATGACTGCAAGTTCCCTGTCAGCCGGTCATCAAAACGGGCACCGACATTCAGCAAAACATCACACTCATTCAAACCGTAGTTGGCAGTTGCCAGTCCGTGCATTCCAGCCATTCCGACAAATAATTCATGATCTCCATGAATAGAACCCAGACCCAGCAATGTGTTCGCTATAGGAATCTGATGTCTTTCCACAAGTTCTTTCAGTTCATTTGTTGCGCCTGCATGAAGCACCCCGGCTCCTGCAAGGATCATCGGCTTTTTCGCTGTAGAAATAGCTTTTGCAGCTTTTTGAATTTGCAGGTAATTCGGCGTTTTAGTCGGCTGGTAGCCAGGTAAATTCACTTCTTTATTTTCCTTTTCAACTGGTACGAACAGATCTGTTGCAACGTTTTTCGGAACATCGACAACAACCGGTCCCGGTCTTCCTGTAGAAGCAATATGGAATGCTTCGCGGATGATCCGCGGAAGGTCTGCTACATTCTGCACCTGGTAATTATGTTTCGTAATCGGCTGTGTAATGCCGATGATGTCTGCTTCCTGGAAAGCATCTGTACCGATTACAGTACTCGCTACCTGCCCGGTGATTACGACCAGCGGCAATGAATCCATCATGGCATCTGTGATACCCGTTACTAAGTTCGTCGCTCCCGGACCTGACGTCGCGATGACAACGCCTGTTTTCCTTGAAACACGTGCATATCCTTCTGCTGCGTGGATTGCCCCTTGTTCATGACGTGCCAGAACGTGAGGAATAGGATCGTTGTAAAGCGCGTCATAGATCGGAAGCACTGCGCCTCCCGGATAACCAAAGATGACTTCAACATTTTGTTCTTTCAGCGCCTGGATTAAGATGGCGGATCCGTCTAAAGATTTCTTATTAAGTTCCATTGGCTTCGCTGCGGCGGCTGTTTGTTTTTCTTTTACTTCAGCACTCATAATGGACTCCTCCTTGCATTTTTCAAATATTCAAACTCATCAATGTTGTTTTCTCCTAAAAAAAAGCCTTTTCATCCCACGCAAAGAAATCTCTTTTCTTCACATAGGGATGAAAAAGCTTCCATGGTACCACCCTAGTTCGTGACAATCGTCACCTTATGAGAAAGCAAGCCTAAACTCCGCTTTCTCATTGCTAACGAGCCCAAATTCTTGAGCCCGGGACTGCCTAATCGGCCTAACCTTTAAGCAGTCCACTCCGAGGGGATGTCGCAAATAGTTGTACTGCCGGCTTCCAGCGCTACCGGCTCTCTGTGAATACAATTTTCTATCTGCTTTAACCTCATCAACGTTTTATCTTTATTCAACTTAAAACTCTCAGCTTATATCTTCATTACTCCGCCTGTACTGGCTGAAGTAACAAGTTTTGAATATCTTGCCAGATATCCTTTTTTGATTTTAGGTTCAAATGGCTTCAAAGCATGTCTGCGCTCTGCAAGAACTTCGTCAGGCACATTCAGTTCAATCGTACGGTTCGTCAAGTTAATTTCGATGATATCACCATTCTCGACAAGAGCAATCGGCCCGCCGTCTGCAGCTTCCGGTGAAATATGTCCGATGGAAATTCCTCGGGATGCACCGGAGAAACGGCCGTCTGTAATGAGTGCCACTTCTTTTCCTAACCCTCTGCCCATAATGGCGGAAGTTGGAGCAAGCATTTCCGGCATTCCCGGTCCGCCTTTTGGACCTTCGTAACGGATGACTACTACATGCCCTGCCTGCACAGTGCCATCATCAATTCTATCCTGTGCTTCTTCCTGTGATTCAAAGACAATCGCTTCGCCTTTGAACTCTTTAATAGAAGGATCAACAGCACCGACTTTAATAACAGAGCCTTCAGGGGCAATATTTCCAAATAAAATGGACAGGCCGCCGACTGGGCTGTACGGATCATCTTTCGTCCGGATGACATCTGTATTCGTGATTTCATGTCCTGCTACATCTTCCGCAATTGTCTGCCCTGTAATGGTAATCCGGTCTTTATGGATGGCCCCGTCAATTTTACACAATTCATTGACAATTGCGCTTACACCTCCGGCCAGATGAATGTCATGCATAGAATAATCTGATGCCGGCATGATCTTCGCCAGATACGGTACTCGTTTTGCTACCTCATTTACATCTTCAATATTGTAGTCAATCTCTGCTTCATGTGCGATGGCCAGTGTATGGAGGACTGTATTAGTGGAACCGCCCATTGCCATGTCCAGCGCGAATGCATCATCGATTGTTTCTTTAGTTATAATATCTCTTGGCTTAATATCTTTTTCAATACATTCCATTAAATGCTTCGCTGCCTTCTTGATCAGCTTATGACGTTCGTCAGAGGTTGCAAGAATTGTCGCATTTCCCGGCAATGCCATACCGAGCATTTCCATCAGAGAGTTCATGGAGTTCGCTGTGAACATTCCTGAACATGATCCGCACGACGGACAAGCATTCTCTTCAATGTCCTTCAGCGTTTCCAATGTCATGTTTCCGCTCTTATATGCTCCGACCCCTTCAAAAACAGATGTTAGTGAAAGAGCTTCTCCAGTTGCTGATACGCCAGCTTCCATCGGTCCGCCTGAAACGAATACGGAAGGTACGTTAGTCCGTACTGCCGCCATCAGCATGCCCGGTGTGATCTTGTCGCAGTTCGGTATATAGAAGACACCGTCAAACCAGTGTGCGTTAATGACCGTTTCTGCTGAGTCTGCTATCAGTTCGCGGCTCGGCAGTGAATAGCGCATACCGATATGCCCCATTGCGATTCCATCATCCACACCGATCGTGTTGAATTCAAATGGTACACCGCCCGCTTCCCAAATCGCTTCCTTGACTACTTCAGCAAATTTGTTCAAATGCATATGTCCTGGAATAATGTCAATATATGAGTTGCATACACCAATAAATGGTTTGTTCATATCTTTCGTTTTAACACCGGCTGCATAAAGTAAGCTGCGGTGCGGTGCCCGGTCGATCCCTTTTTTAATCATGTCACTTCTCATTGCAATCTCTCCTAAACTAATCGAACGAACCAATTATCAATCAATTGCATTCAGTTGAATATTCTGAATAGCCAATGTATAGAACCACACGGCTATGAACTAGATTGTTGCTATCATATCTTGTATAAAGATAAAGGTCAACCGTATTATTAAAGTTTTTACTCAATTGTGACTAATGAAAAACCACTGAATACGCTTACATATGCAATACATCGCGATATATTGCATATCAAGATTAACAAAAGTTTTTTTATGTTTTCTAAGACTTCCAAGACATTCTCTTTTAGACTCTATTCTTTTAGTGGATTTCATAGTTTACTTTCTTCAACTATATAAGTTGAATTAATAAATAAGCATTCTACAAATTACTTAGTACCGTTGATTTCCGTTCCAGGCGGACGCTTGTCTTGCGGGCCCGCGGTGAGCCAAGCGAACAGCGAAGAGTTTGCTTTGCCTTAATTTCTGTGTATTTTACAGAAATTAAGGCAATACAGAGTTCATTCTACAATCTTTTTTCGCTTCGCTCCCTAAGTTGTCATCACCTGTCGGCGTTCTTAGGCTGCCTGGAACGAAGGCACACTGGCTGGTGTTTCAAGACTTTTTGTGTGAGCAGGCAGTATGAGCACACTATTTGGGGCTATTACAATGGGGATGATTTTTGATGTAATACTTATCATCCTGCAAAGGCTTAGATTCTTGTGATCGATGCATTTACAAACTCGAGATGCGGAACAAGACAAGCTAATTCATACTCTGCAAAAAAATCAGTACATTGTACTTTCTCCAACACTAGCGCAGGCGCAACTGCGGGGTAGGCCGTGGCTGTGAGACTGCTGGCATGCTCTTCGCCAGTAGGCTCATAGCGTAAGGCAATCCCCCAGCGCCGAAGCGGGTTTAAACTGCAAACTCACACATCAATTAAAATCCATAAAAAGTTGAGAAATGAAATCCGCACATATTAAATCCACACACTGTCAACATCCATGTGACAGGTTGTCAAGCACATTTTTTGGTGAAGAGCCTTATATATAAATTAAACTATTTAGAAAACTCTTCGACACTTTTCGACAACTATTTTTTTGTTTATAACTCTATACACATAATACCCTGTAATATCAGTGTGTTTACCTTCTCTATTCACATAATACTAACAACTTATCCACCTGCCATGTGGATAAAACGAACGGTTGTTCTTTCCCGATGCCTCTGGTAATATCATAATTAACATCTTGAGAGTATATGCAGCTTGGAGGACTTCTATTCATTTAAGGGGAGGCGATTCTATTATGCTTCAATTATCGGATCAATTGCTGATTTATTCATACCAACAGGCCCGGAGACTTAAACTAAACAATGAATTCATTGTCATGCTTGAAAGAGAGATACAGAAGCGCTCCTTAAAGTTGTCCCGCCTCTGACGCTCCCTCTCTCTTCCACAGTAGAAAAGGACTGTTCTGTGCACATGCAGAACAGTCCTTTTTAGTAGGTTAATTATTCTGCTTATATCATTAACTTCTTTTATCTCTGTCATTCACAAAACTGCAAGACTTTCCTCATAATTCACCTTGCTTTCCCGCCTGCGACAACTTACTATTAAAAAAGTGCATACAGAATAGGAGACATACATCGAATGAAGAAGTTACTAGTATTGGCTGTATTTTTTTGCAGCTGTTTATTTGCCGCCCCCCTCACCCATGCTGCTGACCGTCAAGTTGTGAAAGTCGCTGCCGCTTCCCCTGTTTTTAAAGATACCCAGAAAATCGCTGTTTTTTCGAAAGGCTCTGTTCACACAGTTATGGGATCTGACGAGCGTTTTTACTATTCTAAAATCGGTGACCTGGAAGTAAAGTTCTCAAAACAGCACGCTCATCCAGTATCTCAGGACGCTGAACAGCTGAAAAGTGCAAATCCCGTTCGCATTATGACGAAAAAAAGTGTACCGGTCTATTCAAAACCTTCCGTAAAAGCAGTTCAATTCGGTCACCTGCAGTCAAAGCAAACCGTTTTTGTTCAGAGGCTGAAAGGCGATTTTTATCCAGTTATTTTCGGCGGTAAAACGGGTTACATCTATAGAAAAGATATCGAAGTTCAAAAAGGACTCCCTGTTATCATGTATCACGACCTCGTGAAGAATAAAGACGGAGATAATTTGTCCATTCTGGAAGTAAGTAAGTTTAAAGAGCAAATGAATTATTTAAAAGTCAACGGATGGCGTACCATTACATCTGAAGAATTGACACTCTGGCTGCAAAAGAAAATAAAGCTTCCTGAAAAATCCGTTTTGATTACATTTGACGATGGGTATTCCTCTACAGCAGATTTAGCATATCCAATTCTTAAGGCAAACAAATTAAAAGCAACCGCCTTCTTGATTGCCAGCCGAATTAACCGCCTAGGCTACTTGACTGAGCAACAAATGCAGGCAACACAGGACGTCATTTCTTATCAGAGCCATACATATGATTTACATGGCTTTAATTCAATGACGGGACTGGCACTGCTGGAATACACACCCAGGCTGCTGATCTACGAAGATCTGTTAAAAGCCAGCCAGACGATTCATGAAATCGTCCCGCGGCAACCTTCAGTATCGGCCCTTGCCTATCCATATGGTCTTCGTAATACAGAAGCTCTGCGCGCCAGTAAAGTCGCCGGCATTAAAAGCGGCTTCACCATTACAGAAGGCAATGTGTTCCAGGGCGACTCACCGTTTCATTTGAACCGCCAACGCGTTCATTCGGGTATGTCACTGAAAGATTTCGAAAAGAAACTGCTTGGTCAGTAAAAAAAGGAACGTTCGCTATATGACGCGAACGTTCCTTTTATTTATGACAATGCTTTTAATCCTACAACTCCAACAACAATCAACGCGAGGCTTGCTACACGGCCTGTACTTTTGGATTCGTTGAAGAAAATCATGTTTATGATCACGGCGCCTGCCGTACCGATACCAATCCACACCGCGTAGGCAGTACTGACTTGAAGATACTTGAAAGAGTTATATAGGAAGAAGAATGCCGTGCCGAAGCCTCCGTAATATATTAATCCCATCATCAAGCTCTTATTCTCACTGAACTTCTTCAATCCGATTACACCGATGAGCTCACTTAGTGCCGCCAAGAACACCAGTATCCATCCCATTCTCCTCCACTCCTTTCAACGCTTTCTTTTCATCCATGCCATCTGCTATTTTCAGTCCTGCCACGCCGATCACTAGGATGAAGATGAAAAATAGTTTCCCTAAACTTATATCCTCTCCGAAAAAAAATACATCCATTAAAGATGTCCCGACTGTGCCGATTCCTGCGAATACTGCGTATACTGTTCCAGTCGGCAGGCCTTCACAAGCTTTCGTTAAGAAGTGAAAATCGACAAATATAAAGCCTACGATAAAAATCCAATGCCACCATTGATCTGCTGTATTGAAGCCAAAAATCCAGACTAATTCAAAGAAGCTAGTCAATGCCACATATAACCAGGCTTTATTCATAATATCCCCTCCACTTTTCTATCTTGAAATATCTTTTTTGACTGACTGTCATTCATTTTACCACAATAAAAGATTTAATGCGATACAATTTTTCCACAGTCACTATTACCAGAAAAAAAGACGGGGCGGATGGAAAGGCGCCCCTCCCTGCCTATTCTTCCATTAGCTTTTTACCGTTTGAAACTGAAGTGCATAATTCATGAAGTCGAGAACCTCTGACTTTTGACGGTCTGCTTCATTTTCATCATGGCTGGCATACAGAAAAACCTGCTCTGCAGTCGACTCGATGAGCCCGATGAGAATTTTAGCTGTCCGGTCAGGCTTGATGGAATCGCGGACTGCCCCTGCGGCTTTCGCGGCTTTCAATTTCTCGCTGACCCAT
Organism: Sporosarcina cascadiensis; assembly: GCF_009650995.1. Taxonomy (GTDB): domain Bacteria; phylum Bacillota; class Bacilli; order Bacillales_A; family Planococcaceae; genus Sporosarcina; species Sporosarcina cascadiensis. Next base: position 152,639 of record NZ_WHVV01000007.1, on the reverse strand, counting down.
TTATAAAACGGCGCGTACACTGCTTCCCACTCGCGGATTTGCTCAGTGGAGGCCAGTCCTGAATAGATGACGGCCAGTATCTCATAATATTCTTTATTCACTTCATATATGGCATCCACCATTTGCTCGAATTGTTTAGGATAAGGAGCCTGGTCATCCACTGTGTGCTTTACTATATCCATAGTTTTGACCACCATCACTTCTGCGATAGCCGGCATTAAAGACAGCTTCGAAGGAAAATACAAATAAAAAGTTCCTTGTGCGATTCCCGCTCGCTTGACGATATCTGAGATTTTCGTCTTCTCTATTCCCTGCTCTTTAAAAACCTGTATGGCGGATTGAACAATCGCTGTTTTCTTTCCCAATAAACTCCCCACGCTCTCTGTCTATAGATTTTTAATATTATATCTCAAACATTCTTTTCTGACAACTCGCCCCTCTTTTTCCTTTTGACAGTGAGTGCCGTTGTAAACTTTTTTAAATTATACAAAATTTGCAGTTGACAAGTGACTGATATTCATTTATTGTTTGTACTCAGAGAGAAGGAATGTCACCATCCGGACACAATTCCCGCTTCATTGACAATGATTCTTTGCCGACTTCTTACTTAAGTTTATCACAATAGAGCGGCAAATTTGAAGTGTAAATGAAAACGCTTACTCGGGTTCGCCTTATATTTTCGAATGACTGATATTCATTCATCTACCTATATACACTATTTTGGAGGGATACAAATGAACACTGGCTATATTTTTGATGAAAGTTACTTCTGGCACGACACGGGCAGCGGAACGCTTTTTTTACCTTCAGGAGGATATATGCAGACTGATGTGTTTGTGGAACACCCTGAAACAAAGAGACGCGTCAATAATCTCCTGGCACGATGCGGTTTAATGAAACAGCTCAATCAAATTGAGCCCCGTCCCGCCACTAAAGACGAAATTGAATATTTTCATACCCCTGAATATGTGGAAAAAGTGAAGCATTTAAGCGATACGACTGGCGGAGATGCAGGAGATCATGCCATTGTCGGCAGAGGTTCCTACGAAATCGCTCTTCTCTCTACAGGAGGTGCGCTGCGTGCCGTTGACGCGGTGATGGAAGGCGAAGCCGATAATGTCTATGCGCTGACACGCCCCCCGGGTCACCATGCTGAAAAAGATAAAGGCATCGGATTCTGCATTTTCAATAATGTGGCGATTGCCGCGAAATATGCGCGTGAAAAATACGGGTTGGAGCGAATCATGGTGTTAGATTGGGATGTGCATCACGGAAACGGAACGGAGCAGGCTTTCTATGAAGATCCAAATGTCCTGTTTTTCTCCATTCACCAGCACTTAAGCTTCCCTAGTGACACGGGTTACAAGGAAGATACCGGCGAAGGTGCAGGAAAAGGATATAACGTCAATATTCCATTGCCGCCGGGAACTGGGGATAAAGGCTATATCCATGCGTTCGAATCGATTATCGAACCGATTGCGGATGAATTCAAGCCAGAATTAATTATCATATCCGCCGGACAGGATCCCGGCATGTTTGATCCGCTTGGCCGGATGATGATGACAGCTGAAGGATTTGGCAAGCTGACCGATATTATGCTGCGTATTGCAGGCAAGCATTGCGGCGGAAAAATCGTGTTCTGTCATGAAGGCGGCTACAGCAATGCTTACGTGCCGTTCTGCACACTAAAAATCATCGAACGCTTAAGCGGCATTGAAACCGATGTGACCGATCCATACTCATCCGGAGCACAAGGATATCCCGATCAATTATATGCCAATCAAAAAGAGGCGATTGATGAAGTAATTGATGTGCAGAAAGAATTTTGGTCTGTACTGCGTCCTTTTGTCAGTTAAATAGGAGAGAACTGCTTCTCTCCTTCATCAGTTCTAAAATCAAAGGAGGCGTTTCCATGGCGAATGCTAAATCAAAATCAATTGAGCAAGTCGGTTTCGAATTTATCCCTGAGAAAGATCGTAAAGGAAATCCGAAAGAACTGTTTTTCACCTGGTTTGCTGCAAGTACCGTATCCACGACGCTGGTCACCGGCGCATTGGCGATTATCATCGGGCTGAATTTTTGGTGGGCAACACTCGCTATCCTTCTCGGACATGCGATCGGCGCCGTGTTCATGGGGCTGCATTCCGCCCAGGGACCGAAACTGGGGATCCCACAAGTCTTGCAGAGTCGTGCTCAATTCGGCTACTTTGGCGTCATCCTGCCCATGCTCATTATTTTGACGATGTATTTCGGCTATGGGGCCATGAACACGATTTTAGTTGCTCAAGGTGTACAGGAAACGCTTGGTTTTAACATCAACCTTACCGTAATGGTCAGTTTGATTCCGATGGTTCTGCTGGCAGTCTATGGGCAGAACATCATTCAAAAATCGATGAAGCTGTATACGATCGGCTATACAGTGATCTTCCTGATCCTCACTGTGCTGGTCATCAGCCAATTATCCATGGATTTACTGAGTCAGGGTTCGTTCAGCTGGACTGCTTTCATTCTTGCCGTATCCATTTGTGTGACCTGGCAGATTACGTACGGTCCTTATGTTTCCGACCATTCCCGGTTTATGAAACCGAATGATGCCCGCAAAACGTTCTTCTATTCGGCTGGCGGCAGTTTTCTGAGTTCGGCATGGCTGATGGTCATTGGTGCCGCCATCGCTACGATGGTCGTCAACGGTAATGTCATGGGTGAAATTAAGAATATGGGCGGCGTACTTGGCTACTCGATCGTCATTTTGCTTTCATTGGGCGTGCTGGTAATCAATTCACTGAATATTTACGGGGCAGGGATTATTGTGCTTTCGATTGCGAGTAACTTCTGGACGTTCCGGACTTCGGGCAGACTGCGTGTCATCATTTCTGTACTGATCGGGATCGTCGTCGCATTTGCTGCAACGGCTGGTGCTGGAAATTTCATGGCAAACTTTCAAATATACCTGGGCTTTGTTTTATTCTTCATCATCCCATGGAGTGTCATTAATCTGACGGACTTTTATATATTGAAGAGAAGATACCACCACGAAGAGTTCATGAAGAAGGACGGACAGTTCGGCAGATTAAATTTCCGGACGATGGGAATCTATTTATTTACGATTCTTTGCCAGGTTCCTTTCATTAATACAGAGATCTATCAAGGACCGCTTTCCAAAGCAATGAACGGTATGGATATTGCTTGGCTTATCGGGATCTTCATTGCTTTTACCTTCTATACTCTATCCGCCAAAGCTGCGGCCTCTCCTCCTGAAAATGCGGTGGATGTCCGTGTAGCAAAGTCTTCTGTCGAATAAAAAAGCAATCATCCGGATTGACCCGAATGATTGCCCTGCTGTATCGTTCCTGACCAGAACGCACAACCTGATTCTACCACATTGCAGAGAAATTCTCTGCAATGTTTTTATTTTGCTTCTTTCGTTTCCTGAACGAATGTTTCTCCGCTCTTACGTGCCTGGATATCTATGCTATGGTCTGGATATTCTTTTTCAATACGCTCATAGAATTTCTTCGCGATTTCTTTCGCTTTTTCTTCCTTCATATCCTCAGTTACTTCGAAATCCAACAGCACATATCCGCCGGCATCTTCGGTAATGATCAGACTGACTTGGGAAACGCCTTCTTCTTTAGAAAATTCTTCCTTCAGATCCTCGTCTGAAGACGTCGTATCTGATTTATCTACTGCATCTGGTGCTTTGTTTTCAGCCGGTTCGGTTTGTTCCTGATCCGCTTTTTTTTCTTCTTCGGTATCTCCGTTGCAAGCTCCTAATAATAGAAGAGATAAACCAAGCGGCGCCATTAACTGTCTTTTCTTCATTATAAAACCGACCCTTTCTGTAATAAGCTCTAAAATTATCCTATCATATATGTAAAACCCTGACAAAGAATTCGATAGACAGCGAAGTAACGAACAGTTAGCAGGACGGCTAACTGCCCACATAAAAACATGAGTCTTTTTTCTTGAAAAACTCAGCAATCTACCGATATATAAATGATGTAATTAATTTGGAGGTGTACATAAATTGAATAAGAAATGGTTTTCCATTTTCATTTGCAGTCTGGGAGTCGCTATAGGGATTTTCTTTATGACGCCAGCCAGCACAGAGGCAAGTGAACTCGTAACCGGTACATTCGTCAAGGCACATTATGATGAGATTCAAGTGGACAAAGATACAGTTAAAGATGTATTGAGTAAAGTTACGATTAAAAATGAAGCCGGACGCACGATTACGTTATCCATCGACAATTACGCGAAGCTTTCTGTCGATACGGTACCTGTGAAGATCGAAGCATTCAAGCTCGGTATGGAAATCGAAGCAGATGTTGATTTCCGGCGAATCAAGACGATGAACGGTAAAACTGACACCCCTTCAGCAGTCATTGAAGAAAATGGCAAAGTATACAGCGGTGTCGTCTCTTATATGGAAAGAAGTTTAAAGGGACTGACAGTCAAGCTGGATGACGGCCGCGTAAAAAATGTCTACTTGAATGCAGACACGGAAGTTTTCAAAAAAGGCAAGCTGACAGATATCGGTTCTTTATATGAAGGAGACCGTGTCAAACTCAAGTTTTCCGAGTATAACTCCAATTATATAACGATGCTTGAAATTATGGAGCCCGGCGTTCAAGTGGCGGGACTGTACAAAGGAACCATTCACAGCATTGATCCTATCAGCAAAAAAATCATTATGCGTGATGAAACGCAATTCAGGGACTGGTATTGGTTCCCGACGAAAAAGAACAGTAATACCAGCTATTATTATGCCGCACAGACACCTATTTATTTAGATGACAAACCTGTCCCCCACAACCAGCTGCGAAAATATCAGAATCATAAAGTGTATCTCGCAACAGTCAGCAAGCATGGTAAAGAACAAGTGGAACGCATCATCATTCAGAAGGATAGTGAGCGGACTTATTATGAACCGCTAAAAAGCTTTAATGGCAGCCAAAAACAAATCACGTTAATGAATTCTGAACGTTTTCATTATCATGCCGGAACTATTCTGATCCGTAATGGCAGACTGGTCGAACCGGAAGCCCTCGGTGCGTACGGAACTGCATTCGTCGCAGCAGCCGGCCCAATGAACAAGCAATACGCCAACATCATACATATCAGCAATGATGGATTGGACAGTCCAAACCTGGCTGATCATTCTATTTTCTACGGAAAAGTATCAGGTGTGCTTGGCTATCAGCTGCGCTTGTCTGCATTGAAGGAATTGAAAAATAATGTCTGGGTTCATTCGGCAGACAAAGATTTTGAGTTCAATAATGAAACATATGCAGTCAAGAATACAGGACGCGTTTATTATGATTTGATCCCTCAAATGGATTTAAAGTTCCAGATGGATAACTATGGATACTTCTATATGAAAGGGAATCAAGTCATCGCTGCGCATCTCACGGATCATCACTCAAACCTCATCGTGTCTGCCGGCAGATTGTCTGCTGTCTCCCCCGATGCAAAAATGATAGATGTACGCAATGTCAGCCAGTGGAGGAATGGTGCCTGGGCAACGCAGGGCTTCATTAATAAAATGGATATCCAGCAAGCTACCTTCATTAAAAACGGCGCAGTAATCCATCCAAAAGATTTACGCATTAATGACAGACTCTATATAGTGGCTGAAGATATCGTCAAAGGCAGAATGATTATCGTTGATTAAAAATAAGGCAGCAGGAATCCTACTCCTGCTGCCTAAAAAGAAGGTGCATGCAATGAAATTCTTTAAAAAAGCCAGTATGTTTTTTCTGTTTTCTATTTTCATCGCGACGCTGACTCTTCACACATCTCCTGCATCAGCAGGCCCTGTCGACGTAAACGGCGGCGTGATGAATGAATACGAGTACAAAGAATTGTTTTTCCTGACCGGCTATCCTATTCAATTTTCCGGTAAAGCGGTCGTCACAGAAAAGGAAAATAAGAATACCCTGACACGCACCAATCGTTTTACGCTGACGAGTGCAAATGGCGATAAACTGACAAGAAGCGTAAATTACACGGCGAACGTCAGTGATCATGCCGGAAAAGGACAGACTACCGCACAATTTGAAGTAAAGAGTTACTCGGAAAAAGTGACGATCGGGAAAAATACGTACACTTTGGAAGATTATCAATACTCCGAGGGCACTGTCTCTGACAATCAGCCTGCTTCAAGCTACTACTCCGGCAATATGGTCGGCCGCAAAATTTACAAATTTAAAGATACTACTGCAAAAAAGGAAGAGATCATTACGGTTCATTTAAACGGCCGCAGTATGGGTTATAAAAACTTCTGGGGCGCTACTGAAACTCAATTAATGGACTCAGAAATCGTTACACCGCGCGGCTCTGCCTTTGTCACAAGCAAAGCTTCTGACAGTAAATCCAGAGTGCTGGTTTATGAACCATTTGACCCTTCTCTCTCCAGCTTCACCGGCGGTCACTCCGTCGTGAGTTCTTCCGATATGGTCAGTGAGTATGAATATAATATTCCATTCGGTGCCGGGAAAGGCAAAGTAGAATTGCAGAAGAAAAACACACCGAAAATTGAGCGTCTGATCGTCCCTAAATTCCGTGACTTGGACCGCCATCAGGCAAAAGACGCAATTCAAAAACTGTATTCATTGGGGATCTTTGATGAGAAATCTCAGTTTTTCTCACCGAATACACCAATGAAACGGTACCAGTATACAGTCGGTATTTTAAAAGCTGTAGACTTGCGTGTTTTGGAAGAACCGAAGAAAAGCAAAGTTCCGAGAGTACCGATTTTTAAGGACTTATCCACAAAAGACCCTGACTATATGTATATCGAGAGCGCTGTCGAGCAAGGCATCATTACAGGGGTAACGCCTGATTTATTCCAGCCGGACAGCCCGGTTACACGAGTCCAGGCTGTTGCGATACTCGTACGCGCTCTTGGAATGGAAGGCAGAGCTCCAAGTCCCGGATTTAAGACACACTATGTCGATGATCATAAAATTTCGGGCTGGGCGAAAGACAGTGTGTATGTTGCGACGGAGCTGGGTCTCATTCAAGGTAATGAATTCAACCGTTTTAACCCGCAGCAGCAATTGACGAGAGCACAAGCTGCACTGATCACATCTCGTTTCCTGGATTTCCTTGAGAATGATTTAAAACAAAATTATCGGGATGATATTTTCTTCCAATAAGAATGGAGGCCGGCTCAATTGAAAACTCGTAACACCTATATTTGGGGAATGCTGCTTGCTTTATTTCTGTTAGTGCCAACGCAAGTTTCCGCCAAAAGTTCATTTACAGATGTACCTGACCGCCACTGGGCAAAAGATGCAATCCAGTGGGCGAAGGATGAAGGACTGACTTCGGGGTATCAGGACGGAACATTCAGACCCGACAAGGCGATCACAGAAGCACAGTTGGTGACTATGCTCGTCCGGTTTGACTGTACTTCACCGAATTCATTCGCCGCGTTGCCCGGCGAACATAAGGCAATGGGCAATTACCGTTATTTACGAAGTCATTTTTTGCCGCTGAATGGATTCACGAACCGTTATGCGAGAGATGCTTCCGTAAAAAAAGCTGACGCAGCACGGATTTTTGCTGCCTATCAGGGACTCGATTTGTCCAAGCATGAGGCAGTCTATTACTTATATGTAAACGACATTGCCAACGGACTTACTGGTAAAAATGATTACGCAGACTTCGGACCGGCAGATGAGCTGACGCGTGCTGAAATGGTGTATTACCTATATAAAATGTCACGCAGTGAAGGCTGTGAGCTGGAGGGACTTAGTTCCAAAGCTACTGGAAAAGATAACAGTAAATTTCAGTATCCCGCCAATTTCGTTAAGGATGATGAAATGAATTTTGAACGTCCCAGCCAGCCTTCTCTTCCTGGAACAGGCGGTAATAATCCTGGAAATACAGTAGGAGTGGATATCGAGAAACCTGTTTTGACTGCGAATGGAAGGGACTCTACTTTCATTACTTTTACATTCAGAGACTGTAACGGTAATTTGATTCCATATGAAAAGGAAATGGAGTTTGAGGTCAGCTCTGCAAGCGGTGCAACTTTTGAAATAGAAAGATATGAAGAGGTTTGGAACAACGATAAATATATTGGCAGATATCTGACTTATCCCAAACAGGCGATTGTTACATCAGATGGTCCCGAATTAACTCTTAAAGTGATAGCTCCAAAGACAACAAAGCTGACGAGCGATACCATCACGGTAACGCCTGTAGTCAAAACAGGAAGCTGCATACTCCCGGCTGCTGCCGCCACTCTGACTTATGAACCGAAAGCAGAGATTCAGATGGATGTTCTAAACGACTATCCAAGAACTGGCCAGACTACCGTGACGGCAACACTTGCCCGGCCAGGCGGAGATAGAATCTACGGATTCAATGGTTACTTGAAACTCGAATCATTGAATGGACTGCCGTTTGAGAATTCAAATCCAAATTTCTATAATGGGCAGGCCACTGCTGTATTCAATACACCGCGTTATGCGGTAAAGGATGAAATTACTGCGACTGCCATCTCTCGGTCAAGTGTTGACGAGGATACACTCTACTCCATTCTTAATAAAAAGTTTTCGATTCCTGTTTCATTCGCGCCTCCAATCATCGCAGATACAACATGTACTGCTGATAAGCCGGAAATCGGATTCGTAATCGACTCATCAGGCAGCATGAAGCGGAATGATCCAAAACGTTTTCGGGTAGATAAAACAAAAGAATTTATCTATGCATTAAATGCAGACGATAATATTGCAACACACTTTACGAATAGAGGGATGTTCTTAAGTAAAGGATTTCCTTGGATCGTTGCCAACTCAGTAGATGGTGTCAGAGAAGCAGGCGGAACAGACATTTCCAAAGGGTTAGCTGAAGCTTTCAGCCGGTTCACAACCGACAGAAAGAAATATGTTGTCTTGCTGACAGACGGCAAATCCTCTAAAGAAGACGTCCGTAAACAAGTAAAGATTGCGCAAAGCCGGGACATCCGGATTTTCGTAATCGGTCTTGGAAAAGATGTGGATGAAGCATTTTTGAAAGAAATCGCGAGAGACACACGCGGCAGCTATCACCACATTCAAGACAGCATCGAACTGCCAATGGTCTATCAGTCTATTCTGCAAGAGATCAACTGCGGTGTTCCCATGCCGACCTGTTCTCTTACTGCAACTGTTTTTGACTTCCCTTCCGTCAAAGTAACAAATAATGACGTGCTGATGGAAACGGAAGTATCCAATGCATGTGGCACAATCGGCAAAGTCATCGTCCGTTTCTCTTCACATTCGGGAGACCTTGATTATGAACTTGCCCACAGAGGACATAATATTTACATGATGAATAAAGGACAATATGAAATCAGGGATTTCCAACTGGCTTCTTATGCCACTTTCCTTGCTTATGATCAAAACGGCAGATTGGTCGGAGAGCGAAAAGTAACTATTCAAAGATAACTGCCCAAACCGGCAAAGAGTCTAATGCTCTTGCCGGTTTTTTTCTCTCTAATTCCCTGCTTGCTCCAGGTTTTCATATTTCACAAGGGGGTATGATATCAATACTACCCAATCTGAAATAATAGAGGAGGCAATACAATGGATGAAATGAATAACAAGACATTTATCGGTGTGTATTATGACCATTCTGACCTTCTGGACAAGATTGAAGAATTAAAGCTGACAGGCTATCTTGACGATAATATTTATGTGATTGCTAAAAATGAAGTGGATGTAAGCATGCTCCGCAGTCAAACAGCGGCGGACGTGAATTCTGCATTTGAATCGTGGACAGACCGTTTTATCGGGTTAATCTCCGGTGAGAATAAAGTTAGACAAATGATGCATGATGTCGGGATGGATGATGAGGAGACTAATAAGTATTACGAAGAAGTCCAGCATGGCGGGATGCTGTTGTACGTTGATGAGGGGTGGGCTTACAGTGTTTATTCGAAAAACGAGCCATTCTACACTGACGGGCTGTCCCCTGCTGCTTCCCAACCAGTAACTGACCGGGATCGCAGACCCGATTCATTCATGCAGGAGAGAATTTCTCAAAAACTGCAGAACTTCGAGGAAACTGAGCCTTCATACGGCGGATACGAACCGTTGAAAAACCCCGTCCCACCAGAAGTATTAGCTTCTGATGTACAGGACATGGAGAGTCCAAATGAGCCACTGATTGCTGAAAATGATATTACCGGCGACGGTTCAGTCTCTATCATTACAGATGCTCTAAAGTAAATTTCCAAGATAGTACTATAAGAAAATCAACTGTCTCAAAACGAGGCGGCTGATTTTTTATATTACAGTTTCATTACAAGATTACAACTCTGTAACCCCTTCTTAATCAGAACGTAATGTTTAGATTCTTTATCTCGTGTAATATGTATCTTGCAGCTAGAGAGCAAGACATACATTATTCCGAAGGAGAATCAGAATGAAGAAGTTTTTGTGTTCAATGTTGATGGCAGCGGTAATGATTATGGGGTTCACGGGCGGAAGTGCTGATGCGGCAAGTAAAGCAACAGCGAAAAGCGGTACATACATAACGACTAACAATATAAATGTCCGGGCAGATGCCGGCACAAAACATAGAAAAGTTTTCTCTCTAAAAAAAGGCACACGGGTTCAATTAACTCACCAAAAAAGTGCAGGCAATGAAATGTGGTACAAAGTAAAGATTAACGGAAAAAAAGGTTATGTTTTGAGTTCACTTTTGAAAAAGACGACAGCAGTAGCAGCTTCTGCACCTGTTAAAGCCGGTTCTGGTGTTGTGAAAACAGCAATGAACCTGCGCGGTATTCCTTATCGCTTTGGCGGCACGACTACAAGAGGTTTTGACTGCAGCGGTTTCATTCAGTATTCGTTCAAAAAGAACGGAAAATCTGTTTCTAGAACAACAACAGGACAGTATAAACAGTCCTCTAAAATTTCCTCGCCAAAACCAGGGGATCTAGTATTCTTCCATAATACATACCGAAAAGGAATTTCTCATGTAGGTATTTATGTAGGTAATAATAAGTTTGTTCATGCCGGCGGAAAGAAATCCGAAGTTGTCAGCCTGAGCAACCCGTATTGGAAATCTAAATTTAATAGTTTTAGAAGAATTTAATATATCAAGGACCCGATGAATTACTCATCGGGTCCTTTTTTTATTCTATTGAGTGAATTCGGCCCCGCTCATCTTTATAAATCACATGATGGCGCTCAAACTTTGTCGGTGAATCCAGTCCTGCCGCTGCTGCTACACGAAATAATCCTTCGCGCATCGTCAAAATATAGTTCGTGACGCGGAACTTTTTCTCTTCCACAACAAGCGCGCGCTGCAGATGTTTATCGGTTGTGGCGACCCCTGCAGGACAAGTATTGGTGTGACACCGCTCTGCCATGATGCACCCTACTGAAATCATAAAACCTCGTGCAACCTGTATGAGATCTGCCCCCAGCGCAAGAGCAATCGCCGCTTTATCCGGAGTAATAATCTTACCTGAGGCAATAATTTTAACTCGATCACGGACCTCATATTTTCTCAAAGCATCATCTAATAAAACAAGCGCTGAACGCAACGGCAAGCCCACACTGTCGGCTAAATCCTGATAAGTGGCGCCAGAGCCTCCTTCTGCCCCGTCCAATGAAATGAAATCAGGTCCCATTCCGCTCTCCGCCATATGCGCGGCAAGTTCTTCGGCGTCCTGCTTTCCGCCAATAACGATTTTAATGCCTACCGGCTTTCCTCCTGCTGTCCGAATATCTTCTATAAAAGTAAATAATGTCGCAAAGTCATTGAATTGATTGAAACGATTCGGACTGTTGATGGAGGTAAACGGTGTAACATTCCGTATCGCCGCAATTTCTTCCGTTACTTTTTCTCCTTCTACGTGTCCGCCGCGCATTTTTGCACCTTGCGCCAGCTTGATTTCAAAAGCTTTAATTTGCGCAACCTTGGCCTTTTCTTTCACTTTTTCTATATCGAAGTCTCCGCCTTCCGTACGGAACCCGAATAAACCAGACCCAATCTGCGCAATGATATCCGCGCCTCCTGCCAAGTGATGATCCGACACACCGCCTTCCCCTGTGTTCATCCATGCACCCTGAGCCATGCCGATTCCTTTTGAGAGCGCGGTAATCGCATGTTCTCCCAAAGCACCGTAACTCATACCAGACTGGCCTAACAGACTGCGTACAATAAAAGGCTGCTCACAGTCAGGTCCTAAAACAATGGCATCATCTTCAGGAAGCAGCCAAGGAAGTGTCGTTACTTCCTCACGGTGCTCTTTCCGGGAAAATAAATTATCGGAATCCACTTCATAGCGCATCGTTTTCAACAAATTTTCATTGTCCACACGCATTTCTTCATTTTGCATAGTGAACATAGAATTTCGGATATAGTGTCCCGGCTCCTGAAAGTCCCGCTTAGATCCAAAGCCTATGACACTGCTCAAGTATTTGCCAGGCATAACCATATGTAAATACTCTTCCCGGCTGAATGGCTTTCCGCTGTTATCGTCGTTAAATAAATACTGCCTGACTTCAGGACCCGCCTTCTCAAACATATAACGCACACGGCCTAATATAGGATAGTTACGTAAAATTGCATGTTGCTTTTGACTCCGGTCAAAAAAATACAAGAATATTATGATGCTGATCGGCACAGCCAATATCAGTAAAATAACCAATGAAGTCGTAAAATTAATTCCTTCTAACCAACTCATACTCCCACTCCTCTCTAAAGCTTATCTGCTCTACTTTATCTGTACCCTTGGTAAGCGGCTTAGTAAACGTAAAAAACCCATTCCCCTAAACGAATTGGGGAATGGGTTAATAGTTTTAAATGTCTTATTGAACAGGAACTTTTACAGAGACATCTTTCGTTGCTACTTTACTGCTATCTTCAGCATTTGTCACGCTGACGACTAGAGTACCTTCAGTACCCGCTTTAACCTTACCTTTAATAGAACCGTCTTCAATGACAATATCGGTAATCGCATCAGATGCACCTGAGAAACTAGTGTTGATTTCACCAATTAGAATATCAGCGTCCTCGTCATATTTACCTGTTGTACCACCAAGATCAATATAGATGTTTTTGCCGTCTATTTTAGCTTTATGCTCTGTTGAAGTAAGAGTAATACCAGCTTCTTTTAGAACTTTTACATCCAAAGCAGTTGTTTTTACCGTCTGTGTATTTTCAAAGTTCACAGCAGAGATTGTCGGTGTAGAATTTTTGACTGTAATTGTTGCAGAAGCACGAACAATGTCGCCTTCTTTAATTTGGATAGTTGCAGTGCCTGCTTTAACACCTTCGATCGTTACGACACCGGCAGCTGTTTTCGCACCAACTTTAGCTACTGATGGATCAGATGATACGATCGTGTACGTATCCACCTTAATTGGATCCTGCCCAACCAATGTGCCATTCTGATTGTATTTGTTCCAAACCAAGTCTACTGTACTATCCTGGGAACCTTTCATAATATCAAGTGTTAAATCTTTGCCCGCAGTTGCTGGCTCAAGTTTAGTATTTGCAGCTTGAGCATCGTCAGATACTGTAACAGGAACTGTACCGACTACATTGCCGCCGAATTTAACTTGGATCTCTGTTGTGCCTGCTTTAACGCCTGTCACCTTAATTGTTGTTTTACCATCAGTAACAGTTTGCGCACTTGGTAATACCGTTCCAACAGTGCTGTCTTTAGATTCTAAAGTTACATCACCTTTAAACATATCACCATACTGGTCAGTAATTGTCAGGTTGATATCCTGTGTTTTACCTTCGAGAACATTTGAAGCAGCTGCTTCTACTTTCGCAGGTGTTCTGCTGCCGGCTACAACGGATAATGAAACTTCTTTAGTCACATCTCCGACTTTAACAATAATATTCACATCACCTGTACTGATCGGCGTAATCGTTCCATTAGATGTTACAGTCGCTACGCTCGGCTTCGATGATGAATAAGTAGCATTTGCAGGATCAGTTACAACCGTGCCGTTCACAGTAGTTGCTTTTGTAGCTTTTACTGTTGCAGTAGTGCCAAGAGCCAACTTACCGTTCTTCACAGTAACTCCATCTTGTGTAACTGTCACTTCATCAATAGAAGAAACATAAGAGCCGTATTCTACTACTTTAACGTCTACTAATTCAGATTCCATAGGCTTGCCATCTTTTGAAACTGTAACTTTATAAGAGAATGAAGTACCTTTTACTAACTTATCCTTATTCAATTCTCCCGTTGCTTTATTAGCGAATACGTCCTTCGTAGCTTGGAATTCCACCGTATAGCCGGCTTCTTTCAGCTTTTTCATGTCAGCTGGTGCTCCGTTCACATTGAAGCCCAATACTTGACCTTCAGTTCCTGCGTTCACTTGTGTAGTCGTAGCAACAACTTTTGCTACTTCATACGTATAAGTAAACTTAAACGGTGTGACTTGATCCGGCTCTCCTTCAGTTTTCACTGTGTAATTCAGAGTCATTTCTTTGCCGGATGTCAGTGGATTCTTCAATTCCACTGTTCCTTGAGTGCCGTTAGCATTAGCTGTGAATGAAGCAACTTCATTTCCTTCGATTGTCAGCTGTTCTGCCTTCAGGTTACCAAGATCTTTTCCTTTGATTGTCAATTCCTTCTCGCCAACTGCTTCAACAGAAGTAACTTCCGCCACTGCAGGAGCTTCAGGTGTTTCTTCACCCGGCTTCTCTACTTGGCTGGTCTTATATAAGAATGAAGCGAACTGCGCACGTGTTGTTGTTTCTTTCGGGCGGAAGTTCGGTGCAGCTGGATTTGTAATGTCGAAGTAATCGAGTACGTCGATTGCAGTACGCGCTTCCGCTTTCGCTTTTGCTAAATCTACAACATCTTTATCAAACTTTTGTTCTTTTACATATGAGATAAGGTCTGTTTTATTCACAGCATCATACGCACGCACCAAGACGATCGCCATATTTTCACGAGTAATGGAACCTGCTGCTTTAAGAGAACCGTCTTCATAGCCTTTAAATACATTATTGTCTCTGACAATAGCTGCAGATTGTAATAGTTCATCGTTTGATTTAGACGTTAAATCTGTAAATCTTGGATTCGTTTTATAGTCTTTCGGAATTTCATATCCCATAGATACAAGCCATTTACCCATCAATTTTACAACGTCAGAACGGCTCAATGTCTTATTCGGCTTGAAAGAACCGTCAGGATATCCTGAGATTACTTTTGCATTGGATAATGCGTCAATTGCCGCTTTGTGTGAGTTTGTATCGGCCACGTCGTTAAAGTCTGCTGCACTGACAACTGGTGCCACCGCGGATGCGACTAATGCTGCTGACGCTACACCTGTTAAGTATTTAGAGTATTTTTTCGATTGAACTTTCATTAATTAATTTCCTCCTTTAATGCTTTTACTGTTGGTTGATGACACATGGAGCGGTTTAAATAAAAACGCTCTTCCACTCTTATACCCTCTTCACAATTTACTAATCATTCACTTTGTCCCAAAAATAATTACTAACAGGAAGAAGTTTAAAAGTCGAAGTTTTTAACCATCCGAGTTAAATCCTAGCATATACTTTCACAATTGGTAATGGAAATTTCAGGTTTTAGTTGTCTTTAAATGGTATCTACTACTCTACAAAAATATTGGTCTGCATATCCTCTTGCAATTAGTCTACTATATAGAAGGAAAACAATTTGATAGATTGTTGCCAGAACAGTTCCACGTTGAAACAACTATGTATACCATCTTCTTATCCTTCTTTTAAATTCATTTGAAAGTCTCGCGGAATGGAAGCGAAACGATAGCCTGAAGACTGAAAGACATACGCGTTGTCAATAGAATGAACCAATCCGAAATAGACTAATATAAAGGTCTTCAGTTGCATATTTTAACTGAAGACCTTCTCTTCCTAAAAAATTTATCCATGAAAGTTTTTATGATACAATTCAAGTATGAAAAAATTACTCGTCTTTCTACTGCTGCTTTCCCTGTTAATCGGGTTAGCTGTTTCATCAAGCCAGACGTATGAACAGCAATCCCTTGTGACCACTCTTGAACAACTCCTTCCCGGTGAGCCTGGGAAAAACCTGCTTGCTAAATTGGAGTTTTCTTATTGGGACCGTCCTATTACAGTTGAAGAGCGCGGTTACTATCATTTTGTGGAATTCTTAATTCGAAAGTCCGCTCATTTTCTAACATTCGGCTTTTTAGCTCTCATCATTTACTGGCTGCTCCCCAAACGCAAAGGACGCTTAGTTGGAGCCGCCCTTATCACCTTGATTTTAGCCTGTGCGGATGAATTGCATCAATCATTTACAGGCGGCCGCACTGCTACTATACAAGATGTTTACTTAGATATGACAGGAGCTATTGTTTTCCTTCTGTTTGCGGGTGCAGCACAGCTTATTCATTCCATTCGGCGCACTTAGTTCTGCAGCAGAATTGTCGTTTACACTAGTTGATCCTTACCATGATACTGCGAACAGGAGGTTTTCATATGAGTCATTCTTCAGAACAGCTAATTCAATCTCTTTCCTACATTTCTATCCAGCGAGTCGTTGACCGTTTGGAACAGACCTACCATAAATCGTTTCATTCCATTAGTTTATTTCAGGATCGCATCACTACTTCCCACCGCACTTTTCCTCTCAAGGATGTTTTCGACTTGTCTTATCGCCCCTTTTCCGGTCAAACAGGGCTCTTTTACCTTCATACACACGAGGGAGTATTCACTTTCGAAATAATTGATGAACCTGAGCTGTTCATCCGGCACTTTAAAACTATTCAGCGTAAGTAAACTAGAACCTTCCTACTAAAAACAATAATTCTCTCATTTCTAAAATAGGACGTTTATCTATTATCGGAGTGGGGTACAAAAAACTAGAAGGCTGTTAAATAAGTCTAACTATTCTTAAATAACTCTATTTCTCCACTCTATTTATGGTAAGATGTGTTATAATGATAGCAAATAAGACATGCACCTTTTAAAACTTTAGTCCTTAATTACAATAAATAGATAATGAGGGAGGGACTAATATGCTTTTTGAAGATGAGATCAGCTCTCTGCAGCGCTCGATTAGTCAATATAGAAACGAAGGACATTATGACAAAGTAGCTGAAGCTGCTGAGGAGTTATTGAAAAAAGGAATTCGTTTTTCTGATGCTGAAGCGATTTTATCGGCGCATTATAGCAGTGCATTGGCCTATTACTATACAGGCAACTTCGAAAAAGTACTCTTTCATATTGAAGCGCATCATGAAGGCTGCCTGTCATATGGAACAAAATCGGATTGGATGCGTTCCTACTACTTACAATATTTTGTAAGTGCATTTGCTGCCGACTATGAACATGGCAGAAAATTGATAGAAGACGTTCTGTCGATTGCTTTGGAAACCGAGGACTTTATCTATGCGAGTATCGCTTACAGCAACCTCAGCAATGCGCTGAACAAACTGAAAAAGTTTCCTGAAGCAATGAAAGCAGCGCAGAAAGCCGTGAAATTTGCTAATTTGTATGCAAAAGACCGATTGATTCTTTCTATCCGTGCTCATTTGCAATTAATTGAATCCTCTCTCAATCTGGAACGCAGCGACGTGGCGCTGACAAGCATAAACTGTTTGAACCAACTATCTGAGCTGGACGATTTCCCGCGTGAGAAAGCATTCCTGACAATCTTAAAAGGCCGTCTTCATGAGATGCTTGAACACCCTGCCGAGGCATTTCAATTCTACACTCTCGCGAAGGAGAAAGAGGAGCTGCTTCATGACTATGTACTATTAAAGGTAATCCAGCAAAAGAGGATTGCTCTGGCAGAAAAACTATGCAGCTTTGATGAATTGGCACTCATTCAAAAAGAATACATTGATTTACTGCACGAACTCGAAAATCAAAATTGGGTTAAAACTTCACTGGAATTAAAACTTCGTTTACAAAATTCTACAGTACAGAAGTACGAACATATCGATTTTTTGACAGGTGTATATAATCGTAAGTATCTGGAAGAAACAACTGATAGATGGCTAACAGATTCTGCTGTCACAAAAAATACGATTGTATGTATTGCATTTGATCTGGATAACTTGAAAGTTATTAATGATTCATACGGCCATCTGGCTGGTGATGAAGCCATTAAATTAGTGGCAAGGATCTGCTCTTCTGCAATACGGAAAGATGATGTGCTGGGACGCTTCGGCGGAGATGAATTTGTTTTAGTCATGAAAGGCATCACTCTGGAGGATGCCACGAAAAAAGCATTGGATATCGCAAATAAGGTGGAAGCGCTCTCATTGGAACTCCCAGATATTTCCGATCAAATTACCATTAGTATGGGTCTGGCTGATAATCAGAAGCGCGATGTGAGAAGTTTTAAAGATTTATTTCATTTAGCGGATTTAGCCTTGTACAGAGCAAAACGTAATGGAAAAAATCAAGTAGTTTCATTTGTATAATCGAAACATGAATTCTTTCAGTAGAAAGATTCATGTTTTTTTAATTCATATTCCGAGTCTACGCCAAAATCTGTTCTTGACAACCTGTCACCTGCGTATTGCGAAAATCCTGCTGCATTTTGGTAGTGTGTGGATTTAATATATGCGGGTTTCGTTTCTCGACTTTGTAGGGATTTTAATTGAAGTGTGAGTTTGCAGTTTAAACCCGCTTCGACGCTGGGGGATTGCCTTACGCTATGAGCCTACTGGCGAAGAACGTGCCAGCAGGCTCATAGCGTAAGGCCGACCCCGCAGTTGCGCCTTCGCTGGCGTGTAGAATGTATGACATGCTGCTTTTTTGCAGAGTGCGTATTTCGTTGCTATAGTTTTCGTTACTCGACTCTGCAAACGCATTGATCACCAAAATCTAAGCCTTTGCAATATACTAAGCATTGCATGAACACCATACCTATTATGACAGTCTCAAATAGTATGCTCATATGCCACTCACACAAAAAATATTGAAACACCAGCCAGTGTACCGGAGTGAAAGCCGTCACGAAGAACGGCTTTTGCGAGTAAAAGCGCAGCGTTAGGAGCACTGGTTTTAGGCGACTCTGGGAGGATCAGCCCGACAGGTGAGACAACTTGCGGGAGCGAAGCGAAAATAGCGTGCAGAAGGAACTCTGTATTGCCTTAATTTCTGCAAAGAGCGCAGAAATTAAGGCAGGGAAACGGTCTCTTCCCACTTACCCTATATTGCGCAATCACAGTCCAGTCTCAAACTGCTCATGAAATAGCCTGTCAAGCACACATTTTGGTGCAGACTCCATATTCCTATTCAAAACAAAAAACTGGACCCGCTTTATATAGGCGGTCCAGTTTTTTTAATTAATCAAGAATTTTAATTGTAACGTTTTTGCGGCCCCATTGGTACGCACGTGTTTTATTTGGAATAAATACATCAATCTTATTGCCTTTGATCGCACTGCCAATATCGCCGGCTACTGCATAGCCATACCCTTCGACATGTACTTTCGTTCCTAATTTAATCACATTCGGATCGACGGCAATGACTTTTAAATCCGGATTCTTGCGTAAGTTCAAGCCTGTTTTAGTTAAGCCTGTGCAGCCGTTACAGTGTGCTGTGTACGCTGTTGCACTCACCGTGAACTCCTTCACTGCCTGATCATCATTGCGTGAAGGTAATTTTGCCGAAGATGTGCTGGAAGCCACTTTTGATGATTTCACTAAGCGAAGCTTTTGATTCGGCTTAATCACTGAGGATTTTAAGTTATTCCATTTCTTTATATTGGTAACAGACACTTTGTGCATCTGCGAAATTTTATATAATGTATCACCTTTTTTAACTGTGTGTACAGAAGCTGCCGCGGATGTCTCGTTCATTCCGCTCGTGAAGATTGTCATCATCATGGCTACTGCTAACGAAAATAAAACCTTCTTCAATATGCCACCCCTAATTTTTTTGATTAGGTACAGCTTACCAACCCTTTGTTACAGTTTCATTACAGTTATCAGTCGAGTGCATTACAAAGAAAAGACTTATGTTACAAGCATGTCCTGAAGAAAGAAAATTGTATCTAATAAGGATATTCTGTCGAGCTTTTCTCGTACTCCCCCCTCTCCTGTCGAATCTCCAATTTCCCCAATACGTTTTACGTTATAGAAAACAGGGTAGTTTTTTAGTAGTAAGAAAATAGGCAGCAAAAAATTAGAGGAGGAACTAATTATGGCGAAACGACATGTAGTAGGAACTTATGACACAGACAGAGAAGCGATTGCAGCGATTGAGAACTTGAAACGTCAAGGGTACACGGCAGATGAAATTTCCGTCATCAGTAAGGATGCAGCCGAGGTGGATCATGTAGTAGAAGAAACAGATACTCATGCAGGCGAAGGCGCTGCTACCGGCGCTGCCACCGGAGGCTTGCTCGGAGGACTCGGCGGTGTATTAACCGGATTGGGTGCACTGGCAATTCCCGGAGTCGGACCGATCATCGCCGCCGGACCGATTATTGCCGGTATTACCGGGGCAGCAGCCGGTGCCGGTGTAGGCGGCTTGGCCGGAGCTTTGATCGGAATGGGAATCCCTGACGAAGAAGCACACCGCTATAATGAACACTTCGAACACGGCAAGATTTTAGTTTTAGTTGATTCAGAGCTTTATGATCCATTAACAGG
Source organism: Sporosarcina cascadiensis (assembly GCF_009650995.1). GTDB lineage: Bacteria > Bacillota > Bacilli > Bacillales_A > Planococcaceae > Sporosarcina > Sporosarcina cascadiensis. Next base: position 132,045 of record NZ_WHVV01000007.1, on the reverse strand, counting down.
AACAGATCGTACAGGCACGAATGCGGATACAGAACGCAGCCCGTTAATCGATCCCAATCCAATGGTCAATCGAAATGAAACTCGCGATCCTTTGACTGATCCTAAGCCACGGGGCAGAGGACCATTAATCTGATAGACTTACGAAGGAGCTTCCCTTAAACGGAGGCTCTTTTTTTATGGCATTTTGTCAGTCGTCAGTTATTTCTTGTTTCTTTTCTAGTTATTTGGGGGATAACTAGATAGATAACTACTATTTACATGTAAACGGGGTGCAGAACATGCCATTGACAAATAATCGAGATGATATTTCAAGAGCGATGATCAAGCTGATCAAAGACGGGAATATGGACTCCCTGAAAAAAGCGGTTCATGAACTGGAGCCTGCTGAAGTGGCAGCTCAATATCGGCGTCTTCCCAGAAAGCGTCATACACTATTTTTAGAAATACTGGAAACTGATACGTTAATTCAAATGCTGGGATTCTTAACTAGAAATGAACAATTGCGCGCACTGGAACTTGTAGGCCCTGCCCGTGCGACAGAATTACTCGATAAAATGAAGAGCGAGGACTTATCTTATTTACTGTCAGATCTTCCTGATAAGCAAGTAGAAAAATTGATTGCCGAAATGCGCCAGGAAGAAAAACGAAATATCCGGCAGCAGAGAAAATTTCCAAAAAACTCTGCAGGCCGTATTATGACAACGAGATATGTGTGGGTACATCAATCCTACTCAGTGGGCAAGGCTGTGGAAAAATTAAAACATTATGAAGCATTCGCCCATTACCTGAATTATATTTATATTATTAATGACGATAAACAACTTGTCGGAGTCTTATCTTACAGAGATTTATTGCTCGCAGAGGAAGATACCTGTGTGAAGGATATTATGGAAATGTCCATCGCCAAAGTGCACGACACGACCGATCAGGGAGAGGTTGCCAAGTTAATCGGACGTTTCGATTTCGTCTCTCTTCCTGTCGTCAATGAAAATAACATCTTAGTAGGGATCATCCGAGCGGACGAAGTACTGGATATCGTTGTACGGGAGGCTAATAAAGACATCGAGATGCTGTTTGCTTCCGGAAAATCAATCGACTTTCACACCCCTGCCCTGACCGCTGCTTATCGCCGGTTGCCTTGGCTCATTTTGCTGCTGTTCATTGGACTGGTCTCAGGAAGTATTATTTCTCGTTTTGAAGAAACACTGGAAGCTGTTGTAGCACTCGCCTTCTTTATGCCAATGATTGCAGGTATGACCGGTAATACGGGTACGCAATCACTCGCTGTTGTCGTCCGCGGTTTAGTTTCCGAAGATATGACAATGAAAAAGTCGCTTCACCTAATATCCCGCGAATTAATTGTTGGTATTATTCTGGGTGTTGTCTGCGGTGCTGTGATTTCCGTTATCGCCTATGTCTGGCAAGGCAGTTTTACACTGGGACTGGTAGTAGGTTCATCATTGGTCGCTACGCTGATCATCGGTACCATTGCGGGAACTGTCATCCCGCTGATCCTAAATAAATTCAAAGTGGACCCGGCAGTTGCGTCCGGTCCCCTCATTACTACGATTAACGACATTCTATCTTTGTTAATCTATTTCGGAATTGCGACGATGTTTATTTCAAAATTAATGTAAGAAAACCTCCTAACTTTTATGCATAAAGTTAGGAGGTTTTTCATATCTTAACGTAATGAAAGGTAGCTGTAAGGTTCCTGTAATTTATCTCATTTTCATGCCAAAGACTACAGTCACATGACATTCTTCACAGTTCGAAGTTTTACGTTTATTCTGTTCCTCACAGGCTATACTACTAGTAACACCAATTGCACAAACGGATTTGGGTTGAAGTTTGGTGCAGCTGGGTTTGTGATAGCGAAGAAACTAATACGTCGAATACAATTGTACCGCTTAGTCGAAGAGCGGATACATACCAAAAACTCCGCGATCTTGGGTTGATCGCGGAGTTTTTGGTTTATTTGTATTGCAAAGTGTCTTTCCTTATCGCAACTGGAATCTATATAATCTTACGCTCTTGATAATAACGGCGCCGTTCTGCCTTTCATTGGATTCGTCTGTTCGATCGCGTATCCGACATCCAGCAGAAGAGCTTCTGAAAATGCAGGCCCAATAATCTGAACACCTACCGGCAGATTACCTTTCAGTCCACCGGGCACCGACAACGCAGGCAATCCTGTCAAGTTACTTGGTCCTGTGAAGCGGATGATATTATCAATCAGATCCACTTGCTTACCGTTCAAGTCTACTGTATCATCTCCAATGGTGCTCGCCACTACTGGCAATGTCGGTGCGATCAGCACATCAACTTTCTGGAAAGCCTGCTGGAATTCTTGTTTCAGCTGACGGCGAACTTGCTGAGCCTGCAAATAATCTACAGCCGAAGGCAGTTCACCCAGTTCAAACAGCATGCGGATATCATCGCCAAAGTCCTGAGGTCGCTTCAGCATATCTTCATGATGAATCGTAGAAGCTTCTGAAAGTGATGTGACTAATTCCGCCCATTCTGCGTACTTTAAGGAAGGAATTTTCACAACCTCTACTTTAGCTCCCTGATCCACGAGTGCTTGAATATTTCCGCGCACGATCTGGTCTACTTCATTGTCCACTTCTTTAAAGAAATACTCTTCATTTACACCGATCACTAAATCCTTCACATTCCCTTGAATCTTCTGTAAATACTGGTCGACCGGCACATCAGCCGAAGTAGGATCCTTTTGATCGTAACCAGAAATAATATCCATCATTCCTGCCGCATCTTTGATTGTCTTTGTCATCGGACCAATATGATCCAACGTCCAGGCAAGCGGATAACAGCCGTATTTACTGACTCGTCCATGTGTCGGCTTCAATCCGATAATTCCACAAATGGAAGACGGAATTCTGATGGATCCAGCAGTATCCGTTCCCAGCGATGCAACACTTGAACCGATCGCAACCGCCGCTCCGGATCCTCCGCTCGAACCGCCTGGAATCTTATCCGTATCCCACGGGTTGCGGACCGCCCCGTAATGAGGGTTATTGTTCGTGATTCCCCAAGCGTATTCATGCATACTCAGCTTACCGGTAAAAATCACTCCTGCTTCACGCAGCTTGCTGACGACCGTCGCGTCATCATCCGGAACAAAATCTTTGTGAATCTTGGATGACATCGTAGTCACTTTATTTTTAAAATACAGATTGTCCTTCAAGGCCATTGGAATTCCATGGTACATGCCTCGATAGTTGCCGTCTTTAATTTCTTTTTCTGCTTCACGTGCTGATTGCTCTGCTTCTTCCCGGTAAAATGTCATATAGGCATTGATCGTATCCTGTGTCTCTTCTGCATGATCCAAAACCGCCGCAGTCAGTTCAACCGGTGACAATGAGCCGTTTTGCAATAACGGGGCCAATTCTTCTACAGATTTCCGAATCAATTCTTTAGCCAATATGATCACCTCCAGGAATATTACGAAGCCCTATGTCAGCGTCCTCGATATTCATATTTTCTAATGTCCCTCTTAATTCTTGCATACCCTTCCAGCGACTTTCCAAGATCTCCAAATGTTCCGGCTTAGCCTGAATCCCCTTGTTCTCTAGTAGTTGCTTAACGGATAGAGACAATGCATTCACTCCTTTTGTTTTATTTATCTTCATAGGAATACCCTAGTGAGATCAAACTTACTTAGTTATCAAATAGATTTTATCATTTAATTTGTTAGTTATCAAACTAATTAGAATAGGTTGATAAATAAGTACTATAATTCTTCTATTTTCCGAGAAATTAATGTGCGGTTAGAGAGCTGCTTGTCATTCATATTACGCGTTTACATTCTACTAAAAAAGGGAATTTATATGGAAGGAGGTGACGATTCATGCCATGGAGTAAAAATGATTATCCGCCGTCCATGAAAAATTTGGATTCCGATGTGCGTAATAAAGCCATTGAAATTGCCAATGCTTTGTTGAGGGAAAACTATGAAGAAGGCCGTGCCATCTCGATTGCTACTGCCCAAGCACATGAATACGTAGAAGGTAAAAGTGACAGCCGTCCCCATTATGAAGTAAAGCCGCGCGATGACGAATGGGTATTCAAAAAGCCGAATAGTGACCACGTGATTTACAAAGGTGACACTAAAACGGAGCTGTTGGATAAAGCGAAAAAATATGTAAATGAACATGACGGCATTCTATCTGTTTTTAAGACAGATGGAACACATGAAAAAACGCTGTATGAATAATCAAGCAGGGGCTGTCTTGGAAATCATTCCGTCTGATTTCCAAGACAGCCCTGTTCTTTGTCCAGCTTTTTCGGCAGCGCGACAATATTATAATGCCCTATGATCACGCGAAAGGTATGTATGACCAAGTGGGAGGATGGCATGAGCGCGAACGGGTGCTGAATGAGCGGTTTTTCCGGACAGTATGAGCACGCAGATGACATCTATGATCAGGAATGAAGGTGGTATGATCATCGTGACAAAATTACGCGATGAGCTTCCGTCTGACAGTGCGATTGGTATGGCAAATACGGAGCTTTGAGCGCCAAAGAGGTGTTTTGGTGTTCGGAAGCCTTAGTTACGCGCTAGTTAAGTTCGTATTAAGATTTTCTTCCTTTCCCCTTGTAAATTTTTCCGTCGATATTTCAAACTCCTCCCTATTCCATTTCATATAGCAGACTATGGAAGATAAGGCCACTGCTCACTGCCACACTTTTTGAATAAAGGGTAGAAACCGCTCCTTAAGTCATGCCTGAGTTGTTAGTAACTTTATGGTTTACCGTTCGGATTACTGGTTTCCCATCTAACTCGTGCACCAATTACTTTTCATTCAAATATTACTAAAGTTATACAATTATTACTCCACACTCGAAATAATTAAATACTATGAGATAAGAGTAGTATGGTATTTTAATAATCTAGACTAATTGGACGAAATTTTTCGAATATAAGTATCTTATATTGAATCCATGATGCTTCTAATATAAATTGAATTTGTAAGCGCTTACCAGCTAATTAACTAACTAAGGGGGATTTTCATGTTAAAGAAAAAACTATTACTACCAGCACTCATAGCAACTCTTGTCGCAGCACCTGTATATTCATCTGCTGCAACCACCGAGTCTTCCATTCCTCCAGCCGCCGGCCAAACGTTCCCGTATACACCTTATGCGCCAAGCACTTTTTATGCACAGTCTTCTGAGATCTTAGAGTTGTATAAGGAACCTGAAATGGAATTAGTAACGCCAGGTATGAAAAAAGACAAGTGGATGACAAACAATCCGGATATGATGCGTTATTTACAAGGTATTGCGGAAGCAAATCCAAATGTCACGATGGAAATTGCAGGTCACTCTCTTGAAGGCGAAGAGTTGCCTATGTTGATCTTCACAACTGCCGGCAGCAAAGATACAGAAGAGTTTAAGGCAAAGCCAACTGTTTGGCTGCAAGGACATGTACATGGAAATGAGCCGGCAGGCGGTGAATCGATGCTCGTTATGGCCAATGAGTTAGCCAATGGTAATCTCGGAAATGAAGTACTCGATGATATAAACGTCATCATTTATCCACGTATTAACCCGGATGGCGCCCAATACTTCCAGCGGCAAACAGCTCTGCGCTTAGATGCGAACCGGGACCACGTGAAATTAGAACTTCCTGAAACACAGGCTCTTCATAAAGCAATCAACCAGATTAATCCCGAAGTCATTGTTGACGCACATGAATATGGATTAAGTGAATCAGTATTCAAGAGCTTCGGAGAAAAAGGTTCTATCAAGTACCATGATATTTTATTATTATCAGGTAAAAACTTAAATATTCCTAAGCAAATACGGGACAAATCCGATGATTTATTCGGTAAAAATGTCTTTGAAGCACTTGATAAAAAAGGTTATTCAAACAGAGAATACTTTACTGATGGCTCTAAGAATGGCCATGTTACGTTAAATGAAGGCGGTGCCGAAGCTAGAATCGGACGTAATGCAAATGGTTTACAGCCCAGCTTTTCTTTCCTAGTTGAAAGCCGTGGCATTGGCATTGGCAAAGAAAACTTTGTTCGACGAGTCGCTTCGCAAGTTGAAACACATTCAAGTATTTTAAAGACAACAGCAAAAAATGCTCAGGGCGTTAAGAAGATGATACAAGACGCCCGTGATGAAATCGTTACTAAAGGAAAATCAGTCTCTGACCAAGATACAGTTATTTTACGAAGCGACCGAACAGAAGTTAAAAATCAATCACTTGAAGTTGTAGATGTCGCTACAGGAACCGTAAAAGAAATACCTGTCAGCTATAATAGCGCAACGAATGGAGTCCCAACTTTAGAAAGAATCCGTCCTACCGCTTATATTTTACCGCCCGCTTACCATCATATTGCGGACAAGCTTACACTGCAGGGGGCAACTGTAGCTAAAACAAAAAATGCTCAAAGGCTTGAGGTTGAGCGCTATGTCATTACAGATAAAAAAGTAGATACTAACCTATATGAAGGTCATATGCTTGCAAATGTGGATGCTGAACTATCCAAGAAAACAATCTTTTTCCCAGCAGGCAGTTACGTAATCAGCATGGCTCAACCAACTGCAAATCTCGTTGCACTCTCACTAGAACCTGAATCAGTAGACAGCTATGTTGCATTCAACTTTATTCCTGTAAATGTGAAAGATGAAGTGCCTGTTTACCGATATATGAAAGAACTGGAGCTGGAACTAGTACTTGAATAATCGCCAGTAAGACATTTTCTAGTTCATCTGAATATATAAAAAAGATAAATGAGTGTCCAGAAACTCTGTGCTCGCGGTAAGCCCGGAGTTTCTGGCATAGGATAATTTTAAAGCAAAATAAAAGTTTGTCTTCAACTGTTCAAGCACATGAATATGTAACATGACGGCATTCTATCTGTTTTGAAGACAGATAAACGCTGTATGAATAATCGAACAGGGCTGTCTTGGAAATCATTCCGTCTGATTTCCAAGGCAGCCCTGTTCTTTGTGCAACTTTTTCGGCAGCGCGACAATTTTATAATGTCCTATGATCACGCGAAAGGTATGTATGATCAAGTGGGAGAATGGCATGAGCGCGAACGGGTGCTGAATGAGCGGTTCGCCCGACAATATGAGCACGCAGATGACATCTATGATCAGGCACGAAGGTAGTATGATCATCGTGCCAAAATTACGCGATGAGTTTCCGTCTGATAGCGCGATTGGTGTGGCAAACACGGAGTTTGGAGCGCGGCAGGAGGGTTTTGTTGCGCGAAAGCTCAAGTTACGCGCGGGTCCGGCGTCGTTTCGCTCGCTCAGCGATGACTTACGCGCGGCCGGCGTGCTTTTGGAGCGCCCCCCTCCGTATTAGACGATTTTCATTACTCCGCCAGACTCACGACGCAAAAAACTGCCCGGACCTTCATCCCGACAGTTATGAATCATTCCTTTTCCTCATCCGGCTCTGCAGGATACGTAACGGAGCCATCATCTTCAAGCACAACATCGTGGGGACCCCACTTTCCGATCTCGTGGTCTTCAATAAGTGTTTTTTCTTTCGGACCATCGATAATATGTTTCACCTTCCAGCCATGTTCTGCAAGCCAATTACTGATGACCATCCGGTGACACCTGGCCGGGTGACGTTCAGAACAGCAAATTGCAATCCTGTCATCATTCGCTTCTTTCATTAACTGATCGATTCCTTCTAGAAATTCGTCCGACAGCGTATAGTCCGCATAGTTATGAAATGATTGGTTATTCCAGCCATCATTTATTTCCGGATCAACCGTTTTCGACTTTCTTCTACGGCCGCCAAGCTTGCCAAAATGTTCATACGCAATCTGATGTTCAGGAAGCCATTCTTTCATTCGATCCTCGTGAAAATGAGGAAATTTCCGGCTGCCGGGAAAGGCCCGCACATCGACTAGTTTTTCTATGCCTGCATCATCCAGAAGCTTCAAAAACTCTTCCTTTGTGTGTGTAGAATGTCCAACCGTATAGATCTCCATCTCTTGTCACTCCTCTGCCCTTACTGTTCCCTTCCTGACTGTATGACTAAACTTTTTCTGCATTCAAAAAAGCCCTCCAGTACAAAACTGCACTGAAGGACCTGCTTTTTAATCCATTTGCTCTGTCAGCCACAACGAAAGCTGCGGGAATAGTACGACGAGCACCAATACGAGAATCATCAGGAAAATGAATGGAATGACTCCCCGGACAACATCCCCGAGTTTTTCCTTTGCTATCCCGCTCACTACAAATAAATTCAGACCAACCGGCGGTGTAATCATACCCAGCTCCATGTTGATTGTCATAATGATCGCGAAGTGCAGCAAGTTGATATCGAAGTGCACCAGCATCGGCAGCAAGATCGGCAGCGTGATCAAAATAATGGATACAGCTTCCAAGAACATACCGAGCACGAACAGCAGCAAGTTGACGATTAAAATAAATACCCATTTATTCATATCACTTTCTGCAATCCAGGCACCGATATGATGCGGTATCTGTGCATTTGTCAAATACAGGCCAAACAGACTTGCCGCACCGATAATCAAGAAAATCATCGCAGTTATATTGATCGATTCAATAATAATCGGGCGAATATCCCGGAAATGAAGTTCACGGTAAATAAATGCGGAAACTACAATACCGTAAAATACTGCAATAACAGCAGACTCTGTCGGTGTTACGACTCCGCTGTAAATACTTCCCAAGATCAAGAATGGAAGGAATGCTCCCCAAATTGCTTTAAGCGAGCTCTTTCTTCTCTCTTCCCAAGTCGCTTTATTCTCACTCTTATAGCCGTTTTTCTTAGCATAGAAAATAGCAGAAACGATCAGGACTCCTCCTAAAAGGATGCCCGGGATAATGCCGGCCATAAATAATTTACCAATAGAAACCTCTGCGGTAATCCCATAGATGATCAATGGAATACTTGGCGGTATCAAGATGCCCAGCGTACCGGCAGCTGCGATGAGTCCCATAGAATATTTTTTATCATACCCTGCATTCACCATCGCAGGAATCATGATGGAACCAATAGCGGCGGCAGTTGCAGGGCTTGATCCTGAAATTGCAGCGAAAATCATACAAGCCAGAATGGTTACGACCGAAAGGCCTCCCGGCAAGTGTCCAACCCATGTTTTCAAAGCCTCAATTAAATACTTTGAAATCCCGCCTCGCGCAAGCAATACTCCCGCAAGCACAAACCCTGGAATCGCCATCATTGGGAATGAGTCAAGCGCGGTAAAGATGCGCTGAGGCACCATGGTCATATTAAAGTCGATCTGCCACAGCACAACCATCGTCGATAAAGCCAGACTGATCGCAATCGGAACGCGCAGAAGGAGCAAAATAAAGAAAATACTAAGTAAGAGGATTATCATATTTTACATCCTTTCCGCGTATCTGATGAACAAGTCTCTCAATGAAACGCAACGTGAATAATAGACCCGAAATCGGCAGAATCAAGTAGATGATCCACATTGGAATCCCTACATCAAGCGATACCATACCCGAATGAAAACGGGATTCTACCAGTACGTATCCGTAGTATGTGTACGCCAGACAGAAGAAAATGCTGACGCTTGTTGCAAATATATCAACGACTTTCTGTATTTTCGTAGGCAGCTTATCATACAGCAGATCTACTTGAATATGCTGATTATGCCGCAACGCAATCGAAAACCCTAAAAACACACCCCAGATAATTACATAACGCACCACTTCTTCTACCCATGCTTTAGGCGAGTTGAAGCCATAACGCATGATGACACCGTAAAAAATGAGTGTGATACCGCCAAAGAAAAATGTTCCTGCTGAAATTTCTTCAATGCCTCTCCAAATCCTGTGAAATGTTTTCATTATCTAGCACACCCCTTCTTTACCTATTAAACAATTGCAAGTGCAGTACTGGTCGTCCCTCCAAATTTAACTCCCGTTTGGAAAACACATTCAAAAGACGACAAGTAATGCACTGTGCCAATGAAAAGAGAAATGCCGATCCGGTTATCAGATCGGCATGCATATTCCTGTTTATAACAGGCATTATGATCTCCGCTTTCCCACAAAGATGTTCATACTTCTTATTTTAAGTCACGGATCCCATCAAGCAATTCAGGCGTGATGTCATCTGAAAACTCATCGTATACCGGCTGCAATGCATCAACAAATTTCTGACGCTCTTCTTCAGACAACTCCGTAACTTCCACTTTTCCAGAGTTCTTGATGTTTTCGAAGCTTGCTGCGTTTTCTTCATCAGCCAGCTGCCACTCAAGCTCTGTTGCTTCTTTCAAAGCTTCTTCCACTTGTCCGCGGATATCTTCCGGCATACCGTCCCAGAATGATTTGTTAACGAATATTGCGTAGTCCAAACGGCCGTGCTCACTTACTGTCAAATGTTTTTGTACTTCAGAATATTTCTGCGTATCAAAGTTGTTGAATGTATTTTCCTGTCCGTCAACAGTTCCCTGCTGAAGAGCTGCATACGTTTCACCGAATGAAATCGTTGCGCTTCCTGCTTTCAGTGCGTTGAACTGAGACTCAAGTACTTTTCCTGCCTGTGCACGGAACTTCAATCCTTTAAGATCTTCAGGTGTTTTCATTTCGTGCTTATTATTAGAGAAATGTTTGAAGCCATTCTCCCAGAATGCTAATCCCATAATGTCGTTGCTGTTCAGCTGATCACTGTTTAAAATCGTTTGTGCTACGTCACTCTCGAAAAATTTGCGAGCGTGATCTTGATCTTTAAACAAGAAAGGCATATCAACATACTGCCAGCGAGGGTCCAATTTCACCATTTTTGTAACAGACGGCGCGATCATATGAACGTTGCCGGAAACCAATGCATCCAGCTCATCTGCATCCCCATAAAGCTGTGATGACGGATATACTTCTACTTTCGCTTTCCCGTCAGTCTTTTCTGCTACTAACTCAGCAAAGCGGTCAGCTGCTTTCCCCTTCACACTGTCAATTGCTGTAACGTGTGAAAACTTGATGATGATCGGCTTATCAGAAGATGTATCTTTTTCGCCGTCGCCTGAACCTGATGAAGACTCTTTGTCAGATGAACAAGCTGCCGCTACGATAGCAAACATACTGATTATCGCCAGTAATAGAAACTTTTTCATTCTTTATTTCCCCCTTTTATTTTCGGAAGTGAATTTATATTTTTAGCCCCAAACCGCCCCCGATAAAAATCGTAAACCGGGCTGAAAGCTTCTTCCCACTGTTGTTTCTCTTCATCGGAGAGATGAGTAATCTCAATGCAATTGCATTCTTCCAATTTGGAGAGTTCCTGATCATTTAACTTATGGGCAATTTCCTGCTGCCATTCACTCACTTCGGACAGTGTTTCTTCAATCAATGAACGAACTTCATCAGGAAGGTCTTCCCAGAACTCCTTGTTCATCAGCAGCACATATCCCAAGTACCCATGATTGCTGACAGTCATATACTCCTGCCTGTAGTGCAGACTCTTACTCGTAATATTGGACATCGTATTTTCCTGTGCATCGATCAAACCCTCATCCAATGACTGAAATACATTATCAAAGTCCAATTTCACAGCGGATGCTCCGAACAGATTAAATTGCTGCTCGATGATATCACTCGGCATGATCCGCATATTCAAGCCTTTAATATCTGTCGGCTCGTTAATTGGAAAATCACGATTTGTCAGTTGTTTGAAACCGTTATCCCACATCCCCAGCATAACTAAACCTTGCTGATCCAGCTTACTGATCAGTTCCTGTCCGGTCTTGCCCTTTATATAAGCATGGACTTCTTCATAGCTGTCAAAGGCAAAAGGCAGGTCCATTACAGACCATTCCGGTACAATCGATGTCACTTTCGATGTGGCAGGTGCAATCATTTGGATATCATTATCCGAAAGCGCTTCCATTTCCTCGCCGTCTTTGTACAACATACTGTTCGGAAAGACTTGCACCTCGATATATCCATCACTGCGCTCTTTCATCAGACTGGCGAATCTTCTGGCTGCCAGACCTTTCGGGGTATCTTCGCCCACTACATGTGAAAAGCGAATAACCAGCCGTTCTTCCCCACTTAATTGTTCATGATCGACAGGATACCGAGTCTGCTGACAGCCTGCAAGCATTACGATTATTCCAAGCGAACTCATGACAATGAAAAAAGTTCTTTTCAGAGCATACATCGAAACTCATGCTCCTTCCCCAATCACCATTAATCTGATAATTTTTATTTTAAGTAATTTTAGACAAAATACAATATTAAGAAGTTAATGGACATTATGGTCTTTATGGTATTTCCCTATTGTGCCCTTACATTCTATTTAGAGGAATAATACCGTGTCGGACGTCCTATATTTCCATACTGAAGCTCAATATGCACTTTTCCATCAATCGAAAGAAATTCTAAATACTTTCGCACAGTTACCCTTGCCATTCCCACTTTTTGAGCCAACTGTTCAGCAGTGAGCGGCACTCCTTCACTTTTCAGTCCTGAGTAAACCTGCTCCATTGTAAATTCATTTAGTCCTTTGGGCAGATCAGAAATTTTCCCTGTACTGCCCATCCATACATCGATATCTTCCTGCTTCAATTTATCAACCGAATGAAATTTCCAATAATTTTTACTGAATTTCAACAGCGCTTCCTGAAACCGCTCGAAACGGAAGGGCTTCACTAAATAATCAACGGCACCAAACCGGAGCGCTTCCCGAATAGTAATGGCATCCCGTGCTGCCGTAATCATGATCACATCGCTCGCGACATTTTCCGCCCGAATCAGTTTCAGCAGTTCCATTCCTGTCATATCCGGCAAATACATATCCAGTAATATCAAATCAGGCTGCAGCTCGCGAATCTGTTCGATCGCCGGCTTTCCTTCCATTGACTCTCCAATTAATTTAAAACCATTCAGCTTCTGCAAAAAACCCTTATTCACTTCCAGCACCATTGGGTCATCTTCTACGATGTATACAGCCAATTCAGCCATGATTTTGTTCACCCGCTTTCAACGTAATGATCGATCCTGCAACAGATTGTGAACGCGCAGAAATCGTTCCTTTATTGGAATCCATGATTTGTTTCACTAAAGCCAAACCGATTCCCCTGCCTTCTTTTCCTTTCATACTGAATCCGTAGTCAAACATCTTTTCCGCTTCAGCCGGCAATCCGCAGCCACTGTCTTCTATCTCAATAAACAGGAAATCCCGATCTCCCTCTATCAAAATAGTAATGTTCTTTTCCTCTTCCAGCAGGCAGGCTTCCATCGCGTTATCGATTAAATTCCCGAGTATCGTCACGAGATCCCCGCTTGAAAATCCGGTCATCACTTCCGATAAATAGGATTCGTCATCAATGGTAAATAAAACCCCCAGCTCTTTTGCACGGGAACGCTTGCCGATGAGTATCCCCAGAATGGAATAGTCTGCAATCCGTTCCTTCAAAAACTGCATCACTTCCTGCTCATCAGACGTCTCATCAATGATCAGCTTTAGCGCTTCCTGAGAACGGTCCAGCTGTATTAAACCTGCGATGCTGTGCAGTTTGTTCATATATTCGTGGTTTTGCGAGCGCAGGGAATCTACGAGTGACTTGATTCCGGTCAGTTCCTCCGCCAATGAATGCGCTTCTTTCTGACCAGTCATCATAATTAACGAACCTGCACGCCTGTCATTGACGATAATCGGAAAAATTCTCACAAGCATCATCTTTCCATGCAGCAGTAACGGACGATATGCGACTTCTTCCTCTTTACGCAAAGCATCCTTCGTCAGCCATGTATTTGGGAATGCCTCCTCGACAGCAATCATTTCATTCTCCAGACCGGTGTATTCCTGTGCCAGCCGGTTCAAAAAGACAATCCTTTCCTGTTCATCCGTTGCCAGTATACCGATGTCCATCGACTGCATCATGGCCGACCGCTCTTCCACCAAGCGTGAAATTTCATATGGCTCCATATTTAATGTCTGCTTTTTCAGATGGTTGGCAATGAACAGAGAGCCAATCAGGCCGATCAGCAGTCCGCTCATCAATGAAAACAAAATATCATTCTTATAATCATTCAACAAACTCTGCCAGGTCGGTGAAAGTATCCCTACCGAAACCACCCCGATTTGTTTTACCCCTTCTTGATCCATGACAGGAACAAAAGCACGAATCGCAAACCCCATTACTCCTTGGGCTTTTGAGACATACTCATGTTCTGACAGTGAAGCCTGCTCGTCACCGCCTTCAAAAACGGTACCCAGTTTGCTTTCGGACGGATGTGAATAACGAATGCGATCCATGTCAAATACCACTATATAATCGACATCTGTCGCCAGTCTCACACGCTCAGCAATCGGCTGGATGCTGGATGCACCGTCCGCTTTTCCGATATCCTGCTTAATGTCAGGCAGCTGAGCAACAGTGCGTGCAATTGCAATAGCACGTGACCCCAGTTCTTTCTCAAACGCCCCGGATATATTGTGAATCATGATTACTCCACTCGTCACAACGGAGAAGAATACAAGAATAAATGAAAAAATGAACATTTTCATTCGCAGTGATATTCGGCTCATTCGATGATCTTCCTCTCACAGTGTGCTTTGATCTTCTTTTATTTTAACAGAACATTGTGAAGGCTGTATAAGCAAAATTGTATCCTCGTTGAAAAGCAGGTGTCGTTATATTGTTTTCACCCTCCTACAATATACTTATATAATTCGACAAAAAGATATAATTATCTAGAGTAACTGGACTATATATATTGATGTTGCCCGACAATCGGAGTAATGTTGTAAGTAAATAACAATTCTACTAGTCTGTGAAAAAACAGCAGGCCATGATGAGATTCATCATGGCCTGCTGTTTTCAGCGTTCCAGCTCCAATATAGGTTCATTTGGATTTTGTTTCCCTTTCATTTCATCACGGATTAAATGGGCGCCCAGCATACTGTAAACCGTCCCATTGCCCCCCAAGCCTATTAAATAATAAACATGTGGCTCTTCCGGATGATGTCCGACAACCGGGAGTTCATCGGTCGATTCACCGAATAATGCGGTCCATTCATACTCCAGCCTGATTGGATGATTAGGGAAAAGTTTCTCCAGCTCTTGCCTTAATTCATTAAATTTCTCTGCTGTCTGCTCCTCTGTTTTCGGCAGCTGATCGGTGTCCTTATCGAGCCCTCCCGCCACAATGCGCTGGTCATCTGTCAGCCGCATATATAAATAAGGGCGCTCAGTTTCCCAGATCATCATGCGGTCCTTCCAGAATGAAAGATCTTCAAAAGGTTCGGTTGCCACAGCATAGGTAACTTTCAAATCTTTTTGTTCAATCTTCATTTCCGGCGCCGGTGCATATCCTGTCGTGACGACAACTGTACGTGCATAAAAATCTCCTGCAGTGGTTTTCACGATTGTGTTTTCATCCGCTTCCTGAATCTCTAAAACTTCTGTCTGTTCCCAGACATGCATGCCTTTTTCATAAGCATACTGGACAGCTCCCGCGCATAAACGGAGAGGGTTTACTTCCGCATCGCCTTTCGTCACAATAGCAGCCGGCTTGGAGAATGAAAAATGAGATTCAATATCTTCCCGCTCCCAAAACTCGACTGGAAAACCATGCTTCCTGAGCGCCTCATATTCCCGGCGCAATTTCGGTACGTCTGCTTCCGTACTGGCATAATAGAGACTTTGACGCGTGTGGAACTGCACATCAAACGGCATATGCTCCGCCGTACTCTGCAGCTGTTCAAGCGCACGTTTACATGACCGGTAAAACTCCACAGCCTGTTCTTCTCCAATCTGCCCGATCAATTCATGGAGCATAATATCATTGGAAAATTGCAGCAAACCGGTATTTGCCGCGGTGCTGCCGGATCCGATCCTTTCCTGTTCCAATAAAACTATCGAATACTCTTCTTGCGACAGCACATAGGAACAAAGAGCTCCTGACATGCCGCCTCCGATGATTGCTACATCGTACACTTCTTTTTTTTCATTGTTTTCATAGTCTGTGCGTTCAAATGTCGACTCCCAATATAAAGACCCCATATGCAGTTTCATCATTCATTGTCCCCTGCCTATTTGTTTATTAGTTATCTACCCTTTGCCGAATGATAGAAAACATACAGGCATCAAAAGCGTCTATGAGCATAAATAAGCGGATGTTTTATGATCATCGCCGAATAAAGAAGGAACTGTCCCGGCAAGCTTCCCGTCAGACCCCTTTCATTTTGCAGAATCCCTCTTCACATCAACCCTTTTAAGTTGTTTAACACGTCTTGAAACGGCTGCTTCTCCCCCGCTTCACTGAAATTCCTGAACAAATCACCAGTTGTCTCCAGCCGCTCTAATACAGAGTATATGGAAAACATACTTGGCTGTAGCGACTGAGTGACTTCGCTCCAATCCAGTGGGGTCGCAACCAATGCGTCCGTATTTCCGCGCGGTGAGTAAGGCGCGATAATCGTTTTGCCTTCCTGATGCTGCACATAATCTAAATACAATTTTGTTCCTCTGTTTTTCTTCAGCCGCTCCGTTGTGAACCATTGCGGCTCCTGCTCGCACAGAAAATCACAAACGAATTTCGTAAACACGCGTGTATCCTCATAGCTGAACTGATCATACGGTAAGGGAATATACAGCTGGAGCCCTTTATTTCCCGAGGTTTTGACAAATGCCTGTAATTGAAATTGGTCGAAAATAGCTTTCATCTGCACTGCCGCTTCCACTGCCAATGAAAAGTATTCAACCGAAGGCGGGTCTAAATCAAAAACGATTTCTGTCGGATTCGCCGTCCGGACGGTCTGGAACGGGATATGAAATTCCAAAGCCAGCTGATTGCCGAGCCACAGCAATGTCTCGATCGTGTCGCATACAATGTAATCAATCCCTTCATTCTGAACTGTACGGACAAATGCCGGCGTGTAATCCGGAGCATTCTTCTGAAAGAAACGCTCTTCCGAAACCGTTCCATGCGGATATCGAATGACAGTCAGCAGCCGGTCTTGTAAAAACGGCAGAAGATACGGCGCAGCCAGCTGAAGATACAATAAGTAATCTTCTTTTTTTATCCCCGGTTTCTTCCATAGACACTTTTCAGGATGCGTTACCTCGATATTAGGCGGCAGCGGATAGAGCTCACGGTACATTCGCTGCCATGTACACTGTTCCGCATGCACATCCAAAGCGAAGGAATCAAAACGGGGCTCTCGCAGATGTTTTCCGTCAAAATCGATGCAATGGATGACTGCACAGACAGAAGGCTTCACTATCCACCGGGAACTTCCGCTCAATCTTTTTCCATTCTCATAAAAAAAGGTTTGGAGAATGCCCTCTTCGTCCCCCGATAAACCGTGGCGGAACGTGACCACTTCGGCTAGCTGATCCTCACGATAAACTGCGCCGGTAAAAAAACCGTTTTCCTTATCAAATGATGTAAGCACCACATGAACTTTCCGCCAATTTTTATACTTCAGCCAGTTTTCCGTACGTTTTCCTTCCAGCCATTCACTGCTTCTTTTTTTCGCAATTACACCTTCTCCATTTGCCAAAAGAACCCGGTCCCAACATGGTGCCGCCTCTTCAAACACCTCAGCCGCCTGCACCTTTGCAGGATGCCTGTATTTCACTTTCACCGGGAGTTCCAGCTGCGTAAAAAGCTTTTTCAGCTTCTCTTTACGCTGTTCATATGTTTTCCCCGTTATCTCTTTTCCTGCATGTTTCAGTAAATCGAATGCAATATACTCACAAGGAAATGTTTGGACATGCTGCTGGATCACTTTCTCGCTGCGCATTCTTCCTCTCGTTTGCACTGCGTGAAATTCACTTCTGTAATCATTCAGCAAATGAACAATCTCTCCATCGAGGAGCAGCGGCAAATGAACGGAGACGTGTTCAAGTTTCGCTTCACAAAACTCTATGATCTCGGGAAAGCAGTCATTCAGCAGCCGTTCATTTCGACTGTATAAAAAGACTTCTGTCTCCGTCCAATAAAGAAGACAGCGAAATCCGTCATATTTCACTTCAAACGACCAATCGCCGTCTTCGGGTAATTCTGCAGTTTCTGTCATCAGCATAGGCTTCAAATCCACTCACTCCATTCATGTATAGGATGAACTGAATTTCGCATACTACCCGGAAAGATTTCATTTGAAGGAGGTTATCGTCATGCACACCATTTGGAAAGGCAGCATCAGCTTCGGTTTGGTCAATATCCCGATTAAATTGCATGCCGCCACCGAAAATAACGACATCAAACTACGCCAGCTGCATAAAGAATGCCACTCTCCCATTAACTATAAAAAAGTATGCCCCATCTGTGGAAAAGAAGTTAAAGGGGAGGAACTGGTCAAGGCGTATGAATACTCAAAGAATAAATTTGTTGTCTTGGATGAAGAAGAGCTGGAAAAACTAAAGAAGGAAAATGAAGATAAAGCGGTGGAAATCGTAGACTTCGTCAAGCTGGAAGAAATCGATCCCATTTATTTTGAAAAGAGCTATTTCATGGCACCCGATGCCAATGGTGGAAAAGCCTATGCCCTGCTTAGAAAAGCTTTGAAAGAATCCGGAAAGATCGGCGTCGCTAAAATCATCATCCGATCCAAAGAACAATTGGCAGTCGTACGTGTCTATCAGGATTCACTGCTGATGGAAACGATTCATTTTCCCGATGAGGTCCGGAGTATCGGGGATGTACCTAATATTCCCGGTGAGGATCTGGTCGTAAAAAAAGAACTGGATACGGCTTTATTGCTGGTGGACCAGCTGACAACGACATTTGAACCTGCTAAATATACAGATGATTACCGGACAGCCTTAATGGAACTCATTGAAGCAAAGAAGTCGGGGAAAGATACCGTTTCTGCTAGCGAAAAACCGGCGGCGCCTTCAAACGTCACAGATTTGATGGCGGCTTTACAGGCTTCATTGGATAGAACACAGAAAAAACCGGCTCCCCGGAAACGAACTCCCGCGAAGAAAAGAGCATAACAAACAGGCCGCCCGGTATTTTTCCGGACGGCCTGATTTATTCTTTATTATATTATCCTCTGAACGGCCACCAGACACCCCGGCCAAATGAAACTGTTATGGCAGGGATTAGCAACGGCAGGATAATCAATCCGTACAGCAATAATCCAGAAATAACAATGGTTGCAATCTGAACCAGACTGAGTACGCCTGAAGGCATCATAGCCCCGAATGTACCCGCCAGAATTACAGCAGCTGTAATAATGACCGTACCCATTTTCGCCATCGAATGAATCAAAGCCTCTTTGACTTTCAAGCCGCCGATGCTCTCTTCACGGAATCGGTCGAGCAGGAAGATCGAATAATCGACGCCGAGCGCGATGAGCATGATGAATCCGAAGAACGGAACGGCCCAGCTGATGCCGTCATAGCCAAGGCCATTGACGAAAATCAGCTCGGTGATCGAAACAGCTGTATAATATGTCAGCAGCAGTGATCCGATCATATACAGCGGCATGATCGCTGAACGGAATAAAACAAACAGCACGATGAACAAACCGACCAGCATAATCGTAACCGTGCGCGTAAAATCCGCAGATGAAATATCATTCAAGTCGGAGTTCATGCTGGAGATCCCGCTGAATGCAAGTTCCGCATCCTCAAACGGCGTGTCAATGACAGAACGTTTAACTTGTTCTTTAATAGCATGCACCGTGGAAATCGCTTCACGTGAATACGGATTTTCCTTCAGGATAACTTCCATCAAAATACCTTTTTCACCGTCGAATGTATAACGGTCGATCACCGGCTTGAACTCTTCATTTTCAAGCGTGCCTGCAGGAATAAATAATCCTGTGTCGCGGACACTTTTCGTATCGCCCATATCATTCAGCATCACAGATAATTCGTTTAAGCCGTCGCCGACTTCAGTCAATCCTTCATTGGCTGCTTTGACGCCGCCCGCCAGTTCCTTCAGACCGCCGCTGAGCGCTCCGAGCTGCGAACCGCTCTGGTCGATCTGCGAAGCAGCGCCTGCAATGCCATTGCCCACTTTGCCGAGTTCGGCGCTGAGTGCGTTCAGTCCACCGGCTGCCTGTGCTGCCGGCATGCCTTGCTGCAGTCCTCCTGCAATTTGCGCAAGCTGGCCGTTAATCTGCTTAATGCCGTTTGACGCCTGGCGCAGTCCGTCCCCGCCCGCAGAGCCGGCTGGCAGCTGTCCGGTGATTTGATTCAAACCATTTTCCACACTGCCCAGACCTTTGCCGATTTCACCCAGTCCGTCAGTCGCTTCATCAAGACCGTCTGCCATTAGTGCGATTTGATGATCCACATAGAGATCTTCAAGCAATTCGCCGGTCGGACGTGTGACTGTGCGGACACTTTTGACGCCTTCCACTTTTTCCAGGTCACGTGCGATGGCTTCCAGATACGTGACATCGCCTTCTTTGACGATTGGTGAATCTTTCTTCAGCAATACTTGAACCGGCAATGAATCCCCTTCGCCGAATGCATCGGAAATGAGGTTCAATCCTTTCACCGATTCCTTGCTGCTGTCAATTTCATCCACCGTATTGAACGACAGATCATTGTCATATGTCAATAACAGCGGAATGGTAATCACCGCAACGATCAGCATCGAAACGAGCGGACGCATGACCGAAACTTTACTGAATGAAATCCACAGCTTGCTGTCTTTATGCGATGCGGCCCCTTTAGACGGCCAGAACAATTTATCTTTCAGCAGTGCCATTAACAGCGGAACGATTGTGTAGAGAATCAGCATCAGGACCGCAATCCCCACAGCAACTGCTACCGCAGATTTAAAGATCGGGAAATCCGCAAATCCGATTGCGGCAAAACCGATAAAGACGGCAAGCGCACTGATGAACAGCGTGCGTCCGGCAGTTTTGTATGTGTTAATGATCGCTTCTTCCACTTCATGCCCTGCAAGCAATTCTTCTTTATAACGGCTTAACAGCAAAATACAGTAATCCGTTCCTAATCCGAATAAAATCGCCACAAGGAAAATCTGGGTGTAATTCGATACCGGGAATCCGAACCAGTCAATGAAAAATGCCACAAGTGACTGACTGAGCAAATACGTGATTCCGACTGCGAGCAACGGAACGAAAGGCGTGACAATCGAACGGAAGACAATCAGCAATAAAGCAAAAATCAATACGACTGTAATGACTTCGGTCTTTTTCAGTCCTTCTTGCGCACTTTCGTTGACGTCATCATTGATGATTGCTTCACCAGTCATGTAAATGGTTTCATCCTGAGGCAGCACTTCTTTTTTAATTTGTTTTGCCAGTGCTATAATCTCATCCTGCGTGCCGTCAACTGTAATCGGCAGCAGCACTGTTTTTTTATCCTCAGAGACCAGCTGGTTTTGCATTTCTTCACTCTCAAACGGATCGAGAACATCCGTGACAATTCCGCTGAGCTCTTTTATTTCTTTTGCCGTTGCGGAAATTTCTTTCTGCTTTGCCTCGTCCGCCGCTTTTTCCAGCGGATAGACTAGGGAAATAGTTTCTTCAGCTTCCCCTGCTTCTTCCAGCATTTTTGCTGCTTTTTGGGAATCCGCTGAGTCCAGCAGCTGGAATGAGCCTGCATCCTCGGCCTGCTTTGCCAGATCAGGTGCGAGCAAAAATAGCACAGCCGTTAATACGATCAGACCGATTGCGATCGGCCACTTTAATTTCAAGACGGTTTTCAAACGTTACATCTCCTTCATTAATAAAATCGTTTTGAGCTTGCGGAATGTCTCGATAAATTGTTCCAGCTCCTGCTCATCAATACGGTCTTTGAATATGCTTTCAATATTTTCATAGATGGCTTCGTTAGAGGTTGCGAGAATTTCACGCCCCTTTGCCGTCAATGAAATCCGATTGCTGCGCTGGTCATTCGGATCTTTTTCCGATTGCACCAGCTCTTTGTCCGCCAGTTTTTTCAGCCGTGTGGAAATGGCACTTTTATGCACGCCCTGTATTTCCGCCAGCTTGCCGCTTGATAGATTGCCATAGGCTGAGAGAATTTTCAGAACTTGTATTTGTTCCGGTGAATATTCTTTCCATATCGGTACATTGAGGTTCTTGACCACATGTTCTGTGCCGTAAATGATCACTTCCTCAAATAAATCCACTGCCTCTTGTAGCTGCTCTTTCAAAATAGTCCACCCCCTAAACTAATAGTATTAGTTTAGGGGGTGAACTAAATAAAGTCAACTATAAAACTTGTATTTAAAGTACTTCTCAAAAAATCGCAAGCCGATTTTACAATCAACTTGCGAATTCCATATGCAATTTCCATTGGACCATCCATCAACAATTCTAAAGTCGTTTTGCGATGTGTGTTTTTACGTATTATGAAATTCCCACAACTTTTTTCAACAGCGTGGAACCGGCAATACCAGGTTCAGTCATTTCCTTCGCATCTAAAATGATATCAAGTTCTTCTTCTGTCAGGTACCCATTGTGTATACAGATCGAACGCACGGACTTTCCTGTGATAAGTGCTTCCTTTGCAACTTGGGCAGCAATCTCATAACTGACATGAGGATTTATAGCAGTGACAATGCCAACACTAGATTCTACTAACTCTCTACAGCGCTCGGCATTTGCTGTAATTCCTTTAATTGCAAACTCTGATAATACTTCTACACCATTCGTAAGTATGGTTAATGATTTTAATAAATTCGACATAATTACCGGTCCCATTACATTAAGTTCTAATTGCCCTGCCTCTGAAGCAAGTGAAATAGTATGATCATTCCCGATCACTTGGAACGATATTTGATTAATCACTTCTGGAATAACAGGGTTTACTTTACCTGGCATAATAGATGATCCCGGCTGTCTGGCCGGTAGATTAATTTCATTGAATCCTGTCAGCGGACCTGATGACAGCAATCGTAAATCATTTGCAATCTTTGAAAGATTAATAGCTAATATTTTCAAGGCAGAGGAAATCTCCGTGTATCGATCTGTATTTTGTGTGATATCCACTAAATTCTCCGCTGTTTTCAATGGATAGTTTGTTTCTTCTATTAAGTATTCAATCATTTTCTCACGATAATCAACCCTGGCATTCAGACCCGTTCCGATGGCAGTTGCCCCGATACTGATTTTATTAAGCTGCTGTACAGATTGTTCAATACGAACGATATCCCGTTTAATGACGCAGGCAAAAGCACCAAATTCTTGACCAAGCCGTATGGGGATGGCATCTTGCAAATGAGTGCGTCCCATTTTAATAACACTGTCAAATTCTTTTTCTTTTATGACCATCTGTTCTTGCAAGGAGTGTAGACTTTCGCATAAGGTCTTTGCCAATTTAATTAAAGTTAGATGGACTGCAGTTGGGATCACATCGTTTGTTGATTGCGACATATTCACGTGAGAATTTGAACTGACAGAGTGATCTGAGCCTTTCAATATCTCGATTGAACGGTTGGCAAGCACTTCATTCACATTCATATTTAATGATGTGCCTGCGCCTCCTTGAATTGTATCTACAACAATTTGATTATTCCATAATCCCAATTCCATTTCTTCGGCAGACTTTCTGATCGCAGCTGCGATAGATTTATCCAACAAACCAATATCCGCATTGGCTTTGGCGGCAACTTTTTTAATTAACGCGATAGAACGGATCAATTCAGGATGAGGCTTTTCACCGGTAATCGGAAAATTCTCCAAAGCACGGGCAGTTTGAATACCATAATAAGCATTCGCAGGTATTTGTTTCTCTCCCAGTGAATCACTTTCTATTCGATACTTCACATCTATCCATCCCTTTCTAGATTCATATCAAATATATAGGGCAGTCAGATTATTTAATCTATCTGCTGATCGATTGCAAGAATTCCATTCAACATGACAGTACTCGCTAATTTAATATCCTCTGAAGTACTGTGTTCTTCAGGACAATGACTCTTCCCAGCAATACTCTTTACAAAAATCATCGCAGATTTTGAAATAAGCGACATATGGGCGGCGTCATGTACTGCCATGCTCGGTAACGTCATATAAGGAACGGACACTTGATCTGCTGATTTTTGTAAAATAGAAACAATTTCTTCATCCAACTTTGTGGGCTGCTGCTGTTGCAATAGTAATTGGCTAATTTGCACACCGCGACGTTTAGCAATTTCATTCCATTTTGAGTTAATTTCATCTACAACCCGGTCCATTCGGTCTTGGCATTCACCCCTAACTTCCAGCACAAAATCTACCTTTCCCGGTATAATATTGACAGCATTCGGTTCTACATCCAATTTCCCGACAGTGCCAACCAGGTCCGTCTTATCTTCCCCACAAATCTGTTCCACTGCAAGAATCATTTCAGCGACAGCTGTCAGTGCATCACTGCGATGTGGCATCATGGTCGTGCCTGAATGATTTGCTTCCCCAATCACAGTCACTTTACTTCGGTACACTCCTACCAGTCCATTGATAATCGCTACTGACTTACCATTTGATTCCAAGCGTTTCCCTTGTTCGATATGCATCTCAACAAATACCTTTTTCTCTTCTCTCATAGCTGCCATTTCATGGATCCTATCGATATCTCCATCTACTGTCTGCAGAGCCTCACTTAGCAAAAATCCCTTGGAGTCAGCAGCTATTCTAAGTTCTTCTTCTGACAACTTCCCAACGAAAGCACGGCTCCCCAGCGTGGATAAACCAAAATCATTCGATTCTTCAGCAGTAAATGAAACGATTTCCAGATCGTGATCTAATATGATATTTTTTTCGATAATGGTGCGAATTATTTCTTTTGCAACAAGCGTACCAAGCGCCCCATCATATTTCCCGCCGTTTGGTACTGTGTCTAAGTGAGAACCGATAACTATACTGCCTTTTTTCTTTCCGTTCCCCTTTAGTTTCCCCCAGATATTTGCAATGCCATCAATCGTTATGTCTAATCCTAGTTCTTGTAATTCTTCAATAAAACGTATTCGGACTTCCAAATCTTCCGGTGAAAAACTTGGTCGTGTAATCCCTCCGCGTTCATCACGGCCATATGCTGCATAGTTTTGAAGATCTTCCACTAAACGCGGCAACTGAATTTGCACCATTATTTATCCTCCTAAGATTAATACGTATCAACCGAAATATCAGGTTTCGTATTTTTTTCATCAGTTAGCGTGATCACCTTCCGATCATCTACATAACTTTCTATTACAGAATTCGTATTTGGTTTGGTCACATAGCTGACGCCGATCATGACAACCGTATTGGCTAGTAAACCAATTAGACCTGGATGTATTTCAAATGGTGTGGAAGTTGCAAACATTTGGTAATAAAAGTTGACTGCAAAGCCCACTACTATACCAGTAAATACGCCCTTGGATGTTACCCGTCTCCAGTACAGTGCGCTGAGTACGCCCGGTGTAAACTGAATGATCGATCCATAGGCCCCCAATAATAAAGCTACAACACCTTGTCCTCCAAATACTGCTATGCAATAAGCTAATGCTCCAATCACCACTACAGCGCTCCGCATAATCAACAGCGTCTGTTTATCTGACAAATTCGGGAATATATTCTTAATGACACCATCTGTAAACTCCATGGATGCGCTATGTGTAATAACATCCGCACTTGACATCGCTGCGGCCAGTGCTGCCGCCCCTACAAGTCCATACAGCCAGCCCGGCAAGGATAAAAAAGTGGTAATTAAGTATGGCAAGATTTGATCCGATTCACCAACTGCACTCACCTCGACAATTCCAACCGCAGCAAAACCTGCTAACAATAAAGGAATGATCAACAATGCAAATAACGGATAGGCAAGAACAGTCTTTTTAATCGTCAGCGCATTGGAAGAATAGGATCTGGCGAACATATGCGGCCACATCAGAAAGCCTATGACAGAGACCAATATGACCGAAGTAAAGGCGGTAGCCGACATAGTGGAACCTTCCGCTCCAATTCTCAAAAAGTCCGGATTTGATGCAGCAATTTTTGAGAACATTTCGCTTGTCGTCCCATGCATTTTCTTCACTATCGTGATGCCTATGACCCAAGATACAATAATCATTAATGCCCCCTGGAACACATCTGACCAAGCTGCTGCCCGCAAACCGCCTGTCGCAACATACGTAACAACAATAGCGTAGGCAATTAAAGCGCCAAACCAGAAAGCAATCCGACCATCCGTCATAATATTAAAAATAATGGCCATACCCCGTAATTGAGTAGCTAAATACTGAATACAGGCAAAAAAGGCAATAAACCCGACCAGGATCCCCAGTGGTTTACTTTGAAAGCGTGTCTGAATAAAACCGACTAACGAATAAAGATTAAATTTTCGGCCAATCCTTCCGATTTTTGGACCGAGAATATACCAAGGCAGCAGTGAGAAGGCCAAATACGCCAATATGTAAAACGCAGGAGCCCCGCGTGTAAATGCCCATCCCGGTGCACCTAAGAATGAAAAGGCGCTAAAAATAGCTCCCCCCATTAGAAACCAAGTCAAAAACAAACCTAACCCTCTGCCCGCAGTAGTAAATTCCTCCAGTGAAGCCTTGTTTGTCCCTCTGCCCGCCAACACCCCAACAATAAGTGCGATCGCTAAATATAACACCATAATAAACATCGATATTTGCCAGTGTTCCATATATTTATGCCTCCTCTTTGTCCGGGTCTAAAAAATATAGAATTAGAACTGTAAAGAAAGTAATTAAAATCCACAGTATTACCCAGAAGAAGCTATAGGGAATCCCAACTATTATTGGATACGCCTTATTGCCAATTGTAAACATCGGAAATAAAACCGTCGAAAACAACAAAATGCTGATAATGATGTAGATCGTTCGAAATCTTCGAATGCCCATGTAACCCACTCCTTGTAATATATTGGAATATCGGCTATGCACGCATAATTGTTTCTGGCTGTTTGAATAAACACAATCAGCCAGAGTCTGAACCATAACTGATCCGGCAGGCACTTCATATTCTTTTCTGCCTTTAGCAGTCGTGGATTTTATTGGTTACTATTAAAAATATGCAGCCACAGATTGTTATGTCTAAGGCTGCATATTGCATTTGCATGAACCGAAATTATTCGTCTCCTTTAACTCCATATGACGGAGCTACTTCGGGAGTTATAGCTCTGATACGATAGTCTTCAGCTTGCGGCCCATAAATTTCCCATGCTCTTTTCAAATCTTCCAGTGGCTGATCACTGTAATCCACCCGTAAATCTACAAATGGGAATGCATCTTCTTGGTAAACTAATAGGCCGATGGAATGTTCTTGATCCATTTCTCCACCCATTTCAAATCCTTTAGAAATAGCCGCAATCAACCGATCTGCCAACGAGCCTTTTGCATTCAGAAAGGTTTTGCCCATCTGTTCCGGAATGTTAGGATCACTTAACAAATTACCGATACTTGCAACATTTTCAGCCGAGAATTCCCCATGAACACCAAGCGCTTTATTACCAGTAAAGACGGCAGAGTTCCCGTTTGCATCCACAACAGCTAATTGTCGATATTCACTAAAGGGGGTTGTTTCCTTCATTGCATTAATTGTCGATTCAGCGTCAAAGCCATTTTCTAAGACATTCAAACCGATATTGGCTAACCTCGGGTCCGTTACATTTTGCGTTAGAATCGCACCGACACCCTGTTTTGCCCACGGGCATCTTGCGCCTACAGAAGGACTGCTGGATGTGACAATAACTCCTAATGCGCCTGTTTCTTCACATCTTCCTGCTACTGAAAAAGTATTCGTAAATTTCATAATTACCCTCCATTGCAACTTGGTTACTATTCGAGTTGTTCTAACTTACTCGCTAATCACTGCTTCAATATCGATTTCCATCAACATTTCCGGCATGGCAAATCCGCTTACAATCAAACCCGTACTGCATGGATACACATCTTTGAAATGCTCTCCGATGACCGGGTAGACTTTACTGCGATCTTCACGATTTAAAATATAAACCGTCATCTTACAAATATCTTTCACCGATCCGCCAGCCTCTTCCAGCAACTGTTTCACACAGCGGCATGCCATATCCGTCTGCGCAGCCACATCACCGATTCCATGAAAGTTCCCTTCCAAATCAAAGCCTGTCTGACCGCGGAGAAATATACGATTTCCCGCACGAACAGCCATACTTAATTCATTCGCGATATGATGCTCGGGCTTGCCTAGATCTGAAGGATAATACTCGTCTGTCTTGAATTTTCTGAAACGCTGAATTTCTACTTTCTTTGTATCTTCAAAAATTGTCATCTTCATCATTCCTCCATTGGTCTATTAGGTAAATTAAAATTCAACTGTATACTTTTCCTTCACTTGGTTGGTCCGCTTCATTCGATTCCAGCCCAATAACCGGTTGGCTTCTTCAAATTCACCCATTTGGAATAATGCTCTGATCCGTGTAGACGAAATCGTTTTTCCTTCGCTGCAGACAACCGGTTCCAGAATGAATACATTATAATACTTACGCAATGTATGGACATTGCCTTCCCGGCCTCTTCCAAAACGAAAATCATGGCCTTCACAAATTTCCAACGGGTTTAAGTAGGTTAATTCTTGCAAAAACTGCTCTACACCTTGTGAAATATACTCTGCACTAAATTGTGCGATCACGACATGATCTACATCCAACCCGTCAAGCATTGCTAATTTCTCCGGCAAGGGGGTTAATAACTTTACATGCTGAAAGAACACCTTCGGCGGAGGATCGAATGTATACACGACAAGCGGCACACCCAATTTGTCGGCTTGCTTACGGGCATGTTTCAATAATGTCTGATGGCCAATGTGTAATCCATCTAGCGCGCCGACTGTCAGGACACATTCCGGAAGCTTCAATGTCTTGGATTTATGTACTTGCATGTATGACACCTCTCCTTTTTAAGCATTCACTTATTTGAAAGCGCTGTCCCGCAAAGCGGGGAAGCTAAACCGATCATGACTGTAATGCTAAACCAGGCGACAGATTTGCAGCTTTCATAACCAACTCACGGTTCGGTGTTAAGTCATAGTTGTTGAAGACAGCTGCATGCTGTGCGAACGGTGGGCTTTGTGCGAACAATTCAAACGTAATTTGGTGACCTGCATAAGAAGAGTTGAGCATATCACGGGCAAAGTACAACAACTTCGCGCGCTCTTCTGCACTCCACTCACCAACAGAATAAAATCTATCGATGTACTCTTTGATTTGTGGATCTTTCATTGTTTCCATATCAGGAGTGACTGCCAATTGTCCGCCTACCAATTCCCGTGCTAAGTGAGCCATTTCAGGGAAATGCTTCAATGCATGCACACGCCCTGTGTAAAGAAGAGACTGGTTCGGCATCATCAATCCGCCTGATGTCGGCTGTGCTTCCGAAACGGCAGCCGTCAAATGAGCGTTAATTGTTTCACGGTAGTTGATCAGCTCAGAAAGCTTCTGCTGTACTGCAGGGATCTTCGTCAAACCTGTTTGTTCAACATTCAATAATGCTGCACCAATTAGATAGTCCGCTCTTCTTAAGAGACGCAGGACATAGTTGTATGAAGAGTAACGGTGAACTGTTTCCCTGATATATTTTGCAGACTCCAAGTTGCGGTGGAATAATACATTCTCCCAAGGAATCAAAACATCATCAAAGATCAATAAGGTATCAATTTCTTCAAACTTACTGGAAAGCGGGTAGTTAACCGGATCTTTCCCTGCGCCGACAGGAGAGCGGCAAATATGTTTCAGGCCTGGAGACCCCATATCGCAAATGAAACCAACTGCGTAGTTTTCCATATTAACGCTTGAGTTTGACCAGTTCGAAATTGTTGGTTTTACGAAAGCCTGGTGTGCATAAGCAGCAGCAGTTTCAAACTTCGCACCCCGCACCACGATTCCTTTATCATTTTCAGCAACGATGTGAAGAAGTGTCCCGCCATCTTCACCGTTGATCAGCTTACTGCGGTCTCCTTTAGGATCCGTGTTTGCAGAAACGTGGAATAAGTCTTTTTTCGCCACACGCTCTACGTGATGTTTAATATTCTCTGCATATGTTGGATCGATTTCATTTAAGCGTTCTTGTGCATCATAGAGTGACCACATTTCACCGATTGTTTCATCTCCAACACGGTAAACGACTCCGCCCAGATCATCTAACACCGTTTCTACATACGTACGGATACCTTTTAGGTCTTCCTTTGTTTTCGGCAATTTAAATGCACGGCAAATTTCGTCGCCATCCGCCAGCTTCGTAGTCAATTTATCTTTGTACCGTTCTTCATGGTTCATGTCATACATGCGTGCTTTCACGTCTATAATAGGTTTAAATGCCGGATGATTTACAATGTCGTGCACTCTTTCTCCATCAATATATACTTCTCTGCCGTCATTCAGTGATCTGCGATAATCGTCTCCCGTTAATAAAGCCATATAAATTCCTCCTAAAGTTTTAGTTTTTTATAATAAAATCAAATGCTGCCGCCAGCATGGCTAATAATGTATTTACCCAGTTTTTTCGCTTCATCTGTATGCTGCTGTATAATTTCTTTCGCTGCTTCTTTATCTCCGTTTTCATATGCCAGCAGCAACGATTCGTGATCATCAGCCAGTTTATTAAGTTCCTCTTTTGCGGTACTGTTATTTGCTTCAAAAGCTACTCGCAGTGCGCTGCTCATGACTGCTTCTGCTGTCAGGCGACGATAGGAATCAAGTAAAGTGGCATTATTCGTTAAAGCAATCGTGTAATCATGGAGCGAAATGTTTGCTTCTATATACTTATCAATATCAGTGATTCCATTTTCTTTATTCGGCAGCGTATCTTCCACGCGTTTTCTCAGTACGGCCAGTTCCTCTTTTGACAGATTGCCAACTGTTTTTTCAACAGCTGCCACTTCCAATGCACAGCGTGTTTCCAAAGCTTCTGTTAGCATCTCGATACTTAGCGGGGTCACAGAATAATCTCCTGTTTCACTCCGTGAGATTAATCCTTCTGCTTCCAGCTTGGTAAGTGCATGGTAAATGACTTGTCTGGGAACTTTTATCATTTCCGTTAAACTGCCGACATTGAATGGCTCCATCAGCTGAAAATCCCGTTTCAGTACTTTGCTGCGAAGTTCGAGATAAACCATTTCGTCATTATGAGATAAGAAGCGCCCGAATTTCCCGCGGTAATATGTAAGCGGATTTCGTTCTTCTGCACTCGCATGAACCACTTCTGCAAGGAAAACCGAATGTGTGCCGCCAGTTACTTCCTGCACCACTCTGCATTCCAGATGAGCAAGTGTTTCCTTAAGAATCGGCTCGCCAAGTTTCCCTTCTATTGTTTCAATCCCCTGGAATTTATCTTTTGAAGGTCTGGCAAACTGCATGGCTATTTCTCCCTGATCTTCATGAAGAATATTCACTCCAAATACTTTCGCCTTAGAAATCGCATTGCATGTACCAGTTGCCTGATTGATGCAAACTAACAACATCGGCGGATCAACCGATAATGAGGAAACTGCACTTGCAGTGACACCGTAATTGACACCTTCATGCTTTGTCGTAATGACAGTGACGCCGCTTGTAAAATGGCCTATTACTTCCCGAAAAATCAAATTGTTCACTGCCGCCAATTTTTCTAAGCGGCTTAATTCTGTTGTCATGAAAATTCCTCCCATCTTTTATTCGGACATATTCCTCAATTAGTCCTTAATTGTTTAAAAAAATAGATTCCTTCTTTTTCCTTTCTGCGAATCTAGGAAGGATCCGGCAGTAATGTTAAAATGTTCTTCACTGCCTAACTACGAATATACAGATTAATTTAAATAGTGTCAACAATAAAATATCATAATTCTTCATCAGCAGCCAGTTGAGTATTTGCAGTGACTAACGGCGCAGATTCCAAAGGTTCTGATGGCGTTGTTGTAAGTTCCAATACTTCATTCATTGTCATGGCTTCAAACAGTTTACGCTTCATGACAAACTTAACCCACAGAGATGCGTATATGACAGTAAGTCCCAGGAAAATGAACGAATAGGTGTAAATGGACTTTTTCATCGCTGCATCCGGTGACATATTGAACATTACGTATAAGATTCCCGCCATTCCGATAAACTGGAATGTTAAACCAAGCGGAGATCTGAAAGTACGCTTAAGTTCAGGATATTTAAAACGCAGGATGACTACGTTCAAGTGTGCAATGAAATACGTGACTAACCAACAGAAACATCCGGCTAAAATAAAAGTTACCAGGGAGTTGCTTGATGTTAGTCCATTCAACAGGAAGACCACAAACAACCCGCTTAAGAATACAATAGCAAACCAGGGAGTCCCCCAGCGGTTTGTCTTCGAAAAGACTTTAGGCAGCTGCCCTTCAAGACTCATTCCGTAAAGCATTCTGGAAATGGAACAAATCATTGTATTTAATGTACTGGTGGTCGCTAAAATGGTTACAATTCCCATCCAGGCAAGCCCAGTCTTCCCTAAAATTGCATTGGCAGCATCCACGTGCGGGGAAGCCGATCCCTGAAGCGTTTCTAATGGCACGTACTTTACTGTTGCGAATCCGAAAATAATGTCCACGAACAGAATGATTACGAGTGCAGAAATCATTGCGATTGGAATGTATTTGCTCGGTTTCTTTATTTCCTCCGCCATCGGTGTTACAAACTCAATCCCGATAAACAACCAAATAGCCAAAGCTGTCAGACTGAATACACCCCACCCGGTCGGATTAAAATCAGAGGTCATTTCAATCGCTTCACCCGAAGCTCCAAAACCTGTTAAGCCAATGAACCCTAATGTTAATGTAGAGCCAATTAGTAATGTGGTCAGGATAATTTGCGTCCAGCTGAAGACTTTTACACCCACCGTATTTACAACGGCCAATAGAATTGTAATTCCTAATGAAATGACAATAGGATTAATATTCGGCGCAAACACTTCCGTAAAGACAACTCCCGCAATGCTTGCTTCCGCACTTCCGGCAAATATTGTTACCAGTAAATATCCACTGATAACCGAAATCATTCCCATAAACGGTCCCATTGCCGGCAAAGTGTAATGGTTGATTCCGCCTGCTTTCGGAATCATGCCTGACAGCTCTGAGAAAGAAAATGCAATACATAGATTCAGGAATACGGCAGCCAGCATAGCCAGGAGAAATCCGCGTCCTCCTATACCAAATCCTTCGCCTAGAGAAACTAAAGCACTTGAACTTACAACGATACCGACAGCCATCGCAATAGCCGCCCATAATCCTAACGTTCTTTTCAATGGTTTTGTCATATATTCGAGCCTCTCCATTTCTTAGATGGATGTAAAAACTTCGGTATAATTCCAAAGATGTCAGCTCAATTGATGTAAGTAACCGATGATTTATCCAGCATTCATAATACGTGGGCATCAAGCGACATTACATATTCCAAAGGCGTAACATGGAGTAGTTGGATTATCTGAAATTGCGGTTTTAGCTCGAGACAGCACTTTCACGCTGCAACATCTCTTTAGGGCAGACATAGTCGTATCCCAAAGCGCCTGCGACTGCCTGGTACGTCACATGTCCGTCGTAGACATTCATCCCTTTTAGAAGGACTTCATTATCGAGGCAGGCTTTCTTATACCCTTTACTTGCAATCTGAACTGCAAAAGGGATCGTTGCGTTCGTCAATGCTTGGGTTGCTGTCTGCGGCACCGCTCCGGGCATATTCGCTACGGCATAATGTACCACGCCGTATTTTTCATAAGTTGGATCGTCGTGTGAGGTGATTCGGTCACTGGTTTCAAAAATACCTCCCTGATCAATTGCAATATCCACCAATACAGACCCCGGCTTCATAGATTTCACCATATCTTCAGTTACAAGTTTTGGCGCTTTGGCACCCGGAATCAGAACTGCCCCTATCACAAGATCCGCATCCTTTACAGCTTCCGTAATATTAAAAGGATTGGAAATAAGCGTCGTAATATTATTTCCAAAAATATCATCCAGCTGACGCAGGCGATCTGCACTGATATCTATAATTCGGACGTGTGCTCCTAATCCGATTGCAATTTTGGCTGCATTTGTACCTGCAATGCCTCCGCCGACAATTGTCACGATACCGCGTCGTACGCCAGGCACACCCGCCAGCAGAATCCCTTTTCCGCCTTTTGTTTTCTCTAAAAACTGAGCACCGATTTGAGATGCCATTCTGCCTGCAATTTCACTCATGGGTGTTAATAACGGCAATGTACGGTTCGGTAATTCTACTGTTTCATAAGCAATGGCCGTCACTTTATTATCCACTAATGCTTTCGCCAATTCTGGTTCAGCTGCCAAGTGCAGATAAGTGAATAGGATAAGTCCCTCATGGAAATACCTATATTCTTCCGGCAAAGGTTCTTTTACCTTCATGACCATATCTGCAGCCCATGCCTCTCGTGCAGTGGCAACGATAATAGCACCTTCTTGGACATATTCTTCATTTGTAAATCCAGATTGTAATCCTGCATTTGTTTCCAATACCACTTCATGCCCTGCCAAACAAAGCGTCTTTACTCCGCCCGGCGTCATTGAAACCCGGTTTTCATTATTCTTAATTTCCTTTGGTATCCCAATTCTCATAATTACCCCTCCAGTTGTCATGGTTACTAGACGAGGCTTTCTTTTAGGAAAGCCCCCAATCTGCCATGAAATTATTGTGTTGCGTGATAGCCGGCAGATGAAAATTACACATTTTTTTAGATCGCATCCAGATTATCCGTACTCGACTGAACTTTTGCTGCTTTGCTGTCCTTACTTTTTTCATAAACATAAAACAGGCTGAAAGCAACCAGCAGTCCTACAATCCATGCAATGTCCAATCCGTCCATTGCCTTGGAAATCGGACCTTGGTAAATCCCATTATTCGTAAATGGTATTTGGCAAGTTACCGCGAACAGGTAAATTGCTAACGATCCCTTACGAAGTTTGCCGAATCGCCCATTTTTATTCATAAATTCCTCAGGCTGAAAATTCTGACGTTTTAAAAGATAGAAATCTGTCAAATTGATCGTACTCCAAGGAATGATAAAGAAGAGAATAAACCCTAGGTACAGTTGAAAATATGACATAAAGTTACCGGCACCGACTGTAGCCGCCAGTGCCAAAATGACCCCTACTGCGACGGAGGCAAACACCCGGATTTTGATCGTTGTTTTAAAATCAACAAAATTGCTGGCAATGGAAAGTAGGATAATCCCCGCACCGTAAATATTTAGTGAATTAATTACAATTAACCCAAGCGACAGTAAGATGACAATGATTACACCTGTGCCACCGCCTAATTCCTTAATTTGCGCCATTACATTTCCATTTACCACCATACTCGCAAGCGCTGCACCCAACAGCATTAACCATGCAGAACTCAAGAAACTTCCCAAATAAGAATAGATAAATGTTTTTCGTCCTGTATTCGGAGGCATATAACGTGAATGGTCAGACACATACGGACCATAAGTAATCTGCCATGTAATACAAATCGACATAGCCAGAACAAATTGAGTGAATGAAAAGCTCCCTGTGTTAAGCGCCACCATGGATATTTGACTGATGACAAGCACGGTTAATACTGCAAAGATCACTACATAGACAATCGTATAAAGCTTCATTGATTTCTGGATTAATCCTTGACCATAAATTGCCAGCAGCACCATTGGTATTAGGCTTATCAGTATAGTTAGCGTGACATTGATTCCCAGTGATTCATAGATTCCCTGACCCACCAGCACTGTATTGCTCGCTCCATAACCGAGATACATCGTAAAGATGATCAGCATTGGCAAGATTACGCCAAAATAACCGAACTGCGCTCTGCTTTGCATGACCTGAGGTATCCCAAGTTTTGGGCCTTGAGCTGAGTGCAGGGCCATAACTATTGCACCAAGTGCATGCCCTGCAATGATGGCCAGACTTGCCCACCAAAAATTCAAACCAATAATAATGGCTAACGCACCGGTGATTAATGTCGTTGAAACGGTATTCGCTGCAAACCAAGTAAAAAACAACTGCTTCGGGTTTCCTCTTCTTTCCTCCACCGGTACATATTCGTAACTTCTTTGTTCAATTGAATTGGCTTGAATCTCGCTCATCGTCTTTTTCCCCTTTTCGCCTGCCAAAGTCTTATCGTCAGTGTTTCTCTATAGATGCCTGGTTAAATCGTAAAGAGCTGCAATATTGTATTACCGTCGCTCTAGCCATAATGTGAATTACTCCAGACTAAGCCAAACACTTTTTACTTCAGTGTAGTTATCTAATGCATACGATCCCATGTCACGGCCGAAACCGGACTTTTTAAAACCGCCGAACGGAGCTGCCGGATTTACCAATAAATACGTATTGATCCAGACTGTTCCTGCCTTTAGACGATCTGCAACATAATGTGCATTCCTTATATTTTCTGTCCAAACACCCGCTGCCAGTCCGTATTCAGAGTCATTTGCCTGCGCAATTACCTCATCAATATCTTCAAAAGGAATAACAACAACCGTTGGCCCGAAAATTTCTTCCTGCGCAATTTTCATTTCATTTTTAACATCCGCGAAAATTGTTGGCGGTATAAAGTAACCGCTTTCAGGACAAGACCCCCCTGATATTACACGCGCTCCTTCTTGTTTACCGATTTTAATGTAATTCAGTATTCGCTCTTGCTGTTCTTTAGAAACAACTGGACCCATTTGAGTCTCTTCCTCTATGCCGGCACCTAGCTTCACCTTGTCAATGAGAGCTGTCAATTCGATAATCACTTGTTCATACTTGTCTTTATGAACAAAGATACGAGATCCTGCACTGCACACTTCTCCCTGATTTGTCATAATACCGGTGAAAACTCCTGGCACTGCTTTCGACAGATCGGCATCCGGCAATATAATATTGGGAGACTTTCCGCCCAATTCCAATGAAACACGTTTCATTGTATTTGCAGCTTCACGCATAATATTTTGACCCACTGCGGTCGATCCGGTAAATGCAATTTTATTAACGTCGGGATGTTCAACAAGTGCAGCACCGGCCGATTCGCCAAAACCTGGCACGATGTTGACAACACCGTCCGGAAAGCCCGCTTCTTTAATTAATTTACCTAAATACAGAACGGATAACGGGGTCTGTTCAGCCGGTTTCAAAACCACTGTACAGCCTGTCGCCAGAGCAGGCGCCACTTTCCAGCCTGCAATCATCAGCGGGAAATTCCAGGGTACGATTGCGCCGACAACACCTACCGGTTCATGCTTCGTATAATTTAAAAGATCATTTGAAATGGGAATCGTCTGTCCCATATTCTTTGTAGCCCAGCCTGAATAATAACGGTAGGTCTCGATTGAATTTGGAAGATCAATAACTCTTGCCTCATTAATCGGCTTTCCATTATCAAGCGTTTCGATAATTGCCAATTCTTCTTGGTGCTTTTCAATTAGATCTGACAGTTTATACATCAAATGACTTCTTTCAGCTGCCGTCATTTTTGGCCATGGACCTTCTTCAAACGCTCTCTTCGCCGCCTGCACAGCTCTATCAATATCTTTTTCAGAGGCTTCAGAGACAACAGCCAGCACTTCTCCTGTGGAAGGGTTGTATGTTTCGAATGTTTTGCCGGACTCTGCCTCTACGAACTCCCCATTAATAAATAATTTCTTTGTTCCTTTTAGAAACTCCGTTACATTTTTATTTAATTCCACTGTTTTTGTGCCCAATCAAAATCCCCCTTGTCCTTTTGTTTTCACTAGTATAAGAGATAGGCAAGGTGTCAGATTCCCATCCTATCACCTTGCTGTTTCCTGTACAGCGTTGATTTTTATAGAGTTTTTTCAAATACAGTTAACGCATTATCCACGATACCGATGATTTCCTCTACTTCTTGCTTATTGATGATTAACGGAGGAGCAATCGCCACGATATTCTTTCCAACCTCAAAGTCTGCAGTACGTAAAATCAATTTATTTTTAAAGCATTCGTTCACGACGATTTGCGCTGCACGAATCGACTGTTCAAACGGAATATCATTATCACGGTCTGCCTGTATATCGAAACCGGCAAGTAAACCGACTGATCTTGTTTTTGCAACATGCGGGTGTTTTTCACTTAGATAAGCAAGCCCTTCTTTTAATACCTGGCCCATTTTCTCAGCGTTCCCGACAATATTATCGCGCTCGATAATTTCAATTGTTTTCAGTCCAACCGCACAAGCCGTCGGGTGGCCGCTGTACGTAAAGCCGTGACCTAAAATTTGGTCTGATTCCACTAGCGTTGCGCGTAATTCCTGACTTAAGATGACTGCGCCCAATTGTGAATAGCCGCTCGTGATACCTTTTGCGACACAAATCATATCCGGCTCTACTTCCCAGTGATTGACGCCAAACATTTTTCCTGTACGTCCGAAGCCGCTGATTACTTCATCTGCAATGAAAAGAATATCATTTTCTTCACAGAGCTTTTTCACAGCTTGTAAGTATCCGTCTGGAGAGACGTGTACTCCGCCCGCCCCTTGAATTGGTTCCAAAATAACGGCTGCTATGCGGTGTGCACCTTGCTTTTCAATCGTGTCGCGGATACAGCCTTCGTATTCCGGATCTGTTTTGTCACCCTGCTCACAATTTGTCAAATGACCTTTCGCATGAATCATGTCGCTCCCCTTTGAACCCGAGAAGTTATGGAAACCATCGATTCCAGTCGCACTGCCGGTAGCAATCGTTGCACCATGATAGCCGCGTTTAATAGAAATAATAATTTTTTTCTGTTCTTGCCCTTTCATATTCCAATAATGGCGGGCCAATTTGAAAGCGGTTTCATTCGCCTCCGAACCACCCGACGTGTAAAATACTGCGCCTGCATCTCCCGGTGCAAGTGAAACGATCTTTTCTGCAAGCCGGATTGCCGGTTCATTTGAATAGCCATAAAAAGATGAGCTGTATGGAAGAGTTGTTAGCTGTTGATAGGCCGCATCTGCAAGTTCTTTTTGTCCATATCCAAGATTTACATTCCAAAGCATAGAAACACCATCAATATAACTATCACCCTTTACATCCATAACTCGGATTCCGCTGCCCTCAGAAAAGATAATTTTAGGTCCATCCTCAATAAATGTTTTCGGTACAGTTGTAGGATGTAAAAAGTAGTTCTTATCCAGTTGACTCAATTCTTGAACCTTACTCGCGTTAGAAACCTTTACCATTTCCACTACCTCCAGTTTTATTAAAATCATATTGTAAACACTTACCCGGAACGGATAAAATCGGTTACCCCTCTAGATTTTAATCTGCTATCCTCCTTTTAAAGCAATTGTCCTTAAATGGTCCTTATATAACAGTAAAATAAGAGACCTAATGAAATTCGTCGTTATGAATGAATCTCATTCATTTAAATCTCTTGTAATTAATATACAACACTATTTCAAATTGTCAACGACTTTTCTAAAAATTTAAAAGAGTTTATTAATATGGTGTATTTCCTTTTTTTACTTTACAATTTATCTTAAGTTGATTTCCTGAACCTTTTTATGCCGGTAAGAATGATCAATTTCATTTCGTTTCTATAAAATTTCAAGAGTATTCCAGTCAATAATGTTACGTCCGACAATCCGGCACAAAAAAATGTCGCCACAGATTTTTCAAAATTATGGTAGAGGGAGAGGTTATATGATTGACCATATTTCAAAAATAGTTGAGAATAAAAAGGATATAATGATTAATTGGCGTCGAGATTTCCATAGGTATGCCGAAGCGGGCTGGGTGGAATTTCGAACAGCTTCCCTAATTGCTTCCAGACTTTCAGATTGGGGTTATAAAGTACTTGCTGGCCGTGATGTAATAGATGCCGAAACTCGAATGGGTGTGCCAGACCTTGGCTATTTGGAGGAACAATATCATCGTGCGATCCAGCAAGGGGCTGATATGGAATGGATCTCCCAGTTACGCTTTGGCTTTACCGGAGTTGTCGGAGTTTTAGATACAGGAAGACCTGGCGCGACAATTGGCTTACGTTTTGACATGGATGCCTTGGATATAAAAGAATCGACTGATGAAAGCCATGTGCCCGTGAAAAAAGAGTTTTCCTCGATAAATGATCAAATGATGCACGCTTGCGGGCATGATGCACATATGGCAATCGGTCTAGGCACAGCTACTCTTTTAGCCGAATTAAAAGACAAGTTGAGCGGCAAGTTTAAACTTATTTTTCAACCTGCGGAAGAAGGAGTCCGAGGGGCAAAATCGATGGTAGAAGCCGGTGTCGTTGACGATGTGGATATTTTCATTTCTCAACATATCGGTCTTGGGGCAAGTCTGGGCGAATTTGTCTGTAGCGACCTGGGATTCCTGGCAACGACAAAATTTAATGTTACGTACCTTGGTAAAGCTGCTCATGCAGGGGCAAATCCCGAAAAAGGAAAAAATGCATTATTGGCAGCAGCGACGGCGATCTTAAATTTGCATGCCATTCCGCCCCATAGTTATGGGGAATCGCGTATAAATGTTGGTGTTCTACAGGCAGGCACCGGGCGCAATATCATTCCAAATCGTGCAAAACTTCAAGTAGAAACCCGCGGTACGACAACAGAAATAAACGGATATATGTTTGAACGCGCTAAAAGAATTATTAATTCCGCAGGGGATATGTATGAAGTGGATACAGATATAGAGCAGGTGGGCTCTGCCCCAACTTGTTCACCGAGTGAAGATATATTAAAATTTTTAAGAGAGAAAGCCAGTATAATAGATGATATCGAAAAAGTTACCAATACATTTACATCCGGCGGTTCTGAAGATGCCACATATATGATGTCACGTGTTATAGAAAAAGGCGGTCAGGCTGCCTACGTTGTTTTTGGAACGACTCTAAGTGCAGGCCATCATAATGAACAATTTGATATTGATGAAGAAGTGATACCACTAGCAGTAAAAACATTAGTCTCTTGCATTACACAATTGGCTAACTCTTAGTACTTAAGAAGGAGAATGATTATGAAAATCAGATTGGGAATCGTTGGACCAAAAGATAGTGTAGATATAATGAGTGAAATTGCTAAGGAATACGAGGATATAATCCCAGTTTGCTTTGAATATAAAAACTCTACTGAGACTACAGAAATCGTTGAAAAAAACCAGCATATTGTTGATATATGGATTTTCTCGGGACGCACTCCTTACTCCCTCGCAAAAAGAAGTTCATCAAACCAGCTCTTTTTCTATTTAAAACTAAATGGTTCGAGTTTAACCAAAACACTATTAAATATCGTATACAAAAGTAAAAATGATTTAATTTCAGTTAGTTTTGATATGCTGGAGGAAAAGGATATTGCGGAAACATACCGTGCTTTAAATATCTCATATAAAAACTGTCATTTATATGAATATGTAGGAGTTACGCCTATCAAACAAATTATCGCCTTTCACACGACTCTCTACAATGAAGGCAAAGTATCCGTTTGTGTCACCTGTTTAAGTGATGTTTATGAAGCATTAACATCTGTAGGGATTCCTGTATACAGAGTCACACCTACTTTGGCAAACATCCGAACAACTTTTAGTACGGCATTACAACAATGGGAAGCACTCAATTTTAAACAGTCCCAGTTAACAGTAATGCTCATATCAATTGACAATATAAACAAGATTGAGAAACCACACTCATTTTCCTATGACTTACATCGTTTGAATTTAGAATTACAATCAGCGATTCTGACATTCACAGAATCTGTATCCGGCTCATTTTTATCCATTGGAACCGGAAACTTTATCATTTTTTCAACCAGGGGATCCTTACTAAATGTTGGAGATCAAAGTGTCCGTCTATTGGACAATCTATCTTTAATAACAGATTTCCCGGCTAATATCGGGATAGGGTATGGTGATTCCGCCCTGGCGGCAGAAGAAAATGCAAGACTGGCCCTATTACATGCACAAAATTATAATTCCAATAGTGCCTTCTTAGTCGAAAATACCGGGATGGTAAATGGGCCCCTTAATAGAGCTAAAAGTATCTCTTTCGAATTCCGGAATGAAGATGAAGATATCGGAAAAAGGTTAAAAGAATGCGGTGTTTCGATAACCTCTCTCAATAAAATCATTTCCGTTCAAAGAAGCCTTGGAAAACATGCGATTACCGCATCTGATATTGCTGAATGGTTAAAGATGACTGAGCGTAATGCACGTCGACTTCTTAACAACCTTACGAATGCAGGTATTGCAAAAATAATTGGACAGGAAGCACCTGCTACTAGAGGGCGCCCCCGTAACATTTACCAGGTGGGATTAGATTATTTTCCAATTACACAAGAAACAGAAATACAAAGAAACAGGAAATAGGAATAAATAATAATTTGACAAGTTCCAACATTTTGTGTATTTTAATTATTGTTATACAAAAAACATTCAGAAGTTTTCACAAAAAAAAGGAGTTGTTAAGAATGCCATTTGTCCATATTAAAATGATTGAAGAACGTTGTACTCCCGAAAAAAAAGAAATAATGATTAAAGAGGTAACTGATTTGATCGCCGGTATTTTAGAGCAGGATATAGAAACAGTCAGAATCCAAATTGAGGAAATGCGGCCTGAGGATTGGGGAATTGCAGGTGAATCTGTTAAACTGCGCTCTGCAAAAAGCATGACCTGATCACTTTCGTATAATTTTGTTTTTTTAGGTCTATTTTAAGAAACTATCCTTTTATCTCTTTAGATTGATAAAAATGAGCAAAGAATCTACTCTTTGCTCGTTTTTATATTTTCGGAACGTTTCAACGGTCAAAACCCTGACAACTTACTACATACATTGCCTACGCCACACATAATTAATAGTGTGACTATTCCTTACACAATAAAATACACAATCACAGACAGCAGAATAGAAGTGACGGTCATCGCAGCCAGCGGACGCATCGCGCGGTCACGCAAATCGCGCAGGCTGACGTTCAGGCCTAAACCTACCATCGCTGCAGTCAGTAGCCAGGTTGTTAACGTGAAGACACCTTCCATCACGCCGTCTGAAACCGGTATGGAATGACCAAAGACATAACTGCCAAGAACACTAAGAATAATGAAACCGACCAAGAACCACGGAAACTCAATCTTCGCCTCTGATTCATCCGTCCCCTTATTCTTACGTTTCATCAGATAAATAAAGATGAAACATACCGGCACTAACAGAAATACACGACCTAGTTTTGCAAGCAGGGCGATTGCCAGTCCGTCTTCTCCAGCCGGAGCACCTGCCAGCGCGACATGCGCGACTTCATGGAGACTGATGCCCGCCCACATGCCATACTGAATCGAATCAAGCGGCAGGATCGGACGTAAAATCGTATAGCCGATCGCAAAAATGGTTCCCATCAGGGCGATGATGCCGACACCGATCGCTGTGTCTTCGTCTTTTGCTTTGACAATCGGCGCAACTGCAGCGATTGCAGCGGCACCGCAAATGCCTGTCCCGACGCCGAGCAGCAGGGAAATGTTTTTATCCGCCTTGAAAACTTTCGCCAGCCAGATCGTCATGAAAATCGCGAAAATAATGACGCCGACGTCTCTTGCCAATAAACCCAGTCCATCGCTTAATACCGTATCAATGTTCAATTTTAAACCGTATAAAATGATGGCCGCGCGGAGCAGTCGTTTGGATGAAAACGCGATCCCTGAACGAATCACTTCCGGATAGCCGAAAAACTGCCGGTACGCCACAGCAATAATAATCGCGCATGCCAGTTGTCCGATATGGTCAAAACCAGGAACCTTTGCTAATAAAAATCCTAAAAGTGCAATGAAAAATGTAAAAGCGATTCCGCCTATAAAAGCAGCAGTTTTAGACGGCTGCCCCGGTGTTTGCTGTTGTGGAGTCACGTTTGTAGAAGTCATGATGACAACACCTCCTGTTTTTAGTATACGAAACTCCTCGCTATAAGAAAAATAACTATATATAATAGGGATGATAAGTAAATCAATATACATAAAGGAAGTGAATTTTTATCGATCAGCAATTACAAGTTTTTATTGCCGTAGCCGAACGTAAAAATTTCTCGAGGGCTGCCGAAGAACTGCACATGACACAGCCCGCAGTCAGCCAGTACATCCGTTCATTCGAGGAATCCATCGGGGTCAGACTGCTTGAACGCACTAATAA
Organism: Sporosarcina cascadiensis; assembly: GCF_009650995.1. Classification (GTDB taxonomy): domain Bacteria; phylum Bacillota; class Bacilli; order Bacillales_A; family Planococcaceae; genus Sporosarcina; species Sporosarcina cascadiensis. The sequence continues at coordinate 88,048 of NZ_WHVV01000007.1, read as the reverse complement.
ATATGTACGTCTGAATCAGGCGGGAGAAATCGTCTACCACCATGCAAAAGAAATTACCGGCCTTTATTCGAAGATGCAGAATCTCGTCGATGACCTGGCGAATAAAGCCAGCGGACCATTGACCATCGGTGCGAGCTATACTTTCGGTGAATACGTTCTTCCCCATATCCTGTCCAAACTGGCTGCAGATTATCCGTCGATTGAGCCTGAGGTGACGATCGGCAATACTGCAGAAATTGCTGAACTGGTCATCAGTCATCAGCTGGATGTCGGATTAATCGAGGGACATTTTAAAGAAGCCGTTCCATTGCAAAATGAAAGCTTTGCAGAAGACCTGATGTATGTTGTCGCGCCGCCAAGCCATCCGCTCGTCGGCCAGGATAAACGAATTTCCATTGACGAACTGGCAAATGAACTGTGGCTGTTGCGGGAGGAAGGCTCCGGCACACGGGAAGCGGCGGAAAAGTTCTTTGCCCAGTCAGGATTCAGGCCTTCACGCATCATGCAGTTCAGCAGTACGCAGCCAATTAAAGAGTCCGTCGAAGCAGGACTCGGCATCAGTCTGCTGTCGCAGTGGGCGATCCAAAAAGAACTGCAGCACCGGGAACTGCAGACTCTGCCAGTCAAAGGCACCCCTTTCAAACGACATTTTTCCATCGTCACCAATTCCCCGTTTCAGACAAAAGCACTGCAAGTTTTCATTGAATTGCTGAAGAACAGTGACGAGCTGACAGATTTAACGCAAAAAAACACCGCCAGCAAGCTGTGAGGCGGTGTTATTTGATCATATATTCGCAGGAACGTCCGGCTTCAACTTCAGAATAACCAGCTCATCACCGGGATCCAATGAAATTTTCTTTTGCAGTGTGGCAAAGACAAGCGTTTCATTCTTTTTCTTAACGAATAAAGGGGTTGCGGTTTCCGGCAGAATCTCTTTAAACACCAGATCCGTATCCGCACCTTCCCAGCTGAACCGTCCGATTTCATAATCGGTGTTAATTTTACGGTTTAATTCCGGGAAAGTCGCATCCCCCTGAAACAGCAAGTGCGCCTTCAGAGAAACCGGGAGTTCCGATTTACCCATCTGATGACTCGGCGCCGCTGTCAACGAGAAGGTATTGTTGTAACCGAACTCTGGAGCAAACGACTGTGTGATCAGCGCATTGTAGGAAGCATCTCCTGTCATCGACAGAATCGTATCATACGGCGCCAGATCAATTGAGAAACGGGAGCGTTCAGACAAAATCTGTCCTTCAAATGTATCGATACCCTGTTCCAACGCGGGACGCAGACGGCCTTTTGAAGGATCGACAATCAGCACGGGAATTTTCATTTCCTGTAACTGCCTGGCCAGAGCGATGGAAAAACTGCTGGCCCCTACTATCAGCACACCCGGTGGTTCATTGCTCGCTAAATGTAATTTCTTCGCAAGCGGACCGAGCGTGAAACCATGTGCACAGACGGTGATGAACACGAGCGCAAAAGTCAGCGCAGTAAGCAGCGAAGCCTCTTCATAGCCGTCTTCCGCAAGTGTCGCCGCAAAGTAACCGGCAACGGTCAAAGCGACGATTCCGCGCGGAGCGATCCATCCGATCAGCAATTTCTCCCGCCACACCAGTTCTGTTCCTATTGTGGACAGCCAGATGGATAAAGGTCTGACAGCAAACAGCATGACGAGTACGAAACCGATAATCGGCAGGGTGAAAATCTGTGCAATCGTCTCTCTCGCGAGTGAAGCCGTCAATAAGATAAAGACTGTTGAAGTCAGCATAACTGACACGTTTTCGACAAAGTGACCGACATTTCCAATTGATGACACATAGCGCTTGGTGCGTCCCAGAACAAGTCCCATGACGGTCACAGCAAGCATTCCTGTCTCGTGCATAATGACCTCTGCCATCGTAAAGCACAGCAGCACAAATGCCAAAATTACAGGTGATTTGAGATACTCGGGAAATTGGCCTTTATTGGCCATGATACTGATCATCATTCCCATTGCCGCACCGAGCAGGACAGCAAGTGCCGCGCCGCCGAAGAAGTTCAGCAAGTAATTCATGGATAAATGCTCATTCGTCAAAACTTTGATGACTTCATAGGCAAACAGCGCAAGCAGCGGGCCCGCCGGATCCACAATGATGCCTTCCCACTTCAGCACGGCAGCGGTCCGAGGTTTTAATTTCGCATTCCGCAGCAGCGGGATAATGACGGTCGGCCCTGTAACAACGAAGAGACCTCCGATAATAAATGACACTTCCCATGTCAGACCTGCGATGAAATGCGCCGTGAGCGAGCCAAAAATCCACGCTAGGAATGCACCCAGTGTTACCACCCGGAAGACCGATTTTGAAATATCTTTAATTTCGCGGACATCCAGGTTCGAACTGCCTTCAAATAAAATAATAGCTACGGCGAGTGAAATCAGCGGACTGTACAGCTCGCCCAGTGCTGCTTCGGGATTGACAAGGCCAAGCAGCGGACCGATCAATAGACCTGCAATGGACATGATAAAAATAGAAGGCCACTGAACCTTCCACGCAAGCCATTGCGAAAATATTCCAAGCGCCAATATCGAAACCACGCTGATTAATGCTATTTCCTGCATTCCCACACCTGCCCTTCATTAACGGATTTAGTTATTTGTTCAGTGTAACAAATCGCAGATAGGTTGACTAACAGAATGCGGCAATTCTACAAATCCTCAGAAAGCTGCATCAAACCGTCTGATGAATGAGCGATGGATTCTACCGCCTGGTTAATTTCCTGCAAGATCTTCACCGTATTTTCAATCGAAGTCTTCGAATGTTCACTTTGTTCTTTCATACCGGAAACAGCTTGGACAATTTCATTATAGGAACTCGTTACTTGCTCATTTCCGTTCGCGCTTGCCTGAATCAGCTGTTCCATCAGCTTTACGAAGTTTGCCATATCGCGTATCGTCGCATTCGTTTTTTCCGTCATGCTGCTGACATGGCTGATCGCTTTTTTTGTTTCGACTGACAAATTACGGACTTCTGTTGCCACTACAGCAAATCCCTTCCCGTGCTGTCCGGCTCTCGCTGCTTCAATTGCCGCGTTCAGCGACAGTAAATTCGTCTGATCTGCAATCGATGTGATCAGTGTCACGACTTCACGTATTTGATCAGAAGAAGAATACAATTCATCCATGCGCTTCATCAGTTCTTTCATATGATTGACCATCTCCGCAAACTGTTTCGCCTGACGGACCACTAACTCTTTATTGTGGAATGAATTGCGTTCTGTCTCGGTAATGAAAGATAGATTATCAGCCGTCATTTGTTCCAGAACGGATGACTTAGCCGAAAGTTCTTCTGTGGAAGCACTCGTCTGTTCACTGATCGCCGCAAGCTCTTGTGCCGTAGAGCCGATCTTTTCCCTGACGGCTACTTTTGCCTGTTCTACTTCCAGCCGCTTGCCTTCGCTTACATCTTCATAGGCTTCCAATACCAATTGCTGTTCCAGATTCAGCACACGGAGAAAGGCCCGCAGCATCCTGAACTGCAAATCCTTTTCTATACTTGACTGCTCAATGAATTGTAAAAATTCATCCTGTATCGTTTCAAATGCAGCCAGATACCATTTCGATTCCAATCCTATATAGACATGGATCTTCGCAATTGTTTTTCGCTGTTCCAAATATCGATCATCTATTACCCCATCGAACATGGACTGCAGATGCTTAGTCAGCGATACTTTTAACCGTTCCATACTGCTGTGTTCATTTATAATACGTCCTAAATCAGGCTCCGCTTCCATAGCTTTATAAAACGCATCCACCATGACGGGAATTGTCGATTTGATAGAATGTTGAATTTGCATGAGATATCCCAGATCTTCTTCCGTCAGATGAATCATCGCCAATTGCTTTTTTACAGACGGATGACGTTCCAGCTGAATGCTGCCTTTCATTTTTTCAACACCAAGTAAATCGTTTGATACTTCCGTCTTATTCATATCATTCTTCCGAAAACTGAACATGTCTTTTCTCTCTCCTGTATCAATATACATCTCTGTGCACAATTGACTATTAAGTGCTTAATCGTATCATATATCAAATTCAGAGGCTACCATTTATTCATATAAAAACAGGGACGGTTATATCACCCGTCCCTGCCCATTCATGATAGCTTGAAACGTCCTACGACATCCTGGAGTTCTTCAGCAATCTTATTCATTTGGTTCGTTGAATCGGCCACCTGCACCAATTCATTTTGCTGTGCAGCCGAAGAGGCGCTTACTTCCTCTGAAGATGCGGCTGTCTGTTCCGAAATGGCGGAGACATTCTGGATCGACAGAATCGCCTGGTCCTTGTGCTCCATCATTTCTGCCAGCTCTTCCGACAGCTGTGCAATCGACTCGCGGATCTGATCGGTAATTTTCGCATTTCGCACGAATGATTCTTCCGTGTCGGATACCGATTGATTCTGGCCTTCCATCTGTTTCATGTTCTGGTCAATGACTTCTACCGTCTGTTCAGATTCCAATAAAATTTCTTGTACCGTTCCCTGAATAACTTCTGTTTCGACACGTGACTGCTCTGCCAACTTGCGGACTTCATCTGCCACAACGGCAAATCCTTTTCCGCTTTCCCCGGCTCTTGCAGCTTCAATGCTTGCATTCAGCGCCAATAAATTCGTGCTCGCTGTAATTCCATGCAACGTTTCGATGACCTGGTTGATGGATGAAATTTTATTTGACAGCGTTTCGATCTGCATCTGCACTCTGCGGTTCATCTCATTGGCAGATGTATTATGATTCCGCAGTTTCTCGACTTCGTCCATTCCGTCTTTTGCGGAACTTGCAGACTCCGCAGATAAATTATTCATTGTGATAAACATCCTGTTCAGATGATCCATACGATCAGCCAAATCGGAAATACGCTGACTCGTCTCCTCTGTATCTTCAGACTGTTTTGATGCTCCCTGCGCGATTTCATCCGTTGCGACAGACACTTCCTGATTCGCCGCCACCAGCTCTTCAAACGCATGCGTGACTTGAGAAGATGAATCGCTGAGCAGTGTGGATGATTCCCGGACTGTATGCAGCGCAGCATTTGTACGCTGGAGCATGTCGTTATACGCCAATGAAACCACACCGATTTCATCACGGCGGATAGAATTTTCATCAACCAGCATCGTTAAATCTCCGGAAGCCGCCGTTTCCATTGAATGCCGCAGTGACTGCAGCGGTCTCAGTTGACGGTAGATGAAGATTATCGATGCAACTGCCATGAGAAGTACAATGACAACAGCTGATATAATGGTAATCCATAGAATTGAATTGAAAGTTTCGAGAATCTTAGACTTCGGTGTAACAGTCTGCACTGTCCACTTCTCATCAATACTTTTCAGATTAATAGGAGCAAACGCATTAAACGCTTGTTCACCCAGCCCTTTCGAATCAACATACAAGTTCGAAAGCTGCCCTTTATTCAACGTCTCTTTGACATCCTGCCAATCAATCGCATCTGCCATTTTCGTTTCATTAAGCTCAGGCTTCAGGCTATTGGCAGTAATGAAACCAGCATCGGTAATAATCGATGCATAGCCGCCTTCCGGACTGATGTCATTCACTAGATCTGTCAGGAAATCAATAGACAAGTCTGTCGTCAATAGTCCGAAATAGGCACCGGACGAATCCAGCAGAGGCACAGAAATTGTCGTCATTAAAATCGTCTGGCCATTCGTTTCATAGTCATAAGGCTCAGTTAGAACAGAACGGGCCTCTGATTTCGGAATTGTGTACCAGGAGTTGGCACTCGGGTCATCCATTCCGCTTAACGGCTCAACCCCGACCGTTCCCTCGTCTTTGAAAACATAGGGGATAAATTGCTTATCTTTATCCAGCATGCCTTGAGGGAATTTTGCATCTTCCGCAAAAGAGGACTGGTTTATGACAGCCGCCATCCCGGTCGCCTCTTCATTGTGAGAGAGATTATTTTTAATGATCCGAATGATTTCCACCGAATCCAATTTCCCCTCAGCCTGCATCGTTTCCAATACGTGGCGGGTAGTCATAAGCATTTCGTTCGTTTCGTTTAGTTTAGTACTGAGCTGCAATGAACTTTTATTCGCGCTTTCAAGAGCGAACTCTTCTGCGTCGGCAATACTTTGCTTATGTAACATGACACTCGTGACAATGGAATAAACAAGAAACAATAGTAAAAATAAAGCGATGATTAAACCGGATAAACGCATCGCAATACTTCTGGACTTTTTCAAGTTGATAGGACCTCCTAAGGTATAATAGACTTAATATCCCAGTATACCTTTAGACCTGTTTAAAAGAAAGTGTTTAATTTCGAAATGTTTTTTCACGTAGGTTTCAAACTGATGGCAAGGTGCGGTGAGAGGCTGGTTTGGCTTGTTCAACGCATGTTTTGGTGCGGCTGGGCTTTAGTTTGGCGCGTTCGCGGATCTTATTGGTTCGCTTCATTCGCAGTTTGGCGCGGTCTGAAGGCAGTTTTTGGTGCGTTAGCCGGACGCCGGCAGCTGGAATTCAGCAGTCCATGCACTGCCTATGATCATCTGAAGTGGCTGTATGAGCATAATGTCGGCAGCAATGATCACCTGACAGGCCCGATTGAGCGGCAGGCGGTCCGATATGAGCGGATCACAGAGTTCCATGATCACCCGGGGCCTCCGTATGATCATCCAGCAAAATTTCATCCGGCAAAAAAAGCCGTCCATGAAATCACATCAGATGATTTCACGAACAGCTTTCCGATTACCTATTATTAAGCCCTCTCCGTCATTTGACGCCAGATCGAACCTTTAGCTTCTTCGCCTTCTTCAATACGGGCAATCGCCATACGGACCTGCAGCTTCACTTCGAATTCGGGATCATTCTCCGCTTCGTGCAGAGCCGGCAGTGCATGTTCCGTCCCCGTTTCATAGAGATACATCGCAGCGCGCCAGCGGACCAGCTTGTTTTTATCCTGCAGCAAACGGATGGCAGCTGATTCAAATCCTACATAGCCGAGGTCACTCATGCAGTCTGCTGCTGTGCGTCGGACTGCCCAGCTCTTATCCTCTAATGCTTTCTCGATAAATGGAATGACCGACTCATCTTCAATCATCCCTAAATAAACAGTAGCCAGTCTTCGAATTGACATTTTCTCATCTTCCAGAGCAATTGTCAGGACGGGATAGTCTGATGCATCAGGATCCGGCATTTGATCAAGCAGCTGAAAACGCTTCTCCCATTCAGGCACCGTAAACTCTGCAAGCGTCACTTTCTGGCCGCGTACTTTCGTTTCATTGTCTGTCTGTTCAGCTTTCGCCACTAAATCCCGCAGACGCGAATCGGGATAGGCCGCATCCAGTTCAAGAACAACCTGCTCTCCGACTTCCTGCAATTCGCCGTAACGAATTCCGTAATCAGCCCATTTGCGCAATAAAATATAATTATCCACTTCGGAGTGATGCACGGTTTCCATTGCGTTGATGAAACGCTCACTTAAACCGAAGCGGGCTTCTTCATCACTATTGAAGACTTTCACCTGCAGCGGAATCTCTTTATAGGTCTGGACATGAACATATACTTCGCCGTAATGCTCATCGATTTCCACTTCCTCCGACTGCGCTGCTGTGTCGCCTTCTTCATTTAGTATCGCACGCACTTCAGCCAGAATTGTTTCCCACGGTACATTGCCGATTCGTTCGACCGCCATGAAATCCAGCACGTGATAAATCCCTTTTACCCCTTGAATACCAAGCAATGAACGAATCGGCTCAGGCGCCTGTGCTTCATCCTTCTTTTTATAATTATGACTTGTCCCTTCAGGCAGCGGCGTGTCCATTACAATTTTCATCGAGTTCGGACTCGGTGTCGGTTCTATCGTTTTTATTTTCAAGAAAATCTCCTCCATTTGATTAGTCGGCTAATTCCTGTAAATAAGACCAGCGCTCGATCAGCTCTTCGTACTGCTCATTCAGCTCTGACAGCTTTCCGTCAAGCAGCCGCAGCTGGTCGTAATCAGAGCCCGTTCCCGCCATTTCGGCTTCCGTCTCTGTAATTTTCTGTTCCAGTACTTCTATGTCCTGCTCAATGGTTTCCCATTGTTTTTTCTCAGCATACGTCATTTTTTTCTTCTGCTTCGGCTGTTCTTGCGGCTCGGTTTCCGCTTTCGGTGCTGCTTTCCCTTCTTTCGCCGGCACTTCTTCCAAAAAGTCGGAATATAATCCGAGCCAGACGTTTACATCACCCGATCCGTCCAGCACCCACAATTTGCGCGATGTGCGGTCGAGGAAGAAACGGTCGTGAGAAATCGTCACGACCACTCCGGTGAATGTATCAATGAAAGATTCCAATACAGAAAGAGTCTCGAGGTCCAGATCATTAGTCGGCTCATCAAGCAGCAGTACATTCGGCTGCTCCATCAATAACTTCAACAGATAAAGACGTTTTCGCTCGCCGCCCGACAGTTTGCCGATCGGTGTCCCATGTGCAGATGCCGGAAATAAAAAACGTTCCAGCATTTGCGTTGCAGAAAGCCGGGCACCCGAGCCGTCTTCCACATCATTTGACGTCTCCCTGATGTATTCGATAATGCGCTGATTTTCAGGCATGGCAGGTAAATGCTGATGAAAGTGTGCGATTTTCACTGTTGCTCCCCGATCAATTTCTCCTGAATCCGGAGTCATCGAGCCGTCAAGCATTTGCAGAAGCGTTGTCTTCCCTACGCCGTTCGGTCCAACAATCGCAATCCGGTCCTTCGCCTGCAAGATAGCAAAAAACGGGTGCAAAATGACCTGATCGCCAAAACTTTTCGTAATGCCATTGATCTCCAGCACTTTCTTGCCGAGACGCGATGTCTGCAGGTCCATTTCCAGATCCAACGAACCGTCTGTCTGCTTGACCTTTTCTTCCAGATCTTCAAAACGGCCAATTCGCGCCTTTTGTTTCGTAGAGCGTGCTTTTGCACCGCGACGTATCCATTTTAATTCATTGCGGTAGCGATTGCGGTCTTTCTGCTCAGAAGCCGCAGCCATTTCTTCGCGCAGTGCCTTGGATTCCAGATAATCGCCATAGTTCCCGGTATGCGAATACAATGTCTGATTTGCCAATTCATAAATATGCGTCGCCACTTGATCTAAAAAATACCGGTCATGTGTAATGAACAGAACGGCGCCTGTTACATTTTGCAGGAAATCCTGCAGCCATTGAATAGATTCGACGTCTAAATGGTTCGTCGGCTCGTCCAGCAATAACAGGTCGGCAGGTTCAATAAGTACTTTTGCCAGTGCCACCCGCTTTTTCTGACCGCCCGACAGCTCCCCCATTTTTTTATCAAACATATCAATTCCAAGTTTCATCAGGATCGTCCGGGCCTGCGCATTCAGATCCCATCCCCCTGTCGAATCCATTTCATTCTGCAGACGTGTAAAACGCTCCTGATAGTCCGGATCTGCAGAATTGGACGAAAGTTCCTGCAACGCATGTTCATACTCCAGATTCAGCCGGATGATCGGCGCATCACTCTCGAAGACTGTCTCCATCACGGTTAATTCCGGGTTTACTTCAGGCTCCTGAGGCAGAAACGCAATTCTGAATTTATTCGGATGATCAACTGAAATGAAATCGGCTTCTTCCTTTCCTGAAATAATCGACAGCAACGTAGATTTGCCCGTACCGTTAATTCCAATTAAACCTGTCTTTTCTCCGCTTGTAATCGTAAACTCTATATCTTTGAACAGTGTTTTATCGCCCACTGTCTTCGTTAATTTCTCAATTGCCAAATGACTCATTTATCGCACATCCTATCTTCTAACTGCTGTCCTTAGTATAGCTGAAAACTTGAAAAGTTGAAAATGATGAAGAAAAGGAAGTATGTCCCCTGCAGCAGTGAATTGGAATTATAAAATAGATCCATTACTTATTTTTAGGCTCTTCACAAAAACATGTGCTGGACAACATGTCATGTGCATGTTGGCAATATGCTGGATTCGTTTCTCGACTTTGTAGGGGTTCTAATTGAAGTGTGAGTTTGTAGTTTAAACCCGCTTCGGCGCTGGGGGATTGCCTTACGCTATGAGCCTACTGGCGAAGGACGTGCCAGCAGTTGCGCCTACGCTGGTGTTGGAGAAAGTACAATGTACTGATTTTTTTGCAGAGTATGAATTAGCATGTCTTGCTCCGCATCTCGAGTTTGGAAATGCATCGATCACAAGAATCTAAGGTGCAGCGGACGGCGCGTCGGGGAGGTACAGTAAAATACATACTCTTTTCAACTGCTGCAATTTATTTACACAACATAAAAAGGACTTCGGCCGTCATGTAGCGGCCGAGTTTTCTATATTATTTAGATGACTGATAAACCGTGCCTGAGTCGGTTTTGATTAACTCTACGGCTCTTTTCAGCTGCTTTAGATGACGTTTTTCGTGAAATCCGACAAAACGGAACCATTGGATCAGCGGCACATTGCCGAACACCGGGTGTTTAAACGATTTTGCCCGCAGTTCTTCTACCGTGGCAGATTCGTAAATATCCAATAGATAGTTTCTGGACTGGTGCAGACGTTCTTTCGTTTCTGAAATCGACAGATACGTATCGGTCGGCATGGTAAATTCCAGAAAATATGCTTTGAGCAGAGGACTCGCCGACACACTGATCGGCTTTTTGAAAACCCGCGGACTGTCGGGGTTTTTCAATTCTTTGGCGATGTTTGTGGCAATCCGGCATTCCATTAGCGCTAAGTGCTCTACAATCTGCTTAGGAGACCAGCCGCCGCATGATGGTGTTCCGTTAAATTCCTCATCTGTCAGGCCTTCAATCAACTGTAAGATGCGTTTACGGACTTTGATGTTTTCTCCAAAAACCACCAACATCCTCCTCCATTTCTTCCTCATAGTCTTTACTATTGGAATAGCATACGCTCTTTCATTTGAAATTTAAAGGGGTAAGTTTGAATTTCATATATTCTTATTATTAAATGGGAATCGAAGAAGATTTCCTCTGACTAAATGAAACCAAATCAACAAGCGGCCCGGAAATAAACTTCATATCCGGGCCGCTCCTTCTACTCTTTATTGTCAGCTGTCTGACCTGCATCTTTATCTTCTCTGGCATCTTCCGCAAACTTTTTACTGAAGACGCTGACAAGAATGATCAGCAGAACAGCTGCGCCTGCTGTGGTAAGATAGATTGGCTCATATGCCGAACGAACAGCACTTTGGAATGCTTCATGCAAAGCGCTTTGCACTTCGGGATCTGGAATTTTCGCAATCGACTCCTGGATATTTGCATAGCCGCTTCCGCTAATTTGCTCCATCGCACCCCCTGGCATCTGACTCGGATCAATTCCATGCTCCTGTATCTTTTGCGGGATCAACATGCTGAGCTTGCCAAAACCCTGCTGAATGAAAGCTGCGAATATAGTCGGTGAAATAGTCAAGCCGACCTGCCGCGCGACCGATAAAGTTCCGATAGCAGAACCTTTCTGCTCACCCGCCGCATTGGAAGTTAAGACGGTTAACGGCGCACCGAGTACAAAACCGAAACCAATTCCCGCAATGACAGAAAATATGATGAAAGTCGTTTTGGAATCTACGAACATCCCCAGCCCGCCGAAGCCGATGATCGAAATGATCCCCGAATAAATCAGCGTTTTAACCGGCCCCTGCTTATCAACGAAGAATCCTCCGCCAGCCGCCCCGATTCCTGAAGCAATGGCAAGAGGCGTCATCCAATATCCGGACTTCGCCGCAGAAATCCCCAGAATCTGTTCGACATACGACGGGATAAAGATGATGGAGCCAATGAAAATACCTGACAGCAGACCCATGACCATCGTCACCGCATACGTGGGCTTCCGCAAAAGATGATATGGTAAGATCGGATCCGTCGTCTGCGATTTCTCATGTCGTTTCTCTACAAAAATCAGCACTGCGAATATCACGACACCGAGCAATAACAGACCGAGCGTACTCCAGCCGAGCAGACTGTCGAGCAAATTTCCTTCCCCCATATTATTAACCGCAAACATGACACTGAGTATCGAGAATGACAGCAAAGAAATCCCCAAGAAGTCGATTTTGGAAAGGACTTCTGTTTTGGTTTCCTGCAGTGTAATCCATCCGAAAACAACGAGCAGTACGCCGATCGGCAAATTAATCAGGAACAGCCAATGCCAGTTTCCCGTCACATCAATCAGGAAACTCCCGATATTCGGCCCGATCACCGATGCAATCCCATTCATTCCGCCGAGCAGTCCCAGCTTGCTTCCTTGAGTTTCTTTCGAGAATGTACTTAAAATATGGGAACTCGCGATAATGAAAATACCGCCGCCGCCAAATGATTGAAATAAACGGGCAGCCAGAAAGAGTTCAAAGTTCGGACTCAGCGCAACACCGAGTGAACCGATTGTAAAAATGGCTACTTCAATAAGAAAAAGCTTTTTCCGCCCGTAGCGGTCTGCCAGTTTTCCGACAATCGGCGTAGCGACTGCGAGCCCTAGCGTATACAGCGTAATCCCCCATGATCCTGAGGTAGCTGACACATCGAATGAAGAGTTAATTGTAGTTAAAGCAGCACTGATAATTCCGTTATCGAGCGCTGCCATGAATACGCCGATCAGCAGTATCGCAAAGCCTATATTTTTGCCTCCTGAACGCTTTTTACTTTCTGTCATCTGAGCACCTCCATGGGAATTTCATACAATTATAATATAGGCAGATGAACTTAATGTGAACTGAATAACGGGCCGAGGAAATATAATTTTGCCTGAACAGCCAGACTCCGCGCACCAAAAAATCAGCTGACCGCACCAAAAGCCTCTCGAAACGAACCAAAAACTGCTTGAACCGAACATTTATCAGGCCAAGCCGCGCGAAACTACCGACCGCACGCACCAAACCGGCTATTTACCGCACCATTTCTTTTTTTCTTAGCTCAGACAATCAGCATACATGCAGTTTTTTACGCTTTTCTATCTTCCTCGGCCTTTCCGCCAAGCCTCGCGAATACTTCCGGCCGATCCGGCATCCCGCCCTGCGCTCCGAACTTTTCAATAGATAACGAGGCGGCCGCATTGGCAAACTGGATGGCCTGCTGTAAATCATGTCCGCAAGCAAGCTGGCTGGCAAGCGCCCCGTTGAATGTATCTCCTGCTCCAGTCGTATCAACAATCTTTGCAGGAATGGCGTCCACATGAATCAGCTGTTTGCCGTCATGATAACAAACGCCCCTGCTGCCGAGCGTGACCAGCAATTGGTTTGGATACCTAGCTGCAGCTTCTTCTATAGAAGTGCCAAACAGCGCAAAGCATTCCGTTTCATTCGGCGTCACATAAGTCAAGTACGGCATGAACTTCAAATGAAAACTGCTGGACGGCGCAGGATCCATCATGACAGGAACTTGAAGCTCTTTGCATAATATCAATACACGCCAGACGACTGCGATTGGGATTTCCAGCTGCATCATGATGAGATCGCTGTCGCGTATCACATCGCGTAATAGGCCGATCCGTTCCGGTATCAGCGCATGATTGGCTCCCGGAATGGAAATAATCCGGTTATCTCCGTCAGTCAGCAAAATAACTGCCACGCCGGATGGACCGTCAATTTGCTGTACATACTTTATGCCGACGTTTTGATTATGCAGATTCTGCATAATCAGACTGCCGTATTCATCCGAACCGACTGAACCGATCAGCTGTACTTCTTCGCCCAGCCGCGCACAGGCCACCGCCTGATTGGCACCTTTTCCGCCCGGCGCTGTCTGAAAGTTTCTGCCTCTGACTGTTTCCCCTTGAACCGGAAAGTTTTCAGCTTCTGCGATCACATCGATATTGGCGCTTCCGATTACTGTTATCATCAGCTTCCTCCCTATCCTTCATTCATTTTGACTGCTGCTTCTGTATTATTTATATAGAAGTATAGACTATTCCCTGACTGAAAAGTTGCACTTTGAATTTAGGTATTTACAATTGGCGAATACACAGTATAATGTATAAATATACAACTAAATGATTATTAACAGGGAGAGACACACCTTGAAAAAACATACTGCTAGTACATGGTCCATATTTCTGATCCCATCATTGCTCGGGATTATTCTATTCATGATTCCCCTGCCGTTCGCAGGCGGCTGGAAAGTGCCGATTGCCAAACTCGCTGATATCCTGGCCGGCTCACTTGAACCGATCATTCCTCAGCTGATGATGGTGCTGATTACACTTTCTGCACTCGGTTCGATTTTATTTCTGTTTGTAAAAAAAGACCCAAATCGTCCGTCTTTCCTCGTCAGTTTATTTAAAGTGACGCCGTTTTGGACAGTTACTCGTATCGTCGGTGCGGTATTTGCCATCATGGTCATCTATAAACTGGGACCTGAAGCAATTTGGAGCGAAGACACCGGCGGCCTGCTTCTTGCAAGTGACGGACTCGTTTCATTCTTATTCAGTATTTTCTTATTCGCAGGACTTCTGCTTCCTTTATTATTAAACTTCGGGCTGCTTGAATTTTTCGGTTCGCTGATGGTCAAAATCATGCGTCCGCTGTTCAATCTGCCGGGCCGTTCTTCCATCGATGCGCTCGCTTCCTGGATCGGCGACGGAACGATTGGAGTTTTATTGACCAGCAAGCAGTATGAAGAAGGACATTATACCCAGCGTGAAGCAGCCATTATTGCTACGACATTCTCTGTGGTGTCCATCACGTTTTCATTGGTCATCATTGACTACGTTGGACTCGGGGATTACTTCCTGCCATTTTACGCTACCGTCATAGTGACAGGACTGATCCTGGCTTTGATCATGCCGAGAATTTTTCCTTTACGCTCAATTAAAAATACCTATATTGACGACAGAGAGTATTCAGCTGATGATGAAAAGCTTCCCGCCGGAACGAATGTGTTTGCATTCGGCCTGTCCAATGCGCTGAATACCGCTTCCAAGCAGAAATCAGTCGGCAAGACATTCCGCTCAGGGATGCAGAATGTACTCGATATGTGGGTGGGCGTGACCCCAGTTGTTATGGCATTCGGTACCGTTGCGCTGATGCTTGCAGAATTCACCAGCATCTTCCGTATACTCGGCAAGCCGTTTGAATACGTTCTGAATATCCTGCAGATTCCCGAAGCTGCGGATGCGGCTCAAACGATGGTTGTCGGTTTCGCTGATATGTTCCTGCCGGTCATCCTGGCAGAAGGCGTCATCACTTCACCGGTGACATTGTTTACAATTGCAGCGATTTCCGTGATCCAGTTGATCTACATGTCGGAAGTCGGCGGATTAATTCTCGGAACCAAGATTCCATTGAATATTTTCCATTTGCTCATTATCTTCCTATTACGTACAATTATTGCCCTGCCGATCGTTGCAGGTGCTGCACATTTATTGTTCAAAATCGTCGGACTGCCGTAACCTTTTCTGGTTGCTGCAGTTTTTTTACGTAGAAAAACTGCTTTTCTAATAAAGAAAAGCAGCCAAAAGAACAGCGTGAAAGTTTTGAAATCTAAAGAACGTCCGCAAGTTTGGGAGGGTTGCGATGAGCAGATTTCTAAACTTTCAACTGTTACACGATATACCGGGATGCCTTCAAATTCCGAAAGCCATCTATACATCCACTAAGATGCATAGATCACATTCGGAAACTTATAAGACAGCAGATCCGCACATGACGGACCTGCTGCAGAAACACTTACTTCGCTCTTTCTGTTTCTGCCGGAAGATGCTGCACTTTCACATCGAATATCGTCAATTCATTGCCCAGAATTGGACTCTTCTCCGCTGAAGGTGCTTTCGCGTCATGCGATTTGGCATTCTCTCGGCTGTGCAGCCAGCTGTCGAAATACTTTCTGTCTTCCCATGTCGTGCAGACTTTTACTTCGTCACGGTCTTCCACTTCTTCACCTAACAGCACTTCCATGCGGATGAAGCCCTCAAATGTATGCACAGCCTTCGCTTTTAAGAAACGGGATGTTATTTCTTCTCCCTTGCCTTTTTCCACAAAAATCGTATTAATCGCTGTCATCTTCTGCATCATACAACCTCCATTTTCCATGTTTGTAATAATTCCAGAACAGGTTCTGCCTGCTCGCCGCCTGCTGCAGCATGACGCATTAGCGGAATGCCGTGCGGTCCTTTTAATTCATTCCAGTCCGGATACCACTTCAGCATCGACCGGACGATTTCCGCTTCACCGAGCATCGCTGCCGCAAAAATATCCATACGCGCCCCCCGTGCCAATAAAAATTCCGCAATATCCCGGTTTCCTGTATGTGCAGCTGCCCCCAGACCGCTCTCCCAGTCATCGCCGCCCCAATTCATCACCGCATGTATCAAGTCCGGTTCCTGTTCGACCAACTTTTGCACTTCCTCAAAATTGCCGTGTGCTGCCATCAAGTATTGTCTGACAAGCGTTTGATCAATCGGCTGTTTCTTTTCTCCCTCAGTTCTCATAACATTCTCCCTTTCGCAGTCTACTCGGTGTAAAAAAGCATTTGCCGTTCTTCATGAAAATCTCCGCATCAATTTCAAATATCGAATGAAACATTTCCTTGCACAGCACGCATTGCGGTATTCCGTCAAAGCGGACACTTCCGTCTTTCAGCACAATCAGCCGATTGCTGTAGCTCGCTGCCTGATTGATATCATGCAGCACCATCACAACCGTCATGCCGTGCGTTTCATTCAGCTCCGTCACCAGCTCCATCACTTCCAGCTGATGCGAAATATCCAGATACGTTGTCGGTTCATCCAGCAATAAAATTTTCGGACGCTGGGCAATCGCCATCGCAATCCATGCCCGCTGACGCTCGCCGCCTGACAGCGACTGCAGCATACGGTTCTTATAGTCACCCAGTTTCGTTACATCGATCGCCCAGTCGATAATATCCTGATCTTCCTGACTGATTCTGCCGTATCCTGAACGATGCGGATGTCTGCCGAATTCCACAAGCTCGCCTACCGTAACATCCAGCTGATGATCCTGCATCTGTGGAAGCATCGCTAAATTCCTGGCCACTTCCTGAGATTTCATTCGCTTCAATTGTCCGCCGTTCAGCAGGACGTCGCCGCTTCCTGGTGTAATTAGTCTGGAAATCAGCCGTAGGAATGTGGACTTTCCTGAACCATTCGGACCCAGCAAACTGACGATTTCTCCCTGCCTGATATGAAGATCAATCGACGACAATTCAAACGAAGTGGAATGTCGATAGGAAAGTTCCTTAGTTATCAGCAAATGAATCCCTCCGTCTTTGAATTAAATATAAGAAGAACGGTCCGCCGAGGAAAGACAGCAGGATACCGACAGGC
This sequence comes from Sporosarcina cascadiensis, assembly GCF_009650995.1. Lineage (GTDB taxonomy): Bacteria > Bacillota > Bacilli > Bacillales_A > Planococcaceae > Sporosarcina > Sporosarcina cascadiensis. The sequence goes on along the minus strand of NZ_WHVV01000007.1, from coordinate 70,772 downwards.
AGTTCAATCGGATTGAAAGCTGTACGGGCAATGGTGTCCGCCACAACGACGAGCAATCCTCCGCTGAGCGCAGAGGCAGGCAGAAGAAATCGGTAATCTCCTCCGACGATCGACCGCATAATATGCGGAACAACAAGTCCTACAAAGCCGATCAGACCCGAGACACTGACCGCCATGCCTGCAAGCAGCGTACTCAGCACAATCAGAAAGAACCGGCTGCGTTCCACATTATGCCCGAGCAGCTTGGCCACTTCATCGCCGAGCCGTAAAATCCGGATATGCCGGACCGAAAAGACCGCAAATACAAATGCCGCAATGGCATAATAAATGATCATTTCAAATTGCACCCAGCCGACGCCGGCTATCCCCCCAGCGAGCCACGGCAGAACGGACTGCACCCGGTCGCTGTACAGCAGCATCAGCGCACTCATGAATGCACCGATGACGGCATTGATAGCGACCCCTACAAGAATAATCCGCAAAGGTGAAGCGCCGCCTTTCCATGACAGAGCGTAAACGACCAGCGCCGTGATCAGCGCACCTAAAAACGCAGCGAGCGGCAGGAACATGATGTATGCCGGAAACATGATCATGATGACAGTAGCCGAAAGCCCCGCACCGGACGAGACACCGATGATTCCCGGATCAGCCAGCGGATTTCGCATAATTCCCTGAAGAATGGCGCCCGACACTGCCAGGCTGATTCCGACGATCATACCGACCAATACACGCGGAAAGCGCAGCTCCCAGACAATCCGCCGCTCCATCGTGTCGTTCGCCTGAAAAATACCATTCCAGATTTCCTGCATGGTGAACGACACAGGACCGACCATTAAACTGACTGCCGCTGCGATCACCAGCAAACTGCTGCATGCCACAAGTACAATCATGCGTTTCCTGGCAAGAGGATGGCGTTCTGTCTGCGTTTTTTCAGGAACAGCAATCATCTTATTTAACCTGTCCTAAACTTTCCTTCATGACAGTAAGTGCTTCCGTTACTTTTGTGCCTGGGTTTGTGCCGAATAAATGAGATGGCAGAACGACGACATTGCCCGCCTTTACTGCATCCAGGTTTTTCCACACTGGGTTTTTCAGCATTTCCTCTTCAAAAGCCGCTTTCACTGCTTCCGGTTCACCATGTGTAATCAACATCACCATCTCGGGATTGCGCTCAATGATTTTCTCGACACTTAAGCTTGCATACTGTGGATACTTTTCTTCATTCGGGAAATCACTTGCGATATTTTCTCCTCCTGCCAATTCTAATAAATTACCTGACAGCGAGTTCGGCAGCGCAGCCAGATAAGTTCCCGGCGCTCCGTACACAAGCAGTGTTTTCACAGCTTCCGCTTTTTGTTCTGTATTTTTCTCTATTTCGTTTGTAATATTATCTTTAATAGCTTTTGCTTCTTTTTCTTTATCAAAAATCTGCCCGAATAACTCAATCGTTTGTTGAATATCTGCAACCGAATTGGCTGCTGTGTAGACAACTTCTGTACCTTGACGCTTCATGTTCTCTTCATGCTGTTTAAAACTGGGCGCTGCAATTAATACTTGCGGATTAATCTCTGCAATTTTCTCGAAATTCGGCTGATGCGGATTGCCAATCTCCGGAATTCCTTCCAGTTCTTTAATGGGCGGACCTTGCACTGTTGGACGTCCGGCAACTTCTATGCCGAGCGCGAGGAGCATATCAAGGTCACCTGAGCTCAAAGCAGCAACAGAAGAAGGCGATTCCTCAAATGCCAAAGTCTGACCGGTCATATCTGTTACTTCTACTGCCGTTTCATTTGCAACAGGTTCTTCTGCTTTTACTGCAGCAACGGCTGCTTTATCCTCCGCTTTTTCATTCTCTGTACCGCATGCGCTTAAAACGAACAGCAGCATGAGTATACTGAATACACTTATAAACTTTTTCATTTTTCACCGTACCCCCTTGTTTTAATGAGAACGCTTCTCATTAAAAATCATCATAAGTGATAATGAGAATCATTGTCAACTAGTATTTGCATTATGATTCCTTTAGACTAGTCTGAAAATTAACTTCAGTTGGCTTTTTATTATGAAAAATAGATGAAAAATACGCACTGGATACCGTTCATGCATTGCGTTTGCAGAAAATTGCTTATAAAATTTTTGGCTCTGCACCAAAATGTGTGCTTGACAGGCTATTTCATGAGCAGTTTGAGATTGGACTGTGATTGCGCAATATAGGATAAGAGTGGAAGGATACCGTTTCCCTGCGTTCCAGGCGGATGCTTTCGGGAGGGCCCTCGGTGAGCCAAGCGAACAGCGTAGGGTTCGCTTTGCCGTATTTCTGCGCTCTTTGCGGAAATTAAGGCAATACAGAGTTTCTTCTGCACGCTAATTTCGCTTCGCTCCCTTTAGTTGTCTCATCCTATCGGGCTGATCCTCCCCGAGTGGTTTTGCCGCGGGCTCACACGAAGTGAGTCATGCAGCCGTTGCCAAGCGAACAGCGAAGGGTTCGCTTTGCCGTATTTCTGTGGTCTTTGCAGAAATTAAGGCACTTGCGGCGAACTTAGGCTGCCTGGAACGAAGGTACACTGTCTGGTGTTTTAATACTTTTTATGTGAGTGGCGGTATGAGCAAGCCATTTGATAATTACGATAGGTGCGGTGTTTCATGCAATACTTAGCATTCTATAAATGCAGAGATCATGATCTCTGCATTTGCAAAGTGGAAAAACGAAAATACATTAACTAGACTCACACTCTGCAAAAAAGCAGAATGACATACACTCCCCACACTAGCGAAGGCGCAACTGCGGGGTAGGCCGTGGCTGTGAGACTGCTGGCACGTTCTTCGCCAGTAGGCTCATAGCGTAAGGCAATCCCCCAGCGCCGAAGCGGGTTTAAACTGCAAACTCACACTTCAATTAAAATCCCTTCAAAGTCGAGAAACGAAACCCGTACATATCAAATCCACACACTGCCAACATGCACGTGACGGGTTGTCAAGCACATGTTTTGGTGAAGACCCAAATTTTTTATGTTATATTTCATCCACTCTCTTTTCACCTCAGCCTTTTGCTTTTTCGCTTGCACACAAAAAAGCACACCGCGATTCTCGGAGTGCTCTAGACGAGTGATTTCTGTTTATTGAATTGGATCACTACATTTCCTTAAAGACTATAGTCAGCAGTTCTTCAATCACTGAGACGTTCTTTTTGAATCATCTGCATGCGTTCATTGAACAAAGCAGGATAAGATAGCAGACCTAAACAAACACTCGTTAAAGCGGCGGTAGTCAATAAAAGAAATACCACCAGCAGCTGAAACTGCACGGCTTCCAAGGGATCTGCGCCTGCAATAATCTGTCCACTCATCATTCCGGGCAGCTGGACAAGACCAATCGTTTTTTGACTTTCTATCGTCGGAATCATGCTTGCCTGTATGGACCGGATCAGCTGACGGTGAATAGCTTGTTTCGGTGTGCCTCCTAAAGACAGAATCAGCTCACTTTCAGGACGGTGTGTTTCCACTTCGGCAATAAAACGGTTGAGAAACAGAATGGCCAATACCATGGAGTTCCCAATCACCATACCTGTCAATGAAATGATGTACTGCGCAGTTGCGGGAACAATAGCAAAGCCGAGTAAAATACCCTGCGTCAACACTTCCAGGAAAATGAAGGTCACAGCCAGCTTCCATGTGATTCCTCTGATCTGCTGACCTTTTTTTCGGGCATTCTGAACAGCGGCCGCAATCATCAGAGCGACCATCAGAAAGATGAACAGATAACTTTCCGAATCAAAGACAAATTTGAGTACGAAGCCTACGAGCAGAAGCTGGACAGTGGAACGGACGGCTGCTACGATGGTATCCTTTTCAAGCTGCAGCCCCAGCGTTTTCGACAGCATAATCGGGATAAAGACAAAAACAAGCGTCAAAAGCAAAGCAGTGGCCGTCATCAGAAATCCCCTCTCAAAAAGCTTTGGACTTCGGGGTTTTCAGAATGATCCAGGACGGAGATTTCTCCCGTCTCCTTCACTTTTCCATTCATCATAATCCAGACATAATGCCCCATCCGCTTCGCCTGTTCCAGATTATGTGTAATCCAAACAACAGTGATCCCATGGATTTCATGCAAACTCCGAATTAATTCTTCCACTTCATGCAATGAAGAAGGATCGAGAGCTGAAGTGATTTCATCCAGCAATAAAATATCGGATTTATTCAGCAGTGTCCGTGCAATCGACACCTTTTGACGCTGGCCTCCCGAAAGACTGTCGCTGTCGTGCTGCAGATAGTGATGTTCAAGCCCTACTTGATCCAGAATTTCACACGCTTTTTCCTGATGGAGTTCTTTCCCCTGCAGACGCAGAGTAAGGGCTAAGTTGTCATAGACAGTTCCCTCAATCATTGGTGTCTGCTGCAAAACCATCCCTGCCCGCCGGCGCAATTCGGTAGGCACCATCTCCTTAATCGGTTTGCCGTCCAAATATATCTCTCCTCCCGTCGGATTCAGCAAGCCATTGCACATCTTCAGCAATGTCGTTTTTCCCGCCCCCGAAGGACCGACCAAAACGGTAATCTGCTGTTTCGGAAACGAACCCGTCACTTCATCAATGATTTTCATATTTGCTGTTTCAAATGAAACCCGCTGCAGATGAATTGCCGGTTCATATATTGACGTATGTAGCTCCCCATTCATTCTGTTCACCTTTTCTTTCTCAATCAATTTTCAATAAATCCAGTGGTGTTACGATGCCAATCAGTTTTTCGTCCTTCCCTCCCTGCTCTGTTATGAGCAAAGCTTCCAGTCGGTTCCCCTTCAGAATGGACCTCTTGTAATATTCTTCTGCTTCATAAACAGATAATGTGCTTTTGATAAAACGGTAGGTATTTTTACGTTTCTCATGATTATAAACGTCAAATAATGTCGGTATTTCCCGGGAAATGTCGTCTTTATTCTGATCCGCCAGCCAGTTCATAATACCGTTTGCCGTGATTAATCCTATGAATCTCTTCTTATGATAAATCGGCAGCTGATTAAATTTCCTTTCCCTGATCAATTTCAAACCTGCTGCCAATGATTCATTCGCCTGCAATGTATGCACTTTTCCTTGAAAGAGATCTTTTACTGTTTGAGGATTCGATAATTTCTCCTCGATCGATTCAATCATTTCAACGATGATATCATGGGGTTCTGCAATGGCATAATCCAATCCCGTTTTATTATGTACAATCGCATTCCGCAAACTGCCGAATTCCCGCAGTTCCTCTTCATAATGACTGATCAGCGCATTTTTATCTTTTGCTTTATCTACTCGCCTCGAGAATGAAAAGTGAGGCGGCAAATCCGTCATCTTTGCCAGTATTTTATCAATCCGGTTATAAGCCACAATAAAACGATCTGAATTCTTCGGTGCCATTTTCATTCCACCCTTCTTATATAGGCAGAGTATATCATAATTCAGCAGTATTCTAAGTCTATCGACAGCCTGTTATCTATATAATTTCATAAAAAAGAGACTGTCCTGAAAGTCAAATTCAACTTTCAATGACAGCCTCTTTCTAAATCAATTTATCCGTTTGGCCTGCACAACCAGCCGGAACTCATTTGAACGTTCGGGATAACAGGTGATTAATGACAGTAAGGCAAGTCCATCCTGACGTTTCAGAACTTCCACTTGCTCCGGTTTCACAATTTGAATATCAAACACTTCATACTGCTGAATACCGTCCACAGTTTCAAACGTAAATTCCTGTCCTGTCTCCACTTCATGCAGACGGTTAAAATAGTGGCCGAATGCATAAGACTGGTGACCGGCAATGGCGTAACTGCCACCTGTTTCGCCCGGTGAATCCATATTTTCAATTGCTCCGAGGCCTGCTGCAAGCGTTTGGTCATCTGCTCCGAGCAGCACGGGTGAATGGAGATCGATTTCAGGAATATCGAGTACCCCTTCTATTTGATCAAATGAAGAATTCTTTCCTGTTTTCTCGGGATTTTGCGTCGCTTTTACTGATTCTTTATCCTGATCTGCTGCATCCGCCTTCATGGCAGCAAACGCATCCACATGCTCAGACTGCTTTGACTGATTCGAATTAAATCCAAAGGCGAGAAGCAACAGTACTGCTGCTCCTGTCGCCATCAAGACATTGCCGATCCATTTGCCGACTATGTGTTTTTTAAGCATATTTACTCAGCGCCCATTTTCGTGCAGTAATTCCGCCGAGTAAGAACAATGCAGCAAGGATCGACATCAGCATCGGATCCAGAAATCCTCCAGTAGTCGGTAATCTATCTGCCGAATCCGCGGCGAACGGCTGCCCTGTCGAACGGTCAGACAAACTGTTTTTCATTGCAGAGTTATTGCCTGATTGACCCAGTAACTGTGCAAGCCATTCATTTGAAGTGCCTTGCTCTCGCTGACTGTCTGTCGAGTTATCATCTGATGCGCCGGGTAATCCATCGGTTCCCTCTTGCCCGGGGTCCACAGTTCCCACATCCGCATCGGAATTTTCGTTTTCTTCCGGTACGCCTGGAACTGCATTTGCATCTCCGGAATCTTCATTTCCCTCAGACTGATCATTTGGATTTGAAGTGTTGTCATCTCCGTCTTCAGAGGGTGTGCCGCTGTCTTCCTCATTTGGAACTGTTGGAATGGGATTGATTTCAATTCCGGGAATTTCCGTAGTTCCATCATTTGCATCCGGCACATTGGGATTGTTCCCATTATTGCCGGGTTCTTCTTCAACATCTGTGTCAGGAACAGACGGCCCGCCAGGCTCAATTACCGGTGGCGTTACCGGCGGTGTTACCGGTGGAAAAGCTGCTGTCGGCTTGAATGTTTCATTGGTCAGAATATCTGCCTTTATATCGCCAATGACAGGCAGCGTCAAATCCACAATCGCAACGCCTTGCTTGATGTGAGTTCCTTCATCAGTCGTTTGTTCAGTTTTCCGTAAAATGTTTATTGTAACGTCTTCAAGAAGTGTTCCGTTTGAAAGAATTTGAGCGACACCGGTTGAAAGAGATGAATCGTTTCCGTTTTCTCTTTCATGGCGGTCCAGCACGCCGAGTGATAAGTCGCCGATGACCGGTAAATTTTTGATCATTGAATTCACAACACCTTCATCAAGCATTAGTGAATTTCCATCTTTTTTTTCGTGAGAATCCAGCACTCCGACATGCGTATCGTCAAGCAAACCGGGAGCTGCTGCATCTGCTTGCACAACACCGCTGTTGCTCGTATAGCTGTCCTCTGTCTCGCTTACATGCCGGTCAAGAACACCGACATGCGTCTCATCCAATATCGGTGCTTTTTCAATCGTTGCCTCTACTACACCTCCGTCATATGAAGAACCTGTTTCGTCTTCTTTGACAGTGGAATCCAAGACTCCGACATGTGTATCGTCAAGCAAACCGGGAGCTGCTGCATCTGCTTGCACAACACCGCCGTTGCTCGTATAGCTGTCCTCTGTCTCGCTCACATGTCGGTCAAGAATACCGACATGCGTCTCATCCAATATCGGCGCTTTTTCAATCGTTGCCTCTACTACACCGCCGTCATATGAAGAACCTGTTTCATCTTCTTTGACAGTGGAATCCAAGACTCCGATATGCATTTCATCCAGCAGACCCGGAGCTTCCAGATCTGCTTGCACTGCTCCTCCTTTTGTTGTATAGGAATCATTGGTCTTCTTCACATGCTTGTCGAGTACGCCGACATGCGTTTCTTCCGCAACCGGCACTTTCTCGATATCCACTTCCACCACACCGCCGTCATATGAAGCGCCGTCTTCAGAAGTTGTCTGCTTCTGCTCTGCGACACCTGCTTCCGTCTGACCGACAACAGGCAAATCATCTGCATTCACTTTCGCCAGGCTTGAAGATGTTTCAGCTGTAGTTCCATGCTGTTTCGTCTCCTTCGCCACTGCGTTCACTTCGACATCATTCGTAATCTGTGAAGACAGTTTTACATTCGCAATTGCTTTCTTTTCCTGCTGTTCAGTCTTTTCAACAGGTGCCACATCCACTTCCAAGTTGTCAATGATACCCTCGCTCACTTGCACCTTGACTGCAGACTTTTCCTTCTTGCCGGTCTCCTGATTCTTTCTCTCAGGGGAAGGCACTTGAACATTGACATCACCTACTACAGGAAGATCTTTCAACTGTATATCGACAATTGGCTTTGCTTCCTGAACTTCATTGACATCTGAAATGGTTTCAGCTTCCTCATTGGCTTGAGCGATTGCCGGGAGCGCATAAATCGAGACTCCTGCAGCAAATGTGATTCCGACTTTTTTCATCCAGTTTATTTTCATGTTTGTTCTCTCCTTTTTTATTAGTTAGATACTAACGTATAAAAAAGGAGTTGCCTGGGGCGGCTGTCCAGGAGGCGGATGAGTCCACTGGAGCTTGCCCAGTATGTGTTCTGCATACCATCGTGTACTGATTGTCCGAACCGCCTGCAATTGTTCACTCCACAATCCCGCACTCACATCGATATGTGAACCGTTTGCTGCAGATACTGCGGTCGATGAACTTGACGTGACAACAATTGCCGGTGTTTCAGCTGCTGAAGCTTGGTTTTCTTTCACTGGTGGAATCAGCTGACCGGTTACTTGATTTTGACGATCCTCAGCATTCATTTCAGACAGTTCCACTCTAAATGAAGAGTCAGATAACACAGGCGCGCGTTCCTGTTGTTCTGTGAACAGCTCGAATGCTTCCAGCCGCTGCAAAACATTTTTACCGGCCGCTTTCTTTTCAATTTCTTCCTTCACCAGTTTTTCAGATGATTCATTTACAAGTTTCTCGGTATCCTGTTGCGAATGAACAGTTGATTGTTGTACAGGGACCATTGGTATCTGTTCAGCTTTTTCAGCTGGCTTCACCTGATCTGCAGGCTTAACGGGCTGAGTTGCTGATGACGGTTTTTCTGATGGTTTATATTGCGGATTGCCGACTGCCGGCTGAATGATTTCATTCGTTTGCCCAACTGTCTCCGTAACCGTTTGATCCGTGACATCTTTCACTTGATCGTCCTGGCCGTTTAGGTGTTCAGTCACTTGGCCGACAACAGGAGTGACTACAGGGATTTCCGGTAACTTTTCTGTTGTCTGTGTAACTTCCTGCAGCGTATCTTTCACCAGATCTGTCGTTTTCTCGACTACAGGCACCGTACCGCTTAGGGTTTCATTAATTAAAGCTGCCGTATCCTTCAAAGTCTGCCGTATCGGCTTTTCAGTCGGTGTTGTCACATTCTGCACCACTTTATGGACCGTCGCAGCTGTGCGGTTCAGCGTGTCTACTGTAAACGAAACAGTTTCTTCGATGACTGGCGCAGTATTTGAAACGACAGGAACTTCATTGACCGCTTCTGTCACTGCATTTGATACAGACTCTACAGTATTTGTAGTCGTTTCAACTACAGGAACCGCAGTCTCCACCGTGTCACTCACCAGCCCGCCTGTATTTTTCAGCACTTGCTGTACCGGTTTTTCATCAAGTGACTTCACTGCATCTGTTGTTTGATCCACATAATCAGCAGTATTCCCCACCGTTTCACTTACGGCTTGTACCGTTTCTTCTACCACAGGCGTGACAACTGGAATTTCAGGCAGTTCTTTTGTAACTCCTGCTGTGTCTTTCACAGTCTGCTGAACAGTTTCAGTGGTCTTGTTGACAGCCGGCTGAACCGCTTCAACGGTTTCCCGGACAAAGTCTGCTGTTCGCCCAACCGCCTCGGTTACTGGCTTCTCCGAAGGCGGCCCGGCAATCGTTTTAACAGTTTCCCCTGCAAAGTCTGCAGTCTGCTGAAGTGTCTTGCTTGTCGCTTCTACTGTTTGTTTGACTACTTCTCCAGTATTGTCAACCGTTTTTGTTACCGTGTTGACAAGTCCTGAGATGATCCCGGTATGTCTTTGATCTGCCTTCTGCTCTACTTCCTCTGTCTCCTGACCATGCATAACAGCAGGTAAAGCACAGACAAATAGTATAGTCCAAAAGATTATTTTTCCATTCCTCAAACCTACACCTCCTTCCTACGTAAAATAGAAGGGAATTATGCCCCTTAACTTCGAACTACCCATTAGACAAAATAGTAAACACGTAATTTAACCTGTATATCCAACAACTTTGCAGCAATAGTATTAATAGAGTAAAAGAAATTTTCGGTATTCATACAGGAAACTTCATTCGTCTTTTGAAATGCAGTAAAATACTGCTTGCTATTTATTTAATAACAGTATAGTAGACAGCAAACGATAGGTATATTGAATTACAGACAAAAAAAGCCCTTGCGAAAGTTTAATGAGCTTTCGCAAGAACTTATCTATTTTACAGCACCAAAAACGCAATCGGTGTCACAATAATAATTGTCAAAATCACACGTTGGACCCAAATGACGATTAACTTAGGGATAGAAACCGGAATCTCTGTCGCGACGATACAAGGAACGAGCGCAGAGAAGAAAATGATACCCGATACTGAAACCACTGCAACGATGAACTTCGAAATCAATGCAGATTTAGCAACAAGCAAAGCAGGCAAGAACATTTCAGCGATGCCGAGTGCACTTGCTTTCGCTACCAGCATCGGTTCAGGCACCTGCATTAAATACGTGAACGGATAGAAGATATAACCAATCCAATCAAATACCGGCGTAAATTCTGCCAGCACCAGTCCAAGTAAGCCAATAGACAGAATCGACGGCAAAATAGCCATCGTCATCAACAATCCGTCTTTCAGGTTAATCCAAATATTTTTCGCAATCCCCGGAGCTCCTGAAACCGTTTCCATCGCTTCACTCCATGCAGCAGCAAAACGGCTGCCCTCCGGTTTCATTTCTGGCTGGGGTGTAGACCCTTCATAATACTCATCTTTCATAGAAGCCAGCGGCCAGATGCGTACTGTAATACCCGTTACAATGAACGTAACCACCAATGTAATCCAGAAGTACAGATTCCACATGCTCATGATATCCAATGTTTTTGCAACGACTACCATGAATGTTGCAGACACAGTGGAGAAGCCTGTTGCAATGATCGCTGCTTCTTTCGCTGTATATTTCCCTTCTTTATAGACGCGATTTGTGATCAGGAGTCCTAAAGAATAGGAGCCGACAAATGAAGCAACGGCATCAACCGCTGAACGTCCCGGAGTCTTCCACAACGGACGCATAACGGGCTGCATCAGCACACCGATGAATTCCAATAAACCGTAGCTGACGAGCAGCGCCAAGAATATCGCACCGATCGGAACCAGAAGGCCGACTGGAATTACTAACTTATTGAGCAAAAACGGTCCCATATCGGGATCGAACAGCCACGCGGGTCCGATGTTGAAAATGAGAAGTATACCGACACCCAGTCCAATTACTTTAAAGAACGAGAAGATTATATCCACCGAAGATTTTTTCCATGTTCCTGAAACAAATGGATAAACTGCCCCCGCCAATAAAAGCACTAACGCATAGTACGGCAGGACAGCGCTTACATTCTCTTGAATAAAGCTGACTATATGATCCAGCATAATTGAATTCTTCCCTCCGATAGTCACCGGAACAAAAAACATAAATCCGCCAATTGCGCTGTATAAGAAAAACTTCCACATGCCCGGGGTCGTCTTACTCGTTGTCTTCTCTTTCACCTGTTGCATATCTATTCCCCCTCTGATCTATTAACTATTAACTAATTGGGAAAAATACTGTGAAGACATGACACGGCATGTCTCCACAGTATTTTATGAATCAGCCTACAATCTTGCGGCCTTCTTTCCAAACCTTATCTACATGATTGACACCGAACAGATACTGCAATTCCTGATAGCTGCCGATGTCCCACATCACGACATCTCCCTGCTTTCCTACTTCCAATGAACCTGCGCGGTCTTCTACTTTAATCGCACTGGCTGCGTTGATCGTTGCGGCAACTAACGCTTCTGCAGGCGTCATGCGCATCGAAATGCAAGCCAAATTCATTACAAGCGGCATGGAAGTTGTCGGAGAAGAACCCGGGTTGCAGTCAGTGGAAATTGCCACTGCCATTCCGGAATCAATCATATGACGGCCCTGCGCTGCTTCTTCACGTAAATACAGTGCGGTCGCAGGCAGCAGGCAGGCAATTACGCCGGCTTCCGCCATATCTTTAATGCCTTGTTCAGATGCTTTCAATAAGTGTTCTGCTGAAATGGCGCCCACTTTAGCAGCCAGTTCCGCGCCGCCGTATGAAGCAATTTCATCCGCGTGGATCTTCGGAATCAAGCCAAGCTTTTTCCCTGCTTCCAATATGCGTTCGGACTGTTCAGGTGTGAATACATCCAGTTCACAGAACACATCATTGAAGATGGCCAGTTTTTCTTCTGCTACGACCGGCAGCATTTCATTGACAACCAGGTCAACGAACTCATCTTCTTTACCTTTATAATCCGTCGGTACCGCGTGAGCACCCATGAATGTCGGAACAATTTCAACGGCATGCTGTTCATTCAAACGCTTTGCAGCACGCAATTGCTTCAGCTCCGTCTCCAAATCAAGACCGTAGCCACTCTTGCCTTCTACTGTCGTGACACCGTGTTTTGCAAATGAATCCAAACGGCGTCCGGCCTGCTCCACCAATTCGTCTTCCGTTGCTTCACGTGTCATGCGGGACGTTGCGTGAATTCCGCCGCCCGCATTCATGATGTCCATATACGTGGAACCTTCGAGGCGCATTTCAAACTCGCGCTCGCGGCTGCCCCCGTAGACAATATGCGTGTGAGGATCGACAAGGCCCGGTGTTACCAGGCGTCCTGTCGCGTCCACTACATCTGCTTCATTTGCACGGTCGGCATATTGCGCTTCCAATTCTGCCGTAGTGCCTACCGCAGCAATTTTACCGTCTTCGATCCAGACACTGCCGTCCTCAATAATTGCCAAGTCGGACATGTCTTTGCCTTTACGCGGTCCATTTACTCCGGCAATCGTTGCCAGTTCTTTTGCGTGTTTAATCCATACAGGTTTCAATTATTTTCCACCTTCCAACATCGGCATTTTAATTCCTTTTTCCTTTGCTGTTTGAATTGCAATATCATAGCCTGCATCCGCGTGACGGACAACACCCATACCCGGATCTGTTGTCAATACGCGCTCCAGGCGTGCTTCTGCTTCTTTCGTTCCGTCTGCGACAATAACCATACCTGCGTGCTGGGAATACCCCATGCCTACGCCGCCGCCGTGGTGAAGAGAAACCCAAGTTGCTCCGCCGACTGCGTTGATCATTGCGTTCAGGATCGGCCAGTCAGATACTACGTCTGAACCGTCTTTCATGGATTCTGTTTCACGGTTTGGTGAAGAAACAGATCCTGAATCCAAGTGGTCGCGTCCGATGACAATCGGTGCGCTCAATTCGCCGCTTGCTACCATATCATTGATGATTTTACCGAAACGTGCACGCTCGCCGTAACCTAACCAGCAAATACGGGCAGGCAGGCCTTGGAATTGAATTTTTTCTTGCGCCATTTTGATCCAGTTGCAAAGATGTGTGTTATAGCTGAATTCACGAAGGATCACTTCATCAGTTTTGCGGATATCTTCCGGATCTCCTGAAAGAGCTACCCAGCGGAAAGGTCCTTTACCTTCACAGAACTGAGGACGGATATATGCAGGAACAAATCCAGGGAAATCAAATGCACGCTTTACGCCTTCATCCAATGCAACTTGACGAATATTGTTTCCGTAGTCGAATGTAATTGCGCCTTTATCCATCATTTCCACCATTGCCGATACGTGCTGCGCCATAGATTTCTTAGCCAGAGCAACATATTCTTCAGGATTTGATTCGCGAAGTTTCGCTCCTTCTTCCATTGTCATCTTAGACGGTAGGTAGCCGTTTAATGGATCGTGGGCAGATGTCTGGTCAGTCAATACATCCGGGATAAATCCTTTTTCGATCATTTCAGGAAGAATATCAGCCGCATTTCCTACTAGACCGATAGACAACGCTTTGCCTTCTGCTTTTGCTTCTTCTGCAATACGAATTGCTTCGTCCAATGAATTAGTCTTAACGTCTGTATAGCGAGTTTCTATACGACGGTCGATACGTGTCTCATCTACGTCGATTCCGATACAAACACCGCCAGCCATTGTTACGGATAGTGGCTGAGCGCCGCCCATTCCGCCGAGGCCTGCTGTTACTGTGATAGTTCCTTTTAATGAGCCGCCGAAGTGCTGGTTTGCAAGCTCTGCAAATGTTTCATAAGTTCCTTGCACGATCCCTTGAGAACCGATGTAGATCCAGCTTCCTGCTGTCATCTGACCGTACATCATCAAACCTTTTTTATCCAGCTCGTGGAACGTATCCCAGTTTGCATACGCCGGCACGATATTTGAGTTAGCGATCAATACGCGAGGTGCATTTTCATGAGTTTTGAATACAACAACAGGTTTCCCTGACTGTACAAGCAATGTCTCGTCATTTTCTAATTCTTTCAATGAACGGACAATCGCATCAAAGCTTTCCCAGTTACGAGCTGCTTTACCGATTCCTCCGTATACAACCAATTTATCCGGATGCTCTGCAACGTCAGGGTGTAAGTTATTCATGAGCATACGAAGTGCTGCTTCCTGCTGCCAGCCTTTTGTATGAAGCTCTGTACCTGTATAGTGGATTACTTTTTCTGCTGCAATATTAGTCGATGTATTTGTCATGTGAAAAACCTCCTCATAAGTTACTCTTAGTATACTATGAAGAAACCGCTTGCATCTTTATATTTTATTGTTCATTTTATATTATATTTACATTAATTAAAGGAAAACGTTTTCAATTATACTATGTTGCCACCGATTTATGTGTATTATCAATCAAATATGTCTATTCTTACGATTGCCTATATTCATATGGTGTCCGCTCAGTTGTTTCTTTAAAACGTTTGCTGAAATAGGCAGGATGCGAGAATCCAGATGTCTCAGCCACTTCCGCTATGGATAAATCGGTTTCCTTCAATAAACGTTTGGCCTGTTCAATGCGGATTCCAAGCAATGTCTCACTGAAAGGTTCTCCTGCTTCTTTTGCATACTTACGGCTCAGTGTACTCTTATGTAGCTTCATTTCATCTGCACAGTCCGCCAGATTCCAGGCAGAGTCCCAATAATTCATCAGCATGCGTTCCTTCACTTTTTCTGCAAAGTACTGAGAAGTGGATAAATCTTTCGAAGTACGGATTAATTCACCGCTGAATGCAATAAATGACTGAACAATGTCATAGACCACAGGTTCCCGGACTGTTTTATAGAACAGCGCATGGTAGGCCTGCTCCAGTTTATTTGACTGCAATGAGTTCGCCGTCATATAACGCCGAATCTGCGCCAGTATACTCGTCAGTCTGACACGCACCATCTCGGGATTCGGAAATGGCGGCTCAAGCGTCAAGAAGTCGTACTCCAGCCATTCACGAATCTTGACCAACTGCTGTTTCTCGAGCATTTCAATCCACTTTTGCTGATCGATTGGCGACAGAAACGGATCAAGTTCCTTCCATTGAAAGTCTTCTTCAACTTGCGTGAGAATATCATACCCATCATAAAAAATCCGTTCATGGAACAATCTCATTTTTTTATAGAACTCGCGGAAGCTCAATTGTTCTTCCGCCGCATAAAGATAAATCGTCAGCAGCGTCTCATAATGCAGCTTCCACTGCGAAAAAAACATACGATAGGCTTCGTTCAGCAGCTGCATATCTTCTAGCTGATGAATGACGAGCACATGATCAGAAAACGGGAACACCTGAAACACTCCCGGAAAATCGTAACTTTTCAGTTTTTCCACAAGAACATCCAGCACTTCCAGATCAGAAATCGCCAGAAGACTCATGACCACAGGCCGCTCTGGTATTGTCTCCCGAATGAGCAGATCCTCATAAGAAATCGGATTTTTTTGCTGCGAGGAAGGTTCAGCCAAGGCCGGGTTCTCGTTGCGCCAATGAAAACGGATCTGCTGTACTTGTTTCAGCAGACGCTCTGGTGGAAAAGGCCGGAACAATACGTCCTCCGCTTTAAGAGAAAGCGCTTTGTAAACTGTCTGAAACGTCCGTTCAGAAGAAACACCCAGCCAGACTGCGTGCGAAGGAAGCTCCACTTCTTCCTTCATAATGAAATCCATATCGACAATGTACAGATAGGCATCTTGAATGGTCCGAAGCGTTTCGGGACGGTCCCTGACTTCGACTGTGATGTCGTTCCACTGGGAAGTCAGCAGCCATTTTAAACCTTGCGCTTCGAGCGGGTCTTTGATAAGGAGCAGTATATTCACGGTTCATTCACCTCGCGCTGTAGTTGTACTGTATTGTAGCACTTGACCTGATAACTTGATACTGCTCGTCAGGAAAATAGTTGATGTCATGGCGATGAGGCAGGTTGGTGTGGGACTGACACTTTTTCGCGCGGCTGCAGACGAGAGTCCCGTGCAATTTGCTGTCAGATGATCATTCAACGCTGATTCGTGATCATAAACTCTGTCCGCGTGCTCATACCATCCGGTCAGTCGCTCATTCAGCCTCCGCGGGTGATCATATTATTCGAAAACCTGATCATATCTGCCCCACCTGTGATCATAACGCAACTTTCATTCCTATAAAATCTCAATGACTGGTTATATCCCACACACTAAGCCAATAAAAAATGCCCGGAAGTCCAATTAGCATGACATTCCGGACTGTTTTATTGATTGGCTGTTTGTAAAGTTTGATGATCATATAGGCCTCCGGGTGCTAAGTCATTCAATTTCAATTATCCCTGCGAATCAATTCCGCTTCCGTTGCCCCGATCACATCTTCTGCTGTAAAACCGTCAAACACTTCCATCAGCACCAGACCCTGCGGTGTGACTTCAATCAATGCACGTTCTGTAATAATTTTATCCACTACACCCATGCCCGTCAGCGGCAGCGTGCATTGTTTTTTAATTTTCGGCTCTCCGTTTTTTGAAATATGGTCCATAATGACAATGACCTTCTTCGCGCCGTGAACCAAATCCATCGCCCCGCCCATGCCCTTAATGACCTTTCCAGGAATCATCCAGTTCGCCAAGTCACCTGTTTCCGACACTTCCATCGCACCGAGAATGGCCACGTCAATATGTCCTCCGCGGATCATGGCGAATGACTCCGCACTTGAGAAAAACGACGATCCCGGAATGGTCGTTACGGTTTCTTTCCCCGCATTAATCAGGTCGGGATCAACTTCCTCTTCCAAAGGATAAGGACCAATTCCCAATAAACCATTCTCCGACTGCAGAATCACTGTTTTGTCCGGTGAAATATAATTCGCCACCAGTGTCGGCATGCCGATTCCCAAATTGACGTAATCGCCGTCCCGAATTTCCCACTCAGCCCGTTTAGCTATCTGTTCTCTGTATTGGTTCGGTTTCATTGAGCATCCTCCTTCGCACGCACAGTCAGGCGCTCAATTCGTTTTTCCTGCTTTGCCTGCAGCAGCCCTTGGACATAAATACTTGGTGTATGAATTATCGCAGGGTCCAACATGCCAGCTTCGACGATTTCTTCTGCTTCCGCAATTGTCACAGAAGCGGCCGCCGCCATCATCGGATTAAAGTTTTGCGCCGTTTTATTATAAATTACATTTCCAAACTGATCTGCTTTGTATGCTCTGATCAGCGCAAAGTCCGCACGCAGAGCATGCTCCAATAAATATTCTTTGCCGTCAAAAATACGTGTTTCTTTGCCTTCCGCAATCTGTGTTCCTACTCCTGCAGGTGTATAAAAAGCCGGAATCCCTGCCCCTCCGGCACGGATCTTTTCAGCCAGTGTACCTTGAGGCGTCAGTTCGACTTCCAATTCACCCGACAATACCTGCCGTTCAAACTCTTTATTCTCCCCGACATACGAACCGATCATCTTTTTGATTTGTTTTTCCTTCAATAATAGCCCGAGTCCCCAGTCATCCACTCCGCAGTTATTCGAAATAACCGTCAACTCTTTCACACCTTTTTCAGCAAGCGCTATAATCAGCTGCTCGGGTATGCCGACCAGACCGAAGCCGCCGACCATCAATGTGGCTCCGTCTTGAATATCGGCGATTGCTTCTGCACCTGTTGAGTAGATCGTTTTCATACGTATCTCCTCCTCGTCTATTTTGAATACTTACAATAATCATAACCTTCCCTATCAATGTATGCAAAAAAGTTTTCTTTCCATGCACATGGTATGCTGAACACAGCGCTAGTGAAGGAGATGTCATCTCATGATTCGTATTAAAAAACAAGATTTGCCAGTCCATTATATAAAAGCAAAACCCTTCCTCAACCTGCATATGAAAATGGTCGGTTTGATTGGAGCACTTGTCGTGACAATTACTTTATTAATCGGTGGATTCATGAGTTTTTTTGTAACGGATACGCTGGAGACACAGATTGGGGAACGGGCGCTCAGCGTGGCAACGAGCGTTTCTTTGATTCCGGAAGTTTCCGGCGCATTCAATTCGGACGATCCTTCCTCTATTATCCAGCCGATTGTACAGAATATACAGGACCGCACAGATGCAGAGTTTATTGTTGTCGGCAATCGCAATGAAGTTCGTTATGCCCATCCAGACCCTGAACGCATTGGGGAAAAGATGGTCGGAGAAGACAATGAGCGCGCACTTATCTCGGGAGAATCATATATCTCCAAATCAACAGGAACTCTCGGCAGTTCCCTGCGCGCGAAAGTTCCAATTTATGCAGAAGGGGAAATTGTCGGTGTCGTATCGGTCGGCTTTTTGGCAGAGGCCATTAATACAGTAATTTGGGATTACAGTATAGAAATATGGTTTGTTCTGCTCGCGATCAGTATCGCTGCCATTATAGGCGCAGTATTTATCGCAAACTATATTAAGAAATCTTTATTCGGCCTCGAACCTGAGGAAATCTCTCATTTATTATTCCAGAAAGAAACGATCCTTCATTCCATTCACGAAGGAATCGTCGCGATCAATAAAGAAGGACGGATTACTATGATCAACTCTGCCGCTTTAAAGCTGCTGACAAACGATGAACTTCGGACAGAAAAGTGGATTGGCAAGTCGATTCAAGATAGTTTTCCCACTTCAGATTTGCCTTATGTTCTCGAAACCGAACAGGCTATTTTTGATCAGGAAAAAATCCTGGGTACACACAGCGTCTACGTCAACAGTGTGCCAATTTTCTATGAAAACAACGTTTGGGGTGCGGTTGCCACTTTCCGGAATAAAACTGAAATCGAAAATCTGACAAAGAAACTGACGCATATCCAGCAGTATGCGGATGCGCTTCGTTCACAGACTCACGAGTTCTCCAACAAGCTCTATACGATCATGGGACTGACGCGCTTAGGCAAGAAAGAAGAAGTCTTGGATTTCATTCAGGAGGAAATGAATATTCAGCAGGAATGGATGGATGCTTTGCTGAATGAAGTGGAAGACCCCTATGTCAGCGGTTTGCTTGTCGGGAAATTAAACCAGGCAAGCGAAATACAAATTCACGTAACGATACAGCCTGGCAGCCGCTTGCATTCCCCTTTATCCGACCGCACCCGGCAGGCCTTGCTGACTGCTGTCGGAAATTTACTGGATAATGCGTTTGACGCGGTATATGATGAAAAAGCAATTTCCCGGGAAATATCTGTCTTTTTTACGGATATTGGACAGGATATACTGTTCGAAATAGACGATGCCGGACCCGGTATTGCAAGTTCGTTGCTGGATGATGTTTTCAAAAAAGGAACTTCAACAAAAACTGGCTCTGGCAGAGGTTTCGGCCTCGCACTGACAAAACAGGCTGTCGATGCAGTAAACGGTCAGCTGTCTATTGAACCGAGCGAACTTGGAGGTACTTGTTTTGTCGTGACTATTCCAAAAATTACTGAATAAAGGATGGTTTGATATGATAAAGACAATTCGAGTACTGATTGTTGAGGATGATTTTCGGGTGGCGCAAATTAATCGGCAGCTTATTGAACAGATCACCGGTTTTCAAGTACTGGCGGAAATGAAAACTGCAGAAGAAAGCCTCACTTTTTTACAGCAGACAGAGCAGTTGCCTGATCTGATTTTATTGGATGTTTATATTCCGGACAGTCCGGGGCTTGAATTATTTCGGCGTCTGCGCAGCGACTTCCCTGCTATTGATATCGTATTTGTGACTGCGGCAAAAGAGACAGCAACTGTGGAAGAAGCCCTGCATGGCGGCGTGGTCGATTATTTACTGAAACCTGTCGACTTTGACCGATTTCATAAAACATTTACACGCTACCGGGCACGCAAAATTTTATTGGCTTCAAAAGAGGAGGTCAATCAGGAAGATCTGGACCGCCTGTTATACGGAATCGATGTCAGTCCTTCATCAGCCGCCGCACCTGATGGTTTGCCTAAAGGGATTGATCAGTTAACTTTGGAACGAATTGAAGATGTTCTGACGAGCAGTTCAGCAGACGGCATGAATGCGATTGACGTCGGACAGGCAGCCGGGGTCAGCCGTTCCACCGCCAGACGCTATTTAGAATTTCTGGTTTCTGCCGAAAAGGCAAAAGCGCAGCTTCATTACGGCGACGTCGGAAGACCTGAGCGCACCTATTTGAAAATCTGACTGCTCCAGCCGTGAGCATAATGAACAAAATGCATAGAATAAACTCTATTGGTCTTATAATCATAATCTTTTTAGCCCCTTTCCTCCGTGTTACAGTATGAACAACTTAAGAAGTATGTAAGCGGATACGCTTAATGTATCCGCTTACATACTTCTTTTACAAACTTGTTCTTATAAGGAGGAAACGCTATGTTAAGTATTATTGGATTATTAACCATCTTTATTATTGTCGCTTTGCTAATCAGCGGCCGGATCACACCGATTGTCGGACTGGTCATCGTGCCGATCTTCGGTGCTTTCTTTGCCGGATATAACTTTAAAGAAATTGGAGAGTTCTTCGGAAGCGGAATCGACTCGGTCACTAGTGTCGTCATTATGTTCATCTTCGCTATTCTGTTTTTTGGAATCATGCAGGATGCCGGCGTTTTCGATCCGCTAATCAATACAATGATCTTTATTTCGCGAGGAAATGTTATTGCAGTTTCAATGGCAACTGTTGTGATCGCAGCAATCGCGCAGCTGG
This sequence comes from Sporosarcina cascadiensis, assembly GCF_009650995.1. Taxonomy (GTDB): domain Bacteria; phylum Bacillota; class Bacilli; order Bacillales_A; family Planococcaceae; genus Sporosarcina; species Sporosarcina cascadiensis. The sequence goes on along the minus strand of NZ_WHVV01000007.1, from coordinate 49,683 downwards.
ACGGTTCAGGCGCCTCAACGTTCTTGATTACGATTCCGGCATTGCTCCCACTTTATAAACGTTTGAAAATGAGTCCCTATTTACTTCTGCTGCTCGTGGGTACATCCGCAAGTATTGTCAATATGGTGCCATGGGGCGGTCCGCTTGGCCGTGCGGCAGCTGTACTGGGTGTCGATGTAACGGAGCTCTGGCGCCCGCTGATCAAAATTCAGGTCATCGGTCTATTGCTGTTAGTCGCGGTTGCTTTTGTTCTAGGTATGCGCGAAAACCGCCGAATCGCGAAACGCCTCGCCAATGGAGCAGAAGAGGATTTCACAGAAGACGATGTCGAGGAGGAATCCCTACAAACTGTTAATTCTCTACAGCGTCCGAAAATGCTGGGGCTGAACGTCATTATTGCCGTAACAGTCATCGGACTGCTCGTCTGGGGGAAAGTTCCCGCCGGCTTTATCTTCATGATAGGTTTCAGTATTGCGCTGCCTTTGAACTACCGGTCTGTAACTGAGCAGATGGAGCGGATCAAAGCACATGCGCCGAATGCCTTGCTGATGGCTGCAATCATCTTGGCTGCCGGATCATTCTTAGGTATCTTGAACGGCGCCAACATGCTGGATTCCATCGCTACAGATCTGGTAAAAATTCTACCGGCATTCATCGTGCCCTATTTACACATCATCATCGGATTCTTCGGCGTGCCATTCGATTTATTGTTGAGTACCGATGCTTATTATTTCGCTTTATTGCCAATCGTGGAACAAGTTGTTTCCGGATTTGGTGTCCCATCGATTTCCGCCGCTTATGCGCTGATCGTCGGAAACATCATCGGAACATTCGTCAGCCCGTTCTCACCTGCCCTTTGGCTGGCACTTGGCCTGGCGGGTCTTGAGATGGGGAAACATATTCGTTACTCATTCCTGATTATGTGGGGATTCAGCATTGTTTTGTTCCTCATCACGATGGCTCTTGGCGTAATTACATTTTAAGAGAGTCAGCTAAACACAGAATATTACCATTATGCTATACTTACTAGACACATATATATAAAGATCACTAGGGGTGCCGATTGGCTGAGAGGAATTTATTCCGACCCTTTGAACCTGATTCGGTTAACACCGGCGGAGGGAAGTGGCGTTTTCTAAACGGCCTCTGACTCCCAGGGGTCTTTTTCTATGAAGTTATGTAAAAGGGAGCTGTATTCATTGGAATTAAAAGATCAGGTCGTATTAGTAACAGGAGCAAGCAGAGGTTTGGGCGCGGCCACCGCGAAAGCTTTCGGCGCAGCGGGAGCCAAAGTTGTAGTGAACTACTTCCAAAGTGAAGAGAAAGCTCAGAAAGTTGTCAATGAAATCGGTGCAGACCGCGCGATCGCTATGAAAGCAGATGTACGGAATCCAGAGGAACTGCAGTCGCTCGCTGAAGAGGCAAAAGCGCATTTCGGCAAGCCTATTACAACTGTTGTCAACAATGCGCTCATCGACTTTTCATTCAACGGAGATGACCGTGAAAAGCTCGATACAATCGACTGGCAGGATTACTTGAAGCAGCTCGAAGGCTCTGTCGGCGCAACATTACATACGCTGCAGGCGGTCAGGGAAGGAATGAATGAGCAGAAATTCGGACGCATCATCAACATCGGAACAAATCTCGTACAAAATCCCGTAGTGCCGTATCACGATTACAACACAAGCAAAGCAGCACTCCTCGGCATGACACGCAGTATGGCAAAAGAACTCGGACCGGACGGCATCACGGTCAACATGGTATCCGGCGGGTTATTATTGAAAACAGACGCAAGCGCCGCTACGCCGGATGCGGTTTTCGACATCATTAAAGCCAGCACACCGATCGACCGTGTTGTGACTCCCGAAGAAGTGGCGGATGTCGTAGTATTCTTCGCTTCCCCCGCAAGCCGTGCGATCACAGGACAGAACCTTGTGGTCGATGGAGGATTGGTGATGGATTAAAAGTAAAAGTATTACCCGGCTGTTCCGGAAGAGTCATGATCGTCTGGCTCTTCCAGGACAGCCTTTTTCATTGGCGGAATTTTTGGAGTGACTTTTTGGCAATGGTGCGGTGGTCGGCCTGTTTGGCGCGTTCGGACGGCGGTTTGGAGCGGCGCAAAGCCGTAAATGTGCGGCAGTCACTGTTTTTGGCGCGCTTCAGGAGCGTTTTGGTGCGGCAAACGGCTTTTTTGGTGCGGTTGGTTATGCTGCGTGCAAGGCAAATATCTAATTTCCTCAGCACACACGATGCGTAAATAAAACGGCCGTCATTTTAACCCGAATAGTTCAGCGATGCTCATGGACACCCTTCAAACGCTCATGGATCCGGCCGCGTGATCATAGCAATGCGCCAAGCGCTCATAGCGCCCCCGCACGTGATCATATTCCCCTGCCAAGTGATCATGAAGCCTCCGCAAATGCTCATAGCACGCAATTTCCCTGCCAAAACGGCACAGCTCTCCTTCAAATATCAACATAAGCTAGAAATGAAGGAGGTGCATACTTTTATGGCATCCAGAAAATTCAGACCTTGCAGCGGCTGTGACTCTCCCTCTGTTTCCCGGCCAGAAAAGAAATGTTACGAAGAACGGCATTTGGTCCATATCATCACCGATTTCCTGATGGGCACGCCTGTAATACTCACACTGATTGATTCAAAAGATACGAAACGAACCGGCTATTATTTAGATTTCAACCGCAGCACACGAACCGTTCATTTCCAGCCCGCCGGAGATACCACTGTTAATGAAATCCCGTTGTCCGAAATTTGTACGATGAAATATCGGACCTGACCCTCGTGATGAATACAGGAAAAGACAGCAGAGCATCAGACTGCCCTGCTGTCTTTTTTCACATCATTTCATCAAAATACTCCACCGTTTTCATCGGTCCGCCAGACTTCCGCAAGTTCCATGTATTTTCCATAAATATTTCCGCCAGCTTTTCATACTTCCCGCCGTATTTATCCGCCCACTCCAGCGTCACAACACTTTCATACAGATCAGACATCCGTTTCATCCAATTTTTCGCTTCGAACGTCTGCAGTGCCTGATCATAACCTGCAAATGCCGTGAGTCCTTCTTGCTGATCAGCGAGCTCTGCCGCCAGCACCTGCTTCCATTCATTGTCGGCAAGCGTCGTAATACGGGATTTCATTTCTTCAATAAATAATTCATGCACGTTATATTTCGAAACTAAACGAATCAGCTCCAGCGCCAGAATATTCGCCGTGCCTTCCCATACCGTCAATACCTGTGCATCCCGCAACAGACGCGGTGTCACAAAGTCTTCGATATAACCATTGCCTCCATGCATCTCAATCGCTTCATGCGAAAAATGAATCGCCTGCTCAGCCGTTTCTTTCTTAATCAGCGCAATGAAAAGCCGGTTCAGCACCTGTTCGCGCTCACTCGCCTTGCCATCCGTGACATTCTCATACAGCTTAATAAAATCAAATACCGTTACCGTTTCTGCATGCAGTTTCGCACGGAGCCTGCCAAGCGAATCGCGCACCATCGGATAATCCGTCAATCGCCGTCCGAATGCGTTTCTGCGGCTGGCATATGCATTGGACTCAAGTAAAGCTCTGCGCATGATGCCCAGTGAAGCGACGGCATTGCAAATACGCGACAGATTCAGTGCTTCGAGCATATAAGCAAGCCCTCTTGCCGGATCTCCTACGACGTACGCGACAGCTCCCTCAAACTCCACCTCGCCGGAAGGCACTGCGCGCACGCCAAGCTTATCTTTCAGACGGCGTACGCGAAGATGGTTCAGCTCCCCGTCTTCATTGCGCCATGGAACCGCAAACAACGTCAGGCCCCTCGATCCTTCCGGGGCACCTTCCATCCTCGCTAACACCATTGCCACGCCCGCCATCCCGGCATTTGAGGCGAAATATTTTTCTCCGTACAGACGATATCCGCCGTCTTCCATCACCACGCGCACAACATTTGCGCCGACATCTGATCCGCCCTGGCGCTCTGTCAAAAACGTCGCTCCTTCGAATAAAGGCATATCACCCGTCGCGCAGACATGCGGCAGGTAGCGTTCTTTCACTTCATCGTCAGCAAAATGATCAAGCAAATACGCTGTTGCCATCGTCAGCGTGACAGGACAGTAAAAACCCGGTTCCGCATGCGAGAGGAGATACCCCTGCGCAAAGCTGTATGTGTAATTCCCCTTATGGCCGAGCCCGGGAATCTCTTTATGAACATAGCCGACAATTCCCGTACCGTACGTTTCCTGTACTGTTTTCTTATAGCCTTCATTGACCCATACTTCAGAAACCTCTTCACCGAATTTATTATAGCGAAGCAAACGCGGCTCACCTTCCCGGTCGGTATACGCTGCACGCTCGTCAATTTCATTGGCGCAAGCCCTTCCAAACTCGTCAAGTTCCCGTAATGCATAATCAAGAAACGGCCCTTGCAGCCGCTCCCGCAAAATCAATTCCAGCGTTTCGTCGCCCCTGAAAAAGTTTCCCGTTTCATAATGATCAGTATTCTGTAACACTTTCATCGTGCAAATTCTCCTTCCCGCAATGGCTGTTTGAGAATTTTCCCCGAGGCATTTCGCGGCAGTGCTTCCACTTGCTCATAAATGCGCGGTATTTTGAATGAAGCCAAATTCTCCTTCAGATAAGCCTGCAGATTACCTGCATCGATTTCACCCGAAGCCGCAAAGACCGCCTTCACCGTCTCTCCCCATTCGGTATGCGGCACACCGACGACGGCAACTTCCGTCACGCCCGGGAACTGCACAATCAACTCTTCGATTTCCTGTGGATAAATATTGACGCCTCCGGATACAATCACATCTTTCTTGCGGCCGACAATCCAATAAAACCCGTCTTCATCTTCCAGTGCCAGATCGCCGGTACGCAGCCAGCCGCCGTAATAAGCTTCTTTCGTCGCTTCTTCATTTTTATAGTAGCCTAGCATATTTCCTTCACCCAGCAACACGATCTCCCCAACTTCTCCCGCTGCAGCGTCTTGTCCCGTTTCATCAACAATACGAAGTTCCGTGTGCAGAGGTGCACGCCTTCCGATACTTCCCGCTTTCGTCTCATGCTCATCTGCCATCAACAGCGAACCGCTCGGACCTGCTTCCGTTAGTCCATACACACAAACCAAATGATCCGTACGGAACGCAGCTTTCACCTTCTTCACCTCATCAGCAGACAACGGCGCTCCACCATAAACCCACCATTTCATCGAGGATAGATCTGCTTCCTGCAGTCTCGGATTTCCTGCAGACAGCAGATAGGCAACCGGCGCGCCGAAGAAATGTGTCGTCTTCTCCTTCTCGACTGTATCGATGAACAAATCCGGCGTAAAAGTTGGTGTCAGCACCAGCGTCGCGCCCACATACACCCCCGCCATCAGAAACAAATGAAGCGGCGCCGAATGGCTGAGCGGCATCATCAGCAAAATGCGGCTTTCCGGCTTCATCTCCATTTCCACAGAAATCATGGAAGCGACTGTCAGGATATTACGATAGCTGAAGAGCACTCCTTTAGGGCTCCCTGTCGTCCCGGACGTATATAAAATAGTAGATTCATCATCTTCTTTCAACTCACAAACTATCGGCGTCTTGTCGCCCTGCTTCAATAATTCATGGAAATCCAGCCAGCCGTCAGCCACTTGCCCCGTCTTAATTTTCAATGAAGGCGCTTTCATTTTTTGAGCCGCTTCGAACACCAATTCATGCGCGATCAGCACCTCAGCGTCCGCATGCTCCAAAATAAATTCCAGCTCTTTTGCAGTCAGCTTCACATTGATCGGTACAACAATCGCACCAATTCGCTGCGCAGCAAAATAGGAGATGACAAACTCGTCAACATTCGGTAAGAATAACGCGACTTTTGCTCCCGCTTTGACACCTTGGCTTCGAAGCGCATTGCCAAATTGATTCACCTGCTGATCCAGCTCTTTATACGTAGTCCGTTTTCCCATACTGATCACTGCTTCAGTGTTTGGATACTTCCTGGCATTACGAGACAATAACTTTGAACTGTTCATCTATTCATTCCCCCTTCGAATTCTCAAGCTTTTGCTGGAACATCCTTTGCAGCTGCCGCATTTCAGACTTCATTTGCTGCAGCTCACTAATTTTCAGATCGATTTCTTCAATCCGCCGTTCGCCGTATTCAATCGTTCGCTCAAGCTGTTTTCGCCCCGTGCGATCCTTATCGAACAGCAGAATCATTTCTTTAATCTCATCCAATGAAAACCCATATTTCTTGCCGCGTACAATCAGTTTTAATTTGGCCAATTCAGATGAAGTGTAAAGTCTTTGATTGCCTTCTGTACGGACAGGTGATAACAAACCAATTTCCTCATAATAGCGGATTGTCCTAGTTGACACTTCGAACAATTCCGCAGTCTCCCGAATCGTTTTCACCTCGCATTCTCCTTTCTTCTCTTTCCATAATGATAGCATTGACGTTAACGTAAAGGTCAAGCCGGTAATTTAGATTTCCTTTCTGCTGCCAGTTTGAAAAATTCCTCTTAAACTTCAAACTATGTAAATTCAAACAACTACTGTATTGATAATCTCCTGTCCAAGACAAACGAGTAACATTCTTGGTCAGTATATTTTTTTATATTTACCGTTTCTTTACAATATCCTCACAGCCAATTTATAGCCTCTCAATATGAACCTAGTATGATCAATATCATATCCATAGGAGGTTGATATAAATGAAGGCAATCGACGTCAGGAACATAAACAAAGCCTATCATGGAGAAGCCATGGTACTTGAAGACGTTAGTTTTGAAGTACAGGAGGGTGAGTTTTTCGCCATCGTTGGTCCGTCAGGGTGCGGCAAAAGTACTCTTCTGCGGATCATTGCCGGTTTAGAAAATGTATCAGCCGGCACACTTTACATGAACGGCGAGGATATGGTCAATAGCCGGCCGAATGAACGGCAAATTTCAATGGTCTTTCAAAACTATGCACTCTTTCCTCATATGACCGTCGCCGAAAATATCGTGTTCGGTCTGCATGTCAAGAAGATTTCAAAACAACAGCAGAAACAGCGCTGTTTGGAAGCGGCTCGATTATTAGGTTTAGAACAGTTGCTGGATCGCAAACCGCGTGAGCTGTCCGGCGGTCAAAGGCAGCGTGTTGCATTGGGACGTGCAATTGCTTCTGAAGCTCCGATTTGTCTGATGGATGAACCTCTATCCAACTTAGATGCGAAACTTCGGTCGAAAATGCGCGCAGAAGTTCGTCAAATTCAGCGGCGGCTGGGGATGTCGATGATTTACGTGACACATGATCAGGTGGAAGCGATGACGATGGCGGATCGGATCATGGTGCTGAACGAAGGAAGCATCCAGCAAATCGGCCGGCCGCTCGATGTGTACAACTATCCACAAAATCAATTCGTCGCGACATTCATTGGCTCGCCTCCTATGAATATGACGAAGGCCACACTGAACGGCCAGCATATACAACTGACCGACGGGTGGCAAGTGGCTGCTTCGGGCTGGGAAGAAGGTGATGTATGCGCAGGTGTACGCCCGGAACATCTTACATATGCAGCAGAGGAGCCGCCTACATTCACTGCTGCCGTCGAGCATATTGAAATCCTTGGGACAGAAACATTGCTGATGTTCCGGATGAACGGAGAGCTGTGGATCGCAAAGTGGCCGGGACAATGGGATTTTCAGGAAGGCGAGGAGATTCCACTGAAAGTAGACGAAGAGCATATTCATTTCTTCCAACCCGGCACCGGCCGTCGTATCGACAAAAGAGTGCTGCCGGCGGACGAAATGTATATGGAGGCCGCATTATGATTGCGGTGAAAGACCAGATCCGCGTCAGACCAAAAAGTAAAAGACGTTTTTCCACCTTATTAGAAGGGCTGCTCTATTTGCTGCCGTCCATTTTACTTTTCGCAGTGTTCTTGTTTTATCCGATGTTCAAAACGATTTATTTAAGCTTATTTTTGACAGATGCACAGGGCAATACCCAAACTTTTGTCGGTCTGGAGCATTACATTCAATTATTTCAGTCGACTTCTTTTCTATCCAGTTTGAAAGCGACTGTTTTATTCGTCCTATATACTGTGCCCGCTGGTGTGTTATTGGCACTCGGCCTGGCATTGCTGGCGAATCAAAAGTTGAAGGGCATCGGATTTTTCCGCACCATTTTTTCTTCCACGATGGGAATGAGCGTCGCCGCTTCCTCCGTTATCTGGTTATTCATCTATAACCCGACGATAGGAATCGCCAATACGATCATCAAAACATTTGGAATGACAGAAATGCAATGGCTGCTCAACCCGGATACCGCCCTCTTGTCTGTGGCACTTCCGACTATATGGATGAATACGGGATTCAGCTTCCTGATTTTGCTTGGCGGCTTGCACAATATCGATTCTAGTTTGTATGAAAGCGGAAAGATTGCAGGTGTCGGTGATTTTTATTCCTTGCGTAAGATCACCCTGCCATTGTTGTCGCCGACGTTATTATTCATCGTTACCGTCTCATTGATCAATTCTTTCCAGACATTCGGACAAATTGATATTTTAACAAAAGGCGGACCGATGGAATCAACGAACGTCATTGTCTATTCCATTTTTAAAGACGCATTCGTCAATTTCAATATCGGCTCGGCCAGTGCGCAGGCAGTGATTTTATTCACCTTTATTTTAGCCGTCACGATTTTACAATTCAAATGGGGCGAAAAGAAGGTGCATTACCAATGACGATGAAAAAGAAAGTCATTTTGTATACACTGTTGACCGTTTCAGCGTTTCTGATGTTCTTCCCTATTCTGTATGCTTTTTTGATCAGCTTCATGCAAGGTGGAGAAGTGCTGAAGGGCCGCATTATACCGAGTGATTTTTCCTTCACCAACTACAGTGCGGCTATGCAAAAAGTGCCGCTGCTGCGGTATTTATTCAATAGTTTCGTCGTCGCATCACTGATCATGGCCGGACAAGTCATATTTTGCTGTCTCGCCGCCTTTTCGTTTACGTTCATTCCTTTCAAAGGACGTAATATACTCTTCCTGATTTTCATTTCCACCATGATGATCCCCTGGGAAGCCACCATGGTGCCGAACTTTCAGACGATACGTTCCCTCGGCCTGACCGATACGTATTTCGGCCTGTCCGTTCCGTTCTTCGCCATGGCATTCGGAACATTTTTGCTTCGTCAGCAATTCAAGACGATACCGCATGAAATGTACGAAGCAACCCAAGTGGCAGGCGTCAGCAGATTTCAGTTTTTATGGAAAGTGGTCTTGCCTGTTTCCAAGACGACATTAGTGACACTGGCAATTTACAGTTTTCTTACTGCTTGGAATATGTATTTATGGCCATTGCTGGTAACGAATGATGAACAGATGCGTACTGTACAAATCGGCCTGAAGCAAATGCAGTCCCAGGAAGTTTCCACAGAATGGGGCGTTGTGATGGCTGGAGCTGTGCTCGTTATTTTACCAACACTCATCCTATTATTTCTGGGACAGAAACGATTGCAGGAAGGCCTTACACGAGGCGCTATTAAATAATCGAACCGGGGGAATTGACAAATGAAAAAATCCAATATTCTTGTTACGCTGCTGACATTGATGGCTTTATTATTGGCTGCCTGCACTGGAGAAGAAGAGCCAACTAACGGAGGTGCCGTGCAGGCGGATCAACCAAAAGAGAAAACAGAAGTCGTATTCTGGCATGCGATGAGCGGTAAGCTGGAAGAAGTCGTCGACCAGCTTGTCGCTGATTTCAATGAACAGCAGGATGATATTAATGTGAAGGCTGTATTTCAGGGTACCTATGAAGAATCCATCACCAAATTCAATACAGTAGCCGGAACGAAAGATGCCCCGACCATCATGCAGGTGTTTGAAGTCGGTACGAAATATATGATGGATTCAGGAAAAATAGAGCCGGTCCAGAAATTCATTGATGCAGAAAACTACGATACGAGTAAATGGGAGCAAAATATCACGAATTATTATGCGGTGGACGGCGAACAGTATTCGATGCCTTTCAACTCTTCCACCCCAATCCTCATGTATAACAAAGATGCTTTCAAGGAAGCGGGACTAGATCCCGAAAATCCGCCAACTACGTATGAAGAGCTGGAAGAAGCGGCAAAAGCACTGACAACCGGAGAACAGTATGGATTTTCCATATTAAACTATGGCTGGTTCATAGAAGAGTTGATCGCTGCACAAGGTGGTTTATTCGTCAATGAAGACAACGGGCGTAAAGGCGATGCAACTGAAGCAGTATTCAACGGTGAAGAAGGACAAAAAGTCTTCCAATTAATCAGCGACATGTACGAAGACGGGACGTTCTATAATACGGGACAAAATTGGGATGATATCCGGGCCGCATTTCAGTCAGGGAAAATCGCCATGTATTTAGATTCATCCGCAGGAGTCCGGGATATCGTGGAGCAATCTTCATTTGAAGTGGGTGCGGGCTACTTGCCGGTGCCGGAAGCTGCCGATCGGGAAGGCGTAATCATCGGCGGCGCATCTTTGTGGATGGCGAACGGGATCGAAGAGTCACAGCAGCAGGCGGCATGGGAGTTCATGAAGTATTTGACTTCACCCGAAATACAGGCGAAATGGCATGTAAATACCGGCTATTTTGCAATTAATACTGAGGCTTATGAGCAACAGATCGTACAATCCGAGTGGGAAAAATACCCTCAATTAAAAGTCACGGTCGATCAGTTAGGTGACACGAAAACTTCTCTTGCCACGCAAGGAGCATTGATTTCGGTATTCCCGGAAGCACGTCAAAAAGTGGTCAACGCGATGGAAAGCCTGTACCAGGGGACCGATCCAATCGAAGCATTGAACCAAGCTGCTGAAGAAACGAATGAGGCACTTAAAATGGCCAATCGGAAAAAATAGCCGTTCAGGAAAGGAAGTAAAAGAAATGAAACAGCCAATGATCTTTGCACATCGGGGAGCCAGCGGGCAATTCCCTGAAAATACACTGCCTGCATTCGAGGAAGCGCGGAAAGTCGGAGCGGCAGGCATTGAATTGGATGTCCAATTGACAAAAGACGGCCAAGTGGTCATCATCCATGATGAAACACTGCAGCGCACTACCGACGGAACAGGTTATGTCCAAGATCTCACTTTACAGCAAATCAAGAAACTGGATGCAGGGAGCTGGTTCTCCCCTTCCTTTCAACATGAATCGATTCCTACTTTGGAAGAAGTGTTTCAATGGATGAAGAAAGACGGCAACAGCCTTCAGGTCAACATCGAATTGAAAAATAACGTAATCCATTACAAAGGACTGGAAGAAAAAGTGCTGGCTCTTATAGAAGCTTACCATTTAGAAGAACGGATCATCCTTTCCTCTTTCAATGCCCTCAGTCTGCAGCGTGTACGCATGCTGCATCCGACAATTGAAACAGGTTACTTAATAGCGGGCAAACCTGATAATGCTGTATGGATCGCAAATGAAATAGGCGCCAACGCTATTCACTGCCAACCGGTATACGCACTGTCCTCCTATGCGGATGAAGCAAAAAAAGCAGGTTTCCCGCTGCGTGTCTATACCGTCAATCGTATGGAAGAACTGGAAGGCTTGATGGAAGTCGGAATTGATACTGTTATGACGGATGAGCCGGGGAGTTTTAGTTATTCCTATAATACAGGTGCTCGGTCTCTGATTCGGTGATGTATAAGTAGAGAAGCCTTCTGACTCGGGTCAGAAGGCTTTTTGTACTACTCGACTCATAGGCTTTTCTTTTGCCACTGTTACACAGTCAGCTCTCTTTAACCAATTCTTTATTGAGTAGTTTCTCTACAGGTGCGCCAGACATTTCTTTTGCGACGGCTGCCACTGCTTTGACCGTTTTCTGATATCCCGTACATCTGCATAGATTCCCGTTAAGCGCTTGACGAATTTCATGTTCATTCGGTTCTGCGTTATTCTCTATTAAATCGATTGATGAAAACAGCATGCCTGGAAGACAGTACCCGCACTAGAAACTATATCCATCCCAAAATGATCTACGAAATAACGGGTTTTGTTCTTTTTGACCATCCCGATGACGCTGATTAAAAGAATCATTAATTTACTAAGGGTTATCGGTAGAATTGGAGCGGAATAAGACCTTCTCCTGCGAGAACAGCATGAGCCGAAAAACCTGAACCGAACGAAGCGAGGGAAACAGCTGAGACCGCCCGCAGAAAGCTCCTCAATTTGAAGCGCCAATCTACGACTTTATAGTAAATACGGGCCCAATTACACGATTTAATAAACTGATTAATAATTTTACCTACAAATTATTAATCAGTTACTCAAACAATCTCTAGTAATATTCAGATTGCTCTCCAACTTTCTTCGTCAATTCCTCAACTGTCTGCGGCACATAGTTTTTCATCATCGTGTTGATCATGGAACCCATCATGCCCTTCCCTTTAATATCGAGATAGCCCGTCAGATCGGTTGTCTGATCAGCTGCCTCATGCATTTCAAAAAATCCATTGCCGTCTAAACTTTCATTCAGTCCTTCTAAATTAAACGTAATCTTGGAAGGTTCTGTTCTCTCTGTTATATCTACCTGCAATACGATATTCTTCTGCAGCATTCCTAAATCAGCACGAAACTTCCAAGTAAACTGCTCTTCGCTGATGACTTCATGTTCAATGTATCCCGTGATGAGAGGCGCCCAGTTATTAATATCCTGCAAAAATTTCCAGACCTCTTCTTTCCGCTTTGAAATATGTATTTCCTGCGTACCGTTCGGCATCATAATTCCTCCGTTTCTATTATCAGTAATCTATTCATTATAGTACCATAGAAACAGAACACGAACAAACTATTCTGAATAAAACACTGCCGGCCTATTTAATTTAAAATGCGCATATTATTTTATGTGACTAATTTATTAATTTTTCAAAAATACTACCGATATACAGGTATATTGTGTCATACTTTAGTATGAGCAAAAGATTTTTTTGATAAGTTTCGAGAAAATTATTATCAAGTTTCAGTAAAGAGAATTTTAAATAGGTTTTTAGTCACGAAAGGGGTTATCTTATGACCATTGGAAAAAAGATTTTTGGAGGGTTTGGCGTCATGCTCGCTGTCTTGCTGATGTTTGCTTTCTTCAGTATTTCACAGCTGGCGAAGGTTACAGAGGACTATGAAGGCATGCTGGACACACAAGTTGACCGTGCAGATACAGCAAATAATATTTTGAAAGAAATGGCCATGCAAGGCCTTTATATCCGCGCTTATATGAGCGAGCGTTCGGATATTGCGCTGGAGCTGCTGCGGGAACACCAGCAGACACTGAAAGATGAAGTCAGCCACTTAGCTGATGTCGTACAGTCAGAACAAATGAAAGGACTTGTTCAGCAGGCAAACGATAACATCGCAATTTTCGATGCAAGCGCCGATAAAATCGTTGCTGCCGTCCAAGCAAAAAATTATGATTTAGCTGAAAAGATCATGGTGGAAGAAGGCAGCCAGGCAAGCATTGGTATTGAAGCCGCTGCTGAAGAAATCGCTGCTTATCAGAACGAAGAACTCGACAAAAAACGTTCCGAAGCACAGGCGGGCGCCGCTAAATCAAAACGTGCCCTTACGACTTCTACGATTTCCGATACAATTCTCGCAATCTTAATTGCCTTTTTCATTCATCGGACAATCTCAAGACCTATCAAGCGTCTGTCTGCTGCTTCCGCAGTTCTGGCAAGCGGTGATTTATCACAGGAAGATGTCCACGTGAAAGCGAAAGATGAACTTCGCGACCTGGCGAATTCCTTCAATACGATGAAGCATAATCTGCGGAATGTTATTAGCACAATCAACGACAACGCATTGCACGTCACTGCCTCCGCAGAAGAATTATCTGCAAGTACGCAGGAAGTAACGAAAGCATCGCAGGAAGTGAGCCGCAATATGGATCTGATTTCATCCGGCGCTCAAACATCTGCAGCTTCTGCAAAAGAAAGTTCATTGGCGATGGAAGAAACAGCAATCGGTGTGCAGCGTATCGCAGAATCTTCATTGCGTCTGAACACAAGCGCAGAAGAAACAGCAAAACTGGCCAGCGACAGCGAACAGTCCGTACAGCTTGCAAAAGATCAGATGGGCATCATTTACGATTCCTCTCATCTGACAAGCGAATTGATACAGCGTCTCAGCAAGCAAACTATCGAAATTGAGAACATCACAAAAGTTATCACAGATATTACCGAGCAGACGAATCTCCTCGCACTCAACGCTGCCATCGAAGCAGCAAGAGCCGGCGAGCAAGGTAAAGGCTTCGCTGTTGTTGCAAATGAAGTGCGAAATCTAGCAGAGCAATCCAAAAACTCCGCCAGCCAGATCGTCAAATTGACTGCGGATATTCAGTCAGATACTAAGAACGTCGAAGCTTCTGTAGCAGACAGCTTGAAAAATGCCGAGCAGGGTGTGCATGTCATTGATGACGCCGGCAAAGCGTTCTCGGCAATTGTTACAGCTATACAGGCAATGGGCGGTCAGATTGAAGATATTTCTGCCGCTACGGAGCAAATTTCCGCAAGTGCAGAAGAAGTGTCTGCTTCCGTTCAGGAGATTGCTTCCCAAGCGGACGAGGCCTCTGCCCAAACCGAGCAGAACTCCGGTGCTGTGCAAGAACAAATGGCCACGATCGAAGAAATCGATACAGTCGCTCGTAATCTAAGCGATCAGGCAATTGAGCTGCAGCAAGTTATTCAGGAATTTAAGATATAACAGCAAAAAGAGGATTCGGGATATTGCCTGCATCCTCTTTTTTTATTTCTCAAATATTTAGCCATCCTGCAGCTGCCGCCACAAAATCTTGCCGCTGCTCGTGACAGGGAAACTGTCGCGAAACTCTACAATCCTCGGATACTTATAACTCGCCATTTGATCCTTCGACCACTCAATAATCTCATCGCCGGTTACTTTTCCTTTATAGTCGTCATTCAGAATAATGAGCGCCTTCACCGTTTCCCCACGCACTTCATCAGGATGCCGGACAACACACGCCTGCTGAATCGCCGGATGCTTATAGAGGATCGACTCCACTTCTGTCGGCCACACTTTATAGCCCGCGGCATTGATCATCCGCTTCACGCGGTCCACGATAAAGAAGTAGCCTTCATTATCCATACGTACGATATCGCCTGTGCGGAAAAACTCCTTGCCGTCAACCCTGATCTTGCTCGCTTTCGTCTCTTCTTCCTGATGATAATACCCTTTGAACATCTGCGGCGCGTCGACGACCAGCTCTCCTTCTTCCCCGGCACCGAGTTCCTCGCCGGTCGCCGGATCAATGATGCGTGCATCGACGTTAAACGCGGGAATGCCCAGACACTGCAGTTTCGGACGGTTCGGCGGATTAAAGTGGGTATGTGACATCGTCTCAGATAAGCCGTATCCTTCCACATAATCAAGTCCTGTCCACTGACGCAGCTTCTCACCGACAGCAACAGGAAGTGTAGCTCCTCCGCCGCCGACGACTACAAGAGAAGAAATGTCGTAATCCGCGAGCTTCGGATTGGCCAGAAAATCAATCAGCATCGTGCTAATATTGATCCAGTGACTGACTCTAAAATGCTCGATCGCTTTAATTGCGTAGTCGCGGTCCCATCTCGTCAGGATAATCATCGTACTGCCGGCCAAAACCGGATTCAACGCGCTGTGCGTCAGTCCTGTCACATGAAATAACGGCAGACTTGTCAGCGCCACAGTATCCGGGCTCATTGACATCCAGTGGTATGAGCCTGTCGTATTTGCCTGAATGGTCCGGTTTGTATGAATGCATCCTTTCGGCGCCCCGGTTGTCCCGGACGTATAGGGAATCATTGCCATATCATCACTTTCCCCAGTGTAGACGGATGGAGTTTTATTCGCATTCAATGCTTTTGACCAGGAAACCGTCTTCGGCAGTACTTGCGCCGGAGCCTTCACTTCTTCAGGTATCGCACCCAGCGCTTTACCTTCATCAATGCAGTCGGAATAGGCTGCGGCAATGACTGTATCCAAAGTCGTCGTGCCGATCAGCGGCTCCAGTTTCGGATACAATTCCTGCCCGGTAAATGCCATTTTAATATCGCCGTCTTCCAGGAAAAATTGCAGATCATCCGTTGTGCTCATTGGATTAATCGCAACTGCAACCCCACGGACCCGTAAGATGGCAAATAAACTGACGAGAAATTGCGGGGAGTTCTGCATGAGCAGCAATATGCGGTCCCCTTTTTCCACCCGGCATTCCTGCTCGAGATAGCCCGCCATCTTTTCAATTTCATTCAGCAATTCAGTGTAAGTCGCCGATCCGCCGTAAAATTCATACGCCGTTTTATTCGGATATTTCTTCGCAGTAATCGCTAAATTATCATAGATTGTCGTTTCAGGAACCGTCAGTGTTTTTGCAATCCGCGGCGGCCAAAATTCAAAATGTGCCGTATGTTTCATTCGATTCACTCCTCACGCGTTGTATACGCTTACACTTCTATCGCAGATGATTTGATTTCCCGACAGATACGGGGCGGTTTCCAGCTGATTTTTCTGACTGACGAAATAAAGATCTTCACCAAGGTCAAACTCCAGCAGAGAACCGCCCACTCTAGTGCCCGCCAATAAAATTTCGCTGCGGTCTGCCTGACTCTCGTAAAACAGCTTGGCGCTGAGCGCACTGTCCGTTAATTGAACCTTCCCCGCCTGCTGAGTCAGCTCGGAAAGGAAATAGCCGGCGCCATAGAAATCTTCCAGGCAGAATTGATTCGCCGACCCGGCACAGACGAGCAAAATCGTCTCATCTTCATATTCTGCATGCACTTTCCGGGCAACTGCGGGACCGTTCAGTAATGAAGCAATCCAAACTTTACGGGCTGCCGCGGCTTTACGAATCGCCACGGTGCCGTTTGTCGTCGAGAGTATCAGTGTTTTATTCGCAACTTCCTGTTTAAGTGAAAGAGGAAGCGGATAGGAAAAATCTTCAATTGGCAGACCGTTCCATTCACCTGCCACACAAATTTCTTCTGCTGGCCAGCTCTTCGCTGTCTCGCGTGCTTCGTCCTCATCCGCCGTTGGAATCACTGCACGCGCTCCGAAAGAGAGACAGGTGGAAATCGTGGAAGTGGCCAATAAAATATCAAAGATCACGACGGTTTTGGAATAATCGAGCTTCGTCTCATCCAGCTCTTCTTTCTTGAAAAGCAAGTGAATTTTCATCCTGGCACCCCCCTACTTCCTGGCACTGATTAATGCGTATTGAACTAGATTCTCTACAAAAATATTGAAATGGGCAAAGCGTTTATCCTGTGTCTGTCCCTTTTTATAGCGATAATAAATTTGCTGGCAAATGACCGCCAATTTAAAATAAGCAAATGTCACATAATAATCGATTGAGCTGACATCACGTCCGCTTTTCTCTGCATACAGCTGGATAAATTCATCTCTTGTAAAAAATCCGTCCATCACTGTCACAGGCGGTTTGCCGAGACCTTTCTTCAGAATTTCCGGATCATCTGCTTGAATCCAGTAACTCATCGCAGCCCCTACGTCTGCTAATGGATCTCCAACGGTAGTCATTTCCCAATCAAACAGCCCGGTCATTTCAGAAAAGTCTTCTGAAAACATCGCGTTGTTCAGCTTATAATCATAATGAATAATCGTCGGTTCAACGGACACCGGCACATGATTCTTCAAGTAACCGGTCAGTTCCTCAACGCCTTTTACGTCATCTGTTTTCGACCGTTCATAGCGCCCGATCCAGCCGGCAACCTGCCTCTCCATAAAGCCTTCCGGTTTCACCATGCAGGCAAGCTTCGTTTTCTTATAATCTACTTGATGCAGGCACACAAGCTGTTCAACCATCAGCTCGGAAATCTTGCGTCCGAGCTCCGGCGTATAGGTCACCCCGTCCGGAAACTCCGTATCAAGTACCATCCCGTTTCTCCGCTCCATAATAAAAAACGGACTTCCGACAATGTCTTCATCATCGGAAAATACATACGGTTTAGGAGCCGGATTAAAATAGGAATGAAGACTCGATAAAATAGTGTACTCCCTCTCCATATCGTGCGCTTTCGGTGCGACCGGCCCGAGAGGCGGTCTGCGCAAAACTGCTTCCCATTTCCCGATTTGCAGTAAATAAGTCAAATTGGAATGCCCCGCACTGAACTGCCGGATTCGCAATTCTCCGTCTGGCACCTCAGAAATCTGCTCGCGAATAAACTGCTGAAGCTTCTCTTTATTGAGCTCTTCCCCGGTTCTTACTTCAATTGTAGTCACATCTTTCATGTGGAGTCCTCCTTTATACTAACTGGTAGGTATGTTACCGATAAGCTGAATACTCAGCTTACCGCGGAACGATTCCTTCGAGTAACATGCCGGAAAACAGCTCACTTAATTTATCAGCGGACATTTCGCCCATTGGATTAAACCAGTTATAACTGTAATTCGCAATGCCTAATACACCGAACGCCGCGATGTCCGCACGCAGATCTTTGCGGAATTCACCGGCATCTATCCCGTCTGTAATCAGCTGTTCGATATTCAGACGAAACAGGTCGCGCTGCTTTTCAATCGATTTCACATTCTCTTCAATGAGATGACGCATTTCCCTAAAAAACACACGCCCGCTCGGACCTTTTTCCTGAATGTCATGGATGAGAAGCGCAATGATTTCTTCCAGCTTTTTACGGCAGGAGAGATTGGCTGATTCCAAAATAGTCTGCTGCCGTTTCAGCAGGTCTGAAATATAATCCAGATGAATTTCCATCAATAACTGCTCTTTGCTGGTGAAGTAGTAATAGTACGTTCCCTTCGTGACACCGAGCGCCTCGACTATGTCTTGGATGGAAGTTTCGCTGAATCCTTTTTCTTCAAACAATAAAATACTGGCTTTGGTAATTTTATCTTTCATGTTAAAGTCCCCGATCCTCTTCGTGTTATTTATCCCATACTATATCACATTTTTAGCGGATCGAATCCTGCTTCTCGAAAAATTCTGAATGAACGACTAGCAAACCAGCATTGCTCCTCTTACTTTATTTCCTGCTTCAAGCGGCACATCACCATTTATCTGTATTTTTTTAATTCCAGCCTGGCAATCTGCCGTGAATGCACTTCATCCGGACCGTCTGCAATCCGTAAAGTGCGTGCGCCTGCATACATATAGGCGATCGGGAAATCATCGCTGACACCCGCTCCGCCGAATGCCTGAATGGCACGGTCGATTACTCGCAATGCCATATTCGGCGCAACCACTTTGATCATCGCGATCTCTGTTTTTGCTGCTTTATTGCCGGCAGTGTCCATCATATACGCTGCTTTTAATGTCAGTAGACGCGCCTGTTCAATATCCATGCGTGATTCCGCGATCCACTGCTGCACGACTCCCTGTTCAGAAACTTTCTTGCCGAATGCTTCGCGTTCCTGCACTCGTCTGCACATCAATTCCAGTGACCGTTCAGCCGCTCCTATCAAACGCATACAATGGTGAATGCGGCCGGGCCCGAGTCTTCCCTGTGCAATTGCAAACCCTTTTCCTTCGCCCCACAGCATATTTTCTGCAGGCACACGTACGTTTTCAAATAAAATTTCCGCGTGGCCATGCGGCGCATCATCATAGCCGAACACCGGCAGCATCCGCTCGACATGAACGCCTTCTGCATCCATCGGCACCAGAATCATCGACTGCTGTTCATGCTTCGCCGCATTGGGATCACTCTTCCCCATGAAAATCATAATTTTACAGCGCGGATCCCCGGCGCCTGACGTCCACCATTTGCGGCCGTTCAGAATATACTCATCACCATCACGCCGAATACTGGATTCAATATTCGTCGCGTCACTCGAAGCGACATCCTTTTCTGTCATCGCAAATGCTGAACGAATTTCTCCTGCCAATAAAGGCTCCAGCCACTGCTTTTTCTGCTCATCCGTACCGTACCTTGCCAGCACTTCCATGTTGCCCGTATCCGGCGCGTTACAATTAAAGATTTCCGGCGCCATAAACGACCGGCCCATAATTTCACAGAGCGGCGCATATTCCAGATTTGTCAGCCCGGCGCCGCCGCTGTCGTCAGGAAGGAATAAATTCCAGAGCCCTTTCTCTTTCGCTTTCTTTTTCAGTTCCTCTACGATGGGCGGGATTTTATTCCAGCGGTCTCCCTGCTCATCCTGCTGTTTGCGGAAGACACTTTCATTCGGATAAATATATTCCTCCATAAACTCTGTCACTTGTTGCTGCAATTTCTCTACTTTCTCTGAATATGAAAAATTCATAATCCCCGACTCCCTTTCTGCTATACTAACCAGTTGGTATGTTCAGAATATTAGACTTACTATACTAGATAAATAGATGGCTGGCAAGTATGATTTATTTTCTGTATGAGCACACAGCCGGACTCTATGATCACGCGTGAGTTCACTATGATCACCCGGCAGGCACGCATGAGCGCCTGAAGATACCATATGATCGCTTGGCCATGCGGTATGAGCGCCTGCACAGGTTTTACGATCATACCTATAAAAAAGAACTGCCCGGGAAATCAAAAAATTCGATTTCCCGGGCAGTCTTCATTTCACTTCGCTGTTTTTCTCTTACGTTTACCCGCATATTGTGTAATACGGTCCAGGATAATCGCTACGATTACGATTGATAACCCAGTTTCGAAACCTTTACCCGTTTTCAGCTGGGTAACGGAACGGTATACTTCTTCACCCAGTCCCGGCGCACCGACCATTGAGGCGATAACCACCATCGAAAGCGACAGCATGATACTTTGGTTGACACCCGCCATGATCGTTGATTTTGCTAAAGGAATCTGCACTTTCAGCAAGCGCTGAGAAGTCTTTGAACCGAATGCTTCTGTAGCTTCAATTAAATCTTTCGGCACCTGCTCAATGCCGAGCATCGTCAAACGGATTGTCGGCGGCATCGAGAAGATAACGGACGCGACAACTCCCGGTACGACACCGATATTGAAGAAGAAAATCGCCGGCAGCAAGTAGACAAACGCCGGCATTGTCTGCATCAAATCGAGTACCGGATTAATGATTTTCTTCGATGTCGGTGACTGTGAACCTAAAATCCCCAAAGGAATCCCGATGATCAATGCAATCGCGACGGATGCCAGAACGAGTGCAAGCATCTGCAGCATGGGATACCAATAGCCCAGATAATCAATAAACAATAAACCAATCAATGTAAACAACGCGATTCCTCTTGTGGATAATACATAAGCAATAACAGCGAAAATAATCGCGAGCAAAATTGACGGAACGAAGTCCATCCCGGTAACCAGTCCTTCGACAATTCCTTTTAAGAAAGCGGAAATGCCGTCAAACAGTGTACCAAATGTCACAACGAGCCAGTCTACTCCCTCATCAATCCAGTCTGCGAATGGTAATCTTGGCAATTTACTCATATGTGATCACCTCTTCTGTTTCTGCCGGGACAGGATCATTATTGATAAACTGTCCATCTCCTGCAAGCGCGCCAATTAACGCACCGCGAATGATGATTCCCTGCAGATGATCGCGTTCATCCACAACCGCCACTGGAACAGCAGCAGTTGAAACCGCGTCAAACAGGTCGGTCAGCACCGTATCATGAGACACTTTCGTAATATCCCGAATGAGTACATCTTCAAGTGTCTTTCCTTCTTCTGTTGCCGCGACCGCATCTTGTGCTGTCACTGCCCCAAGCAGACGGTTCCCTTTATCTACTACGTAAATCGATGAAATGCTCAATTTTTTCATTAGACGCAGGGCCACACGCGCACCGCGGTCAATCTGAACCGAATCGGCTTGCTTCATTATATGTCCTGCCGTCAGTACCTTCGACAAATCCACATCTTCAACAAAACGCTCGACGTATTCATTGGAAGGACTCATCAAGATTTCTTCCGGCGTTCCGATCTGTACGATATCGCCGTCTTTCATCAGCGCAATCCGATCTCCGATACGCAATGCTTCGTCGAGATCATGTGTAATGAAAATAATCGTCTTGCCCATATCGTGATGCAGCTGCAGCAATTCGTCCTGCATATCTTTCCGAATTAACGGATCGAGCGCACTGAATGCTTCGTCCATCAGCAGCACGTCCGGGTCATTCGCAAGCGCACGGGCCAGTCCCACACGCTGCTGCATGCCGCCGCTCAGCTGGTTCGGATATTGCTCTTCGTAACCGGCAAGCCCGACTAACCGCAATGACTCTTTTGCTTTTTCCTGGCGAGTCGTTTTCTCGATGCCTTGGATTTCCAAGCCGTATTCCGTATTTTCCTGGATCGTCTTATGCGGGAACAATGCGAAGTTCTGGAACACCATACCGATTTTCTTCCGGCGCACTTCACGTAATTGCTCTTTATTCATTTGGACAATATCTTTCCCGTCAATCAGGATCTGCCCAATCGTCGGGTCAATCAGTCGGTTTAGCATACGGACCAGCGTTGACTTTCCGCTGCCTGATAAGCCCATGATGACGAAAATCTCTCCATCATATACGTCGAATGAAGCGTTCTTCACACCGACTGTAGCGCCCGTAGCCTGCAATATTTCTTTTTTCGACTTGCCTTCATTCAATAATTGAGCAGCACGTTTACTGTTCTTTCCGAAAATCTTCGTTGTGCCGTGGACTTCGATTTTCTTTATCATCTCTCCATCATTCATATGTACAACTCCCTAGTTTCGTAAAAGTTCAACGTTATTATTATAGACGTAACATTTTTGTAACACAACAGTTTAATCGAAATTAATTGTTTGTACAGTAAAAACTGTATAAACTTTCACTTAGTAATTGCTTTTTTTCATCAAATATAATACGCTATATAAGCAATCGGGGCGGAGTTTATCCCCATTATGATGACGGAGGTACCCTCTATGGAAGGTAAAGAGCAACTTGAAAAAACGCGCGAACGAATCATTGAAATCATCGCGCAAAATATACATTTATATGGGCTGACACCTTCAGCAGGCAGACAATTCGGCACGATGTTTTTTCATGACGAACCGCTGACACTTGATGAAATGACAGAAGAACTCGGCATGAGCAAAACGAGCATGAGTACGTCTGTCCGCTCACTATCCGACTTAAAATTAGTGGAGCGCGCCTGGAAACGGGGCGTCCGCAAAGATTTATATAAAGTGAAAGACGACTGGTATCAAAGCTTTATCGATTTATTTTCGATTAAGTGGCGCCAATCTGTGACCCTCTATACGACATCAATCCGCAAATCGTTGAATGACTTGAATAAATTGCTGCAAGACCCCTCCATCACAGAGGAATTAAAGCAGCTCGTTGAATCCGACATTGAAAAGCTCCGCTATATGCAGGACTATTATGAATGGCTCGACCGACTCGTCGATGCATTCGAAGATCACGACATTTTCGATTTAGTTCCTCGAAAAGAAAATAGGCAGGAAGAGAGACGACCGTAAGAGCCCTGGCTTTTGCGGTTTTTTATATGGAAGGGTAATGTGCGAATGGCAGCTGTTTTGGTTCGCTGGCAGGGGCTTTTTGTGCGCGGCCGTCCGCGCATGGTGCGGAAAGATCCTGTTTTGGTTCGTTTTGGGCGGTTTTTCGCTCGGAGAAAGGATACTTTGGCGCGTTTGGCGGTACACTGCTTGCAACTCTGCAAAAAAACCTCAGAGCATCTAGCTGCTTTGAGGCGTCACAATCAGTCTTAATGAAAATTCATCCGATAATTACTGGTAATTCGGCAGCACAATCTCCTCAACTTCCCCGACTTTTCCATATTCCAAATTCACTGTAATGGTCACAGACTGCATGGGATTCTTGCCCTCCGCCTCATACTGAAACTCCTTCAGACGCATATGGTCTTTCGTTATTTTCGCTTCCAGCGTTGAATGAATATTGGATGAATCGACACCGCTGAATGAAATATTAAATTGTTTCTGAAATACTTTATACAATTCTTGATCATTGCCGGCATACGTCAAAATATACTCTTCATCCTTCTCCTTCATGGACAATTCATCTGAAACTTCCCTAAGACTAGCGACCAATTTATCATACTGCGCATTCATCAATTCCTCTTCTGAATACTTACCCGACACGTCCTGCCAGTCGCCCCCGTTTTCATTGGTCAGCACAATGTTGCCTTTCCTATAGACTTCCGATGTAAAATCATTCGACTGTCCATCAGTTGTTGTCACGTATGACGCATGAAATTCGGGTGATTCCTTGTCGATATACTGAATCTTGCCCCGGTTGACCTGTTTCTGTTCTCCCTTTTCTATATCTTTCGCCAGTACTTTCAACGCCAAATCAATTTCATAGTTATCCATTTCTTCGACAGATTGATCCATTCTGTTTTCAACTTCGTCCATCGTCAGCTGATCCGCAGACTCTGAGCATGCGGCAAGCAGCACGACAGAAAGCAGTAACAGCAATCCCTTACTGTACTTTTTCATCCGATCTCCTCCTAAATTTGCTTTCTCTGCCATTCGAGTATTATTCCACTTCTCTCTTTTTTACTCTACCTTACTTGAAATATAATATCCCGATAAACGTTTAAATTGAAGTCTTTTAGCAGAAAATAACCTTCTGAGTTGTTTGCAGAATTCAAAATCGGGAAGTTATAAAACTAAAATGACAATATAAAGGAATGAGTAGCAATATGCTCTACGAATGTGTAATCATCGGCGGCGGACCAGCCGGATTGAGCGCAGCACTGGTGCTTGGACGGGCAAGGCGCAGAATAGCAGTGTTCGACAACGACCATGCACGAAATCGAGTCACTCGGGAAGCTCATGGATTTTTGACCAGAGACGGCATCCGGCCTGATGAATTAAGACGATTAGGACGTGAAGAAATCGCAAAGTATCCTTCTGTAGAGTTCCGCAATGAATGCATTGTCTCTATTGAAAGTGCAGGTCCGTCACATTATGAATTAATGACAGCCAGCGGAAAAATCATCCGCACTATTAAAATTTTATTGGCAGCGGGCTTGCAGGACGAGCAGCCGAACATTCCGGGCATAGAACGTTTTTACGGCACATCCATATTCAGCTGTCCCTACTGCGATGGCTGGGAATTACGGGATCAGCCTCTCGCTGTCATTGCAGATAAAAACGTCTTCAGACTGGCAGCCGAAGTGTATACATGGAGCCGCGATCTGATCGTCTTCACAAACGGCGAAGGCCAGCTGACTGACGAAGAGCGCAGAAAATTGAATGCCAAAGACATCCGAATTGTCGACGATATCATTGCGGGTCTCGAAGGAGAAAATGGCCAGCTCAAAAGCATACAACTGGAAGACGGCACACTCGTCGACCGGACCGGTGCATTCGCTTCGCCCCTTTGGAGTCATCCGAATCATTTTGCCGAAGACCTCGGCTGTGAACCGAATCAATACGGCGGCATCCTCACTGATGAATATGGACGCACAACAGTCTGGAATGTCTACGCAGCAGGTGATGCAGCCCACATCGTCCCTTCCCAGCTCATCATAGCAGCCGGCACAGGAAGCGCCGCGGCCATCGGCATTAACGGCGATCTGACCAACGAATTTTTCGAATAATTGGATAGAAAATCATGCAGTCTGCGACAAAACGGCAGACTGTTTTTCTACGATCATTTTCAATAGTCCGTCTACTATAATTTGTACAGAAAAAACTGTACGAACAATGAATATGGAGAAAACGGTTGTATTACAATCATATTACAGTTATACTAATAAAGGTTCGCTTCGACAGCGACAAATTTAACCGGTTGTACGTATGTAACATGATGAACGCAAAATCGTTCATTTTATGCAGCCAAAAAATTAGGGGGAAACAAATCGTGTCATTTAAGAAGAAATTTCTAGGATTCAGCTCAGTCGCTTTATTAGCAGTAGGTCTTGCAGCTTGCGGCGGCGACAAAGACGAAGATACTTCAAAAACTGACGGAGATGGAGACAAAGCAGCATCAACGGAATCCATCGGTAAAGCAGTAGACTACAAAATCACAGGGATTGACCCAGGTGCAGGCATCATGGAAGCAACAGACCGCGCACTTGAGGACTACAATCTTGAAAAGTGGGACGTCACAACAGGTTCAGGCGCAGCGATGACAGCAGCACTGAAAAAAGCGTATGACAAAGAAGAGCCGATTATCGTAACTGGCTGGTCTCCACACTGGAAATTCGCGAAATATGACCTGAAATATCTTGACGATCCAGAAGGTTCATACGGCGGTGCGGAAGAAATCCACACAATCGGACGTCTTGGATTAGAAGAAGATCTTCCAGAGGCTTACCAAGTTCTGAGCAACTTCCACTGGACAGAAGAAGATATGGCTGAAATCATGGTCGAAATCATCGACGGTGAAGATCCAAAAGTAGCAGCACAAAACTGGATCGATGCGAATGAAGATAAAGTTTCTGAGTGGACAGACGGAGTAGAAAAAGTCGACGGAGACAAAATCAAATTCGTTTATGTAGCTTGGGACTCTACAGTTGCCAGCACAAACATGATCGCGAACGTACTGGAAGACCTGGGCTATAAAGTAGAAATGTCACAGGTTGAAGCAGGACCTATGTACACAGCAGTTGCAGACGGCAGTGCAGACGTATTGCTTGCAGGCTGGTTGCCGATCACGCACGCAACATACATGGAGAAATTCGGCGACAAACTGGACGATATCGGCGTTAGTATGGAAGACGTGAAAATCGGTCTGGTCGTACCAACTTATATGGATATTGATTCAATTGAAGACTTGAAAGAGTAATTCGAATGAAATCTGAAGCTGTACCGAAAGTCAATTTGACTTCCGGTACAGCTTTTTTATTCGCATAGAAAGCCGTTCACGCGCGAAAACACCCGGCAGTCGAACCAAAACGCACCTTCACCGCGCCAAACGCTGTACTTGCCGCGCGTAACCCGCTGCCGAACGAGCCAAACCAGCCTTCCCGCGCGCCAAACACGGCTCCGAGCGAACCAATCTGGCCTGAAGCAAAAGCAGCCGTGTGATCATACCCACGCGCCACGCGCTCATTCCCACCTCCCGCATGCTCATTAGCCAAGTCATCTCCGCCAATACGCCACAAAAAAAACCATCCGGCAAACAATCAGCCGAACAGCTCACACTTCACCATCTTCATTACTGCTTCCGAATCAACGCAATCTGCCCTGCGTGAATCCCCGCGTGGTACATCAATCTGCCGACCGCTTCCAAAGGAGTCGATGCGCCCATTTTCGATTCAACCGGCGTATGCCACTGTTCTTCGGTCAGCTCTTTCATCGCCGCCTTCAAATTCGCATCCGATGCCTCAAGGATCTCCAGAATCTCCACTAATGAAGAAGCTTTCGGCAGTTCAATAATCATCGGCTTTCCAAGATACCAGTCCGCAAACATATACTCCACTTCCGCCGTATGATACAGCAGCGATTCAATAGAAGATTCCCCGATGCTCAGCTTCAATTCCTGCTCCTGTAAACCGGATGCCATCTTCGTAAACCGCCCGCGCAGCGCATTCCACATCGGCACTACTGTTTCATAAGTCATGCCGTTACACCGGGCTTGTTCTTTTTATCCACCACGACATGCTCAAACACATTTCCATTGATATCCACATCAAACGCCAGTCCGAATCCTACCACATAACGCCCCTGCACTGGCGTTAATTCGAATAATGAAAAGTCCAGGCCGCGCAAAACTTCCAATAGTTTCGGATTAAAACGTGCGTTAAACAGTTCAAATATTTCGTCATGTCCGTCATTGCCAATATTTTTTGGCTGGCAGCCCCAGCGTGCACGCTCTGTTCCAAACGGATTCGGTGTGGCAGATTCATCCGCAATGATCATCGCATCAATCCACTCGCTGTTTTCAAGGTGACGATAATGCTCGGCAACCTGGCTGATATAAATATAAAACTTACCGTCTTTCTTGACGAACGGCGCACAGCTTGCAAAGGGCCGTCCCTCTTCATTGACCATATTCAGCACCATGTTCTTGTGCTCTTCCACAAACTTCAAATAGCCTTCTTTATGTTTCTGCAAATCGATTTCTTTTGTCATATCTATTCCTCCTCTAATTTATTTTGCCGTATGAAGCAAATGAATCCGCGGCTTTTGTTCCGCCGCACTAAACTGTACTTCTGAATTCATCCGGTACACCTGCCGAATCATATCCGATGTCATTACTTGGCCGGGCGTTCCGTACATCGCCTTTTCTCCATCCTGCACCACAACAACCCGGTCGCTGTAATAAGACGCCTGATTCAAATCATGCAGCACCATCATCACTGTCATGCCCATCTCGCTGTTCAATTCGCGCACCAGTTCCAAAACTTCATGCTGATGCGAAATATCAAGATAAGTCGTCGGTTCATCAAGCAATAAAATTTTTGGACGCTGGGCAAGCGCCATTGCAATCCACGCGCGCTGCGACTCACCGCCCGATAATGAAGCGACTGTCCGCTCCTTATATTCCATCAAATGTGTCTTCTCAATCGCCCACTCGATAATTTCATGGTCGTCCGCCCGAAGCTTCTCAAACCATTTCTTATGCGGATAACGGCCGTACGATACGAGATCAAACACCGTCATATCGGCAGGCGCCTGATTCTTCTGGCTGAGCATGCACATTTTACACGCAATCTGCTTCGCACTCATCGACTTCAAATTCACGCCGTCGAGCTCCACCTTCCCCGCAAAATAAGGAAGCTGGCGTGCTACCGCTTTCAATAAGGTAGATTTACCGGAACCGTTCGGGCCGATAATCGACAGGATTTCCCCTTCCTTCACCTGAAATGAAAAGTCGCGGATAATAATTTTCTGATCGTAGCGAATGGATATCGAATCGACTGTAAACATTTAAAACACGCTCCTTCTCATTAAATACAGAAAGTACGGGCCGCCGATGACCGCCATCAAAATACCCGCCGGAATATCCATCGGTGCAAACAGTGTCCGTCCTCCTGTGTCGGCAAGCAATAGCACCAGTGCGCCGAGCGCCATACTCATCGGCAGCAGAAACTTATAATTCGAACCGACTAGGAAACGCGCCATATGGGGCACAATCAGACCGACAAAACCGATCATTCCGATTGCCGCAACAGACACAGCCGCCAGGAAAACCGCCAGAATCGACAGCAGGATGCGAATCCGGTTGACATTCTCGCCTAAATTCATTGCGACCTGATCACCCATCCGGATGACGTTCGCTTTCCGTATAGCAAAGAATGATAAAATCCAGCCGACAATCGAATATGGCAGCACCATCGCCAAAGCAGAATTCCCTTTCGCCGCCAGACTGCCGTTCATCCACTGCACAGCAGATGGAAGGCGGTCACTGTACATAATCGACAGATAGCCGACCACTCCGCCGCACAGCGCATTCACTGCCACACCCGCCAGAATTATCGTAATCGGCGACATTCCGCTGCGCCGCCATGCCAGGGCATAAACCGCCGTCGCCGCAAGCATGCCGCCAATGAAAGCTGCAAGCGGTATGAACTGCGTGAACTCCGGCATCGCGAGCATAATCGCCAGCACACAGACTGCCGCACCGCTCGTCACACCCGTCAATCCGGGATCTGCGAGCGGATTACCCATTACTGCCTGCAATATCGCGCCTGACACCGCAATATTCGCACCGATCACCATCGCCAGCAGCACACGCGGCAGGCGGATATTCCAGATGATCGTATCGTTTACCGCACTCTCTGCAGTTTTAAATAGTGTCTGTAAAATTTCAGGAACTGCCACTGTCACACTGCCTAAGCCGATTGCCACAATTCCTGCAATCACAGCCAGCGTAAACGTAACGCCTACCGTAAATCCGCTCCGGGAGTTTGTCATCGCCATTACTCCCTTCTGTTACTCATAAAAGTAAGTAGAAATCTCCGTTAATGCCTTCTCCGCATTTTTGATCGACGTTACACCGAATACTTCATAATCTAAAATATGGACGTTGTCATTCTTATAGGCAGACAGCTGTTTCCACGTCTCATTCTTCTCTACTTCTTTTTTGAACATGTCTTCAGACGCTCCGTGATCCCCGGACGCCAATACTAAAATAATATCCGGATCTGCCACGACAACTTCTTCCATATTGATCGGTGAATACGTTTCCTTCGCCTTTAACACCGTAGTTGCAATGTTTTCCGCACCCAGCCGTTCAATCAGACTGCCTACATAAGATTTATCATTCATCACCATGAATGAATCCGACGTGCCGATCATCAGCATGACACTCGGAAGTTCCTTGCCTTCTCCCTGCTTTACCAGCTCATGCTCTTTCGCCGTCAGCTGATCAAGTACTGTATGCATTTTATCTTCTTTGCCAAAGTACGTGCCCAATGCTTTAAAACTCAACTTTAAATCTTCAAATGAATCCGTCGGCAGATAGGCAGCCGGCAAATCCATGCCTTCAATCGCTTTATCCAGCGTCGTACGAAGCGATTCGGCACCCAAAATTACGTCGGGCCTAAGATTCGTCACCACTTCCAGATCCGGTTGCATCGGCGAACCAATCCGCTCCACCGAATCAAACTCTGCAGGCAGCGGATTTGTGGAAGTCGGAACTCCAACGGGCGTCACATCGAGCAGCTGCAGCATTTCTGCCAGCGGCACAGAGGTGGTAATCAGACGTTCAGGAACGGTTTCAGGAAACTGTGCGATCAGTTCTTCCAGTTCTTTCTCATCCACTCCGTCACCTTCTTCAGCAGTCAGCTGCTCCTCCCCTTTCACCTCTGCCTCTGCCGCTGTTTCTTTCGCTGCTTTATCAGGCGCACTCTCTTCCGTATCTGACGAACAGGCCGTCATGACAGACAGCACCCCTACTAATATTCCTACCCAAACTTTCTTCAATTCTATTTCCCCCTGAATACGTATTATCGCTCTTATAATATATTTATTGAGAATGATTTTCAATCTCGTTAATAATGATAACCATTCTCATTCTCAATTGTCAACTTAAATTTTCAATTACATTGTTTCACACTCATCGAAATGAACGATGAAGTTGCACCCGAAGCCCATTTAATTCGCGGTATAGCTTTTTTATTCGCATAGAAAGCTGCGAACACGAGAAAACGCCCGGCAGGCGAACCAAAATGCCCCCGTCACCGCACCAAACACCGACCACGCCGCGCGTAACCCGCTGCCGAACGAGCCAAACCACCCCTCCCGCGCGCCAAACGCGGCTTCGACCGAACCAATCTGGCCTACGCAAAAACAGCTGCGTGATCATTGACCCCTGGCACGCGCTCATTCAGTCACGCTTCGTGATCATTTCACCCAGCCGTGTGATCATACCCACTCGCCAAGCGCTCATTTATCCCAGCCTCGTGATCATCCCTCCACACCGCGCGCTCATTCACCACAGCCGCAAACAAAAAAATCCTCGACGCGTCAGAACGTCAAGGAATTCATTAATTGCCAAACTCTTTATAAGCGAGCACTTTCAACGCCAGCAGCTCATCTTCCGACAATCTGCTTTCATACTTCGCAAGCAGCGCCTGCTTCTCATCCGAAGACATCCCGCTTTTCATCTTACTTTGCAGCTCAGCCAGTTCGCTGACGCTGAATTTCTTAATCAATACCCGAACTGCCTGGTCCTTTGTTTTAAAAGGCAGATCCCGGTCATCTATGGTGCTTCCCTCTGCAATAAACGCCTGCAGTTCAGGATCATTTTTCACTTCTTGCCTGATTGCATCCAGCTGGCCATTGCTCTCCAGCTCTGCCTCCACTTGCCCCATCACTTCATCCGCCGCCAGTTTGCTGCCGAAATAAAAAATACCGTAACCGACCGCTGCAAGTATGACAATTGTGGTGAGTAGAATTTTAATAATTTTCAAAATAACAAGAGGCCTCCTTTCCTTCATTTATTATAGACGTTTACTACAAAATATGGTTACTTATTGGCGCATGTTATAACTGGTACGGAAGGAAAGAGAAGGCAAAAAAAGCCCGTTAACTATGCACGTTAACAAGGCTTGTAAATCATTTATGTTACAACTTAAATTGACGGACCAGTCCGCTTAAATCTTCTGCAAGCTTTGCCAGATGAGCAGAACTTCCCGCGACTTCCTCCATCGAGCTGCTTGTCTGTTGGGAAGCAGCGGATGTCTGTTCCACGCCGGCTGCAGATTCTTCCGCAATCGCTGCGATTTCTTCAATCGCCTCGCTCATTTTCTCACTGCTGGAAGCAATTTCCGCGAGATTTGCTGACATAACGGTAATATTTTCGCCGACTTCATTCACCGAATCGCTGATTTCAGCAAAAGTCTGACTCGTCGTCTGCAGCTGAGCCGTTCCTTTTTCCACTTCCTCATATCCCTTTTCAAGCGATGTCGCCACACTGCTTGATTCCAGCTGAATATTCCCTACAATATCGGTAATATCTTTGACAGACACTGCCACCTGCTCAGCCAAACTTCGGACTTCATCGGCGACAACCGCGAATCCTTTGCCATGCTCGCCTGCCCGTGCCGCTTCAATTGCCGCATTCAGCGCCAATAAATTGGTCTGATCGGCGATATTTTTAATGACCACAACCAGCTTGGATATTTCCTGGGTCTGCGTGTCCAGTCCTTTAATTTTCACAACGGCCTCCTGGACAATCGCATCGATCATGCCCATTTGTTCGGAAGAAGTTTTCATTAATTCAGCACCCGTCATGGTCTGTGTCAGTACCGTTTCAGATGACTGCTGAATCGCTTCGCCTTTACGGTTCGCTTCTTCAATCTTGGCGGTAAACTGCTCCATCTGCATAGCAAGCTCTCCTGCAGTATTCGCTTCGCTTTCGATGCCCACAGTCAGTTCCTGCATCGTTGCAGCGATTTGCGCAGATGCCGTATTTACTTCGGATGAAGATTGAGTAAGCTCTTCACTGTGACTTGAAACAGAACTGGAGACATTGTCAATTTCACTTAACATTTGCCGGACATTTTCATTCATATCATTTATCGCTGTTCCTAACTGTCCAATTTCATCTCGTCCATTCATATCCAAAGGCTCCTGACTAATATCGCCAGCTGCAATTTGCTTCATTCGATTCGTGACAATTTTAATTGGTTTTGTAATAATTGAACTTGTGATCATGGATGCCATCACACCGACGACTGCTACAGCAATTGTCACAATCAGACTCCAGAGAAGTGTTTTCTGTCCGGTAGCGATGACATCAGCTCCGCCTTCTTCCATTTTCTTCTCTCGGTCTGCCGCAATTTCATCATAGAGTCGAATCAATTCCATACTTTCTGTCGACAGGACTTTCAGGTTTTTAACAGCAAGCTCCTGATCGCCTGCTTCATATACATCTATCACTACTTTCTGCAGCTCATTTCTCCATGCTACTGTCCGAGTGATTAACTCGTTAAATTCCTTTGATGATCCAATTTCCTCTGCCTGTCCCTGTAGTTGAATGCCCAAATCAGTGAGCTTGTAAAAGTTGTCTTTATGCATTTCATCCCCGAACAATAAATAAGCCCTGATCTCTGAAACCCGAGCCGTCATCGTATTGGAAAGTTTCATGTCAATCGCCATCAAACGTGAGTCCCGCTCAATAGCATCCTCGGTTTTGTTGTTGACAGTGTTAATGGATATTCCAATATAAACACCCAGCCCTACTACTAACCAGATAATAATTGCAAATGCTGTCAGCAATCTGCCTTTCACACTTTTAAATTGATATTTCCGCTTCATTCTTATCCTTCTCTCTTACCTAAGTACTGTTTTTTATGCTTAATCGAACTTTATAATCATAAAGGAGTATACCTAAAACAGGAGATAAAGTCACTAATTAAGAGGACCTTTAGTACTAAGTAAGTTAATTCCGAATGGTTTGAATACAGGTTGAATGAAGAAAATCACTGCAAAAGCACTCTCAAACTCTTCATTTCCTCCATCGCTTCTAAAATCATCGTCAGCATCATGCGTTCTTCCATTCGCGGTGTTGCCTGGATTGCAGCATGAAGCTTATTAATTGCCGCCGACGAGCTTTCTTCCCCTGCATTTTTATTCAATAAAACTTCCAGACTCGAAGTAACTACAGGAATACTTGAATCCTGCAGATCGTGGCGGTCAATCCAGCCGTATAATTCATAAAGCGTAACAGCTATCCGGCGTTGATGCTGAAGCCAGGCAACTCCGGCACGTTCCGGCGCTGCCTGATTATTCATCTTCAGGCGTTCCTCGATCATATTGGAAATGAGCAGCAGGTTTTTGATGGCATGGGCATTTCCCCCGCCCGCTGCTTTGTCTTGCACTTCAACCGCCATCTCCTGCACGGTGTCTTCATACATTGCCCACAGGTCTTCATTCGCATCTTCCAGTTTATAAGGAAGCACGAACTTGTTGATCAGCAAGGCGAGCACCACTCCCGCAGCTACAAACAGCACACGTTCGACCGTCAGCACCTGCACCGCTCCCGTTACGAGCGCCACGGAACCGATGGCGGAATATGTCACAAGAATCGTATTGTAGCGATATACTTTCACATAAGTCATCAAATAACCGGCTGTCATCAGTAAAACAGAGCGGGCTGTATGGTTTTGAACTATCAGGAACGACACCGTAACTGCCGCCGCGCCGATGATCGTCGCAAAAATTCGGTCACGCATTTTCTTGCGGGACTGTTCATACAGCGGAATGATGACAGACAGAACGGTAAACAGCATCCAGCGGCTCTCCGGCATGTCGAAGTAGTCGATGATAAATCCTGAAATCGTAATCGCCAATGCCATCCGGATCGCATATGACAGCTTAATGGAATTCGTATGGCCCGGTTTTTCAGTAATCGACAATTTCTGAAATTTCTTCGGAATCTGTTCAAGCTTCTTGACGACATAGTAATGCTCTTTGCCAAGAGCCTGTAATTCATGCATATTGGTCCTCAGGAATCCAATCTGATTCAGCATCTCCAGGATAAATAAATCATGAGTATGCTCTGCTTTATATTTTTTCAGCACCTGATCGTATAACTCATCAAATGCCACCATCATTTCTTTGTCCTGCAAACTGTTTTGCGCCAGATGAATGCACTGAACCGTATCTGTTAAAACGGGATGGTGTGCATATTCCGCAGCCGCCGCGTCAAGCAGCAGATTAATTTTCTCAAGCGCAACGGAGATATTCAGCTTCAAACTTCCCTCTTCCGTTAAATAATAATTCTCTTCACGCTTATCATAGATCATACTGCGCAAGCCGCTGATTTCACTGGCTATCTGGGTGGACACTTCTTCATGGGGCTCCGATTTTTTCAGCAATTCTACTTTCTCAATCAACGATGTACAGATTACCTGAATTTTTTTATCTCCGCTCTTCGTCACGCGATTTTTATTCGCAAGCATTTGCACCCCCATAATCGCAAGTGCACCGAATACAAGCGAAGCCAGACGCAGCGGCATTTGATCAGCAGCCACCGGCATGGCTAACAGGAATACATACTGCAGGGAGAATGGTAAATAAATAGGATTTTTCAAATTAAATAACAGGGAATAACTGATGATGAACATCGCGACAAAGTTAATAGGAATTGCCAGCCAGACATTGAAACCAGTCAGAAACGCCGCCACTCCAATGAACAGATTCAGCACAATAAATTTCATCGTGTTGCCAGCAGGGTGGCTCGTCAAGTCCCGTTCCAGCAGCATCAGCATCGCGGTGATCGTCGACACACCGATCAAAATATTTTCATTGCCGAATGCTGCACCGAAACCTACAACAAAACCTATAATGAATACAAATAGCACAGTGTTCGTCACAATCGTTTTCTTAGTCAATTTCATACTTTCACTGCTTTCCGTTTTTTTCTGTATAGTACTTTAACATTAAAATAGTTTTTAGTAAAAGATTTGCTATTCAATTGGCCTCATTAAAAAAAGGATCCCCTAAAAAGCTGTTTTCACAACTTCTCAAAGGAATCCTTTAGTGAGTTTCAATTGGTAATGACGAACGATGCCAGCACACCCTGCTTCAATTTTACTTGATTGGCGCTGTGCAGATTTTCATCAATAACAATATAATACGTATGCCCAGTATGATAAGGCCGGCTCGGCGTCACATACATTTTATTGTCGGCTGTTCTGTTAGTAATTCCATCAACTGTCCGGCCGAATTGGTCAATTACACTGACAGGCGCATTTGCCGTATCGCCCAGTGCGCCGCTGAATGTAATGACCCATTCTTTCAATGGCTGATCTGCTGTAAGATTTGCCATCCATATTTTATACTCCTGATAAGTCACTGACACTGCCGCTTTTTGTGCCAGTAGACTCTTCATCTGCTGCAAATAAGCGCTATTTTTCACCAGCAATTTGTCTTCCGCACTCAGCTGGTTAAATCGATTTTCAGCAGCTGCGAGTGCTTTTTCAAAATCAGGTGAGAATTCATTCAGCTCTCCTATTAAACTGTCTGTGGCTGCGATCTGATCCGTTTGCGTCCCATCTTCCGCTGACATTTGCAGCTCCCGCATGTTCTTTGTCTCTGCTTCACGGTAATAAAGAGTATTTCCTTGCTTGTACAGCTGATCAAACGTCCCTTCATCCACTAGCTCGACTTGCTGCCTGTTCCCGTTCCACATGTACAAATTCGTCTGTTTATAAGGACCAAAGTGATAAATATCACCGTTATGCGCGACGAGATTACGTCCTATCTTAAACGGACTATTTACTTGCTGCATCGTCTGCTTGTTGTACGCTTTTATGATTTGGCCCTCTACAGTAGATTTCCATACCGAAACATATACAAGTTCCTTGTCATACGCACCAAATGTCGTGTAAGGACTCCCGGTATGCAGCACATCATACTTCGTACTCGTTGCGGCAGGCAGTCCCAAGTCATCGGCCGTGCGGGATTCATTCATCACTTTATCGGAAACCAATAAATATTCATACCGCGTCTGGCCCTTGCGATCAGCGAGAGGATCATTCCAGGTCGTATCCAGGTTATACCACTTTCCGTCCACTTTGACTTTATTCCAGGCATGCAGCTCGCCGCCAATAATTTCACCCGTCTGATAATAAGCCTCTACACCCAGTTCCTGCAGCAAACGCTGCGCGAGCAAAGCATATGCCTGACAGACCCCCTGCTGTTCAGTGATCATGGTATGAGCACTGTGCGGAGTCAGTTTCGTATCGAATGAATACGAATAATTTCGCGTGATAAAATCATTTACCGCAATCACTTTATCAAAATCCGTTTTCGCAGCTATACTGATATCCGATGCAATTTCTATCACTTGCCGGGTAAGTTCTTTCTCCTGTGCTGATGTGTGACGGTAAGTAAATGTAAGCACAAGCTTCACCTGCGTCTGTTGACCGGAAGAATATCTATATTGCGTACCCCAGCCCGCAATGGTCCCGCTCATGTAAGATCCATCATTAAACACGTCATGTAAAAGCTGTTTCAGCTCTTCTGAATGGGAGGCGGCGTCGAAGCCACTAGGACTGGCAACTGTATAGCTGACTTGTACAGTATCTTTGAACTGTTCTGTTTGCGTCTTAACGTATGTTGCCAAATCCTCAAACCGATCCAGCTGAACGACGTCTTCTGCAGCAGCAAGAGGTGACTTTGCAATGAAACTTCCCTCAACAACCGCACCTGTCCGGTCATCCATCTCAACTGCAAGCGCACCTGCCTGCTGCCAGTCATCCGCCGCAAACACCGCCATATTCCCCGTACATAATGTACTTCCCAATAAAACAGCCAACAGTAGCAGCTTCCTCATTTAGTCCAACCCCCTTATATAAATATCTATCTTTAGTTGTCATTATTCAAATGATTCGTTAGGCACATGTGCTTACTTAATATTATCCAAATCTTTACTTTCTGTCAATATGACGGGAGAGTAATAGATGTCAATTTGGAGAAAAATGATACATACATTTTACCCGACAAGCGAGAACGATTGGAGCGGTGAGCAACTACTTTGGTTCGTGCGCCGGCTGCTTTGGAGCGGGAATGCTATCGTTACGAGCGGTGCTGCGGGGTTTTGGTTCGTTCAATCCTAACTTACGCTCGGTTCAGCGGCACTTTCGCGCGCTTTCGCTGCCAGCCTTGTTGAAATAAAAAAAGAGCTGTCAGTAAACATCATTTCTGACGTCTGCTGACAACTCCGTTAATCATACTTCATTTCTATTTCACGCCCGGCTGGCTAAGGCTTTCCCCGTCGTGACTTTACTATCTTCGCTCGACATAAATTCTATACCCCACTCACCATTCCAAACGAACGACATAACTCCCATGTACGAACAGCTCATCATATGGCACATAATCTGAACGCACTTTTATCCACGGAGCTTCTGCCAATTGATCATCCAGGATAATTACAGGCATGCCGGATTTAGGATAACTGTAGACATATGGCTGACTCGTACTTGGATCACGGCGGAATTTCAATGGAATATCATCAATTTTTGTTAATCCGATTTTGGCTTGATTGGCCAGCTCTCTACCGCCCAGCGCCCGATCAATCCGATACATATGTCCGGCATTCTTAGCTCCCCAATAGGGATCGGAAGCATATTTCACATTCATGCCAACCGCTTTATTGCCAAAGTTTGTCCCGTTTGCATATCTGCCGGCCGGCGGCAAATAGTTTCGGTTCAAAAAAGCGTTGATCAACTCTTCGATATTATCACCGACCGTATTAAATTCCTTTTTAACCGGATTGTCATCGCTCACATACAATCCGAATAGATTATTATACTTCTGTGCATAGTTGCTCATGCCGTATTGACTTTCATTCTGCGCGAGGGCTAAAATATGCAGCGCATTGACATGATATTCTTTCTCATATTGTTTTAATTCGGAACCTAACCCGATCAACTTACTTTTCACAGAAGCGTTTTTGTAGATGGCGGCTGAAGTATTCTCCAATTGCTGCAGTTTCTCCAGAATATAAGCGTCCAGTTCCTCAGCCGTGTAAATCGTTTCACTGCGCATCGGCAAGTATTGGAAATATTGATGCGCGATGCCGACTTGCTGACCCGCAGCATTTGTAAAGTGACTGCCGTCTGTGCTGTAATAATCTACACCGTCTCGCATGAAACGCGGTGCCAAGCCGGCTTCATAGACACCTGAAGTCCCCGCATTATGCGAATAAATCGAGTGATAGAGCGAGCCGTTCGCAGTATAATAGTGCGAACGATTTTTGATCGTTTGGCCAGGAAGCAACCGGCTGTTATCATGCTTAATATAATAACGGATTCCCGCCAGCTCAACCTCGACATACCCATCCGTTGAGTCCACGTACAGCAGCTCCGTATCTGCAGGCACATAAGTAACTTCCCTTTTCAATGATTTGTCCGAATAAAGAATCGTCAGCGAGCTTCCATTCGCGGACTTCGTCGACACTAATCCCGACGGCATATAGATGATAGTCCCCGATTTTAATACCGCCTGATTTGATGCCATTTGGCCGGCTGCCTCTTCGAAACTATTGAACTTCCGCACAACAGCTGTTGTCCCGTCCGTCTGCACATTCACCAAATCATATGTAATCTTCTCAATCGTAAATGTCTTAGTAATGCCTTCCTTCAATGCTTTCCCGTTACGGTTTTTGACGGCCTGCGTAATATGTATCGTGTACGTCTCTCCTGCCCGGTAATTTCCCGAAGGCGGCGAAATCTGTACAGTTTCATCAGAATTAATGAAGGTAATTACATTCGAAATCGATGCCCCTTTCGAATCGGTAATATAAATAGAATCCTTACTGACAGTTGATCGATCCGCAGGCTTGTTAAATGAAATTTTCCATGTCTTATCGGGCTTCACATCATCTGCATGCGGCCATACCGGCGCAGCACTGACATTCAGTGAAAAGCCGATCATTACTATAATGATAGCTAAACCAGCCGGAATAAGTTGTTTTATAAACTTCATAGTCAATTACCTCCTTTTGCTGTCGATTATACAGGTTTTCACTATAAATGCCAGACTGATTGTTATGTATTTACATAGTGTATTGAATGTTTCGCGAATGGGGTTTCGACTATATAATCTCAGGTCTAAGAGGTGCATCCAATGAACCAAACATCTTCTTAAATCAAAAATATCGCAGAAAGTCCGAAATACGACCTTCCGCGATATGATTTGTGCCTTTATAAATTATTGAATAAAAAATCCTGCTTAATCGAATTACCGTTCACAAGCAATCCCGTCTTTATCGCGGTCCATCTTTATATGAAGATTATAAAGACTAGGCGATACAGTTGGCTTGTACTTCGTTTTACCGCCTTTGTTCCGAACTTTTGCATTCATCGCGACACCGCCCGGATAAGCTTTGTTCAACTCTGTACAATTTTTATATTTAGCCGTGGCCGCTTCTGTTGATTGGATAGGCGCTACTAAAAGAGTTACAGCGAATGCGGAAATGGTCATGGATTTAATAATTTTCTTCATAAATAGTCTCCTCGGATTTATTTAAAATGTGTCACTCATATTGATCGTTTTAAATATACAATATTATCCAATGAAAGTAAATAGCCTTTACCATTTACTTACGACAACCCACGCATTCCACATCCGCTGCTATAAACTTCTTACTCTTCTTCTTTTACGCCAAAATTCCGATTCGACCTGTCCTTCATAATCAGATACGTAGCGGAATGATTCATCTCATTAATCATCAGTTGATTGGTTCTTCCATCTATTAAATTTTTGAACTTACAGGCAGTCTGGTAACGGCTGTTGAATGAATAATAACTGACATCTACCTTAAATTTAGCTCCGTTGATGAAGGTGACGCAAGTTCGTTTCGCGTCGATTTCTATGTAGCTTTGGATGTGATAGAGCGCAAACCAGATACAGTCCGGCTTATGCGGTGACTTGCTTGGAAAGAAATAGATGTTCAGTATTTCATTGATCAATGCAGGCGACATAAACACTTCACCCAGGATGACTTTGGCGCTGTCTTTCGCACCACGCAGGCTGGAACCATAATAGCGGAGATTTCTATCTATGACATCAGTAGGCTTTTGCTGAACACGGTGCAAGTCATTGCCTTCCATCGCAACTGACTGCAATACCCCGTCCTCCGTATACTCTGGGTAGATAACAGCCGTTCCCTTTGAAATAATAAAATTCTTTGACATTTTCATTTTAATTTCCTCCTTTTGTTTGAAAAGCTTTGGAATTCAATAAAAAAGGAGTATACTAAAACAAGATTGGTATACTCCAATCGATTTTCTCCGAGTGGGTCTTCGAGGACTGTCAACACTCGGGGATTTTTTCTGCGCTTACATACAAATTACCTCACCTCCTTTACAGCCACAACAAGAAAGCCGACCACAAATGAAAGCACTTTATGATCAACTCCGCCCACCTTTACTATTTTCATTTCATTTATACACATAATTTGAACTATGACTTTTAACCTTCTATTTTACCTATCATATCCTAAATAAATTAAATAGTCTATCTATTTTGTGAAATATTTTTTAGATATAGAGTTTTCTTCCTTGCTTTCAGACAAGCCGGTTCCGACAGCTGGAAATGACCTGCGAAATCAACTGCTATGATTGTGTTCTTTCTAAAATTTAACTTCGACAGAAAACTGAATTCAGCCGGTACCCCCAACAATTTTACGTACCTCAAAATTAGAATACAGACATTCGTTTTTTCTATCCGCTCTCTCTATGATGAAGTCACCCAGGGAATACAAACGCGTCGTGCACGGCCTGAAGAGGTCGCATTTATGGAGAATTTTGACGATGTATCCGCACAGTATGAGCCAATGATTTCTGCAGTGATTAGAAAACTGAATATTTATCGTGATTTTGAAGATTTTCGTCAGGCTGGATATATTGCATTATGGCAGGCGTGGAGCCGGTTCGACAAAGACAAAGGAAATTTCACGCCCTTTGCTTACCGTTCGATTTACGGCGCCATGCTGGATGAAATGAAAAAAGAAAACCGCTATAGTGAACGGCAGGCCCCTGTTGACGATCAGACACTAGAACTAATGGAGAGTTATTCAATGGAAGAAGACAGGTTTCCCGAATTGGACAGCGTATTGAAGACGCTCTACGCAGAGGAAAAACAGTTATTATCGATGCTCTACACTGAGAAAAAATCGCAGACATTCTGCGCGGATTTCTTCGGCATCTCCGTAGCAGGCGTCAAGAAGCGGCGGGAGCGTTTGCTGAAGAAACTGCGGGAGAGGCTGACAGAAGTAAAGCAGGACGATAATCTTTCAGATGAATGACTCCACTTTCCCGACGCTTTTTTGCTGCACGAATAAAGAAATGAAACGTGAATAATAACTGAATAAAATGAAAAGCCGCGTGAAATCAAGTTGCCAGAACCTTGATTTCACATGGCTTTAAATTTCAGATTATTGATAATAGAGACATTCAATGTATTCAACAACAAAAAAAGTCAAATTCGTATCAAAAAACAGCGTATTTCACTACATACATTAGTAACATATATGATAAACTAATCATACAAAACTTTCATACTATACACGACAAGTAATATCAAGTGAGGAATTGCACATATACTTCTTAATAAAGGGCAAAGGAGGTCCATCTGTATATGAAGAACCCACATTATATTGCCGCATCCAATGAACTGTGCAGAAAGTCTGGGATGGATCCTAATACAATTTCATCTCCCATACACTTTTTAGAGGAAAAAGGACTCACGGACAAACAGAAATTTTACAGCGAAATACTGTCTGTCATCAACTACTTCTCAAACAAACTGCTCAACACATTAAAAGGCACCCCTATCCTCGTAGTTGTTTCTGATGCAGATGGCTATCTTCTTTCAATAGAAGGAGATGAATCGATTAAGTCCATGAGCGACCAATTCGGTATTAAACTCGGTGCACAATTTACAATTGAAGACACCGGAACAAACGTAATAAGTTTAGCGCTTCAGCAGCTCCATCCTGTCAGTCTCATCGGAGATCAGCACTATCACTATCCCTTTCATAACATCGCATGTTACGGCACTGCTTTTCACAATACAGAGGAAAATAACTTGCTTGGAAGTATTTCATTGATGATGCCTCTGTCTTTTCAAAATCCACTCTATCTTTCCATGCTGCTTCAAGTAGTAGATTCCATCGAACGTGAGCTGCTGCTGCGCAAGCAGAACAGAAAACTTGATACCATGAATCAGATAATGCTGAATCGTACAGGCAAAGGAATTATCATTACAAATCCAAATGGTATAGTCACGGAATTTAATGAGTTTGCGGAAAAGCTTTCAGATAAAAGCCGCGAGTCTCTGATGGGCATAAATATTACTCACTCTAAAAGATTAGGCAAGTATTTCAAAGAGGTGCTGGAGAAAAGAATGGTGATTAACAACGAAGAAATTTCATTTGAAGATGCAGACGGCAATCAATTCATTTGCTTATTTGATGCACAGCCAATTTTTGAAGAGGAGAAGATGATTGGCGCGTTTGGCCAGCTGCGTGATATAACTGCCAGGTATCATTTACAGCAAGAATACAACTATTTGGCATTCCATGATGAATTAACCACGCTGCCCAACAGACGTTTCATCAAAAATGAAATCAATAAAATAATAGAAGAAATCAACAGCGGCAAACAGCGGCAGATGGCTCTTTTATTCATTGACTTAGACCGCTTTAAAATCATCAACGATAATTTCGGTCATTCCTATGGTGACGCATTACTTTTTAAAGTCAGCGAGAAACTTTCAAAATGTCTAGGAGAAAACGATCTGCTTGCCCGGATGGGCGGGGATGAATTTATTTTTCTGCTGACTGATTTTGACCATCCCGACTACAGCATTAGAAAAGCACAAGAAATATTGCACGTATTTGATTCTCCCTTTCTGGTCGAGAATAAGGAATTGTTTACAACTGCCAGTATCGGAGTCGTCCTGTCCCCTGATCCCCCCGTATCTATGGAGAAACTGTTAGTGTATGCAGACAATGCGATGTACCGGGCAAAGAAACAGGGGAAAAATCAATTTATCATACACACGGACGATTTATCGGATGAAATGATTTCAAACTCCGCACTTGAAATGGACTTGCGGGATGCCATTGACAGAGAAGAATTTGTGCTGTATTACCAACCGCAGATTCACAATAAGACGGGTCTGCTG
The DNA here is from genome assembly GCF_009650995.1 of Sporosarcina cascadiensis. Classification (GTDB taxonomy): domain Bacteria; phylum Bacillota; class Bacilli; order Bacillales_A; family Planococcaceae; genus Sporosarcina; species Sporosarcina cascadiensis. The sequence goes on along the minus strand of NZ_WHVV01000007.1, from coordinate 5,673 downwards.
ATTGGTTTTGAAGCACTGATTCGCTGGCAGCACCCAAAATTGGGATTACTATCTCCCGCGCGGTTTATCAAACTAGCAGAAGAGACCGGTTTGATTACACAAATCGGGGAATGGGTAATCAAAGAAGCGACGATACAAAACAAGAAATGGCAAGATAACGGTATGTCGCCTGTCAAGATTTCAGTAAATTTGTCTACCCAGCAATTTCTTACACCGAATCTTGTAACTTTTGTTGAAGATGTGCTGGAGCGGACCATGCTCAGCCCGGAATATCTTGTGATTGAAATTACGGAAAATATGGCAATGGAATATGACTATTCTATCCAGGTGCTAAAACAGTTGAAATCACTCGGCGTCGGGCTCAGCATCGATGATTTCGGGACTGGCTACAGCTCTCTGAACTACTTGAAAAACTTCCCGATCGACTACATCAAAATTGACAAGTCCTTTGTCAGTGAAATTCTGAAAGATGACAGCGGCACTATTATTGTCAATGCCATTATTACGCTGGCACATAATTTAAACAAAGAAGTTATTGCTGAAGGAGTAGAAACTCAGGAACAGCTGGATTTCTTAAAAAGCCGCAATTGCGATGTCTCGCAAGGCTATTTTTTCAATAAGCCATTGCCGAAAGAGGAAGTAGAGAAGATTTATATTATTTGATTCACCAACAATAAATTCGCGACCCTCTGCTCAACTGATAGAGGGTTGTTTTTATTCGACCCTTCTTACTCAGTAAATCCATTGTCTTTCGTCAGCAACTTTGAAAACTTTTTTTCAATCAGTGCGCTGTCCCCAAAAACAAGTATCTGGTCTCCCGTCTGCAGTATTTCCTCAAACAATCCTTTCCGGAGCACCTTGTCTCCCCTTCGGATGAATAGCGCATGCACGTCATCTTCTTTCTTTATTAGCCGGCGGCAAGGTTCTCCAATGAACTCGCAATCCTTCTCGATCAGCAACAGCGCTACACCGTCTTGTTCTCCAAGCTCAAGCGCATTTTTCAGAGGCCAGTCTTCGAGTTCAAACTGCTCGTCCATTCCATGCTCGAACTTTCTTTCGAGAAATCGGAATACGATACGTGTCCGCAATACCAAAATCATGAAAACCAGCAAGATGATCACAATGGCCAGCAGCCGGACTTTTAGATCGTTTACAAGCAGTGCAGCAATCGACGAAATAATGACTGCAAGGGAGAAATAACCGAACAGTATCACTGCGGCACTGAGCCGGCGTCGAATCGGATGGTCGATGATCAGCGATGATTCGTCTGTCGTAAAGCCCGTTCCTGTCAGCATCGAAATCACCTGGAACCTCGCAATCGTCTTCTTCAGCCCTGTACTCATAAACAGCACTACCGCCATCTCAATGACCAGCCAGACAATCACGCCATATAAAATCATGAACAGAAAATCCTTCACAGCCATTCCCCCTTTTCCGATATTCTTCCCAAGCCGTCACGTATAAATTCCTATTAAATGAGACAAGGTAAAAAGAAAAGGGAGGCGCACCGATGCTTGAGCCTGTATTTCAACATGCACATTGGAAATGGATCAGTCTGGACACGGCCTCTCCACAGGAAATTGCCGCATGCCGTGACATGCCGTCAGCAGGAGAACGCTGGGCAAAATCAATTCATTCTCAATTAAACAGTAATTTGGAGATGGATACTTCCGAAATCGGTTGCGAGTCGATGTGGGGCTCCTTCATTTATTCTCAGAACACCGAAATCCGTAACGAGCAGACAATCCTCCACTACTTTGTCGCGGCGGACACGCTTTTGACATGCGGTATCGACATAGCTGCCCTTCCGCGTCTTTCACAGCAAAATCTCAAGAAACAAATGAAGAACGCTGAAAATGCCATCGAAGGTTTTATGGTCCTGCTCGGTGAAATCACCGCCTCCTTCCTGCAGGGAATCGAGTTATTTGAAGACCGTATGCATGACTTGCTCTGGCGGATCAAAATGAAAAATGACGAACCGGTCTTCGCACAAATCCTGGACAACCGCCACGAAATTCTCGTCTGGAAAAATCTCCTCATCCCGGTAATCGCCATCCGGGAGGCAGCACAAGAAGCATTCGGCAGCAGCGTACAGAATGGGATCCATTACCAGCGCACATGCCGGCGTCTGCAGCGATGCCGCCAGACCATCCGGGAATACGACGAAGAAATCGGCAAACTCATCGACCTGGAATCCGTCATCTCCTCCCACCGCGGCAACGAAATCGTCAAAACACTGACCGTCATCACCATGCTTTTCACCCCCGTCGCCGCCTGGGGAGCCTTATGGGGAATGAACTTTAAAATCATGCCCGAACTCAAATGGAAATACGGCTACATCGCCTCCCTCCTCATCATCTTCCTCTCCACCTGGGGTCTTTATTTTTACCTGAAGAAGAAAAACTGGATCGGCAGTGTGTTGAAAAGCCCGAAGGATGAGAAGTTTTGAAGGCCTTTTTTGATGTTTTTTCCCCCCGCTCCTTTTTGGCGGTGTTTTTTCTTGGTGCCTTTTTTGATGGTGCCTGTGCGCCACACAATTCATACACTATTCAGACAACTCACTCAAAAATCCTCTTGCCAAAAAAATGGCGAAGGGGCTTTTTGACCTCTTTAACACTTTTAGCTTTCTAGTGATAAACGGCTGTTGATTGATATTGAGAGACAATTTTAGGTATACTGACCACAATATACAGAATGCTTTTCACTTTATTTAAAGGAGTGGCTCGCCTTGGACTTTTACCAACAAAAGTGCAATGACCATCCTGAGATTGATTATTTAAAACAAACGATTATCAATCTTCAGCATGATTTCCAAATAAAAAATTCTGCTGAATTAGTGACAAATGAATCGGATAGGCTTGAAAAGGTCCGTCTGTTCCGCGAATTTTTCCAAGGTCGGCCGGATGTTTTTGCAAAGCGTTTTGTTTCGGATGACGGCACTCCCGGTTACAGGCCAGCTCTCGAAAACCAGACCTATCTTCCTTTGTCGGATCAAGCAGTATATGATCATTTGAGCGGAAAATACACGGTGGGTGTGTATCCTTTGCTAAAAGATCATTCCTGTCGCTTTTTAGCTGTTGATTTTGATAAAGGGAACTGGCAGGAGGATGTTCTTTCTTTTGCGATTACTTGCAGGAAAGCGCTTGTTCCTTACAGCATCGAACGCTCGCGATCGGGCAACGGCGCTCACGTATGGATATTCTTTTCCGAAGCGCTGTCTGCTTCCCTGGCGCGTAAACTGGGCAAGTCTTTAATCGAACAGACACGTATCCGGACATCCAGCAGACTGTCGTCTTTTGACCGGTTGTTTCCAAGCCAAGACTTTCTGGCCAGCGCCAATAGTATGGGAAACTTGATCGCTCTGCCACTTCAGCCCCATGCTCGTGCAAATCAAAATAGCGAATTCATTGCAGAGAATTTCCAGCCATTCAAAGATCAATGGGCATATCTGTCTGCAGCAGTCAAAATGGACAGAATCACAGTGGAAAGAGCACTGTTTCTTTTATCTGCCCCCATTTATACATATACAGAAACACATTCAGACCGCATAACAGCAGTCCAAAAGAATGGTATTCATTTTGCACTGGACGAACTGTCTGAACACTTGATGGAAAAGCTGAAAGGTCTGGCTTCATTCGCAAATCCCGAATATTATAAAGCAAAGGCAAAGCGCCGCGCGACTTATCACATCCCGGCGCGGATAGAATGTTTCGATCAGAATACCGGACATTTGATTCTTCCAAGAGGCAGCGAACAAGCGGTCAGGGAGCTAGCGGTCTCTATGGGTTTAAAACTTGATTGGCAGGATGAAAGATATACCGGTTCGGTAATTAATTCAGAGTTCCATGGTACACTGACACCTCAGCAACAAGATGCACTCGATCAATTAATGAGTCATGACTGCGGAGTTCTGGCTGCCTCTGCCGGTTTCGGCAAAACGGTAACGGCTGCTGCTCTAATTGCCGAAAGAAAGGTTAATACGTTGATCATCGTCAATCGAAAACAGCTGCAGAGCCAATGGGTGGAGCGACTATCCACATTTCTGGATGTTCCTAAAAAGGAAATCGGAATGATAGGAGGCGGCAGGCAGACGGCAACGGGGAAAATCGATATAGCGATGATACAAACACTGACTGCTAATGGTATCCATCCATCGATCACACAATACGGCCAGGTAATCGTCGACGAATGCCATCTTGTGCCCGCCTTTACTGCCGAGCAACTAATGAAAATGCTCCGCGCAAAATATGTTTACGGACTTACCGCAACACCCCAACGACAAGATGGGCTCCATCCGATTCTTACTATGCAATGTGGACCGATTCTCTTTAAAACTGACACAGCAGACCAGTCACTTCTACGCCCGTTTCATCACATTGTGAAAGAAAGATTCACTAATTATCAGACCGCAAATGAAAACATTCAGCAAATTTATGATGAATTAGCAGTAGATCCAAAGCGCAATCAACTGATTTTCAACGATGTCCTGCTGGCGCTCGAAGACGGAATGACCCCGCTTATTATGACCGAACGGGTAAACCATGTGAATATCATGACGGATATGTTCCAAGGTTTCGCCAAGAATATCATCACCTTGAACGGAGCCCTGAAGAAAAAAGAACAACAACAGTCCTTGAAATTGATTCAGGAGTTGGGGGAACATGAAGAGCTGCTAATCATCGCAACAAGCAAATTTATCGGAGAAGGTTTTGACTTTCCAAGACTGGATGCATTATTCCTGGCCGCACCATTTGCTGCGCAAAGCCGTCTCACCCAATACGTTGGCAGATTGCACCGTGAACACGAGAATAAACAGGAGGTACGCGTCTACGATTATATAGACCGAAAAGTTCCCACTTTGTTAACAATGTCCAAAAAACGAATGAAGGGTTTCAAAAAGATGGGTTATATAAGGAAAGAGGACGAACAAAGCGGAGTATCTATGCAAATGAAGCTATTTTAAGTCACTGGGAGTTGTTATTTGGTGCTTTTCGAGTGCATTATCCGCCTTTTTCTCGGTGCCTGTGCGCCACACAATTTGAACACTATTCAGTCATTTCACACTTCTACTTCCTCCTCCAGTTCTGCCAGGCAGTAATCAGTGTATTCTTGCAGAGATGCTACTGCCGGCGGGTACATATATGACAGCAATGTTTCCGTGTCCAGAAAGTCCCACCCCACAACTTGACGGCCGGCGTAGACAGGAAAGGAGCTGAATGGATAATCTATGAGATCATTGACCATCGGCGTCTGCGTTTTAATTGGATTTCGATGAATATAACGGCTGACGGCCAGGGCACCCTGAGGGCTTTCAATCAGGATGGGGTGATAGCGCTGTTGATAAATTCTGCCAACATGGTTGTAATGCCTTGAATAATAATCGCTGTATCTCCGGTTAACATGACTCATAATACGAGACAGCTCATCCTCCGTCTTGATCAAGAGATGATGATGGTTCGTCATAATGCAAAAAGCAGCCATAGAAAAGCGAAACTTCTGGTGCGCATGACTGATAATCCGCAGCATATGATACATATCCTCCGGCGTTTTAAAAATATTCTCACGGTTATTGCCCCGCATAATCACATGATAATACACATTCGGCCTCCAGTTTCGTTTTCTACCCAAAAAGCTTCACCCCCTCACCCCCCCCCCCCCTCCCCCCCCCAAACA
>NZ_WHVV01000006.1 GCF_009650995.1 Sporosarcina cascadiensis | reverse complement strand
AAGGAGATCCCGAATAGCGGATTGTTTCAGATCCGACCCAGTGCGCTCTATGTAAGTGGCCGAGAGCAGTATAATGAAACGGCGCAAAGAGGTCGGAGGATACGTATTCTGCACCGCCGATCGACAGCGGTCTTTCTGCATCGCTTGTGTTCTCTTCTTTTTCTCCGTGCGGTGTGATGAAAGCATGCCCGACAAAGACATGCCTGGCATCTTCATCCATCGTTTCCTTTACTTGCCCAATAATTTTTTCCATCGCCTGCTGATGGCTCGAGATGTCATCGTCCTGGAATAAGTGACGCACTTTGGAAGGGTCAGCATAAGGAATCAGATGGAAATGAACTTCACCGAATTCATCTTGTAAAATGACAGGCGGCAATTCTGCTGACAGCTCACCTGTAATATGCAGCCCCTGTTCTTTCATGAACGTGCTGCCGAAATGAAGCCGGCTTGGACTATCATGATTTCCTGCAATCGCAATAACAGGAATTTGCAGATCAATGACGATTTCCTGCAGTATGTCATTGAGCAAATTTACTGCTTCAGTCGGCGGGATTGCCCGGTCATACAGATCGCCCGCAATAATCACCGTATCCGGCTGTTCTATCTTTATTTCTTCAATTAAAGCGCTTAGAATATAGCGCTGGTCTTCTGTCATATAGACACCTTGGACTAGTTTCCCAAGATGCCAGTCTGCTGTATGGAATAATTTCAAATAGATTCTCCTCTCTTGGTACAGCTTTCTAAACTTTAATGATGATTACGAAAGTTCCCGGTCTGCTTCGCGTAAAACTTCACCGATCTTGCGTTCATTGATAACGAGATCTGCCAGGTAATCCATGGAAGTCGGTTCCATATTGATTATGACAAGCTTAGCTCCATTTTCTTTTGCCAGCATTGGAAACTGGTTGGCTGGTGATACAGTCAAGGATGAACCAAGCACGATAAACAGGTCGGCCTTTTCACTTTCAAAAACGGATTGCAGAAAAGCTTCTTCCGGCAGCATTTCACCAAATAAAACGACAGACGGACGCAGTTTCCCGCCGCATTCACAATAGAATTCATCTTGTTCATAGCGTTCATTGCCATATACTTTTCCGCAGCTTTCGCAATGAACTTCACGAAGCGTGCCGTGCAGTTCCATGACATTTTCCGATCCCGCCATTGTATGGAATCCATCAACATTTTGCGTAATGATGCCGGAAATCAATCCTTGTTCTTCCCATTTGGAAAGAATTCGATGCCCTTCATGCGGACCCGCTTCCTTGGCTGCCAGCACGCGCTGTTTATAGAACTGAAAAAATTGTTCGAATTGCTGATTGAGCGCATCAACACTCGCCACCTTCGCAGGATCTTCCATTTCCCACATACCAGTCTTGGCAGATCGAAAATCAGGCAGCCCGCTTTCAGTAGACATTCCCGCTCCTGTGTAAACGATTGTGTGCTTTGATTCCTTCAGTAAATCAGCCAGCATAGACACTCATCCTTTCATAATAGCGAAATTACGTTCTATTCTTATAGTAGCACAAAATCTTTTCAGCAAGATTGACAAAACGTTTACGAAATAAAAAACAGGCATCCAAGTTTGGATACCCGCCGCTGTTTATTTAGATGTGATTGCTTTGATAACTTGAAGATCAATTAGACCGTCGATTTCATTCGTCTTGATGTAATCTGCTTCCAGACTGATGTCTGCCATTTCCTGCAGAACGTCTTCATTCACTTCTGTTGTGACTTCTATTCTGCTGAATGCAGCTTCGAGTTCTTCTTTCCCCAGCTCTTTGCCTGTCAATCCCTTAATATGCTTGACGACAAGAGCCTGTGCTTCTTCCGGCTCATCACGCACGAATTGTACTGCTCTTGCATGCGCTGTTAAATAGGCTTTCACTAACTCATCATGCTGCAGGAATTGATCACTTGTCGCAACTACTGTATTTGTGGATTCCTTGCCCCATGCAAAGTCTTCCCAGTCCAGCAGTAGTTTACCGTCTGCCTGATTCTGCAGAATATAGCCCCATGGTTCTTGTGTCGCTGCTGCGTCCACTGATTTCTGAATGAACAATGTCGCTGTATCTGCCGGCGCCGCTGCGAAGAAGTCTACCGTACCGCCGTTCGCTTTTGCCTTCAGGTTCACATCTTTCAACGCTTTACGCAACATTACGTCTTGCGTGCTTCCGATAACGGGAATTGCTACTTGTTTACCGTCTAAGTCCGCCAGCTCATTAATATCGCTGTGGCCCGCTGATACCAATACCGCACCGCCATTTACTGCACCGGAAACGATATGGTATTTCGGATCCTTAACAAAGTAGTTGATCACCGGACCCGGTCCGACCGTTCCGATATCGATTGAATTCGTAGCCATCGCTTCCATGAATAACCCGCCGTTGCTGACTGTCTTCGTGGAAATCTTGACATCCTCTCCAAACTCTTCAGCGAAGTAGTTATTTTCCAGCCCGATAATGGTTGCAATATGCGTTAGATTTGGGAAATAACCGATCTTCACTTCATTTTTATCTGATTCAGCTGCATCTTTCTTGCCGCAGCCTGATAAAATCCCCACAATTGCCAGCACTGATAATAATACACCCGTTACTTTTCTGTTCATCTTCTTCTCCCCTTTTCCTCATGAGCGCGTTATGCCCTAATTCCCCATTTACGTTCCACATTCCGTTCCAGCCGCAGGAATAAAACATTATCCATAATCGTTCCGATCACACCGATAATGATCATTACCGAAATGACTAAATCCATCTGGCCGAGCGCACGGCCTGCTTCCAAAAGCTGCCCGAGTCCAACTCCGGCACCGAGCAATTCCCCCGCCATGAGAGCCCGCCACGAGAAAGCCCAGGCAATGCGCAGACCAGAAATCAGCTGCGGAACAGATGCAGGAAGAATCACAGTCCTCAAAAAGTGAAACCCTCCTGAACCAAGAGATTTAGCAACTTGCTGATACAGCAGCGGTACATTTTTGAATCCGCTTGTCGCGTTGACGATCATCGTCCAGGTTGCACCCAGTGTCACAATGAATAAAATAGCGAAATCGTTCAGGCCAAACCAAATGATTGCCAGTGGAAACCAGACAATACTAGGAATCGACTGCAATGCTGTTACGAGAAAACCGAGTGTATCTTCCACCAGTTTATAGCGCCAAATTAAATAACCAAGTATAAGGCCGAGTATCGATGCAATGGTAAATCCGATAAGCAGCCGCGTAAGGCTTGCGCCGATTGCGATCAAAATTTGACCGGAGATGAGCCCCGATACTAATGTCGTCATCACTTGTGTGAAGCTCGGAAACATGAAATCGGGCAATTCCGACAGTCTAGATGTGATTTCCCATATCGCCACTAGTATCCCGAGAAACACTATTCGTCTTAAAGCTGTAGTCATCACCCATCTCCTCCTTCAGCACCTTCTCTATTTCATCCTGCAGCTCTGCCAGAATCTGTTTCTCCAGCTGCAGCGTCACATCGCTTGGCATCACACCGTCTTTTGAATCTTTTGAAGTGAAAACTGCCTTTATTTTTCCCGGCCGTGTAGCAAAGACTACAATCTTCTGCGACAGCAGCACAGCTTCCCGGATATTATGTGTAATAAAGAAAATTGTCACTTTCGTTTTTCTCCAGATATCCAGCAGTTCTTTATGCAAGACCATCCGCGTCTGTTCATCCAGCGCTGCAAAAGGTTCATCCATCAATAAAATATCCGGCTCCATCACTAACGCCCTTGCAATCGAAACCCGCTGTTTCATGCCGCCTGACAGCTGATGCGGATAGGCATTAACGTAATTCCCCAAGTGCACCATTTTCAGCATCTCGATTGCTTTCTCCTCCGCTTCCTTCTTGGGCATCTTTTTCAGCAGCAGGCCATACGTGACATTATCCAGAACAGTAAGCCACGGAAACAACCCGGCTTCCTGAAACACGACGACACGATCTGATCCAGAACCTTTCACTTCGTTTCCATTAATTTGAATCGACCCGCTATCCGCTTTTTCCAGCCCGGCAATTAAGTAGAGCATCGTCGATTTGCCGCAGCCTGAAGGGCCGACGATCGAAACGAATTGTCCTTTTTCAACTTCTAGATTGATATTGTCGAGTACCTTTACAGTCCCTTTTTCTTTATGGGGAAAGCTCTTTTCGATCCCATTAATTGATAAGTACATGCCAACTCCCCCAGTCCTCGTTTTGTGCTTTCTTAATTCCTACTAATTCTATTTGTTTAACATATGTATATAATCTACCATTCAGATAGGTTTTGTCAACACTATTTTTAATATTCTTTTTTATAACCCAAAAAACCTCTCCCGCAGTGCAGGAGAGGTTCGTAAATAAATATTTTATCAGGTGAATAAATCGCTGGATAAATAACGTTCGCCCGAATCAGGCGCGATACAGACAACTGTATCTTCTGTGGTTAAACGCTTGGCTACCTGTAAGGCTGCAAAAAGAGAAGCACCTCCGGACGGGCCGAGAAGCACACCTTCCTGTCTCGCAAAATCCCTAACCGTTTGATACGCTTCGTCGTCTTCAATCCGGAAGATTTCATCATAAACATCTGTATTCAGAACAGGAGGGATAAAGCCGGGACTGGTGCCGACAAGTTTATGCTTACCCGGCTGTCCGCCGGATAATACAGGCGATCCTGCAGGCTCTACAACATGAACAGTAATATCGGGATCATGCTGTCTCAGCGATTCCCCGGTTCCCGTCACTGTTCCTCCTGTCCCTGATGTACAGACGAATGCTGTCAGTTTACGATGAATGGATTGGATTGATTCAATAATTTCTACAGCTGTCGTATGCCGGTGACTGTCGGGATTCGCTTCATTTTCAAACTGCATCGGGATAAAACTATTATCAATTGAAGCTGCGATTTCATTTGCTTTAGCGATGGCACCCGGCATGCGCTCCTTACTTGGCGTTAATACCACTTCTGCACCATATGCTCTCATCAGTCGGATCCGCTCAATCGTTGAATTGTCCGGCATAACGAAAATCGCAGGATAGCCTTTGGCTGCCGCGTTCATTGCGAGTCCAATGCCTGTATTACCTGATGTGGGCTCTATAATTGTCGCGCCGGGTTTCAGTTCGCCGCTTTTCTCCGCTTCTGCAAGCATTTGATAGGCAGCCCGGTCTTTGACACTGCGGCTCGGATTGAAATATTCCAGTTTCACATAGACTGCCGCCCCGTTCGGATCGCCGAGCGTTCGGACTTTCACTAACGGCGTGTCTCCTATTAATTCTGCCACACTATTTACAACTTTCATGCCGCACACCTTCTTTTTCAGTAATGAAAACAGTATAGCAAAGTCCATCATATAATTCCTGGTTAATCAATCAGCTTTATAAGTTTAAGTAGATGATTTAATTTGCTGATCACGCGGCAGTGCCAGACCGACAAGGCCGATAAACGGCAGGAATGAAGTGATAATCATCGTTTGATAGACACCGATTTCATCCATTAACGAACCGATGGCAACTGCGCCGACAGCTCCCATGCCGAACGCCAGGCCTACAGTTAACCCCGCCATCGTGCCAATTTTCGACGGCACCAGTTCCTGAGCGTAAATAACGGTGACAGAGAAACTGAGCATGATGAAAAATCCAATGACAAGCAGCAGCAAAATGATTGCCCATAACGGAGCGTACGGCAGCAGCAGACAAAGCGGAAGCGGCACAATCAATGACAGCACGATGACTTTCTTGCGACCGATTTTATCCGCCATGGGTCCCCCAAAGAATGTACCGGCGGCGCCTAATGCCAGGAATAAGAAAATATACAACTGGCCGTGTTTAATCGAAAGGTCGTAATTCTCCATCAAATGAAAGATATAAAAGCTGGTAATATTCGTGACATAGAATGAACGGGCAAAAATAATGACCATTAATAGAATGAGTGCTGTTACCACTTGATTCTTTGTCAGGTTTTCCATCGTCGTCAACAAAACTTTCTTTCTCTTGCCTGAACGCTCCTCATCGAGCTGTCTTTTATACCATAAGGAAATTCGGGTTAAGAGCGCGATTCCTGCTGCAGCGACTAATACGAAGACAGCGGCACCGATTTGTCCGAGAGGCACAAGTACAAAAGCACTGATGAGCGGTGCCAATGCCTGTCCGGAATTTCCGCCTACTTGATAAATAGACTGCGACAGACCACGTTTATTCCCTGCTGCTAAAAATGACACTCGGGAACCTTCAGGATGGAATACGGCGGAACCGAATCCAAGCAGCATCACAGAAATAATAATCAGCCAATAATTCGGTGCTAACGCGAGTCCCGCCATGCCAACCAATGAAAATGTCATACCGATAGGCAAAGCGAATGGTTTAGGCTTGCGGTCACTGAAATAACCGATCACAGGCTGCAGTAAACAAGCCACAATATTTAATGCAAATGCAATGAATCCTAATTGTCTAAAGGAAAAATCATGCGCTTCCTTTAGGATAGGCAGCATTGCCGGGATGACTGCCTGCAGCGTGTCATTAAATAAATGACAGATCCCGATTGCAATCATAATCGGGAATACCGGATTGTCAGCCGCCGCAGACGTTTGAGAGTTTTTCATAAAGATTATTCACACCTTATCTACTTATCAATTTCCGGTGAAAGTGGCAGGCATGACAACCCCAACCACTTCACCGGCCGCACATAATTCCTCGCCTGCATATATTTCTACATCCACTTTCCACTTCTTCGGATGAATTTCTGTGACGCGTCCGACGGCTTTTAACAGTTGTCCCTGCGGAGTCGGTTTGCTGTATGTAATCTGAAGAGATGCCGTAACAAACCTTGGCGGAACTGCTTCATCCTCGGGCTCATGGCCATTTTTACGATGCAGCGCCAATGCACAGGAACCGGTACCGTGACAATCCATGAAGGAAGCGAGAAACCCGCCATATACAAATCCCGGAATCGCTGTATACTTTTCAGCGGGCAGTGTATAGGTCACTGTTTGTTCCCCTTCCCAGCCAGTCCGAAATTGATTTCCTTCTTCATTTAAACGTCCGCATCCATAGCACCACGAAAAATCATCCGGATATTTATCCTGAATTGCGTATGTTACCATCTCTTTCATTAAAAGCCCTCCCTTTCACTGAATTATCTCTATTATACATTTCGAAAATTGAAATATCGAGCAGAACAAAGGAATCTTCCTCTTTTCACTAGAAAGCCGTGCGTATTGGGGCACATGCATTCATATACTATGACGAAACACAGAATATGCAAAAGGAGGTATTCCCCATGAAAATTCGCGCTGCTTTACTGACGATATTGGTGGCAGCCGGCTTCTATGTAATGATTCAAACCGTCAACGAATCTAACATCCACCCGATGGATTTGCTTAACTCCGAAACAGACGGAAGTGCTTTTTCTTCCATTACAATTCGCCAGCCGGGACTGCATGATCAGCCGCCGGTTACATGGAAAGTTGATCAAACGCATGAGATCGACAGGCTGCTGCAGTTTTTAGAAGCATATGATTATGAGCGGATCGATCCTGATACTCTGCAGTTATTTGATGACCAGCCGCATTTTACGATTGATCTGCATGATGATGCCGGAAACCGCATGACGATTTTAATTGAAGAAGGCATTCTTATCCATAACGACCAACTGTACTATGAGGTCGTCAATGGACCGCTTCAAGTCGATTGGCTAATGGAATTCATTTTGACTAATAAACCATAATTTTGTACTGCAGGCCGCTTCTGTATTATACTATTTATTAATTCGGCAACCGAATAATCGAACTGTGGGAGTGGTCTTTTTGGTGAAAAGCTTACCTGAACGCGCGCAAGTAAACGAGCAGGAAACATGGAATCTGCAATCATTATTTAAAGATGAACCTGCCTATGAGCTGGCAGTGAAAGAAGCGGAAACAGAAGCGGATGCAATTGCAAAGAACTATAAAGGAACGATTACGGACATTTCTACAGCAGTCAGTGCGCTGGACGCCTATCGAAGTCTGCAAGAAAAATTGGTCAAAATCGGCAGCTATGCTGAATTGGCTGCCAGTGTGGATTTAATGAATGACGATGCACAGATGCGGGAAAGCAAATTTAGTTCAATTGCTGCGAAAATCGGCAGTCAGACTTCGTTCGTCATGAGTGAACTGTCCGGCCTGCCGGTGGAAACACTGCAGCAGGCAAGCGAACAGTCAGCGGAATATGCCGTATTATTCAAGAAAATTATACAAGAAAAACCGCATCAGCTGCATCCCGAAGTGGAAAAGACACTGGCTGCTTTCTCGTCTGCATTCCAGGCACCGTACGCTTTATATAACACAACCAAGATGGCGGATATTCATTTCCCGAATTTCACAGCCAACGGAAATGAGTACCCCCTCAGCTATGTTTCATTTGAAGGAGTATGGGAATCAGAGCCTGATACGGCAAAGAGGCGTGCCGCTTTTCAGGCGTTCTCCAGCAAATTACGCGAGTATCAGCATACGACCGCTAAAACGTACGACATGCATGTGCAGATAGAGAAAACGACAGCTGATCTACGGGGCCACGATTCTGTTATTGATTATTTATTAATGAATCAAGATGCAGACCGGGCGATGTATAACCGTCAAATCGATGTGATCACGGAAGAACTGGCTCCTCATATGCGCAGATATGCGAAACTTCTTCAGAAGATATATAGTCTTGAAGAAATGACGTTTGCAGATTTGAAAATGCCGGTAGATCCTCTGTATGAACCATCGATTACAGTGGAAGAATCCAAGCAGTATATGAATGATGCGCTCGCGGTGATGGGAGAAGAATATCTTGATATGGTGAACCGCGCCTACTCAGACCGCTGGATTGATTTCGCGCAGAACGAAGGAAAATCCACCGGTGCATTTTGTGCGAGTCCGTACGGCTGTGATTCGTTCATTTTGATTTCATGGACGGGCAGTATGGAAGACGTGTTTGTACTGGCTCACGAACTGGGTCACGCAGGACACTTCTATCATGCCAACCGTGAGCAGAATTTATTTAATTCCGAGTCGTCACTCTATTTCATTGAAGCTCCTTCTACAATGAATGAAATGCTGATGGCCAACCATCTGCTGAAAAATTCAGATGATCCTAAATTCAAACGGTGGGTGCTGGCATCCATCGTTTCTCGGACGTATTACCATAACTTCGTGACACATTTATTGGAGGCGGCTTTCCAGCGTGATGTTTATGAGCTCGTGGACACGGGAGGTAATGTCAATGCAACGATTTTGAATCAGCTGAAACGCAATGTGCTGGAGAAGTTCTGGGGTGACACGGTTACGCTCAATGAAGGGGCAGAACTGACATGGATGCGCCAGCCGCATTATTACATGGGTCTCTATCCTTACACATACAGTGCTGGTTTAACGATTTCAACCGAAATGGCCAAGCGCGTGTTAAATGAAGGGGAGCCGGCCGTAAAAGAATGGCTGAATGTCTTAAAAGCAGGCGGTTCCAAAAAGCCCGCTGAATTAGCAAAAATGGCCGGTATTGATATTACGACTGACAAACCTTTACGCGACACAATTGCCTATATTGGCAGTCTGATTGATCAGATTGAACAGCTGACACAAGAAATAGACGCACAATAAAAGGAAAACGCATCTGCGCAAATTTGGCAGATGCGTTTTTTTATTTCATTAGATTACTGACAATTTCATACGAACGAAGACGATCTTCATGATTGAAGATGCCGGAACTGATGATTAATTCATCAGCTTTTGTCATCTCGACAAACTCCTCCAGTTTGCGTTTCACAGTATCCGGACCGCCGATAATGACAGACGGCGCTTCACTTTGCTGCGCGACAGCCGCTTGTTCATACTGAGACCATACCGCATCAATATTTTCAATCGGCGGTGAGAACTGAGCCATTTTATTTTGACGGATATTCAGGAACTGCTGCTGCATCGATGTTGCCAAATATGCGGCTTTTTCGTCAGTCTCAGCCGCAATCAAATTAATTCCCATCATGGCATGCGGTTGTTGCAAATCTTTTGAAGGACGGAAATTTTGGTGATACAGCTGAAGAGCCTGCATCATATAAGCCGGCGCAAAATGACTGGCGAATGAAAATGGCAGACCCAGCTGTGCGGAAAGCTGTGCACTGAAACCGCTGGAACCAAGGAGCCAGATTGGAATATTCTGGCCGGCACCCGGGAATGCTCTTACGCGATCGGTTGGATTTCCTGCAAAATAAGTACGCAGTTCTTCCAGCTGCTGAGGAAAATCTTCCCCGTTGCTCTGTAACGTGCGGCGCAGTGCGTAAGCTGTCGCCTGGTCACTGCCCGGTGCACGACCCAATCCAAGATCAATTCGTCCCGGATACATTGCATCCAGTGTACCGAACTGTTCAGCGATAACGAGCGGTGCGTGGTTTGGCAGCATGATACCGCCTGATCCTACACGAATCTCCTTCGTTGCTCCCGCTACATGTCCGATGATTACGGATGTTGCTGAACTGGCAACCCCCGGCATATTATGATGCTCTGCCAGCCAATAGCGGTTATAACCCCAATCCTCTGCATGCCGGGCAAGATCTGCACTATGTTTAAATGATTGACCTGCATCACTGCCTTCATTGATCATCGCCAGATCCAAAATGGACAGAGGGATGCCGTTGTATTTCTTTGCTTGTTCCCTAATCATTTCCTTCACTCCTCATGACAGCAGCCATTTCATAAAAATGGCTCGATTTTATTTGAATTATTTTTATTGGACTAACTTTTGCAAGACCAGTTTTCTTAAGAACTAATGATCTTCAGCAAACTTACTATTTGTAAGCTTATCAATTTACTTTCTTTAAGTAAAATCTTTTGTTTCAGTGTAAATATAAAAGCACCATCTGCCCCATATCAGGAAAATGGTGCCGACTATCATTCTTCTGTTACTGTCACGCCGGTCTCATCATATTTGCCGTAAGCCGCATGATAAGTCGGTCCGACACCCGCTTTACATGTCAATGAATGCCGGATCCCCGCCGTGATGAACTTCTTCGCCTCCATCACTGCCTCCAAAACAGACTCTCCTTTAGCCAGGCCGGCTGCAATTGCAGCCGAGTAACTGCACCCCGCACCATTTGTATGAATCGTATCGATGCGCGGAGCAGCAAGCAAATAATACTTCATTCCATCATACAGTACATCTACTGCCGGACCTTCCAGCCGTCCGCCTTTAACCAATACATATTCAGGACCTAACTTTTTCAGTCTGCACGCTGCCTCTTTTAGGTCTTCAACAGAATTCAGTTCCATTCCATCCAGCAAATAAGAGGCTTCCGGCATATTGGGTGTAATGATTGTGGCTAGCGGGATTAAAAGGTTCTTCATCGATTCCATGGCATCTTCCTTCAATAAAGCAGAACCCATCTTGCCGATCATCACAGGATCCACTACTATATTCTCTATCTCCGAATTCCCTATCCATACAGCCACATGGTCAATGATCTCTTTTGTAAACAGCATTCCGGTCTTCAGGGCATCAGCGCCTATGTCTTCTTCAATAGTTACCAGCTGAGCTTCAATCGCATCCCAGCCCAGAGGGAAAATTCCTTGGCCTGTCCTGGGATTTCTCGCCACAATAGCAGTCACCGCCGTAGTTCCAAAAACATCAAACTCTTGAAATGTCTTCAGGTCTGCCTGGATGCCTGCTCCTCCGCGGGCAGCAGAACCGGCGATTGTCAATGCACGTTTAATATTCATTTGTACCTCTCCTTAATTTAAAACAGGTACCCCTCTGTAACGGGATACCTGCCTCTCCATTATATTCTGAACTGTTGAATCATTTCTTGCAAATCAATTGCTTTTTTGCTGAGATCATTCGCTACCGCATTTATTTCCTGCACAGTTGCCATTTGTTCTTCCATTGCCGCTGACGTCTGCTCTGTTTGTTCTGATGCAGAAACAGAACGTAAGGCGATGTCTGATACAGAAGCAGATACTTCTTCTGCACTCGCGGAAATTTCTTCTGTCGCTGCTGAAATCTCTTCAATCTCCTCATTCATTTTCCGAATTGCCATGACAATCGTCTGGAAAGCCCGTTCTGCATCATCGATTACCTCTACGCCTTGAGATGCATTGCCCAGACTTTCTTGTACGGATACTTCTACCTCCTGTGTATCTTTCTGTATAGCCGATGTTAATCCGACGATCTGACTTGCAGATTTTTTTGATTCCTCGGCAAGCTTACGAACCTCGTCTGCCACTACCGCAAACCCTTTTCCATGTTCTCCGGCACGCGCTGCTTCGATTGCCGCATTCAATGCCAATAAATTGGTCTGTTCTGTAATGCCCGTAATGACATTCGTGATTTTCTCGATTTCTGCAGATTGCCGGCTCAGCCGCTTAATCATTTCATTCGTTTTGGAAGAAGAACTGTGGATGAGCGCCATCTGATTCTTTGCAGACTGCATCGTTTTTTCACTTTCGCTGCCTAGCTTCATCGCGTCCTCCGCACTGTCATGCAAATTAACCGTAGATTCTGCGATTCGCTGCACGCCTTTAGCGGTTTCTTCCATTGCAAGGGAACTTTCACGAGCGGAAACTGATGACACTTGGGCTCCTGTAGAGATAGTTTCCACAGCACGCGAAACTTCTTCAGAAGAATCCGACACTTCATTCGTACTTGCCGAAAGCTCTTCAGCAGAGGCAGTCAAATGGTGCGCATTCGCATAAACATCCCCTATTACTGTCCGAAGATTATGCCTCATTCGGTTAAATGACTCAGATAAATCATGCAGCTCATCTTTCGTTTCAACAATGATATCCTGTCCCGTTAAATCACCAGAGGCAATAACTGCCGATGCATCCGTAACGCGTCGCAGCGGTCGGGTAATCATGCGTGTAATGTAAACGGAAATCGCTGCCCCTGCCAGCAATACAATCGTGCTTACCAGGATTAATCCAAGCTTAGCAGAATTTGAAGTTTGAGCTGTCTCCTTCATCTCTTCTTTCAGACTTGTATATTGTAGATTGATCATCTGATCCATTGCGTCAAGGATTTGAGTAGTCAACGGCCGCATAGTTTCTTCCAATACAATCGTTGCCTGTCCAGTCTGTCCCGCTTTTTTTAAATCAATTACCCGAACTGCCGCATCCGTAAAGTCTTTTGATAACAATGCAAGTTCATCAATAAACTCTTTTGACCCGTCCGCTGGCATCAAAGCCTGAAGATCTGTGATAGAACGTTCAACTACTTCGTTATGTTCAATAAAAGAAGTTGCATCTTCTTCTTTCCCTCGCAAAATGAATGAACGGATGTAAGTTCCAGACATCCCGATTTCTGTTTTGACTACTTGGGCCTTCATCGTTTGAGCTACACTGCCATTCATCATCTTATTAAAACTGCTTTCTATTTTACTCAGCTCATAATGACTCCAGCCAGAAGATGCTAAGACTATCAACAGAATGATACCAAAGCCCATATAAAGTTTTTTACCGATCGACATTGCTCTTTCCTCCATTTAATCGAATGAGTTACGCAGTGATTACCTACATAATTCATTCGTGAAATCGTACCGTCCATCTATTCTATTTCCAAGTACATTATCGTCAAAAGAAGCAGATTTATAATAGTAAGGAATAAAGTTCATTTTTTCTAAATTAACAAACAAAATACCTGCCTCCTAATATATCTTATTTTAACGATTAGTCATTTAGGACTAAAATGACTTTCTTTTATTTCAGGTAAATTGCTCATATAAGAGATCACC
Source organism: Sporosarcina cascadiensis (assembly GCF_009650995.1). Lineage (GTDB taxonomy): Bacteria > Bacillota > Bacilli > Bacillales_A > Planococcaceae > Sporosarcina > Sporosarcina cascadiensis. The sequence continues at coordinate 189,879 of NZ_WHVV01000006.1, read as the reverse complement.
CGATCTTTTCCTGAAAATGTTTAGTTTTCTAGAAGAAAGGAAGGAAAAGAGTAGAGTATCAATAGGTAAGGAGGAAAAAACACATGGATAATCTGCAAGTTGAAAATCGGTCTTATTGGAAAGCGAGCACGCATGCTGTGAGTTATTTAAAGCTTGCAAAAGATGAAGCTGCTGACGTGGCAGTGATTGGCGGCGGAATCTCGGGTATTTTGACAGCCTATTACCTGGCAAAAGAGGGACTGTCTGTTGTGCTGCTGTTCTCGCTTGGAACATCGGGAATGGCGCGGTCGGCGGCTGGTATGGCTCGTTTGGAATACAGTTTCGCGCGGCACAGCATGAGTAAGGTGCGGTGCCGGGCTTTTTTGGCTCGTTTCGTGCAGACTTTGGTGCGATACGACGTCACTTTGGCGCGTTTCGTCAAGCTGCCGATTTTATCGCCACTAAAAACCTCTGACCAAACTACGTCAGAGGTTTGCACATTTCATTATTTGAATTTCACGTTCGGACGTTTGTCTTTATGCAGCGCATTCTGAATAAATTCATCGCTCAGCGGTAAATGTTCTTTCAGCAATTCCGGTGGTGTTTGTGACATCCACTGATTCAATGAAACATCCGCGAAATGATCACTGCGGAACATTTCCAAGAATTTCAACGTGGTGTCGCCTGTATTTTGAACATAATGTCCCATCGCAAATGGCACATACCCTACGTCGCCGCCTTGGAAATCGTATGTCCTTGATTTGCCTCCTGAAGCAAATACTGTCATGCGTCCCTGACCTTCCAAATAATATTGCCATTCATCTTCGTTCGGATGCCAATGCATTTCCCTAATACCGCCTGGTTCGAGTTCGACCAACGCAGCTGCCACTGTTTTTGAAACGGGGAAGTTAGTTGAGTCGGCAATACGCACAACCCCTCCTGAAGTTTTCACTGGCTCCACGTCAAATAGTTTAAAACTGAAGGGCTGTTCCACAAATTCATTCGTATCTTTAGGCAAGCCTTGAGCGATCGGACCCGGCACCGCTCCTTGATACATATACAATTCACCGTCAGGAATATGATCAAACTCTTCTTCGGATACGCCAAAATTTGCAGCCAGCACATCTTTTGGCGTACTGGAAAACCAATCTGTTATCGAAAATGTACTATTCTCCGAAAATGCACCGTCATCAAAAGCTAAAATAAATTCCGCCCCTTCGCTCAGCCCTTTGATAGAATGTGGGATGCCAGAGGGAAAATACCAAAGATCTCCTTCTTCCACATCATCGACAAATTCCTTGCCATCCGGTGAAATGGCGGTAATACGAGCTTTTCCTTTGATCATATATGACCACTCTGCTTCTTTATGCCAATGGAGTTCTCGCACTCCGCCAGGTTCCAAATGCATATTTACTCCGGCAATCGTTTTGGCTGCCGGCATTTCCCGAATGGTCACTTCGCGCGACCAGCCGCCATGCTCTACTCTCATATGGGATAATGCATAAGGAAATTTCAAGTTAGGCATCGTTCCGCTGTCTGTCTCAGGAGGCACTAGGATATCAGGATTCTGTCTTGCAATCTCTGGATTTTCAGCACCCCAAATTTTTCCTCCTTTATCATCTTTCATCGGCTGCGGATTTGGCCTTTTTTCCATACTCTCATTATTCATTAATAAATTCTCCTTTCTTTTTCATCAGCGAAAAATGATATCCGGTGAAGAGCAATCTCCTATTCTCGTTGTCTTCCATTATTCGCAAATATTGTATCTCACTCTATCTTTCATTACCCTGTTATCTGCACACAAAACTAGAATATTCTGTTTCCTAACTCATCAGAAGGGTAAGAGGTAGATAGGAGATTGATCTAAGACCTTTGTAATCAAAAGTCGAAAAGGAGTGCTTAATGCCATGACACCTAAACCAATGAATCCGCTATATCTCGGTACAGGGCTCACTGCCATTGCCACTTTTCTAATGGGCTTTATCGATGCTTATACTTTTTTTCAACATAACGGTTCTTTCGCAAGCGCTCAGACAGGAAATTTAGTCACGTTAAGCGCCAAGTTGTTTTCTGGTGACTTCAAGGAAGCTATGAGTCATGTATGGGTATTCGCCGGTTTCGCGATAGGGGCTTTCATTGGAGAAGCCGTAATTGAGCGATCTAAACATAAAGGTTTGAAAAAGTATATGTATTTTTTACTGATCCAAGCGATTTTGCTGTTTATCCTGGCGGTTTTCCAAGGTGTATTCAATGGATCTGTTATGCTGCTGATTTTAGGTCTGCTGGCAGGCTATGAACTTACCGTTTTACGAAAATTCCGTCATACGACTATCAATAACGGAATTATGACGGGCAATACAAAAAATCTAATGAATAATCTCTATCAAGCACTATTTAATAAGAATCGCGATGCAAAAAATGATTGCTATCATCTAGCTTCTATTATTATTATTTTCATGTTGGGGGCAGGAGCCGGAACTTTGATTATCCAATATAATGAAACGCTGAATCTGTGGGTTGCATTTAGCATTGTGTTAATTTCATTCGCTTGGTCGACAGTGAGTTTGAAGACAAAGGAATAGCAACAGCAAAAAACAGGCGCCTTTTTTCTGGCGCCTGCAAGTTCAGACCATATAGCCAATATCCGATGCAGCAGTGGGATAAGCAAATGGCAGTTCTTTTAACTCTTGAAGAGACAGCTGAAAACGAATTGCCATCGAGAAATAGTTGATAAGTTCATCTGCTTCCCCTCCCAAGAAATGGGCTCCGAGCACGATATCATTCTCTTCATCGATAATTATCTTATACGCAGCAACTCCTTCATTTGTACGTCTATACGTAAACCACTCTGTCATATTGTCATGATTAATAACCACTTTCTTCCCCGACTTCTTCGCCTCTTGCTCACTCATTCCGACTGATGCCAGCTTGGGAACGGTGAAAACGACTGAAGGGACGACAGGATATTCAGCTTTTTCATGGTTGCCATCGACTAGATTGGTGGCAACAGCATGAGCTTCTTTTACGGCGATAGGAGTTAAAGGAGGCCCATCAGTCGATGACGCATCTCCTGCTGCATATACATGCGGATTGCTTATGCTCTGCATATATTCATTTACACAAACTCCTTGTTTGTCTCGTTCTACATTTCCTTTTTCAAGGTTCATATCAAGCGCAGCCGTGCGCCCTGCTCCGTGGACGACTAAATCAGCAAGCCACTGAGATTCCCTGTCATCCTTCTCCCCTTTAACGATATAGGAACTTCCATCTTTCTCGATCCCGTTCACACCGACTTCCAAATGAACATGCACACCCACTTCTTTCGAATAGTGAATCAGTTGATCGACCAAATCCTGATCAAAGTGCTTCAATGCCTGATCACTTCGATGGAGAATATGCACATCTGAACCAGCTCGTGCTGCAATATGCGCAAATTCGAATGAAATAAAGCCGCCGCCTACAAAAACGATATGTTTTGGCAGCTGATCAAGTTCAAGGAATTCGTCACTAGTCATCATATATTCTTCTCCGTCAAATCCCATCTTCACAGGTTCTGCTCCGGTAGCAATTACGATTTTCTTACCTTTCAGCATATCGGGACCTACTCTCAATTCCGTCTCACTTTCAAAATAGGCTTTCCCATGATAACGATCTATTCCCAGTTTCTTGAACTTTTCCTCTGTATCATCAGGAATCGATTCAGTAAAGGTACGTTTGAAATTCATCAGTTCCGGCCAGTCTATTTTCGAATCTCCTTGAATTCCTTTCCCGTTCATACGTCTATTCCAATCCATTATTTCAGCTGCACCGACCAGTACTTTTTTCGGGTCGCATCCCCGCTGCGAGCATGTACCGCCAAACGGGCGGTCGTCTATAATCGCCACACTCCAGCCGGCTTCCCTGCATTTAGCTGCTGGTATGGAGCCAGCCGTCCCTGTTCCGACTACCAGTAAATCATATTCTTTCACCATCTTCTCTCTCCTCCATTCACGCATTTGAAAAATTTCTATTCATTACTGATTTACCCTCTATTCCATCCATCACACTTCGTCAGATCAGGTAATAGTACACGTAACGTATGAGAGGACCATGACATAAACTATAAAGGTAATAATCAATTATATGAAAGAAGGGTTGAGTAAACTGATATCTTCCAATCAACAACACGGAACAGACGCCCAATATGCGGCGGATGTAAATAAAAGTCCATTTTTCAAGAAAGACGACCAAAATTTCATCAATATTCTGAGCACACAACAAATAAATACGCTACAAAATACATCTATGCTGGACATCTTCCTCAGCAAAGACCGCATCATCGAACCTCATTACCATCCGAATGCTTCAGAACTGACCTATTGCGTATCTGGTTCCGCTACGATTTCTATGATGAATTTGCAGACAAAAAAGTTTCAGCACTATCGAATTACATCCGGGCAGGCAGTAAATATCCCGCAAGGATGGTGGCATTACCAAATCGCCCACGCTGAAGACACCCATCTGCAAGGCATTTTTAATGCAGATATACCTGAAGTCGTATTAGGTTCTGATATTTTAACCGCCACGCCGGCTGATGTCTTCGCCTACAGTTACGGACTGAATGAAGAGTTATGGAAAGACGCAACGGAAAATATACAGCCTTCCACTATAATCGGCCCCCCGGCAAATCGGAAGACGTAAAAAAGTGGCGGAATATTTTTCCGCCGCTTAAAAATTCTTGTTGATCTCTTCTCCTCATGTAGACAGATACTCAGAGACCTTTTCCAGCATATCGCTTATTCACTTCCATTATATTAGACTTCTCCTCTCTCACACTTTATCCTAATAGATACCAACCTGTTCTTGAAAACAAAAACCCCTGTCCTCAGTTGCGGAATACATGACAAGATCATCCAAGGAGGAATCGATGATGAAAATAGGAATTATTGGAGCAAACGGAAAAGCGGGAAGTCTCATCATGAACGAAGCGCTGGAACGCGGTCATGAAGTAACGGCCATTGTGAGAAACCCGGAGAAATTGCAAAATGACAACGTAACGATCATCCAAAAAGATATCTTTGATTTGAAAACAGATGACTTGGACAGTTTCGATGTCCTGGTCAATGCTTTTAATGCCAAATTTGGCGAGGAATATTTACATACGACATCGGGTGAGGTCTTAATTCGTGAATTAAGTGGCTTGCCGAATACGCGGCTAGTTGTCGTGGGCAGCGGCGGCAGTCTGTTCTCTGACGAAAAACGCGATGAACGCATTCATGAAACAGCGGGCTTCCCGCAGCAGTTCATGGATACGGCTCTGCAGATGCAGAAAAACTTAGAGGACTTGGAGAATACAGATGATGTAAATTGGGTATATATCAGCCCTTCCGGTTTATTTGATGCAGAAGGAGAACGAACTGGGAAATATGAAACAGGCACCGACGTTGTGCTGACCAATTCGACGGGGGAATCCTACACAAGCTACGCCGACTTTGCAGTTGCTCTGATGGATGAAGTGGAATATCCCAAACATCATAATGAAAGGTTTGCAGTTGTTTCTGAATCGGAGTAGGTAAAAAAAGTTACTATATGCTCCATGTATACTAATGGTTTCAGCACATGGGGAGAAAACGTTAAAAGTATAGCCCATGGGGAAGCAATTCGCACATAAATTTATGACCCTTGCTAATTATGTTGTGGAAACGCTTGTTAATTGGTAGCTGAAATATTTACCTTGAAAAGAATATTGAAAGAGAAAAGGCGCTTTATGCAAAATAGGCGATAAGAGGACGGCTTGTTCAACCAAATGAAGGCAGATTGTTGAATAACATGTTTTACAAGGTAGAGCAACATCCACTAATAAAACTTGGAGGTGTAAAAAATATGAAACAACTGGGGACGCTATACTTCTTCTGTGGAAAAATGGGCGCAGGAAAATCAACTAAATCAAAACAAATGGCAATAGATAAACATGCGGTACTATTATCTGAGGACGAATGGCTTTCATCTCTTTATCCTAATCAAATCGAATCATTTGATGACTATCTGAAATTTTCAGCGCAGATTAAGCCGCTGGTGAGAAAGCATGTACAAAATATATTAAGCGTTGGTACAGACGTAGTGATGGATATTCCAGCTAACACTCAAAAGCAGCGAAAGTGGTTTTTGGATATGGTGTCAGATGTCAATGCAAGCCATCAACTAATTTTCCTTAATCTAACTAACGAGCAATGCTTACGTCAAATTGCACAAAGGCGTAATGAACAACCCGAAAGAGCAAATTTTGATACGGAAGCAGTGTTTACCCATGTCACTAACTTTTTTGAAGTACCAGAAGCATCCGAGGGTTTAAATATTTTAGAGTTTAGTGGAAAAGAATAACGTGGAGTTCAACACAACATTGTGATACCTTTCAACAAAAGGGCGCAGTTAATGAATAAGTTTAGAGTAGACGCATAGTTGTTTGGAGCGGAAGACGGCCGATTCCGGGAGGATCAGCGGAACAAGTGAAACACCCAGCGAGCGAAGCGAGGGCTGTTGTTCACCGCACGCCTATCGGAACGCGTGCCGTCTGGAGCGCAAATCAACGAGTTTTATACAATATACCAGATTCGGGTACGAAGCTAATTTATAATAGGAAACATGGTATGTAAAACAACGTACAGACGTAATAATCTGTGCGTTGTTTCTTGCTTTTTCTACCGTAAATCTTGGATAAAACATATGTTTAATCAATTGTTATTTGACTTGCTACTGATGATTTTCTCTCTATCAACCGAACCCATTACTTGCATACACACCATTTTTATTTTCGCTTTAAAAACCAGTTGGCCAATTCGCTAAACGCCGCTCGCTCCTGCCGCCGTTTTTCGCACAGGCAAAGTCCAATGACTGACAGATGAATTTTCGAGTGTCCTTCGGATCAATAACATCATCGAGATAATGACTCGCCGCTGCTTTATAAGGCGAACTGTCAAATGCCCAATTCTCCAGCAGCTTTTTTCTCTCTTCTTTCGGATCATCTGCTTTTTCCAACTGTCTGCCATAGACCACATTGATTCCGACTTCCGGACCCGTGAAGTTAATCTCTGCTGTCGGCCACGCCACCACAAAATCCGCACCCATCGTCGGACCGCACATATTACCGTAGGCTGCCCCGATACTCTTTCGTATGATAACAGAAATTTTAGGCACAGTTGATTGTGCCAGCGCTTGATTCCACACCATGATCTTCGTTGGAATTTTTTCTTTTTCAGCTTGTGTACTGATTCGGAATCCGGGCGTATCATGCAGGAATATGAGAGGAATATGGAAAGAATCACAGAGGCAAATGAAATCGGTTGCCTTCTCGCATTCATCGGGACCTGCAGCCCCGGCAAATTTATTCGGCTGATTGGCTATGATGCCAACAGCTCGACCATTCATATGCGCCAGAACGGTAATCAGCGCCTGCCCATAGCCTGCCTTATATTCCATATATTCTCCATCATCCACTAGATCCTGAATGATTTGCTTCATGTCATAGACCCGGTTCGACAGCTGCGGAAGAATGGACAGCACACGATCTGCCATACGTTCTGGACTGTCTTCTGTTTCTTTAAGCGGTGGCAGTTCGGAACTGTTTGAAGGCATATACCCGAAAAATCTCTTCATCTGCTCGATGCATTCATCCGCGGACTCAGCTGCCGCATCTGTTTGACCAGTTTGGCGGGTATGTACTTCCGTTCCGCCAAGTTCTTCCTTAGAAACGGTCTGCCCATTGGCAATTTCCAACATACGCGGACCTGCAACCGCTAGACACGTTCCTTTTACTTGCGTCACAAAATCGGATGATACCGCAATCCATGTAGGGCCTCCAAAACTATCTCCTAAGATTCCTGTTATCATCGGGACTTCACGGCCAAGCGTAAGAAGTTCTTGAGGAAATAGCTTGGTGCTGATTCCGTCTGAGCCCATCCCGTCCGGCATCCTCAGTCCGCCGCCTTCATTCAAATTGAACATAGGCAGACCGCGCTTAATCGCATACTCCATCAACGCTTTAGACTTTCGGAGATGAACCGTCCCTTCCGTCCCTGCGAAAACCGTTTGATCCCCGGCTTGAATCACCGCATGCCGGCCATTAATTTTCCCTAAGCCGCCGATCAACCCGTCGCCTGCACTTTTACCTTCAGACCCCATTTGATCGGAATGATTCAGCATGCCTAATTCCATGAATGTGCCTTCGTCAACAAGCAGATCGACACGCTCTCTTGCAGTATAGCGTCCTGCCTGCCGCTGCATTTCCAGCTTATCTACCCCTCCGCTGTTCAAAGCCTGTTGTTTTCTTCGTTTCAGATCTTCAACAGACTGACGCACTTCGTTTTCAACTGGTTTTTGCGTCATTGCCGATCACCTTCCTCTTTCAGCAGCCTTCGTAAGATTTTTCCTGAGCTTGTGGTTGGCAGTTCCTCGATAAATTCCACTTCTCGTGGATATTTATAGGCAGCCATATTTTCTTTAGCCCAGTCAATTATTTCTTGGGGTTCGATTTTACCTTTAAATTCCTGTTTCAATATAATGAATGCTTTCACATTTTCTCCTCTTTTTGTGTCCGGTACACCTATTGCAACTGACTGCGAGACTGCAGAATGATTGCTGAGCAAAGCTTCCACATCATCAGGGAAAACGCTGTAGCCAGAACACTTGATGAGCTCTTTAATGCGCCCCAAATAATATAAATATCCTTCTTCATCCAATTTCCCGAAGTCACCCGTGTGCAGCCATCCTTCTCGCAATGTTTCTTCCGTTGCTTCCGGCCTGTTGAGATAACCTGTAAAAACACCAGGTCCCCTTATGATCACTTCACCTTCTTTTCCTGCAGGCATCTCTTCTCCAGTAGCCTGGTCGATAATTTTAATTTCCGTTTCATTGACTGCGATTCCGCAGCTACCATACTTGAAGTTCTCCTGCGGCATAAATGTATCTCCAGTATGGGTTTCACTCAATCCATAAGCGGCTTCGTACATTGGACAGCCATTTGTCACGACTTTCCACTTATCCGCCAGCTCTTTTGTCACTTGCAGACCAAAACTGGTCGACAGATTTTTCTTCAAGGAGGAAAAATCCCGTTTTTCTACACCTGGCAGTTGCATGATGGCCCCGTTCATGATCGCAATGCTGTACCAAGTGGTTACTCTATATTTTTCAATCGCCAAGACGGTTGCTGCTGGATCAAATCTTGTCATTAATATCGTCTCGCATGCATGGTAAACAGGAATATTTACTCCCATCAGCATACCAGCGATATGACTGAGCGGCGCAATCGACAGCAATATCTCCTCTTGCATCATTTCATTACCTGCAACAGCGGCGGCAGTTTTGTATAAAGCATTTCCATGAGTAAGCATGGCACCTTTTGGCCTGCCCGTCGTACCGGATGTGAAGACCAGCAGAGCCACATCTTCCCAAAGATTCGTCGCCGGATAACTCGCAAGCGGTTCATTCTCCTGAATGATGGAAATAAAATCAAACGTTCCATCAGCGCGTTCTTTCGGCAGATTGTATTCTTGCGGAAATGGCAGGTCAGGCTGCGCAGGAACATAATCGATATAGTTCGTCGTAATTTTACAACGCAGACCCGGCACCTCATCCACTATCTTTTCAATGCGGCTGTAAATTTCCTGTCCAGCAATCATCCCTGTAATATCTGCCTCCTGAATCAAATAAACCAGCTCTGCTTCCCGATACATCGGATTTAAAGGGACTACGATACCACCCATTCGCTGAATCGCGTAATGGCCGATAAGATATTGTGGGCAATTTTGCATAAACAGCGCAATGCGTTCTCCCTTAACGAAATTTTGAGTAACAAAGAACTGAGCCAGTCGGTCTATTTGATCATCGAGCTCTTTCCAGCTGATCGCATTGCCGTAAAACTGAAAGGCTGTTTTTTCTGACTGCTCCTGCGCGTTGTGCTTCACATATTCATGGAGTGGAATCTCTCCAAGACGATAGGTTAATTTTTCGGGTACCGTGGATGGCCAATAAGGTCGCACTGTTTTCTGCATAGAATTCTCCCCTTTATTCATTAACTAGTCAATGTAAAATTCTTCAGTTTCTATTCCACTTGATGATCGCGTCATTTCACCGCTTCCTGCCGACAGTCATAAAATCCAACACCGGTTTTCCTGCCAAGTTCCCCTTTATCAACTTTCTCTTTTATACAGGCAGGCGGCCGTTCTCTCTCATCCCCACTTTCCTCATATTGATGAGTCATGGCTGCATAGACGACATCTGCGCCGGACAAATCGATCAATTCGAATGGCCCAAGCTTATGGCCAAGTGATTTTTTCACGATCAAATCAATATCCTCGAAACTTGCAATTCCTTCTTCATACAAGAATGTTGCTTCGCGATGAATGGCCCCGAGTATACGATTTGCCACAAAACCGGGAATTTCTTTTCTCAGCAGGATGGCTGTCCGGTTGATCTTCCGACAAACTTCCATTACCGTCTCGGCTGTCTCTTCAGAAGTTTCTTCACTCATCACGACTTCCACACTGTCCATTACAAGCGGCGGAAAAAAGAAATGCATATTGCATACGTTCTCTGGGCGTTCTGTCACACTTGCAATCAATGAGTTCATAATCGTCGAGCTGTTGGTAGCCAAAATCGTGTGGGAAGGAGTAATTCTATCCAGTTTCTTGAACAACTCCTGTTTTACTTCAAGCACCTCGACAATCGCCTCTATTACAAGATCAGCATCTTTTGCTGCTTCTTCTAATTGTTGCGTATAAGTCAGCAACGAAAATGCTTTCTCTTTCGCTGACTCCTCAAGTTTTCCTTTTTTCACCCAATCACTCATCAGACGTTCTAAATTACTTTCTGCTTTCTGCAATGCCTCTTGATTGATATCCTGCAATGTGGTTTGATATCCTCCTAACGCACAAAGCATTGCAATTTGGTGTCCCATCTGTCCTGCACCGACTACTGTAATACGTTTTACATCGTTTGTTTTCATATAATTTCTCCTCCTGCTCTCTATACTAACCAGTTGGTATGTTCTGAATACTATAATAACTCTTACTCTTTTCATTAGCAAGGGGAAAAGAGAATATAAAAAAGCGGCTGCTCTTTACATCAATTGCCGAACAGCCACTTTTTCTTATATCAATATTTCTCTATCCGATAGTTAATAGTCAAAAACGGCAGAGAAAAAATCCACATCGTATGCTCTGCCTGTAAACCTTCTTCCCCGTTCTCTGTAATTAAAAAGTTCTCCTGCAACGGCAGCTTAAACAGCCCGTCTTTACCGATGGATAAATAAACACCTGCATCCGAATCACCATCTGTCCGTTGGCTTGTAAGCTGCAGCGCACCTTTTGCGTCATGCAGTTCCAGCACACCTGTCATCGTCGTAAACGGCAAAGGCAGAGCAATATTCATATACCACTTTTCATTGGAATGATGCTGAGAATAAAGGGCTGTAAAAACTGTTTCCTTCCCTATTTTCCTTTCCCAGATCCGGACATGTTCCCTGCCGTCCAATCCTTCATGCACCGTAAATATATCACCTGTCATCTCTATCTCCCTATTATGAAATGGCAGATTGATTTGCTGCGTCCTCCTGCTGATAAATGAATAACAATAGGCAAACGGTTTGAACCAGGTATGCCAGTGAACTGTTGCTTTCAAACGATAATTCACTGTATTTTCATAGAAATCAATAATGTTCGCAGAAGGTATCACACCATATGTACGCAAATCATCCGATAGCCCTCGAATTTCTCCGATCTCCCCGATTTGATCTGCTGACTGCCTGCCCCGTATCTTGCTGACCGGAAACGTCGGAGGCTGAAACCGAGATGGCGGGACAGCGAGCATCCAGCCGATGAGGCCTACTAATGCGAAGACAATGCAGTTCAGTATCCCATGAAAACGCAGCATAAAATCAATCGTCGTAGAAAATAGTCCAAATCCATTACTCAGTACGTAAAGCATGGAAAACGAAATGGTCACCGCAAGTGCAGTAAGAGAAATTCTCACAAACCACTTTTGTAATGGCTGTAAAAAAAACAGACGCCACGTAATCCAAATCATCACACCCAGCCCGTAAAAATAAAACAATACAGAAATGACTTCAATCCACCTAGAAAATGTGATCCCGACCGCCACCGCCATTGGAGCAACAAGCAGCAACACAGCCGCACTTCTATAGTGACGAGAAGAATACAGACGGCCGATCAATCCGACGAAAATCGGCAGAATAAACGCCGAATAATGAAAATGTATGGCCGTCAGCCATGTAAGAAGCGGGCTGAATCCGAGATCGATACCGGCAATGAAAGCAAAATACCAGCTGCCTCCCATCGCCAGATAGATGAGCCCCATATCAATTGAAAACTCCTCCACATTGGTAAACCCTCTATGTAAAAATCTATATAAACCATAACCTGCGACAAACACAGTGAACAGAAGATAGATTGCTGCTAGCAGCCATCCCCAATCGGGCGAAGCAATTTGTTCAACCATCACCGATACATAAGCGGGAATCGCAAAATAAGGATACACTTTCCAAAACCAGCCCTGCTCTTTACAAACCAACTTTAAAAGTATAGGGATATACAAAAGCTGCGCAGCAGTCAACAACAAATACGGCCAAAGCACCATGCTGAAGAGAACAGTAATAACAAACAGTGAGACATGCAGCAAGACAAAATTACGCATCTGCAGTAAACACCCCTTCGTAAGAAAACACTGTTCCAATGAGCTGATTTTTCACCTCAACACTTATTCGATAGACAGCATACTCTTCATCATAGCTTTCATTGATGACAGCTAAGCCCTGAAGTAATAGCGGCAAAGGGATTTCAAATTTTCCGAGAACAAGACGCTGATCCAATGAATTGATTTTCAGAGAGCCACTATCTAATACGGAAAATTTCAAATCTGAGTAAAGCAGCGGAGGTTCACCTAAATAATCCTTGACTACCATTCGCTGCTCATCCAAACTCATTAAAGCGTTGAAATAACGTGTATTCTCTGGAAAATTAAACTTGCGTTCCCAGTGGATCTGCTGTTCTCCTTTTGAATTGACAAAAGCAGAATTAATGATTGTAAATGGTATATCTTGTCCGCTTTCCGGAAAAACCAACTTCCATCTCACACCTAATTTAAAAAGTGGATAGAGCCATTTAGGTCCGCCTTTAATACGTTTCATTTTCCCGGTTGCTCTGAAGGCAGCACTATCCTTACAATCATATCTTTTCTGAAGCATAGGATGAAGACAGAAAAAATCTTCCTGCAATACTTTACGATAAATGGACATCTACCATCACTTCTTTCTTTTACAAGATGCAGCAGTCGGAATATCCCGGCTAACCAGCAGACCGATTGCCGTAATCAAAATCAACGACAAATTAAATGTTACCGGATTAAATGGATGGATTGCAGTTTCAGGAGAAGCGATCAATGCCGCGAATGTCAGTAGAGGAAATACGATAATCTGCAACAGCAAAAGATGCCGTTTATTGCGGTAAAAAAGCCAAATGAAGCCGAATACTATTTCAGCCGCTCCGATTGCAAAGACAACTTTCAAAGCTTGCTCATCTGTTATTGACAGTCCGCCTGCGACCATTGACTTTTCCTGAGGATGCATCGCGATGAGCTTTGGTACAAGCCCTTGATAAATCCAAATAAACGAGAAAAATAGAATGAGAAGCTGCATAGAGAAATAGCGCAAATATTGAGAAGCGGGTGTTTCCCCTTTCTCCAGCCACCTTTTCAACACGTCAAAGCTAAGTGCAGTTGCGTATCCGATCATCGGCCTGAAAAATAAATCAAACAAATTCCCTGCTTTACCGAAACTCGATGTATAGTCATATTGCGTCAAAAATTTCGTTCCATTTTCAATCGGTTCATATTTCCAAAAGCCGCGTCCTTCACGGATAGGAGAAATTTTCTGATCTGTCCCAAAATGAAGAGAGGAACTGCGCGAACCATTTGCTAATTGTAGAGAACCGCTGCTCTTCCCCCACCCTTCTACCGTTAAAAAAGGGCCTACATTGCGTGTATAGGTAAACAGCTGCGGTTCTTCCTCCTTTTTCGGCAGATAGCTGATCGTAGAAAATCGCAAATCCCATTGGGCGTGCATTTCCGGATTCTGCGAAGCATCCCATACCTGCTGAATGGGTACATGAATTGGAATCTCAACGTAAATTGGTTTTGTCTTCATTCTAATTCTCTCCAATCAAATAGACTGAGCCCGTTTACTTTCAATACCAATATCTAACTTTTCGTTTTTCTGCATACAACCTATTAAATATTACTTTTCGGCCGATATAATAGATAAAAATAAAAAGAAGAGGTGTACAGTTGGACCATTCTTTTTTCATCATGTTTTTTCAACATAATCCTTATTTAATGATGCTCTCCTATATAATTGCTGCAATTTCAGCCTACGCTTCTATCGACTTAGCCAGGAGAGTCATTTTTTCCTCCGGTACAGACAAGCTGATCTGGCTGCTTTCCGGCGGCGCAACACTGGGGATTGGTATTTGGTCCATGCATTTTATTGCAATGCTCGCTCACGATTTTACTATCCCTGTATATTATAATACGTCATTAGTTGTACTTTCGGTCGTGGTTTCTGCGATTGCTTGTATTTTAGGCTATTTTCTAATTTCCCGCAACATCGGAAATCGAATGAATTATTGGTCAGCGGGCATCTTGATGGGGCTTGGAATTGTGTCGATGCATTATATAGGTACAGAAGCTATTCGGCCGTTAGTAATCTCCTACAATATACCGCTTGTGCTGGTTTCGGCTGTCATTGCTATTTCAGCTTCCCTGGCTGCCTTGTGGCTTGGCTTTCTCTCTCCCTATGCAAAAAATGAAATGTCCTGGAGAGTAAAGGTTTCAGCATCTCTCTTTATGGCTGTTGCGATTGCAGGCATGCATTACACCGGTATGGCGGCTTCTCAATTTACAGAAAGTACCGGAAATAAAAGAACATTTGAATCTGGTATCGACGCGAACGTACTCGCATGGGTTGTCGCGGTTGTCACCCTGCTGATCTTTACTTTATTTTTCTTCTCTATTATCTTTGATCGTTTTTTTAGAAAGCAGGCAATTGTTCAAAATACCATTCTTGACGCTGCAGCAGAAGGTATCATTCTGACAGATAGAACAAACCGTATTCTTCATGCAAATCCAGCGTTTTATCTTTTGATGAATCAGGCGGGTATACTGCAGAAATTTTCTAAATTGCATGACTATCATTTGCTGCTGACTGAAGATGTCGAGAGCGGAGAAGAATTCCATTTGGAAATGAAAAACAGCATTGTGGAAGCAAAAAGACATTCTGTGAAGATTGAATCCATGAATAATTCTCTATGGATGATCCGTGATATAACGGAATCCATTCATTCCAAACGCCGCATTGAGCATTTGGCCTACCATGATCAGCTTACAAATCTGCCAAACCGCTACCAGCTCGATGCAATTTTGCAAGATTGGCTGCAGGCTGGAAATGAAATCGGATGTATTTTATTTAATGCAGACAGATTGAAATTCATTAATGATACACTTGGACTTCCAGCCGGAGATGCCACCCTTCAGTACATTTCAAAAAAGTTGAAGGAATTTGCGAATGATGGTAACTTTCTGGCCAGAACCGGCGGCGATGAATTCGTTATGCTGGTTACTGGCGAACAAGTGAAAAATCTTCAATCAATTGCTGCACAATGTATCGAAGTAACCCGCTGTCCGTTCATATTTGAAGAAGTGTCTATAGAAACTACTTTGAGTGCAGGCTACTGCAAATTTCCGGGAGAGGCAGATTCTATACATGAGCTTCTGCAATTTGCAGACTTAGCCATGTCCGAATCAAAACGTAGTGGAAAAAATCAAGCCACTGCTTTCAATGTCGCAATTAAAGACCAGCATAAACGCCGTCTTCAACTGGAGGAAGCGTTATCGACTGCGCTGGAGCAAAATCAATTTCATTTGCTCTATCAGCCCAAAGTTTCGTTGGACAGCAATAGAATAGTCGGTGCGGAGGCTTTACTGCGTTGGGTTCATCCGATCTATGGATTTGTATCTCCAGTAGATTTCATTCCTATCGCTGAGGGAAAAGGCATGATTCATGCAATCGGCGAGTGGGTACTGCGTGAAGCTTGCATACAATGGAATGAGTGGGCTGAAGAAATGCAGGAACCGCCGATCATTGCTGTCAATATCTCCCCTCTACAATTAACGAGAGAAGACTTTGTCGAACACCTCATGCGAATAATTGATGAGACGCGGATGGATCCCAGATATCTTGAATTGGAAATTACCGAATCAGCTTCACTTGCCTATGAAACTCAGTCGATATTAACAGAAATTGCTGAGGCCGGAATCCAAATTTCATTGGATGATTTCGGCACAGGCTATTCTTCTTTCAGTCAATTAAAAGAACTGCCGATCCACGTACTGAAAATTGATAAATCGTTTCTGGACGATCTTCTCGGCAATGCTGGACAGGAAGCAATCGTCCGCTCCATCATCCAACTTGGCCATAACTTGAATCTGCGGGTAGTCATGGAAGGTGTGGAGGAGAAAGAAGAAGTCGTTTGGCTGCGAAAAGCACATTGCGATTTTGTGCAAGGATATTATTTTTATAGACCTATGAAGCCCGATCTCTTATTGGAAACGTTAAAAGAAGAATTTGCACAACAACAATAAATAAACGTGCCAAGATTATGAGACTAATCTTGGCACGTTGCTGCGAGTGGTTCCTTTGGGTCAAATAGTAGAATTTTTTGAAAAGTCGTTGCTAGCAGAACCTGGTTTAGCTTATGATAATCGAAAGGGAGTGACATGCTTAGTGATGAATGATAATGAAGATTTGATTAATAAGAACAAGCAAAATGATTCGAAATTGAAAACACAGCGAAGGGACGGCGAACCTACTTCCGCTTTTAAAGGTGCTTCATATGCAGCGCTGATCATCGGAGTGGCTGCTTATCTTTTAGGTTTGTATAATGCAGCAATGGAACTGAATGAGAAAGGCTATTACTTTGCCATTTTAATATTCGGACTCTATTCAGCTGTCTCTTTACAGAAAGCAGTTCGGGATAAAGAGGAGGGAATCCCTGTAACCAATATTTATTATGGACTCAGCTGGTTTGCACTGCTTACATCTATCTTATTAATGGCCATCGGTTTGTTCAATGCAGGAAGTATTATTTTAAGTGAGAAAGGTTTTTACGGAATGGCTTTTGTTCTAAGTATTTTTGCCGCAATCACTGTTCAGAAAAATGTTCGGGATACACAGAAAGCAAGAAATACTGATTGAGTTTTATCCTTCATCTTGATAATACACTGGTTAAAGGAAGCTCTAAAAAGGACTCAAACGAGTCCTTTTTCTAGTTATTTTTTCGATAATATATTTGTGTCGGCACTTATTCAAGAGTGCGCTGGATATAATAATAGGATTCTTTCAGTCGTTCCTCATGAAGCGGCTCACCCCCCTTATTTCATGTTAAAAACCTAATATTCCCAAGTGCTCTTTCCCTTTTTCTGTGAAAGATAGAAGCAGGCCTGCATCTATTACGTGCTGACCCTGGACATTGCTGATTAATGTGTCTATAACAGTCAGCAATTTCTATTACCTTTCTTTTTATAAAAAATCTGTTTCATGTTAACATAAAAGAAGTACTATTCATGAGGAGTGAGCGAAATGGATGAAAAACAATTTGAAAAAATTAAGAATGGTAAAGGTTTCATTGCAGCATTGGATCAGAGTGGCGGCAGTACACCAAAAGCATTGGCAGCCTACGGAGTGAATGAGGATAGCTACTCAAGTGAAGACGAAATGTTCACATTAGTACATGACATGCGGACACGAATCATCACATCCCCCGCTTTTGACGCGGAACATATTCTCGGTGCTATTTTATTCGAACAGACAATGGATCGTGAAATACAAGGTATGTATACTGCAGATTACCTGGCAAACAAAAAAGGCATCGTACCTTTCCTGAAAATCGATAAAGGTCTTGCGGAAGAAGAAAATGGCGTTCAACTAATGAAGCCGATCACTGATTTGGAGGACTTATTGAAGCGAGCGAATGAACGCCATATTTTCGGTACTAAAATGCGTTCTGTCATTAAAGAGCCGAATGAAGCTGGTATCAAAGCTGTTGTTGATCAGCAATTTGAAGCTGGCAAGCAAATTCTTGCTGCGGGTCTAATTCCCATTATTGAACCGGAAGTGGATATTCACAGTGCTGATAAAAAAGCATGTGAGTCATTACTGAAAACGGAAATCCATAAGCATTTAGATCAGCTTCAGGATCACGAAAACGTCATGTTGAAATTAACGATTCCAACAGAAACAAACTTGTATAAAGAATTGATCGATCATCCTCGCGTCGTTCGTGCAGTTGCCCTTTCAGGAGGCTATTCAACAGATATTGCGAATGAAAAGCTAAAAGAAAACGATGGACTTATCGCAAGTTTCTCACGCGCATTGAGCCAGGACCTGAATGCAGATCAATCAGAAGAAGAATTTAACAGTAAGCTAGGCAAAGCAGTAAAATCCATTTATGAAGCTTCGATTTAATTGAAGATAGCCAGTGCCGACAACGTATCGGCACTGGCTTTTTTGAGAAACAGAATACTCAATCACTATTTGAATCATTCTGAAGTATTGTATCCGTCATTTCCGCTATGTCAGCATTGGTCTGTATGGAACTGAGCGATTCAAGAGTGAAATAATAGGTACCCTTACAGTCCTTGGTTATTGCTATGTAAAGCTATGTAATCACTAAGAGAAATCAGTTAGCGCTTGGTATTCACACTATTAATAGACAAAAACAATGTCGCATAAAAAGATTCTATAGATTTTACCTCTATTCCAGATTGTTGAATAAGCAATAAGGTATTGCGATTAAGATTACAACCATCGCATACTCTTTTCCAAAGTGGATTAAGAAAATCCTGTGCTTTTCTTAGAACGGGCTGTTTCATTTGTACATGCTCAAAAAACAAAATCTCAGCTCCCGGTTTACTGACGCGGCGAATTTCCGCTAATGCTTTCGCTGGATCTGGAATCGTGCAAAATACAAGTGTTGCGATAACTGTATCAAATGTATTATCGGCAAACGGTAATGATTCAGCAGTTGTTTCGTATAATTCGACTGGCACGCTTGTGTTTTTCATTCGCTTGACAGCCCGTTTGGTCATCAAGGGATTTGGTTCCACAGCAGTTACTTTTTCAGCATGGCGATAGAAAGGAAAATTGACACCGGTTCCTGATCCAATCTCCAACACATTCCCTCTTGCTGACCTCACTAATTCCGTACGTACCTGCTTGAAACGCGTTAGTTCCAAAGGCTTCATCACCAGATCATATATTCTAGGAAACCAGCCTCCCATGTGCTTGTACACCATCCAATCATTTTCTATTATCGGCCCACCGAATTATTTATTGATGGATTAAACGTAGGTCACAATGGCATCCTTCACTATCGATTCTTTAATCTGATAATGTGTTGCTTGCCAAATTCCTCTTTTATCTTTTAAGATCAGCAACTGTGGGGTTTCATGCTTAACACCTAAATCCGATTCAATCGCATTGGAGACTTTCTTGCTTATTTGAACAATCACAACATAAATCGGCAATTCCGTCTGAAGCTTCTGTATTTCTTTTTTAGCTGCAATACTTGCAAAACTTGTCATGCTTAATTTGAATAACAGAAATGGCTGTTCATCAGATTTATCCAAAAGCGCCCGCCATGCCTCTATAGATCGAATTCGATTCACAATAAACTCTCCCTTTTCATATGAAACTCAGTACTATTATATATTGTATACAGCGCGGTGGGAAAAATGCTTGTTTTTTGCCTATAAAAAGCCTGTGCAAAAAACTCGAAAGTTTCACGCACAGACTAGATTCTGCAGTGTTATATATAACCATTAATCCTCGATTTATCTTCTTCTTGGATTTCATTTTTCAAATCCTCAATACTCTCCGCTCTTCGTTCGTTCTTTTCTTTGATACTGGCTCGTTCTTTCCCTTCTGCGAACTCCATTGCTTCTTCTGCCGCTTCCATATTGCTGATTGTTTTGTTCAATCTTTCTTTATCATCAGCCGGATCATTCGGTTTCGGATAATGTTTGACCATTGCTAATCCTCCTTTGCCTATTTTCACTTCCCAAGGATAGCATGCGCCTATTTGATTGAAGTATTTATTGAAAATGAAAAATTAGTGGCGGTGTAAGCATTTTAATTTTCATTGTAATAGGGCTAAACTTCCTGCTACTTTAAATATCGAAAATTAATGTTAATCAAAGGCAGTTTGTTTAATGGGCATTTTTTCTAATAGTCCTATAGAGCAAATAGCTGCCAAAGACAAAGCACGCAAAAACAGCTATGAATTGCAGGGCAAACGCATCCATCCCAATCACTTGTTTAACTAGCTGAATCGGGTCAGCAAGAATATCCCAGCTATTGAAGCGCAAAAACCTTCCAATGTATACACCCAAACCTGTAAGTAAGGCAAGCACGATCAGTCCTGCCGAGGAGATCCACGCTGATAACTTTTTTCTGCTTATCCGTTCTAAAATATAAACGGATTCAAGCCCCGCCAATAGAGCAAAAAAGAAGCCTGCTCCAATGACAAACAACTTTGACCACAGCATAATGTCATGACTATAAGCAACTCTTGACTCCTCAGAATAGAGCTCAACTTCTACAAGCCACAAGAATTTATCGTTTGTTATGTGAATGAAGTCAGTTATCACATAAACTGAATTGGGAAAGAAGAACAACCAGAGAATGATCCAAAAAGCTGGCCAACCAACCTTCCTCTGCCTGATCGCCATTTCTGCTTTCATAATAAAAACCAAAGGCAATAGCGCTAAAAAGGTATTCCAAGGCAGCATGAAATAAAGGAAATTTGATTCCTTATATAACATGATAAAACAGACAATCCAATAAAAAAACATGAAAAGCAGTAACCCTTTATAGTTCTCGATTAATTTCCTCATAGCTGCCTCCATAAGTGCTACCTAGACTGAATACTCCATCCGTGTGTTTTAAGCTTTTTTATATAATCTTCAACACGAAGTTTTTCAACTTCAATTGCTAACGGTGCCAGTGAAACAAGGCACTCATTTGAAGTATAATTTATTGTAACTTTTACCACCTCGTATCCATTATGGAAGCCTGAATCAAAACCAGGATCGTCAATTATATCTCCTACTTGAGGGCGAAAGTCAGATTCAAATATTTTCACTAATGTGTGAGTATTTTCTTCTGTAGGTTCTTGATTAATTGATGAGACAAATAATAGTAAACTTATATTCAAAACATTTACCTCCTCTTTATATTTTTCAACATTTATTTGTGTCTGCACCAAAATGTGTGCTTGACAGTCTATTTCATGAGCAGTTTGAGATTGGACTAGTGATTGTGTAATATAGGATGAGAGTGGAAAGATACCACTTCCCTGCGTTCCAGGCGGACGCGTGTCTTGCGGGCCCACGGTGAGCCAAGCGAACAGCGAAGGGTTCGCTTGGCCGTATTTCTGCGCTCTGTGCAGAAATTAAGGCAATACAGAGTTCCTTCTGCACGCTATTTTCGCTTCGCTCCCGCAAGTTGTCTCACCTGTCGGGCTGATCCTCCCAGAGAGTTTTTAGCCGCGGGCTCACACGAAGTCAGTCATGCAACCGTTGCCAAGCGAACAGCGTAGGGTTCGCTTTGCCGTATTTCTGTGTCCTTCGCAGAAATTAAGGCACCTGTCGGCGTACTTAGGTTGCCTGGAACGAAGATACACTGGCTGGTGTTTCAAGACTTTTTGTGTGAGCAGGCAGTATGAGCACACTATTTGAGGCTATTACAATGGGTAAGTTTTTTCATGCAATACTTATCGTCCTGCAAAGGCTTAGATTCATGTGAACGATGCATTTCCAAACTCGAGATGCGGAACAAGACAAGCCAATTCATACTCTGCAAAAAAATCAGACATTGTACTTTCTCCAACACCAGCGAAGGCGCAACTGCGGTGTCGGCCGTGGCTGTGAGACTGCTGGCACGTTCTTCGCCAGTAGGCTCATCGCGTAAGGCAATCCCCCAGCGCCGAAGCGGGTTTACACTGCAAACTTACACTTCAATTAAAATTCCTACAAAGTCGAGAAACGAAATCCGCACATAGTAAATCCACACACTGCCAACATGCACGTGACAGGTTATCAAGCACATGTTTTGGTGAAGAGCCTTTATTTGCGCCTTCTTTTTATCAATCGCCTCGGACAAATGAGTAATCTCCCACTCTATACACCTGCGGCTCTTCCTTTATTATACTGATTTTTTCCTTTCTTCTTACCCTGCGGTACATATATATGAATTTTGCAGAAAACAAAAAAGTGCAATCGCGTATGACCAGTCTTTTCTATAAGATCACTATATGGATTCATCAATCATGACGGTAAACCCCCTGATTGTTTTTCAACAATCGCTGGCATCACTCCACAAAATCTCCCTGGATAATGGGATCTTCCCTATCAAAGGTAATGTTCATGCTCTCCGAAGTCTTGGGCTTCGCAGAGTCGGCTACATGGAAATGGATATGCGGTTCGCTGGAATTTCCGGAATTACCGACCAGTCCCAGCGGGTCGCCCTGTTTGACCTTGTCCCCTTCTTCCACTGTAATCGACTGACTTTTAAAGTGGGCCAGGTAACTGAATTCTTTATTGCCATGGTCCAGAATAACATGATTCCCGAGTGGCTGCTCCGTGTTCATATCGCCGACCGGTTCGTTATCTTTCACGTCATTTTCGACTTTCACCACCGTGCCATCAGCCGGTGCGAGATAGTCCTCGCCGAATGCATGGTAGCTTTCATTCATGGTTGGATCGCCCTCGTACGTGCTGCCGTTCTTCATCTTCACGTAATCATAGGCGTAGCGCTGGTTTTCATATTCGTAATGGTAGTTTACGAGGCTGTTCGTGCCTCCCCAGAACACATACCACTGATCATGAAAAGGAAAATTAAATACAGTTTTTGTATATTGATTGTCCTCTTTTTGATGTGTCTCGAGCGGCATAATCTGCAGCCCCTGGATGATTTCTTTTTCGTCAAATACCGCTGTTATCCCTTTTGTGCCGGTTTCATCTGTCCATACATAGCGCTTTCCACCATCTAACGGAAGTTCGGACTGCAAGATGTATTCTGTCACACCCTGATTGAAATCATCGCCCAGCTTTTGCAGCTGATTCAGCGACACTTCATTCCGGAACGCTTTGCTCATCTGGCTGTAGACTTTCTCGTAATCTCCTTGCAGGAACGTAGTAGAAAGCATCTCCGGCTCCATTACTTTTTCCACTCCTTCTTCCTCCTCTTTACCGCAAGCGGCCAAAAAAGCCGCCAGAAAAACAACCAGCAGTACAGAATGTTTCAAATTCCTCACGCTTTCCCTCCTCCTTAACAGTTATGGCTGTCGCTCGCCCGGCATATAACCGATCACCTCATAGAGCTCCCGATCCACCAGTATCAGCGAAGTTCACGTAACAGCATTCTCCGCATCTTCAAATGAAACCACGAGGGCTTCTCTTCCTTCGTCCGCTTCGTCGAACAGCACATACCGATCATCCGCCATCGTCTCATAAATTTCCTCGATTTGCCATCCGATCGCCTGGTCATCCCAGCCTTTCTCCCGGATGAACTCAGGCAGATTCTGATATTTTTTGATGATTATGTCTTCTAGTCACGCTTCTCCGCGTAATTCCGTATTCGTTCGCCGGTCGGCTTCCGGCTCCCGCATGAACCACGAAATATGGGTGCACTTCTGACAGACGAGGATGGCGGCTTCCTTGTTCGCCCAGTCGAAATTGAAAAGTGTCGCTGCCTTCGTGTTCAGCTGCCGGTAGTCCAAGTCGAATGTATCGTTCTGGCAGCACGGACAGACAATCCTGCGCTCTCCTGCTCTATATCGCATGTTTTTTTCCTCCTTCAGTTTGATGGCTCAGTTACCATACGCAGCAGCCAATAAAAGGTTTCATCCGCCGTGTTGTTCTAAGAATACGCAAAAAAAGGCCAGTGAGGACGATTGCCTCAAAGACCTTTTCTTACAAGCCCGCCGTATCAAGTCCTTCTCCGTTGTTCTTCCTGATCGGAACCCAATTTCCGTAAGTCCCGCAGCGCCATAGCCATTCCAGCGGACCATAACGGAAAAAACGAAGCCACAGTGAGGAGAAGAGGATCTGCACGCCCACTGTCAGGAAACATACAATGGCTGCTGTCTTATAGGAAACGAATGGCTCAACCGGGATAAACGACGCCAGACTCACCAGTATAATCGATTGGCCAATATAATTTGTCAGCGCCATTCGTCCAAACGCACGCAGCGGTGACAGCCATTTCCCTGCTTTAAGTCCCAGCAGAACCAAGACACTGACGTAGAAAATAGAGTAAATCGGCGCCACCATCATAGACCGATCAGCGAAATCATAAAAAGCACGGTTGGATTCGGCCTGCATATCAGTCAGATCATAGGCAGCCCCCCTTCACATAGGAATACAAGCCGGCATCAGGCGCCTTCTGCCAAAGAAAGAACGTCAGGACACCGATTGCGAAAAATGAAACAGCTGCTGCCGCAATCCAGATTTTTTTATATTTCGCAATTTTCGGGAAGACCTGATACTGCCCTAACGCCAATCCCAACACGATGAGAGGAAGCGGTAAAAGCACCTTCACTGTTAATACACTGCCTGCCACTATACCGACTATCCCTAAGATCACGTTGACTTGTTTAGGAGCCCTGTAAAATAAAAGAACAAGCAGGCCGAAAATTGCATAAACCGCTAGGGCCTCACCTGGATTTATTAAACTGTGCAGCAAACCGGCTCCCAGCAAAATCACCATACGCCGTATAAACAGGACATACGGACGATCGTCTTTCTCCTCGGCTCTTGAAAGAAAAATCCAAAATCCCACTCCAAACAGCAATGAAAAAATGGCATAAAAACGCCCTTCAACGAAAATATATAAGAAACGCTGAATCCAAATATCCGCTTGCGCCCCGGTTAGATTGACGTTACGCCAAAGCATCAGCACATTCACGAATGGAAGCCCGATCAAGGCAAAGCCACGGATGAGGTCGAGTATATGTATTCGCTCCGCGGTTATTATTGGTTTCATTTTACCTTCCCCTTAAAAAATGCATTTGTTCCCAGGCAGCCTGGAACATTTCAAGTATAGTAGCGAATTCTTAATAAAGAAGCAGTAGATTTCTTAAGTTTTTCTTAAGTAACGGGAAAGGACCTGTGCTGTATTTTTGGCTTGCAATAAGTAGCAAATATAAAAAAGACACCATGCATTGTGCATGATGTCCTGCATTTAAATCATATGATAGCCCCACAACATTGTAAACAATGTCCCAAAAATCGTAACCAGTCCTACAAATAATGCATAGCCGATATTCGTCAGCAGAGCAGACTTGTTTTCATTCTCGCCAACATGCATAAACAGAAATAACTGCAGGCACGCCTGAATCAAGGCAGTGATTCCTAAAATTGTCATGCCCATGCCAAATGACAAATGAAACTTGATGACGACGAGCGCGATGAGTGAAAGGAGTAAGGAAGAAACAAAGCCGATCACATGCGGAACGGGAAATAATTGTTTCATTTTACATCATCCCTTTCAGATAGACAAAGCTGAAAATGAAAATCCAGACAACGTCTAAGAAATGCCAATATAATGAGAAGATGAATGATTTATTTGCTGTTTCCGGTGTAAGCCCGCGTTTTTTCACTTGCAGTAAAATCGCACTTCCCCATAGCAGACCGAATGTCACGTGCGCTCCGTGGGTTCCGAGCAATGTGAACAATGCGGATAGGAAGGCGCTCGTTTGCATGGTTGCTCCTTCGTGTACATAGGTGACGAATTCCGTAATTTCCACGCCTAAGAACCCAAGTCCAAACAGCAATGTAATACCAAAGAACGCCATCATCGCTTTTTTATTGCCAAGCCGCATGGCATGAATTCCAAGTCCAATCGTAAAACTGCTCGACAGCAATACGATCGTCTCGATCATTACAGGTGTGAGTTCGAATAACTGACTGCCGCCCGGTCCATTTCCCACATTATGCTGAAGTGTGAAATAAACGGCAAACAAAGTGGAGAACAACACGATTTCTGCGCCAAGGAAAATCCAGAAGCCGAGTACTTTCAGCTTGTTTTCCTCCGTACTGTATTCTAATGGCAAAGAGTGATCTACTTTCATTCTTTTTCACCTCTTAATGCGTTTTCTGTCCGTTCAATTTCTTCAACTGAAATATAGTGACCATGATCTTGTTCAAATGTGCGGTACGCCATCGTTCCAAGAATCAATAGACCCGCGACAATCGCTGGAATCCACCAGCTGAAGACCATGAAGAATCCAAAGAAGAAGAACAGAAAACCCATGATGAACGGCTGCCCATTATTATTCGGCATATGGATCGGTTCATAGCCGCCTTCCTGCGTCAACGATCTGCCCTCTTTTTTCGCGAACCAAAAAGCATCCAATTGATCCACTTCAGGTACTTTCGCAAAATTATATTCAGGAACGGGACTGTGCGTACTCCATTCTAAAGAACGTCCGTCCCAAGGATCGCCAGTCACTTCGCGCGGTTCATGACGCGTACTCCAATAAATATTATAGACAAGCAGGATGAAACCGATCGTTAATCCGACGGCACCTACCATTGACAGCATGTTCAAAGGTCCATAACCTGTACTTTCCGAATAGGTGTACATTCTGCGAGTCATACCGTTCAATCCAAGAATGAACAGCGGGAAAAACGTCACGTTAAATGAAATGGCGATGAACCAGAACGACCATTTACCCAGTCTTTCATTCAATTTAAATCCAAATACTTTCGGGAACCAGTAATGGAACCCTGCAATGACCCCGAAAACCGTACCTGGAATCAGTACATAATGGAAGTGGGCGACCAAGAACATCGTATTATGATATTGATAGTCGGCGCTTGCCATCGCGAGCATGACACCTGTGACACCGCCGATGGTAAATATCGGAATGAACGCCAGTGCGTACAGCATGGGCGTGGTAAAGCTGATTTTCCCGCGCCTCAGCGTAAAGAGCCAGTTGAATATTTTAACACCTGTCGGAATGGCAATGGCCATCGTCGTAATAGAGAAAACACTGTTGACCATGACGCCATGTCCCATCGTATAGAAATGGTGGGCCCAGACAAGGAAGGACAGCAAGGAAATAGCCACCATACTATAGACCATTGATTTATAGCCATATAAATTTTTCCTGGCAAATGTCGCAATGATCTCACTGTAAATACCGAAAGCCGGTAAAATGACGATATATACTTCCGGATGGCCCCAGACCCAGAACAAGTTCGCCCACAGCATGTCCATACCGCCGTTTTGCATCGTAAAGAACTGTGTGCCGAATTGACGGTCAAGCATCATAAGCGCAAGTGCCACGGTCAATACAGGGAACGCGAACACTATAATGACGCTGGTGATCAAAATAGACCACGTGAACATCGGCATTTTCATTAACTTCATTCCAGGTGCACGCATTTTTAATATCGTCACGAGGAAGTTGATCCCCGTCATCAGCGTACCGATTCCCGCAATTTGCAACGCCAGTGAATAGTAGTTATTCCCGACCGTCGGACTGAATTCCAAACTGGCTAACGGGAAATATGCAGACCATCCCGCGTCAGGTGATCCCCCAATGACGAATGAAATATTCAATAGCATGGCGCCAAAGAAGAACAGCCAGAAACTTACTGCATTCAAGCGTGGAAATGCTACATCCCGTGCGCCGATCTGAAGCGGAATCACGACGTTCATCAAACCGATAATGAACGGCATCGCCATGAATAGAATCATAATGATTCCGTGAGTGGTAAAGATTTCATTATAATGCTGTCCGTCGAGTAAACCGTTATTCGGGACAGCTGTCTGTGCTCTCATTAATAATGCATCGACGCCGCCGCGGAACAGCATCAGCAGCGCAGCAATGATATACATGACACCAATTTTTTTATGGTCCACTGTAGTCAGCCATTCACGCCACAAGTAGCCCCATTTTTTAAAGTAGGTAAGACCTGCTGGAATCGCGATGGATACGAGTACAATACTGACCATCGCCGCGTAAATCATCGGCTCACCGGTGACAAAAAATTCATCCCATTTCATAGATGTTGACTCCTTTCGAGTGTTGGGTTGAAATTAGTTGTGATGATGTTCACCTTGTATATCTGATTCGGATTCATGTGTCATATCCATTTCCATTTCCATTTCCATATCTCCTCCATGCTGATGACCGGCATGTTCGCCTTCAGGAGCTGGACTGAATTCTAAATGTGTAGATTTGTACGTTTTACGGCCCAATACCCCAGGCTCCAGCAAGTGATTAAACTCTTGTTCCGTTAGCGCAGGAGCAGTCTCTTTTACATCTTTGACCCACTCATCAAAATCTTTTTCAGTTAGCACTTGTGCTTCGAATTCCATATGGGCGAAGTCCTTGCCGCTGAAGTTGGAGTTTTTCCCCATATAAGATCCCGGTGTATCTGCTGCTAGGTGAATCTTGGTCACCATATCACTCATAGCATATTTTTGACCCGCCAGCTGCGGTATCCAAAAACTTGATATCGGTCCATATGAATAGAGTCGGAACTCAATAGGACGATCCTCTGGAATATTGACATAGTTTACGGTCTCAATCCCTTCTTCCGGATAGCTAAAGTGCCATTTCCAGTTGGAGGAAGAAGCATAGATGATGAGCGGTGTTTCATTTGCATAAGCTTTCGGAGTACTTTCCACATCCGTTGTGGAGCGCACTGTTACGACAGACAAGATCACTACGATGATGACCGGGATAGCAATCCATGTAATTTCAAGCCACTTACTTCCTTCTTCATGTGGTGGCTCGTAGCTCTCATCCATCTTGGAAGCTCGATATTTTACTAACATGAAAGTAAAGAGAACATAAACGACGAATAAGATTCCTGCCATCATCAAGATGGAGAAAAGAATCGTATCCGAAATTGTTTTTGCCTGCGGTCCCTTTGGGTCAAATATTAGTAATGGATTATCGCAACCGGATAAAACCAATATGAGAAAACTCGAAAACAGCAACCATTTCTTCTTCACTGGGGGCTCCCCTCTTTCTACTGTAAATAAAGTATTCATCCACCAATAACTATTTTTAAATAATTATTATTTTTAGATTTTTTACATTTAAAGTAAATGAATACTTTTGTAAAATCTATATTATTCCTTTGTAATTTAAAGAGCAACACATTACAATCGTTGTCACAAAAGGTTCTTAAATTAACTATTTTTATTTACAACTAATAAAAATACTAGAACAAAATCCAAATTTAAGTAGAAATGGATTGTGAAATTATCGTGAAAAACTATACTATACAATACAGATCGTTTGACTTTTAAACATAAAAGGTATTTGACTTTGAGGGCGAATAATAGAGAGAGACTGTTCGAAGAGTTATTTTCATCTGATTTTTTGGGTCTTCACCAAAATCGGTTCTTGACAACTTGTCATGTATGTATTGCGAAAATCATGTTGCAGTTTAATCCGCTTCGGCGCTAGGGGATTGCCTTACGCAGTTGCGCCTTCGCTAGTGTTGGAGAATGTATGTCATGCTGCTTTTTTGCGGAGTAGCGAGTTAAGTTGGTGTGTTTTCGTTTCTCGACTTTGCAAACGCATTGATCACAAGAATCTTTGCCTTAGCAGAATAATAAGTATTACCTGAAACACTTCACCTATCACAATAATCTCAGATATTATGCTCATACTGCTTACTCACATAATAAGTCCTGAAACACCACCCAGTGTACCGGAGTGGAAGGCAGCCTAAGTTCGCCGCAAGTGCCTTAATTTCTGTAAAGACCACAGAAATACGGCAAAGCGAACCCTTCGCTGTTCGCTTGGCCACGGTTGCATGACTCACTTCGTGTGAGCCCGCGGCAAAACCACTCCGGTAGGATCAGCCCGATAGGATGAGACAACTAAAGGGAGCGAAGCGAAAATAGCGGGTAGAAGAAACTCTGTATTGCTTAATTTTTGCAAAGAGCGCAAAAATACGGCAAAGCAAACTCTTCGCTGTTCGCTTGGCTCACCGAGGGCCCACAGGACACGCGTCCGCCTTGAACGCAGGGAAACGGTACCCTCCCACTTACCATCCTATACTGCGCAATCACACTCAAATCTCAAACTGCTCAGAAATATGCTGTCAAGCACATGTTTTGGTGAAGAGCCGATTTTTTTGCGGGGCTTTTATTTGGGTACATTCTGTTTTGCCATTTTCGTCAAATCTGCCCTTTCCTTTGAAATGCACTTACTCAATCTCCAATTTACAAATCAAAAAAAGCACACTCGCAACCAGCGAATGTGCTCTCCTTTATTTGGAGAAATCTATTTTTTTATGTAACGCGTAGATAATCATTCCACCAACTGTCATCGACAGCAGTTCGCCAATCCCCATAGACAGCCATGTTGCCCAAAATGGAAAGCCCAGTAAGATCGTGAATTGAGCTGCAATCGTACACATGGATAATGCGAAAATAACAGCGGTAATGACCATTTTCACAATATTGTTCGTAATTTTCTTCGTCAGCTGACGACAGATCAGTAACGCAATTAATGTAGCTGCAGAGCCGACCGGAACATCGAGAACCCAAGTCGGTGACATGAAGTTTGCGAGCACAACGCCAAGTGTAACTGCAATCACATAGCGCTTATTAAACAGTGCCAGATAGTTGAACATTTCCGATAGCCGAAGCTGTACCGGTCCGAAACTAATGACGGAAAATACCACAGTGACCGTAAAATATAAAGCCGCCACAAGCGCTACTTTTGTCAGCTCACTCACTGCACTCTTCGGTGAATCTTTGACATAAGACATACTCATTTTATTTTCTCCTTTGTGAAATAGCCTTTGCGCTATTCCAGTAATAACTACGGCCAAAGGAAGAATGAGCCTATCGCTCAATCAAAAGTGCCGCAGTGCAAACAATATTTGCTTGCTTGCGTAGTATAGCAGAAAATCACTCAATTAAACAAGTTTATTTCGCAATCCATCCTCCGTCGATTGGGATGACCGCACCATGAATATAATCAGCGGCTTGGCTGGCTATATATAATGTTAAGTTCGCGACTTCGCTCGGCTGCGCCCAGCGTCCGGCCGGTGTCTCATCTGCCACCCACTTCGCCATTTCTCCGTCCCCTTCAAAATCTGCTTGATTCATCGGCGTTTGAATCGCTCCCGGTGCAATGGCATTGGCTCGAATTCCTTCTCGGCAGTAATCCATGTCTACTTGCTTCGTATAACCGACAATCGCATGCTTTGAAGCTGTATACGCCGCTCCGCCGCCGCCCGCCACAAGCCCTGCAATGGATGCCATATTGACAATGACACCCGATTTGCGAGCAATCATATGAGGCAAAATCGCATTTGTCATCAAATAGGTGCCTTTTACATTCGTATCCATGATTCGGTCCCAAAGCGCTTCATCCGTATCAAGAGTTTTGGCAAAACCATCCAAAACACCGGCCGTATTTAATAAAATGTCAATCTGACCAAATGCCGCAAGTGACTCTGCAACTGCTCGCTCCACATCTTCTTTCGAACGCACGCTGCCAATTGAATACGCAAATCTTTCAGCATATGTCTGCTTCATCTTCAGCAGTCCTTCTTCGTTGACGTCTAGCGCAAACACATTTGCTCCATTCTTCAAAAACGCCAGAGCCTGCGCCTGCGCAATACCCGATGCAGCACCTGTCACCACAACGGTCTTCCCAGCATATTCCTCAAATTTCATAATACCCTCCTGCAATAAAAAAGCTCATGATCGCTCATGAGCCCAGATTCATTCATCTTATTCAACAAGAACCCAGTCTTCCGCCAACAAATCACAAACGGTAGGCGTAAACATAGTATAGCCTTCGCCCGTCACATTAATCAGGAAATACGGATTTAGCTTTTTGCCATCATACGTACTTTCCCCTACTAACTTCACATATAATTCCGCTCCGCCCCAGCCGCTGCGGATCACTTTCTCGCCGGCTTTCAAACGCGGCAATACCTCTTCAAATGTCATGTATATCCATCCTTTATCCCTGTAATAAGCAGTGCTGATTATCGGGAAAAGTATACTTGATTAAAGTGGAATTTACAACTGATAGTGATTTATAATATCGAGATATCTTTCTCACACAAATACTTCGTACAATTGTTACTGAATGTATTTACGCACCTCACCAAGCTCTTTGAATTTGCTTGCATTTACAATCAAAAGTGTCAAAGCGGCTGCATTTGCATGTAAAATACCGGCTTCTATATCTTGCGGAATCGCGCCAAATCGTTCGGTTAATTGCAAAATTGCAACTGCTGATAAAGCTTCAGCTTTGCCTTTCTCTATGCCTTTTTCTATACCCTTTTCTATACCCTTTTGAAATCCTTCTTCTCTCCACATATCAGCTAACGTCATGGCGATGTCACTCCCTTCTGGATACGTTGTTTCCAGCTGTTCAATAAGTTGATTTATATCTTCCTCTGACAGAACTGTATCTACACCGGATATATACCGCATCATTGTTTCCAAGTATTCTATCCCCGCTTGTTTATCATCCAGTTCATGCAAGTAATTAATAGAACGAAGGATGGATTGCTGTAATTCCTTTGAGTTTTCTTTATAAATATCACGAAAAAGTGTCAATATGATTCGGGTTTGGGCGATTCCTTTTATTTCCTCATCTGTGTAATTCGATATATCGTAAAGGATATAATTGAAATTCGGTATATAGGTTTTTAGTTCTTCCGAAAGCATTTCATACCCGCCTATCATTTCTCCTAAACTAGAGGGTATACGCCAATTCGACTTCCCGTGATACCAAACAAGAGGAATAATGATGGGCAATTCCTTCGCCGCTTCTTTGTTTACTTTCGCCTCCCAAATCTCAACCATGTATTTTAATAGTTGAAAAGCGATTCCTTTGTCCGGATAGCTTTTATGTTCAAATAAAAAATACAGATATCCTTCGCTGCCTGACACATCCACTTTGAACAGCAAATCAGAGAAGCTTTCATTCAGTTCTTGCGTAATAAAACTGTCTTTTTGCGGCTCCAATGTTTGTATGTCAATTGCCTTCCCAACAGCTTATGGCAAATAATGGATGAGGAAATCCTTTGCAACCGCCACAGCCTAAAGATTCTTTAAAGAACTTATCATGAGGGTTTTGTATTTTCATGTACTAGCTTTCCTCCAACCATTATGGTCTCGTTCGGATTACTTCTTATTCTATATTATACAATCGAACCTTTTTCTTTACCAAATTTAGTGATTCATTTTTATGTACTTCCTAGTTTGAAAACAGTATCTCAACCTTGCCAAAGAACAAAATCCATGATAGATTGAAGAATAGAAAATTTGATTATGAAATCAACATGTATAACCTCGATAATATGGTTCGAGGGTTTCTACCAGGAACCGTTAAATCCTGACTACAATTTTTTGTAGTCGGGGTTTTTTTATTTTCAAAAATAGTCATAAGTGATGTTAGCAGGAGGAATTATTTTGGATTTCAGAGTATTATTATTAGCGGTTTCTGCCATTACCGTCGGATTGGTGGAACTGGTAGTCGGCGGAATTTTGCCGGTTATTGCCGACGATTTACAGGTTTCAATTGCGACAGCGGGGCAATTGATTACGGTTTTTGCGCTGGTATATGCGGTGGCAGGACCTGTTCTTTTATCGCTGACAGCGAAATTTGAACGTAAGAAACTTTATTTACTTACGCTTTGCGTGTTTTTCATTGGGAACGTACTGACGTATTTCAGTCCTACTTTCAGTCTGATGATGGCTGCACGGATATTAACTGCTGCGAGTGCCGCACTGGTCATTGTGCTATCACTTACGATTACTGCGCGTATCGTGGAACCAAGAGTACGTGCGAAGGCGCTAGGCTATATTTATATGGGTATCAGTTCTTCATTGGTGCTCGGTGTGCCAATCGGTATTGTCATTACCAATGCTTTTGGCTGGCGGACAGTATTCTTATTAATATCGGTAATGACAGTGGGCTCCATCTTTTTGATTGCGAAGTTTCTTGAAACGATACCAACCGGTGAAGTACAGCCGCTTTCTGAGCAAATAAAAGCCCTGGCGAATAAAAAGATATTTTTCGCACACTTAGCGACAATGTTCATGCTCGCCGGACACTATACGGTCTATGCCTACTTCACGCCGTTCCTTGAAACAACGATGAACTTGAGTCCTTACTGGATCAGTATATTTTACTTCTTGTTTGGAATAGCAGCTGTTGCAGGCGGCGCGTTCGGCGGAGGGCTTGCTACCCGCCTTGGTTCTAAGAAAAGTATCCTAATTATCTTAGGAGCGTTCGCCGTCAGTTTGTTCGCGCTTCCCTACTCGACATTTTCAATTCCGCTCTTTATTGTCTTCATGATGATCTGGGGCGGACTCAGCTGGGCGCTTGCACCAGCACAGCAGGATTATATTATTCAAAGTGATCCGGTATCTTCTGATATTCACCAAAGCTTCAACAACTCTGCCCTGCAAGTCGGAATTGCCATCGGTTCAGGGGTTGGCGGATTGGCATTCAGCCAGACAGGAAGTGTGACGATCATGCCGGCGGTAGGCGGAAGTATCGTTATTATTGCGTTCATCTGTGCGGCTATTTCCCTTTCGATGTCTACAAATAGAAAAAAGCAGAATCAGGAACAAACTGCCTGATAATTTGATACAATGTAGTCGGCTCTATCCTATAGAGCCGGCTTTTTATATGATGGTATCAGCGAGAAATGAGTGGTATTCAATGACTGGAGCTATTGTGAACCTTATCGTATTCATCCCTTTTGTAGTTTTCGCTTACTATCTCTCACAGGGTAAAGGTGCCTTTCTATTGTCAGGCTACAACACCATGTCTGCTGAGAAGAAAGCGAAAATTGATGAAATGGCTTTATGCAGATTCATGTCAAAAATTATGTATGGTTTGAGTTTCTGTATCGGATTATTTGCGGTTAGTGAATTACTGAATCAGCCAATTTTATTTATCGTTGGATTGGTTTCATTCATTCTGCTTGTGATTTTTGCGGTGATCTATTCAAATACCGGGAATCGTTTCATCAAATAAGTGAGGTGTTTTAATTTGGTCAGAAGACGTGGATTATATGAAGTTAACATTATCGGTAAACAACTGTGCTGCACGCTATGCGGCGGTGTAACTTTTCGGCACCGTGAAGTGTACTTAGAACTGGACAGCATTTCAGAAGATATTCCTGATCCGTTGACACTGCAATCGCTGACCTGTGAACACTGCAGTACGACACAGCTCGTGCAGCAACAAGTGAACAGTGACAGAGCGAACATTGAATATATCGAGGTGGGACCGTAATGGTAGAAGACTTAAGCTGCAAAAAAAGCAAGATCACTATATTAGGCCGGCCTCTTATCTGCAAGTTTTGTATGCATAATGTTTTTATACCGTACAGCACGTACGTCAATGTCGAAGATCCGGGGATTAAAGTTTATTACTTGAATTACTCTGCGGTGTGCATGCAATGCGGCTGTGTGACACAGTTTGGGGATCCAAGCGGACCGAGCATAGATGGAACAGATTATATATGGGCATTGGAACAAGCAGTCCTGCTTTCTTCTGAAGAGTAAAATACTTTCAGGATTCAACTTATATCGAGTCGGTTTATTAAGGCCGGCATAGGGAGATTTATTGTAAAATCAACAAATAACCATACTCTGCCGGTTCTTCTTGTTTTGAAAAATCATTACTTGCAGTTGTCGCCTATGAGCCGAATCATTTCGAGAACATTCTTAAGAAACTCGTTGATCTCACCCATATGCTCCTCTGTTAATTTAGGTTTGAAATCAATATCGATTGTGTTCAAATAAACTCTTTTCTTTTGATCAAAATGAAAACTCAATGTCTGCAAGAAAAATATATCATCTTCCCATACCTTACCAAGAATCTGTTCAATCTCCCTGCATTCTGTCTCCACGTCCCTGACTTGATGACGCACACGCAATGTTAGAAGACAGCCAGGTTCTGTATCGCCGACTTCGAGGATTTCATTTACCAGTTCTTGCGTAGATGCATGCAAGGCCAGCTCACAAGTAACGGCATGGCAGCCTTTTAATGAAAATCGAATAGTAAACTTTCGAGACATGACAGCGAGATCCAGCTGATCAGAATGGTTATGAATATAGATCAAACGCTCCAGATTATCTAAGTCATAGATATGATTTTCAAACGCGACTTTTAGATTTTCAAAAATGGTCGGATCGTACATAATGCCACCTCCTATATTTTTTCTTCATGTGTATAATCAACCCTCATTCAGCCATCTTATATTCAAATCAGGAAAGGAAGATGGTTAGATGGCACAGATGGAATCACCAATTGCAAAACTAAGCGAAGAGGAACTTCACGCCCTAAATCGGT
The DNA here is from genome assembly GCF_009650995.1 of Sporosarcina cascadiensis. Taxonomy (GTDB): domain Bacteria; phylum Bacillota; class Bacilli; order Bacillales_A; family Planococcaceae; genus Sporosarcina; species Sporosarcina cascadiensis. The sequence goes on along the minus strand of NZ_WHVV01000006.1, from coordinate 153,424 downwards.
TGGAGAAGGAATTAAACGTGGCCCTCGTCGCCTATGAGAATACTTCTACAAGTTCGACATGACATGATTGAACGGAAGATGCTTTCTATTATGGAAGGCATCTTTTTTATTTTTTGAAAATTCTTCTTGCAGGTTACGCAACGTCACCTCATACACTAAAATTAACACCGTATGAGGAGGAAACACAATGTTAAAAACATCACCTTGGGGCAAAAAAGAATTGCTTCAACTTTTATTTCTTGTGTTAGTGCTCGTTCCGATCTTTATTGAATACCTTTTAATGAACTATCTAACCGATCTATTTCAAAACGATTTATACTCTGGTACATTGATCGGTTTCATAATGTCTATTATTTTCATGACAGGGCTTTATGTACTGGCATTGCGTCCAAAGCGACTCGGATGGACAGAAGTCGGATTAAATCGTTTTTCACGTTCCTATTGGGGACCGATTGTTGGGTGGACCATTCTTTTACTTATTGCCAGTGTCCTATTGGTTATCTTAATGTCATTTTTCGGCATCGGCGTGGAAAACAGTAAAACGGAGAGCGTTCAAACCCATCTTTCGCCGCTTGCATTCCTTATAGCATTCGTTTCGGCTTGCATCATTTCACCCGTTTACGAGGAAATCTTTTATCGCGGCTTCCTGTATCGCTGGTTTAGAGGTCGGTACGGTATTGCACTTGGGATGGCAGCAAGCTCTTTGATCTTTATGTTGGTCCATATCCCCAATTATAATGTACTGCCTGCTACATTCGTTTCAGGCCTCGTCTTTTCTTGGACTTATGAAAAAACTGGTTCCGTTGTTCCGGGCATGATCATTCACGGTACCTTTAATGCAATCGCACTGTTTCTGACAGCTTTTGCTTAATCAAACTTGCTGGACTGCCAATGCTTGCTCAATGAATGAAATAATTTCTTCACGAATCGGATACAGTCGAAGGTCAGCAGAAGCCCTTTCGGATTTTCTTACTTCCCAAAACTTTTCCATAAGCTCTTGATCCCCATGAAATGTCTCTTCGGAAAGAATATTTAGATCATCCACAATAATTTGCGCTTCTTCGGATTCCGGGGAAGCTCCTTTTTCCATACATAGCTCGATTCGTTTGATCAGATTCATCCACTTTTTTGTTGAGGTATCTTGATTTTCCAAAGAAGGAAGCTTAGTTTCTAATAGTTGCTGCTCTTCATCTGTAAAATAAAATGCCCAGTTCTTTTCCTCTTTGTAATCTACCACCAACTTTAATACATCTTGCCAGTTTATTTTCCCTTCCAGCTCGAGCACATGGATGAGCGAGGTAGTATGCCGAATGGATTCATTTAACGTTTCCACTTTTTCAGTTAAAGAGGCTCTATGTGCGGACAAGATCGTCGCCATCGATTGTTCCTGGATGACTTTTTTGCTGTCTTCCAGAGACAAGGACAAGTCTTTCAACAGCAAGATCTTCTCTAACATGAAAATATCATCTTCTGAATATAAACGCTTCCCGCCATTACCTCTTTCGGTTGGTTGAACCAAACCAATCTGATCATAGTAACGCAATGTTCGGACAGAAACGTCCAGACGTTTCGCTAATTCTCCAGTAGATAAATAGGTCAATCGAACTTCCCCCTATAGTTTTTCAGTTTACCTATTCAGTAGCGTATCATTTCAGTGACTAATTGTATATTCAGAGTTTTACATATTAGTCGCCTGGATAGAAATTGCATGTCAACTAAGCATCCGTTTGGTACACTAGACTATGTCGCAATTTTATAAAGGAAGTGTTTGTATGGTCGGACGAAATGATCCATGCCCATGTGGCAGCGGTAAAAAATACAAGAAATGCTGCGAATCAAAGCAAGCAGTTTCTATTGAAGATGTTCAAACTGAAGAAATGGAACGACTGCTTCAGACATTTTATGATATCTATCCGGAACGAAATGATATTCCCGTGTTCTCAGAATTTGCAGAGACTTGGAAATCTTCTTTAGGCTCTTATTTACCTGAAGAAATGATTGAAGCGATTGCGCTGGATGAGTTTTTCTTTCACGAACGTCCAGATATATGGACAAGTTATTTGAATAAGCAAAAGAAAAAACAAGCACGTCCTTCCATAATCGGACTGCTCGATCAATGGGCGCAACCCCGTGTCTTTATTGGGGAAGTGACTGCTGTCGGAGAAACGTACTTGACTGCCGTAAGCATTACAGGTGAAGAAACCATTGAATTGTGGAAGGAAAGCGAAAAACCGGTTCCCGCTGGCGTTCATTTCTATTGCTTCCTGCTGCCTGATGGAACAGAGGACAATCACTGCTTAGCTGTATCCAGTTTAATCTTCTTTCCCACCGATCATTCTCATACCATTAAACAGTTTGCAGGAACAATCGCTTCTGTGAATGAACACACGATGGATTTCTGGAAAACTCTTGGAGAAAACGGCTATGCCGGAGATGAGTTCACTGAATTTGAATCTGGTGTCTTAGAAGCAGCAGCGGCGTTCTTGGAAAAGCATGAGCGCCAGTCGGATAAACTGCTTGAACTCATTGAAGATTTTTTAGTGGAACAGCAGCCAAATGCACGTAAGGAAGTAGCGATTGCTGCAGGTGCCATTCGTTATGGACAGGACAATCAGTTATTCAAACCACTTGCGATGACACTGAAGGACATCGCAGAGCATTTTGATGTCTCTCCTTCTTCCATGAATAAATATGCAAAAGAGATGGACCAGTACGTTCTTCAACAGGACTAAAACGTTAGGAGTCAAAAAAATGGTTTTATCTACTAAAGATGCCTGGGAAGCCTATCTGGACGTGGACACTCACGGTAAGCAAGTATTATCCAGTATTGAATTTACTACGACTTATTTATGTAATATGCGCTGTGAACACTGTGCAGTCGGTTATATGCTGCAGCCAAAGGACCCAGACGCACTGCCCATCGAACTGCTGCTCAAAAGATTGGATGAAATCCCGCATTTACGGACGATCAGCTTAACTGGCGGTGAGCCGATGTTTTCAAAGAGATCTGTCGAGCAGTATGTTGTGCCTTTATTGAAATATGCACATTCACGTCAAATTAAAACACAGGTTAATTCAAACTTGACGATGCCTATTGATCGTTATCAAATGATTGCACCTTACTTGGACGTTCTGCATATTTCACATAATTGGGGTACTATAGATGATTTCGTCGACGGCGGTTTTGCCAGAATGGAACAGCAGCCGTCCCGCGAACGCCGGTCAGCTCAGTTTGCACGCATGATTGAAAACAGTAAAGCTTTATCAGAAATGGGCGTTATGGTATCAGCAGAAACAATGCTCAACCGGCGCACACTGCCGCATTTGAAAACTATCCATGAACAGATTGTCAATGAAATGAAGTGCGGCCGCCACGAAATTCATCCTATGTACCCAAGCGACTTTGCCTCTTCGCTTGACGTGCTGTCATTAGATGAAACCCGGCAGGCGATCCATGAACTGCTTTCCTACCGTGATGAAGATACATGGATGCTGTTCGGGACACTGCCATTTTACAACTGCAGTCAGGACCCGCGTGATCAAGAGCTATTTGCGAAGCTTAGAGCGGGCAAAAATGTGACGGTTCGAAATGATCCGGACGGCCGCTCAAGATTGAACGTCAACATTTTCACGGGAGATGTCATTGTCACTGATTTTGGTGATGTACCGCCGCTCGGTAATATACAAACGGATCAGCTGCCCGAATTGTATGACCGCTGGCAGCAGCACTCTCTCGCGAAAAGCGTGAGCTGTCACTGCCCCGCTGTCCGCTGTCTCGGACCGAACTTACTGGTGAAAGATGCATATTATCAAGATGTCGACTTCCGAAAACGGCAGCTCGTCCGATAACTAAAAAATGTACGGCTCCATTACCAGATGGATGCCGTACATTTTTATATTCCAAGAAAGTATTTATTAAAACGCATATACATTAGTAGAGCTCTTGGATTTAGTTTATTCACCAAACCCCTGAAATTCGTCTTGAATGGCTTTTTTAAATTTATCAGACTGAATGGCTTTCTTCAGTGCCTTGGCGAAATCCTCATCCATATCAGTATCTTTCACTGCAATTATATATTCCAGCTCATTATTCAGCTGTTCTTCAGCCAGCGCGTCTTGCAGCTCCATTTCATTCGCCAGAATATAATTATCCGGAATAACTGCCGCATCTCCGCTCGCCAGTGATGCGATCAGCTGAGATGTAATAACAGGCTGTATTTTTAATTTTTTAGGATTGTCCACGATTTGCTGTTCGCTGACACTGTATGGAGATGCATCCGGATCCACCGTCAGCATGCCCAGCTGCTCAAGAAACCGCAATGCTCTTGCTGTGCCCAGTTCATCGTTCGGAATCGTGATCAGTGAACCGGTAGGAATATCATCAAGTGAAGTGATGGAATTGGAATATAATCCAAGGCCGACGCTCGGCACTTCTGTCAGCGCTGAAATATCCAAGTTATATTCTTCTTTGAACTGTTCCAAATAAATTGATTGCTGAAATAAATTCGCATCAATTTCTCCTTCCGCAAGCTTAGTATTCGGCTCAATTAAATCGCTGTATTTGATGACTTCTGTTTTATAGCCCTGCTCTTTTAATGCCGGTACAAGCGCTTTATCTACTACTTGCGCATAAATCCCTTCTGTTGTACCAACTTTTATGGTTTGACCGTTTTGATTGCCGCTGCAGCCTGTCAGCAGAAGGCCCGCAATTATCAGCAGTCCAAGTATTTTCATTTTCATAATGTTCCAATCGTCCCCTTTGCAAAAGCTGCTAATTTCTATCTTATTCGCTGCGTTTTTCACTGTCAAACAGTATCTTCCGCAAAAAAAGATGTGCAGCTTTGTACACATCTTTTCATTCGTTATGTAATTTTACCAGATCGAAGGTTTTTGTACCATCAGCCAAAGCATGATCAGCAGTAAACCGATATAGATCCACGAGGTGCGCTGCAGTTTATCAAGAGTCGATTGTCTGTCGTTTCCGGATTCATGGAATTTCTTCAAGACTGATGAAAAACCGGTCGCCAGAAAGACAGCTGACAGCAGCATAACCGCTAACGTGAGAATCACCCATGAACTGTGCCACGGCCAAGGACCAAATAAAATGAGCAGGACACCTGTCACCACCAGGGCATGTCCCGAGTGCATGACAAGCCGGATCACCACCCGAATGATAGCCAGATAGATGTCTTCCGCTTCTCTCTTAGCAGTACGCAGCCTGCGAATCAATGGCAGCAGCAGGAATAAGGGTCCTACTGAGATGACAGCCGATACTACGTGGGCAAAAACAACTGCTCCGTAATAGAGACTCATAAATTACATCATTTCTGAAGAGGGCTGTATTCGTGCACCCATACTTTCATTTGAGGGAGCCAAGGCATTTTTTCGTGGATAGAAAGCATGGCCTGCTTGTACTCTTCCACCGTACTGTGGCCTTCTGATTTAGCATCTTCGTCAGTCAGTTCGCCAAGCGTCTGTAGATACAGTTTTTCAATTTTATACTCTTTACCTTCAAGATCCATAGTTTCGCCGGGATATGCGTAGACACCATTTCGTCTCGTTGCCCATTTTTCTCCGTTCAGAACTTTTTGTACATCTTCCGGGATTGTAACCAATCGTTCAATCGAACATGTTTTTTCTGGATAGTTTGTCATACTGATACTCCTCTGTAATTTATAATTTATCACTACACTCAGTGTACAGCTTTTCTGCAATAATTTCGAGTTTTAAAATTAAAAACCCGCCACACGGAAGATTGGCGGGCGCAATAAATATTATTTCACTTCAATTACATGTTCTTCGTGCTCATGAAGCGCATCATCTTTAATGTGAATTATAACATTATATTTTCCTGCTTTAGGAAATTGATAGTTCGCTGTGTATTCTCCGGGTTTTGATTCCTCTGTTTCCACCCATTTGATTTCATTATCAGGATCAGCAATTTCATAGCGTACGTGCGTGTCTTCCAATGGTGCTCCTTCAAGGGCAACATGCGTCATCAATTCTGTATCCACTTCTGCCTTAGTATCTTCAGGCTGCATAAAGTGAATCGAAAGACCTTCAGTCTGTCCGTGTTCATGATGGTCGCTGTCGGAATCTTGATGATCACTTTCATCATCAAGATGTTCCTGCACTTCGCCGATCTGAATCTGCTTTTCAGGCATAATATGCATTTCACGTGCAGTCACGTGCACCTGAACAGTATACAATCCATCATCAGGAAACGTAGTGACAGCTGTGTACGTACCATCTTTCTCATTTGTCGCTTCCACATGGATACTGTTCTCTTTTTCTCCGTCCTTCCAAGTTTCATAGGACACTTCAGAAGCATCAGCGACTTTTTCATCACCCTGGGTTACAAGTGCAGACAGTTCAACAGAATCTCCAGCATTGGCCTGTTCAGGCACTGTCAGTTCCACTTCCAGTATTTCTGGAAGTTCTGCATCTGTCGGCACATCTTCTTCCTGACTGCAGGCAGCAAGTGCACCGGTCAGCATGACACTCATTAATAAAATTCCGAAACGTTTCATGTTTTTCATTCTCCTTCAATTGTTTTAGCTGTTATGATTATATGATATGATTGAGAAATTTTAATGAAGTTTCCCCAATATCTTAAAACTTCATACAGAGTTCACAAGTTTTTTGGAAAATTACACTATCGATATATGGAATGAGGAGAAATACAATGAGTTACCACATATTAGTAATTGATGATGAGCCGCAGATGCGTAATCTGATTCGGATGATCCTGGAAGAGGCCGGTTATCTAGTGGAAGAGGCAGGTGATGGAATTCAAGCTTTGGCAGCCGTAAAACAGCATGATATCGATTTGTGTATCGTGGATGTCATGATGCCTTATATGGATGGTTTTACGTTTGCGGAAGAAGTGAAACGGCTATCTGAAATGCCGCTGATTTTCCTTTCTGCCAGAGGTGAAGAATGGGATAAGGTTCAGGGACTGAAATTGGGCGGAGATGATTATATCGTCAAGCCTTTCATGCCCGGTGAACTTGTAGCACGCATTGAAGCAGTGTTGCGGCGGACCTTCCGGCAAAATCCGGAACCGTTTGTTTTGCAGGCCGGCCCTTTAACAATCAATGAAGATTCTTATACAGCTCAGCTTGACAGCAGGCTGCTTAATTTAACTTTGAAAGAATTCAACTTATTGCTGTTACTGACAAAGAATAAAGGGCGGGCTTACTCCCGTGAGCAGCTGCTCGAATTAATTTGGGGAAACGACCATCAGAGCAGTGAACGGACCATCGATACCCATATTAAGACGCTTCGCCTGAAACTTGGCGACGCCGGAAAAATGATTGAAACGGTGTGGGGCATCGGCTATAAATTTGAGGATCCTCAATGAATAACTTGAATCTCAGCAAAAAGATGTTGCTGGTCTTTATAGGAAGCATCGCCTGCACAATCCTTTTCTCGTTTTTCTTCATTCATTATCTGTACACAGATCTTTATAAAGAACGTATTAAAGAATCCATTATTTATCAAGGTAACCGGACCGCTTCGCACTATCATTACGGCGAATTAAGCGACACCATCATTGAGAAAATCCAATGGTATAATATCGTCTCAGAATATGAAATTATCGTTGTCGACCGGCTGGATGATCTGACTTCATTCTTCCCTTATGAGCTGGATTACCAGTCACTGGTCAATGAAAGCGATGAAAAAACACTGGAAACAGGCCAGCCTGTTATGAAGGAGGGCTATGTTGAGGAATTGAACCGGGAAATCTTTGGCGGCATTTTTCCGATTAAAGGTGAAAACGGACTTATTGGATTCATTTATATTTATGTCCCGCTTGCCGCCATCCAAGATGTTTTTCGGGACAGCCTGCCGATTATGACGGTTGTCGGCGCCATTTTTTTCCTTCTGCTTTTCTTACTATTGAAGCGCGTCTGGAGTTCACTGTTCGAGCCTTTACAGACATTGCAGACATACTCTGAAAGCGTATCAAAAGGCGATTATTCCAACCGGCTGGAGACTGGACGAACGGATGAAATCGGTAAATTGTCAATGGCGTTTAATTCAATGAGCCGCTCATTAGAAGAGCAGGATCAGCGAAAAAAAGATTTCACATCGAATGTCGTACATGAACTGCGGACCCCCCTGACTTATATCAGCGGCTACGCACAGTTATCGAGAGATAAAATTGACCGGTCCCCTGAAGACGTTAAACAGTATCTATCGACGATTGAGAAGGAAACGGAACGACTGAAGAAACTCATCCACGATTTAGTCGAGCTGAATCATCTCGAGCAGGATTTATATACTCTCGAAAACGAACCGATTGCGATTGCACAGCTGCTGCTCGATACGCTGGAACTGTTTGAAATCCGAATGAAAGAAAAAAATATTCAATTACAGACATCAATTAACGAAGAATTAATTCTGCAAGGTGATCCGAAACGTTTACAGCAAGTCTTCTATAATACGATTGACAATGCAGTCAAATACGCTCAGCAGGAAATCATCATTCGTTTAGCAGCAAGCGAGACAGGCGTGAAATATCAGATTACCAATGACGGTGTGACAATCGGTGATGAGGATGTAGCTCGCATCGGTGAACGCTTTTTCCGCACCGACAAAGCTCGCAGCCGCACAACCGGCGGATCAGGGCTGGGGCTGTCAATCGTCAAAGAAATTATCAGATTACATCAAGGGACATTGGACGTGTCGAATGAATCAACACATACTGCCGTCACGATTGAGCTGCCTCTTTCTGCTGGACTAGAGCAAAGGAGTGATGAATAAATGAAACGTCTCTTCTCTTTTCTATTGCTGACAATCCTAATTTTGACGGGCTGCAGTGAACCGCTTGAACGCGGAAAACAAGTTCGTCCCTTTACTTTCATAGATCAAGATGGCGCTCCATTTGGCACTGAACAGCTCAACGGCACGCCTTGGATTGCTGATTTCGCCTTCACTTCCTGTACAACGATTTGTCCGACATTGACGAGCGAAATGGCCAATCTTCAGAAACTGCTAAAAGAAGAAGGCTTAGACGTTGAATTCGTTTCCTTCTCGGTCGATTCAGAAGTGGATAACCCCGCGGTTTTGAAGAAGTACATTGCCAATTTCACTGATGATGAATCCAACTGGCATCTGCTGACCGGCTATTCCCAGCAAGAGCTGGAAGCCTTTGCGCGCGAAGAGTTCCAGACGTTCGTACTGAAGCATAAGGCTTCGACACAAGTGGTGCACGGCACTAATTTTTATTTGATGGATTCAGAAGGCTATATTATGAAAGAGTATAATTTCTCGAATGAAACGTACCGCGATGAATTGCTGAAGGATATGAAGCGGATAAAATGATCGGCAGCCGGCAACGAAAGACATGACGGCCGGCGCTGATTCCGCTATACTAGGAAGGGAAAGCAGGTGTACTTGTTGGATTCTCGTTATTGGAAAGTCGGTTTTTTTACAGGATTGATATCGTTCGTTCTGCTTATTTTGGGCGTACGGACTGTTCTCGGTCACGATTTGGTCGTCAACAACTATTTATCATTTGCGGTGTTTGGACTGATTGTCGGTATCGTCAGTTCCCTTTTACTATTTTATCAATTACATATTGCCTTCAAGATGTTTATGGTTGTACTGGTACTCGCATTCGCTGAAATGTTTCGAAGCTTCCTCATGATGGATAATGAATTTTCAGAAGCGATCGGTATCTTGTCCCTGTTCATCATTTCTTCATTTGGACTGGCGGTTTCTGTCATTGTCCAATTTCTTATCAAATTACTGAAGAAATAAGAAAAGCCGGCTGGAGATGATTATTCTCCGACCGGCTGTTTTTTTGCTGTTTTAATTTGTTTACTTCGCAGTTGACCGCATGCGGCATCAATATCTGTACCGTTTTCCAGACGAACACCGCAGTTAATGCCTTTACGTTTCAGTGCTTCGTAAAATGATTTAATAGCTTGCGGTTCGCTTCGCTGGTATTGACCGTGTTCGTCAACAGGATTATACGGAATCAAGTTGACGTACGCCAAATGCCGCTTATCCGCTAATAATCTGCCGAGTTCTTCTGCTTCTTTCACATGATCATTGACATCGCGCAGTAAAATATATTCAAACGTAATCCGGCGATTTGTCGTTTCCAAATAATAATTGATCGAGTCCATCAATTTCTCAATCGGGAATGCTTTGTTAATTTTCATGATCTTTGAACGCAGCTCATTATTTGGCGCATGCAATGAAACAGCTAAGTTGATCTGGATATTCTCTTCTGCGAATTCTTTAATCTTTTCTGTCAGACCACTCGTGGATACAGTGATGTGACGCGCTCCGATTGACAGACCTTTTTGATCGTTGACGATGTGAAGAAAGTTCATGAGATTTTTATAGTTGTCGAATGGTTCGCCAATTCCCATGACGACGATATGGCTGACACGCTCGTCTTCCCCTTTTCCATCGAGATGTTCCTGCACTTTCATGATCTGGCCGACGATCTCGCCTGCATCCAAGTCACGATTTTTACGCAGCAGACCGCTTGCGCAGAAACTGCAGCCGATATTACAGCCGACCTGTGTCGTCACACAGACAGAATAGCCGTAAGGGAATTTCATCAAAACAGTTTCAATTAAGTTGCCATCTGTCATTTTGAAGAGAAACTTCACTGTGCCGTCCTGTGACACTTGCTTGACGTTCTGCTCAAGCGTTTGGATGGTGAAATGTTCGTCCAGCAGGTCACGTGTCTCTTTACTGATGTTTTTCATTTCATCAAATGACAGCACACGCTTTTTATACAGCCAGTCCCACACTTGCGCAGCTCGGAACTTCTGCTGCTTGTTTTCTATAAAGAAGTTAGTCAATTCTTCGATTGTCAAACCGTATATGGATTTTTTCATTTAGATTCCAGCCTCATTTCAAAAATTGCAATCCCGTTATTATACTACAGGATTGCCGAAAAAGGAACAACCGATTCGTTTTATCTTAATTCAGACTCAGTCCCGAGGTGTTGTGATGGAATGTTTATCACGAAGTTCTTTGTCGGTTTTAAGCTTTATAAAGAACGCCAGCAGGTTCAGCGCAGCCAATACGATGAAGAAGATTCCCATTCCCGTAGAGCCTGCAGCAATCCGATCATAGGCAAAGTAAACCATGACAAGCCCGATGACGAGATCGATTATTTTTGATTTAAACATTGCAGTTCCCCCTTATTTACCTTTAAGTATAGCAGAAAAACGCACCAGCGGCCGATGTTTAATCCGGCACTGGTGCGTGATTTTTTTATTTTATACATTTGTTGCAGCTAAATTATGTTTCACGATAAATTCGCCGAGCACTGTCTCGAGGTTCGGACTTCCCACTTCTTCCAGGTCATAATAAACACGCGTGCAAGGCTTATCAATGTTGATTACACGTGACAGATCCATCGGTGTTCCGATAATAACGGCGTCGCAGTCAGTTGCATTGATCGTTGCTTCCAAATCTTTCAGCTGCTGCTCGCCATAGCCCATTGCCGGCAAAATACTGTCAATATGTGTGTATTTTTCGAATGTCGTGATCAGACTGCCGACTGCAAACGGACGCGGATCAACAATTTCGGATGCACCCAAACGCTGTGCTGCAATTACGCCTGCACCCAATTTCATCTCGCCGTGTGTCAGCGTTGGGCCGTCTTCTACGATCAGAACACGTTTACCTTTAATAATTTCCGGATTATCCACTGTGATCTTTGACTCCGCTTTAATAATTGTACTGTTCGGAGCTGCAAATTTAATATTATTTTCAACTGTTTGAACAGCTTCTTCAGGTGCGCTGTCAATTTTATTGATGATGGATACATCTGTAGTACGCAAGCATACTTCTCCCGGGTAATATTTCAATTCATGCCCCGGACGGTGCGGGTCAAGAACGGTAATCGCCAAATCCGGCTCATAGAATGAAAAGTCGTTGTTTCCGCCATCCCATAGAATTACGTCACAGCCGTCTGGATCATTTTCCGCAGCATTCAAGATATCCTGGTAATCCACACCTGCATAAATGATATTTCCACGGTCCACATGTGGCTCGTATTCTTCCATTTCTTCAATTGTACAGTTGTGCTTTTCAAAATCTGCAACTGTTGCATAACGCTGGACACGCTGTGCAGCCAGATCGCCGTAGGGCATAGGATGACGGATTGCCACTACTTTCAAGTCATGCTCTAAAAGAGTCTCGATAACTTTTCGTGATGTCTGGCTTTTCCCTGTTCCTGTTCTGACAGCACAAACCGAAATGACCGGCTTATTACTTTTAATCATCGTTGCCTTTGAGCCGAGCAATGTGAAATTAGCACCTGCCGCGTTCACAATTGCACCGATTCCCATTACTTTCTCGTAGCTGAGATCACTATAGGAGAAGACACATTCATCAGCCTTCAGTTCTTTAATTAGTTCAGGTAATTGATCCTGTGAATAAATTGGAATGCCTTCCGGATACAGGTCACCGGCTAATTCTGCCGGGTATTTTCGTCCGTCAATATCAGGAATCTGAGTCGCTGTGAATGCGACCACATTATATTCCTCCTTATTACGGTAGTATGTATTAAAGTTATGGAAGTCTCTTCCCGCTGCGCCAATAATAATTATATTTTTAGTTTTCATAAATGATTCTCTCCAATCGTTCTTTGTTTTTATTATTATAAGTCATTATGTATAATAATACAATAGGCAACGTGAAGAAAATACATTTTTTCGTATACATATACATTTACACGGCCTGCTTTACACACTTAAAATGCTGTTTACTCAACGTTCACTGTTTTTTTATATATAATGCATAAATAAATAACCATCCAATAATGAATGGTTATTTATTTAGTTTATTCATTTAAGCTGTTCATCAAACTTGCGCCTGGCAGTCTATTTCATGAGAAGTTTGGGATTTGGCTTTGATTATGCAGTATAGTTTGAATTTCAGAATACCGTTCCCCTGCGTTCCAGGCGGACGCTTTCCGGAGGGCCCGCGGTAAGCCAACTTGGTCGCTTCGCTCCCGCAAGTTGTCTTACCTGTCGGGCTGATCCTCCCGGAGTCGCCGCCTTCCACTCCGGTGCACTAGGCTGGTGCTATATACTTTTTGTTTCAGTAAGCTGTATGAGCATAACATCTGAGACTAATTCGATAGGTAAGATGTTTCATGCATTACTTATAATCCTGCAAAGGCTTAAACTTTTACGATCAATGTGTTTGCAAAGCCGCGCAACGATATCATACACTGAATTCACACTTTGTAAAAAGACAATATGGCATACATTCTCAACATCAGCGAAGGCGCAACTGCGGGGTAGGCCGTTGTCATGAGACTGCTGGCGTGCTCTTTTCCAGTAGGCTCATGACGTAAGGCAATCCCCCAGCGCCGAAGCGGGTTTAAACTGCAAACTCACACCCCATTCAAACTTCCTGCAAAGTCGTTCAACGAAACCCGCACATATAAAATTAAAACCACACCAACCCGCAGAATGATTTTCGAAGTACATATATGGCAATTTACCAAAAACAGATCTTGGCGCTGACTTTTTATTTATTCAAATCTTTTAGCACTCTAAACAGTAACTCCATCTGCTCATCTGTACCGATTGTGATACGTAAATAATCACGTATACCCGCCTGGTCAAAGTGCCGGACCAGAATGCCGCGCTCTTTTAACTGCTCATACAGCACTTTTGCATCATGCTTCACAGACTTGGCAAATAAAAAGTTTGCGTCAGACGGCAGCACATCAAATCCAATCTCCTTCAACATTTGTGCGGAGCTCTCTCTTGTGCGAATGATTTTCTTAGTGCTTTCTGAGAAATATGCATGATCTCGAAAAGCAGCTATCGCTCCGGCCATTGCCAACCGGTCAATAGTATAAGAGTTGAATGAATCTTTAATTCTCGTAAGTCCCGCGATCAGGTCCGGCTGTCCAAGCGCAAACCCTACCCGCAGTCCGGCAAGCGCTCGCGATTTAGATGTTGTCTGGATGACCAGCAGATTAGCATAGCGATCGATCAGCTTCATAGCGGAAGGACCTGCAAAATCAATATATGCTTCGTCGATGATCACTACCTGGTCGGGATTCTCCTTCAAAATTGCTTCTATTACATCTAGTTCTGCATAAAGACTCGTCGGCGCATTGGGATTCGGCAGAATGACGCCGCCTTGTGAACCATAAAACTTTTCTGCCGGTAAAGTGAAATCCTCATTCAAAGGAACTTTTTCAAATGAAATATCAAATATCTTTGAATACACCGGATAAAAACTGTAGCTGATCTCCGGAAAGCGTATCGTTTTGCCCGGTTCAAAAAATGCCATGAATGAAAATGCCAGCACTTCGTCGGAACCGTTGCCGACAAATACTTGTTCAGCACTCAGTCCGTATGTATCGGCAATCGCATGCCGCAGAGGATCGGCTGTCGGTGAAGGGTACCGCTGCAGTGTATTTGCTTCGAGCGCCGACTGAATCGCCGTCAGCACTTTCGGACTCGGCGGATACGGATTTTCATTGGTGTTCAGTTTGATGATATCCGGTTGATTCAATTGTTCACCCGGAATGTAAGGTTCCGTCCGCCTCGCAACTGTGCTCAGAAATCTACTCATCGCGAAGCACTTCCTTTTTCGGTCTTCTTTCACGCAATACTTGCTGCACATCTTTCAGATCGACGTCGAGAATATTCATTAAGACCAGCGTGTGATAGATCAGGTCCGCGATTTCATTGGACACTTCTTCTTTATCCGCATTTTTTGCTCCGATGACAACCTCCGTTGATTCTTCTCCCACCTTTTTAAGGACCTTATCAATTCCTTCATTGAACAGGTAGGTGGTATAAGAGCCTTCCACCGGATGTTTTTTGCGATCTGCGATTTCATCGATTACTTCATATACCACTTCACGCAGTGATTCTTTCTGCTCGACTGCTGTCGTGAAGAAGCATGTTTTCTCTCCTGTGTGGCATGCAGGTCCCTGCGGTGTCACTTGGAGCAGTAATGTATCTTGATCGCAGTCAACAGAAATACGCTGTACTTGCTGGCGATTGCCGGAGGTTGCACCTTTGTTCCAGAGCTTCTGTCTTGAGCGGCTGAAGAACCAAGTTTCATTCGTTTCAAGCGTTTTTTCAATCGATTCTTTATTCATATAAGCGAGCATGAGGACATCACCTGTGCGGTCGTCCTGTACAATTGCCGGTATCAGACCATTGTCGTCAAATGTAAGTGAGTTGATGTCTAGTGTCATATTAGTCATTCCTAACTGCAATATTTTCTCCTGCCAAATACTCTTTCAATTCGCGGATATTGATTTCATTGAAATGGAATACAGAAGCGGCCAGCGCTGCGTCTGCCCTGCCTTTCGTCAAAACTTCTTTAAAATGTTCAGGCTTTCCTGCGCCGCCGCTAGCGATAATTGGAATATTGACCGCTTCCGCCATTGCCCTGTTCAATTCAAGATTATAGCCATCCTTCACGCCGTCTTCATCAATACTGTTGACGACCAGTTCGCCGGCCCCGAGCTTCTCCATTTTCTTAGCCCATTCAATCGCGTCGATATCTGTTTCTTCCATTCCGCCTTTTGCGAACACTGTCCATTTCCCTTCGCCTGTCTGACGGACGTCCATTGACAGCATAACGCGTTCTGCACCATATTTATCCGCCACTTCTTTAATAATATCGGGATTTGTCAGCGCAGCACTGTTAATAGAAATCTTATTGCCGCCGAGCGCAAATACTTTGTCAACATCTTCAAGTGTGCGGATTCCGCCGCCTACAATGAACGGAACCGGCACTTCTTTAGCAATTTCCTCTATTAAATCCAGGAACATTCCGCGATTTTTCGAAGAAGCTGAGATATCGTAAAATACCAGTTCATCCGCACCATCTGCTACGTACTTTTTAGCGAGTGCCAGTGGATCTGCCACCTCTTGTACGTCCAGAAACTTCTTTCCTTTTACGACTTTGCGGTTGTCTACGTCTAAACACGGAATAATTTTTTTAGTTGCTGACATGACTGTCGTCCTCCAGTAGTTTTTCCAAAGATAGTTTGCCTTCATATAATGCTTTTCCGATAATTGCGCCGTACATATCTTTCGCGGCAAGTTTATTAATGTCTTCTTCAGTGGAGACACCGCCAGAAGCAATGATATCGATGGAAGAGGCTTCATTCATTATTTGCAGTTCTTCAAAGTTAGGTCCCTGCAGCATACCGTCCTTCATGATATCTGTATAAACAACCGTTTTCACTCCGATTTTATCCAGTTCCTGCAGTAAGTCCACTGCTTTGACATCGCTCATTTCGGTCCAGCCGTCTGTTGCGACGAGCCCATTGCGCGCATCGATGGAGACTGCAATTTTTCCATCGTACTTTTTGACTGCCTGTTTAAGAAATTCAGGATCTTGAATTGCCGCCGTGCCAATGATGACACGTGCAACACCATTTGCAATGTGCGAATCAACAATATCCATCGTGCGAATCCCGCCGCCGACTTGAACCGGTATTGTGACTGCTTTAGCAATTGCTTCAATTGCTTTTCTATTTAATGAATCACCTGTTTTAGCTCCGTCCAGATCGACGACGTGAATGTGTTCAGCACCCTGGCGCTGCCATTCCTGCGCCATGTCGGTCGGCGAATCATTATATATAACTTCCTGGTCGTAATCCCCTTGAATCAGGCGCACACATTTGCCGCCTCTAATATCAATTGCCGGAAATAAAATCATCCTCTGGTTCCCCCTAATGAAATGATAATTATAACGTTCCTTTAGTAGAAGGAACACCCTGTATATCCGGGTTGATGGTGCTGGCGACCCGCAGTGCGCGGCCGAAGCTTTTGAAAATTGATTCGATAATGTGATGTGTGTTTTTTCCGTAGTCCAAGTTAATATGTAACGTGACTTCAGCATGGCTTGTGAAAGCGATGAAGAACTCTTCCACCAGTTCTGTGTCGAAATCCCCTACTTTATCTTTCATTCCGTCCACATTAAACACAAGGAATGATCTGCCGCTTATATCGATTGATGCTGTGGATAACGCTTCATCCATCGGCGTCGACACTGTCGCAAAACGTTCAATCCCTTCTTTAGTTCCGATGCATTTATTGAATGCTTTCCCTAAGACAATACCCACGTCTTCAACGGAGTGGTGCTGATCCACTTCGATATCCCCATCGCACTTCACCGTTAGATCAAACCGGCCGTGCTTTGCGAAAGCTGTCAGCATATGGTCGAAGAATCCTGCGCCCGTCTGAATCTTCGTTTCCCCTGTGCCATCCAAAAAAAAGTCCATATTTATGTTTGTCTCGCCTGTTTTCCGCGTGATTTGTTGTTTGCGCATTTACCTTCCTGCCTTTCGTACTTTAATGGAGTTGGCATGCCCATTCAGCTGTTCTGCTTCCGCCAGAACAATTACATCATCCGCCACTTCAGCCAGTGCTTCTTCAGAGTAATAGATAACACTCGACTTTTTCATAAAGTCATAGACGCCGAGAGGAGATGAGAATGCTGCTGTTCCGCTTGTCGGCAGCGTATGATTCGGCCCTGCCATATAATCACCCAGTGCTTCAGGAGCGTGTTCGCCAAGGAAAATTGCTCCTGCATTTCTGATGGAAGCTAAATGTTCCATTGGATTTTTGATCATGAGCTCCAAATGTTCGGGCGCCAGCCGATTGACGATATCAAACGCCTCTATCAGTGTGTCGACCACAATGATGCGTCCGTATTGATCAATGGACTGTGCGGCAATTTCTTTGCGCTCAAGTTTTGCAAGCTGACGGTCCACTTCTGCGGACAAGTCTTCTGCAAATGATTCACTTGTTGTGATACATACAGCAGCCGCCCGTTCATCATGTTCTGCCTGTGACAGCAAATCTGCAGCCGCATAGACGGGATTCGTATTCTCATCCGCGACGACACAAATTTCACTGGGTCCTGCAATCATATCAATCGCCACATCGCCAAAAACCCATTTTTTTGCACGGGCGACGTAAGCATTGCCAGGGCCTGTAATTTTAACGACTTTTTCAATTGTTTCTGTTCCGTAGGCTAGTGCAGCAATTGCCTGTGCGCCGCCGACCTTATAGATTCTATCCACCCCTGCTTCCTTTGCTGCAACGAGTACGTGAGGATTAAGTTTACCGTCACGCTGCGGAGGTGTTACCATGGAAATCTGTGAAACTCCTGCTATTTTCGCAGGTAATGCGTTCATCAGGACGGTCGAGGGATATGCTGCTTTTCCGCCAGGAACGTAAAGCCCAACGCTGTAAATCGGCGTTACCTTCTGGCCAAGCATGATCCCTTCATTTGGATTGAAGAACCAAGACTGTTCTTTTTGTGCTTCATGATAATTTGAGATTCGCTGCTTTGCTGCACGCAGCGAACGGATAAAATCGTCTGTAACAAGTTGTTCCGCTTCCCGAATCTCTTCATTTGTAACCAGCATCTGAACCAGCTTCACGCCATCGAAACGCTCAGTAAACTCAAGCACAGCCTGATCGCCTTCTGCGCGGACACGTTCAATAATCGACAGAACATTCCGGTCGAATTCTACATCGGGCTGACTTGAATCGCTGCGCTTGAGCAGTTCTTCCCTGAATTCATTTCCTCGAATCGTTTTCATGCGTGCACCTCCAACCCTTCTTTCATATCTTGAATGAACTGCTGAATGTCTGCAGTTTTGGTTGCATAGCTGGCCTTATTTACTATCAAACGGGCACTGACATCTGCTATTTCCTTCAGCACAACCAACCCGTTCTCTTTTAGGGTGGTACCCGTTTCCACAATATCGACAATGACATCCGACATGCCGATCAACGGTGCCAGCTCAATTGAACCGTTCAATTTGATCATTTCGGTGCGTATACCCTTCTTGTCAAAATACTCTTTTGAAATAAGCGGATATTTCGTAGCAACAGTCAGAAATGGCTTGTTTTCTATGTGCGTTTCAGGAAATCCGGCTACCGATAATTTACATCTGCCAATTTCAAGATCAAGCAATTCATAGACATCACGCGGGTCTTCCATCATGACATCCTTGCCGACAATCCCGACATCCGCTGCACCGTTCTCGACATACACCGGGACATCTACCGCTTTGACGAAAATGAGTTTAATCTTCTGTTGATCATCATAGATGACGAGCTTTCTGCTTTCATCCGTAAAATTTGAAAAGCGGACATCCGATTTCTCCAGAAATTTCATCGCCCGCTCAGCCGTGCGTCCTTTGGCCATTGCGACAGTTAAATAGTCCATTCAGGTACCCCTTTCCTGCTCACAATCATCTCCAGCAATTCCTTGAAATCTGCAAACTCAGTTGTTCCTTCTTCATCTGTCAGCTCATTAACAAGTTCAGTCAGTTGAATCGTGTACATACTGTCTTTCGAATGAAATGTCTGTTTCATTGGCTTGGAGAGCACTCGATAATCACGTTCACGCAATTCATTCGTAATATCAATCGCATATTTCATTCGGCTTTCTTCATAAAGAACTGTGATATCTATGCTGAAACGCTCTTGAAGTTCTTTGTGCGCCGTTGCTTTTACCAGCGAATCAATCTCACAGGCAAAACCGATCGCCGGTCTTTTGATGCCGAATTCTTCGCTTAAAGAATCATAGCGTCCGCCCATCAATACAGGTTTGCCAAATTTCTCTACATACCCTTGGAAGATGATGCCCGAGTAATATCCCATACGATTGATCAATCCAAGATCGATAACGATATGTTTTTTCAGGCCGTATAGATCTGCGATTTCGTATGTCTGTTGCAAATAGTTGATGGCCTGCTTTACAGATTCGCTTACCCGCAAATTTTGAAGCCTTTCAAAAACTGTTTCAGGGGCACCGTACAGGAACGGTAATTGTTCTAATACTTCTTTGACTGATGGGTCGATTTCCAAGTTTTCCAGGAATGGACCGATCTCCACAACATTCTTGGCCTGAATTATTATTTTCAGCTCAGCCGTCAGTTCTGCTGACAATGACAGGTCTGCAATTAATTCATTGAAGAATCCCGCATGGCCGATTTCAATTTTCACATCCGAAAATCCAACATCCCTTAATGCATGACATGCCAGCATAATTGTCTCGGCATCTGCTTCAGGTGAGCTTTCACAGAAATACTCGACACCCGCCTGCGTCTTCCCGATCTCCTCATTTTCCCGGAAGGTCTGTCTGAATACTTCCTGAACATAGTAATAGCGCATCTCTTCGGGCAGGCTGCCGTTCATTTGAACAAGTTCCTGTGTCAAAGGAATAGTCACGTCCGGACGCAATACCAATAATTCACCGGTATAATCAATCACTTTGATCATTTCATTCTGATTGATCGATGTGCGGACATTCGAATAGAGATCATACCTTTCAAAAGCTGATGTTTTAATTCGCTTATAACCATATGTAGTGAAACGTTTACTCAACGTTTCGATAATTTTTTCATGTCTCTCATGTTCATGAGCCAGGATTTCAGAATACAAGATACTTTCTACCGCCTTTCGTTCCAATAAATACTTCATCGCTTTACTAGACTAAAGTTAATTACTACTATAATGGGTTATTTGGGTATTGTCAACTGTATCTGTCGTAATTCATCTGCTACAATATGGATTATAGAAAAGGAGACCTGATCCAATGTTTGATTATCATATGCACAGCGCATTTTCAGCTGATTGTGAAATCCCGATGAAAGAAATGGCCAAAGCATCCGTGGCCAAAGGACTGAAGGAAATTTGCTTCACCGATCACATCGACTATGAATATCCCGATGAAACAATACTGTTTGATTTCGACAAGATTGCTTATGCTGAAAAAATCCAGCAGCTCAACAATCAGTTTGAAGGACAGCTGACGATTAAAAAAGGCGTAGAAATCGGCCTGCAGCCCCATCTGCTAGATCGCTACGAACAACTCATGGACGAGCACAGTTTCGACTTTGTTATCTGTTCACTTCACACTGTCGAAAATAAATCGCTTCATTATAAGGCACTATTTGCCGACCGTTCTGTGGAAGATGCTTTTGAAACATACTATAAGGAGCTGCTCTACTGTGTTCAGAATTATAAACGTTACAGCGTGCTCGGCCATGTGGATCTGATCAAACGCTATACCGGACGGCCGCCGGCTCATTTATTCCATGATTATCTGGAAAAGATATTTCAGACCATTATTCCTGAAGGCAAAGGAATCGAACTTAATACCTCAGGCACACGTTATGGTCTGGCGCACAATATGCCAAGCGAAGATATTCTACGCCTTTACAAACAATGCGGAGGTGAAATTCTTACGCTTGGATCAGACGCACACCGCCCTTCAGATATCGCCCATGAATTCAGGGAATCCATTGAACTGTTCCAATCAATCGGTTTCCGTTATATTGCTACATTCAGTAATGGCGAACCTCAATTCCATGCTATTTCTTCTTTATAAGAAAAAAGTGACGAAATCAATTGATTCCGTCACTTTTTTTCAGTATGTATCAGTTTAAGTTTATTTTCTGAAGATCCACGTCTTCAATAAAGCCAGCCGCTCCCGAATCAATACTTTTGTTTTTACAACCTCTGGAGTCTTTGCTGCCACCACATCTGATTGCCAGCCCAGTTGCTTTGCCAAAAATCGTGCTCTGGCCAAATGAAAATCACTGCTGATTATCGTCACACCGGCCAATTCAGGAAGCAGTTCTTTAGTAAATTGCAGGTTTTCATATGTAGAAGTTGACCGGTCTTCTATGATGAGCCGCTCTTTAGCTATACCTTGATTGAGCAAATAACGATACATCGCTTGTGCTTCACTGATCGCTTCGTCTTTACCCTGGCCGCCCGACAGTACTAGTTTTACATGCGGGAAACGTGTGGCATAATCAGCTGCCGACTCCAGCCGGTACCGAAGCGATAAAGAAGGCGTTTCTCCGTTTACTTTCGCCCCTAACACAATGGCATATTCATGGGAACCGTCTGCTGTGTGATGTTGCGCAGATTCCATCTTTTCTTTTGGAATGAACCAAAACATCAATGCCAAAATCACTATGACAATGCCTGCAGCTGTCAGTTTTTTCATTCACTCGCCTCTCTTCTTGTTCAGTAAGACGGAATAGAATGGCGTTTAGTTCCAAAAAACCAGCGACGCTTTATCGCCGCCGCTCATTGACTAATACTTTTTTAAAAATTGTTTTGAGTCTGCGCCATATCTGTTCGTGACAATGTGTCACGTACGAATTGCGAAATTCCTTCTGCAGTTGGGCAATGTGTGGATTTATAATGTGCATGTTTCGTTGCTCGACTTTGCTGGAATTTTGAATGAGATGTGTGTTTGTAGTTTAAACCCGCTGCGGCGCTGGGGGATTGCCTTACGCTGGTGTTGCAGGAAATATGTCATGTTGCTTTTTGGCAGGGTGTATATTTAGTTAGCTGTTGTTCTCGTTGCTCGATCTGACGGGAAGTTTGAAACCAGAATGCGTTTGTAGTTTGAACCCGCTTCGGCACTGGGGAATTGCCTTACGCTAGTGTGAGAATGAATGACATACTTCTTTTTCGCAGAGTGTGGATTAGTTGACTTGGTCCCGTTACTCGATTTGCAAACGCATCGATCACAAGAATCTTAGCCCATGCAGAATGATAGTAGTGCATGTAATACCACACCTATCATAATAATCTCAGATATAATGCTCATACTGCCTGCCCACATAAAAAGTTCTGAAACACCAGCCAGTGTACCGAAGTGGAAGGCGGCGACTCTGAGAGGATCAGCCCGACAGGTGAGACAACTTGCGGGAGCGCAGCGACCAAGTTGGCTCACCGCGGGCCCTCCAGAATGCGTCCGCCTGGAACGCAGGGAAACGGACTCCTTCCACCTCCTCTATACCCTATACTGCACCTGCACCACCCCAGCCAAATCCCAAACTTCTCATAAAATAAACTGTCAAGCACACGTTTTGGCGAAGACCATTGTTTTAAAACAAAAAAACAGACACATTGATTACATAATGTGTCTGTTTCTTATCGATTATCTAATTCCGTGTGCGACCATTGCATCCGCCACTCTCAAGAAGCCTGCAACATTCGCGCCCATGACCAGATTTCCCGGTTTGCCATAGTCATCAGCCGCATTTTTACAATCGGTGTAAATATTTTTCATAACAACTTTCAAATGCTCATCCACTTGCTCTGCTGACCAGGAAAGCCGCTGGCTGTTTTGCGACATTTCCATCGCAGATACCGCTACGCCGCCTGCATTGGCTGCTTTAGCCGGAGCAAATAGAATATTATGATCCTGGAAGATCTCGATCGCTTCAATCGTACAAGGCATGTTCGCACCTTCTCCAACTGCTTTTACGCCATTTGCAATCAGCATATGCGCTGCAATCTCATCGATTTCATTCTGCGTGGCACATGGCAGCGCGATATCGCAGGCAACAGACCAGATCGCACTGCAATCTGCATGGTATTCAGCTTCCGGACGTTCTTTTGTGTATTCCCAGATTCGTTTATTGCCGTATTCCTTCAGCTCTTTCACAAGTTCTAAATCGATGCCGTCTTTATCGTAAATATAGCCGTCTGAGTCACTGCACGCGACAACCTTGGCTCCAAGCTGCATCGCTTTTTCCATTGCATAAGTAGACACGTTTCCTGAACCTGAAACGATCATTGTCTGGCCTTCCAATGAAAGATCGTTCTCTTTCAGCATTTCATCTACAAAATAGACAGTTCCGTAACCCGTCGCTTCTTTACGTCCCAAGCTGCCGCCGTGATCAGGATTTTTCCCTGTCAGAATGCCTGCCTCGTAACCGCCTTTAATTCGGTTATATTGGCCGAATAGATAGCCGATTTCACGTTTGCCGACTCCGATATCACCTGCCGGAACATCAATGTCCGGTCCGATATGGCGGCTGAGCTCTGTCATGAAGCTCTGTGTGAAGCGCATGATCTCGCGGTCTGACTTTCCTTTCGGATCAAAGTCAGAACCCCCTTTACCCGCACCAATCGGCTGGCCTGTCAATGCATTTTTGAAGATTTGCTCGAAAGCCAAAAACTTCATGATACTGTTATTTACAGAAGGGTGGAAACGAAGGCCGCCTTTATAAGGACCTAAATCACTGTTGAACTGAACACGGAACCCTCGGTTAACATGAACTTTCCCCTGATCATCTTCCCAAGCCACTCGGAATGAAATGATACGTTCCGGTTCTGTAATGCGCTCAAGAATTCCATTCGACATAAACTCGGGATGCTTTGCAAAGACAGGTCGTAAGGAATCAAAGATTTCTCTGGTAGCTTGCAAGAATTCTTTTTCGTCCGGATTCCGTTTCTTTACCAGCTCATATACTTCGTGTACGTAATCATTTGCCCGTTTGCGGTTGTTGAATTGAACTTCATCAATCTTTGTCATATGCGACCATCCCTTTCCTTGTTGGTAGTTAAAAGCTGACGACCGACCAGTCGCTCACTTTACTCAGTAGAAGTTATCCTGCACGCTTGAATCTACACAAAATACTTCTCATAGAGGATGAATTCTACTGAATAAATTGAATTTTAATTGTTCGAAATATTTCTGTGTATTCCAATATTATCACTGAAACCATAGTAAGTTACAAGATTTTTTTATTTTTTATTCCGTTTGCTCCAATTTTTGTGTCAGTTTTATGTATTAATTAGAAATTTCCCATTTACAATAAACAGAATATATAGTATTATTAATCTATTCAAACAATCTGCGCGGAGCTAGCAGAACAGTGGCTTTTGCCTGAGCGGGAGAAACAATACGAAAAGAAAGAGGCGAAGCAATATGACAAAGAAAAACAACCCAATCCGCTCAATTATAGGAGCTAATCTGCTGCTCATCATGACTTTTGCTTTCTTACCCGCCTTACTCGTAAATCCAGACATGGAATTTTTCCAAAACGCTGTAAAAGCACTGACTAATGAATAAAATGACGCTAAAGAGCCTTCCCTCTGAGGAAGGCTCTATTTTTATCGTTTCCGGATAGTAAACCGGTCCTCCAGCAACAGCCAGTTTTGTGGAAACGATAAGCCGAGTTTCCAGTACATAATACCGCGAAGCTTAAAATCCTTAAGCAGCGTAAACTTCGCATTAATGCTTCTTGCATCTTCAAACCACACTTCATGCTCGATGCTTTGCTCATCATAATACGTATAATGAGGTGCTTGAGATAAAGCGTCGTATTCGATCGACACATTTTGATCGATTGCAAGATTCGTCGCAGCTTTAGGACTGAGCGCGGTGGCTGGCTTACTGTCCGCCTGGCCGAATGGTGCCGTCCAATCGTAGCCGTATAAATTTTGACCAAGAAAGATTTTGTCTCTTGGAATTTGACTGACAGCATATTCCACCACCTTTGTGACTGGACCAATTGGACTGACGGCCTGCGGGGCACTGTATGTATATCCCCACTCATATGTCATCAAGACTACAAAGTCGCAAATTTCCCCATGTGCTTTATAATCATGCGCTCCGTAGATTCCTGTCATCACCTCGCCCGCTTTAGGGGCAAGCGCAGACGATAGTGTTAGTCCCGCCTTATGGATTTGTTCACGTGCATTACGCAGCATTTGATTATATAATGCACGGTCTTCGGGAAATAATAACTCAAAGTCAAAATGAATGTCTCCATATCCCGAAGCTGTCGCCGTATCGATGGCATTTTTAATCATGTTATTTTGTGCGGTTTGATCTGTAAATAACACGTGTCCGAGCTCTGCACTGAAGCCATAGTTCTCTAAGTTTGTCAGTACAAGCATATTAACCGCTCCAGCGTCTTTTGCAATGGACAGAATATCTGCTGTTTCAGGTGCCTTCAAAGAACCGTCCCGCTGAACTTCATAGCTGAACATCGCTAAATATGTAAGCTGTTCAACTCGCTCCCTCACTTCCGCAAGCATATCCTGACTTACCGGGTTACGTGGCTCCACATACAGCAACGCATCAATCGGCGTCTTTTTCTCTTGAGGAATGTATAAACGCTGTCCTATTCTTAATATACCCGCAGGATTAATGGCATTAATCTTGGCAAGCTCTTCAAAAGAAATTCCATAAGTTTGTGCGATTTTGTAAAGACTGTCGCCCGGCTGCACCCAATAATAAGTGCCGATAATTGGTATCACTAATGCTTGTCCAATTGCCAGACGCGTCTCACTCACGAGTTCATTGACTTGAGCGATCAGTTGGTACGGTACACCATACATTTTGCCAATCATATATAAACTTTCTCCCGGCTGCACAACATGAATTTGCATATCCAAACACACCTTTCTTCTAGTCTCTACCAAAGATATTGTCGGGACAGTCAAAATATGCATGATGAATAATTTATCCTTTTCTTCTCATACTACCGTTGATGTGAATTATAATTGAAGGAGGAAATGTATTTGACAAATCAATTCGAGACATCCCAGCACATGCATGACGGTCCAGTAACACCCTCAATGAACCATGGCGGTCATGAACTTTTTGATGTGCACGAAGTATTAAATGCAGCAGTAGGTGCGCTGAATCAATCCATGTTGCTGCGTCCGCACGTAAAAGATCCGGAACTCTTGGATATTCTGGACCGCCAGTATCGTTTTATGCTGGACGAGTACAATATTACAGTCGAGTGTTTCAAAAGCGGAAAAGATCCTTCACATCCTACACAGCGATATCAAATGCAGGAAAACAGTGATTTTGTCTATGGGATGAAAGAAAAAGCGCCTTCCAAGCCGATCCAATCCACAGCGGAGATAACGGATGAAATCGTATCAGGTTTCTTGCTGGGTGCAGTTAAAGAAGGCGCCACAGGCAAGACTGCTGCTTCTCTTGAAGTTTGTAACCCTGTTGTACGCCGTGTATTAGCAGATTCGATTCCAAACTGCATTGAAATGGCATATGAGTTGTCGATTTACCAAAACAAACATCATTACTACCAAGTACCGCAACTGAACAGCCAGGATATGAATATGCTTCTCAACTCATATGCTCCTTCACAAGGACAGCCAAGTATGCCGAAAAACCTTCAGTAATTCACCTCATTGCAGACGGAGATTTTTTCTCTCCGCCTGCTTTTTTGCTTTTCCACTCATTATATTTGTATACTGTAAGGAGATGAATGAACTGAGGGGTGTCTGAATGAAAGTTGCAATTTTTGATTTTGACGGCACGTTATATACGAAAGAAACGTTTAAACTCCTGATGGAACATTTAAAAAAACATCCGGCCTATCAGCAATATTACGGCAAGTTTTACCGGTCCATCCTGCCATTGTATATTCGTTACAAATTAAAAATGCTTCCGGAACCGGTCATGAAAGAACGTTCCATGATGCTTTATTTGAAGGCATTGGAAACACTGACAATTCCCCAGCTTCGGGTTTACTTCGAAGAAATGCAGGACGAGATGTCAAGTGATTTTAATGAAGACGTCGTCAATAGACTCGCTAAACATCGGGAAGAAGGTTATCACGTACTGTTGGTTTCAGGTGCTTACACACCATTTTTGACTGCAGTTACGAGCCATTTAACCTTTGATGAAATCATCGGAACCGAAATCCCTGTCAATGGGGAGCATATAGCGATGGACCAGCCCTTCTTACATATTCAAGGACAGCGTAAAAATGAGATGATTTACTGCGCTTTGGAAGGGAAGACAGTGGAATGGGAAAAAAGCTTTGCCTATGGGGACAGCATTTCAGATCTGCCTGTATTGGAACAAGTGGGTCATCCCGTTGCCGTCAGACCTGATGCAAAACTTGCCGCGATTGCCAAGCAGCGTGCCTGGCAAATACTGTAAAAATGTCGCCGCACGCCAGTAACCTGACATGCGGCGACATTTAGTTCAAACACTTTTCAATGTATTAACATACAGACTGCCATCCGTCTGAATTTCTGCATACAGCACTTGCTCCGGCCTTGCGATTCCCTGCTGTTCCAGCTGCTTTGTCAACCATACATCTGTCAGCTTCAATTCTCGCATATTCTTTTCTTCCACTTTGCCGTTTGTGATTATTTCAGTAGGAATATATTTCGGCGGAGGTGATGAAGCCTGCACATCTTTCTTGGTGGCCGGTTCCTCCCCTGTTTTCAACATCACACTGAGATTTCCGTTTGTTTCGAATATCGCATAATTTACTTCTTTCATGGAAAATATGGACTTTTCACGAAGCAACATATTCAGATCATTAAAACTCAGTCTTAATTTGCGGAGTGAACCTTCAATGATTTCACCATTTTCAATCACAATCATCGGTTTATCGTCCAATAAAACACGCAGTTTGATTGATTTGAATGATAAGTAATTAGCGACAATTGTCAAAACTGCCCATAATATCATTCCATACAAACCATTCAAGAAAGGCGTTTCCGACTCTCCTGCCAGGTTAGCCGCAATCGAACCTATAGTAATCCCTGTTACATAATGAAAGAACGTTAACTGCGATACTTGCTTTTTCCCCATAAAACGCGCCAGGATCAAGAGTACCACAAAGGAGAGCACTGTCCGAAGTGTCATTTCCCAGAAAGCCAACTCCCAAAATTCATCTATATTCACAAACGTACACCTCCATTGTATGGAGTATGTGTGAAACGGATGGACTTATACGCTCATCATGTCAGAAGCAGCCGGCTCTTTCAATTCCATACGAATGGAGTTGCCTGATAGACGTAGTAATTCAGCCAGTTGGAAAACAGTAAATGCGTATGAGAACGCCATGTATTCATCGGCTCCTGATTTGGATCATCATTCGGATAATAATTTTCAGGAACATCAATTTCCATTCCCTTTTCAACATCCCTTTTATATTCACTGTCTAATGTATGCGCATCATACTCCAAGTGACCTGTCACCATAATATGTTTTTCATCGTTGGAGATGACGATAAACGCTCCCGCATCTTCTGAAACAGAAAGCAGCGTCAGATCTGGGTGTTTCTCTATTTCTTCAATGGATACACCTGTATGTCTTGAATGCGGCGCTACAAATACATCATTGAAACCGCGTGAAAGATTTACTGTCTGATCATAGACTTCGTGTGCAAATACACCAAAACACTTTTCAGGCAGTTCAAACTTATCAATTCCGTAATGATGATAAAGTGCAGCCTGTGCTCCCCAGCAAATATGAAGGACTGAGGTCACGTTCGTCTTGGTCCAATCCATAATTTCCTCCAGCTCTTTCCAATAAACTACATCTTCAAACTGCATCAGTTCTATCGGTGCCCCTGTAATAATCATTCCATCAAAACGGCGGTCTTTAACGTGCTCAAAAGTTGTGTAAAATGTTTCTAAATGTGTCTGACTGACATTTTTCGATGTATAAGAGGCGGTATTCAAAAATGTCACATTTACCTGAAGCGGTGTATTACCCAGCAATCTCAGCAGCTGCAGTTCCGTCTTTTCCTTTTCAGGCATTAAATTTAGGATTAATATACTTAACGGGCGGATATCCTGTGCAACCGCTCGATTCTCATCCATCACAAATATCTTCTCTTCTTTCAGTAACTCTCCTGCTGGTAACTGCTGCGGTATATTAATCGGCATGTTTCTTCCTCCTCGGCCATTCACTCGGCCAGTTATTTTCAATAAAAAAACCTTCATTTTCCTATAGATAAGAAAATGAGGTTCGGGATATCATTCTTATCTCTCAAGAAAACAATCTTGTTGGAGTTAGCACCTTCCTGTTTGCACAGAGGTTGCTGAAGCGTCATCAGGCCAGTTCCCTCAGCTTCTCTTGATAAGTTTTATGTAATTACAGACTATTATAACATTAATATATAAATTGTATAGCGGAATTATCAAATAGTTCTACTCATTCCAGCCAATCAAATTGTATAAAACAAAATTTTCCGTATAATAGACATACAGACTATTATTTCCGAAGGAGGCATCCATGAGATCTTTAGGTATTGTTCGCAAAGTCGATCATCTTGGCAGAATCGTCATTCCAAAAGAACTTCGTCAAACTCTGCAAATTGTCAAAGGGGATCCAATAGAAATCTTTTCGGAAGATGAACAGATCATCTTGAGGAAATACCAAGTTAACAAAGCTTGTTTCATAACCGGTGAAGTAAACGAAGATAACAAGGAATTATCTAACGGATTATTCATCAGTCCCGAAGGTGCAAAAATACTGCTGAAACAGATTGGCGATATGGAATAACAGGAAAACCATCCCAACTCGCGGGATGGTTTCTGTTTGTGCTTATAAACTATTGATAAACTCTTCAATTTCCTCTTTTGTTTTGCGATTCTTGCTGACGAAACGTCCCAATTCCTTACCTTTGCTATAAGCGACAAAGCTGGGAATGCCAAAAATATCATGCTGACTGCAAAGGTCAATGAAATCGTCGCGGTCAACAGAAAAGAATTCATACTCCGAAAACTCGATTTCCAACTCCGGCAGAAACGGTTCGATCACTCTGCAATCAGGACACCAGTCTGCAGTAAACAAGAAAATTACACGCTCTTCTTTCTTCAGCCCGTCAAATTGTTCCAAAGTCTCAAGTTTCCTCATAAATATAACCTCTTTTCTACTTATTCTGCCGTCATTATAGCATTGTTTACTATCCTTCTTCTCTCTTGACGACTTATCTAATTTACAGAACAAACTTGATATTAAGTGCATTTCTTTCATTTTCATCATTCAAACACGAACGTTCACAATATATTCAATAAGATATGTTCGCATTTAATACTTTTTGATTTTTTGCTTAAAAGTAATTGACAATTGTTTTGGACGTGTTATGATTAGTTCTAAATTTAATACATGCAAAACAATTTTGACGAAGACATACCTTTCCGTAATAGAATTTCTTAGAGAGCTGATGATGTGGTGAGAGTCAGCAAATTCTTAGGATGGCGGCACTTCCGAATTGATTGGCTGAATATTCAGTAGGCCGATCCGTCACATGCACGTTACGCATGCTGAATGAAGGCTGCTCCGGCAGCAAAACAAGGGTGGTACCGCGTTAGTTAATCGAGCTTTTCGCCCCTTACGTATTGTAAGGGGTGGAAGGCTTTTTTATTTTTCCTAAAAGGAGGTTAGCGCAGCTTACATAGACGATTGATCAGATGAATGCTCATTACCCGAATGCAGGACCAAAACAATTTACTGAAGGAGAGAATGATAATCATGGCTTTTAAAGTACTTATTAGTGATCCACTCAGCGAGGATGGTATTTTTCCATTAAGGCAGGCAGAAGGTTTTGAAATTGTTATTGATACAGATTTGACTCCAGATCAGCTGAAAGACAGAATTAAAGGTTTCGATGCCCTTCTAGTGCGCAGTCAAACTACTGTAACAAAAGAATTATTAGAATCTGCTGATCAATTGAAAATTATCGGCCGTGCAGGTGTAGGCGTCGATAACATCGATTTGGATGCAGCAACTGAAAAAGGAATCATTGTTGTCAATGCTCCTGACGGTAATACAAACTCAGCAGCTGAGCACACTGTCGCGATGATGATGGCAATGGCACGGAAAATCCCTCAGGCTTTCAATTCTTTGAAGAACAATAAATGGGACCGTAAATCTTTCCTTGGGGTCGAACTGAAGGATAAAACACTCGGTATTATCGGGCTGGGCAGAATCGGAGCAGAAGTTGCACGCCGTGCTAAAGGTCAGCGTATGAGCGTTGTCGCATATGACCCATTCCTGACAGAAGACATTGCTAAAAAATTAGGCATTGAGATCGGAACAGTAGATGAAGTACTGGCTGCAGCAGATTTCATTACCGTCCACACGCCATTACTGAAAGAAACTCGCAGAATGATTAATAAAGAAGCATTCGAAAAAATGAAAGACGGCGTTCAGATCATCAACTGTGCACGCGGCGGAATCATTGACGAAGATGCTTTGTATGATGCAATTGTTGCCGGGAAGGTTGCCGGAGCAGCGCTTGATGTATTTGAAGAAGAGCCTTTCCTTGACCACAAATTGCTGACATTGCCGCAAGTGATTGCTACACCTCATTTAGGAGCAAGCACAATTGAAGCGCAAGAATCTGTTGCAGTAGATGTCAGCCGTGACGTTGTGAACTTCCTCAATATCGGATCTGTTCGCAACCCGGTAAACTTGCCATCCGTTTCTCGTGATGTATTAGCAAAAATCGAGCCTTTCTTCGATCTAACTGAAAAGCTTGGTATGTTCCTGTCCCAAATTCAAAACTCTGTTATTGAAGAAATTAATATTCAATATGCAGGCGAATTGGCGAACTATGATGTACGTGCATTAACACGCAACACAGTAAAAGGTTTGCTGAAGCGTAATCTTGGCGAAACTGTAAATGACGTGAATGCAAAGCTTTTGGCTGACCGTTATGGCATAAAAATAAATGAACAGAAAACGACGACTGCTAAAGGTTTCCTTAACTTAATCACAGTAGAAATCGTTACACAGAAAGGCATCCGCAAAGTAGCGGGTACTCTTCTGAACGGACTGGGACCGCGCATCGTAAAAGTAGATGACTATGTAGTGGACGCTATCCCTAAAGGTCACTTGTTGTTCATCCGCCATATTGACCAGCCAGGCGCAATCGGCCGCGTAGGTACTTTGCTTGCAGAAGAAAATATCAATATCGCTGCAATGCAGGTAGGACGTTCTGCTGAAGGCGGAGACGCAATCATGATGCTTACAGTCGATCACCATGTGGAGTCTGCTTCTGTTTCCCGTATTAAAGAAGTCCAAAATATCCATGATGCAAAAGCGGTTGATCTATAAGAATGACAAAAATCCAGCTGATAGAAAATCAGCTGGATTTTTTATGTTTTTAGTTTGTAAGTTGGGATAGTATTGGAAATAAACTTTCTAAGTGGTCAATCTCATACGTCGGTTTTACTCCATCGACAGGCAGCTTGCTTTCACGGTTGATCCATACATTTTTCATACCCACTCTGCTTGAGCCGAGTATATCGGTCATCAGATTATCACCGATCATCAGTCCTTCATCCGCAGTTATACCGCAAGTATCCAGGACATGCTGAAAAATCGTTGCATCAGGTTTACCTTTACCAAAAGCTCCGGACACGATGATATGGTCGAAATACGGCGGTATCTCCGGAGAAATCGTCAACTTGATCTGCTGCAGACTGGGAGACCCGTTCGTCAGCAAAATCAGCTGATAATTCCCTTTTAAACGATCCAGCACATCAAACGTTTCTTCGTAAATATAGGGATGATTTTTCCGTTCTTTCGGGAACACCTCCGCTAGCTCTCTTCCAAAAGCTTCATTATCCACGCCTGACTTCTTCAGTCCTTTAATCCATGCATCCCGCTGGTAACCCGGAACAATCTCTTTCATTTTCTGAAATTCTTCACCTGGATCATCAAATACGCCCCAAAGACCTTCAAATGGATTGATGCCTATATTTTGTGTATGAGGATAAGTTTCATAAGCTGCATACAGTTCTCTAGCTTCCTGGCGCACTGCTTTCTCAAGCTCAACCGGGTTAACACCTGTCTTTTTCGTAGCATATTCACATGTCTTCTGAAATGCCATGGCAATACTTTTTGCATCCCAAATCAGCGTATCATCCAAATCAAATATCAGTGTTTTGATCATATCGCCTGCCCCCTTCTCTTTTCTGCTTTTACGTTAGATACATCTTTAATTATACACATTACCCTGCCAGTTTGTCAGTTTGCTCTTCATCTTTATCATGTAAATGCAAATTTTCTGCCTTCCATGTATAGTTATCTGCAGAGAAGGGAATCTAATAAGCAGGAGGTGAACTGAAAAGTGGCTCAACATTACTTTATCGGCATCACGGCCGCTGATTCCGCTTCAGAGCTGGCAGAAAAGTTTCGCGCCAAATATCTGTTAAAAGAAAAATATAAAGTCCTTCCGCACAAGGATGATTTGCATATAACCATGCGTTATATAGGAGAGATGAACCAAAAAAGCGCAGAAATGCTCATTTCTTCCCTGCATAAGATCGCGAGTGACCATCCATGTTTCTCTACATCTCTAACAGGTTTAGAATTTTTCGGTTCGTCTACCGGTCCTCGGGTTGTCTATCTTTCAGTTAAAAAAGTTAACGCAATGTGCAACCTGCAGAGACAGATTGCCAGACGGACTGAAAAAATACTGGACTTGGAAAAGGATACACGATTTGTTCCGCATGTGACGATTGCAAAAAAACGTAAAACTGCTGATAAAATGCAATTGGTGAAAGAGGAAATAATACCTATTCCCATTCATATAAATGGCTTCACCTTGTTTAAAATCAATCCAAACGTTATACCTTCCTACGAATCGATAGAATATTTCCCCTTAAAAAAGAGCTGATTGCGTGTTGCAATCAGCTTTTCTCTATTTAATCACACTTGAAAGCGGCCCATATCGCTTTGAAGTTGTTCTGCCAGCACCGCCAATGTTTGGGAACTGGAGGTAATCTCTTCGTTTGCTGCCAGCTGTTCTTCTGTTGCAGCACTTGTCGACTGTGCCTCTGCAGAAGCCTGGATCGCTAATTCTTCTACGCGCTTAGAACCAGCTGCCACTTCATCTGTCATCGCGCGGATTTCTTCAATAGCCGCGGAAACAGTGGAAACTTTTTCACTGACATCTGATGTCGCATGTTCGATACTCGCAAAAACTGCATTCGTTTTCTCGGTCGATGCCAGCCCTTCCTCTACACGTTTATGGCCTTCATCGGTACTTGCAACAACCTTTGTCACATCTTCAATAATCGTGTCAATCATTCGGCCGATTTCCTGAGTAGATTGTTTGGACTGTTCCGCCAAATTTCGCACTTCGTCAGCAACGACTGCAAAGCCTTTGCCGTGTTCCCCTGCCCGAGCTGCTTCAATCGCCGCATTTAATGCTAATAGATTTGTCTGTTCCGCTATGTTCGTAATCATGGCGGTTACATTTCTAATGTTTTCTGAACGGGCGGCCAATTCATTGATTGTCACCATCGAATCACCAATCGTCTGGCTGATATTGTTCATTTGATCTGTCGTTTCATTCATCAATGAAGAACCTTCTTTTACCAAACGGGCGACATCTTCGGAAGAACCAAGCATTTCTTCATTATCCTCTGTAATCTGGTCAATCGCCGTTATCATTTCTTCCATTGAAGCAGTAGACTGACTGACTATGTGTGTCTGTGCTTCACTTGTCTGCAGATTTTTCTCGGAAATCTCTGCAACCATTTCCGAAGCAGCCAAGCTTTCTTCCGCACTGGCAGATAATCCTTCTGATTGAACAGCCAGCTGACTCGCTGAATCTTTTGCCCGCTGAATGATGCCTCGCAAATCTGCAACCATCGAATTTAAGGCTGTCGCCATATCCCCGATTTCATCCCGGTTTTTGATAGTTACTTCATCCAAAGCAAAATTTCCGGCTGATACTTTATTGAGCGCACTTGTCATTTGTTGAACAGGACGGCTGATTAACCGGCTGATGATAATAGTAATAATGATACTTCCGATCAAGCCAAGCACGATGAGTACAACCATCAGTAAGATTGCAGCATTTGTATAACCTTCCACTTGCTTTTCAACCTGGTTTTGCTGTTCTTTTTGGTACTTAATCATGGCTTGTATATTAGTTGAGATAATCTCTTGATAAATTGCACCATTCGTTCCAGTCTGCAGCGCTCTGTCACGGTCACCTATTTCTATTTGACTTATTATATTCCTTATGACGCCATCGTAATTTGTCGTTGCCGCACGAATTTCTAAAATAGCGTCTTTCATATCTTTATTATGTATAATCTTATCTAACTCTTCCAAACGAACTTGATTACTTTCTTGTTTTTCTTGAATTTCAGATAGATAGGTATCATTCCCATGCAGCATGTACCCGCGGATACTGCTTGTTAAATAGTTTTGATCACTCATTTGCTGCTCAAGTAAAACTACTTTATACATACGGTCATCTATTAAAAAACGATATTTTTCATTGACATTTTTTAAAGACAAATAACCTATTGCCCCTATAATAACCATAATAATGCCAACGCTTAAAAAACCAACCCAAATTTTCCTGCCCACCGTGAATTTCACGATTTCATCCCCTTTATTCAAATGAATGAATACTTATACAAAGGTATTCATTTATAAATAATTATACCGCAATATGCTGTACTCGTATACAAGGAGATTTACTGTTTTAAAAATTTAAAGCAATCTATAATCATTTGTCTTTTTATGTCTTTTTATAAAAACATAAAGTCATTCGAACTAGTGTTAGTTATTAAACCAGTTCTTTAAAGCCTGAATCTGAAAGGGTTCTTTACTCCCTGCCTGTTCAATTTCTTTCATTATTGCACATGCCATTCACAGTCATTTTTATACAATTCGTTGTATAAATATTATTTTCTTCGTTCTTCTGCAGAAACCTATAGATTCTGTTACTCAAAATTGTTTATAATAGAGTGGCAGCTTAGAAAGGACGGAATTTTCTTGGAACTTATCGGTATTATCGCACCTGTATTATTTATCTTCCTAATCGGCTTCATCGGCCAGAAATTTCTTTCATTCGACATTAAGACGCTCTCCACGGCAGCGCTTTACTTAATGTCACCATTTTTAGCTTTTCGTACTTTCTATAAAAATGAGTTGGACAGCACGTATCTCTATATTGCTGCATTTGCTCTCATATTATTGATCGTGTTATTCATAACGGTCTGGATCACAGCAAGTGCAATGAAAGCATCCCGGTCTGAACGTTCTGCAATGATACTGAGCGCCGCTTTCATGAACAGCGGGAATTATGGCGTACCGGTGGTATTATTTGCTTTCGGCTCGGAAGCTTTTGATTATGGAGTTATCATGATGGTATTTCAGTCGATCCTGATGAACTCCATCGGCATTTTCTTCGCTTCAATAGGCGGTGAAGCGAAGGCAACGTGGCGCGATTCCATGCAGCGGGTCATTCGAATGCCATTGATCTATGCCGCCATCCTTGGTGTCATTTTTCAATATACGTCGATTAACCTGTCAGACTCCATGATGCAGGGGGTTGATTTGATAGCAGACGCTTCCATTCCTGTAGTGATGCTTGTTCTCGGCATGCAGTTGGCAATGATTGTTCGCAAGCGCGTTGCCTACCGCTATGTTACAGCAGCTACACTTATCCGAATGGTTTTCTCTCCTATAATAGCGGTCGTTATTTTGTTGTTCCTTCCTGTCGATAACTTGCTGAAAGCTGTGCTTATTATCCAAGCGGCAATGCCTGGTTCAGCAAATACAACCATGTTTGCTGTACAGTTTGGAACAGAGCCTGATCTCGTTTCTTTTACAACACTGGCTACAACTTTATTAAGCTTATTGACTATTCCGATCGTACTTTATTTAGTCATGACGTAATCTGTATTTCCTGCTAGTTTTTTGTTCGTCTGAATGGTATTTTGTTTAGTTTTCTAGTATACTGTAATTTCATGACCTTGAAGGAGATACTCAAGGATTTCTTGTTTTTATACATACAGACTCTAAAGAATTACTCAATAGAAGAATGTAGACTGAAGCAGTTAGGACGTGTTACTCGTGTCGACAGAACTTTTTATCACAACGGACTTTCAACGCCGGTGGGTCAATGAATTGACCGAGGCAGGTCCGTTTTTCAGCAGCTTTTCAGAGCAGTCTGACAGACAATCCAAATTCCCAAAAGAGAATATACAAAAACTTGTTGAAATGGGCTATACTTCGTTAATCTTACCCAAGCAATTCGGCGGAGCCGGAATCAAGGTAACGGATATGGTGCTCTTCCAAGAGACAATTGCCCGGTTTGACAGCTCGACAGCTCTTGCAATCGGCTGGCATCAGGCAACCGCCGGTGAAATTTTCGAGAAAACCATCTGGTCTGCTGAACAATTAACACACTTCAGCGAAGCCATCCAAAATGGAGCATTGGTCAACCGTTCAGCTACTGAAGTCCAGAGCGGCAGCCCTACTCGCGGCGGTCGGCCGCAAACAGAAGCGGTACGTTTCGAAAATGGCTGGATCATAACTGGCGAAAAGACCTTCACTACTATGGCTCCTGTTCTCACCCATTTTCTTGTTTCAGCCTGGGTGGAAGAAAAACAGCGAGTTGGATTCTTTTTGATCCCGCGTGAAGCAGACGGACTTTCTATTAAAGAGACCTGGCATACGATTTCGATGCGCGGGACAGAAAGCCAAACATTAGTATTGGAACAAGTGAAAGTTCAGGATCAACAGCTAGTTGAATTGAATGAACTGCGCCCAGGCAGCAAACAAAATGGCTGGCTGCTGCATATACCGGCCTGTTATCTCGGTATTGCACAGGCAGCACGGGATTATGCTGTCCATTTTGCTTCAACATACCAGCCTAACAGCATGAATGAACCGATTGCTTCGCTGTTTAATATTCAGACACAAATCGGCAAAATGGATTTAGAATTGATTAAAGCGCGTCATTTACTTTATGACATTGCTGGGATTTATGATAATCCCGAACGCCGTATTCATTTACAGAACGAACTAGGAGTCGCTAAGTCGATTGTCACGAACAGCGCAATTGAAATAGTCAATCTTGCAATGCGGATTGTAGGCGCAAAAAGTTTGGAACTTTCCAATCCCCTTCAACGCCATTACCGTGATGTGCGCGCCGGCCTTCATAACCCGCCGATGGATGATATGACTATCACAAAATTGGCTCAAGCCGCAATCAGCGGACAGCAATGAATAAACGCGTACTCGTCAGCGGCTATAAAGCACATGAATTAGGGATTTTTAATGAGCAGCATCCCGGCATTGCGATCATAAAAAAAGCACTGACAGATCGACTTCTCTCCTTGCTCGATCAGGGATTAGAATGGGTGATCGTCAGCGGCCAGCTTGGAGTCGAGACTTGGGCGGTCGAGTGTGTATGGGAACTGCAAGAAGACTATCCGGAGCTGCAATATGCGGTCATCACTCCATTCCTGGATCAGCAGGCTAACTGGAATGACGAGAAGAAAGAAATGTATGAACAGATTATCGCGATGTCAGACTACTCTGTGAGTCTGACAAACAAACCGTATGAGGCGCCCTGGCAATTTGTAGAAAAGAATAAATTTCTTCTGCGTAACTCAGATGCGCTGCTCCTTGTATACGATGAAGAAAATGAAGGTTCTCCAAAATTCATTAAGCAGATGGCCGCACAGCTGGCAGAAACGACTGAATATGAACTTTTGACTATTACTGCTGACGATTTGCAGCTTATTGCGGAAGATTTACAGCGAGAACAATGGGAATAAAGAAAGCGAACGCCAATGTGTTACAAAGGCAGTTCGCTTTTTTCTATTATTTTATGATTTTCAATACTTGTTTAAACTCACTTGTGCCTGCTTGGCCTACTAGTTCATAAAGGGCAGTTTCCACGCAAGTAGCTGCGATGCCAAGACCATTCATTTTCTGCAAACCGATTTGTTTATTCGCTTCGGTCCGTGAAGTGACAGCGTCTTCAATGACTTCAACTTCATATCCCTGTTTCACTAAATCCGCCGCAGTCATATAGACACAAATATGCGTTTCAATTCCCGCAATAAGAACTTGTTTCCTGCCTGTAGCTTTCAGCTGTTTCATGAATTCTTCATTGCCGGCTGCACTGAAAGTCATTTTGGCAATCGGCTCCTGCCCTTTCAACAAACTCGATAAAGATTCTGTAGTGGGTCCCAGCCCGTCAGGATATTGCTCCAGCCAAAGGATAGGAATGTCTAAAACATGCAATCCTATTATCACTTTTTCAAGATTTTCGTGCAGTTTTTCACTTTCATTCACTATTTGGGCAAGTTTCCCTTGCACATCCACGAGTACAAAAACGGTTTGATCTTTTTGCAACATATCTATTCTCCCCCTTCTTCTACTATTGCCGATAGTATAACATATTTACAGATTTATTAGAAAAAATCTGGAACACCAGCTTTGAATATAACTGAAAAACCGTCACAGAAAGTCGGTTGACTCTCCGTGACGGTATATCTTTAGTTTTGTACAGTTGCTTTTTGTTTCGCTTTTGCTTTCGCCTCAATACGACGGGCGTGCAATATCGGCTCTGTGTAGCCGCTCGGCTGTTCAGCGCCTTTGAATACCAGATCACAAGCTGCCTGGAATGCAACAGAATCGCCGTAATTTGGAGCCATGGGCTGATATAATTCATCTCCGGCATTTTGCTCATCTACCACTTTTGCCATGCGTTCCATAGTTTCCTGTACCTGCTCTTTTGTACAGATACCGTGACGCAGCCAGTTTGCAATATGCTGGCTTGAAATACGCAATGTTGCGCGGTCTTCCATCAAACCGACATCATTGATATCCGGAACTTTTGAACATCCAACCCCCTGATCAATCCAGCGGACCACATAGCCAAGAATTCCCTGCGCATTATTATCCAGTTCAGACTGAATTTCTTCAGCCGGCCAATCAGAGTTCGGAGCCAGTGGAATTTCAAGAATACCGTCCTGATAATCAATCGAGCTGTCGACACCCGCCTGCACTTCTTTCACATTCACCTCATGATAATGCAGTGCGTGCAAAATAGCTGCTGTAGGTGAAGGCACCCATGCTGTGCTTGCGCCCGCTTTCGGATGAGCGATTTTCTGCTCCAGCATCGCAGCCATCATATCAGGCATTGCCCACATTCCTTTGCCGATCTGCGCATGTCCTGGAAGTCCTGCTTGAATTCCTACTGCAACGTTTGAAGATTCATAGGAAGCAAGCCATTTTGAGGCTTTCATATCATTTTTACGGATCACAGGTCCAGCTTCCATCGACGTATGGATTTCATCTCCCGTACGGTCTAGGAATCCCGTGTTGATGAAAGCAATTCGCTCTTTCACTTCATTGATTGCAGATTTCAGGTTCAACGACATTCTGCGTTCTTCATCCATTAGACCAATTTTTAATGTATTGCGTTCTAATTTCAGCACGTCTTCAATACGGTCGAAAAGTTTATTCGCAAATGCAGCTTCTTCCGGACTGTGCATTTTCGGTTTAACGATATAGATTGAACCGTGACGGGAGTTCTTGAATTCCGTGTCTTCTTTCAAATTATGTGTAGCAATCAGCGAAGTGATGACACCGTCTAGGATCCCTTCCGGCACTTCATTACCGTGTTGATCAAGGATTGCGTTATTTGTCATCAAGTGACCAACATTACGTACGAACATTAATGAACGGCCATGCAATGACAGTTCTTTGCCGTCCGCCGTTTTATACGTACGGTCAGGATTCATTCTTCTCGTAACCGTTTTGCTGCCGCGCTGGAAAGAAGCTTCCAAGTCACCTTTCATCAGACCCAGCCAGTTGCGGTAAACGCCGACTTTATCTTCAGCATCCACTGCCGCGATAGAGTCTTCGCAGTCCATTAATGTAGAAAGCGCCGCTTCCATAATCAGATCTTTTACGCCCGCTGCGTCGTCTTTTCCAACCGGATGAGCGCGGTCAATCGCAATTTCGATATGCAAGCCGTTATTTGTCAGCAATACAGCGGACGGAGCATCTTCCGTACCATTGTAACCAGCAAATTGAG
Organism: Sporosarcina cascadiensis; assembly: GCF_009650995.1. GTDB lineage: Bacteria > Bacillota > Bacilli > Bacillales_A > Planococcaceae > Sporosarcina > Sporosarcina cascadiensis. Next base: position 112,011 of record NZ_WHVV01000006.1, on the reverse strand, counting down.
AAGTGTCTTGTAAAGTTGTTTTATTGCCGTTCTGCAGTGTGACTTCTAGCTTGCCGTCTGCTACTGTATACGCTGCCGCATCAGCATGAGACCCTTCAGACAGAGGAGCTGCCTGATCCAGCAGGTTTTTAGCGAAATCGATTACTTTCTGACCGCGGATCGGATTGTACTGCACCCCTGCTTCTGCGCCGCCTTCGTCACTGATGACATCCGTTCCGTATAATGCATCATACAAACTTCCCCATCTTGCATTGGCTGCGTTCAGAGCATAGCGTGCATTATCGACAGGTACTACCAGCTGGGAGCCTGCCTGTACTGCAATTTCTTCATCTACATTCGAAGTCGTTACTTGGAAGTCTTCTGCAATCGGTTCTAAATAGCCGATTTCTTTAAGAAAATCTTTATATTGATTTGGATCAATTTTTCCGTTATTTTTCTGATGCCATTCATTAATTTTCTTCTGCAGGTCAAGGCGTTTTTCCAGCAGCGCTTTGTTTTCAGGAGCAAGTTCATGAATAAGTGAATCAAAGTCCGCCCAAAATTGATCTTTTCGGATTTCTAAGCCTGATAGAACTTCTTCATTAATGAAGTTATACAGCTCGTTTGCAACTTGCAGTTTACCAACTTTTTCATAGTTTGTCATGGAATAAATCCACCCCTTAAGATTTTTTGCCGCTCTGTTGTATAACATACGGCATCGAACACGATTCTTCAGCCATTGATCATAGTTGCCCCCACAGCCATTGATCAAGAAAGCGTCTTGTAATTGACGATTCATGTCCTAATTTGAAGTCGTGTTAGTACTTATCATACCTAAAGTCTAGATAACTTTCAACTGAATTGTGAAAATTTGCACAGCACTTTATCGACCTATCATTCTATGACCTGTTCAACAGTTATATAACAGAGGCGATTTTAAATTACATAATCATCAGGAGTGAATACATGCAGCTGATTCGGTTTCACAAAAACCAATTCCTTAATCTGCAGTCTCAGCTCAGTAAACTGCTCTCTGGATAATTCTGCTTCCAGATATTCTTCGCTGTCCTGCCTTTTCAATTCAATTCTGACTGATTTTCCGAATGCCTGGATATAGGTGATCCAGGCAGGAACCGAATCTTTCAGCGCATGGTCGCGGGATATCGAAATATCATGCGGTCGGACGAAACCGACAGCCGTTTCACTTTGGCTGACTATGTCTCCATTAATTTCCCATTCACAGACTCCTTGGTGCAGCTTGCCTTTTTCCAGCCGTCCTTTAAATAAATTGACATCGCCAAGGAAGTTATAGACAAACGGGCTGTTCGGATGATGATAGACTTCATCAGGAGAGCCTTCCTGAATAATCTTCCCGTCATTCAAAATGACAATGCGGTCGGCCACATCCAGTGCTTCTTCCTGATCATGCGTCACAAAAATTGTTGTGACCGCTACTTCATCGTGCAAACGACGCAGCCATCTTCTCAGCTCTTTGCGCACTTTCGCATCCAGCGCGCCGAACGGCTCGTCAAGCAATAAAATCTTCGGCTCCACTGCCAATGTCCGCGCTAAAGCGACCCGTTGGCGCTGCCCCCCTGAAAGCTGGGACGGATAACGGTCAGCAAAACCTTCCAGACGGACGAGCTTTAGTAATTCAAGCACTTTTTCCCGGATTACCTTTTTCGGCAGACGATCTTTTCTTTTTTTCACCTTCAAGCCATATGCGACATTCTCAAATACAGTCATATGTTTGAACAGTGCGTAATGCTGGAAGACAAATCCTACATTTTTCTCTAATTCATTCCCTTCGTCTGCGTCAAAACGGATGCTTCCTTCATCTGCGCCTTCCAGTCCTGCAATGATGCGCAGAAGCGAAGTTTTCCCTGATCCAGACGGCCCGAGCAATGCGACCAGTTCACCGGACGGGATATCCAGATCAATTCCTTTCAGCGCCTGGTAGTTCCCGAACCGTTTCGATATATCTGTCAGCCGGATCATGCCTTCTCCCCCATTCCTTTATCCATCTTCCATTCGAAAAAATTCTTCAGTACCAATGTGAATATAGCTGCCACCGACATTAATGACGCGACAGCAAATGAAGCCGTAAATTGATATTCATTATATAATATTTCAATATGCAGAGGCATTGTGTTGGTCAATCCGCGTATGTGGCCGGACACAACGGAAACAGCACCAAATTCTCCGATTGCCCGAGCATTACAAAGGATAATTCCATACAGCAGTCCCCATTTAATATTCGGCAGCGTCACGTGAATAAACGTTTTCCAGCCGCTCGCGCCTAACAGCATGGATGCTTCTTCTTCAGATGACCCTTGCGCCTGCATGATCGGAATTAATTCTCTTGCGACGAACGGAAACGTGATAAACATTGTCGCCAGGATAATTCCCGGCACCGCGAATATAATTTTTATATCATTTTCGAACAGCCATTCACCGAACACTCCCTGACCGCCGAATAGCAGCACGAATACAAGGCCGGCGATGACAGGTGAAACGGCAAACGGCAAATCGATCAATGTGATGAAAATGCTCTTTCCTTTAAATCGAAATTTCGTGATACACCAGGCCGCCGCAATGCCGAAGACTGCATTCAACGGCACGGCGATTGCGGCTACAATCAACGTCAATTTAATGGCGGACAGTGCATCAGGGTCGGAAATCGCCGCTAAATATACTTGCCAGCCTTTGCTGAAAGCCTGAGTAAAAATGATAATCAAAGGAAATAGCAGAAACAGAATTAAAAAAACCGTAACCATGATAATCAACGCAATCCTGACCACCGCAGGTTCGGTAGTCGCATGTTTTCTCACGTCAGCTGTCTGTTCCGGTGATAGTTCGATAGCCATGACAGCCCCTCCTTCAGTTTTCCTCCGTTTTCCTTGATGCCCACCATTGCAGTCCGTTGATGCACAACAGCAGAATAAAGGAAATGACAAGCATCACGACCGCAATCGCAGTGGCGCCTGCATAATCGTATTGTTCCAATTTCGTCATGATGATCAGTGGTGTAATTTCCGTTTTCATTGGCATATTTCCTGCGATGAAAACGACGGAACCATATTCACCGAGCGCCCTTGCAAATGTCAGCGCAAAGCCCGTCAGAGCGGCGGGCACGATTTCCGGAAAGATAATATGCTGGAACGTCTGCAACCGCGTAGCCCCCATCATGTAAGATGCTTCCTCCAGTTCGCGCTCTAACCCCTGCAATATCGGCTGTACCATCCGAACGACGAACGGCAAGCCGACAAATACGAGCGCCATCGTAATACCAATCGGCGTGTAGACGATTTTGAAAGGAATCCACTGACCAATCCATCCCTGTTCCGCATAGAGAGTAGTCAGCGCAATTCCCGCGACCGCGGTCGGCAAAGCAAACGGCAGATCGATCAATCCGTCAAGAAGTCTGCGGAATGGAAAGCGATAGCGGGTGAATACCCAGGCAATTAGAATTCCGAAAACGAGATTGATGACAGCTGCGAGAAAAGCCGTACCAAAACTTAATTTGTACGATGCGACAACCCGCTTGTCTGTCACGACTCCCAGGAATTCTTCCCATGAAAGCCCGGCAGTTTTCAAAAATACCATCGAAAGCGGAAGCAATACGAGGAGGCTCAAATAAAATAATGAAAATCCCAAGGTTAGACCGAAGCCCGGTAATGAACGGCTCGGTCTGGCGGGCTTTGCGAGTGTCATTCCAATCCCTCACTTTCTGTCCAATTACGGCGAATCTGTGTAAATTTCATCAAATGTCCCGCCATCTGCAAAATGTTCTTGCTGCGCCTTGGCCCAGCCGTCGAAGTATTCAATCGTTTCTAGTTTCATCTCGGGGAACTGACCGCTGTACTTCTTCAAAATCGCTTCGTTTCTCGGCCGGTAATAGTGTTTAGCAGCCAGTTCCTGCCCGATATCCGTATACAAATATTTCAGATATTCTTCCGAGACTTCTTCCGTTCCCTTTTTCTTTACTATTTTCTCCACTACTGCCACGGGCGGCTCAGCCAAAATACTGATAGACGGTGTAATGATTTCGAATGTATCTTCACCGAATTCATCCAATGAAAGGAAAGCTTCATTCTCCCATGCCAGTAACACATCGCCAATCTTTCTTTCGACAAATGTCGTAGTGGCGCCCCTTGCACCCGTATCCAGTACTTCGACGTTTCGGTACAGATCACCGACAAATTGTTTAGTTTTATTTTCGTCATCATTGAATTTTTCCTGCGCATAAATCCATGCGGCCAAGTAGTTCCAGCGCGCTCCACCGGATGTTTTCGGATTCGGCGTAATTACCGACACATCTTCTTTCACTAAGTCATCCCAATCCGCAATATTTTTGGGATTGCCTTTTTTCACTAAAAAAACGATGGTTGACGTATAAGGTGTCGAGTTATCCTCCAATTTTCCCTGCCAGTCTGGTGGAAGGAGTTCACGATGTTTGGCGATTTCATCTATATCTCCCGCCAATGCTAGTGTCACGACATCTGCTTCAATTCCATCAATAACAGATCGGCCCTGTTTTCCAGAGCCTCCGTGTGACTGCTGAATGGAAACTTTCTGTCCTTTTTCATCTTGCCAATACTCACTAAATGCCTCATTGAATTCTTCATAAAATTCCCGAGTCGGATCATACGACACATTAAGCAATGTCACTTCTTTCTTTTCTTCAGCCTTCGCTGTACCGTCTGCTGCATCTTCTTTTCCTAAACAGCCAGTCAACAATACTAAAATACTAAGCCAGATTACTGCAAATCGCTTCTTCATTTCCCATCTCTCCCTTTACTACCGGTCGAGCCCGGCACCTGTAATTTCAGCCAGTACACTTTTCAAATAAAAAAGGCTGACATGTTTACGCATACCTATGGTGAGGTATCCCAACATGCAGCCTTCAGTGTGTCTGATCAGCCCGCGTATTCAATTTGTCCCGTTTGAGTAGACCGCCCTTTTCTTCTTTCATTGATTGGAATCGAAATTTTTCAAGTCGTTCAATTTGTGCGATTTGCCCATTATGAATCACGAGTGTTACCGTTCCATAATCCAATCCCTGACAAGCCTGCCGGATGTAAGGAATCCATTTTTCCTCTTCGCTCAATATCTTTCACTCTCCTTCTCCAATCATTTTAACATCTAAAATCATACTAAACCAATGGGTTATATAAACTTAAATACATCCTACCGTTAAATTTTGTATTTGTCCAGACCTTTTTATAATTATATTAAATTTGACACCTAAACAGCTGTGTGATAGTTTTAGAGACAATCATCTGAATTGAATAGTTTGAAAATAGGTGAAATGAAAGAATGAGTCATGTCTTTCACTTCTTAAAAGGGAATCCTTTTCTTGGAGCGGTCCCGCCACTGTGAAGACGCCTTTGCGTCCAGCCAGATACCTGCCTGTTTTCATAACGCTTAATCCTACGGTGAATAGGGAGGTGTTAGACACACGCAAATTGTAATGCATGCTTATTTACGCATGTATATTTACACATACGCGCATCTCTAACATACTTCGTTAGAGATGCTTTTTTATTAAAAAAATGTAAGGGGGAAATGAAAAATGGTAAAAAGCAGTATACTGGGTTATCCCGTTATCGGAGAAAATCGTGAATGGAAAAGGGCACTTGAAGCCTTCTGGTCGAAGAAAATTACAGAAGAGGAACTACTTCAGACAACTAAAGAGATCCGGCTGCATAACTTGAAAAAGCAGAAAGAAGCAGGAGTGGAACAGATTCCGGTAGGTGATTTCACATTGTACGACCGCGTACTGGACACTTCCGCAATGTTCGGAATCATTCCTTCCCGTTATCAGTGGAAAGGCGGTCCGGTTTCGACTGCACAATATTTTTCGATGGCACGCGGAAATGACGATGCAGTTGCATCGGAAATGACCAAATGGTTCAATACGAATTATCACTATATCGTACCGGAATATGAAGGCCAGCGTTTTCAGCTGACAGAGAACAAACCTTTGGCTGCCTATCGCGAAGCAAAACAAGAACTCAATATTGAAGGAAAGCCTGTACTTCTCGGTCCTTATACGCTGCTGAAATTATCAAAAGGCTATGAAGACAAAGACGTTCCGGCAATCATTCTTCAGCTGATTCCCCTCTATCAGCAGATACTTCAAGAACTGCAGGAGGAGGGCGTGAAGTGGGTTCAGATCGATGAACCCATTCTTTGTACATCCATCTCTGCAGATGAAATGAAAGCTGTAACAGAAATCTATCTTCAGCTGACGAAAAACATCGGCAGTCTCAATATTATACTGCAGACGTATTTCGACTCTGTTGAACATTACGAAGAAACAATTGCCCTGCCCGTTGCAGGAATCGGTCTTGATTTCGTACACGGCGGTAAAAAGAACCTTGAAAACTTGACAACCCACGGCTTCCCCGGCGATAAAATCTTAGGTGCGGGCATAGTGGACGGACGAAACATCTGGCGCTCTGATTTAGATGTTAAACTATCCCTTCTTCAGACAATCAAGCAGTATACAAGCGCAGAAAAACTATGGATTCAACCGTCATGCAGCCTCCTGCATGTACCTGTAACAATCCGTTCCGAGCAGAAACTGGACTCCGTCATCACCAATGCTCTGGCATTTGCGGATGAGAAAATCAGAGAAATCAACGCTCTCTGCAACGCAGTGCACAAAGGTAAAGAAACAGCGGCAGACTTTGCTGACAGCGAAAGAGCATTGACTGCATTCAATGAACTGTCTGCCCGCAAGCGCCTAGATATACGCGAAGCTTCATCAGGCAGTATACTATCAGACAGCAAACGTAATCTACCGTTCGCAGAGCGTAAAGCAAAGCAGCATGAAAAATTTCAACTGCCTTTACTTCCCACTACTACAATTGGAAGTTTCCCGCAAACACCGGAAGTGCGCAGGACACGTACAAAATGGCGCAAAGGTGAGATCACAGATCAGCAGTATAAGGATTTCGTCAATGCAGAAATCAGTGAATGGATTAAAATTCAGGAAGAGCTGGGTCTGGACGTCCTGGTACACGGTGAATTCGAACGTACCGATATGGTTGAATATTTCGGCGAGAAACTGGATGGTTTCGTCTTTACTGAGAAAGCGTGGGTTCAGTCTTATGGATCGCGCTGTGTCAAGCCTCCCATCATTTATGGAGACGTTGCTTTCACAAAACCGATGACTGTTGAGGAATCCGTCTATGCAAAGTCGCTGACGGATCATGAAGTAAAAGGAATGCTGACAGGTCCAGTCACGATCCTGAACTGGTCTTTCGTAAGAGATGACCTGCCAAGAGAAGAAGTCACAAATCAAATTGCTCTGGCACTTCGCAAAGAGATCGAATCACTTGAAGCAGCCGGTATTCATATGATTCAAGTAGACGAGCCTGCACTGCGTGAAGGACTTCCATTGAAGAAAACAGAATGGGATCACTACTTAAATTGGGCAGTGAATGCATTCCGCGTTGCGACTGCCTCGGTAGAAGACACGACGCAAATCCATACGCATATGTGCTATTGCGACTTCAACCACTTTATCGATGCAATCAGTGCACTGGATGCAGATGTTATTTCTATTGAAACGTCACGCAGCCACGGTGATCTGGTCGAGTCGTTCAATGAATATCACTATGATAAAGGAATTGGTCTCGGCGTCTATGATATCCACAGCCCCCGTGTGCCGGCAATAGAAGAAATGACAGCAATCATCGACAAAGGATTGGAAGTACTGGATCCTTCACAGTTCTGGATTAATCCGGACTGCGGTTTAAAGACAAGAAAGCGCGAAGAAACAATCGCAGCTCTAGAACATATGGTTAAAGCAACAGAGCAGGCACGTGAGCGTTTAGGCGTTACTGCAACAAAATGACTAAAAGAGCAGACCCGTGAATCAGGTCTGCTCTTTTTATTTTATAAAACCATTGCGGCAATAACACCAAAGATAACCAATGGAATATTGAAGTGCAAGAATGTCGGTACACATGTATCCCAAATATGATGATGCTTGCCGTCTGCATTCAGACCCGATGTCGGTCCAAGCGTACTGTCTGATGCCGGAGATCCAGCATCGCCCAGTGCTCCTGCTGTACCGATTAAAGCGGCTGTAGCAAGAGGCGAGAATCCGACCGCCATACAAATTGGAACAAAAAGTGCGGCAATAATCGGAATCGTCCCGAATGAAGAACCGATCCCCATTGTGATCAAGAGACCAACCATCAGCATGATAAAGGCGATCATCATTTTATTGTCGCCCAGTATTCCTGTTGCTGAATCGACAAGACTTTCTACAGCTCCTGTCTCTTTCAGTACAGTAGCATAACCAGAAGCAATCAGCATGACAAAAGCAATCATACCCATCATCGCGATGCCGTCATTTACGACCTTTTCCCCGTCTTTAAATGGAATAACAGTCAGGACGAACATCAGAAAGATCCCCGCGAGCGCACCAAGTATCAACGAATCCGTAGTCAGCTGGACAACCAGCGCGGCAATAATTGAAACGATTGTAAAGCCATGGCGGATATTAAATTTCAAGTCAATATTTTCCGCTTCTTCTTCTCTCAGTATATTGATTTTCTCTGCATCATCATCTGCATATTCACGCGGCTTACGATAGGAAATGAATACAGCAACCAATAGTCCGACAATCATACCACTGCCTGGAATCAACATAGCCAAGTTAGCTTCGGAAAGTGTAATATTCATTCCGCTTGCAACCATTTCATCAACAATAATTCCTTTGAAGATCAAACCGAATCCCGCAGGAATCATAATATACGGCGTTTTCAATCCGAAAGTAAGCGCTGTCGCAACACCTCTGCGGTCAATTTTCATTTTATCAAACAAATGCAGCATTGGCGGAATTAAAATGGGGATAAATGCAATGTGAATCGGTACTAAGTTTTGTGAGAAACAGGCAACGAGAGCAATTGTTAATAATAAAATAATCCGCTTGCCTCTTAATATTCTCACTAAATTCTTCACTAAAAATCCTGCAATTCCTGACATGCCGATCATTACGGCAAACATCCCGAGCAAAATATAGCTTAACGCGGTATTCGCCTGTCCGCCCATTCCTGAAACGAGCATGGACGTGGCATCTGATAAAGAAAGCCCTTCCATCAGACCCGCCACTCCTGCAGCCACTAAAATAGCGAAAATTACATTCACTCGGAATAAACTCAGTACTGCCATTATAACGACGGATACTACAACTGTATTAAATAACATTTTCTCATCTCCCATGTCTTCTATCTGCGCCCTTGAAGCAAGCGCTTACAACAACCTGCGAATAACATCCAGCTGCAGCCGGACAGAAATACTCCCCGCCGGCATTACACTGGAAATGTCACTCTTGCATCACAATATTAGGTTAGCAGTTTGATTATGCTTGTTTCGGCAGAGATTGATCCGCAAATGCTTTCCAGTCCATCTCAAGCAGCCATGCAGCAGCAGCTTCGATATCCTTAGAGAAAATGCGATCTTTTTTAATGCTTGGTACAACAGTACGAGCTTCTTCATAGAACTTCTTCGTAAAGTCAGCCAGTTTTTCAGCTCCTCTGTATTCTGCAGCCTGCATTGCACAGATCAATTCAATCGCCAGTACTCTGCGCGCATTCTGAATGATTTGGTACGCATGGCGGGAACCGATAGTCCCCATGCTGACGTGATCTTCCTGGTTGGCAGAAGACGGAATCGAGTCAACACTTGCCGGGTGAGCCAGCGTTTTATTCTCTGAAACTAATGATGCTGCAGCATATTGCATAATCATCGCTCCGGACTGTAAGCCGGGTTCTGGGCTCAGGAATGGCGGCAAATCGTTCAGCTGCGGATTGACAAGACGCTCAACCCGGCGCTCTGAAATATTCGCAAACTCTGCCATGGCAACTTTCAGGAAGTCCATAGCAAATGCGATCGGCTGGCCGTGGAAGTTGCCGCCTGAAATAACCTTTTCACCTTCATCAAAAATTAACGGATTATCAGTTGCCGCGTTCATTTCGATTTCCAGCTTTTCTCTTACATAATCAAGAACCTGCCAAGACGCCCCGTGAACTTGAGGAATACAGCGTAATGAATACGCATCCTGCACACGAAGTTCCCCTTGTCTTGTTGTCAACTGGCTGCCGATGAACATACGGCGCATACGTTCCGCTACTTCTGTCTGCTGGCGGTAGCCGCGTGCTTCGTGAACATCCGCATCGAAAGCATCCACGATTCCGCGCAAACTTTCCAATGTCAATGTAGAAATTGCTTCTGTCTGATAAGCAAGCTGTTCCGACTCGATGTAATTGACCAGTCCCATTGCGGTCATCGCCTGCGTTCCGTTGATCAGCGCCAAGCCTTCTTTCGCTTTCAATTTCACTGGCTCGATGCCTTCTTGAATCATTGCTTTCATGGATTCCATACGCTCGCCTTTATAGAATACTTCTCCTTCTCCCATCAAAACAAGTGCTAAATGTGACAGAGGAGCCAAGTCTCCGCTTGCGCCGAGTGACCCTTGCTGCGGGATAACCGCATGAATGCCGGCATTGACAAGATCCAGCAAACGTTCGATTACGACTGGGCGAATTCCTGAAAATCCTTTTAAAAGAGCATTTGCACGAAGCAATGTCATCCCGCGGGAAACCATTTCAGGAAACGGTTCGCCGATTCCGCATGCATGCGAATGAATCAAATTTAATTGAAGCTCTTCTGTATTTTCCGGTTCAATGAGCACATCACTGAATTTACCGAATCCTGTTGTGATACCGTAAACAACTTTACCTTCTGCCACAATCTTCTCTACTGCTTCACGGCTTTTCTGAACCGCTTTCATACTTTCTTCTGAAGCCTTTACCTGCACTCCATTTACCAATACTTCTCTTGCCTCTTCAATTGTCAGTGTACGTCCAGTTAATTCGATCATATTCATTTCCTCCTCGTTGTCATTTGCTCCAGTTGTATACATCTCATGAAGTAAGAAACCTTTTTGAGCAGGCAAAAAGAGGCTATATCGACAGACGGATCCCTAAAGGGGTACCGCGCATGTCAATATAGCCTCCTTATTGTCTAAATAACTATAGGCTTATTTCTTATTTACATGTGATTGATCCCTAAACCAATTGCCTCGTGTTCGAAACCGCGAACCGGTGCTCCGATTGTACCGTAAACTGCCACGGCAATCCATTCGCCTTCTGCTTCATGTTCGAAAGGCGTGCCCCGGACAATCGCAAAGCGGAGACCCGCAGTACGCAGCATGCCGCCTAATTCCACCTGGCCGCGCGTTACGCCGTGCATGGCTTCAATAATCGCGTGATACAGCGAGTGCATTTCACGATAGACATCCTGGTCTACAATTCCTTGCCGTTTTGCCAGGGTTTCGATGGCCGCTACAATCTTTTGAAACTCCATCGATCCTACTTTACCCTTACCATAACGCCACCCCAGCTGCTGTAGTTCATTCTCAATCCTTTGATCTTCTGCTTCACTCTCTGAGAACGTATACAAAACTGCCTGGCGTCCAATCCTTGTATCAAGCTTTTCCATGTTGTACCTTCTTCTTCAGATGTACTCACATCTAATTTTCACTACTGACTGACTCTATTATTGCAGATGAATTACAGTTGGTCAATACATGCACGAAAATAATTAAAGCGCTTTCTTTGTCACTGCGTTTGGAGCAGCTGCTCCAAACGCAATATTAATCAAACTGGCGCGACAGATTTGCCATTTCAATTGCCGAAACGGCTGCATCCCATCCTTTATTTCCAGCCTTTGTGCCCGCGCGCTCGATGGACTGCTCAATCGTATCTGTCGTCAATACACCGAAGATGACAGGTACTCCCGACTGAAGACCTGCCTGCGAAACTCCTTTTGCCGCTTCATTGCAGACGTAGTCAAAATGAGGCGTTGCGCCGCGAATAACAGTGCCCAGCGTAATGACTGCATCGTATTTCTTGGAATCTGCCATTTTTTTCGCAATGAACGGGATTTCAAAGGCCCCCGGCACCCACGCAATGTCCACATCCGATTCAGCTACGCCATGTCTCTTGAATGCATCCTGTGCTGCCGAAAGTAATTTCCCTGTGATAAATTCATTGAAACGCCCTACAACAATACCCACTTTTAACCCTGTACCTGTTAAATTACCTTCAAATAATTTCCCCATTGTCATCTCTCCTTAGATCGTTAATAAATGCCCGAGTTTTTCTGCTTTTGTCTGCAGATATTTTTCGTTTTCTATTTTCATCGGCAATTGAATCGGCATGCGTTCAACAACTTCCAATTCATAGCCTTTCAAACCCGCTATTTTCTTTGGATTATTGGTCAGCAGACGCATTTGTCTGATACCAAGTTCGCGCAGTATTTGTGCTCCTATACCGTAATCACGCAAATCTGCCGCAAAGCCTAATTTTTCATTGGCCTCTACTGTGTCGTATCCCTGCTCTTGCAGTTCATAGGCTTTGAGTTTGTTGATGAGGCCGATGCCTCTGCCTTCCTGACGCATATACAGCAGCACGCCGCGGCCTTCCTGCTCAATTTGCGCTAATGCGGCATGTAATTGAGGTCCGCAGTCACAGCGGAAGGATCCGAATACGTCTCCCGTCAGACATTCGGAATGAACACGTACCAAGACCGGCTCGTTCGTTGTCATATCGCCTTTAACCAATGCCACATGCTCTTTACCGGTAAGCGCCTCGGTATAACCGATCATGCGAAACTCCCCAAAATCAGTAGGCAGCTTGATTTCCGCTTCCCTTACAATTAATTGCTCCTTCTGCAGGCGATAACGAATCAAATCCTGGATCGTAATCAGCTTTAAATTCAGCTCTTCCGACATCTTCCGCAATTCCGGTACACGCGCCATCGTGCCGTCGTCATTCATAATTTCGCAGATGACGCCAGCGGGTGAACTGCCGGCAAGCCTAGCCAGGTCTACTGCAGCTTCCGTATGTCCTGTGCGTTCCAGAACCCCTCCAGATTTCGCAACCAGAGGAAAAATATGACCCGGCCGTTTGAATTCATTCGCAGCTGCAGCAGGCTCCATCATCTTGACAATTGTATCAGCACGTTCAAATGCACTGATTCCAGTATGTGTGGTGATATGGTCGACACTGATGGTAAATGCGGTGCCATGTGAATCAGTGTTATGATCTGTCATCATCTGCAATCCAAGCTGCTGTGCTTTCTCCTCCATAATCGGCACACAGATCAAACCGCGTCCTTTCGCTGCCATGAAATTAATAATCTCAGGTGTGATCTGATCTGCCAGCGCGACAAAGTCCCCTTCATTCTCACGATCTTCATCATCTACTACGATGACGACTTTGCCCTGTTTTAAATCTTCCAGTGCTTCTTCGATTGTATGAAACATTTAATTTCTCCTCCTCATTCACTCACATGAATCCATGCTGCCTCAAATAATCTTCAGACATTGTTTCTTTTTTACCGACACCCCGGTTCAGCATATTTTCCACATATTTTGCGAGCATATCACATTCAAAATTGACCGTTTCGCCTATTCGCTTGTTGGCGAGCACGGTCATTTCCTGTGAATGTGGAATGAGCGAAATGGTGATATCTGTTTGATTTACTTCAAAGATCGTCAATGATGTTCCGTCTAATGAAATCGAGCCTTTTTTAAGCAAATAAGGTTCATAGTTTTCGGGCAATGCAAGCCTGATATAAAGGGCATTATCGACAGTTCTCTTCTCACGTATCACAGCTGTTCCGTCAATATGGCCGGTGACAAAATGACCGCCAAATCGTCCGTTTGCAGCAAGTGCACGTTCTAAATTCACTCTGCTCCCGGCTGTCAGCTGGCGCAGAGATGTAGACGATACAGTTTCCGGCATCACATCAGCCGAAAACTGACTGACTGTAAACTCTGTTACCGTCAGACAGACACCGTTTACCGCGATGCTGTCACCGAGATGAACATCTGTCAGTACTTTCGAGGCAGCAATTGTCAGAGTCATCGATTGGGAACCGGGCCGTACGCTTTTGACTGAACCAATTTCTTCAATAATTCCTGTAAACACTGCTCAATCCCCCACTTTCGGTATAGCTGTTATTTTGATATCGGGACCGATTAGTTCCACGCTTTCGAAAATCAGGTTGAGAGCTTCATTCATCATGCGCGGATTCAACCCGCTGACCGGTGTCAGCGAATCCCGGCCGCCAAGCAATTTAGGCGCCATATAACAAATCACTTTCTGTACAGCGCGTGCTTTGACAAAGGAAGCATTGACCGCTGCACCGCCTTCAACTAACAGCGTCATGACATCCCGCAAGCCAAGCTCCAAGAGAATTTCTCCGATGACAAGATCAGTTTTGAGCATACGGATCACTTGAACATGAGGCTGTGTAAATAAATTTTCACGCTGCGGATCTGCATCTTTTCCGCAAAAAATCCATGTGGAAGTATCACTGTTTTGAATCACATGACTGTGTTCCGGTGTTCGCAGCCAGGTATCTAAAATAACTCGAATAGGATGTTTTCCACCTTGGGGCAGTCTGGTGGTGAGAAGAGGGTTATCATGAAGTATAGTTTGAACGCCTACTAAAATCGCATCTTGGGAATGACGAAGCAGATGGACATCGAGCCTTGCCTGCTCACTCGTCACCCATTTACTGTCTCCTGCAGAAGTTGCAATTTTACCGTCAATTGTCATCGCTGTTTTCATTGTCACATGAGGTGTTTTTGTTCGAATAAAATGAAAAAATGATTCATACAGTTTCTGTGCCTGTTTGCTGCACAGGCCATCCTGTACCTGTATACCCGCGGCTCGCAGACGTTCCATGCCTTTGCCTGCCACCAGCGGATTAGGATCCGAAATCGCGACAAATACACGTAAGACACCTGCTTGGATTATTGCATCTGCACACGGAGAGGTTCTGCCGGTATGGGAACACGGCTCCAGCGTGACATACAAATCAGCACCTTTCGCTTTTTCGCCCGCCATATCCAGCGCAATACGTTCTGCATGACTTTCACCTGCCTGCATATGCGCACCCATCCCGATCACTCGGCCGTCTTTCACCAAAACAGCACCGACCGGCGGATTGGGAGACGTCTGACCTGCAACATTTTCTGCAAGCTTCAGCGCCATTTCCATAAAGTCTTGATTCACTGCAACACACTCCAACTTGCTGTATTCCTCTGTGACATTATCAATGAAAAAAACCCCGCAGAATAAAAATGCGGGGCTTGTGACCATGACAAAATAAGCGTTATAAATGACAAATTTAAAAAACGCACTGTTCCTTCTCTCATCCAGACTGTAACTGTCGGCTTTGGAGTTTCACCAAATCCACCTTCTGCTTAATAGCATCCGGGTCACGGACTAAGAGCTCGTAAGCTCATCACCGTCGGTAGGGACTTCCACCCTGCCCCGAAGGAAACTTATTCGATTACCTACGAGTCTAGCATACCCAATTAAGAAAAGACAATATCTGAATACTTATTCAGCTGAAAATACCTAGTGCACAGTTCTTTTCGCAGAGCAGTGAGATAGAAAAAACTTCTCTTATGCCGATAAGGCAAGAGAAGTCTTCAAATCGAAATTAAAATGTCAGCAAAATCATCATGGCAAACAGCAGTGTCATATAATTTACTGAATATAAAAACATAACATTTGCCCATCTGTAATTATCTTTTGCATAAAATCCATAAATACTGGCTCCGATATACCCGAGATTCATCAAGGTGGCAACCACAAGGAAAGCTGTCCCGAACATTGGCAGTAAAAACGGCAGCGGCAGCAGGCACAGAACGTAATTCAGCATCTGACGCTTAGTAAAATCAAAGCCTTTGACGACTGGAAGCATCGCCACATTTGCCGCTTTATAATCATCGTATTTCTTCATCGCAATTGCAAAAGTATGAGGCATTTGCCAAATAAATAAAATAGCGAACAGTACGATCGGCACAATATGATTGGCGGGCATGATTGCAGCCCAGCCGATTAAAGGTGTCACTGCACCTGAAACACTTCCGATTACAGTATTTAATGTATACTTGCGTTTAGACCACATCGTATAGGGAATTACATACGTGAACCAGCCGATAAATGCATAAAGTGCTGCTTCAAAAGTCGTGAATAACAACAATAACATACCAATCCCAGATAATATCATTCCGATATTTAATACCGTTTTCAGTTGAAAATTCCCTGTAACTGTCGGCCGCTGCTGCGTTCTTTCCATAAAGGTATCGATGTCTGAATCGTACCAGTTATTCATCACCAGCGCCCCTGCCATCAGGAACGTGCTGCCGATCATCGTCAGCCAGAACATTGTCCAGTTCCCCGCAAGAGTCATTCCAGAAAAATAAAGTCCCAGCCAGAAACCAGCAAAAACCGGTAATACATTCGCGATAAGGACAGGTCCTTTAATCAATGATTTAATATCTGAGAAGAAGGCAGACGCCGAGCGGCTGTGTGTATCAGACGATACAATATGGGCTTCTTTCGTCATAAGATCCGTTCTCCTTTTCTGCTTATGTTTCACAATTAATGATAAGTTGATTACTGTATACTTCTAACTATATCATTTTCTTAAAAGTAAAATCAAAAAAACTCGATATTTTTTACAAAGTGTTACAAATCTTTGTCCACACCGAAAAAGACAGGAAAGTGTATGTAAACACCTTCCTGTTTTTCTATTCGCTTTTAGCTGAAACGCCTGCGCTTTCAAAAGTGGCCATTTCATTCACCATACGCACAGCAGACTGGATCACTCCAAAGGCAACCGCTGCTCCAGTTCCTTCTCCAAGACGCATGCTCAGTGATACAATCGGCTCTTTCCCCAGATAGCTATATGCTTTTTGATGTCCCGGTTCCATCGATTGATGACCCAGCAGCATATAATTCACTGTTCCTTTTCCAAGCCGCTCTGCTACACAGGCTGCAGCTGTAGAAATAAAACCGTCCAGAATAATCGGCACGCGATTTGTTGCTGCCGCCAGCATCGCCCCTGCCATTGCAGCTAATTCCAAACCGCCGACCTTCTGCAAAATATCATAGCCGTCTTCCGCATCAGGCTGATGAAAATCCAGAGCTCTTTTCACGACATCAATTTTATGAGCATGCTGTTCGGATGAAATGCCTGTACCGAATCCCACCAGCTCTGCAGGATCCAAACCGGTAACTGCTGCTGCTACTGCACTGCTCGCTGTCGTATTCCCTATTCCAACTTCACCGACCGCCAAACAGTCGACTCCTTTCTCAAACAAAGCCACCGCTTCTTCATAGCCAGTCTGAATCGCGCGCAAGGCTTCTTCAGCTGTCATAGCTGCTTCTTTTGCGAAATTCCGAGTACTTTCACGTATTTTCCGGTTCTTCACCGGCTCTTCGAATTCCTCGCCTTTTACTCCTACATCAACCAATGAAAATTCCGCTTGCTGCTGTCTTCCGAACACATTGATCGCGGCACCGCCCTGTGCCATATTACTGACCATCTGACGGGTTACTTCTTGCGGAAATGCTGATATCCCTTCCTCTGTCACTCCGTGGTCTGCAGCGAATACCAGAATACCGAGTTTTTCTAGATGCGGCATAAACTGTCCCTGCATTTCAGCTATCTGGACAGCTATCTCTTCTAATTTACCTAAGCTGCCGACAGGCTTCGTCAACGTGTCTATATAAGCTTTGGCTTCTGCACCAGCCCGCTGATCCAGGGCGGGTATTGTATAATTGTACATGTCAATTCCTTCTTTCACTTCATTAATTAGATATATCATTTTCATTCATATGTACAGTATATCACTAGAGTCAAAGAGTTTGATATCAGCCTTGCTTGTTCTGAGAGAAATTACACGACTCTCTAGTAAATTGAGGCTTCCTACATGTATACTTAGGAGTGTACAGCATACTTCAGATTGAAAAGCTTCCTGACAGGGTATAGAACCCTAAAAGAAAAAGGAGTCGAAAGCATATGATCAGCGAAAAATTAGCACAAGCATTGAACGAACAGATGAACAATGAATTTGCCGCAGCTCAAACGTATTTATCTATGGCATCCTATTGTGAATATCAAAATTACAGCGGTTTTGCCCACTTCTTCCTTCAACAGGTGGAAGAGGAGCGCTTCCATGCCATGAAGATTTATTCTTATTTGAACGACCGCGGCATCCGTGCCATCATTACAGAAATACCGGCGCCTGCTACATCTTTCGATAACTTGGTCCACACGTTCGAAGTGGCATTGAAACAAGAAAAAGAAGTCACGAGATCATTTTACTCAATTATGGATCTGGCATGGGAAGAAAAAGAGCATGCGACAATTTCATTTCTGAACTGGTTCCTGGATGAACAAGTTGAGGAAGAATCAACGTTTGATACACATATCGAATATTTAAAGCGTATCCGCGAAGATAAGAATGCCCTGTTTATTTACGAAAAAGAACTGGCGCAGCGTTCTTTTAAAGAAGAATAACCAACAGGCAGGCGAAGGGTCAGTGACCTTCACCTGCCTGTTTTTTTGCAGCGATTTTTTCCAGACAGTGCTGACAAATGCAGTGTTTATGCAGTTCTTGTTCTGGAATATGGAAGAAAACTTCTTCAGGAAATGTTTTAAACGTGCACCAGCAGACTCCTTTTTCTTTTGGCAGTCCATTGCCGCAATGGTTGTCCCCTTTGCAGATGGGACAGACATCCGTTGCACTCATAGCCTGTGCTTATCGAGCTCAGCTGTCTGCTTCTTCTCCAGCTTTTCAACTCGTTCTTCCAATTCTTTATTGCGTTTCATGCTTTCCATTGAATACAATCCCGCCAATAAAGCCACCACAAACGTTGCATAATTAAACCACTCCATACAGTCAGCCCCTTTTTACTTTTCTTTTTTCAAAAATGTTTTATACACCTTCTTCAATGTTGCCGGGTTCAGTTCCATCTCATTTTCATACATATATTTAACTGCATATCCCAGTGCGACAGTCATCGAACCCGCGACGCTCGCTGCCACTACCATGCCTGCACCTGGAATCACTTTGACGATTTGGCGGAATGCTGTTTTTCCGATATTGCCAACAACGGTTGCGATAATCAACTCTTTTGCATGATCCTTCGTAATCGGTTTTCCATACAGCGTTGACAGTTTCAGCATCAGACCGACCTGCAGTGTAGTAAGCGGTACAAAATCTGCTCCGGGTATCGGCACTGCACCAATTGCTGCTGCGGAAGCTCCCGCTGCTAAAATCCAACGCTTAGCGATCGATGATTTATCGGCCATATTGGATGCCAGCAGTACATCTTTATTCGTTTCTTTCAATTGCTGCAGAATTTCTTTCTGAAGAAACTCCATCTGTTCCCCTGTTTTAGATGAAACCGGGATAACGGGATAAGCAAACCCAGTATGCTCCAGTATGTAGTTCACTAAACTCGGAATGTCATCTGCGGCATCGATTTTATTAAGAACTATGATAATTTTCTTGTTAAGCGTCGCAATTTTATTCAGAGATTTCAGTTCGGTATCTGAAAGGACCGTACCCGCTGCATTCAAAAAGAATAAAATGACATCGGCTTCATTGTAGAATTTCAGTGTTTCTTGTGAATGTTCCTGGTAAATATCATCAAGTCCGGGTGTATCGACAAACAGGATATTTTCTCTGTAATAATATTTCTTTACTTCTTTTGTCTCTCCGGGCTGTGCGCCTACTTCCGCCACGTCTTTTTGCATAAGGCGATTTAATGTAGAGGACTTTCCTGCATTGATGTCACCGATCATCGCGACAAGGATTTCCTTTTTTAACTGTTCATTAATATCATCCGATTCCTGCTGAAAGATTTTGTCGAACGAGTCATCTGACATAAAATTTGTTACTTTCATACAAACACATCCATTCAACTGATTATTTGTAATATTTAGTTTACTGTGTTATAGAAAAAGCATCAGTCAAGAAATACAGATGACTGATGCTTTTTCAGTTTGTTTCTTAATAATAAGGTGAAATGAGGATATACACAAGTACACCAGTCAGACTGACATAAAGCCAGATCGGCATTGTCCAGCGCGCAATTTTTCGATGGCGTGCATTTTCCATATTCCATGCTCTTGCGACACTAGTCAGAGCAAGCGGCACAATCGCTGCTGCAAGGACAATATGTGTGATTAAGATGAAATAATAGAATCCTGCCATGAATCCGCTGCCTCCGAAAGGAGTAGACTCGGATAAAAAGTGATAGGAGACATAGGTCACGAGGAATAGTGCCGTTGTACAGAATGCTGCATAAATAAAGCGTTTATGCACCGTAATATTTTTCTTCAGTATTGCGACTAATGCGCAGACCAGGAAAATAAATGTAAAGCTGTTAAAGATGGCATTCAAAAGAGGCAGTATCGTAATATCAAATGCTGTGAAGTTTTCAACTCCGGGCATACCCGCCAACACGCCGATTGCGCCAATAAGGATAACCGAAATAATGATGATGGCCGGTTTGTAATTACGTTTTTTGAATGAGCCGTGAATTGTTGTGTGATTGCTGGGATTCATCTATAGACACTCCTAATTCTATTTTTATAAACTACCCTACATATTATCATATATAACCTTCCTGCGAAGTTAACTTTGTGTCGATTTTTGAACTTGATTGGATGTTTCTTCATGAAACTCTTCTATAATCTTAATGAACTTGTTAATTGTCGGCGTCAAATATGAATCTGATCTTCGTACAAACACCGTTTTTATGCGGCTGTATTTCGGGGGTAAAGGATACGTATGCACAAGTCCCTGTTCCACAAGATGCGCGACTGTGGACTTAGGCACAAATGTGACACCAAGCCCCGCTGCCACACTGCCAAGAATTGTTTCAAGTGTACCGAATTCCATCATTTTTGTCGGAGTGAACTGTTCATCCGCAAGCCAGAGTTCCAGCCTTTCCCGGTAGCCGCAGCCTTTACTGAAGCACAAAATCGGTTCATCTTTAATATCTTCAAGTGATTGAAAGGGTTTATCAGACAGAAGAACTAGTTCTTCTTCCAGTACATCATGCACCGCCAGATCTGGATGAGCGTGGCCCGCCGAAATAAAAGCACCGTCCAATTGATGATTCAACACTTTATACTGCAGCTCCTCCGTGACCCCGCTCAATAAAGATAAATCCACCTGTTTGTACTTTTTATTATATCTCGATAGAATTACAGGCAGTTTGATCACCGTTTCGACAGAGCCAATTTCCAGTTTTCCTGAAGGCTCCTTATCATTCTGCACGACTTTTCTCATTTCATTTGTCAAAGACAGAATCTTTTCACTATAAATGAGAAGCCTCTTTCCTTCCGGCGTCAAAATCATTCCGCGGTTATGCCGATTGAATAACGGGGTTTTCAATTCATTTTCCAGTTTCTGAATCCTGGAAGTAATGTTTGACTGTACATAACGAAGCTCTTTTGCAGCTTCCGTAATTGTTCCTTTTTCTGCAACCATCTGGAATATTTCCAAGTCCTTAAACTCCAATTTACTCCCTCATTTCTCTATTATCTCTATGGTATCAAAAAAAATGATAGTACGCATCATTATAATTCGTTTTACATGATGGCAAATCTTTAGTTTACTAGAGTTAGTACTTCGAGGAGGTTTGTTTTAATGAAAAACAGAATTTTATGGGGAGCGTTTCTATGCTTTATCGCCAGTGCGTCTTGGGGTGCGATGTTCCCTGTTGCCAATAGCGCATTTCAAGCCATAGATCCATTTTATTTTACGTTGATCCGCTATGTATCGGTAACTTTTTTACTAGTCATTTTATTGTGGTTGAAAGAAGGAAAGCAGGCATTCCGCATGGAGAAGAGAGGGCTTTCGCTTTGGTTCTTCGGCACAATGGCGTTTGTCGTCTATAATCTCTTCATTTTCTGGGGTGAGGATTTAATGGGCGAGCCAGGGATTATGGTCGCATCTATTACGGAAGCGATGATGCCGATGATTTCGATTGTCATCGTTTGGTTCGTCAGCCGGCATAAGCCACATGGTTTCACGCTGGCTTGTGTATTCACTGCATTTATCGGTGTCATGCTGGTTATAACGAAAGGCGATCTGCGCTCGTTCTTGACTGCAACGGATGATATCGTCCCGTCTCTGCTGATCTTTTTGGCGGTAATCGGCTGGGTGATCTATACAATGGGAGGTGACCATTTCAGCGCCTGGTCTGCTCTTCGGTATTCTACACTCAGCTGTCTGCTTGGTACAGCTACTGCCTGTGTCGTAGTATTTTTCGTAACTCTGACAGGTTATATTTCGGTACCGACAGTTGCTATTTTGCAGACGGTCACCCCGCATATGCTGTTCATGATTATTTTTCCGGGGATCATTGCTTTGCTCGGCTGGAATGTCGGCGTGCGGATCTTGTCTCCATTGAACGGATTACTGTTCATCAACTTCGTGCCTGTAACGACGCTGGTCATTTCATTCGTACAGGGTTATCAACTGACAGTATTTGATTACCTCGGAACCCTCTTCATCATTGCGTCACTGCTCGGCAATAACATCTTTTTACGCCTGCAACAAAAGCGCAAGGATGAAGCGAAACAATATAAGAATCAGCCTCAGCCGAGTGTGACCGCATAGATAAACAGGCTTGCTAAACCAATTGGTTTAGCAAGCCTGCTTTTCATTCCACTAGGCACCTGCTTTAAAACTTGAATCGATGAACAATTCGATTCAGTGCAGCAGCTTGATCTGTCAGTCTTACCGCATCACCGGCGAGCTGATGAATTCCTTCAATCTGTTCATCCATTCCCGCAACGGTTTCAGTAACGCTTTCCGTGAATTGCTCGGAAATAGAAGTGATCTGTTCAATGATCTTTTCAATCTGTTCGCCGTCTTTGATCAACTCTTCCGCATGTCTGCTGTTACTGCTGACAGCCGATTTCGTTTCGATGACTGCTTCGTTCATTTGATGGATGGACTGTCCTGCTACTTGGACGATTTCGACACCTTCCTGAATCGTATCGGTATTCGACTCCACCTGCTCTACAGCAATTTTCACTTCATGATTCGTCTTCTCTAATGTACGGACGACGTCGTTTGCAAAGTCATTCGTTTCTTCCGCAAGTTTCCGGACTTCATTGGCAACGACAGAAAATCCGCTGCCTGCATCTCCCGCCCGGGCTGCTTCTATCGAGGCGTTTAATGCCAATAAATTGGTCTGCTCGGCAATTTTTGTGATCAATGAAACTTTTTGGATTACCTGATTAATATCGTCTGCCACTTGCATGATTTTCTGAGAGGACAATTGGACTGCTTCATTAATTTGCTGCATTTTCTGCTCAGATTCCTCGATTGCCTGGCTGCCTTCTTCTGCGGCCGAAGAAGCCTCTTCAGATTTGGAAAGAGTTTGCTGTACACGTGATTCCATTTCCCGAATTCCCTGCATCATCGTCTGTACCATAGCATTGGCAGACTGTAGCGATGAAAGCTGCTGTTCTGTTCCGCTTTGGAAATTTTGCATCGTATCGCCGTATGCAGTAAAGACGCCTGATATCCGCTTGGCTTCAGAAGCCTGATCCTCACTGATTTGGTCTACGATACTGGATGACTGGTCGAGCTCTTTGACAATATTTTTAGTTCCAATGACCATTTTATTAATTTCAAATCCAATTTGGTTAAATTCGGATCGAGACCGTTCAGTTACCTCTGCTGTAAGGTCGCCTGCTGAAATCTTTCGCGTTACTGACCGCCATGACCGGATGCCTTTCATGACCATCTTATAGAGTGAAATGGTTGTGACTGCAGAAATAATAAGTGACACAGCAGTAAAAACCGCTCCCTGATTGAACGGGAGATTGAATAGATAAGCAAGAAACGCCATAACAGCAGCCGGCAGAATTATCGCTGCTGTCATTCCGTAAAGTATATATTTTTGATGGACAATCCGGCCAAGCCGCAGATTATAACGCATGCCATTGACTTGTGTTATCGGTACGGAGGCATCAATGAGACGCTCCCCTGATTGCCGGTCATATATTTGCAGCAACGGCTCTTTTGTGTTGGCTGCTTTAAGACCTGCCGGATCGGCAAACAAGGTCCCTTCCCACAGGCGGTTCGTGTGGATATAGCTTTTCCCGGTTTCATCGACAATAACGAAGTATTCGTCTTCTCTCAGTTCATCGTCCAGCAACTTGTGCAGCTTCTGATAGTTCGTATGGAATGATTGCTCGTTGGTAATAAAAGGCTGAATACGCTTTGTGACATCTTGCACTTTTCTCAACGCTCTTCTTGCTGATGATTTTTTCAAAAGTTTTTCCATTCACGTTCCCCCGTTCAGCGCCTATCTACTATATATTTACTATATCACATAACATGATAAAAGTAATATGAATTTTGAATAGTAAGAGTATAGTTGAGGGCTTTCCTGTTCACTTAAGAAGTTCAGGAAATAAGAAGTTCTGGATAATTTGCTAAGACTAATTTGATAGCCGTACCAACTGTAAAGTCATATTCTATTCTTTCAATAGAATAAGGCACTTAAATTGATTTACACGATATTTTCTTTTAAACTGTTTAAACGACGAATTCCAAACTATTTAGGAGTGACTTACATTGAAGAAATTATGGCTGCTGCCGGTGCTCGCTTTATTTTTAGCTGCCTGCGGAAACGACGAAGAAGCAAAACCGAAAGATGAGGATGAAATTTCTGTAGATACAATAGAGCCTGAACAAGATGCTGCAGAATCCGATCAGGCAGCAACTGAAGACAGCGAGACGGCACTTGAAAAAGAAAATACTGAAGATCAGCCGGCTTCAACTGATTCCGGACTGTCACAATACGAAGAATCCGCTGTTCTGGAAGACCATTTGCCAATGGATGAGCTTACATCCCGCGTCGAGACGGATAATCCGGGCAAACGAATCATCCTTTTCGAAAATCAAAATGGTGAAAAAGTTTATAAGAGTATTTTCATTAAGCACGACCAGCATGTGAAAATCATCGATCTAAAAGAGGATAACTTGCTTTATGAAGGCCCATTATCTAACTGATCCCTTGCACTTGCACACAAAGGATACCTGACCGCTACAATTTTCCATTCAGTATCCTTTGTGCGCAAGTTTTTCCTTTCTACAATGTTTGGTTCAACGTATAATGAGTCGTATAAAACGCATTCAAAAAATAAGTCAGATATCTTTAATTACTCAATTTTTTATAATGGGCTGAAACAGTACTGTTCCATAGAGTATTTAACTCCTCAACTTGCTCGGTATTTAAATAAGAAAAAACCCTTTTAAATTCATTTAATAAGTTTACTTCATTTAGTAGTAAAAAACCGCCTCTAACTTTTTCATCTTCTAATAATAAAAATAATAAAAAGTTTTTTCCAACATATTGATTGGTAAATAGGGTCTTAGATGGCTGAATAATTATCAAGTGAAAAATAGATGTATTCCCATACAACTCATAGTAGGCTGACTGTTCATCGCCAGAGAAATAGTTTATTCCAGTTAAATCGGCATTCATTAATAATTTAGGTCCGAGCATAAATTTCCCCTTTAGTATCTTCTGAATTTCTTTTTCCTTATTATACATTTTACTCCTCCTCTGTTTGTAATAAAAACTCGTCAATGTGTTTTTTTAGATTAAAGAAACCAAAAGACTCTTCAGTGCTATTTTGATCACTAGGTTCTACTTGTATATAGACCATACTCTCTCTATAAATATGATCTAACTCAACAGGCTTCTTCCCATTTTGTTTGGGGTATAGGACTATAACTTTATCGATTGGTGTTTTGACTGGATTCTTACTCTTTTCTTCCGAATTCGAGTCAAAGTACTCCAATCTTCTAAAATCACTTAATTGAATTTTAACGTCTGGATCGATGTTTTGATTAATCAAATAGTTATGCCGTCGACATTTCGACTCTATTATTAAACCACACTTATCTGAAAATAAAGCGCCGTTTTTTAAAAATATAGTTATACGAATATCCGGTCTTCTACCAGTACTTGTAAAATAACAACTTTTATTTTTATCATCAATTGTTGTTGCAATTTCAGTGTCATATGCGACTTCTATAAAGTGATCACTGTTTTCTTTCTCAAATCGCATTATAGTATTTGGTGGTAGTATGCCTATGTGTTGATGTGGGTTATCTTTATCAGCTAACCAGCCCGATACCCAATTGTACTGATTTTCTATTAATATACTTATGGCTAATCCTAAATTATAATATTCAAATAGTTGCCATGTCTTTCTAAATTGCACGCCTGAAAACTTCAAATTAGACTGTTTTGAGTTCATTCTTATTAACTCTTTGTATGTCGTATAAATCTGTTTATATCTAAAGTCTTTTAATAATTTTTGAGAAACTTTAATAGGTTTTTGAAATGATTTGTTATTAAAGCACTCATTTTGTTGATAACTAGCAAAACTTCTCGATAATTTTTGTATTTCATACTTATATTCCAAGTATTTTAATCGCTCTATTTCCATAATACCGATGGTTTTATTTATTCTTTCCTCTTTTATTCTGAGTCTCCTAATAGTATCTTTATAGCCGTATTTATTCGACCATTTATTTATTATTTCTTCATTTTCTTTTACCATACTTTCTTGATTCATTATTTTAAGAGCGATGTTATTTATCTCATTTTGAAAACTCATTTCTAATTTTCTTAAGCAACGAATAAAGTATTCTATAATATAGGACATCCATGTATTTTCATTACATTCAGACGACAATTTTGCGTGTTTTATATAATACTTATCGGGTAAATTAAGACTTGTATTTTTTCTTGTTCCTTTTTGTGCTTGCCATTTGAAGTTTTTGCTATTAAGTTTGCTTGGTACATTCATAACTTTATATTCTCCGAATAATTCTGTTATTGGATTTTTAGCTATTAAATCTAAATAGCCAAATACCGTTTGGCTACTTTCCTTTATAAAACGGAAAAGCATCATTAAACCAGGATTAAAATCCACGTCATTCTTTACCATGCCAGACCTTTGCCTAATTAAGTCTTGTGACAATCCTTTAAGTAAGCTTTCCGCGTATTGTCTTAAATTTAAGAGCGCCTCATCTGAAAAGTTATTTGCCCGAATAGTGTAATAAGCATTAAATTTTTTCTTTTTAGAAAGTACTTCAAATCTATAATGACCCGGGACTAACATATATTCAGAACTACCGCCACTCATAATATTAGTTGAATTGCTATCGGGGTTTATTTTTATTACTTCGTCTGACTCACTTGTCTGTATATTCAATATTGCTTCTTGATCCTCTGGACATATTAATTTCACATCGACTTTCTGATATTCAGTAATACTTATCCCAGAAAAAACAGTTCCTTTCTCACCTAATACGGCTTTCTTTTCAATAGGTTTCTGATAATGTGGGTAAATAGTGAATACGACTTCAGGTTGCATAGCCATTAATTCCAAGCTCCCTTGCTTTTCTAACTAACTCTACTTTAGTAAATTCAAAATTACTAATTATTTTAGCCCTATCAGTATCAAATAATTCATATAGTTCTCCTTCAATCATTTCACTTTCGTTTGAACCAAATGTTCCTATTAATGTTTCATACTCTTCCAGGGACCCTCTAATTTTAGTTATAACTCTTTGTTTAATGAATAAATCTACTGCTATCCTTCGATCTAGTTTAAAGTCATTGTTTTCATCGCTTGGTAAATTATTTAAATAAGAACCCATTTTAATTAGGCTACGGATTGAGAATCCCTTCAATGGATCTACACTTGATATACAATTGTCCACTTCATCAAAAAAAGAAAGTTCTTCTCTATTAAAAGCATTCCAACTCTCCCCTATACTCTTCCAGGACATAAACAATTCTCCGTATGCTTGCTCAGCCCCAGTATTCTCTTTACTCAAAACATCCTTTTTATTTATCTCACTTTCAATTTCTGAAAATGTCATTTTTTCTAGAACAACTATATTTGATCTATCCAGCAGCCTATCTGAGAGGTCTTTAGTAGTTTCATCAGTATTCATAGTCCCAACGATGACTAGGTTATCTTTTAGCTGTATACTACTTTTATAAATTTGATTGTTATGGCAAATAGAATTTTCACTATACAATTGTAAAAATCTTTCTGTTTCATCTAATTCTAATAAAGAAATAAATGGTGCAAAGTAAAATTCTATTTGGCTTAAGTTCATTTCATCCATAATTAAAAAATGAACTTGGTTTTCATTTCTTTCAGCATGGTTCAAAAAATCTATTAATCCTGTTTCAGAAGGCATATATAGCCCTGTTGACGGGTTTAAGTATCCCAGAATATCAGCTGGCTCAGTATACGCAGGCGAAATAGGAATAATGAGCATATTTTTACTAAGCCTGCTCAACCCTAATCCTTCAGCATATAAAGTAGCTAATTTAGTTTTTCCTATACCGCTCTGTCCAGAAAGAATAGTCATGACACTAGACTTAATACTTGTATGAAAATTAAGTAAGTCTCTTCTACTGTAAATAAGGTTGCGTGATTTGGCTTTCAATTCTAAGTCCTTTAGAAATGTTATTTCATGAATAGAGTTAATTTCAGAGGCTTTTATAATTACATCACTTGGATTTTTATCTTCAATTTGCTGATCTAGTTCATTTTTAACATCGTCTAACGTAACTCCTTCAGAATCAAGTCTATCAGCTATTGTTGTATCTATGAATTCATCTTCGAAGAAGACTACTCTTTCTCGGTTGGATCCAATGTATTTTTTTTTCTCAATTTCTTCAATTTTGACACGCTTTATAGTTTTTGGCGATATTATGACACGGCTCGAATGATTGAACGAAGGATCAAGTCTCCATTGATCTTCCTTAATATTTCCGAATATGTAATTATCTTTGGTTAAAATGAATAGCGGAGCGGGCATAGCATGATTATATCTTTCAAAAAATATAGGTTCTTCATGTTTCAGCTTGGTTTCCAACTCGTTAGAATCAATATCTAAATTAGGTATTGAGTAGTATCTCATATTTTGTTTAAGGTCACCCTCTGGCGTTAGATCTTCTATATTCTTGTGACTAGTATTAAGTTTTTGAGTTAGGACAGGTTTAAAAACCAGCAACTTCTCCATTAATAAATCTTTTATATCTTGAACTTGCTCATCAACATTTTTATTTCTAAAATTAAATGGCAAGTTACTGATACTTCTATTACTAAAACCAACGTAAAGATCAGGCTTATTTATATTGTCATGCAAACTTATCATATTTTTAGGTTCTTGGCTTAGGGGTTTAACAAAGAAAATCACATCATTCATTTTTGCAGAGTATGTAACTGGCTCCCTAGTATCACCAAGCCACGGTATATTATCTTCTTCAGTTGCTAGTGTACCTACTATATAATTTTCTTTAATTTGCGCTAATTCATTTTCTTGATATATTTTATCCATTACTATACACTTTCCTTTCGATTGTTTTCATATACCCAATCCAATCTAGAAATTCTTTAAAATTATTGAAATCTATTACTTTGTACTCTTTTTCACTTGAAGTTATCTTTTCTTTAATATTATTAAGTTCTGCAGTCGGGAGTCCATTTATTAACAGATAGATTGTAGATAGCTGATTATTAACAAGTATCTCTTTTACCTCTCGTTTATTTTTATAATAAATTATGTCTAATTCAGGGTATATTTCTTTTGTTAATTCATAATTGATTGCACAAATTATTCCCCAATTGTGTTTAACTTTTGAAGAATTATTCGTCATCATAATCTTGTTTTCTTTCCTAACCTCATTCACTGACTCTAGTTCTTTTGACAATTTATCGATTATCCTCTCTGTCTCTTCCCTTTTTGTCTTTTCTTCTTCTTTTTGTGAAATAAGCGTTTGTTCTAGTTTATTTCTTTCCCTTTTCAAATTTTCTTCACTTATTGCTAGCTGTTTTAAATGTCTATCTTTTTCATTAATAGTGCTTGTTAAAATTCTTCTTTCTTTAGAAAAATCCGTAAGTAAAAGTGATATCTTTCTTTCATTTTCTTTTTCTTTTTTCTTCTTATCAATTTTAATGTTTAATAGTTCTTCTTTAAACTTTTCATCTTCCTCTTTAAAAAGTTTCTCTTTTATTTGATGCTTTAATTTTAATAAATCATATAACAGCTCAACTGCCAGAAGCATCAGGATGTCATTATCTTCTTTATCGTGGGTAAGAATATAGGCTGCATTAGAAAAAATCAAATTATACTTCTCTTTGAAATATTCTATATTGTTGTAGTAAGAAAGAATGTCATAGTTTTCTAATTCATCTTCACATTTTTTCAAAAGATCTTTTTCTTGTTCTGTTAGAATTTCTAAAACATTATCTACTATGTTTCGTGGAGCTTTTTCGCCTATAAAGCTCCTCGATTTTCTAAAAAATGCCTTTAATTCGGTAGAGTCTTCGAAACTCTCATTAAAATTAAAAGGATATTTTCTTTCCTTTATATTTTCTTGTATAATATCAAACTTCTGTTTGGTTTCTTCAGGGAAATTTAAAAACAGTATGACAAATTTAACATGATTGGGAATTTCACTATTTACTTCATTTAGGAAGATTACTGTCTCTAGGAAGTTATTTTCTTTAACAAGTTCTGAAGACTTATATGATTGAATATAATTATAAAAGGGTTCACGACTACCTTTCATCCTTTTCTTTATCATATTTGGTGTGTTTGATTTGAAAATTCTTTTTATATATTGTTTTTTTTGAGTTAACGAAGCCTTTTTATTTCTAGTTCCAACTAACGTTTCCCCATAAAATTTTAATATCCTGTCTGCTTCCTGATCATTGATTAATTCTACAAAAATATCCATTTCACTCATGAATATACCCCCCATCCTTTTACTATGAAACTGACAAAGACTTGCCTACTGGCTTAATAAACTTCAGAAAATATAATACAATAGTTTACTTTAGCTAATTAAATAAACTAAACACTCTAATTTAACTGATAAAATGCAATTTATCCTTCAATTCAACACAATATCAATGATTCAATATACTTACAATAGAAACACTGCAAATACTCGTTCAATTATATCATAGCATTATGACTTTCATCTCATTTTCGTTAGCTAAATCTTTTAGCTATAAGTTTTTTTGGATTGAGTTAACTAGTTTGTTTCTATTTTTTCACACATGAGTCAATTTCAGAATTGCTCTTTTAAAAAACACAAACAAGGGCCGAATTGGCAAATTGTATTTCAAAAAAAGAAATCATGCAGCTTGAAACAATGATAACTAGACATTGATTCGATCAGTAGGAGCTTAGAAGCGTTATAATATTAGGGCTAATAAGTCGAAATGAACATTTGCCCGTTTTCCTGTGCGATAATGTACATTGGTCAGCTGGAAAAGTCTTTCAAGCATTGACGCGTTCAACGGCAGTTCTGCAATTAAAAAACTTTTTCAAAGCACTAGAGCCGCGAGCTAGTGCCGTATATCTCCGCAGATCAGTGGTGAATTTGACTTTGTATACTTTCAGGCAGATACCCTCGTTTGCGAGCAAACATTCCTTGCATTCTATCGGGTACGTATATATCGACGTTTCATAGTTGGCATTATAACCTTACGGATACTCATGAAAACAAGCCAGCGCAAAATGTTCATGAAAATCTATAGGCTCTGGTTCATTTCTTAGTTTGTAGGCAATGATTGATCGATGACCCACGCGATGAACCTGTTCGTAATTCGTTTCGAAATCGTATACAGCATCCATCGTATGATAGGTCAACTAGGGACGCGAAAATCGTTCTTCGATTCCTTTATTATAATACTGAGTTTTCCACTAAAATTGTATAGTGCAAAATGAAAATACACAGTTTTACAACTCAAATTGGCGTTGCAAATTTAAGTGAATAGCTACGCAGCAAGCAAAGTTAGCCATTAATATAGCTGACTTATTAGCTTGGTATTCTTGCCCATTGAGGCCACATGTCAAGTTGCAGCACTGTGTAGTTTCAATTGCAAACTCTTCTATTACAATTTTTAAATTTAAAAAGTAATTCAAAACATAAAAAAAGAAGCACTTATTCATATCTTCCTCCACGGCTACCATTTAAAACAGCGCAAGGATGTATGATTGTACTTCTTTATTAATTACATGATAGTGAACTAACCAGCTTGATAATATTTATTAAATCAAAATATTTTCTTTAACGCAGGTATCGGCGTGCCCCGGCGTATTCTGTTTTATACGGTTCCAATGTCAGCGGTACAATTTCTACTGTCCGTTTTGGATTCGGCGCGTGAATCATTTGGCCATTGCCGATATACATGCCCACATGGTGTACAGTGCCTTTTCCTTTATTGTATGCAAAGAACAGTAAATCCCCCGCCTGTAAATCTTTCTTATTCACTTTCAAACCGTTAACGGCTTGAACAGAGGCATCTCTGGGTAAGTCTATGCCATGCTGGCGGTAAACGGAATACGTAAATCCTGAGCAATCCAGGCCGAAACCGGAAGTGCCTGCCCATAGATAAGACAATCCATCAAAAGTTTTAGACGTTTCTATAATTTGCTCTTTTGTCGGTTTCGGCATCGTTCCTTTTGCGTTCACTGTCTTGACAGTATTCTTGTTGATGTATTTCACACCGTCAGCGGGTGTCTGAACAGCCATGAGGTTCCCCGCTTTTCCAACAATCGGCAGCGTGGTATTAAAACTAATCGTACGGAAAGGCTTTTGACCTTTCTCATCCTGTGATAAAACAGCAGTCTTCGTTTTCACCATTGCCTTTTCGCATGATGAATAATTGGGATAGACAGTCGTCAAATGACTTTTCAGCATCCACCCCGGATAACCCGCTGCATTCTTCGGTGAAGATTGATCCAGAACAGCCACTTGCACCCAGTCCTTATGTGTCTGCAATACTTTTACTTCCTGACCGTAAAGGGCCTGTGTTTCGACCTTGCCTACCAGCCATTGTTTTTGAGGCAGATCCATTTCCTTCAGCCACTTGGCGATATCCGGTGTTTTACTGACAGCAGCTGCATCAACATGACGCTTGTCACCAGGCGTTTTCCACAGCGTAGCAACAGGAACATTAATGATTTGCTGTGCTCTATTATCCCCTTTATAGCAGGCGGGGGTGTCTGTAAATTCCGGTTCTAGAATTCGCGCAAGGAACACGGCAAAATGTCCGCGTGTCAGCGATTGATTAGGCTTGAAAGTATTATCGAGAAAGCCTGTTGTTATGGATTTGACAGACAATGTCTGAATATCCGGGAGTGCCCAGTATGTACTTGGCACGTCACGGAAGCGATAATCGGTCTTTCCTTTCAAGTCAAATGCACGAACAAAAACAGCAGCCATCTGTCCTCTTTTTAAGTTGCCGTCCGGCAGGAATTGCTGCTTGGGATTACCTGTGAAAATCCCTTCATCGACCATCGTCGCAATGAGTGCATAGTGAGGATGGGAAGTTTTTATATCGCTCAATTCTACACTCGGACGATTCTCCATCGGCAGATTAAGTGCCCGCTGGATCATCGCAGAAGCTTCTAAGCGCGTAATTGGATCATTGACTCGATATTTTTCATTCGGCTTTTCTAGAAGGATTCCTTTATCGGCTAAATATTTTATTTCTGCAGCGGCGGAATGTTGGTCTGACACATCTGTGAATACAGCGGCAAAAGAAGACAGTGGGAATACAAAAGCTGCGATGAACAAAGCCAGCAGCATACCGCATAGTTTTTTCAAGTCTGCAACACTTCCAATCTATTAATTTTGTTTCATTTACTATACCTGAGTGAGATTTTTTTGTATAGAAAAAACTAAAAAGGAATCCTCCGCTGCTGGAGAATTCCTGCAAATTGAATAGCAGTTCGCTGACTGCTTTA
This sequence comes from Sporosarcina cascadiensis, assembly GCF_009650995.1. Lineage (GTDB taxonomy): Bacteria > Bacillota > Bacilli > Bacillales_A > Planococcaceae > Sporosarcina > Sporosarcina cascadiensis. The sequence goes on along the minus strand of NZ_WHVV01000006.1, from coordinate 78,293 downwards.
ATTCAAGTAGCTTTACACTAATAACTTCTTCAAAATCGCAACTGCCTGATCAATTTCATCCTTCGTGACAGTCAGCGGGGGCAGCAAGCGGATAACATTCGTTCCCGCCGGCACAAGCAATAGCCCCTGCTGCTCTGCTTGCTGGATCACAGAACCGATTTCTTCATTCGAATGAATTCCGATCAGAAGCCCGTTTCCTCGCAATGAATACTTATCTGCTGGAATTGCCGCAGTCAGCTGCTCTTTCAAGTATGTTGATTTCTCCTGTATATCTTGTAAGAATGCAGGTTCAAACACTAGATCGACAACTGTCTGAGCGACCGATACAGCTAGCGGATTCCCGCCGAATGTCGTGCCGTGGGAACCTGGACCGAATGTATCGAACAACTCTTTCCCCGCTAAGAGTGCCCCAATCGGAAAGCCTCCGCCGAGCCCTTTCGCCAGTGTGACGATATCGGGTTTCAAAGCTGTCTGCTCGTAAGCATAGCGCGTGCCCGTTCGACCGATTCCCGTCTGCACTTCGTCAATGATCAATAGGATGCCGTACTTTTCACAAGTTTCCATTACGGCTTTTGCGAATGCCGGGTCAACAGAATTGACGCCGCCTTCGCCTTGGATGACCTCAAGCATGATCGCTGCTGTTTTTTCATTCGCTGCATTTTCAAGCGTAACTGCGTCGTTAAACGGCAGCCATTCAAAGCCTTCCAGCATTGGACCGAAGCCTTGCTGAATCTTTTCCTGACCGGTTGCTGCCATGGCACCAAAAGTCCGTCCATGGAAAGACTGTTTAAACGTCAGTATATGATGTTTTCCAGTATGCTTTCTTGCCAGTTTGATTGCCGCTTCATTCGCTTCTGTACCGCTGTTGCAGAATAATGCGTACGCAAGACCGGTATCTTTCATCAGCGTTTCCGCTAACTTTTCCTGTTCAGGACTTTCGAATAAATTCGAGGTATGCCACAGTTTTTCACCCTGTTCGTTCAGCGTTTTGACAATCGCGGGATGTGCGTGGCCAAGACTGACGACGGCGATGCCGCTTGTAAAATCGAGGTACTCTTTCCCTTGATCGTCCGTGACGACCGTACCCCGGCCTTTCACCAGGTGCACAGAACGTCTTGCATAGTTATTGAATAATGAAGTCACACGACAGCCTCCTCATTTGTAATAATCGTGCCGGACAATTGCTGCCCGACAATCTGGACAGATGGAATTCCTGCCTGGAGACAGTCCATTGCCGCCTGCACTTTCGGGATCATCCCGCCGTAAATATCTTCCGATTCAATCCAGCCCTGAATATCTGAAGGCACTGCATGCGCCTGTGGCTGATCTTGAATCCGAATACCCGGCGTATCTGTTACAAGCAGCAGACTTTCCGCTTCAATTGCTAGTGCAATGCGGCTTGCGACTGTATCTGCATTAACATTTAACGGCTCCCCTTTGTTCGTTGCACCGATACAGGAAATGACGGGAATAATACCTGCTTCGAGCAATGAATCCAGAATCTCCGTTTTCACTTCCTGAATCTCCCCTACATATCCATAGGTCTCAAAATCCAGCAAATCACAAGTGAACAGATTCGCATCAAAACCGCTCAATCCAATTGCCTTGACACCTTCTTCATTAAAACGGTGAACGAGCGCGGGATTCACACGTCCGATTAAGATGGACTGGACGACACCGATGGCTTCTCCACATGTCACTCGAAAGCCGTTCACTACGGAAGATGTGATGCCGCGGTCCGCAAGTTCCTGATTGATATTGGGTCCGCCGCCATGGACGATTACTAATTGTATGCCTTCTTGCTGTAATTGTTTCACTCTGTCAAAAAAAGCTGTGCTCAATTCATCGAGCATACTGCCGCCCAGTTTGATAACCTGGCGCTTACGTACGGTAGGTTGCATTGATTTGGACGTAGTCATAAGTCAGATCGCACCCCCATGCTGTTCCCTGACCAGTGTTTTTCGGTCCCTGGTTCAGTTCCACTAAAAACTTCACTTCATGCTGCTTCAGATAAATCAGCAGATCTTCTTCAGAAAATTCGACGGGCTCGCTGTTTTCCACTACAAGCGTCGTGCCGATATAGATATTAATCGTATCCGGATCAACTGCCGCCCCGCTGTAGCCGATTGCTGCAATGATACGGCCCCAATTGGCATCACATCCGAAAACTGCTGTCTTCACAAGCGGGGAACCAACTACTGATTTGGCAATTTTACGCGCTTCTTCATCAGAAATTGCACCTGTCACTTTTGTTTCTATCAGTTTTGTTGCACCTTCTCCGTCTTTAGCAATCATTTTCGCCAAGTCGAGTGACACCGCATGCAGTGCATTAATAAACGACTGCCAATCGGGATGCGCAGGTGTCAACGCATCATTTCCTGCCATTCCGTTCGCCAGGACCAGTACCATATCATTGGTAGAAGTATCTCCGTCAACTGTAATCGAGTTGAACGTAACGTCTGTTATTTCCTTTAATGCCTGCTGTAAGTATTCCGATTCAATGTTTGCATCTGTTGTAATGAAACCGAGCATAGTCGCCATATTCGGTTCGATCATGCCGGAACCTTTTGCCACGCCGGCAATAACGATTTCGCGATCATCCACCGCTGTTGCATACGCTGTATTCTTTGTAACCGTATCAGTCGTTAAAATAGCTTGAGAGAATTGAATGGAACCTTCCAGACTATCAATGGGCTGCAGTTGCTTGATGCCTTCTAGCAGTGGCTCCATTTTCATTGCTTCCCCAATGACGCCTGTTGAAGCGATGCCGACTAAGCTTTTATCAATTCCCAGGTGATCAGCTGTTTCCTGCTGCATTTGCAGCGCATCCAGCATTCCCTGTTTACCTGTGCATGCATTGGCATTACCCGAGTTGATGACGACTGCCTGCATTTTCTGCGTCTCATAGACGACTTGTTTCGTGACACTCAGCGGAGCCGCTTGGATCGCATTCGTAGTGAAGACTCCCGCAACGCTTGCCGGCACTTCGCTGACCAAGAGCGCCAGATCGTTTTTCTTATGTTTCAGTCCGCAATGGATGCCGACTGCCTTAAACCCTTTTGGTGACACAATATTTTTACGCGAGATACGCTTCATGCTTTCGATGGTTTCCATAGTAGTGCTCCCTTCAATTCTGGTGTTTTCTATGATGTCTATGAATCAAATAAATAATGGTATATTATCAATTCCGGTCGTTTCATCCAATCCATATTGGATGTTCATATTCTGAATGGCCTGGCCCGCAGCCCCTTTTACGAGGTTGTCGATGACCGCCACGATGGTTGCCCGGTTCGTTCTTGGATCTACCTTGACATGTATATCGCAATAGTTGGAACCGTAGACTTGTTTTGTCCCGATTTTTTGAATATCCGTCAGAACACGTACGAACGGGCTGTCTTTGTATGTTTCTCTTAAGCATTCTGCTAACTGCTGTTCAGTAAACTGGCCATTCACTTTTGCATAGCTTGTCGCCATGATGCCTCTTGTCATCGGCACCAGATGCGTAGTGAATGTGATGGGCTCCGGCTGGCCGGCGAAATGGTTCATCGCCTGCTCGATTTCCGGGATATGCTGATGCTGATGCAATTTATAGATGGAGAAGTTTTCGTTTGTCTCACTAAAGTGCGTAGCTGCACTTGGTTTGTTGCCCGCGCCGGATACACCGCTTTTCGCATCGATGACCAGCTGGCTTCCGTCAATCAACCCATTCTTTAATAATGGAAGCAATGAAAGCAGCACGGCAGTCGGATAACATCCCGGATTTGCGATGAATTCGGCATCTTTAATCAGTTCTTTATTCCATTCAGGCAGTCCATAAACACTTTTCTCAAGAAATGTCAGTTCCGGTGCATCTTTTTGATACCACCGTTCATACAAAGTCGGATCTTTCAGCCGGAAGTCGCCTGCTAAATCAATTAATTTTGGTCCCGTTCCTACTAGTGGCGGAAGTAAAGAAGTTGTTACGCCTGCCGGAGTACTGAAGAAAACAGTATCCAGCTGCCGGACTTTTTCCTGCTCTATCGCCTGCATAGGCTGATCATGAATATTCATTAAATGTGGATATTTATCAGAAAATATGGTTCCTTCTTCCGAAGATGTGAATAAATCAATCTGTTCAATTTCGGGGTGGCCCTGCAGCAGCCGGATCAATTCGAGGCCCCCGTACCCTGACGCTCCTATGATTCCTACCTTCATCGTCATCACCTCATTATTCATTAGTGATAAGTATACGTATGTATAATTATAAAGTCAACTGTATTTTTATTTATTAACAGTCAATTTATAAATGCAGTTATCCGTCTGCAGAAAAGGTATCAGTTCTTTCATTCAATATGGTACTATTATGAGGAGTATGAAAATTATTGTGACTACTGTAATTCAGGAGGCTATTATGGAAGATTTATTAAAACTATCAGGTAAAAACATTGTTATTATGGGTGTTGCGAATGAACGAAGCATTGGCTGGGGTGTAGCAAAATCATTATTCTCTGTTGGCGCTAATGTCATTTTCACCTACCGAAAAGACCGTTCCCGTGAAAAGTTAGAGAAAGCTCTGGATAAACATGAATTGAAAGCTACACAAATTGTACAGTGTGACGTCAACAGTGATGAAAGCATGGAGCAGGCATTTAAGACCATCGGTGAACAAGTCGGCGTGATCCACGGTGTCGTTCACTCTATTGCTTTCGCTCATCAGCAAGATTTACACAATCCATTCGTAGAGACAACACGTGACGGCTATGCATTTGCGCAGGACTCCAGTTCTTATTCATTGGTGGCTGCCGCACGGGAAGCACGCCAATATATGACGGAAGGCGGCGCAATCATCACGATGAGTTATTTAGGCGCGGAACGTGTATTGGAAGGCTATAACGTCATGGGCGTTGCGAAGGCTGCTCTTGAAGCGTCCGTACGCTACTTAGCATCTGAACTCGGCGAGAAGAATATCCGGGTCAACGCCATCTCTGCAGGTGCAGTGCGCACATTGTCTGCTAAAGGAGTTCCTTCCTTTAATACCATCCTGAGTCAAATCGAAGAACGTGCTCCACTAAAGCGCAATGTTAAACCGGAAGAAGTTTCTGATATGACGGTAGCGATGCTTAGTAATCTGTCTAGCGGAGTAACAGGAGAAGTTATTTACGTAGATGCAGGTTATCATATTATGGGGTAAATGTTTGCGGGTCTCTTCGGAGGCCCTTTTTTATGGTTCAATTCCAGTTTCTTCATTATATAGTGAAAACAACTGTGTATACTTGACAGAACATTATTACTTATCTTATAGTGTTACAGCAATGCATAACATGGAGGTTATGCACAAGTTCCATTATCAAAATACATATAGTTTTCAGAGTACTTCAGGAGGCAGTTTACAATGAATAGTTTTACCAGATTTGACACGCTGAAATTAGGGCTGACCATGTTTGCCCTCTTTTTTGGCGCAGGAAATATGATTTTCCCGCCGCTTCTCGGTCAGCAGGCAGGCACGCAGACATGGATTACGCTGGCGGGCTTCTTAATCACGGGTGTCGGACTCCCTTATTTAGGTGTCATTGCCGTGACGATGAGCGGGAATCAGTTAAGCGACTTGGCCGGAAAAGCCTCGCCGTTGTTCGCCATGATTTTTCCTTTAGTTGTGTATTTAGCACTTGGACCGTTTTTTGGAGTGCCGCGTACGGCGACTGTATCATTTGAGATTGCGGTTTCCCCATTTGTTCCAGATTCTTATACCCGGCTGGCATTGGTATTGTTTTCGATTCTTTTCTTCGCCGTGACGATCTGGCTGTCATTGAAGCCCAATAAAATGGTCGATCGGTTCGGCAGTATTTTAACACCAATATTGCTTGCTATCGTGACGCTCATTGTCTTGATCGGCATTGTCAACCCTGTTGGTGAAGCTGGTTTGCCTCAAGAGCCCTATTCCAAGGACTTCTTTTTCAAAGGATTTATTGAAGGATACGGAACGATGGACGCAATGGCTGCTCTCGTCTTTGCCATCATTGTCATTAATGCCGTGAAAGCGAAAGGGATTACGGATAGAAAAGCGATTACTTCCATTACTATGAAGGCCGGTACTATTGCTGTGATAGGATTGAGTCTTGTGTATGCAGGGTTAGCCTATTTGGGTATGACGAGCCGGAGCGTGGCAGAAGGCGCTACGAACGGCGGAGATATTTTAGCGAAGCTTGCATATGCCCTGATGGGTAATAACGGTCTGTATCTGCTCGGCCTTGCCGTAACGCTTGCCTGCTTGACGACTTCCGTCGGACTGGTGTCTGCCAGTGCGTCCTATCTTTCAAGGGTCGCCACTGCGGTATCATACAAAGGATTTGTATTTATCATTTCCATATTTTCTACTGTTGTTGCCAATATTGGTTTAACACAGCTGCTTGCGGTGACGATTCCGGTATTGGTGGGTATCTATCCGCTGGCAATCGTGCTGATAATTTTCCGTTTGTTCCATCGTTTATTCCGCGGCTACCATGAAGTCTATATTCTTGGTTTAATCGCTGCCGGCGTGATTGGAATATTTGATATGCTAAGCGCATTCGGTCTGGAATGGGCACCTGCAGTGAAGGTGCTCGGCTACTTGCCATTATACACACAGGGTGTCGGCTGGATTTTGCCGGCAGTAGTGTTCGGGCTGATCGGTTATGTGATTGCTGCTGCACAGGGTAAACCACGAGTCGAACAGCAATAATAGTTGTGTGAAAGCCTGTGATTGCGCAATATGGGGTAAGTGGAAAGAGACCGTTTCCCTGCGTTCCAGGCGGACGCTTTCGGGAGGGCCCTCGGTGAGCCAAGCGAACAGCGAAGGGTTCGCTTTGCCGTATTTTTGCGCTCTTTGCAAAAATCAAGGCAATACAGGGTGCCTTCTGCCATCTTCTTTCGCTTCGCTCCCTTTAGTTGTCTCATCCTATCGGGCAGATCCTCCCCGAGTCGCCGCCTTCCACTCCGGTACACTGACTGGTGTTTTAATAGTTTGTGTGTGAGTAGGCTGTATGAGCATACTATTTGAGTTTATTATAGTAACTATGGTGTTCATGCAAAACTTATCATTCAAAAAGGAATCAGATTCTTGTAATCAACGCGCTTGCAAAGTCGAGTAACGAAAACCATACCAACTAAATCACACTCTGCAAAAATGCAGCATGTCATACATTCTCCACACCAGCGTAGGCGCAACTGCGGGGTCGGCCGTTGCTATGAGACTGCTGGCACGCCTTTCGCCAGTAGGCTCAGAGCGTAAGGCAATCCCCCAGCGCCGAAGCGGGGTTAAACTGCAAACCCACACTTTGTTCAAACTTCCTGCCAAGTCGAGCAACGAAAACCGCACCACCTAAATTCTGCACTTTACAAATCAACTTATACCATAACTCGAATCCTATAGTAACTTTGATTAGCTGCTTCACCAATCGGCTCAGTTGCACAGAACTTCATTTCATGGGATAATAAATGAACTACAAATGAATGAGTGATGACGATGACTAAATTTGTCCTAACACAACCATTAAAAATTTTCCAAACCTTGCCTGCAACAGGCGAGGTTTTTTTGTTGCTTAGGGGAAACACTAGTAGAGGAGGGAAACACTTATGATCAATAGTAACCAAGGACACTCAGCTTCTTCTATCATGGCGATCTGGATAAGTTTACTGAGCAATATTGTACTGACCATTTTAAAGTTGATCGTCGGCTTTGTTTTCAAGAGTCCTGTGTTACTGGCGGACGGCTTCCACAATGCGGGTGATGTAGTTGCTTCGGCTGCTGCATTGACTTCTATGAGGATATCAAAACGCCCTGCAGATGAAGATCACCCTTACGGACACGGCAAGGCTGAAGTAATCGGATCGGGTTTTGTTGCCATAATTTTAGGACTGGCCGCTATTTATATTGCATTTGAAGCAGTGATGGCATTATTTGAAGATCCGGCGACCGCCAGCAGGATCGCTTTATTGACCGCTGTTATCTCACTCATTTGGAAATATACTCTGTACGTTTATACGATACGTGTCGGACGTTCGGAAAATAGTAAAGGCCTGATTGCGACAGCATATGATCATTTAGCTGATGTCTATGCCTCTCTTGCAGCAGTTGTCGGGATAGGACTGGCATTGCTTGGAGATTCATTCGAAATTCCGCCGCTGGCCTATGGAGACCCGATTGCCGGAATTATCGTATCCATTCTGGTTTTGAAAATTGCAATTGAAATCGGTAAAGAAAGTATTGATATTCTGATGGAAAAAAGCGTAAGTGATGAGCGCTTAACTGCCTTTGAAGAGCTCATTCATTCCATGCCTGAAATAAAACGGATTGACCGGCTGCGCGCCAGAGAGCACGGTCATTATGTATTAGTCGATATCCGCATCGCTATTCCAGGTGATTTGACAGTTCAGGAAGGACATGTGATTACGAGCAGATTGCGCAATTTGATTATTGCACAGAATGAAGACGTCGATGAAGTGTTAATTCACTTAAATCCTTGGTATCCCGAAAAGCAATCCGGTATACTTACTAACGAGGAGTGAACAAAATGAATCCATTAACAATTGAGACATTAGAAATCTGCGCAAAGGAAACGGAAGAAATGCTCCGTGAAGCAGATGAACATTTTTTACAGCAACCGATATCCTATCTGAAATCAAACCTACCAGAATTTTTCTATGTAGCGTCTCCGGACTTTGAAGAATATAAAGTCGATTCGCTCGTGCTCGAAGTGGATGATATTTTCGGAACATATATGGCGCTGTTCGGTTTGCAGGGCAGAAAAAAAGAGAGCGAAGCCATCCGTTCATTCATTGAAGAACAGCTGCAGCAGCAATTACTGGGTTTCAGCATCTCCTTCTCTGACAATGAAGGACTGTGGGAAGTGAATATGCCTCTTGATCCAATTAAAGGATTTGATGAATCCATGACAATTCAAGAGACTCTTCAGCTTCTCCATAGAGTGCTCGGCGGCCTCAGCCAAATGAAAGCAGGTAAGTAAGTGGCAGCATCACAGTTTATCTATACGTATATCCGGCATCGCGATGAACAGGAATTATGCCGGATGGAAATGCGTGCTTTTTTCGGAAGTGACGTGCAGGATAATATTCTAATAAGCGATGTCGAGATCAATCCGTCACGCAGTCCATTCATCAAGGAAAGACTTGAAGTGTGGATTCAGGGAAATACATTGGATTCATTGGCAGAGCAGGCCGCTGAATTAGCTGTGGAGCAAACATTCAAGACTGCCTGTTTAAATGACATGGAACTCACCGGCACGCCGAAGATCGGTCATGCGAAACGCCGGGAGATCGAGCGCAAAATAGGCCTGCAAATTACAGGTGAGCCTGAGCTGGATGATCCGGAATTATTGATTGGGATTGTGCAGCTCAATGATCGCTGGTATGCAGGAAAGCTGACGGAAAGTTTGTCTGATTGGCATGTGCATCAGCAGAAACCTCATATGTACTCGACTGCGCTCGGCACCCGGCTGGCACGGGCAGCTGTTAATATTGCGGTGCCTCACCCCGAAGGCTTGCGGGTGATCGATCCATGCTGCGGCATTGGTACGGTACTGGTTGAGGCATTATCAATGGGCATTCAAATTGAAGGACGCGATATTAATCCGCTTGTTGTCTATGGTTCACGGAAAAATATAGCGTATTTTGATCTTGAGGGCGACGTAACAATCGGGCCTATTGCGGAAGTGAACGAGCAGTATGATGTGGCAATTATTGATATGCCTTATAATTTGTTTACACATATTACGGCTGAAGGGCAGCTGGCAATTTTGAAGGAAGCAAGACGTTTTGCGAAAGGCTGTCTGTTCATTACAATCGAAAACATCGACGGAATGCTGAAGGAAGCTGGATTTACCATCACAGACCGCTGCCTTGCGCATAAAGGCACATTTTCACGCGAAGTCGTTTGGTGTACATAGGAAAGAAGAGAGGAAGTTTTGCTTCCCCTCTTTTTTTTATGCGATTTAAAGAATCCCTCATGTTTGCTATCAAAATCCCCATATTATATTATGATAGAATTGATGCAGGAACCAGAGGAGGTACCACACATGAAAAGATTTACAGCGGCAGTATTGGCAGCGATTGTATTTGCAATTATTTACTCATCTATTTCGTATATACCTGATTCCCAGCGTGAAGCGAATGTTTATTATTTCGGTTTTTTCGAGACGTTTGCTTTTGTACTCTTATATTCTGGTCCTGTTTTTCTTGTAATTGGTATACCTGTTTCTATCCTGATTGATAATATCATTGAACGTACAACACTACATTCAGCAAAAGTCCGATATCTGAAAAAAATGGTTGTCTATTCAGTGACAGGGCTTCTTGCCGGCACGGCCTTTATTTTCGTTCTAATGCCTGTCTACCATCCCGCATCCATTATCTTTTCCTATGCATTGATGGGCTTTGTTGCAGCTAATATCTATTATCACCTGCTGTTAGTCATGAATAAAAGAAGATATCGTGCAGAGTAGTGACAAGAAAGTGACCGCTGCAATTTACAGTGGTCTCCCTGTTCATGATTAGTTCTTTATTTCAACAAGCAATTCTTCATCTGAATTTACTAACTGGATCGCATACTTATCATTTAGAATAATCTCTTGTATGTCCGGCAGCGACAAATACTCTCGGATCGCTCTTTCAATCTCTTCCAATATTTCGTCAGACGTTCGGCTATCCAGCTCTGTTTTAATCGTCACATACGACCGTCCTTCTCTCACCATATACGAAATCCCCGCCAGTTTATAAACTGACTTTCCTGCCAAAGCTTCATTTATATCTGAAACCATATAAGCCCAGCGATTATCTTGCTGTCGATGTTCCAGATTGAATGAATTCACTTCAATTTTTTTCACTTTTAGTTTTTGAGTCTTTAGCTCCTTTTCAATACTTGCTACAATTTTATTTTTCTCCTTAATATGATCAGGCATGTCCAGTGTCACAACATTTGAAAACAATGAGGTTTTTAAGCCTGCCAATTCATATTCTGTTTCTTCTGCATATCCATACGAAGTAAATATTTCTTTTACAATTTCACGTACCTGATCATACAGATCATTAGTTTTATCCGCACGATCTGGCAAAAATTTCTCATTTGCTTTCAGGATTTTTATTTCGTAACTGTCATAACCGTTATCTGAGAGAAAGTTCATGATCTTTGGTTCCAGTTGCTGTTTTGCATACTGTAATGAAAATTCATTTAGTACAAGCGAGATTTCAATGGTATCGGGAGAAGGCAATACCCCTACAGAATTCACTTCATATCCTTCCCCTTCCACTAACTGATAAAGTTGAGATGTCAGACCTGAGTTGTCATCACTGTCTGCGATGCCTGGTGTAATTGATATCGGAGAAATTTTAGCAGCCAGTCCCGCCATGGTAGTTGAATAAAATGGAGACATGAATATGATGGCCAGGCAAATTGCCGCTGCAGCCCAGAGATACGGTCTCGATTTATGTTGCTTGCGGCTATGTATGCTATGCATAATTTTGTTTTGTAACTGCCTTTTAGACTCTTCCGTTATCCGCAGCTCTTCCTGCAGATGATGTAACTGCTCATCCAATGAATCTTTCATAGCTGAATCCTCCTTTTTGCAATTCGATTTTCAATTCAGCCAACGCTCTTTTTAACGTCATTTTCACTTTACTTTCAGACCAATTTAAAATGCCTGCGGTTTCTGCTGTAGAAAACTCTTTCAGTTTCCTTAAAATAATGACATGCCGGTAAGATGGCTTTAATTGCTGAATAATCGAATACAACTGTTCCGTCTGATCATGCATGGCTACAATTTGTTCCGGGATTGGCATATAATCTTTCTCCGTCATCGTTAATCCTAAATAATACTGCAACGGGTGCTTTTTTCTGAAATGATCTTGTGTCACATTGTATGCAATCGAGAACAGCCATGTTTTCAGTGCCGAGTTTCCCTCGAATAAATGATAATTTTTATAAGCTTTTAAAAATGTGTCCTGTGTTAAATCCTCTGCCTGCTGGTAATCCCTTACCATCAATAGTATGTAACTTAAAATGGATTCACCGTATTCATTAAACCACCTGCCGAGTTCCTCATCGTTCAAAACGTTCACCTCTTTCTCTATACTTAGACGTAAAACCAAACGGATTCGTCACGATATTAAAACAAAAACAAATATTGAATGAAATTCAGATAAACGATAAAGCGTAACCATGGTGAATTACTTCGAATTCGCATGCAGTTTGCCCTGTAAATGGGAAAATACGTGACAATCGAGGTTTTTGTTTGACGGTAAAAACAGGTGACTATATACTCGGAGTAAATCTGGGTACCGAAAAAGAAAACGCGCAATACGTCAGGAATATTCTATTAAAGTAATAGCGGGTTTTTAAAAATATCATTTCGAGGTGAAAATGTTGAAGAGATATATCGTAATATGCAGTGTCTTCTTGCTGTTTTTAATGGTCGGCGGATGTGCGCATGATTCTCAAATGACACAGCTAAAAGCTGATTACTTTACGATTGGAATGCTCGAAGAATCATTTGAAGCTCAGGAAAATCTAGACACTGACATGATTCAAGAGCTCACAAATGCCTATAATGAAATCAAGTATACCGATGAAGTTGACGAACCGGTAAATGATGAGCAGTCCATTTTTATTACGTTCATTCATAATGACCAAATATCAGGCAGCGTGCAAGTTGATAATACAGGAAATTTTAATTTAGGAGACACTGAAAAAACGTACGTGCTCGCGCCGGATAGTAACTTTTATGAGACAGCGCTCGAGGTATATAGCGAAGTGAAAAAGCATTACGAACCGCATGCAGGGCAGGTAGAGAGATGAACATGAATGAATTAATCGATAATATCAGTGAAAATACTGCAGCAGATGTGTTGCGTATTCTGCCGGTCTGGCAATAACTTCATTCGAGAAAGATTTGATGTATTAATGATGACTCAATAAAATTTTTAAAACAGGTACGTTAGGACACGTATTAACAATCCAAGTGCACGAACAAACAACAGCTTAAGATAAATTACGATGAACTACCTGCTGTGCTTATCCGGAAGACAGCAAAATTACTGTGATTAAGTAATCTGTCATTTCCCTATGATCAAAGGCAAGGAGTTTATGATCAAGCTGAGTGCGAGTATGAGCGGATGACCGGTGTCTATGATCACAAACCCGAATCTAATGATTATCCACATAAAAAAGTTGTCCAAAAAGCCTCGATTTCCGGCTTTCTGGACAACCTGTCATTCTTTATTTAGTCAATGAAACTGTATAATCCGCAAGCAATCGGGCACCAAAGCCGGTTGCAGACTTCGTATAATAGCCCTTCGCCTTCTGCTTATCCATGACGCCTGCCATATCGACATGCAGCCAGTTTTTCTCAGGCGCGAACTTGCGCAGGAACAGTCCTGCTGTGATCGAGCCCGCCTCCGACATCGAGCTGATATTGTTGATATCCGCGTAAGCACTGGTCAGCGACTCATCATAGACATCCACCAACGGCAGCGGCCAGACGAAATCACCGTTCTGATCACCGATTTTTTTCATTTTATACGCCAGATCTTCATCGCCGAAGACACCGCCGATTTCCGTGCCGAGCGCGCTCACTACTGCGCCGGTCAATGTAGCAATATCGACTGTGTATTCCGCGTCCAATTCCTTCGCACGTATTAATCCGTCCGCCAAAATCAAGCGGCCTTCTGCGTCGGTATTCCCAACCTGTACGCTGATGCCGTTTTTGTATTGAATGACTTCACCCGGCATAACGGCATCCGGTCCCGGTGTATTTTCCACCATTGGGATCAATGCCACTACATTTACTTTCGCATCTGAATATGCAAGAAGTGACATCGCGCCGCACACTGCAGCAGAACCGCCCATATCCATCCGCATATCACTGTCATCGCGGCCGCCTTTCAAGCTGATACCGCCTGAATCATAGGTGACACCTTTCCCGACCAGCGCGACAAGAGGCTTGGAAGCATCAGTCTGCAAAGTCATCTCAACAAATGAAGGCTCATATTTACTGCCGCGGCAAACTGTCAGGACGCCGTTCATCTCGCGCTCTTCAATTTCCTTCTTGCCTAGCACTTCAACTTTTACTTTCGTGCCTTTGAAATAATCTTTCAGCACTCCAGGATACGTCTCGGGATTCAGAACATCTGATAATTCATTCATCAGATCACGTGAGAATTTCATCGCTTCTGCACGGACAGCCCCTGTTTTCACAGCTTCCTGATCTGCCCCGGCGACCTCCAGTTTCGTTAAAGGATTCGCTTTTTTGGATTGGTAGCGGTCGAAATGATACGCCCCAAGATGCCAGCCTTCCACAAACGCGGTCACTGCTTCTTCTCCAGACGACCATTTCTTCCCTATTTGATCCGCTTTGATCGTGGCAGACTCCACTTTCCGCGCAGCCAGGTCACGAGATATTTCACCTGCCATACTGCGGATGTCTTCTAATGTCTTCCACTTTTTATCCTTGATGATCACTGCCAGTCTTCCCTCCAGAACGAGTGAGGAATAGCCTCCCGTTTCGTTCTCTGTCAGTTGTTTCACCAATTGATTCTTTGTTACTTTTCCATCAGTTGAGAATAAAATTTCTGCGTTCATTTGCATGTGTCAGTAACTCCCCTCGTTATTTCGGTTTCCTAAACAGTTTATCATTTTTTATCAAAGAGTGCTAAGCTGAGCGTAGCAATTGGGCCGATCACAAGCGAAATGATGAACCAATTCAAGCCGCTTCGATTTTTCCCTTGTGCCAGTACCGCGTTGATCAGTGCCAGCGTTCCCCATCCGACAAAATATCCTTCATTCATTGACGATCACTCCATTGTAAGTTATATGAAATATACGGAGTTCACGGTCATTAGGTTTCAATTCAACACAAAAAAGGAACATCCAAGATGCCCCTATTGCATAAAGTATTCATCTCATCAGCTATTAATAGCAGTCGGTGCATTATCATCATTGGCGTTTTTGTAATTCAGATCGCCGACTTTTGCTCGGATTTCCTCTTCCGTCAACGGCGGCGGAATCTCGTGATCTGCCAATGCTCTCGTCTCCGGCAGTACTTCCTTGTTCTCCAGGGAATCATTGCGTGCTTCGATTTTCCGTCCATACTCTTCACGTTCTTCAATAGTAGTCTTCTCGTTTTCAGGTAAATCAGCCATATTGTCACCCTCTGTCTCTTGTTTTCCCTTACCATACCCGAAATTTGTTATACTAAACCTATTGAAAGAGATCGGAAGGAGAAGAAAAGTGTGACAACAATTTTAGTGGACGCAGACGGCTGTCCTGTAATCAATGAAACCATCGCGATTGCTAATGAATTCAACCTGCCCTGTGTGCTGATTTGCGATACAGCACATGAAATGCATAGGGAGGGTGCAGAAACCATCACTGTTTCTAAAGGTGCGGATGCGGTAGATTTCGTGCTCGTCAACCGGATTAAGAAAGGCGATATCGTGATAACACAAGACTACGGTCTGGCAGCTATGGCACTGGCCAAACAAGGGTTGCCGATCGACCAGAACGGCAGATGGTACACGAACGACAATATCGACCAGCTTCTTTCCGCCAGACACCAGGCGCAAAAGATTCGCAGAGCCGGCGGACGCCTGCGCGGTCCAAAGAAACGAACGGCAGAGCAAACAGAAGGATTCACTGCAAGTTTGCGAGAAATGTGCAGGAAGATTTAAATGGTGCCTGTGCGCCACACAAATTAGAAACAATTCAGAATAGTTCCCAGATTGCATGGCGCACAGGCACCGTCAAAGTCTTTGTCACCGTGCAGGCTGGCTACCGAATTTATTTTTCACTACACCAATCAGTGCAGGCAAAACGGATAAAAAGATGATTGCCAGCAATACTGTCGAAAAGTTCTCTTTAATGATAGGAATATTACCAAATAAATACCCAAGCAATGTGCATAATCCTACCCAAACCGCTGCGCCGACGATGTTGTAGAATGCAAAGTATCTGTAGTTCATTCGGCTTGCGCCTGCTACGAATGGGGCGAACGTCCGGACAAATGGCATGAAGCGAGCAATCAGGATCGTCTTCCCACCATGCTTGTTAAAGAACTCTTCTGCAGCTTTCATTTTTTCTTTATTGATGACTTTTCCCAGCCAGCTGTTTGGCGGTATCGACATTCCGACTTTGCGTCCGATATGGTAGTTTACTGTATCACCTAATACGGCTGCTACAAAGAAGACTGCGACAAGCAGCCAAATATTAAAAGCATCTACTGCTGCAAATGCTCCTCCTGCGAACAGTAAGGAATCGCCGGGAAGAAACGGAAACACCACCACACCGGTTTCAATAAAAATGATTAAAAATAAAATAGCATATGACCAGCCGCCGAATATCTGGATGATATCGACTAGATGTTCATCAATGTGTAAAATAAAGCTGATCAATCCTTGAATGAGATCCATGTAAAGGCTCCTTTTGATATGAATGAAGACGTAAGTTACTTTACGCCGAGAAGATGAAATATATTCTGGACGGAATTTTCGAGGTGTCTGAGCAAGACACATTTCCGGAACTACTCACAGTATTCCAATAACCTAATTTCTCATTTTCAATTTATGGCTGCTGAACTTCTGAGTATCTCCGAATGAAATCGTTTCCTGATCTGCTGCTATCATCCCACCGGAATCTCCTATCGCAAATACGGTATCCGCTTTTTCTTCCAACACTTTCCTTATGGAACTGTTTTGAACATCGCTGCCTTCATAATGAACTTCTATATCAAAATCGCTTAATAAGTTTAACCCTTTATTGTAAGAAAAACTCGCATAATCTTTGTCAGGCGTTATATGGTATTCGGCCAGCTGAATTATAGCTCCGGCACTGCTGCCAATTATCACACCTGTATAATTCGTAATTTCATTCAGTAAACCGAACTCCCTTAACCGATCCATCGACTTGTCCGGGAGGCCGCCTGTTAAAAAGATTATATCACTGTTCTTGATCATTTCTTTCGCTGTTTCATGGGAATCGAGAAAATAATTAAGCCAGCTGATATTTGTTTCTTGAATGCTATAAGACAAAAAAGGCGTGCAGATATTTTGATAAAACTTTCCAAATTCCTGATTGTATGCATGATCCCAGTCTTTACTATTATTAACGGAATCACTAAATGAAAAGGGAATGATTAAAACTTTGTCAGCCGGATTTATGTACCGTTTCACATAATCTTTCGCCCAGCTTTCATGAAAATTATATTGACTGAACAGCATATTTATCAGTCTTGTTCACCAACCAGCTCATCCACCGACTCATAATCAGCCAGAAAACCCAGGTGAATCGCTTCCCACAAATAAAAAGATACGACTGAGCGATACGGTTTCCAGATCGGGGATTTTTCAATCAAAATTTGACGCCGTTCTGACGTCTCTACTCCATACAGCCACTTGGCAGCACGCTGGATTCCCACATCATCTATAGCCAGCACATCACTGCGCCCTAGCGACATGATCAGAAACATTTCTGCTGTCCACTTTCCTATCCCTTTCACTTTTATCAGCTGTTCCATAACTTCTTCGTCATCATAATCAGCGATATTTTCCAAATCCAGCTCATTTGACGCGATTTTATTCGCCAGGTCTTTGACGTAATCCGCTTTGCGTTCAGTCAAGCCCGCCTGCCTCAGTTCTTCCTTTGGCACAGCCAGCAATGCTTCAGCTGTTATGTTGCCGCCCAGCAAATCCATCATACGGGCATAAATAGCACTTGCCGCACTGACGGAAATTTGCTGGCCGATAATGGACCGGACAATTGAGGTTAGATAATCGGCACGCAGTAAAATCTCCAAATCTCCGATGACAGTAATCAACTTTTTCATCGCCGGATCACTTTCCGAAATTCTTAGGGCCGGTTCATCTTCTGTACGGATAGTTAGTTTGCTCACACGGCTCATCTCCCAGGTTTTAGTGTCCCTGTGCGCCACACAATTCAGATACTACTCAGAATTGTGTTCAAGTTGTATGGCGCACAGGCACCTTCAGCAGCGAGTATATGTATGTATCGTGCGCTGTTCCATTCTGATACATATAGTCTCGCAAAACTCCTTCTTTTTCGAAGCCCAATTTCAGCAATAATTTACTAGAAGCTTCATTTTCGATAAACACGACAGCTCCTATTCGCGTCAGTTCCATCACTTCAAAACCGTAGGAAATTGCTGCTTTCACTGCCTCGGAAGCATATCCCTTGCCCCAATGCTCCGGATGAAGGTCATAACCGATTTCTGCCCGTTTATGACGGAGTGACAGCAAATGAAAACCGATTGTTCCGATCAGTTCATTGGTTTCTTTATGTTCAATTCCCCAGCGGATTCCTTTCGTTTCATCGTAACTTGCTGAAAAACTCTTAATTAAATCCTCTGCCTGTTCAATCTGCTGAAATGAATCCTGCCCATAATATCTCGTTACCTCATCTGTAGAAAAATACGCGAAAAGACTTGCAGCATCGTCCTGTTCAATTTCTCTCAATCGTAATCTGTCAGTCTCAATTTGTGGAAACATCTATTCATCCCCTTTTTTAGGGTGCCTGTGCGCCAAACAATTGGGAAAGTATTCTGAATTGTGTTTGATTTGTGTGACACACAGGCACGACCTAAGCTCCTTAAGCTCCCTACTTCTCTCAGCCTCCTATTCACTTCGCAATCTTCATAACTACTACATCCGAATCCTCTAAAGCATACAGGCTGTGCTTCTCAAGTGGTGCCATATGCAGCATGTTATCAGGCGTCACTTCCACCGGTTCGCCTTCCACTGTGAATTGCACTCTTCCTCTTTTGACTATGATGAAAACTTCCCGGTCTGCGTCATGCTCAGCCACTTCCTCGCCTTTTCTCAACTGAATATTGAGTACATCTGCATGCTCGACTCCGGCGACCTTTCCCACGTGCTTTTCCTTGTCTTTCAGCTGATATTTCGTGTCGATCAATTTCATTGTTATTTGCTCCCTTCGATTAAATTTTTTGCGATCAATTCATATGACTTCAGTTTATCACGAAAGTCATAAGTTATCGAAGCCAGCATGATTTCTTCCGCTTGGAACTTATCCGCCAGCTGTGCAAGCTGTCTGCTGACAGAGTCAGGCGTGCCGACCACCATGCGTTCACGATTCAACTGGACTAGTTCCCATTCCAGCTGACTATAAGCGTATGCGGCCGCCTGTTCCGGACTCGGAGTACCATCAACCGGCATTCCTTGCTGCTGCATGATCAGCAGTAAATCCAATGAAGAAGCCACGCGGTCCGCTTCTTCTTCCGTTTCTGCACATATACAGAAAACTGCGACCCCCTGCCTGGGAATTGAATTATATAAGGAAGGCTGAAACTGGTCGCGGTAATGTTTCGCCGCATCTTTGCCGCCTTCACTGTTAATGAACTGTGCGAACATATAGGGCAGTCCTTTTTCTGCCGCAAGTCTTGCGGAACCTTCACTTGTGCCTAAAATCCACACAGGCGGTGCTCCTTCTGTAATCGGAGCAGCCTTCAGTCCTTCATAGAGATGGTCTGCAGGCAGCGAATCATTCAGATACATCAGCAATTCATCGATTTGATTCGGAAACTGATCTTTGTTCTGATACTTTCCGTTATTCAGCGCATAGGTTGCGCGCGGCATCCCTGCAGGCGCCCGACCCATTCCTGCATCAATTCTGCCTGGAAATACAGCTTCCAGCACTTTAAAGTTTTCCGCCACTTTATAAGGGGAATAGTGAGGTAGCATGACACCGCCGGATCCGATTCTGATTGTGTCAGTCACCGTAGCCAAATGTGCCATCAATACTTCCGGAGATGACCCGGCCAAAGCTGCAGCATCATGATGTTCTGACACCCAGAACCGCGTATACCCCCACTGCTCTGCTCTTCCTGCCAGGATGGCGGTTTGTTTAAGGGCTTCATGTGCATTGCTGCCCGATGAAATAGGAGATTGATCTAATATACTTAATTTATACTTCAAGACAAGTCCCCCTTTTCTATTGCATATAGTTATTTATCATTGCGAATAGCAACAAGTGAACGCTCGAAACCCTGTTATGCAAAGGTTTGTAGATATATTCTCTATTCCTCATTATGCAATAACAGGCATTAAAAAGCATTAATATGGGGCTGTATTGGGGCTAGTTTGGGGCTAACAAATAACTTAGGCGGGCTATGGACAGAAAGGGGTAAGTGATTTTCACATACCCTTAAAAATCAAATGAAACTTCTTAATTTGCGAGTCAGTGCCTGCTAATATGTTCTCCAACCGTCTGGCGAATGGCTGTGTGGTTGTCGGTATCATATTTTCGTCTCTCCTCTTCTGTCAATTGTTCATAAATCCTTGGCGCAGAAGTTCTCATAAAAAACGCATGCATCCTTTTTTGTACTTCTATAGATGGCATATTATTTTTGACGCTCATGCGTTACACCTCCTTTTTGTATGTCGAAACAAGATTATTTCTGCAGCTAAAGAGACTTGTGATTAACATATCCATTATTGGACGCGGATCTCACTCCCGACTTATCGGGTCTGCGCAAAATCGGACATACTGTAAAAGAACTATCTCGTTGCTAAATATCTGACTGTCCAATTTTGGACTGTGCAAATCTGCGTATACCTCTCTCAGCTGAAATATCAGCCGGCCTATTTCATCTCCCCAAAATTGAGGACATCTTTTCATTAATCAGTACCGACCAATTTGGTCCCTACTGGATCAGCCACGGTCAAACTATGGATAGTTGTCCGCAAAGTGCTGACACTTCGAGACATCGGTCCAAAATTAGATACATCTTCTCGCGGCCGATTATCCGGCTGCCGATCCACCTTGTACCAAAAAGTCCATACTCAAAACTGATCAGCTACTACATTCCGATTTCTCGGATCGTACCAGGGACAAGTGTTAATACCTTTACGGTTGTACTTTGCTTTTCATTTCTGGAAGGCAAACCTTATAATATTGATTGACGAGGTAAACAACTAGAGGCATTTTAATAGGAGGTGTAACCATGCAAACGCGCAG
Source organism: Sporosarcina cascadiensis (assembly GCF_009650995.1). Classification (GTDB taxonomy): domain Bacteria; phylum Bacillota; class Bacilli; order Bacillales_A; family Planococcaceae; genus Sporosarcina; species Sporosarcina cascadiensis. The sequence goes on along the minus strand of NZ_WHVV01000006.1, from coordinate 57,283 downwards.
ACGAGTAAGGGGCGCGGCGAACCTAAGCGAGTATCTTCACTCAGTAGGTTGCCCGATATCAAAGTCTCATATATATACGCTCATGCGTAGACGAGAGATCCCGTTCATCAAACCATCAGAGCGCATACTGCTTTTTGATTTAGACGCAATTGACAAGTGGATTGACAGCAAGGAGATAACCTAATTGACCAATCAAGATTACATCACTATCTGCAAATGACCACAGTTAGTGAGGGTAGGACAATCTGTCCGCCCTCGACAATCTCACACAATGCCCGCGAAAGCTTTATATGCCTATTCCCCACTTACATATCTATCGCCTTGTATGCGTCATCCTGTACGGTTTTTTCTGTACTAAACACAATAAAAAGAGCAGGCGCTTGGCCCACTCTTTTAGACTTGGTTTTTTTCATATTCTTTGATGTCATACAGTTTATTGAAGCAGTAGAAGTAAAAACACCTGAAGGATGTTTCAATGTTAGAAAATAAGGCTTATCAATTCATCTGTGTCGGTGAATCTTCTACCTTCATACTCATAATAAACATTTGGGTTAGAAAAGCATTCAATCTCTCTCTCAATTCTATTAAGCTCATGTTGTATCTTCGCTTTCTCGGCTAAAAACTTATCAGCTGGTATGGACATTGAACCACCCATATACCTATTAAAACTTATATTGATCATAGCCTTCAAAGCTGTGCCTTCTCTTATAGATATCGAACGAATTGATTTTTCTACGCTAAACCATAATTCTTTATATTCCGCTTTGAAAGCAGAACCGTCATCCGCCTTCTCGATATCAAAACCGTTCTCTTTAAAGTAAACAGAAGTATTCGCCATAAAGTCGTCTTCATATTTCTTTACAAGCGGTTCAACATTCTGTTTAAAAAGAGTTGCACTTTGCCTTTCTTTCTCTTTTACATGTTCTTTCAGGTCTTCTATCTCTTTCATTTGTTGTAAATTCACATTCTCACCTCCCTTATGACATCTTTCCCCATATTATGAGTGAATACCTTTATTAATCATCCGACAATTCTCGACAATCCAACAAAAAAAGAACAGGCACTAGGCTTGCTCCTCGATAATCGATTTTGATTTTTATATCATCTTTATGTCCCGCTAGTTAGGAAAATCAATCATTAAAAATACTCCTCATTCTGTCTATTATGCTCAAGTTGGTCCTCCATGTATTCGAGTATGTTATATAATTCATCCACTCTTTCTTTCAAATGGACTACGTCAATATGGAGATCTTCTTCAAAAAACGGAGCAAATTCTTCCCCTTTCGCAAAAGGATATCTAAAGGTAAACGACCCGTTATCAAGTTCTTGGAACTGAAGAATATAGCTTTCTGTCGCCATTGCTACTTCATCAATGAAGTCAGCACCTTTATAGACTTCCTCAAGAATCGGTTTTACTCTTTTCCAATAGAATTCAAGATTATGCGCTAAATTCTTACCTAACTCCTCATAGTCTTTCTTATCTTTTGCGTACTTAATGGCATACTTTTTAAGTAACAACTCTAAAAAATGTCTGTAATTGAAGATGATAGGAAAAATGATCATATCTTTTACAGCGTTGTCACGTGGATTTTCTATAATTTGCTGAACCCCTGCATCAGCTATCTTCTTAAACCCATGATAGTACCTATTCAATAACTCATCCGTCCTACCGTTAACCGAAGCGGGTATATACGCCTTTGTTTCTTTGTTTCCGCCCATAATTAACTTTTCGCCTAATTTGGGATAAATAGTTCTCATTACACATCTCCTCCTTACTGACAATATTCGTCAAATAAGGTGAATACCCTCTATATAATAAATTACTTGCATGCGATTGCCAAGACGTAATACATCCAACACTCTTCTTGCCCTGCGCGAGGTAGTTCCATATTATCGGCCAGCAATTGTAAATTTGCATATCACCCCCGTGCTTATCACAGGGGTTAGAAATGTTTGTTCGTTAATAAAAAAGCACCTCCGATGAGATGCTGCTTAATCAATGTAACTGTCAATCAAATTGCATAAATTATTCACGCGTTCATAAAAATCCTGTTTTGACAACACAGGTATATCATCCGAAAAATATTTATTGGTTGTTAAGTTTTTCAACAAAGACCAATCATCATTTTCCTTATCGATATCTTTTTGGACATTGTATACTTCGTTCCTATAGAAATTGAACAACTCATTAAATGTTTGGGGATCAGTATCTTGTAAATGAATCAAATCTCCTTGCGCCCTCAAGAACAATCTCCTTAATTTTTTGGGAACTGTTTGATTCTCAATAGAGGATTCATTTGTTGTATTATTGTTTCTAATAGACGCCGCTTCTTCATTCCTCTTAATAGCGCGGACTTTTCCGCTTAACCCTTTATGTCTATGGTAATTATTCATAGCGCACCTCCTTTTCTGAAATATTCGCCAAGGAAGGTAAGAACCCTTTTTTACCGTTCGCTATGTACGGGGCGTAAAGGAGCCGTTCAATCACCAGAGCGCAACATTCCTTTATTTTCAGGCATGAAAAAAGCGCTATTATGGGCACTTATAGACTTACATATCGAAATTATAAGTTGATACTGGTTCCGCTAACAATTTCGTCAGGCATTCCTCCAATGAGTTACCTTCAATCATTTGATGGATCTGATTTCTGCAATCCCCACTAGGCGTTCCGAAACAGGTCCTCCAATTGCCTGTAAACTTCATTAACACAAAATGCCCATCGTAATGCAGATTCGCGTGCTCTTGTACTTTGGTCAATAATTCAACTTCTTTTTTAGTCACGTATTCCCTCCTATACCTATAACATTTGGCAAAAAATAATTATCTTCCTAGCATATCAAGTAGCTCTTTTTCTATTTCTTCTTTTGTCATCTGATCAACAGGTTTGTACTCTCCTTGGTAGTTATAATCGGCTGGGTTATTTGTTGGTCCATTTTCCGGGACAAACTCTCCATCTTCATTATAATCTTTTTGATTTTTTGACGGAGCTTTAGGGTCTGCCTTTAATTCTTCTTCAGAGTATACCGGCTTCGATACCGGCTCCGTGTCCACTTCTACTGAATCCAACTCATTGTGCGACGCCGGGACAATTTCCTCTTTTTCCTTTATAACATTCTCGCTATTACAACCTACTAAAGAACAAAGGACAAGCGAAGATAATATTGCCGAATTGATTAATTTAAGCATTTCACCACTCCTTTTACCCTATAATATCCTATCATTCAAAAATACCTATTAAAATCGTTCGACAAATACCGACACATTTTATTTTAGGCATAGAAAAAGCACCTCCGAAGAGATGCTAACATACTTAATCTTGAGTATTAAATCCGATACGTTTTTTTGGTTGTTCGGGATTTAATCTTTTAACAGCTGTCAACAAAAAGCTAATCTGAGAGATATGTTGCATAAGTTGAACTTTTTCGCCTGAGGCTTGCACTCCATGGAAAATTATTAACCCTGGGTTGTAAAAACCTAAATCTTCAACATGAAATTGTACGGTTTGACCAAAACTCACTAACCTCATTCCAACCTCATGCGCTTGATCTAACTCACCATCAAAATCATTGATTAATTCTACTAGTCTTTCATAATAGCCTTCTGCCATATCTGCTTTTCTGGTATCAGATAAGTCTTTTTGAACTGATTGAAAATCGATTCCTTGATACATTGCCTCACCTCCTACTGACAATATACGTCAAAGAAGGTGAATTTCCTCTTTTTATCACTCGGAAATAAGCCAGCTATCATATACTTATCAAATCGTATAGGTGATAGTATAAGCTTTTTGAATTAATTGCTTCGAAAAGATCTTCATTTTACTCTCCCTCTAATTCATGGCAGAAATAAAAAGGAGGACAACAAATGACTCAGCGTAATGCTGCATTCAATTGTTGTCCCCAGTTGGTCAGTAAAACAAATCCTAGGAATGAGTTATTGTTTAAAATAAATGTTTTCATCTTTATCATCATGAGATATTATACAGGAATCAGTTCTCTTAATTCTGAACTTTTTTTTTGCCGATTCGTCTCTTCATTTTCATCCAAGAGGTCACTTTTAAACATGTCAAACTTACCTTTTGTTAAGTTATTCACAACTTCACTTCTAAGATCTTCTTCACTAAATTGGAATAGTTTTTCATACATGTTGTTCACCCTCCCCTTAATTCATTTTATACTTTTCTTTACCCTATATCAATTCATTTTATTCAAATGTTTAGATATTGTATTGACTTTTAACCATTTTGCAATATTTTTTGCTTTGCTTTCTCTAACTCAGCTTGTGTTTTGTTAATTGAATTAATACTCATTCTATTGCTCCATTTTGTGTACAACTTCACGATATTTGCATAAGGTACGTCATTTGTACGAGAGATAGCTAAAGATAAATATTCATCCCTAATAAAATTACAATACACTGTAGATATTGGCTCGTATACAATTTCTTCATCAGCCAAATCCACGTTGATAATTAAAGAAATATATTCAAGTTCGTTTAAAATATTAACCAAACCCTTTTTTTGTTTTGTCAACGTGATAGCAAGATGCTCTTTAGATACTTTATTCATATCAACGACAAATAGATCATTATATAGATTCTTGACCTCCGGAAATTTTTCATTCTCAATTTCTGACTCATAAATGCTGATGTTTGGTATGATTTTCGAGGAGAATGCATTTAATATTTCTAGGGATTTTTCTTTCCTTAGGCGATTTTCTTGATTCTGCATTTTATTTTTTGCAGATATTATTTGCATAAGTGTTAAACCTATAGATATAACCATAACAATTCCTGCCAAAAAGTAAGATAACTCTATGAGATCTTTTGCAATAACATACCAATCATCTTTAATAAACAAATTAATTTCTTCCTTGTTATTCTCTTTCAAAATTACTCTCCCTCTTCCCTCCGCCGAATCCGCTGAACTTCCCCTTGGTGCGCTACAATCTTGTATTCACTCTGCTTCGTAAACCTCTCACCTTAGCAATCTCATCCGAAACTATCGAAATACCGTTGGTCAGTAGTTTCATTATACCAATATTCGACATATCTTCACAGTCGATATTGTTCAACAAAAGGGGAAGTTAATCTTTTCGGTATACAAATAAAAAAACAGCCCCTATCAAGCAGGCTGCTTTCCAGTCAATCGATATGCAACATTCTTCACAATAAACGAACAGGCCGTACGAACCAAGCCTTCTCGACATCCACACACCTTACAGCAATTACTCAAAGGATCACTACCTTTTCTCTCACAAGATTTCTTTCATAATCGTCAAGTCAAAGTCATCGGGTGTAATCTTTTCCCCTTTATACTGCTGATACATTCGGTGTAGAATATGTCGCTTGGCTTCTTCCAGCCGCTCTTCTTCTGTTTCATGCTCACATTGATAATGGAGAATAAACGGAATATGCAGATGTTCCATGCGGTCAAATTTCTTCCGATTCTCTTCATTGATTTTGAGTGCTTCCGGATTAGCTTGAAATACTTGTTCCTGTAACTTGGTATGTTTAGCTGGTGGCGCTTCATAAGGATTGAAAAACCGCTCTGCCGCTTCATTGGTGGCTTCGAATGTTCCGGTATACCTAATACATGGTGTACGTGCTTCCTGCATAGCAATGCGCTTTTGATACGTATTTAGACGTTCGCCTTTTGTCACTAGCATTATTGAATGCCCCCTTTGATTTTTAATACCTGTACAGCTCGTGCAGAAGCAGCTAGCTGTGACGGTTGGTTTAACCGCTCTAACTTCGCTCCCATTCCATTTGGCAAGTGGTATTGTAAGCGACTAGCATGTTGTGCGGTCTGCTCAATTTGAATCATTTCCATAATAATTGGCTGTGCTTTTCTTACATATTCGACCATTAATGATTGCAGTTGATTATCTAGTTGTTGTAATTGTTTGGACTGATCTTTTATGTCCTCGTTGTAATCAAACACGGCTTCCTGGGCTTCTGCTGTGTCCATTGGTTTGCCTCCATAGCCATACTCTTTTTGCTCCCTACGTGCATCTGCAAGCGTCCACTCTAACTCATCAATATCCTGTAGAATAGAGTCACGGTCCCATCTATCTTCTGCATCTTTCAGGCTCTCTTTCGCTACTTGCAGACGGTTTTCTAGTGTGTGGATGCCTACCTTCTTTTTTGCTTGCTCATGTGCTGTAATAGCTTGCATGGTACGCATGAAAGGAACTTCTTTTACTTTTGCCATGATTAATTCCCTGCTTTCTTAAATTTAGTTAATAGATTGGTTGGTTTAGAGCTTGCTTTCATATTTTGCAGAACAGATCCGCTATTTGAAGACTTTTGAAATTTACTCAAAACGCTTGCTTGTTTTTGTGGGTGCTTACTAATATGACTGGCTGCAAACTTCTGTAATATCGTTTTGGTATAGTCGTCTTTCGCGTCAGCTACTACCGCTTGTTGGATAGCTTGATCTGCCACGCTCTCCGCACCTATCACTGTCACCGTAAAGTATTCAGCAGCTTCATCACCAGTGAGCCATGTTTCAGGGTGAAGCAATGTTTTAATGGCTTCCTCTGAAATGCCTGGCTGTGCATTTGCCGTATAAACGGATAGAAGAGTTTTTTCCATTGTTTCCAGTGTGCTTATGATTTGCTGAAAATCGATTTTGTTTCCCATCGCCATCACTAATGGTAAATGAACCATGAGGACAGCATTTTCTGGAATGATTACTTCATCAGCTGCAAAAGGAATCACACTTGAGATAGAACACGCAAAGCCATCAATATAACTCGTTGTCGGTCCTTTATGCGCTTTTAAGATGTTATAAATAGCAAGTCCAGCACTCACATGGCCACCGTATGAATTAATGTGAATGTCTAATGGTTCGTATGGATTCAACTCTTCCAAGAAGGCTTTCACCTCTGTAGGAGTTACGTCTGTGTCATAATATTTCTCTTCTGATATAGAGCCATAAATATTTAGTATAGCGATCATTAGTCCACGTCCTTTTCTGCATTTCGCTGTTTGTTTTCTTCCACTTGTCTTGTAACTCGGTCTAACAAGAATTGTTCACCTGCTGTGGGCTTGTCCTTCCACACTCCTGTTTGTTCAAATTCCTTAGTGACACCCACATGATAGGCTGCAGCAATTCGTTGCAAGTCTTCTTCTGTTAAATCCTTTGCAGCTGTTCCTATTCTTTGTTTACACATCCTCTTTACCTCCCATTAATAATCATCCTCTGGTTCTTCCCGGGGCACTTGTACTTTGAAATTTAATTGCTGCAAAATTCTCATCATCTGTGTATTCACTCGGATCAGTTCAGCAATCGAATCATTTTTCTTATGGCCAAACTGTGTATCACTGTTTCTCCATTCCACCATCACCCCGCGTTGCTGTATGTCTCGGATCAGTCCGTTTTTTATATCCCAAAAGGCCATATAATCATTGAGTAAATTGATAAAATACGGACCATCTATTTCATGTTCTTTCAGCTGATCTAGTAAACCTTGGTGAATTATGGCTCGCAATTCACTGTATTGATTACTAGAAGTTGTTTCTTTGTAAGTATCTTCCACCTGTTACACCCCCTCCCCCCTTATGTACGAGAATCGAATAAATATAAAGAGTCATGGCCCCTCCTCGTTGTTTGGTTCCCCGAAAATTCTTCAAAAGTTTTGACCGGGGGGATATGACTGGCCCGCTTGTTCTTCCACAGTGACAGAGCCACCCGCTGATTAGTTCGCAAGTCAATCTGCACCTCTACCTTCCCAACCAACTTGCTGGATAGGTAACGCATTCAATCAAAAGAAGTTAAACCGTTCCCGCATTTCTCTACGATTCTTTTCCTGTTCATCCTTGTATTGCTGAATCTCTGCAGCTGTCATATAGACTTTCAGACGGCCTTTCATGAAGGGAATACGGCCTTGATCTAATTGATACCTGTCTTCTAGTCGTTCTACTTCTTCTTCCTGCTGTTGCTCTATCTTCTTAAAAAACTGCTCTATTCGCTTGAGGTTCCTCTTCAATACACGGCGTAGGGTCTCATAGTCTACCTTCTCATTGTGTAGAAAGTATCTGGTGAGCAACTTACTAGATGGCTTGTCCAAACTGTCCATGATAGATAGGAAGAGTTTATGCTCTTCATACAGCCTATCTATACGCTTGGTGAAGGCCATCTTCTCATCCAGTATCATCAATGCCAGGTTCTCTGTACCCTTCATGACCGGCTCGTCTGTGTCATACATAGGCACGCCGTAACTGAACTCATACAGCTGCTCAAAGTGTTCAGCTTGCCTGCGCTCCATTCGTTCGGCCAGCTTCTTCGATTGCGCGGACATCCACAGACTATACATGACACTTCTAACTCTGGATTCATCTGCATCCATTTCGATATCTGGCCCGTCAACTTCTTCAGTTTTGATTTCATAAACAGTTCCTTCTGTTAATGTCTGGATCTCCTGGCCGAACGCTTCCGATAAATCTGAAAGGTTCATATGTAACACCTCTCTTTATTTGGAACGGTTCGAAAGAAAATTCTCTTTAAATCGTTCTAATTCTGCGTGAACTCTTTCGAAAGTTGCAATGGTCTCCATAGCTTTCGCATGCCTTTGATATGTGTAGCCAACAGAGAATCCCATGACATCCGCAATGTCACTTAATGATTCACCATCGACATATCGCCTGATTAGAATTTGATTGTCTATATCTTTAAAGGCGTTCAAGATGGCTCTAAATTTACCTTCTCTCATTATTCGTTCATCCAGCAAAGATTGAGTTTCTGTTAACTCAGCTGGAGATAGCTGCGGATCTGTCAGTTTGAATTTTAAATAATAAATTTCATTTCTTAATCCCGCATAATCACCGATCCATAAATTCATGATATTCACCTGCTGTTTCTTCTTTTAAATTCTTCATGAGTTTTGCGTGCGCTGTATAAATATGCCTGGCGCTATATCCCAACTTTTCACCAATATCTTTAAGAAACACACCGTCAATATATTTCATTTTCAGAATTTGATTATCAAGATTTCCGAAAGTCCCTACTAGTTTTTCTAATTCCAATTTGTCACTTTTCTTAGCCTGTATGAAATCCTCCAGCCATTGAATGACAGACGGCTCCACTGGCTCTTCTTTTAGCTGTATTAATTTATTTTCAAAGTCCACAATCTCTTTTTTAAGATTCCAATAATCTAATAGCCAGTGCATTGATATCACTCCTTTATTTTCATGTTTCATAGCAAACAATGTACGGTTGGCAGTAGGTTTTACATCTTCCGTCATAAAAGTGAATTTCCACAGTATAGGTTTCATTCTTTCTGCGGATCAACGTGATTCCAGACACATCCATTTCCCCCCTACGATAATAGGTGATATCTCCATCACCTGTGACGCCCACATTCTCAATTTCTAATTCCGTTTCTAACATTGGAATCACTCCTCTTTAGATATGAATAGAATCCAGTTGAACACCGTACTTTTCAGCTGACCGGATATTCTCAGGATTGTCACGATCAATCACTAAATCGTAGGTAGTTCCTTTCGGAAGATCAAGACAATGAGCAACTCTATTTCCTTCCGACGCTGAATGAATATGTCGCTTTTTACAGATCACGCATTTTTCTACCACGGCATATAAACTAGTGGGCTTTTCATATCTCGTTTCTTTTAGTGTTACGATGTTTTGTTTTTTCATTTTCTTGTCTCCTTTTATCGTATCTGGGTACCTTTAGAGGTTATTTCGGTACTTTGGGTACTCGCTGGGTACCCGCTAAACCTTTTCATACCAATACTTCTATCTGTCCGGTACCCGAAGTACCCTGTTTTTCCAAGAACATAGGATATATATTCATTAGGCGAAGTAAATTAAGTTACTGTCATGAACCCATTAAATAATTGGGTACTTTGGGTACTTTGGGTACTTTGGGTACTTTGGGTACTTATATAACAAAAGCGTTGATATGAAGCTGTTTCTAGAGGTACCCAAAACTTATTTTATTAACTTACTGTTGGGTACTTTGGGTACTCTTTAAAATTAATCCTCTTCCTCAAAATCAAATCCCATTTTTTCTATAATTTCAGGATTAAAAGCAACAGGTCTGTATTTTTTTCGCAAATGTTTAAGTTGTCTAGTATCAGTTTTCTTACCGTCTCGATCAGAGCTTAACGTGATCCCTCTTCTCAGCCATTCACTTCTGATTGCGTTCATTTCAACGCCCAAGAATTCTTTTAGATAAGCTGGCAACAGAAACAGCGTTCCGTCTTTATAAATTGCTTTCATTTCCATTTTCGACTCATACTTTCCTGAAATGCACTCCCTGGAAGCGTCTAGATCAGTCAATAACGCTTCTAACATTTGCATAGGCTTGTCCACTGACTTGTTTTCTTCCATAATTTCATCAAATAATACTTCCAGCCAACCTAAATCCAGTGGTGCGTTGAAAAACTTCATCAGAAGACCAACTGTAAAATAAATAGCTGAATAATGCCGGGCTATCCTAGAAACGACTTCATTCCCATTACTTTTCTTTTGGAACATTTCATTATGCTGATAATACAAAGGGAGCAATTCTTTCATGTTCTTTTGCCAGTGTTCAAGAAATTCCATCCCTATGGTTCCGTGATTAGTTTCAATTGCCCTATAAAGTTCAATGAAAAATATATGATCCGGGTCTTTGAACGGCAATCCTTTTATCGGTAATACTCGCGCTGCAGCTCCCCCCGCTCTTTCGGCATAATCGACGAGTGACGTTTCACCAGTAGAAAGCATTAGGTTATTCCATGAAAACTCTTTCTGACTGCCTGACACACTCCCACGCCCTTTAGATCGACCGCCGCTAAAGTTGTATATAAATCTTTGTAACTGCCGTTCATCCGCTTTCATACTGTCATCCAGAATTAAAGGAAAGCTGTTCAAGAAGGCTGATTTACGTTCGAAAGAGACCGCTGTACCATTCCATTCAGAAACAAGATGTTCCGTACCCCACACACTCGCTGCTGCCTTCAAAACCGTTGTTTTACCTTTTGAAGTGGGGCCGGATAAATCAATAATGAATGGTCCTAATTTCAAATCCTTTAAGATAACTGACGTAAATGAAGAGATGAGCATTAATAACGCTTTCGGATGCGGTTCAAACAATTTCAATACTGTTTCAATCCATTCTTTACTGCTGCCAGATGACTGAAACGCTTCAAATATTTGTTTCTCGCCTATGTCACCAGGAAGAATCTCCAAACCGTCCGTATGTAAAGGATGGACGAATGATTTCTCTACATGGCCAAGCCGTTCAACCATTTCCGTAGATGGCACATTATTCAGCAACAAGAACTTATCAAAGAAATTAATTAAATTTTTAGCATTATTATCATTCACCGCTAATGACATATTAGAAATCTTCTTTAATTCCACAGCAGTGGATATGGTCAAAGCAGGAACGATTTCTTTATATAAACGGCCTTCATTCTGCCAACATAGTTCGTAGTAATATTCGGATCGTTCAATATTTGTTAATGATCGTGTGATGATCGAGAACGTTCTGATTAGGTGAACTGGATACGTTATTTTGTTTTCTCCCTTACCTTCAGAAACAATAATGTAGAGTCTCCCGTCCTTCACTTCAAAACCATCTGGTATTTTCACATTTAAACCGGAGGGGTGATCTACGGTTTCAGTTTCAGTTCTCTGTATTATTTTTCTTTGTCTTTCTGCTAAACTCACAATTTCAACAGGTGGTCTCGTCACTATTTACCCCTCCTTTCTAATTCTTTTTTTGCAATGCTTGTAATCACTCCGTTCAGTTCATCGCGGTCCATTGGTGGATTGTTTCTTTCATTCCATAAGTGCATCATCTCGTAAACTAGCAATAGATCCACTCTTCTAGAAAGTAGATGGCCAACAATAGAAGTAGCTGCCGGATTGCGACCTTGCCCTTCCGCCAAGCCCTGCATGAGCTTGTGCCAGTGAGATGATGGCTGTGCAATGGCATTCCCACCAGGTAAATGGTTCTGCTTCTTCAATAGATCAGTTAGCCAACGTGGTGCATCTGCAATAGGAATTTCTAATGGCCTGCTTGACAACTCCCATTCATAACAAGAACCAGTCTCATGAACCGATGGTGCAGCTACTATATATCCACCATCGCCACGTATATCTAAACCAGGTTGAAAGTTCACTTTGTTGCCTATGCCTTCCTGGTAATTAAAAAAGTAATGGCTGCCACCTGATCCTGTAATCGATTCGATTGTGTCAGGTAATGGACCATGTGTTTTTTCTAGTTCTCTAAGCGTTTCTCGGCCATCAACTTTATGAATGTCTACATCTAAAACGAAAATACCTGATTCTCTTCCAGTTCGAATGGCTATATTTGCACCAGGGAAATCAGTACCCCACCACTGTTTAATAGTTTCAATATTATTAGTAGCGGCTTTTAATCCATTGTGCGTGATCGGATGCTTCGCTATCTGTTTACACTTAGAATTGCCACAAGTACAGTTACCAGCATTCAACCCGTGAACCGGGAATACGTGCCAATTAAATACCTTTGCATAAGCTACTGCAGATTTAAGCATCTTTTCGTTACGCCTATTTATATTGATTTCATGAATTGGTTTTGTTATAATTGTTGACATTAGCTTCAGTCCTTTTCTCAATAGATGCACTTTGTCTTAGAAGGACGATTCAGACGTTATGATACTTTTTGCGATAACATTCGTCCTATCATCAAGACAAAACGTGCAAAGTCTCGATGACTGCGCTACAGCAACCTAAAAAGATTACCTGCCTTGATTCCATTGCCGTGGAATTCAGGCTTTTTTTAATTGCTCTGTTTCGTCAATTTTCGCAATTACTCCAGCAATCCACGTTTTTACTTCTTCATCTGATTCAGGATCTCTGCCAAATTCAGAAGCAAATGCTTTACGGTTATAGCTCATAGCAACCTCGTTATCTCTTTCTGGTGACATTGTTTGTAATTCTACTTGAGGATAGGAATGACTTACCGTTTCTTTGACCCCTGGCCCCTTCACACATTCTTCAAACAGAACGTTTGTCGTTTCGTCTAGTAACGCGAAATCCTTTTGAAATTCATCGCGCGTATGATCTGCAATGGACTGAAGCAGTCTCAATTTCCTTTTCACTTTATCCCAGTGAATCATTGCGTGCTCGCGTTTAATTTCATTAGCATCTTGTGACAACTCCGCTATTTCATTGAACATATCCTCAATCAATTCACCGTGCAGCAAAAACCCACCCCGTACACTGTCCATTTCGTATACCGCTTCTCTTAGTTTCGTCATCTTTGTTCCCTCCATTTTTTTGTTTCTTCAAAGTCCTTCTTTTCCTGTTCAACCACCAGTCGTATGGCATGCTCTGCGAACATTTCAAGACTAGTAATTTCATATGGTTTCGGATCTAGACCTGCCGCCTTACTGCCAGCTATCAATAATGCTTTGTATTCTTCCAAGTCCTCCACAGTGGTACTGGATAGTGTAATGTTCATCTATTTCTCACCTCCTAAATTAATGCAGCAATCACAAAACTCATAACTGCCAGGCCGCCGTAAAAAATATTGATTGCCAGTGTGTTCGCTTCTGGTGATTCCGTACCAGTCAATACGTTTAAAAAATCCCTCACTAGATCAACCTCCAATTAAGTTCCATTCATACGCCCGCCAAGCGTTTTATTTCTACCACTCGTCTACTATTTCAGTAATCACTTCAATAGCTTGCTTATACAGCCACCATCTTTTTCGCGACTTTCTTCTTTCGATTAATCTCATACGTGGATCACCCAATATTTCATCTTCCAGAAAACGCTTTGACATAGAAGTAATTACAGCCAGTTTCTCTACATCGACTAATAGAAAAGTTTCGTGAATGGTCTTATCAAGCTGCTGCTGAATGTATTGCTTAATGGCCTGTTCATCAACGTTCACTTGTACTTGTGCTGGAATCAATTGCTTGCGACCTCCTCATCAGCTTCTTTGTTGCAATACGCAACTTCTTTTCTAAAAAAATATGAAGCTAATTCAGTTTCTTTTATTTGCAGCAGTCTCGCTATCTCCAACACTTCTTTCAAATATAAAGGCCTTTTATTGTTGATTTTTTGATTTACGGTCGGCAGTGAGACACCTAACATGTTTGCCAAGTCTTTTTGACTAAAGCCTAATTCCATCATTCGTCCTTTCACTTTCGAAATATTTAACATTTTAAAATCTCCCTTCATATTCAGTTGCATTATGCAACTTAATTAAATATTACATAGTATTTTGTCAGTTGTCAATTACATTATGCAACTTTTTTTAAATTTTTATTTATTTTTTGTTGCTTAACGCAATATTAATGGATACAATTTACAAGAGGGGTGAATATTAATGGATGTGAAATTGGTTGGGGAAAGAATCAAAGAACGCAGGTTAGAACTCGGGTTAACTATGCAAGAAATCGCTGATAAAATTAATGTTAATAAGTCTACAATACAGCGATATGAAAGTGGAAAAATAAGCGATATCAAAACACCGATAATAGAATCAATAGCAAACTTCCTTGATGTAAGTCCTTTATGGATACTTGGAAGAACTGAAATTAAAGTTCATAGCGAGAGATACGAAAAGGCAACGCATTTAATGAACCTAAATTATAGATCTGTAATGAATTGGAGTGAAGATCAAGCCTTCAGTGAAGTAGATACTGTCATCATAAGAGAACATTTCCATGACTTTTTATCACATTACAAAAAAATAATAGAGAAACTCGCTAATGCGCAGTACAGATGGCGATCGTCAGAAGAGACTTATTTTAAATTGTATAAAGACAGACTAACCGAAGAAGAAATTAGAGAACTTTTTTTAAAGAATGAAATAGAACGAGAGTTAGATGCAGCTTCTGAGTGGATAAAAGCCTTACCTAGTTGGATAGCAAGAAACGAAAGCTCTAAGTAAGTAAATAAAGCGATATTAACTTTTCTAAACAAAAAAACAAGGATACTGAGATAAATATATATTACACTTACCCCTTTCTGTCCATACGCCCGCCAAGCTTGGAAGGAATGGTAAACGTGAAACTGCATAAATCAATTAAAGATCCCGAACTGTATCATTATTTCAATGCAAAGAAAGAAAAACTGTGGATGTATCGCCATAAGTATTATGATGGTTTAGGAAAACGGAAGGAAAAGAAAAAAAGCGGCTTTAAAACAGAAAAGGCAGCTATGACAGCCCTCCTGGAAGTAAAGGCTGCCACGCTGCGTGGTGAACATAAACAAGTTGAACAAGATCAAATGACTGTTGGCCAATGGCTAGATATTTGGTATCAAGCGCATAAGAACGATTGGAAAATCACCTCGCGTAGACAGCGTGAGATGGCTATACGTTTGCAAATGAAGCCATTGTTAGGACATTACAAGTTGCAAAAGTTAGACCGGACAACTTATAAAAAAGAATTCCTGAATGTGCTGGAGAAGAAATATAAACCTAGTACAGTAACGCTGCTCCATACACTTTTTAAAATCGCTATCAATGCAGCTGTGGATGATGAAATGCTTGGTAGAAACCGTTTCACTAAAATCACATTAAGCTCGAGTGACGAGAAACAAGATAAGATAGAGAACTACTTCACCCCTATTGAGTTAGTAACTTTTTTAGATGCCGCCAAGCTACACGAAAACATTACTAACTATTCCTATTTTCTGACGCTTGCTTATACAGGATTGAGAAGAGGTGAAGCGTTGGGCCTTCATTGGAATGACATTGACTTTAAAAAGAAAACTATTACAGTGAAGCGAACTCGAGACAACTTAAACACCAGATCACCCAAAACCAAAAACAGTTATAGAACTATTCTAATTGATGATGTACTAGTCAATCAATTAAAGTCATATCGTAAATGGTGTATGGAGAAAAAACTTTCGTATGGAGAAAAGACTGCTGGTGAATCGTATGTCTTCCTGTCTTATGATTCGGGTGAACCCGCTTCTTGTTCCAGTATCATGTATTCTATGAAACGTGTTATTGGACTAGCCGAATTGCCTGACGTTACGTTACACGGTTTACGCCATACTCACGCCACTATATTATTGAACCGCGGATCAAATGTGAAAGTAATTGCTGATCGTTTAGGTAACTCACCTAAAATGATTTATGATATTTACGGTCATGTATTGGAAGAATTGGAATCAGAAACTGTTAACTCATTCAATCAAGGTTTAGAAGAAATTGGGGCTAATACTGGGGCTAAATAATATAAGAACCCTTGTAAGCATTGATATGAAAGGGTTTCTAAATGTATAACATTCTATTGCATATAGTCTACAAGAAGCCACTGCGTATTTCATTGCTCAGGCTCAACATTATTTTTAACGGAGGTTGCGTATGCCAACAATTCATTCTGTCAGTACAGTCAGTCCGCCTGTTGAAATCAGACAGGAAGACGCCATGTCATTTGCACGTTCCCTATTCTCTGATTCATTCAAAGATATAGACCGCCTGCTGAAAGTATTCAGAAACGGCGAAATTGAGACGCGGCAAGTTTGCATGCCGATTGAATGGTATGCTGAGCCGCATGATTTTGAAACAAAGAATGATTTATATATCAAACACGCAGTAGAATTAAGCAAACAGGCGGTGGAACAATGTCTGAATGATACATCCACTTTGGAACGCCCGGTGGATCCGGCTGAGATTGATGCGATTTTTTTCATTTCCAGCAGCGGAATCGCGACGCCGAGCATCGATGCCCGCCTCATTAATCAATTGCCGTTCCGTCATGATGTTAAACGCATTCCTATTTGGGGGCTGGGCTGTGCAGGCGGCGCAGCAGGCATGAGCCGGGCATTCGACTACTGTAAAGCCTACCCCGAATCAAACGTGCTCGTCATCGCCGCGGAACTATGCAGTCTGACATTTCAGCGAGATGATGTATCAAAAAGCAATCTTGTCGGTGTTTCATTATTTTCAGACGGAGTTGCCTGCGCACTTGTGTCAGGTAAGCAGTCGACTATTAAAAACACTCGCCCCATGCCGGTAATCCGTGCAACCTCTTCCCGATTCATGCCGGATTCAGAAGAAGTTATGGGCTGGGACATTAAAAATGACGGCCTGCATGTCGTATTTTCAAAGAGTATCCCGACAGTCATCACAAGCTGGCTCGGCCCTTTTGTCCACCAGTTTGTCGAAGACCAGGAATTATCTATGGATGACGTAGAGCACTTTGTTGCCCACCCGGGAGGCAAGAAAGTGCTGCTGGCATATGAGAAGGCTCTTTCTATGGAAACAGAGCAGACCGCCATCTCAAAAAGAGTATTACAGCAGCACGGGAATATGTCTTCCCCGACCGCACTGTTTGTGCTGAAGGAATTTATTGACCAACAGCCTGCTGCGGGTGAATACGGACTAATGGCTGCACTTGGTCCAGGTTTCTGTGGAGAACTTCTGCTGCTGGAGTGGCAATGAGATGAACAGTTTATTTCTGTTCGTTTTCACGATTGTCGTGATTCAAAGACTCGTCGAACTGGTCGTTGCCAAGCGCAATGAAATCTGGATACGCAGCGAGGGAGCTGTTGAAATAGGTGCTTCACATTATAAATGGATGGTGCTGATGCATACGGCATTTTTTGTATCGCTGCTTATAGAAGTTCTGGCGTTCAACCGACCCCTTCCCGTTTTATGGGGACCTCTGCTCGCAGTCTTTTTACTGATGCAGATTCTGCGTATCTGGTGTCTATCCTCACTCGGGAAGTTCTGGAATACTAAAATTTTAATCCTGCCGGGTGCTGACGTCCAGAAGAAAGGACCTTACAAATGGCTGCGCCATCCGAATTATGTCATTGTAACAACAGAACTGCTTGTACTGCCATTGATGTTCAGCGCCTATTTCACAGCCACGTTATTTTTCATTCTGAATATCTGGATGCTTTCAGTGCGTATTCCGGCGGAGGAAAGAGCTTTGCGGGAACTTACAAATTATAATGAAGTGTTTTGATTGAAGAAAAGGCCATTTAGAATGGCCTTTTTTTATTGAATGAAGGACAGCCATGCATACAGTCCGACCAATGTAATAAACAGCGTAGGGAGCGTTAAAATAATACCCACTTTAAAATAGGATCCCCAACCGATTTTTATTCCCTTCTGCGAAAGTACATGCAGCCACAGCAAAGTGGCCAGTGAGCCGATCGGCGTGATTTTAGGTCCGAGATCAGATCCGATGACATTGGCATAAATCAGAGCTTCACGTATGGAACCTGTTGTGCTCGTTTCTGCGATGGCCAGTGCATCGATCATCACTGTCGGCAAATTATTCATAACAGACGATAAAAAGGCAGCTATAAAGCCCATTGAAATGGTGGCCACAAATAGTCCCTGGTCAGCAGCAATTTGAATAACACCGGCCAACACACTGGTCAAGCCGACATTTTTCAAACCATACACGACCACATACATACCAATAGAGAAAAACACGATTGCCCAGGGAGCATCTTTCAACACTTGTTTTGGTCGCACTACAGAACTTCTGCTTGCCATAAACAAGAAAAAAACCGCGATGATTCCCACAATGAAGGAGACAGGTACATTCAAAATGTCACTCGAAAAATAACCAATCAGCAGAATGCCTAGGACTATCCAAGTTAGTTTGAACATTTTCATGTCCTTTATCGCTTCTTTAGGCTGTTTTAAATCTGACACATTGTATTGACCGGGTATACTTTCACGAAAAAATAAATAAAGAACAGTAATACTGGCAACCAATGCAAATAAGTTAGGTACAATCATCCTGGAGGCATACTCAGCGAAACCGATCCCAAAAAAGTCTGCTGATACAATATTAACTAGATTACTAATTACAAAAGGCAATGAAGTAGTATCGGCAATAAATCCACTGGCGATAATAAAAGGAAAAATCATTTTTTCACTGAAATTCAAATTCCTGACCATTGCCAGAACAATCGGCGTCAAGATCAACGCAGCTCCATCATTTGCAAATAGGGCGGCTACAACAGCTCCCAGAATACTCACATAAATGAACATCCGGATTCCGCTCCCTTTGGCGAAACGCGCCATATGTAGTGCCGCCCATTCGAAGAAACCTATCTCATCCAGAATCAACGAAATAATGATGATGGCAACGAATGCCAATGTCGCATTCCATACGATGGCTGTAACGTCCATCACATCACCAAAGTCAACAACGCCGAATAACAAAGCGAATACGGCACCGATGCTTGCAGTCCAACCTATAGATAAGTTTTTAGGCTGCCAAATAACAAAAACTAACGTAATAGCAAAGATTGCTATCGCAATCACAGTAGTACCCAATAAATCCCCCTCCTTAACTGCATAAGATACGCAAACCCTGTTTTTCTAAGTTCTTAATCAAGTCATCCTGATCTGGCAATTGGTTAAGAATACTTTCAATCAGTGGATAATCAACATGGTCAGTATTGATCGAATAGAAAATCCATTGTCCTCTTCGTTCTTCTTTTACTAACTCGATATCTCTCAACTTTCGAAGATGCTGGCTAATCGCGGGTTGGCTCATCTTAAATATTTCAACAAATTCACATACACAACACTCATGCGACGTAAGCAATTTCAGCATAGTTAAACGCGTCCTGTCACCTAATAACTTTAAGAGTAATGCAGCTCTCTGCAAATCCACAGTTTCTTTTGTGTTCATATCGAACCCTCCTCATTTTCAGCATATAATTATATACTTATATAAGCAAGCATAGTTTTCCTGAATTTCCTTTCCTGTGTTTAAATGGTTAACATTTATGTAAAATCCCTTATTGCCAATTAATGAAACTTGACCTTCATTGCGAACGTCTAAATGGTAATGAGAAATTATATATTTGGAGGTAATTCCAGTGAATGAAAGAGCTATGATTGCAATCTTGACATCAGTATTCATAGCGTTGGTATTAGCGGGGTGTCAATCAAAAAAGGCGCTATTGATGGATGACGTTAGTGATATAAAAGAAATTTCTATTTCCAAATCAACTGATTTTGGTAAGCTTAATGATAATTTCTTTGCAACTTTTGAGGACTCAAAAGAATTAAACACGTTTAAAAAAGCCTTCATAACTGCTGAAAGAGGGAGAGTAAAACTTGAAGGTGTTAATTATGATTTACTAACTACTGACGATAACGGAGGTAATTACTTGTTACAGTGCTATTTAGGTGAAGAGGGAGAACAAAGTGCATTTTTTTACATTGGTCACGAAGACAGGATATATTTTACGTCTGAAGAAATAACGACAGAATTGAGAAAGATTATTAAGCCGTAAATCTGAGAAAGACCTTCGTAATTTGAAGATCTTTCATTTTCAGGGGAATAAATATTCTTTCTATAAAATAACTAAAAATGTAATTTTATTTGGAAGAAAGCTCACCATCTGTCACCCACTTATGATTTGTCACTCGTTCTCCGCCAGTAGTTGGCGTGTAATCAATCATATATACGGTCGTTTGTTTGGACGAGTCAATGACTCCTGTCGCTCCTTTCATCCCTTTCATATGATCAGCTTCAATTATCGCTTCACTTCCAGGATCTAAAACTTTATCCCCGGCATCTTTTAGCTCTTCTTGAATTACCCATTTATGATTTTCTACTCGTTTACCGCCAGTTGTCGGTGTATAGGAAAGAGAATAAGCTACCGTATCATAGGCACCTACTATGGTTGCTTCCGCATCTTTCATTCCTTCCATATGATCGGTCTTAATAATTGCATTGCTTCCGACTTTATATGTTGGATTCTCTGCCGCTTTCAATGTGTCGGGAACTTCACCTGAGCCAGAATGTTCCATGTCCATATTTTCATGGGTAGATTCGTTTGTAATCGCCGTGTTATCGTTTTCGTTACTGTTGTCTTTGCCACACCCACTAATTATGATCATAATCGAAATACTTAATATGAGAAAATATTTTTTCATTCCCTGTCCCCTCCATACTTAAATTAAAAATTGTTCTAATAAATAAAAAGAGCCAATGCAGAAAACAATAAATTTTCTGCATTGCCCAAGCGGTTCTAACCTTAAAATCTGTTAAGCTATCATTTTTCGGCAGGCTTCTGCACACTTTCTGCAAGCCTCTGCACAACGTTGACAATGATCATGCTCATGTTTAGCACATTCTTCTGCACATCGTTCACAAATATCTGCGCATAGCTCCATTATCTGACTCGTAAAAGGACTGTTTCGCGTAATCGCTTGTGCTGTAAAAGCACAAATATCTGCACATTCACGGTCCAAGCGAATGCACTCAGCCATCATCTTGACATCTTCCTCTTTTAAACATGCGTCGAAACAATTGTTGCATGCCTCTAAACATTCTAAACATGCTTTTAGACATTCTTCGTAATTCCTATTCAAGGAATCACCTCCCGCCAATTTATGTTCAGTAGTACTTTGCCCTTTACAGTCTATTTAAAACGTAAAAAAGCAAACTCCTTAAAAAATCTTTTTTTACCCCTATTATTATGATAAATATAAATGACATCTTTCCTCGCCATTTCGTGATAGAATTTTAAACAACGTTCCGTGAATATGGAATGGATGAATCATTCCACCTATCCTGTCGGGTTTATTGTAAATCTTTCAAACTTCAGTAACACCTATCTGTTGTGTAATATTAATTCGATCCAGATCATATTTCTTGCCTTCTGTAGTCAGCTCAGAAAAGTCATATCCTATTCCCCTTATCCAATATCAACACATAAGCATATCCTTATATCATCAAGAGTGTTATTTCCTGGTTTTATTTATCAGAGCGTGCTGAGTCTTGATTCGTGCGCAAACCTGCATAATACACGATAGTATGCCTTTGCCATAAAATACAGCAAAGGCGTATTGTCAGGCAGATTTGTAATTCCGTCAGTCACTCACAAGCCACGCCGTCTTGATTGCGGTCCAGATGCTTCGCATAAGCAGAGTGCCCCTGTTTTACACCATCCGGATATTTCTTTCGGAGTTCTGTACAGTTTGTAAAGTTTTCGATTTTTCCTGATGTTTTCTGCCCCATATTATTCACAGGATAAGCATCGCTGTCAAATCCGCGGTCTGTCGCGTAATCCTCCAGTGTCCAAATCCCGATGCCAGACTGTTTTGCCTGCTTTTCAGCTTTCTCAAACCTATCCAAATAACGGGTATTCGGAGGATAGACATAAGCCACTCTCGCCAAACCTTCTTTCAATAATTGTTCCTGTACACTTTTGCCGTCTATGTAGATATACGCCAGCAGCCTGCCGTACTTATCGTATTTATCGCCGATATCGAACTCGATTTCCAACTGCCCTTTTTGCAGTAATTCCTGATTACGCACTTTAGCTTGCTGGCCAAATGGCTGTTTACCGAGACGCGGATGATTTGTTTCGGGTGTATCAATCAATAAGTAGCGTACATTCTTTTCTTCGCCTTCATACATAATCTTGATAGTATCGCCGTCAATCGTCTTAACCAATTCAACTGGAATCAGTCCTTCACGACTCGGTTCTGCATCCTCATCACCCAGCAATTCCGGATAATAAAATGCAAGTATTGCGATGGCAAGCGCAATCAGAAAGGAACTGAACCATTTTTTCGTTTTCTTATTGTTCTTTCTATTACTCATCGTTTCAAATCCTCTTTTCTACAGACAGTAGCCAATATACGCCAAGCTAAGTCCGAGTCCAAACGTCAGCAGTGTATAACCTGCTGCCCGTCCTTTTTGTCCTTCTATCCAATACGTCCAAATCTCTTTCATCAGCGTAGAGTATGTCGTCAGCGCCCCCGCCACACCCGTCGCCCAAAACAGTGTCCACGGCAATGACAGTTCCAAACCTGCAATCCAGCCAATAAAAAAACTTCCGGCACTGTTGACCAGCAATGTACCGAATGGCAAAACGCTTCTGTTCAAGAGCCTGGAAATTTCAAAACGCATCATCGCGCCGATCAATCCGCCGCAGCCAACTGCAATTATCTGCCAGATCATTGTGCCGTCACCTTCTTTGCCAATGAAAAGCCCAGCGCCGCCATAGCAAGACCGCCCAGCAAACTCATTATAATATAAACGCCGGCAAGAACGAGCAGCCCGTCTTCAAGCAGCCTGATAGTTTCCAGGCTCACTGCTGAAAATGTTGTGAACGCACCAAAAAATCCGACTGTTATGGCAGACACCAGAATTGGTGATAAACTGCCGCTGAGCCCCGCCCGCCCGACCAGGAAACACAGCAATAATGTACCGGTTATATTGACGATAAATGTCGCAAACGGAAACCCGTCGTTTGCCCCAAATAACCATCCGATCAGCAAACGGGCGACAGCACCAATTGCACCGGCCGCGCCTATAAACAATCTTTCCTTCATTTGTTCACGTCCCAATTAAAGCTTTCATTCAATTACATAGCCCAGCGAACGAAGTACATTATGCATGAATGAACGCGTATAGAGATAAACTTCTTCCCGTTCAGGCTCTTGCATGACATCATGATATAATTCTTTCCATCGCTTATACTGAAGCTCAGATAAGTTTTGTGACTGCACCCATTTATATGAGTAGCTTGGGTCCGTAATTTTATCCGCTTCCCCTGTATGCAATAGAAAAGGCATATTTTGTATGGCCGAGTCCTTCTGCATGACATTTTTCATCAGAAGCTCTAACTCCCTGTACCAGCCAGCTGTAATAAGCGATACATACAGCGGATCGTCTTCATACTGCTCCAAGAATACGGGATTTCTGGACAGTAAAGAAGGCTGTATCTCATGGTTAAGCTTCATGGCATGTGCCAGTTTTGTCAGCATTTTTGCGAGGAGCGGCGGATGATGTTCCAAATGAAGCCACGGGGAAGAACAAATAATGCCCGCACTTTCCACATGTTCCGTTTGCAGCAACCTCAGCAAAAATGTCGCACCTAAGCCATGTCCGTATAAAAATATGGGCAGGCTGTCATCCAAGCCCGTCTGAATCAATTGTTTGATGAACCGGCGATATTCTTTAAATGTTTCTGAGTGAACTTTCACTCCTTCTTTGCCATGGCCGGGTAAATCTCCTGTTACCACATGAAAGCCGTCGCTTCTCAATTGCTGAATGAGCCAAGCGTACCGGCGATGATGCTCATAGGCATTATGGACAATGACCACTGTTGCTTTCGGCTGTCCTTCTGCTTCCCATTTCCACATGGACATCACTCCCTTAGCTTTCTTATTTATGGAATGCCCTTATTTTCTTTCGGAAAAACCAAATGTTTGATAGGATAAATTATACATGATTTTTTAGGGAAAGAGGAGATTTGAATTGATATATCCTTATGAAGGAAAAATGCCGGAGATTGACCCGTCCGTATATATCGCGGATTATGTCACGATTACAGGAGATGTGACGATCGGACCCGAGTCGACTATTTGGTTCAATACGGTTATACGCGGGGATGTATCTCCCACAATTATCGGACGAAAAGTGAATGTGCAGGATTTTTGCTGCCTTCATCAAAGCCCGCGGTTCCCATTGGTTTTGGAAGACGAAGTGACGATTGGTCACAAAGTGATGCTGCACAGTTGTACGATCAAAAAAGGAGCTCTCATCGGCATGGGCGCGACCGTGCTCGACGGTGCGGAAGTCGGCGAAGGAGCTTTTATTGGCGCAGGCAGCCTGGTGACACCAGGTAAAAAAATTCCGCCCAACACGCTCGCACTTGGTTCACCTGCGCGGGTCGTCCGCGAATTGACTGATGAGGACAGAGCCGACATGACTCGTATTGTGAACGAGTATGCACGTAAAGGCCAGTTGTATAAGGCATTGCAAGATGAATAATGAAGAATGCACCCGCTCCTTTTTGGAAGGGGTGCTTATTTTTGGTTGTTTGTTCAATTGCTTTACTTCGACATTTCGGATGGATGCTATATGGAGGCTTTGCTTCTCAATCCCATAAACTGAGTATCTTTTAAAAAGTTAGTATGGATAACTGTATTTTATTCTTTTGGATAAGCTGTTGGAGCAATGTCTACGCCACGCCGTAATTCAATTTGGTTAACTACTAAGAAAGTAATTAAACTAGCTGAACTTCCCATGATTACAGCCATAATACCAAATGGATTCTCTAGTATTTCCCAAGTAATTCCTACAACAGTACCTACAATTATAGACGCCAGGCCTGCATTTTTTGTAACTCTTTCAACGAGCAATCCTAGTAAGTATGCAGCAAATGGTCCTGTTGAACGAATTGTAAACGCAAATACAAGAAGCGGAATTATTTGTTGGCTAAAGAGAGATATACCAATTGCGCCGACACCTGTTATAACGACTATTAAACGAGATGCTTTCAATTCAGCTTGATCTTCTAATTCCTTTTTGAAAATATTGGTGTGCACATCTTTAATATAGACTGAAGCCACTGCAAGCAAATTCCCTGAAGCACTAGAAAGTGTAGCCGATATGACACCCGAGAGAAGTATTCCAGCAATAACAGGGGGTAATAATTCAACTGATACTGTTGCCAATGCACTATTTTCTTCGATGTTTGGGAATGCAGCTAATGCAATTAATCCAAGTACCGCTGGAATAAATGCATATAACGTCATCAATCCACCACACATTATGGAACCCCATATTGCAGTTTTTTCATCTTTAGCAGCATAGTAACGTTGAACGGCTTCTTGACCCGTGGAAAAGGTCATAAAGTATAAAACGATGAATCCAAGTATCGTACCCCAACCGATTTTTGTGAAACCTAATTGTTCTTTTGGAATTTGACTAATAACATGCTCCATTCCCCCTGCATTAGATAAAGCAAAAGGTACCGCTATAGCAAATCCAATTACAATTATGAAGAACTGTACAAAATCGGTTAATGTGACACTCCACATGCCACCCAAAAACGTATAGAAAACAACAATAGCTCCTGAAATTATAATAGCCAGCTTTAAATCAAAACCAGTCAACACATGGACTATGGAAGCGGTTGCAGTAATCTGTACTGCAGTCAGTGCTGAGGAAGCAACTATTGACAATATGCTTGCTATTAATTGGCTTGACTTTCCATATCTTCGTCCGATTACTTCTGGAACTGTTGTAGCCATAGCCCTTCTCATAAATGGTGCTACAAAGGAAACTAAAATTATCGCTATACCTGCAGATACTACATACCATCCCGCAGAAAGACCCCATTCGCCGTAGGCTTTGGAGGCCACTCCTACAGAACTTCCGCCACCAATTTCAGTGGCTGCTAATGTTCCAGCAAGCATGATTGGTCCTAATCTTCTACCTGCTAAATGATAGTCTGCACTATCTTTAATTTTTGTTTTTGCATAAAAACCGATTCCAACCATTGCCAGCATGTAGACTATTATAATACTCCAAATAATTGTCATATCTATCCCCCTGTCTTATGCTTTTGGTATTTAGATGCCTCATGTATGAGTTAGTTATTGTTTATATATTCCCGAGTAAAGACCTTACCTGAAGGAGTACGATACGCATCTTCCCCTTCAATAACGACATCACCGTTTACGATTACATAATCTATACCGATATTAAATTGACGTGGATTTTCAAAAGTAGCCTGGTCTATGATTGTATCTGGATCAAAAACTACTATGTCAGCAGCCATACCCTCTCTTAAAATGCCGCGGTCTTGCAATCCAATAATTCGCGCAGGCTGAGACGTCATTCGGCGAATCATATCTTCGAGTGTGGTTACCTTTTCTTCACGAACATATTTTCCAAGAATACGAGGGAAGGAACCATATGCTCGAGGATGCGGTTCACCACCCAGCAGTCCGTCAGATCCTACTGTTCCTGCTGGATGGGCCACAATACGCTTGACCGATTCTTCATTCATTACGAAGTCGATCATACCGACACCGTTCTTTTCATGGTGAATTAAATCTAAAGCGGTCTCTCCCTCGCTCTTACCATCAATTCCGGCGATTTCCGTAACGGTTTTACCGACACAATAAGCTTTTTCTTCCGATTCTACTGAAGTAATGATAATTCCATCCCAGCCAGCCCACTTAGACATGCTGTCCCAACCTTTTAGGGCTGTCTTCATTTCAGTAATAATTTTCCCACGCAATTCTTCATCCTCTAGTCGTTTCAGCATCTCCTCTGTTCCACCGTCATGTGCCCACGGAGGTAGGATTGCGCTGAACATGGTACTTCCTGCAATATAAGGGTATTGGTCAAATGTTACTTCTAATCCACTTTCACGGGCCTTATCGATTTTTTCAAGTACTTTTTCTGTCTTATGCCAGTTATCTCTGCCACAGTTTTTTAGGTGGGAAATATGCAAATGAGCACCACATCTTTTCATCATGCTGATCAGTTCATCCATTGACTCTAATATCTCGTCACCTTCACTGCGCTGGTGAATAACTAAAGGTGCGCCATATTCTCCCAACACTTCACACAAGGCTTCCAGTTCATTCATTTCAGCAAAGCAGCAAGGCAGATATATTAAGCCTGTTGACATTCCCACCGCTCCTTCATTCAAAGAACGTCGCAGAACTGTAACCATTTGCTTAATCTCCTCATCTGTTGCCGCTCGATTTGCTAACCCCATTACTTCCATCCGGATATTCCCGTGCGGTGCTAAAACCGCTAAGTTATAACTTGGTTTATTCTTTTTAATCTTTTCTATATAGTCGCCAAGCGTCTCCCAATCCCATTCTATTGGAGGAGTGCCGTTAAGACCTGCTAAGTTTTTCTGCCAAGTAGATATAAATTCAGGAGGCAGCGGTGCTGCTGCAATGCCATCTTGACCCAATAAATCTGTAGTAATTCCTTGTCGAACTTTTGCTTCAATCAAGGGTTCATCCAGAATGACAAGATCAGAGTGTGTATGCATATCGATAAAACCCGGAGAAACAACATGGTTCTTAGCATCAATTACTCTTTTCGCCTTTTGGTCGTTCAACAGTCCAATTTCTTCTATCTTTCCATTTGTCACTGCTAGATCCGCATAGTACCAAGGTGATCCGGTTCCATCAACAATTCGTCCGTTTTTAATAAGTAAATCAAACATGTGCATTCCCCTTATCTTTTAAGTTAATTAAAGTTCCAATTATCGACATATATCCAGTAACCGCTTTCTCCAGTTGCCCAATTTCAATGTATTCATTATCGATATGTGCCAGTTTTTCTAAAGATGGTCCAAACCCTAGTGTTGGAATATTCGCTTCGCCTGCAAAGTGACTGCCGTTTGTACAGAAAGAATAATGCGATATAGTTGTTTCAGGAAGCACTTTCTTGAGATTTTCAAATGTATCATGGATAAACGGTTCATCTTTATCAAATAACCAGGCTGGGAAAAATCTTTCCGCTTCAATTACACTTCCTGTGTAACAGCTTTCATTTCCACTCGAGAAGGAAACTTTGGCTTTCAGTTCGGGATCTTCTTTCATGGACTCATCAATTAACTCTTCAATAGGCCGAAGTACGCTCTCACGAGTTTCATTAACTAACAGTCTGCGATCGAAAGTGACACTTGTGCGAGATGGAATTACTGACGCTCCAGGGTATGGGGAGGAAATAATATCAGTCAATTCTAAAATACCTTTTCCAAGAACAGGATGATCGCTTACCTCTAATTTCTGAATTTTAGATAGCAAAGTAACCATCTTATTCACAGCATTTATGCCGGCTTCAGGGTTCGAGGAATGGGCCGGCTTTCCGAAAGTTTCCAGAAGAATTTCTGCTCTGCCACGCTGTCCATTATTGAGTTGCAGATTGGTCGCTTCCCCAATCACGACATAATTGGGTTTGAATTGAGCGCTTACATTACGGGTAGCCACCCCTTCAAAACATTCTTCATGGACACTGCAGGACACAACTACTTTCCCAGGAAAATTTTTGTCGCAGTCTCTAGCGTAATAGGAGGCAGCTAATAACATGGCGCTGACTGCTCCTTTCATGTCGGAAGTCCCGCGGCCGAATATTTTTCCGTCGCGAATACTTCCACTGAAAGGATCTTCATCCCAATTACTTTCTTGAACGGGCACGGTATCTATATGACCATCCAAAACAATCGTTGGACCATCTGAATGTCCATTAATAATTGCTGCGACGTTACCTAGTTCATCTATTTGTACCTGATCAAAACCAATTTTTTCTGCATACTGCTTTATATATTCGGCTACTTTTCGCTCTTCTCCAGACAGACTCGGAATCTTAACAAGTGAACTACATAATTGCACAACTTCTTCAGAACGTTCTTTTGCCAACATAATCATATCTCCTTTATTTTTAATTTTTTCATTGAACCGGTAAAAAACCATCCCAGACGATTTTTCTATAGTTTTCCTCATCCGTATCACCTTCAGTGTTGATTACCAAAACGCGAGATTCGTCGTTTAACTCTAATTCGGCAGTTATAGAGTGATTCTTCATGAATTTCTTCAGATAATAGACGGCACCTAAAGTTACGGAACCCGACTCTCCTGAAATTACGCGCGGATCACTCTTTAGTGGATTTCCATATACTCTCATGCCTGTCGTTGCGATAGAGTCATCACAGGATAGTACTCCTGCTGCGCTGCCTCTTAGAAGCTTAAATGCTTCCGTATTTGGTTCTCCACAGGCTAATCCCGCCATCTCCGTAGCCATCAATCCGCTTACAAATGTTCTTTCACCATTATCGGTAATGAAAGATTGATAAAAGCAGTCGGCTTGATCAGGTTCAACTATGACAATCTTAGGTGCCTGCTCCCCATAAATTTTTAAAAAATATCCTGCAATTCCCGCTGCAAATGAACCGACACCTGCCTGCAAGAACAGGTGGGTAGGAGGAAGATCCGTTGTCTCGTTCCATTGTTCCACAATTTCATAAGCTATTGAGGAGTATCCTTGCATAATCCATAAAGGAATCTCTTCATATCCTTCCCATGCAGTATCTTGCACCATTACCCAGCCATTTTTCTCTGCCAGTCTGGCACATATTCTAACAGTATCATCATAATTGACATCTTGGATTTCTGCTAAAGCTCCTTCATTGCGAATCGCTTCCAAACGTTGTGCAGAGGAACCTTTCGGCATGTAGATAACAGATTTGAAACCGAGCTCCCTTGCTGCCCAGGCCACCCCTCTACCGTGATTCCCATCAGTTGCAGATATAAATGTCACATCCCCCAGTCTTTCTTTAACAGAAGGGTCCTTTAATTTCTCAAAAGATAAATCTTCAATTTCTTCACCCAACTGATTGGCAATATATTTAGCCATCGCGTAAATCCCACCCAGCACTTTAAATGCATTTAGACCAAATCGCTGAGACTCATCTTTGGCCATCAATATTGAAATTTGCAAATGATCTGCCAAGTGAGCCAAGCTATATAATGGTGTGTGTGTATAAGATGGATGGGTCTTTTGAAAGTTCAATATTTCTCTTACATTCTCCTTATCAAAGTTTTTAAGATCATTATCTTTAAAGTTTTTATGTTGGAAGTTATTCTTCACCCATTTTAATTGCTTTTCATTTTTTGTCATGTCGATACCCCCCTGTTTCTTTACGGTATAACTTTGCTTTCACACAACTCTCTCCCTTCTTATGTATCAATGTAAAGATATGAAGATGAAATATATATGAGAAAAAAATGACTGATTGTTATATCAGACAATATTACAATTCTGATTTTTTCTCTCTGCCTATTACTATTGCAACTTCCATGCCAACTTCTAAAACACTGATTTAAACAGACTTTGTGAGATAATGATAATTAAATAGTAAAACGAAAAGTATCTAATTGATACTTTCAAAACGTGTTATGTGACTAGATCAATTACTGCTGTAACTTAAACTAAAAAAGTATCACAATGATACTAAATATCATTGTGATACTTTTTTAGTTTTCTAAACAATGTCGCACGGCTAATTCCTAATAACATCGCCGCATCTTCGATATTTTGATTGTTTTTCTTTACAAACTCAACCGTTTTTTTAATATGGTCTCTTTCTAATATTTCTAACGAGAAAATATTTGGGACCTCATTTAAATTTTTCAAAATTAATTTATTATCTATTAGGTTTCCAGCGTTTTCTAAAGTAATATACCCATTTTGTATAAAGTTAAATAGGTATTCTACAAAGTTCTTTAATTCGCGAACATTTCCCTTCCAGGGGTATTGAAGCAACTTATCCATAACATTTTTTGAGAAACCTAGAACATTCGCATTAAATATCTCATTATATTCACTTACAAAGTAGTCACATAAGGATACAATATCTTCTGGCCGACTTCTTAAAGGAGGTATGCTCATAGGTATGACATTTAAACGGAAATACAAATCTTCCCGAAAAAGGCCTTCATTAATCAACTCACTGAGTTCGCGGTTAGTGGCTGCGATAATTCGTACATCGATTGGAATTATTTTATTTCCGCCGACCCGTTCAATTTCATTTTCTTGTAGGACTCTTAATAGCTTAACTTGTAAATGTAACGGCATTTCTCCTATTTCATCAAGAAAAATTGTCCCACCATTAGCCAGTTCAAACTTTCCTACTTTCCCAATATTACTTGCACCAGTAAAAGCTCCTTTTTCATATCCAAATAGTTCACTCTCAAGTAAATTCTCAGGGATGGCACCACAGTTTACTGCTATAAACATATTTCCTTTTCGCTTACTGACTTGGTGAATTGCCTTAGCAAACACTTCTTTTCCAGTCCCGCTCTCTCCCTGAATCATTATTGTGGATTTTGACTGAGAGGCTCGGAATGCATAAGCTTTCACTTCATTAATTTGCTTACTGGATCCTACAATATGTTGAAGTGATTTCATCTGTTCTTCGCTGACTTTCTCGGCCATATCCTGAATTCTTTCCACGTCGACTATGGTCAGCAATGTTTCCTTTGATTGGTTTTTACCCAATATTTCTTTTTTAGTAACAATAAGTGATTTTTGAAATAATTGATGATGCAATTCAAAAGTTTGATGTTCTACAATTTCAATATTTAATACCTTTTCAATGAATCTTGTTACATATTCAGGCTGTGGATTATTTTCAGTGATACCTAATATCTTCTTGGCCTGTTCATTAATCTCGATAATATTTGTATTTGGTTCAGTTATTAAGACACCTTCTTGTACGAGGTCTAACATTTTAATCATTTTTTTATTATGCATTTCCAGTTCGTCCATCATATTAAATTGGTCTAATTTACTTGCCAGAAGATCTGCCATTCTATCCAGAAAAGTTAGTATTCCTTCAATATTTTCGAATAACCTATCTTGCTGTTCTTTATTAAATGCCAGCAATCCTATTACACCTATTGCTTGACCATGAACCATAATGGGCACGCTAACTTCTCCCATTTCTATACAATTCCTAAAGAACATACAGCTTGAGCATATTTCCTCAAATCCGGGATTCTTAATAATGATCGGTTTTTCTTTGTAAAACACTTCTTTGTAAACAAGGTCACCTTCCAATCTTTTCAATATGTTCACTTGCATTTCTCCTGTACATGCAATACGTATAAATTCATGATTCACAATTTCAACTTCAATTTTTAATACTGCTGCGGTAGCTTCTGCTATACTTTGAACAATTGATTGGATATCCATTAGATTCATTTGTCATCTACCACCTTGTAATTACTCGTTTTCAATAGACCACACTCTTTAACAATAACAAATTATCATTTTATGATCACATAGTTTTTCATTTCCCACAAGCAACTAAAGTTAATAGCAGATAATTTACATCGAATTATTTCCCTTACCATTATCCAATATTAAATGACATATAATTATTACATAGCGTGTAACCAGCACTTCGCATGAAAATATTGGCAGCATCTTCAATTCCGTCAGTAAATGACCTTTCATCTACTCAAGATTCCAAGCTGCAAAAAAGCCAGGCAAATGCCTGGCTTTCATTCATTATACTAGTTTTTCGCCTTCTTTTCTAAAAAAGCCGAAGATGCCGACGGTCTGGACGATATTTGTAAATGCCTTAGGATCTGTTTCGTTGATAATCCGCTCCAAATCATACAATTCGTAACGCGTGATGACGACATACAGCATATTTTTATCTTCTTTTGAATATGCACCCTTTGCAGGCAGAATCGTTATCCCCCTCACCATTTGGCGGTGAATTGCCTGCTGAAGCTCGTCAGCCTGCCTGGTGATAATCATGGCAGTGACCTTTTCGTGACGCGTATGAATCATATCGATTACTGATGTGGTGACGTATAGAGCAATCATCGTGTACAATGCGTTTTCAGGTTTATATAGAATTCCGGCAAAGACAATCAGAATCCCATTCAATAATAGAAAATAAATTCCAATCGGTTTATCCTGCATACGCGATAATATCATCGCGACAATGTCCATTCCTCCTGTAGATGCCCCTAATTTCAAAGACATTCCTACTCCTACACCTGCCAGCACACCGCCAAATACTGCATTCAGCATAATATCATCTGATACAGAGCTAAGCGGCAAAATCGCCAAGAATAAAGTGGTGAACGCAACAGAGACGATACTGTAAATTGTAAAGCCCTTACCTACTTTGAACCATCCCAAAATGAAAACCGGAATATTAAATAATAGCAGCAGAACACCCGTACTAACCGTTATATCCATATAATCCGTCAAGATACTTGAAACCAACTGTGCAGCACCTGCAAAACCGCTCGCATAGACATTGGCGTTTATTAGAAAGAAGTTCAAAGATACAGCCATAATGAATGCACCTAAGATAACCACAGCAATTCGTTTTGCTTCAATAAAAAACATAGCAACCTCCCTGTAATGTCTTACTTTTTTATGCATGAAATTGATTATAGCTATTCTTTCCACACATTGGTAGCCATAAACAAAAAAACAGCCATATTGGGCTGTTTTTCTGCTTAATATGCCATCTATCCACCTTCTGCTGCGATTACCGTGCCATTGACACAGTTGTAAACATCTGAAGTAGAGAACATTACTGCTGTCGGTTGCATCCATCGCCGTATGCAAAGAAAAATTTGCACTATTGAAACTTTTCCGCAGAAGTTTAGAAAGAGCAGTAAATGGCTATAGTTAAGAAGGGTATCAAGGAGGAAAAGTACGATGAAGACAGCTGAAAATATTTTAGAAACAAAGCGTGATGAAGTTATTGAAGAATTGGTCTCAAATGGGGTATTTAAGATCGACGGCAAGCAGTTGTACGAGCTGCCGCTTCAATCATTAATGAAAGAATATCAAACAGTTGATAATCTAGAGACACAAATGTAATCCAATAATGACAGACGTCACCGATTCATTCGGTGACGTCTTTTTTCGTGCTGTTACGCCTCTTCCATCGATGTCTTAGTTCTTCTGATTATACGGTACAACATCATCAACACGACTGC
Source organism: Sporosarcina cascadiensis (assembly GCF_009650995.1). Classification (GTDB taxonomy): domain Bacteria; phylum Bacillota; class Bacilli; order Bacillales_A; family Planococcaceae; genus Sporosarcina; species Sporosarcina cascadiensis. The sequence continues at coordinate 23,027 of NZ_WHVV01000006.1, read as the reverse complement.
GACTCCCAGCCCTATACCTACTACTGTATATTGGAAACGGATCGCAGGGAAACCTGCTAGTCTTGCAATACCATCCAGTACAAGTGGCGAACTGAACTGTCCGACATAAATAGAGCTTGAAATGGCAGCAATCACTTTGTCACTGTGTAAAGGATTCACTAAGCCCAGTGCTTTGACGTTGATGATCGGAAAGAGAATCCCCTGTCCAAAACCAACCATACATGTACAAGCCAATATAATCGGGACTGAGTGACTCAAAGCTAAACCGGTAAATGCAATACCCATCACCAGTAAGCTGATTGGAATAATATAAGACTTCAGCACATCCTGTAGCTGAATCAACGTCAGGCTCGTGATCATTCCGCCAACTGTCGTAAATGAAATGACGGTACCCGCCAGTTCTGAACCGCCTATATTACTTTGTTCAAGATATAATGCCATATTCGTAGCAACTGAATAATAGACGAGCATGATACCCGCTGAAGCTAACGCATAGCCATATATCGCTAGTGGCAACTTTAATTTAGGTGTATCTTTCTCTTTTTTACGAGGCTGATCTTTTGGTAAGAAGACATAGACCATGATAAAGATTACTACACCCATTAAATAGACGTTAAATGGTGCCCGCCAGCTGATCGATGCCAAATAACCTGCCAGCATCATGGTTAAAATCCCGCCAAAATTACTGAAAGCGGAGTTATAGCCCATCAATTTGACTTGTTCTCTACCATTGAAGTGGTCACTGATCAGCGTAATCCCGAGTGGCATGACTAAACCTACACCTGCACCCAAAATAAAACGGAAAGCAAGAAGCATCTCAATTGTATTCGTAAACTGTGCGCCTACCCCTGCAATTACATAGATCGATAACCCAATAAGCACAATGATGCGTTTCGAAATTTTACTCGTTAAGTAACTCGAGATAAAAGTAAATGGAATAATAAACAAAGAAGGTGCTGTCAAAATCAGCTTGATCATGACCGGATCAGCATCCGAGAAGTTCGAAGCAATTAATCCAAGTGCAGGAGAAATCGCTGCACCCGCCATAACGGTCGCCATTGAAATCGCAATAATCGTTGGTTTCAGCATACGGTTCATGCGTGCTCCCCCCGATCTTCACAAGGTTTCAACTGACGCAGCACCTTATCTACAGACACCTCGATCGGCACCATTTTACGTGCATTGGATAACAGTAATCCATGAACCAAAGACAAATGGTAAATCGCCAGTTCTTCAGGATCCCCTTCAATGAAATCACCGGTTATCTGGCCTCTTTCAATAATCAGAGCAATCCGAATCACCATGGAACGATATCTTTCCACTATGTTTTCTTTTGTTTCTGCAGGTAAATGATCTGAATATAGAGCCTGCATGATAAGAATATGACGGTAAACTCCATCTTTCAACGGTCCGGAATGTGTGACATCTGTCAGCCATTCCAATTGCATCAGCGGGCTTTCGGATTGTTCTTCTGCTTCATCAATTACTTCGATTAACGTTTCCAGCAATTCTATCAGAACGGTAACGTATAATTCTTCTTTTGATTTGAAATAATGATAGAACAAACCGTGGCTTAGTTCTGCCTTGTTCGTAATTTCACTAATTTTAGTTGCCGCAAAACCTTTCATCCCAAATAATTCGATTGCTGCATCCTTCAGCTGCTGCTGCCGAATATCACGGATTTCTTTAAACTTTTCACTTGTTCGGGGTGACATAAACGATACTTCAACTCATTTCTAATTATTGATTGACTCACAAGTCAATGTTGAACAGTTTACTGTTTTAGACAACTTCTGTCAATAAAAAAACGGTTCTCCAATTGGAGAACCGTTTTTAAGCTATATTAACGTTGCAATCTCTTTTCCACATCATCAACGATATCCTGTACCGAATTCCCTTCGATACTTACCACAGGGAAGTCGAATTGATCTATATTTACATCACTCAACGCTCTGACGACGCCCATATCATAACCTTTCACTTCTTCATCACTTTCGAACATTTTTACTTCATGTCCTTTTTCCTCCAACGCCTGTTTTACATCATCAAATGGTTTTTCTACTGCAATTTTAGCCATTAACAATTCCTCCTCAAGATTATGTTGTGTATTTCTTACTAATATGTATTTTCCCCAGAACCGATAAACTAAACACATTTCATGTTAGCTTCTTTCATCAATCCAGGAATAGCGCGGTTCAAATCAGCTCGAAATGGGTATTTTATTGGAAAGAGGAACTTCAGAATTAAAGGAGAGGCTAACATGTTCGGTATGAAGGACCTGATTGGATTGACAATATCTGCCTTCATCATATTACCCGTTGTAATTTTCATACGGGAAGCAGGTTATTTTTTAATCAGCGGGTTATTCGGCGTAAAAAATCCAAGATTGACGATTGGCACAGGTCCCCGGCTCTTTACTTTTCTGATCTTTGACGTTCGAAAATATTATCACGTCTACAGCTGGTTTTCTTTTGATTCTATAAAATCAGACAGAAATTTCGCTTATATATGTATCTATGCGGGTCCCATCTTGATAAATCTCTTCATCGCCCTGATCATCAACGCACTGCTTGCGAATGGTTACTGGGAAGAATTCAAGACGTTTTGGAACCGGTTCATCTTTTATGCTTTCTATTACGTGCTGTTTGATATAATTCCAATGAAAACGTTTAACGGCAAGCCGAATAACGGCATGGTCATTTACGAACTTCTGCGCTACGGAAAGCGGGTCGACTACAATGAAGAACCGCTTATTCCCGGCACGACAGAGGTGGAAGAAGAGTACCAGGAGCAAATCAAACAAATTGAGAAAGTTAAAGAACAGATCGAAGAAGATGAATAAGAAGTGAAGACGGTCAATGAATCAGTTTTTAAGACTCGCAGCGAATGAGCGTCTGTCTGCAGCGGGATGCCCTCACCTGGTGTACCGCACGGATTACGGGGCAGAAAAGCCGCCGTTCAATTCACGGACAGCGGAACAATTCAAGTTGAGGACTTTCCAGTTACAGATTCCTTGGACGTGCGTTTCTTACAAAAGATTATCAGCAAAAAGACACAGCGGTAAATCGTCTGCAATCTCTGCCGGAAAGCGCTGGAAGAGACCGTGCCACTGTTTTTCAAATGAATGAGGGAATCACGCGCGAGTAACCTGTAAATGCTTTCTCGAGCTTCTTCCCGAGCTTGAATAATGCATCTTCATTGCCGATTGAGCTCACCAGCTGCACAGCAATCGGCATGCCCTCAGCGTCAGCGCCAACCGGTACAGTCAAAGCGGGAAGTCCCCAGACATTTGCATAGGCGACATAGGGGATATAGCGGGCATAGGTTTTACGAATGGAGAATAATTCCTTATATACGATGCCATGTGCAGGCGCAGCCGAATGATAAACGGGCAAAATCAAAATTCGTTTGTCTAAATAGCGGGCCAGCTGCACATCCCTTTCTGCAATCATTGCTTCTATTTCCTTCACCCGTTCAGCAGAAGGTTTAAACAGCGATGCACCAATCAGCGCCCAAGATAAATAACGGTGCAGCTCTGTCCTTTTCCCCGCTTTGTCCATTAAATACTCCCTCACCGGCTGCACTGAGCGATGGCCGAATGCTTCCTTCGCCGCGCCATGCGCTCCGTCGATCGACATGATTTCCTGCCATAAAAGAGCGGTTTCATGGAAATAAGGCGGGATTCCCTCAGCCACAGATTGGTCGTCTGATAAAAAACCTTGAACTGTCTGCAAGAATCCTTCTGTCTGCTTGGAAAGAGGGAGATTCGTTTTTCCCAAGAATGTAAGGGTGAACTCTTCCAGTTTATTCTTTACCAAAGGCTTATTGGCAATGATTTCGTATATAAACTTGGCATCCCGGACAGACTTGGTCATCGGGCCGATGCCAAGCATTCGTTGCTGCAGCGGATGTTCTTCTGCAGGATAGCTGCCACAGGAAGAGACTTGGCGGTTTCCGGATTTAAAACCTATAATTCCATTGAAGTGGCTGGGTATGCGGATCGACCCGCCGATATCTGAGCCAATCCCGGCTGCCGCAGCTCCTAAGGCGATTGCCGCACCCTCCCCTCCGCTCGACCCGCCGACTGTCTTTGCCAGATCGCGCGGGTTATTCGTACGGCCATACAGTGTGTTTTCCGTCTCTTGACAAAAACAGAGAGCGGGCGTGTTAGTCTTACCGATAATGATGGCACCCTCTGCTTTCAGAAGCCGCACAATTTCCGCGTTATCCTCTGATACCCGGTTTTTTCGGTGCGGCAGTCCGCCAGTTGTCTGCATGCCTGCCACATCAAAGGATTCCTTCATACTGATCGGTACGCCGAACAGTTTGCCTTGCGCATTTCCTGACTTTCTTTGTTCATCAGCCCAATCCGCTTCCTTCAGCGCCTGGGCAAATCTTTCTTCCACCAAAAAATTCACCGCTGTATTAGTCGCTTTACACTGTTCAATAAATGCTTCTGTTATCTTCTTGGAAGTAATACGTCCACTGTCCAATTCAGCTTTCAGCTCTGCTGCATCCATATCAAGCACAGACTTTGTTTCCTGTATAGTCGTCATCCAAATGCCCCCTTTGGTTTCTGAATGTTCTATATATTAGATTATACTATTTGAGCATAGAAAAAAAGCAGAAAGAAGGATTTCCCTGCTTTCTGCTTTTTCTGCTCACTTCAATTCAATTATTGCTTAACGCCTGATTTGCCTGCAAGCTCTTTTAATGCTTCGACTTTATCTGTCTTTTCCCATGGCAAGTCAATATCCGTACGGCCAAAATGACCATAAGCTGCCGTTTGTTTATAGATTGGACGGCGAAGATCAAGCATTTTGATAATGCCGGCCGGACGCAGATCGAATAATTCACGGACAAATTCAACCAATTTTGATTCAGACAAACGGCCAGTATCAAAAGTATTGATTGAAATAGATACCGGGCTCGCGACGCCGATAGCGTAGGCAATCTGTACTTCACAGTGTTCTGCCAATCCTGCCGCTACAATATTTTTCGCGACATAACGCGCTGCGTAGGAAGCAGAACGGTCCACTTTCGTAGCATCCTTGCCTGAGAATGCTCCGCCGCCGTGACGTGCATAGCCGCCGTACGTATCGACGATTATTTTACGGCCTGTCAAACCTGCATCCCCTTGCGGCCCTCCGACTACAAAACTTCCTGTCGGATTGATAAAGTATTTCGTGTTTTCATCTAATAAATGTGCAGGGACAACTGCATTTATGACTACTTCTTTTACATCTTTTTCAATCTGCTCAAGAGTTGCTTCCGGGTGATGCTGTGTAGAAATAACAATTGTATCAATCCGCACAGGTTTGTTGTTCTCGTCATACTCTACAGTGACTTGTGTTTTTCCATCTGGACGCAAATAAGAGATAAGCTCCTCTTTACGCGCTTCAGTCAGACGGCGTGCCAGCTTATGGGAAAGGCTGATCGGCAACGGCATTAATTCGTCTGTTTCATTACAGGCATAACCGAACATCAAACCTTGGTCCCCTGCTCCAATTTCATCCAGCTCTTCATCTGACATGGAACCTTCACGTGCTTCCAATGCTACATTTACACTGGCCGCAATTTCAGGTGACTGTTCATCAATAGAAGTCAAAACAGCTGATGTTTCGTAATCAAATCCGTATTTCGCACGCGTATAGCCAATATCTTTTACGGTTTCACGCACAACTTTCGGGATATCCACATACGTTGTCGTAGTGATTTCTCCCATTACTAATACAAGTCCTGTCGTAATGCTCGTTTCACATGCTACACGAGCGTTTGGATCTTCAGTTAAGATCGCGTCCAGGATTGCATCTGATATTTGGTCGCACATCTTGTCAGGATGGCCTTCAGTAACTGATTCTGATGTAAACAGTCGACGGTTTGTCATTTTATTTCCCCCTATTAAGCAACATGATACGGTACTCTCATAAGTCCCTGGTAAAGTTCCACGCCTGAAATGACGTCAATCAAATACCATAAGGATTCAGGGCTAGACTAAATCTATTCCGCACCTGCGGAATTGCGTCTAGATTTTGAATCGCGATTTTTGCGATTGACTCCTTTCAAAATCTATGACATCCGCCGGCGGCTATATTGAATTCAGCAGGCATACCCGCTGAATTCAATATAAAAAGCCCCTTACTCATATTCTTTCCATGAGTAAAAGGCATAATTTCACGCGCAGCACCTTTCACTCTTATCGTCCAAGGAATTCAACCTTGCTTCAGGTTTGGCACCTTCGCGCAAGACATCAGTCTTTTGCAGGTTGCCGGGTTTCACAGGGCCTGTACCCTCCACCAACTCGGGATAAGAGTATCCGTTCATGTCACATAGTATAAAAAAGTTTACATTTTGTCAAATTTTTTATACCAAATCACTTGAGTTTTTAATTAGTATAGATTATTATTCTTAATGTGTTATACTATTTACGAATTAAGATGTTCTACTCAAATAAAACGACTACGCAAAGGACGGTATGTAATTATGATATCTGCAAAAATTGATGATAGTTTAAAAAGCCTTCTATCAGGAGGCAACGTGACGATCCAAGCGTCTGTGGCGGAATTAACGGAAAAAGCAATCGCTAAAGATGAAGCTGAACTTTCAGCAGACGGCGCTTTAACAGCACGTACAGGGAAATATACAGGACGCTCTCCTAAAGATAAATTTATCGTCGAAGATGCAGTGTCTAAAGACAAAGTGGACTGGGGCAGTACAAACCGCCCGATCTCTTCCGAAGCATTCGATTCATTATACACGAAAGTCATCGATCATTTACAGCAAAAAGATGAGCTCTTCGTTTTTAAAGGATTTGCGGGCGCTGACAAAGACTCCCAACTGTCTATTCAAGTCATCAATGAACTGGCTTGGCAGAACCTGTTTGTCCACCAATTGTTCATCCGTCCCACTGCAGAAGAATTACAGGCTCACGAATCACAATTCACGATTTTGGCTGCTCCTTCCTTTAAAGCAGATCCAGAAGTCGACGGCACGAATTCTGAGGCATTCGTCATTATGTCTTTAGAAAAACGTATTATCTTGATTGGCGGAACAGAATACGCAGGTGAAATGAAAAAATCCATCTTCTCTGTCATGAACTTCCTGCTTCCCGAAAATGATATTCTATCCATGCATTGTTCAGCAAACGTTGGAGAAAAAGGCGATGTAGCACTATTCTTCGGTTTGTCAGGAACAGGTAAAACAACTCTTTCCGCTGACGCAGACCGCAAATTAATCGGTGACGATGAGCACGGCTGGTCTGACAACGGTGTATTTAATATTGAAGGCGGATGCTATGCAAAATGTATCAATCTTTCAAAAGAAAAAGAACCTGAAATTTTCGGAGCGATCCGTTTCGGTTCTGTACTTGAGAATGTCGTATTGGATGAAGTGACACGTATTCCTGATTATGATGATAAATCTTTGACTGAAAATACGCGTGCAGCATACCCGATTGAAAATATTGATAATATCGTAACGCCTTCTGTTGCAGGTCATCCGAAAAATATCATTTTCCTGACAGCTGATGCTTCCGGCGTTCTGCCTCCAATCTCGATCTTGTCAAAAGAACAGGCAATGTACCATTTCTTGAGCGGATTCACTTCCAAGCTTGCAGGTACTGAGCGTGGTATTACAGCTCCGGAACCGACATTCTCTACATGTTTCGGCTCACCTTTTTTACCGCTTCCTGCTGCAACATATGCAGAAATGCTCGGAAAGAAAATCGACGAGCACGGATCGAAGGTGTTCCTGGTCAACACAGGATGGACCGGCGGAATTTTCGGAGTGGGCTCACGTATGAACTTGGGCTATACCCGTACAATGGTTCGTGCAGCCATTGCCGGCAAGTTGGATAATGTAGAAACTAAAAAGAACGAAATCTTTGGATTGGAAATGCCTCTTGAAATTGAAGGCGTGCCAAGCAATGTACTTCACCCGCGCTATGCTTGGGAAGATCCTGAAGAATATGATAAAGAAGCAAATCGTCTGGCTGCCGCTTTCCGCGAGAACTTCAAGAAGTTCGATCATCTTTCAGAAGATATCGCGATCAAGGGCGGACCACCTGCCTTGTAATAGAATGAGAAAATCCTTGCAGAATTACTCTGCAAGGATTTTTTCGTTAATAGCCCTGGCGTTTCATCCAGTCAACCGCATCTTTTACAAGCCGCCGGTTCATCTCGGGCGGAATATAATGCGTATAGCCTTCTAAATACCAAGTTTCATATACTTTATTGGCATCACGCAGAGCATTCTCCAGCAACAATGCCTGTTCAAAAGAAACATTTATGTCCATCGTCCCATGAATGATCAGCGCAGGAATAGTGATCTCTTCCACACGGAATAATGCAGTCCGTTCACGGTACGCGTCAGGTTGATTATTCGGGGTCCCGCCAATTACCCTTTTCATCATCCTGCGCATATCCTCACGTTCTTTATACGTGAATACTACGTCAGATACACCTGCCCATGTTACCATCGATGTCAAATCTTCCCTGAGAATCGCAGTCCACAGTGCCATAATACCGCCGCGCGAGAAAGAGAACAGATGAATTCTCTCTGAGTCGGCAAACTGCTGCTGTTTCAGCACCTCCACTCCAGCCACTGCATCATTCCGGTCGTCACCTGCGAATTCATCCTTCCCTTCCCCTCCACGATTTCCGCGGTAATAAGGAGCGAACACTACCAAACCGTGAGAAGCAAATTGTGCAATCCGCGCCGGGCGAACCATACCGACATGCTGGATACCGCCGCGTAAATAAAGCAGTCCATCATAATGCCCTTCCGCTTTGGGCGTTGCCAGCATTCCTTTCACCTGCAAGCCGTCAGACCAGTATGTTACTTCCTCTAAGCGAACTTTCGGATTCGGTGAGGGATATTCTTTACGTTTACTAATACTTCCGTCTGTTCGCTCACGCATCGGCTTCCACCCACTTCCGCAGTTCATTCATCCCTCGATCTTTCATATGAAAACTGAGATCTGTACACATATCCAATTCATCGTCTGTCATCCAGACGAGGCCTTCGGTTTCAAGTAATGTGTGATGGTGATCGATTTCGGTGACAATACCTGTGAATACTGCTTTACTAAAAGGCGGCTCCGTAAATACCACGTATTCGGCAAAAGGCCGGACTTTTTCAATCGTAACACCTGTTTCTTCATAAGTTTCGCGGATAGCAGCCTGTTCTATTGTTTCGCCGGGTTCCGCTTTCCCTCCAGGAAACTCAATTCCGCGTATCCGATGTTTCGTCAGCAGCCAGCGTCCCTCATGTTTTATGACGACCAGCACATGACGCGATTCTATTTGGTGTTGATTCGGACCGAATGTCAGTTCAACATCGGCACCTTGCAAGTCTTCAAACTTCAGCATCTGGCTCACATCCTTTCCCTTAGTGTAGCGGAAAGACGTATGCCGAATCAACGAAAGAAGGGCAGTTTTTCGATAAAACGTTTGGAGTCTTCATCTGTATATTCATGAATAAGTGCGTAGACTTTCTTCATTCTCAGATCGATATCGTCATTATCCCTGTCATAGTGATAAGGAATATAGGGTAAGTGTGCGCGCAGAAAGTTTCGAAATTCCAGACGTTCCATCTGTGCAAATAATCGCTCGAAAACAGGATATGCTTCTTCTGTGACCTCTACTTTATATTCCCAGGGTGAAGAGTACGGATCCAGCAGAACTTGTTTGTGACTCATTGATACATACATCGTATATTTTTGATCAGGCATAACCATCCTACTTTCTTTTTTACGTAGCATGGACATTTCTGATGAAAATATTCGGTAAATCAATAGGTAAAAACCTACTAACCAATAAAGATTAGTAGGCCGATACAACTTATTTTACTTGTTCTTCATAAACGACTCGCTCAACCGCCAATGCCACATTGACATGTACATTTGGATCAAGCGGATGCGGCACGAGATCATCGCGTTTCGTACTTTCGACAATCGCAAGTGCTGCGGCAATAAGCATCGGGTACGTAATCTCTTTAGCATTTGCGTTCAAAGCACCGCGGAAAATTCCGGGGAATCCAAGAACATTATTTACTAAACGACCGTCGGCTGCATACGCTGCACCTGCTTCAAGCGCAACATCCGGCATGATTTCCGCATTTGGGTTCGATAAGGCCAGAATGATCTGTCCTTTACGTACCATTTCCGGCTTAATCAAATTTGCTACACCTGTTGTCGCAATGATCAAATCGCATGTTGCCATAATTTCTTCCATCGATTCTGCGACAGTACCGCCAAACTCTTCCATCATAGCTGTCGCTTTAGGATTTAAGTCTGTGCCTTTCATCTCTTTAACACCGTAAGCCATGAACATTCTGCTGATCGCGAGACCTGCCGCACCCAGTCCGATCTGACCGACTTTTGATTCCGCCAGCTCAACACCGACATGCTTACAGGCGGTCAATGCGGCAGCCAGCGCAACGACAGCTGTACCATGCTGGTCATCGTGCATGACGGGAATCGACAACTCCTTTTTCAGCCGTTCCTCAATTTCAAAACAATGCGGTGCTCCGATATCTTCCAATAAAATCGCGCCAAATCCCTGATGGATGTGCTTGATTGTTTCCACCACTTCATCAGGATTACTTGTATCCAATAAAATCGGAATTCCACTGATACCGACGAACCGGTCAAACAGTACCGCCTTCCCCTCCATAACAGGCATTCCAGCCACAGGGCCGATATTGCCCAGTCCTAAAATTGCTGTTCCATCTGTTACGATAGCGACAGTATTCGAAATTCCTGTAAAATAATTCGCCTGTTCTGGATCTTCTTGGATCGTTTTGCAGACGCTCGCAACGCCCGGTGTATATACTCTGCGCAAATCAGCCAGGGAACGAATCGGATGGCTGGCCTTCATATGAATCTTTCCGCCTTCATGCGCCTGAAGAACATCATCTGTCACAGCATGCACTCTAATGCCATTTTTCAAATCTTCCACCGCTGCAACAATTTCATTCAAATGTTCTTTATCGTTGCACAGCAGTGCGATTTCCCGAATTGTAGAGACCGTGCCGACTTTAATCGTCTGGATGTCACCAATATCACCATTCAACTGACCGATTGCCATCGTCACTTTCCCTAAATTACCTGGTTTAGATGGTGTTTCAATAATTATATTTCTCAAAAATTGACCTTGCGCCATAATCGATACCCTCCTACTCTTATATGTACTATTTGACCCTCGTGCTGTCCCATCGAAAAAAAACACATCTCTAATCATACGAGATGTGTCCTTTGCAATCAAGCCTTGATGTCGACTGACGCGCCTTTATGAGGGTGTACAGCGACAGGCTGACTGTCCAGATTATTCAACATTTCCGCAACCGCAGAAGTTTCCATTGAAAGAGCTTTTGTCATTACACTCATTTGAACGGTTGATTGCAAGCTTCTCAACTGACTGGACATGATTGAATTGATATCCATATCGTTCACTCCTTCCTGCTATTCACTTCTTAGTATCGGCTGTTTTCCTGCTGAATGAAGGTTTGTCACTCATTTGTTTCGCCGAGAAAAGCATTCAGCATCCATTGGTGTTTCTCGATGCTTTGATAAATGGCATTCAGCATGTCCTCTGTCATATCATCGCTATCTTTCGCAGCCAAATCCATGCCTTTTTTCAATGATTTCATGATTTTATCAAAATCATCGACCAATGCCTGTACCATTTCATTCGCTTTTTCCGTTCCTTTTGCTTCACTGACAACTGAACCTTCTAAATGCTGCGTTAATGTAGCAGTCGGCTCTCCGCCCAGCGTCAGCACACGTTCAGCGATCTCATCCATATGCTCTGTCGCTTCGTTGTAGAGCTCTTCAAATTTTGCGTGCAGAGTAAAGAACTGAGGTCCCTTCACGAACCAATGATAATTATGCAGCTTAGCGTACATGACCGACCAGGTAGATACCTGCTTGTTCAATTCCTGAATTAATTCCTTAGACATAAAAAAACACTCCTTCTGATGGTTTTAAGCTTCTCTCTGTTAATTTACCACTTAAGTCGGTAAACTAAACCTACTTACAATGGAAGGTGAAGCGATTATGCTAAAAAAAATATTTGTATCTATCATTCGGTTTTATCAGAGATTTATATCGCCATTAACTCCGCCTTCTTGCCGCTTTTATCCAACCTGCTCGCATTATGGCGTCGAGGCAATTGAAACACACGGCGCCATTAAAGGGAGCTGGCTCGCTGTTAAAAGAATATTGAAATGTCATCCCTTCCATGAAGGCGGATTTGATCCGGTACCTCCTAAAAAAATGCAGGAAAAGTAATTCCGGTCATGCCCCGGCGTGATTGCATCTGATTGACTGACACTCGAACTTAGACATAATTCTTATTTCTGCTGAATACTAATAAACATTGTTGCATTCAGAAAAAGAATCTTGTATGATGAGGAAGTTATCTAAATAGTAATCATTCCGATTACGGTCCTGGAGGCTTTCATAAATGAAAATTCGTTATCTTTTTTTAGCAGCTGCGATACTTTTGGCATTAAGCGGATGCAGCAACAAAGCAACCAATGAAACTGAATCTGCTTCTTCAGAAAAACTAAGTGTGTATACGACCGTATACCCTCTGCAATACTTTACAGAGAGGATCGGCGGTGACCTGGTGGATGTCCAATCCATCTATCCCCCGGGAACCGATGAGCATGTATTTGAACCGACGCAAAAAGATATGATGAGTCTGTCAAAAGCAGATCTTTTCTTCTATATCGGACTCGGCCTTGAAGGTTTCGTGCAGAAAACCGAAAAAACACTGCAAAATGAATCTGTCCACTTTGTACCTGTAGCAGATGCCATTGATTCCGAAGAGCTGGAAGCTGGTCATTCCCATGAACACGGGCATGAAGGACACAGCGAAGAGGAAGAAGCACATTCTGAAGACGAGGAGTCTGCAGTTGACCCGCATGTATGGATTTCCCCTTATCTCAGTACGCTGCTTGCCGAGAAAATCAAGGATGAGCTTTCCGATGAACTGCCTGAACATGCAGCACAGTTTGAAGAAAACTTCAGCGTACTGTATGACGAGCTGGAAGCGCTCGATAGACAGTACAAAACGATGGCAGACGAATCGCCGAACAAAACCTTTTTCGTTTCGCATGCAGCATTCGGGTACTTAGCGAATACGTACGGTCTGCAGCAGCTTGCCGTTTCAGGTTTGGACTCACAAAACGAGCCGTCTCAAAAACAGCTGGCTGGACTTGTTAAAGAAGCGAAAAAGAAAGATATTCATTATATTTTATTCGAACAGAATGTCAGCTCTAAATTAGCAGAAGTCATTCAGAAAGAACTGAATGCCGAGACGCTGACACTTCATAATTTGAGCGTGCTGACAGATGAAGATATAAAAAATAAAGAAGACTACTTCTCCCTGATGGAGCGTAATCTTCAAGTATTGGAAAAAGCTCTACAAAACTAACAGCAGAACTTAATCTGCTGTTTTTTTAGTTCTTCACCAAAACATGTGCTTGACAGTTTATTTCATGAGCAGTTTTTATAGTTTATGCAGTATAGGAGGGTAAGTGGGAAAAAACCGTTTCCCTGCGTTCCAGGCGGACGCGTTCTGGAGGGCCCGCGGTGAGCCGACTTGGTCGCAAGCTCCCGCAAGTCGTCTCACCTGTCGGGCTGATCCTCCCAGAGTCGCCGCCTTCCACTCCGGTACACTGGCTTGTTTTTCAGGACTTTTTGTGTGGATGGCAGTATGAGCAAGACCGTCTGAGACTTTTATAACAAGTGGTATTTCATGCAATACTTAGTATTCTGCAAAAGCTAAGATTCTTGTGATCAATGTGTTTGCAAAGTCGAGAAACGGAATGCATACCAACTAAATCAGTACTTTGCAAAAAATCAGTATGACATACTTTCTCCAACACCAGCGAAGGCGCAACTGCGGGGTCGGCCGTTGCTGTGAGACTGCTGGCACGTTCTTTGCCAGTAGGCTCATGGCGGCAATCCCCCAGCGCCGAAGCGGATTCAAACTGCAAACTTACATATCATTCAGATTTCCTGCAAAGTCGAGCAACGAAATCCGCACATACTAAATCCACACACTGCCAAACTGCAGCAGCACTTTCGAAATACATACATGAAAAGTTGTCAAGAATCTATTTGGGCACAGACCCGTTTTTTTATAGCCATTTTTTCAATTCAAACCGCATTAATTTATTGGAAGCATTCCGCGGCAACTGTTCAGTGAATCTGATTTCTTTTGGCATTTTATAGCGTGCCAGGTGCTGTTCACAGTATGCCAGCAGTTCTTCTTCCGACACTTCTTTCGCTATAACAAAAGCAACCGGTACTTGCCCCCAGCGCTCGTCTTCATTTGCACAGACTCCTGCTTCCCGGATAGCAGGATGCGCGAGCAGGATATTTTCGATTTCTGCGGGATAGATATTTTCCCCGCCTGAAATAATCAAATCAGCCCGGCGGTCAACGATAAATAAGTAGCCTTCTTCATCCAGATAGCCCGCATCCCCCGTGGCAAGCCAGCCGTCTTCCGTAAGCGGAGAACGGCCGCTATGACTACCAATATAGCCCGGAGTCACATGCGGCCCTTTGATGAGTACTTCTCCCACTTCTCCTGCCTGGTCAGTGCCTTTAATGGTGATTTGATTAAAGAACAATGGCTTTCCGGCAGAGCCAAGTTTACGCATGGCATCTGCTTTTCCGAGTGTCGCGGTTTGTGAACAGGTTTCCGTCATGCCATATGTCTGCAATATCGGCAGCCCGCAAGCCCCTGCCCGCTGCAGATAATCAAGTGGTACCGGACCGCCGCCCACAAGCATAGTCCGAAATGAAGGATGCGCTTTATTGTTCTCTTCTTCCATGACACGTACAATTTGATCCAAAGTCAGCGCCACCACCGACATCGAAGTAACGGTCCCTGCAATAATTTGTTTTGCTGCTTCCTGTGCATCGAATTTTTCATAAAGGCGCATTTCCATTCCGTAAATAACGGAGCGTATTACGATGGAAAGTCCGCTAATATGAAATAACGGCATCATGCAAAGCCAAGAATCCCGATCTGTCAGTCCTAAATTTAATACGGACGCGAGCGCACTCGATGTATGATTTCCTGCTGTCTGCCGAACCCCTTTCGGCAGGCCTGTCGTGCCTGACGTATACATAATGGATAGTGTGCGATCCTCATCCCATTGCGTAAGCATAGTGAATTCTTTTGCAGGTTTTTTACGAACGGCAGAATACGATATACATTCGATTCCTTCAAAATGGAAAGCTTCTGTGATTCGATCATCGACCAGGATCATACCCGGCTCTGCGTCACTCACCTGCCATGCCAGCTCATACTCTGTTAAACGGTTGTTGAGGAAGACGACTTCTGCGCTCAGAAGCCATGATGCATGGATAAACAGTACCGTTTCTTCATTGGAAAGACTCAGCAATGCGATACGGTCACCTGCTTTTACTCCTGTATGATGAAGCTGCTGTGCTATTTTGAGTGATGCTTGATACAATTCATGAAACGATTTGCCGGGAAGCGCTGACTGTTCAGGCGTCAATTTTGCCCGCTGCAGCAGCCAATTTGGAATCATCATCAATTAATACTCCTTTCAACTCATATGTATAAAATGAAAAAGCTGCCCATTATAGGCAGCTTTCAAGTTCTTTACGGGAAACGCGGGAACTGATCGAAGTCCGGCTTGCGCTTTTCCTTAAATGCATCGCGGCCTTCTTTTGCTTCATCCGTTGTATAATAAAGAAGTGTTGCGTCTCCGGCCATTTGCTGAAGTCCCGCCAGTCCGTCTGTGTCTGCATTCATTGCAGCTTTCAGGAAACGCAGTGCTGTCGGGCTCTTGCTCAGCATTTCTTCACACCATTGAACGGTTTCATCTTCAAGCTGATCGTAAGGAACAACTGTATTCACGAGACCCATATCCAATGCTTCCTGAGCATCGTATTGGCGGCATAAGTACCAGATTTCACGGGCTTTTTTATGTCCTACAATCCGTGCCAGATAGCCTGAACCGTAACCTGCATCGAATGAACCGACAGTCGGTCCGGTCTGACCAAAACGTGCATTATCTGCAGCAATCGTCAAATCACAAACTACGTGAAGTACGTGTCCGCCGCCGATTGCATAACCTGCAACCATTGCAACAACCGGTTTTGGAATCACACGGATTAAGCGCTGAAGATCCAGCACGTTCAAACGAGGAATATCATCGTCCCCGACATATCCGCCGTGACCGCGCACCGATTGGTCGCCTCCTGAACAGAAAGCTTTTTCTCCTTCACCAGTTAAGACGATAACTCCAATACGCTGATCGTCACGTGCACGTGAAAAAGCATCAATCATTTCCATTACTGTTTTCGGACGGAACGCATTGCGTACTTCCGGTCGGTTAATGGTAATTTTTGCAATACCATTGTACATTTCATATTTAATATCATCATATGTACGAAGTGTTTCCCATTGACGCGTCATTCAAACTCCTCCTCATTTATCAAACTGTTTTAAAAAGCTCTTTACCATTGTAGCAAATTGCCGGGGTTTTTCCACGTGAAGTGCATGCCCCGCATCTATAATCGTTTCATGCAGTACATTTGGCAATAAACGGCTCATTTCCCGGGCAATATTTTGAAATTTCGCGTCCTCACTGCCTGTCAGCAGCAATACGGGAAAATTAAAGTATGAAAGATCTCCCCAGTAAGACGGCTGACTGCCTGTGCCCATCCCTCTTAAGCTGTTGGCTAAACCGCCGGAATCCTGGTTTAGACGTTCATTTCGCACTGCAAGCTGCTGCTCTTGTGAGAGTTTCTTCTGCGAATCAAACAGCGGAATAGCTTCCCAATATTCGACAAATTTCTCGATACCTTCATTCTCTATCCGATTCGCGAGGATGGCATCAGACTCTCTGCGAGCAGTCCGTTCTTCTGCTGTACGCAGTCCAGGCGAACTGCTTTCAAGTATCAAGCCTGAGATTTCTTCAGAATATGCATAAGCATATCCCGCAGCAACACGGCCCCCCATGGAATATCCAAGCAGCACGGGCTTTGTGACCTGCAATTTTCTCAGCAGATTATGCAGATCAGCTGTCTGCTCTTCGATACGACAGCGGCTTGGATCTTCAGGAGACGCCGTCCTGCCATGACCGACCAAATCAACGGCAATTACATAGTAATCCGCTGATAGCTGCTGAGTTATTTCTATCCACGTATTCGCCGAGCCTGTAAATCCATGCAGCAGAACAACTGCTTGTGACTGCTTATTGCCGTGGCATTCCACATAAGTTGATAAACCCCGAATATCCATCAGCTCAGCTTTCAATGGCTTCAACTCTTTTCGCAATTTCACTCCAGACCGCTCTATGTGCTTCCACATTTTCCGAGCGCTCTGTAAAGACTTCAATAACCCGAAGATCTGCCGACTTATCCTTCCGCAGTGCCTCTTCAAATGCTTCTACTGTAGATACTGCATCATACTGCGCTTCGTACATAGCTGCAATATGGTTAAATGTCAGGTTCGTCGGCGTGCCGAATAATTCTTCATAGTGATCCTCTACAGATGCTTGCGGTAAATAGGAAAAGATCCCGCCGCCATTATTGTTAATAACAACAATCGTTAGATCTGTCTGCTGCAGGCGTGAAATGATTAAACCATTCATATCATGCAAGAATGCCAAATCACCGATCAATAAATACGTATTTCTGTTGCGGCCCTGCTGTACACCAAGTGCTGTCGAGACGACACCGTCGATACCATTCGTACCCCGATTGCAAAACAGCGCGATATCTTTCTCTGTTTTCTGGAAAAACGTATCAAGATCCCGGATTGGCATACTGCTGCTGCACACAACATCCGATTTATTCGGCAGATTTTCTATAAATTGACGGACGACATGTCCTTCATCACCTTTGAAATGTTCATCTTCTCTAAGTACATCACTGGAAATTTTATTCGCTTTCATCCAAAGAGCAGTATATTCGGATTTCTCGAACTGTAGATCCCATGCATTCCAGACACTCGCTGCAGAAGTTTGCAGATGATGTGTAGCCAATGCCAGAGGATCACGGAAATTCGGTGATTCGTCCACAACAATATACGTCTCTGGACGGGTTTTCTTTAAAAACAATGTTAATGGTTTTGAGATAGGCTGCGGACCGAACCGAATCACACAGTCAGATTGTACACGATCGCTGAATGACCCGCTTTTCAGCAATGCATCATATTGATCAACACATAAATCGGTGCAGTCAGCAGGTATCTCTGCACGCAGATTTGATAACGGATCGCATAACACCGGCCACTGCATTTTCTTTGCAAATTGCCAGAATTGATCCTTAGGCAAAGCAGGCGGCTGCTCTCCTACTATGATGATTCCTCGCTTCGCATCCTTAAGCATCTTCAAGAGCACGTCTTTCATTGGCTGAGACAACTGAACTTCGGCAAGTAATTGCTGCTGAAATCTGCCGGACGGCTGCTGTTCGTCGAAATCGATCAGCAAAGGTTCTCTGAACGGCACATTAAAATGAACAGGACCCTGCGGTGCAGTCTTTGCTGTTGAAAGCAGGCGAACCGCACGCTGTTCCATATAATCCAAGATTTCCGGACGATCTTCCGGCACTGGAAAGTCCACACTTTCTTTTACGTGTTCTCCAAACATACGGATTTGATCGATCGCCTGGGGTGCTCCTACTTCACGCAGTTCATGCGGACGGTCTGCTGTGATGACTATCAACGGAAGACGTGCATAATAAGCCTCGGTAATCGCAGGATGATAATTCGAAGCCGCCGTACCTGACGTACATAATAGGACAGCAGGCCGCCCTGTCGCTTTCACCAGACCCAGCGCATAAAAGGCTGCAGACCGCTCATCCGTATGAACATACGTTTTCATATCCTTTGATTTAGAAAAAGCATAAGCTAAAGGCGTGGAACGGGATCCAGGACTGATGACTGCCCGATTGGCTCCCTGCCGTATAAGTGTTTCTGTTAAACGAAGTACATAGTTTGTTAAAGCTGCTTTGTGATTATTCATGTAAACTTCCTCCAAGGGCACGCAGAACTGGACGGAATTTCACCCATGTTTCCGCGTATTCTTCATCCGGTTTCGAATCCGCCACAATGCCGCCGCCTGCAAACAAATAAGCTTCGTTTCCCTTCAGAAGACCTGATCGTATTGCCACTGCAAATTCGCCGTTACCCGCAGCATCCGTCCAGCCAATCGGACCTGCATAAAATCCTCTGTCCATCTGTTCCTCTTCCCGAATGATTTCAAGAGCAGTCTTACGCGGCACACCGCCGAGCGCAGGCGTTGGATGAAGAGCTTCGACTAAACGAAAAATATCCATATCTTCCGCCAGTGTTCCTTCTACCGGTGTAAACAGATGCTGAATGTCACGAACCTTCAGCAATTTAGGCGTTTTATTCACTCGCAATGAAGTACAGAATTCCGTAAAGACCTCTGTGATCATATCCACTACATACTGATGTTCTTCACGATTCTTCTTA
Organism: Sporosarcina cascadiensis; assembly: GCF_009650995.1. Lineage (GTDB taxonomy): Bacteria > Bacillota > Bacilli > Bacillales_A > Planococcaceae > Sporosarcina > Sporosarcina cascadiensis. The sequence goes on along the minus strand of NZ_WHVV01000006.1, from coordinate 3,534 downwards.
TCACGCAGCAACTGCTCGCCTAACTGCTGATCTTCCTTCGCCGATTTCCCCCGATGAATGGATCCGGCCACGCATGCTGAATAGGCTTGTCCATTCTTGATCTCGACCAGCCTTTCCGGTGTAGCGCCAAAAAACATGTCGGCACCTATTTGCAGCCCAAAATGATAGCTCGACTGCTGTTCATTGGTAATCGCATTCAGTGCAGCTGTTTGCTGAAAATCTTCTTCAAATGTCAATTTAATTTTTCGGGCAATAACCACTTTTTCTGCTATTTGTTTATTAATCTGCGATGTCACTTTCCCGACAGCATCCATATATCGATCCGTATCAATCTCTGTCTGGGAAATAAGAGCAGGCTTGCTTTGTATTGTGAAATCTTCTACTTCAGCGATATGAGTCAGGCGATCACGTTCCTGGCGAAGCGCCTCAAATTCAGCAGCGGCTTCTGCTTCTTCTGTTACATAGTTTATGGAAACATACGTCTTGCCGTTCTTTATTTTCAGCTGAAATAAAGGCACCGTGAAATAAGCTCCCGGGAAAGCCAGCCACTCTTCATCCTGCCTGGTCTCTGGATCGAATGAAAAACCTCCGAATAAAACAGGATCCATGTCTTTTTCTTCTTTGATCAGCCCTCCGCACAGCGCTTTCCATTGTGCAGATATCGATTGGAAACGCTCTGTGTCCGCAGTCAGTACAGCAGCCCGTCCAATACCGACAAGCTTGACCGTGTTATCTGCATTTTGCCAAAAAAAGCGGTGATCCCCATAATCCGAGCGACCCGCTTCAAAAAAGGCCAGTGGACTAAGTGTTTCCACTTCTACTGTTTCCGTAAAAAATCGAGCGTTAGCATTTATAGGCAGCGTTTTTTTTACTCGATCGGTCAATTTCCGGTTCATCCTTCTCTCTCCTTATCAACAATCATTAAGTTATACGATAAATTTCGTCCAGATGTGCAGACACTGAACAATAAGTATCTTCATTCTATCACATTGAACACATGACGTAATATGATAAGGTCTTCCATTTGAATACGACCTTCGACAAACAACATTCGTCTTACCCAACCAGTTGTTTTTGCGGTATAATAGCATTTGATGACTATAGAAGGAGAGATTACACGTGCAACAAACAATAGAATCCACAACCGGGTGGCGGGTCTGGTGGCAATTGACTCGTCCGCATACATTAACAGCCGCCTTTGCTCCTGTCTTTTTAGGAACTATGATCGCGCTGCAATACGGTCCGCTTCATTTTCCGCTATTTTTAGCTATGCTGACTGCAAGCCTGTTCTTGCAGATGGCAACGAATATGTTCAATGAATACTATGACTTCAAACGAGGGCTCGATGATGAGCATTCCATCGGGATCGGCGGTACGATCGTACGCAATGGCGTCAAACCGAATACTGTCTTGAATCTCGCGTTGCTTTTGTACGGTCTGTCCGTAATACTTGGTATCTATATCTGTATGGAATCCTCATGGGTTCTGGCGGCCGTAGGTTCAGTCGCAATGCTGATCGGCTATCTTTATACCGGAGGCCCCTATCCGATTGCCTATACGCCATTCGGAGAACTAGTTTCAGGTTTCGTAATGGGCATGCTGTTAATTCTTATAGCCTTCTTCATTCAGACAGGCACTGTTACAGGCGATGCCATTCTGCTGTCTGTACCGAGCATGCTTTTAGTGGCAGCAATCATGTTGGCAAACAACATCCGTGATATCGCCGGCGATACAAAAGGCGGACGTAAAACGCTTGCCATTTTAACCGGCCGTCCAAATGCCGTAAAAATTCTTGCGTCATTCTTTGTCGTTTCTTATCTCTGGATTATCGTACTTGTCCTGACCGGCCATGTCTCTGCCTGGGCACTGCTTGTACTTGTAAGCATTCCCAAGCCGCTGCATGCGGTGAAAACATTCCGGCAGTACGAGCAGCCAATCCAGGTAATGCCCGCAATGAAAGACACCGGAGTAACCAATACTCTTTTTGGACTTCTTTTAGGCATCGGCATTTTGATCGCTCATTTCATCTGAATAAATTACCGCGGAAACGTCTACACTAAAAAAAGGTAGGCGTTTTTTCTTTGGAAAGGTTTATGTTTCCTGATAAACAGGGAATGACTGAAGTAACAGAGCTTTTTTGATTTCACTGTATATCGAGAAAGCCATACAGAAAGGGTCGTGAGTGACTTGTTAACTAAAGAACAGATAAAGGATTTGGAAAAAGAATTACAAGCTATGGAAAAACGTTTAACTGAAACAGAAGAAGAAACGAAAATAACTGAACCAGCACCAGAAGAAGTCGGCGAGTTATCGATGTATGATAATCATCCAGCAGATATGGGGACCGAGCTATATGAACGGGAGAAAGATATGGCTTTGAATATACATGCTGAAGATGAACTGAATAAAGTGCAGCACGCTCTCCAAGCGATCAAGGAAGGTACGTACGGCACATGTGAAATGTGCGGCAAGGAGATCCAATTCGAGCGTTTAGAAGCTATCCCATACACGACCGTATGTATTGAAGATGCCGAAAAATCCGTACCTGACGATCGCCCTGTTGAAAATGACATCTTACTTATGGCAGAGCCTAACTCCTTTGCTGAACGCAGATCCGGGGCGGCCCGGGATTATGAAGACAGCTTCCAGGAAATCGCGAAGTCAGGAACATCCGAAACTCCTTCAGACTTTGCCGGCAATGAAAACAGGGATTACAATGATTTGTATGCTACAGAAGATGATGAAGAAGCTGAAGAATATGAAGAGTTTGCTGCCTCTGATATTACAGGAGAGCCTGCCGGCTTTGTTCGAAATGAAGATGCAGAAAAATATATGGAAGAACTGGACGAAGAAAATATTGAATCACCTCTTGGAGATATCCCCTATCATAAGGGCGACAGTTATATTGAAGATAAATAATATAAAAACACTGGAGTACAGAGCAGCTGCAGAGCACTCGATACTTCAGTGTTTTTTATTATTATAAAAATTTAATAGAAAAAGAGACAGTATACATTTAAATGTATACTGTCTCTTTTTCAGAATGACCCCTACGGGATTCGAACCCGTGATACCGCCGTGAAAGGGCGGTGTCTTAACCGCTTGACCAAGGGGCCAAAAATTATGGCGGAGAAGGAGGGATTCGAACCCTCGCGCCGCTTTCGCGACCTACACCCTTAGCAGGGGCGCCTCTTGAGCCACTTGAGTACTTCCCCGTAAAAAATGGCTCCGCAGGTAAGATTCGAACTTACGACCGATCGGTTAACAGCCGATTGCTCTACCACTGAGCTACTGCGGAATGGTGGGCCTAAGTGGACTCGAACCACCGACCTCACGCTTATCAGGCGTGCGCTCTAACCAGCTGAGCTATAGGCCCCTAATGGAGCGGGTGAAGGGAATCGAACCCTCATCATCAGCTTGGAAGGCTGAGGTTTTACCACTAAACTACACCCGCATGAATGGTGGCTCAGGACGGAATCGAACCGCCGACACAAGGATTTTCAGTCCTTTGCTCTACCGACTGAGCTACTGAGC
>NZ_WHVV01000052.1 GCF_009650995.1 Sporosarcina cascadiensis | reverse complement strand
CATATCGGTGTTAGTGCCGTCCTTCATCGGCTCCTAGTGCCAAGGCATCCGCCGTGCGCCCTTTCTAACTTAACCTAAAAATGTTGATCAGCTGCGCATAGCGTCGTCAACTTCACGCGTTCAGTCAGTCACGTACGCGAGTACGCTCCTTCCTTCACTTGCTCGTTTCCTAGCTCTGCTTGCTGCTAAACATTTTGTTGCGGTCCAACGTCATCCTAGCGATAGGAATCAGAAGGGTAAAAAGTTTGCTTGAATTAAACCCGAAGGTTTAACTCGGT
>NZ_WHVV01000005.1 GCF_009650995.1 Sporosarcina cascadiensis | reverse complement strand
CCGTTCATTAATGGGGCCAGATTGTTCAAGGTAGATGAGGGGGATAGACATTGAATAAAGTAGTAAAAGGATTACTGATTTTAGGCGGTTTAGTACTCGCAGTAATTTTGATTTTTGTAATAATTTTTTGGATAGAGATGTCGCCTAATAAATCCGAAGAAGAAAAAGTGAAAATGCAAGCCGAGGAATTTTTAAATTCTAACTATGATGGTGAATATGAAATATACGATGTGTTGTATGATAATATGGGAAATTTCAATTATTTTAAATACGCTGCAAAGGTAAGAGATAAGTCCAATGGAGAAGATTTTCTGGTTTATTATAATGACGAACTTCAGAAAATGGAAGACTCTAGGGAAGCTGATAAAAGATACAATGAGATTAAAAATAATGTGGAACCAAAAGTGAAGAAGTTTATTGATGAAAGCATTAACAAAGAAAATGTGACATCTGTTCATTATCTACCTAAACGTGATGTATTAGTAAATATACGCTTACTTGAAGATCAGAAGGAAAATCAGGAAAAATATTGTAGTTTAATTACAAAATATCTTAAAGATGAATTGGGATATCCAAATGCTGACGTAAATTTAATATATGAACAAGAGATTAATTAAGAAGATATATCGCAATAGGGCGCGTTACTGAATGATCTTCGAATTGATCGGAGCGAAAGCTGGTTGCAGTGCGATCAACGGGTTCCAAACACAGGCCTCTTAGGGAACGAGGTTAAGTTAAAAATAAGAGCGATACTATACAAGATTGCTTGTATAATATCGCCCTTTACTATTTTAGTGCTTTTACAAACTGACATGAATATCATATTATTTGCTGTTATTCAACACTAGTTTTCTGCTCTCTAATGATTTTAAGTGAATACCAGCCAATTTCCTTAGTAGCTTGAAGCTGTTGTTCAGCCGTAAGAGATGTAAAAGGGACACTGTCGGTATGTAAATCACTGAAGTAAACTACATTCCTTTGTTCATCCAAATAGTAGTGAGCCATTTCTTTTGTCACTTGCTTCTGTTGGTCAGAAGAGAGCGCAGAAAAAGCATAATCATATTCGGAACCGTCGGAAAAAGTGGAGCCTCCCTTTTTTTCATCTGCTGCAATCTGTGTCTTTACTGTACCAGTAACCTCCGGCGTAATTTTCGCAGCCCAAACAGCTGTAGATGTACCAATAGCACCAATAATAAGAATCGTAATGACTGTCATAAATTTAGTGTGTTTTTTCAATTTCTTTACATTCAACATCATCGTCAACCTCCTCTTTAACTGTATTCCATCACCTGATAATGAAGAGCAAAACTTTATAGGCAATCCTCTGGACCCTATCATGACGTTCAAAATCGTTTCGCCGTATCTTTTTCGCTCGTCATGAGACATATCCTTTACAACTTCTGCATCGCAGGAAAGTTCGCTCCACGTATGAATGTCCTTACGAAGCACGTGAACAAGAGGATTGAACCAATGGATGGCCCCAGCGCTTAGAACAAGCATCTTCACCCATAAATCCTTGCGCTTGAGATGAACTAATTCGTGGCGAATGACCATACCTAAATCCATATCCAGTTTATCGTTCGCAGGAAGTAAAATGGTTGGCTTTAGCAACCCGACCAAGACGGGACTTTTAATACTTGAATTATACTTAATTCGTACAATTTCTTTTATCCCTACTACTTGCTTCATATAAATAAGCTGTGTAGCTGCTTCGCTATCATTCGAAACAGGCATACTGGATGCTCTTATATTTTTTAAAAATCTTTGATAGCAGTAAATTTGCCAAATACTAAAAGTCAGAACACCTGTCGCCCACAAGCTTAATAATACTGAAATTATCTCGAAGGAAATAATATATTCCGGGATCAACCGTCTAATGTTTCCAGCAGCTGTTTCCGGTATAAGTGTAACCGTTCCGGAAGCAGTCCCGATCTGCCCTGACTTGAAACTTAAGAATGTCATGAGTCGTTCCGCTATAAACGCTATTGGAAGTAAATAGAAACAAACAGCCGACTTTGTAATTATATAACGCACTTTTGCAGGGAAAACATCAGGTGAAATGAGACTCATCAACAAGATGCAGCATACAATTATACTGCCGCTAACCGTGAGTGTGACAAGAAGTTCTAGAAATAAACTCATTTGGTTTCCACCTATCTTTCTGAAAACCATTGCTTCAATTCTGCAATGTCTTCACTTGAAAGCTTTTCACCATCATACAACGCTGAAATCAAATTTTTGACCGAGCCCTCATATAACCCATCTAATACATTTTGTGTTTCCTGTAGTTTATAATCCGCTGATGAAATGCAGGGAACATAGGTATTGGTCCGGCCCCGTCGTGTGACATGTAAAAATCCCTTTTCTACTAATCTGGATAAAAATGTGGAGATTGTCTGGGACTTCCACTCTCTTCCCTTTGTGGAGAAGGTATTCAATAATTCTCTTGAAGTGACGGGTTGTTCATAACCCCAAATCTCTTCCATTAATTCTATCTCAGTATCAGACAACTTCTGTAAATAATTCAAAGTGTACACCTCTTTACTTAGTGTTATGCGTCCATAACAATTAAATCACTACAACTTGTAGTAACAATAACATACTACAAGTTGTAGTGACTGTCAAATAAGCTAATAATTACTTCACTGTTGCAATTGAACAAAAATAAAAACATCAATGAATTCAACTCCATGGATGTTTTTATTTCAGAATCGTTACTCGTTATCTTTTCTTTTTAACCCTTCAATCTCCTCGCTCGTCAGGAAGCGCCACTGGCCCCGTGCCAATACACCTAGCTCAATATGCTTGATCCGCACCCTCTGCAAATGCTTAACTGTATACTGGAAACGGCGGCACATTCTGCGGATTTGCCGATTCAGCCCCTGAGAAAGCGTTATGCGGAATGTATAGTCATCCTGCTGAATTACCGGACAGGGATTTGTTCTTGAATAACCCTTTTTCCTCGGATTATAAATATCCACACCGCTTGAGAGGTCTGCTATGAAATCCTCTGTAATCTTTTTATCGACTGTCACGATATATTCCTTTTCCTGCTGATTTTCTTCCTTCATTAACTCATTCACGATACTGCCGTCGTTGGTTAATAAAATCAGGCCTTCTGTTTCTTTATCCAGCCGGCCCACCGGAAATATACGTTCGTGATACGCCACAAAGTCAATAATATTATCCGCGACGCCGGGTGAAGCCGTACAAATAATTCCGCTTGGTTTATTCAGCATCATATAAATATTCGGCGAAGCATGTGTAATGACCTGGCCATCCACTTCCACCTGATCATTCTCTTCAACAAAATACACATGCGGTGCAATCTCCCCGTTCACCTGAACCTTTCCGGCTGAAATATACCGCTCCGCCTGCCTTCTGGAACAGAATCCTGAAGAACTGATAAATTGATTCAACCTCAACGCTTCCGCCCCTTGTCTGTCCGCAGCTTTTTTTCTATCATATCATGTAGTGTATAGAATAAGGTACTTGGTCCCTGTACAATTTAGAAACGTTCTTGAATTATGGGTGACTAGTTCCCATTTATTCTTTCAATCAGACCGGTCAGGAAATTCATTTCTCTGACCAGCCTTTTTTGTTTGTTTAGAGAAGGCGTAGTTGACTGAACCATTTAATAATTCAGTCGTTTATGGTATATTTAGGTAACATGGTATAGAAACGGAAACTGCTGAAAGGAGTTCATTTCATGGCTGAATATTTCAGGAGTAGATGGAGGAAATATCCAAAAATCTTACTCGGCTTTCTCATCGGATTTATCATTGCAGGATTGGTTTTTGAAAATCCGGACTATAAAACAGGAATCACTGCTGCAGCCATAGGGTTACTGATCGGTGAATCTTTGATTTTTATTGGCTGGCTGAAAAGTCCAGGCAGGCGTTCATGAAAAATGTTTAGTTTGCGGGGGTAAATACGAGATGGCCAGATATAAAGTAAGAGAATACCTTGAAATACTTGTGATGACTCTGATTATAATTGCCATGGTGCTTATTTTTGATTTTCCCCGCACTGCGCTGATTACAGTCTTCACAGTGGCGGTAACAGTCATTGTGCTTAATGCATCTAGTACAAAAGAAAAAGCAACTCCCACCCGTAAGCGATTGTATGCCGGAACCTTTGGCGTTTTCGCCTTCTTAGCTATAGTGATATACTACTTCAAATTGCCTTCCGAGATGTATATCATGATAGGCGTGCTGGCCCTTTCGAATATTTTCATTTATGAATTGTTCTACTTGTTGTGGAGGAAGTAGTGAGTTGTAGAAGTTTTCGGGCATGCCGTGTTAGAACAAGTTACTCATAAAAATGATAGAACTATAAATGAAATAAATAAAATTACCCTAACAGTTAAAAGGTGATATGGGTGAATATGGCGGTTGGTTAATGAACACAGACTATAAAACTTTAGGGAAAGAATTAGACGATCATAATAAATACGCAAGTGATAAGTATATCCTGAAACAAACAAAGGACGGGAAGGTTGTAGATTCCTATGAAGGCAAGAAAAATAGAAAGTAAGGTGCCGGGCTCCTATACATTATGGTGTGGAAGTTACTGAAGGAGGGCAAAATGAAGAATCAAATATTATATATTTTAGTGGGAATACTCCTAGTATCCCAAGCGGTTTCATTTTTTAAAATCAACAATCTGCAAATGCACATAGAAAATACAACTGCTGAAATGGAGTATTGGAATAACAGCGTAAGAAATGACATGAATATGATTTCTTCTAATGTTGACGACATGTTAAAACAAAAGGCGAGCCTTATTGAAAGTGCTGCTACCGAATTGGGAGCGATTAATGCAGAAGAGCTTACATTGCCCCTAACCTTCACTCTAACACCGAAGGAGGTCAGTCAACACACTGTTGTCAGTCTGGATTTTGACGGCGAGCTATTCCCTATGCAAAAAAGCGGCACCACTTTCCGCATAACTGTTTCCCGTGATATTTTTGGTGATGCATTGCCCAAAATTGTGATTAATGAACGGGGTGTAATGAAAACCACTCAAGACGACCGAATTGGTATGGAGAGTATAAAAGAGGTGGTTTTCCCAACGCTTATTCCAAGTTTTGAGGGTGAAGAGCGATACAGTGACAATATTTATTGGAAAAAAGGAATTCTTAGTGCAGACATTCAGAAAGTAGAATCAGAGATAAAATTCACTGACATACGTGTCGTTAGCAAAGTAGATGATCATGTGATTTCTGATAAAAAAATCCCGCATGACATGTTTTCTGAAGGCTATGAAACGGATGAAGAAGTAACATTAGGCGACGGGGAGATTTATACGACGACAATCATAGCGACAAATAATATAGGGTTTGACCATCACTATATTGTAAATCGCTGGATTCAAGGTATTGAGCCTCCAGGAGAACCAATAGAACACGAACAAATTTACTCTGCTGATGGAAAGCTGCTTTGGGATTCCCGTGTCGAATAAAAGTCTTTTCATTACATTGATCTAGATAGAACTAGATCTACAGCCCGCTATTTCTTATCCTGTGTAAAACACAGACTATGATTGTTGTAACTAAACTGTAGAAACAAAGTCTAATGCAGGAAGCGGGTGTTGAAAAGAATGACAAATACTAAATTGGCAATTTTGACATCTGTGTTTATTTTAGCGTCTGTCATTTACAGCTCGTTGACACACAAGCCTTTATATCAGCTGACTTCCTATCTTGACCATGCGACCATAATGATGTCCATCATCACGTTAGGCATTCATTATAATGCGGTAAAAGAAACACCAGGTCGTAAACGATTGATTTTATTCAGCCTGTCCATACCGGTTTCTGTCATCATCTATTTTACAATCGGCCTCGTCTATTGGATTAACAATGGTGTAAATTAAATCTATTCAGGAAGGATGAAGGAAGGGATGACACATGGTATTTTTCAAAAAGATGAATGATCAGGAGTTGATTAATTCAAAAAGGGGCATCACTATTGGTTTTTTTGTGTATATGCTCGTCTCAGCGATAAACTACTTCTACTATTTAGCAAAAGACAGCATTTTATTCTCGCCGAGTATGATTTTTTGGAGCGGCCTATTAGCTTTCTTTGCGGGGGAATTTATTTTTAATATGAAAGATCAATTGAGTAAAGCAAAATCCAGCACATATGAATGAGTTTATTGCCCAGAAGTACATTGAAAATAAGGTAACTGGTCCCCCTACAACTTAGAAAGAATTCAAAACTGTACTTGGAGTTGCGTATGAACCAAGCAGCATGGAACAATAGTGCGGTGAACAGCCAGTTTGGTGCGGTCTGGAGCCACTTTGGAGCGCTGCGGTATTTATCTCACTGTATTACATTAGAAAAAGCTGTCCTAGAAGCAACTTTCACTTCCCGGACAGCTTCTTTTGTCATGCCTGCACTTCCTCATCATTCATCCGAAATTTATTCTCAAATAAACTCGCCATCAGCGCCCCGATCGTCAAATTCATGACCATATTGGCAACAGCCGGCACGGCAGCAAGCGAGCCGAAATGTTCCATCGCAAGCGTCGCGGCCAATGCGGAGTTACAAATGCCCGTGTGGAATAAAATAGCGCGCGCATTGCGTTCCGGCACGCCGAGCCATCTGGCAATGAAGTAACCCGACAGCATGGGAATGCAGACTTGCAGGGTAACCGCCACGAAAACGAGCGGTAATACAGATAGATTTTCCGATAACGCCTGCTGTGCGTTCGAAATGACGGAGAGGATAACGACAAATAACGCGAGCTGCGATAAAACCGGTGTATACGGTTTGATGGTTTCCACTTGTTTCTGCCATTTCCATTGCACTAGCAGTCCCGCCAGTAAAGGCAGGAATACGATATATATGATATTAAGGAATAAAGGCCAGAATTCAATCGGGATAAAGCGTCCTGCGAATACTTGCAGCAGCACAGGCGTCAGCACAGGCGAAATGAACGTGTCCAGTGTGGCCATCGTAATGCTCAGCGCAACTTCTCCGCCTGCAATGAATGTATAAATATTCGCGGATGTTCCGCTTGGCACCGTTCCCGCCAAGATAATCCCTGTTGCGATTTCGGCTTGATTGCTGAAGAACACATAGGCAATACCTATTGACACGCCGACCATGATCGTCCATTTCAGAAATACACCGAGCAGCGCATACTTCGGATTTTTAATCACTTCGAGCAGCTTTTCCCAAGACAGCGACAGTCCCATCAGGAAGAAGATGGTCCCCAGTCCGAAGCCGGTCAGCTGGCGGATGGAAATGAAAGCATCTGGAATGGCGTAAGCGATAATCGATAACAGCACAATCCAGATGGGCAGATATTTAGAAATGATTTTAGAAATTACCGGTATGATTTTCACAGACAACTCTCCCTAACGAGCAAAACTTGCACCTGGCATCAGTATAGCATGCCAGGTACAAGCCGTTAACCCATAAAAAGAATATTCAAATATGGTGCTATGAGCGGCTGGCCCCTGTGTACGATCACCTACGGGGTGTTTATGATCACGCAGACGCTTGTTATGAGCGTCCGTCGACTTTCTATGATCACTCGCGAGGTGTCAATGAGCGCTCAACCGCTTTCTACGATCACGGGCACATCGAACACTCCCATTTGTCAGCACTTGCTATAAATATACGCCCCATCCTCCAAATGATCCAAATCCACTGTGTCACCGATCTTCACACCAGAACTCATCCGCACGGTCACTTTCACTGGCGCTTCATCCAGCTGGACGAGCGCAACGGTATAAGGCGCTAGATGCGCAAATTCAGCAGGCGCAATATGGATGTCTGTGTAGCTGTAGACACTGCCTTTTGATGACAATTCCTTTTCTTGCAGTTGTCCGGTTCCACAACTTGGACATCTGTACTTATCCGACACGCTGGCATATTCACACTGATCGCATTGATAAATTTTCATCCCTTCTTCACAACCTTTCTAAAATATGAACTGTGGAATAAGAGCCGGTTCCGCCCAGATTCTGCGCAAGTGCCAGCCGTGCCCCTTCGACTTGATTCGGCGCTGTCCCGCGAAGCTGCCGGACTAAATGATAGATCTGCGCAATGCCTGTTGCACCAATCGGATGGCCGCGTGACAGCAGACCTCCGCTCGTATTGACAGGCTTATCGCCGGTTGCTTTCGTTCGTCCCTGCTCCACCGCTAGCCAGCCTTCTCGTTTACGGAAGAAGCCGAGCTCCTCTGTCGCAATCATCTCTGTCATGGAGAAACAGTCATGGATTTCCACGACGTCTATATCTTCGGGGCCGACTCCTGCCTTTTCGTACGCCATACGGCCGGACTCCCGGACAGCAGGCAGCGACAGCAGATCATCTGCATCCTGCATTTGTGTAGGTCCCGAACTCTGTGCTGACGAACGAATATGAATCTTTCCTTTTTTATTGGAAATAATTAAAGCTGCTGCCCCATCCGTTGTCGGTGAGCAGTCAAACAGACCGAGCGGTGACGTGATAATCCGCGCACTCATGATTTCATCCATCGTCGTCGGCTTTTGGAACTGCGCCAACGGGTTGTTCAAGGCGTTCTCGCGGTTCTTCAGTGCAATCATGGCCAGATGTTCTTTCGTGGCATCTGTTTCATGGAAGTACCGGTTTGCAAGCACTCCGAAGAAACCCGGGAAGGTCAGTCCCGCCTGCTTTTCATTGGAATCCGTATCCATTGCAGCGTTGATGGCCTGCGTGACGTCCGCTGTGGAGGCATGTTTCATCTTTTCGACGCCCGCCACCAGCACCGTCTCATACTCGCCGCTCAAGATTCCCATAATGCCTTGACGAAGAGCGATGCCGCCTGACGCGCAGGCTCCTTCGACTTTGGCCGTCGGAACGTAGCCGAGGCCAAGTTCATTCGCGACAATGGCGCCAAGGATTTCTTGATTGGAGATGGAACCGCCCATGAAGTTCCCGACGAATACCGCATCAACTTTCGGATTTCCCGCATCTTCCAGTGCCTCAACACAGGCATCCAGAAGGAGTGATTTCATCGATCGATCCACAAATTTACCGAACTTTGTCATTCCGATTCCCTCAATATATACATTCGTCATGATTGCACCTCCTCATGCTGACTGCGCAGCTCCCGCTTCAGTATTTTGCCGTATGAGCTTTTCGGCAGTTCTTCCACGATATGAATTTCTTTCGGCTTCTTGAAACTGGCCATATGATCGAGGCACAGCTGGATCAAGTCTTCATTCGTCACCTCAGCTGTGCCGTTCGGAACAACATACGCGATGACGTTCTCTCCCCACTTGTCATCAGGCACGCCAATGACACATGTCTCCTTTACGCCGGTATGTTTATTCAGCACTTCTTCCACTTCTCGCGGATAAATATTGACGCCCCCTGAGATGATGACGTCTTTTTTCCGGTCGACAATATGAACATAGCCTTCGTCACTTTTCCAGCCGAGATCGCCTGTCTGCAGCCAGCCGTCAATCAGTGTTTCATTCGTCGCCTGCTCATTATTCCAGTAGCCTTTCATGACAAGTGACCCTTTGCAGACGATTTCTCCGACTTCCCCTGCCGGCAGTTCTGTCCCTTGGTCATCAACAATTTTCACATCAACAAACGGTCCGACACGTCCGCACGATTCCAAATGATCTCCCAGTTCGCGTTTCGGCATCATCGTAATGCACATCGGTGCTTCCACCTGCCCGAATGTCTGGGCGAAAATCGGGCCCGTCAGAGCGAGCGCTTGCTCGAGTTTACTCGCCGCGATAGCCGATCCCGCCATGTTAATTGCTTTCAGCGTAGCCAGATTTTTCGGATCAAACTTAGGATGCTGAATCATCAGATTGACCATTGTCGGCACCAGGAAGATGACGGTAATATTTTCACGTTTCAAATCAAGTACGAATTCTTCCGGCTCAAAATTACTGAACACTACCTGCGTCAGCCCATACAGCCACGCTACATGTGATAAGAAATTACTGCCGTGCGTCAAGGGAGCGACGTGCCCGATGACATCGTCGTAACCCGTCTCGCAGACAAGGGCCAGTGACAACGCGCCTGCAATCATGTTGCGGTGACTCAGCATGACACCTTTTGGATTGCCTGTCGTGCCGGATGTGTACATAATCGCAAAAATATCATCTTCATCGACAGCTACAGCCGAATGAATACCTTTACAGCTTTCTATCGCCTTTTCATACGCCTCGCCGATCGGCAGCGCCTGTAATTTCATATCGATCGGTTCGATCAACTGCTCTTCTCCAATCACCAGCTTCACATCTGCATCCATCAGCATGTAAGCATGTTCTTTTGGATGAAGTCTGTAATTCAGCGGTACTTTGATAACTCCCGAAAGTGCTGCGGCCACATCCAGTTCAATGTGTTCCAGCCGGTTTGACATCAAAATTCCGAAACGGTCTCCTTTTTTCAGTCCGACCTTCTTAAAATAGGCTGTCAGAGCGAGTGCCCGTTCCATCATTTCCCGGTATGTAAATGAACGCTGTGCGTCTTTTACCGCTGTTTTATCCGGATAGGCAGCTGCTGATTTCATTGCCAATTTACCGATTGTCTCCAAAATTCTTCACTCCTTCTCTAAAAAGTGGAATACAGGGATACCCGAAATTTCATCCGGGCGCCGCTGCATGGCAGCATCCAGCAGGGGAAAAATTATAAACTCCACTGTGATGGCAATCGGATTTTCACCGCCGATGAAATGACCGCCATTGATATTTTTATTGCAATCAACGAATAATCCGTGAAAATGGACTTCCAGTTCTCCTTCTGCGCTGTGACCGACAAAGCCCGTGCCTGTCAGCAGTTCAACCGGAGTGTCCGTGACAATCCGATTGGAATACTGCAGGGACTTGTCCTCATTCTGATCCAGCTGTACGAATGTGGCGTATGCGAGAGAGCCCATACATTGAAACTGTGCCGCTTCCACGCTATGCTCTTTGCATATTTCAATAATGCCTTCAAACAAATCAATATCTTTCTTCAAACGTCCGATGATGCGATTCGTCGTGCCGTCATACACCGCTTGAATACGATTATCCAAAACTGTACCCTCCATCAACTTTCAGAATTTGTCCTGTCGTATAGCTTGATTCGGATGATGCAAAATATAAAACAGCCTGTGCGATATCAGCAGGTGTGCCGATCCGTTTGACCGCCTGGCCGCTGACATCGTATTCAATACCTGCCGTAATCGCACTTTCAGTTGCCCCGGGTGCCACTGAATTACACGTGATCCCGTATTCCCCCAGCTCTTTCGCCACCCACTTCGTCAGTGCAATTATTGCACCTTTGGAAGCCGAGTAGGCCGGCCCGGATCTGCCGTCTTTGGAACCGCCGGAGATGACACCGCCATTCATTCCCGAAATCGAACTGATATTAATGATCCGCCCGTACTTTTGTCCCATCATATGCGGATAAACAACCGCTTGAGTAAACAGGAATGCAGCTTTTGCATTTGTATCCATGTCGCGGTCCCACATATCAAGTGTCATGGTTTCTAAACTGTTTCTGCTGCATGTGCCCGCGTTATTAATTAGGATATGCAATTCGCCGAATGTATCGGATGCTCTCGCGATGACGGCGCTTACAAACTCACTATCCCGAATATCGCCCAGACACTCTAGGACTCCCGCTTCTTCTCGTGATTCTTGAATGTCATTCAGAGTGCTGCGGCAGCTGTTTAAGTCGACTAAAACAACATTAGCTCCTTCTTGAGAGAGAAGGAGGGCCGTCCGGGCGCCAATACCGCTGGCTGCCCCCGTGACGATCGCTGTCTGGCCTTTCAGTTTCACAAGCATCCCTCCCTGTATCTATTTAATATTTAATAAGTCTGGCAGAAATGTGGATATTTGAGGAATATACGTAATCAGGAACAAAATAATGATCGAGGAGACAACGAAAGGCAAGACCCCTCTCGATACCTGTCCAATCGACATATTCGATATCCCGGCGGCCACAAACAAGTTGAGACCTACAGGCGGTGTAAAAAGTCCGATCGCCAAGTTGACTGTCATGAACACACCGAATACGGTGGGATCCACATCAAACAACAGCACGATAGGCAATAAAATCGGCACGAAAATATAATAGGCAGAAATTGCGTCGATAAACATCCCCGCAATCAATAGAATGATATTGATCAGCAGCAGAATAATAATTTTATTATCGGAAATACCCAGCATGACGTTGGATACCTGTGTGGCAATCTGCTCCGTCGTAATGATATACGCATACACACTTGCCGCACTGACGATGAACATGACAACCGCTGTCTGAATGCCTGCCGCCACCAAAATATCGTACAGTTTCTTCAGCGTTAATTCGCGGTAAATGAAAAAACCGATAAACAAGCTATAGAATACGGCGACAACTGCGGCTTCTGTCGGCGTGAAAAACCCGCCGTAAATCCCGCCCAGTATAATGACCGGAATCAGCAATCCCCAGATCGCACTGACAAATGCCTGTAAACGTTCTTTTCCGGAAGCCGGCTCTGTTTTCTGCTGAGCAGCTATCGGGCCTTCGCGCTTTTCCTGCCGGCGTCTGACAAACATGGCTGCCAGGATGAAACCTGCACCTAATAACAGTCCTGGAATCACGCCTGCCATGAACAGCCGTCCGATAGAAACAGGAATTTGATCACCTGCTACGACCGCAAACACGATAAATGCGATACTGGGCGGTATGATAATCCCAATTGCACCCGAACTCGCAACTAAGCCGGCTGCTGTTTCGGTCTTATACCCGTTCTTTACCATGCCCGGAATCAAAATACCGCCGATTGCCGCTACAGTCGCCGGGCCGGAGCCAGAGATGGCAGCAAAGAAAATCGCCGTCATCACGGTAACAAAGATAATTCCGCTTTTCCGGTGACCGACCAAAGCTTGTGCAAAATCAATCAAGCGCTTCGAGATCCCTGCGTGCTCCATAATGACGCCCGCCAAAATGAAAAACGGAATCGCAAGCAGCGTAAACTTCGCCACACTCGTATACATAATATCTGCTACTAATTCCAAGCCGAATAACCCGCTGCCTGTAAAGAGCACCACAATGGATGAGATCGCCAGCGCTACAGCAATCGGCATTCGAAGCATAACTAAGATAAAAAACAGGCCGAATAAAATAATAGCTGTCATAATGGCTGCTCTCCCTTCCCATTTTGCTGACGGAATTCCGTGATTGTTGCTTGAATGGAGCGAATCAAACAGAAGAATGCTCCAATCGGCATCGACATCGAGAACCACCATTGTGGCCAGCCAAGAGAAGGCGTTTTCTGCCCCATATCCACCTGATACTGCACCATCTTAATTCCATAAAATAAAAGAATGAAAAATAATAGCACCATCATCAAGCCTACCAAAATCGTGATGATATTCTTCAGCAGTCTGTTCCCTCTGTCGTAAATCAGCGTAAAGCCAAGGTGCGCGTATTCACGCACACCAATGGCCGTTCCGACAAATGTCAACATGACAAACAAATTTACTGTGATTTCCTCCGTAAAGGAAAATGAATAATTGGCAAACCCTCTGGATAGCACGTTCACGAATGCAATGGTGGACATGATGGACAACACGATGACGACAATCCACTCTTCTAATCTATTGAGTACCTTTCCCATGTATCCACCCTCCAGTCCTTATTGGTCGCGGAACTTTTCTAACAGATCCTTACCCCAGATATCTTCGTATTTTTCATAAACAGGCTGTACCGCTTCTGTGAACACCGCTAATTCTTCCTCAGTCGGTGCGTAAAACTGCATCCCCGCATCCTTCAGCTCGTCAATTTGCTTCGCTTCCGTTTCACGTGCCAGCTCTACTTGATACTCCGCTGCTTCTTTACCCAGCTTCTTCACCAGCTCCTGATCTTCTGCACTCATGGAGTCAAACAACTTTTTATTGATCCCTAATACAAGCGGGTCATAAGAATAGTTCCAAGTCGTCAAGTAATCCTGTACTTCGCTCAGCTTGGACGAATGAATGACATCGATCGGATTCTCCTGGCCGTCAATCGTTCCTTGCTGCAGCGCTGTAAAGACTTCAGAGAATGCCATAGTCGTTGGATCTGCACCTAAAGCACGGTATAGGTCGGTATACATCGTAATTCCAGGAATACGAATTTTCAGACCTTTCATGTCAGCCGGTGACTTAATTTCCTTTTTGCTGTTAGTGATCTGACGGAAACCGTTTTCCCCAAAGCCAAGCAGCTCTACGTTCTTTTCATTGAGGATTTCTGCGATGGCTTCTCCGCCGGCACCGTTGAATACTTTGTCCACGCCGTCTTTATCTTTGAACAGGAACGGTGCACTCGCTACTCCGAAACGATCATCAAGGATGGAATAGATAATCGTGGAGTGAAGGCTCAAGTCAGTCTGTCCTTTTGTCAGGAGCTCGACGCCTTTACCTTGGTCGCCGTTTGATAATTGTTCATTCGGGAAGACTTCGATATTGATCCGGCCGTCTGTTTCTTCTTTCAGGTCTTTCGATAATTTGTCTGCCGCCTGATACCAAGTGGATGAGTCATTGACAGTTACGGACATTTTCAGGTTGTAGGATTTACCCTCTGATTCCGCTTTACCGCTGTCTGCAGATGTTTCTCCTTCTTTGTCTGATGAACATGCCGCCAGCATCAGCATAGCTGATAATCCAATCGCCCCTAGTACACTCTTCTTTTTCATTTTCATTTTCATTTCCCTCCAGTTTTTTATCAGAATAACTTTTCATGAATCAAATCAACGATGTGAACAGCTCTTGATGTTTGTGAGAGTCCCTCCCTTTCTACACCTACTTTCATTTGCAGCAGACAGCCCGGGTTGGTGGTTACGATGACGGTTGCCTGTATGTCTTGCACCTCTTCCATCTTGGCGTCCAGAATGGTCATGGCCATTTCGGGCTGCAGCAAGTTATAGATACCGGCGGATCCGCAGCATAGGCGGGCACCGGGCAGTTCCACGAATACCGCATCGTTCATGGCGCGCAGGATCTCTCTAGGTTCATTGATCACGCCATTGACGTTGCGCAGGTGACAGGAATCCTGATAAGTAATCAATTCTTTTATGTCAGAACCCGGACGTGCAGCGAGTTTCTCCACGATGCCCAGCTGTACGAGCAGTGAAGAGATGTCGGTCTGCTTTTCAACAAACTCTTTCGCTTTTGCTGAAAGTGCTGCGTCCTGTTCGAATAAACGGTCATATTCTGCCAGAAATGCACCGCATCCGCCTGCGTTGTTGACGATGAAGTCTACATTTTCGGCATCGAATGCTTCTAAATTCGCTTTGGCATTGCGGGTTGCGCGGTCCATCTCGCCGCTGTGCCCCTGCAGCGCACCGCAGCATTGCTGGTTTTTCGGGATGACGATTTCACAGCCGAGATATTCCAGCAGATCAATCGTGTTGCGATTCGTTTCCTGAAACATCGTATCCATCAGACAGCCGGTGAAGAACGCTACCTTCGTTTTCTTCGCTTCCAAATGAATCAGCACATTCCGGCGCTTCGGCGGATCCGGCAAGACTTTTTCCATATCCCGCATAACCGGCGGGAACAAGTCCAGAAAGCCGACTTTCCTGACCACTTTCTGCAGGCCGGATTTCTGATAGAACCGTACAAGTCCGACTGCCTGCTTCATCCGCTTCTGATCAGCGAATAGATGGTCAAATGCACCTTTACGGATGGCCTTCTCTGTCACTGACAGCTGTTTTGCCGAAACAATTGCGTCTCGTGTCTCTTCAATCAATGTTCCATACTGCACGCCGGCGGGACAGGCGGGTTCACATGCACGGCAGCCGAGACATAGATCAAATGATTCTTCAATTGATCCGTCCCATTCCACCACGCCGTCTCTCACTGCTTTCATTAAGGCGATGCGTCCCCGCGGTGACTGGGTTTCGTCATAACCTGAATGAATATATGTGGGGCAGGCAGGTAAACAGAACCCGCAGCGCATGCAGTCCATCAGCCGATTTTCATCTACGTGCGTAACGAACGCCTGCCGGATGGCTTCTGGTTGAGCGTTACTCATGCTGCACCACAATCCTTTTCTTCATATCCTTCGCAAACATCTTTCCCGGGTTCATAATATTGAGCGGATCGATCGCCTGCTTAATACTCTTCATGACAGCGATTCCTTCAGGCCCGATCTTCCACTCCAAATAAGGAGATTTCATTTCGCCTACCCCGTGTTCTCCAGTAATAGTGCCGCCGAGTTGAATGGCACGGTCGAAAATCTCGGCGAATGCCGCTTCCACACGTTCCATTTCTTCCGGATCACGTTCATCTGTCAAAATCGTGGGATGAAGATTTCCATCTCCCGCATGTCCGAATGTACAGATCAGCAGATTGTATTTGACAGCAATATTTTGAATGGTCTTCACCATCTTGGCAATTTCCGACCGCGGTACCGTCGCATCTTCCAGAATGGTCGTCGGCCGCAGACGCGCCAATGCTGATAATGCCACACGCCTTGCGATACTGAGCTGGGCCGCTTCTTCTGCTGACTTTGCCATTTGGACGGAGGTGGCACCATGCTCCATACAGAGCTGATGCACGAGCGCCATGTCTTTATCAACTACCGCCTCATCACCGTCCTGCTCTATCAGCAGCATCGCTTCACAATCAGTCGGCAAGCCGATATGCATGAAATCTTCCACTGCCTGAATCGTGCCTTTATCCAAAAACTCAAGAGTAGCCGGCACAATCTTCGCAGCGATAATGGAAGAGACCGTCTCCGCCGCTTCTTCCAGATCATTATAATAAGCGAGCAAGGTTTTCTTCGTCTCTGGTTCCGGAATCAAACCGAGCGTGATTTCCGCAATGACTCCAAGCGTCCCTTCTGATCCTACATACAGACTGGTCAGATCATAGCCCGCCACGTCTTTCGCCAATTTGCCGCCCGTCGTTATCACTTCACCTGTCGGCATGACGACCTTCAATGCTTTGACATAATCCCGCGTCACGCCGTATTTCAGACCACGCAGGCCGCCGGAGTTCTCGCTGACATTGCCGCCGATTGTCGATATACTCATTGAGCTCGGGTCAGGCGGATAAAACAGACCGCTCGCCGCGACCTTTTCATTGATGGTCTGGGTGATAACACCGGGTTCGACAGTAATAGTTAAATTTTCTTCATCCAGCTCCAAAATTCTGTTCATCCGATTGAAAAGCAAGACCACTCCACCGGATGTCGGCGTCGTACCGGCCGCCAAATTTGTCCCGGATCCTCTAGGGACAATCGGCACTTGAAACTCCGCACAGACTTTGACGATTTCCTGTATATCTTCAATGGAAGAAGGTGACAGCACAATATCCGGCATCGCCTGAAAGTTGGCTGTTGCGTCATAGGAATACGCAAGCTTCTGTGCAACTGTCGTTTTCGCATGTGCCTCTCCAGTAATCGCGACTAACCGCTTCAGTATTTGTGTGTCCATCCAGCTCCTCCTTTCTAAGCGTTTGATTAATTAGTCTAATTCTAATAGTCTAACTATTTTATTCATATAGACAAGTACACAAGATTACCTGTCGAATTTTTTCGTTTAGTTGTTCACACAAACAAATTGCTATGTATTTAGTACTAAATTGTACGCTATTATACTAATATATTGGTAAGCGCTTACATATTTGAGTAAAAAAAAGAGAAGCAGCTGAATGATTATCCCGCTGTTTCTCCTATGACTTTTCTCTTCTTCTGACTAAATAATTTGCATTAATCCACGAAGCTATCGGTATCACCAGTGCGATGCCCATTCCTGCACAAAGAATCAAAATCATTTCAGAACTGAATATTTTAGAATTGATAATTTCTCCAATTGAATACTCCAGATCCTTGAACCAAATCAGCAGAGCTAGATAGCCTCCAAAAAAGGCGAAGAACAGTGTATTCGTATCTGTTCCCAGAATATCACGGCCGATGCTGATACCTGTTTTGAACAATTCCTTCCTGCTGATTGCAGGATTATGCCTACACACTTCATGCATGGTGGACGCAATCGAGATCGCTACATCCATAATGGCACCAATCGTACTCATAATAATGACAGAAGCTCCGATTTTCATGAAGTTCACGCCGATATAGAGCGACAGCCCCGCAATCGCCTCTTCCTCTTCCTCACCAAACCCCTGTATCATCAGTTTCTGTGAAACAAAAACAATGAAAGAAAGTACTATCACAATAGTGATCATCGTCGAAATAAAAGCAATCGTCGTTTTGCTGTTTACTTCATTAATATAGAAAAGACTGATACATCCGATCAGCGTGCTGGCAATGAACGTGATCAGAATGGGATTGGCAGATGGATCGAGCATGAAAAACATCGTAAAAAAGATTACGCCAAAATTCAAGAACAGCGAAAAGAAAGACCGTGCCCCACTCTTTCCGCCAACGATTACCATTAATACGAGTAAAATTCCTGCGAGCCATACTAGTGCATTCATACTCTCGCCCTCTTTCGCTCGATGAAGAATATAGCCGTGTACAGACCGATTGGAATCGTCAGCACGATGCCGATTCCACCCGCCAATGCGCGTGCCAGCTCCAGTGACAAATTCATCGAAAGTGCAAATCCGACTGGAGAAGCATTTTTCAAATAAAGAATCAGCATTGGAATCGAGCCGCTGATATAGGCAAAGAACAAAATACTCGTGATGGTCCCCATAATATCTTTACCAATTCCTATACCCGATGCTCTCAGTGCTTTTATTGAGATATCACGGTCTCTTTCATATAAGGCAAAAATCGACGAGGACATAGTAATCGCCACGTCCATAATGGCACCGAGCGACCCAATGAACAGTCCCGCCATGAACACGGTATGGTAAGGACGCGTCAAAAACTGCATTTCCTCATAACGCAGACCATTTCCGGAAGTAAGCCAGATGACAAGGGCAGTCACAGACAGCGATGCAGCTGTTGCGATGAGCGTCGCTGCAATTGCCGCATATGTTTTTTCATTAAACCCGCTGACGAGAAGAAGCGATATCGCGGTAAATAACAGGATACATATTCCGCAGACCAACAGCAGACTGACGTTTGAGTAATTCACGTAGATATCCAGTGCGAAAGACAGCAGCAACACATTGATCACAAAACTGGCGATCGCCAGCAGGCCTTGCTTATGCCCGACAAGTATTAAGGTAAAGATAAAAATCCAGGCAACAACGAGCACATATTTATCACGCTTCACATCCGTAATGGTACCTGCCAGATCCCCGTCAGTCTTCGAATCAATGGAAACAAAAAGTTCGTTTCCTATACGGTATTGCTGATCATACGCACCCGAAGTGGAATATTTATTATTCAAATGGATCTGTTGGCCTTTTTCTTCGCTGTTTTTTAACACTGCTGTGATGTTCTGAATAAACAGCGTGTCTTCATTGCCGTGCAGATCTGTTACATCTATTGCCTCTTCCATTGTCGTATCGACCACCTCAGCGATCGGACGGTCATAAAATGAATAATTGTGATTGACAAAAATAAGTGTAGTAATACAGCAAAGTGCCAGGATCGAAAATATCATCCATTGCATAGTTGTAGCGTTTCTGATTTTATTCAAAATAAATCCTCCTGACACTCTTGGGATAAGACACAGGGTAAGCCTGCCATGAATAGGACGCAGGATTTTAGAAAATGATTTGTTTTCCCATTCAATTAAGAAAAACTCCGATTCCATTATAGGAAGCGAAGCACTGTTCACTTATTCATCTGCTCGTCCAGCAGTGACAACGCCAAGTAAAGCAGAAACACATCGTGTGTACTTGATACAGATAACCCCGTTAACTGCTCGATTTTCTGCAGGCGGTAGGACAGCGTGTTCTTATGGATATGCAAACGCTGCGCGGTATTTTGCATGGATTGGTTTTCCGAAAACCAGACTTTCAGGTTATGCAGCAGCTCTTCTTCTTTCATAAGCGGCGCAATAGTCCGGCTCAGAAAATCAGCTCGTGCCGCTACCGGGATGCTCTGTAATATAATTTCAAGACGCAGCTCATGCTCAAATACGATTTCACCCGATCTTTTCGAAGCACTGACTGCGCGCTCCGCCTGTCCAAATGATTTAGCCAGGTCAAAGTAATCTGTCGGTGCTCCGATCCCCGCAACGACTTGGACCTTTTTACGCCGTTTCATATGAAGCAGCAAGAAATTTAATTCATGGGCGAGAGTTTCCTGATTCATTTCAGGCAGCAGCAGCAAAATCTTGTTCTGCGCCCAGCGTATCATTTTCATGGATTTGTGGATGTTTTGAATCGATGTAAATATGTCTATTTCCTCAATCGAGAACTGTTCCAATAAATCAATCACTTCAATGACCGCTACTTGCCGATACTGTGTCACGTCAATTCCGAGCAGTGTGCCCCTCTCTCCAAATCGCTCGTCTTTCTTCATTCCCGTCAGCCAGTCAAACACGAAGAACTCCAAATCCCGTACCTTTTCATCTTTTTGCTTTCGCTTCATGGAATCTTGAATGAATAGTTCTGCAACACGTAAAATCAGCTGTGCTTGCGGCCTGATTGTCTCAGGTTCACCGGTAATGCCGAGTGCAGCAATCGGTTCATCGTCAATAATAATCGGCAGCGCGATCCCTTTACGCACACCGCGCAATCGCTCTACTTCGTCATCATCCATATAGAGCATTTCTTTCTGTCGAATGCTCAACAATGCACCTTCATGGAATTGATTGATCCGGGCAGCGTCTGTGCTCGCCTGAATAAAGCCGCGGCGGTCTGTTAAAATCACCTGCTGCTGAATCAAATTCGATATCTCTTTCACCATCTCTTGTCCTAATGTATCAAATTGGAACATCCGCTTCACCTCTGATGAAAACTGCTAGTTAGTGTTATCTTACGCCACTTCAGTTTTCATCTCAATAGGGGGCGGGAAGGAAATGCAACGTGCTTCACAATATCTTACATCCATACAATGAATATTGCTGATTAGCGCGCATAGTATGATAACGATCGGAAACTTTACTCAGGAAAGGTGCGTGTGTATGGATAAATCACACTCAGGAAATAACCGTGAAAACGATGGCAACAGTAAAAACGAGCAACTGGAGGAATTCCGTGTTCAAAATACAGGAAAGCCGTTAACAACCAACCAGTCAAAGAAACTGTCTAATGACTCGGAGCAGCTGACAGCCGGTGTACGCGGTCCGTCACTTCGTCAGGACTATGAATATTTTGAAAAAATGACCCACTTCCTTCATGAGGAAATACCTGAAAGAATCGTGCATGCGAGAGGGTACGGCGCACATGGAGAGTTTGAATGCTATGAGTCGATGAGTCAGTTCACCAAAGCATGCTTTTTACAGGAGCCCGGCAAAAAGACGCCGGTATTCGTCCGCTTCTCTACTGTGCAAGGGAGTAAGGGTTCTAAAGATACGGCAAGGGATTTGCGCTGTAAAGGAGTGAAGTTTTACACGGAGGAAGGAAATTATGATCTGACTACCATTGCCATGCCTGTATTGATCAATCAGGATGCCATGAAGTTCCCGGACATGATTCACGCTTACAAACCTGAACCCCGCACCGGAATCCCGACAGCTGCCGGTGCACATGATAATTTTTGGGATTATGTCGCGAATAATCAGGAGTCCCTTCACATGGTCATGTGGATTATGTCGGATCGGGGCATCGTGAGAAGTTATCGGATGATTGAATCCTTTTCGATCAATACGTATCTTCTGGTCAATGAAGAAGGAGTGGCCACTTTTGTCCGGTTTGTCTGGAAGCCTGTGCTCGGCGTGCATTCGCTGCTGATGGATGAGGCGCAAAAAATTGGCGGAATTGATCCGGATTACCACCGCCGTGATTTGAGGGAAGCGATTGACCGCGGAGCTTATGCAGAATATGAGCTGGGCGTTCAGCTGGTTGCGATGGAAGACGAGTTCAAATTTGATTTTGATATTCTGGACCCGGCTAAATTCTGGCCGGAAGAATTGATTCCGGTTAAGCTGATCGGCAAGATGACATTGAACCGGAACGTCGATAATGAATTTGCTGAGTTGGAGCAAGTGGCGTTCAACCCTGCAAATGTAGTTCCGGGAATCGACTTCTCCAATGACCCGGTTCTGCAGGGCCGCTTGATCGCCTACCAGAGCACCCAATATCACAGACTTGGCAGCGCAAACTTCCAGGACTTGCCGATCAACCGGCCAATCTGCCCGTTCCATAACAATACAAGACGGGGCGCTATGAGATATCGGATTGATACCGACCAAGTCAACTACCATCAAAACTCACTGGCTAATAATACTCCGTACACGACTCCGCCGGAAGAAGGCGGCTATGAATCGTATCCGAAGAAAATAGACGGCCATGCGATCCGGGCACGAAGCAAGTCGTTCGACGATTTCTTCACGCAGCCAAGAATTTTCTGGAACAGTCTGACACCTGTTGAGAAACAGCATACAATTGACGGTTTCAGCTATCAGCTCGGCAGCGTAAAAAGCAAGTCGGTGCGTCAGCAAAACGTCGATATGCTGATAAATGTAGACAGAGAATTAGCGAATACGATAGCGGACAATATCGGCGTGGACCGGCCTAGCGGAACGCCTGTGCAGGTTACGACCAGCTACCCTTCCCTCAGCCAGGCAAATACGCCGAAATATGCGTACTCTATGAAAGTCGGCGTATTGGTCGGTGACGGCTTCCCTGCGAATGAAGTTTCAGGTGCGCTTGAAACACTGAAGAAGTATGGAGTCTTTGTTGTGATTGTCAGCGACACACTGGGCACTGTTACCGGTGATGACGGAACCAAGCTAAAAGTCAACGAGACATTTATCACGACTAGCCCCTATTTGCTGGACTCTATTTATATCGTAGGCGGAACGCATAAAAATCAAAGCAGATTTGATTACGAAATTGCAGACTATCTGCGCGTAGCCTACACTCATTATAAACCGATCGGTGTAGCTTCTTCAGGCCAGGCATTCCTGGAGAAGTCCAACGAAAGCAATATGGCAGGAGTCGTATTTGCTTCAGGAAATACAAATTTCGGAGAAGAATTTGTGGCTGCCGTAGCACAGCAACGCTTTTGGGATCGAGATTAATGGCAATAACAGAAAACCACCCGTCGGGGTGGTTTTCTGTTTGTTGAGAAGTCTAAGCGGAATGTTTAATATATATTCCTAACAACCGCAGAGGCATAACTGCAGAGCGGCTATGAGCGCGGAGATCGGTTCAATGATCATGCCGGTATGCTGTATGATCACGTAGCTGAGCCGAATGATCATACAGCCGATGTCTATGAGTGGATGAGGCTGGACTATGAGCGATTGAGCGGGTACTATGATCATCCGCCAAGCTTCTTTGGCAGAAAGCCATGCTTTTCGCCAGTATGCTCACAGTAGAAGGCGACCCCTAAGCGCCGAAGAGGGGTCAAACTGCAGCATGATTCTCGCAATACGCACAAGACAAGTTATCAAGAACAGAGCCTTACGCAGATCCCTTTTAAATAATCCTTACTTCTTCTATCCCGCTGCTCCAAGCCTTCATCAGCAGCTGTAATAATTCCGCCGTTTCCAGTAATGGAGACTTTTCCAATGTGATGGAACCGCCAATCTCCGTATGTTGCTGCTGTGCAGCGAGCCGGTTAATCATCGATAGCTGTCGGTGCTTAGTCGGGGGATGTTCTGACAAATTCACAGTATCCGAAGCTTTTCGCAACTTGCCGTTTCGAATGCCGTACTGCTTGATTTCATTGCTGATTTCCTGCCACGCTTCAGAAGTATAATGCCGCTGTTCAAAATAGCTTCCATCCTGCCAGCACGAGCCTTCAAATTGCGGATAGGGTCCTTTCTCTTTCGCCAATTGCAATGAAGCTTTGATTACGTGCAGATTTATCTCTTCAGACAGCCGTTCTATAAAGGACACAGCCTGTTCGGAATGCAGTCCAATTCGTTGGCCCGCCAGCAGTTCTTCCCAGCCGGCCACTTCTATACGCACTTCCCGCCTGCGATCTTTTCTCTCCCAAAAATCCAATATACCGTTCAGTAAACGGACCTGTATGGCACAAACCTGCGCCAAAGTATTGCCGTTCATCACACGCGGCAGTTGAATAGAAGAACCTAATCTTCCGATATCAGACTGACTATCTTCCTCAAAATGAAAAACAACACCGTCACTGGCCAGCAGCTGTTTCATCAGGCCGATAGCCGATAGTTTTTTATGCGTAATGGCAGGATTCGCAACAGCCTGATGAAATGCCTCACTGTCGACATCGTGAAGAGAACAATTCATCTCGCGCCGGACTTCTTCCATATTAAATACCAGCCAGGAACCGCACGCCTTCACTTGTTCCATAAATGTATGGGGTATACGGATATGCTTCTCCTTTACTCTGCTGGATAAATACGATTGAATTCGTATATCCAGCAAATCCAACAAATGCGGCACGCTTGCAGACTGACGCTGGCTGAATGTCTTGCCGAGAAATGCCATCACCTCATCCGGCAGCGTCACATATCCCTTGCTCAATACCCAATAAGCTTCCCTGACTTTTTGCAGACGCTGGACGGTTTCCTGCTGCATGGCAGCCATCGCAATGAGCATCAGCCGTTCTTGCGGGAGTCCCATTGGCCAATCATAATGATTGCATGTGACAAATTCATTCATATATTGACGGAGCTGTCTGATGCAAAGAAGCTGATCGCGTTCAGGTACAATTTGCAGGCCCAGCCATTTAATTTCATTGGCAGAATAATGATTGACCCAGCTGCCGTATAACCCGGCTTCCAGCAGCTTTCGCACGGTATGGTGAAATCCTTCGTATGCCGGTTTTTTGCGCAATTGTTCTGCTTGTTTGTATAAAATAGTCAGCAGCGCGCGTTCATGCGGCCGCTCTTCTGTTTGTTCCAATACCTTCATCTCGCCGTCTCCTTTCGTAAACAACAAAAAACAATCATTCCGCCTCTTCGGCAGTATGATTGCAATAGTTGTGAATGAGGAAACAAAAATAAGCAACTCTAAAGTAACCATGCAAGCCGCATGATGATCAGAGACTTTTTTGCCTCCACCTCTCAACCCCCGAAGAAAGTGTCGCTTTGACGATGCGCGGCAGGTCTCCTGGCTTCACTTCATCCTTCCGCCAAGCCTTCCCATGTCTCCATAGTGGCTGTTTCTGGCGGTCGTCCGTGTGTACAGTTGCGGGGACAGCTTCGATTTCCGAATTCCCTTTTATACCTTGATAGGTACCGGCGCATCGTGCAAACTCATTTATTTGGTTTGTTCTATTTTACCACGGATGAAGGCGAAGGTGGTAGAGTATGATTTGTGACGGATGAAAGAAATAGCTATTTGTTAACAATCTCAAACAACAGCTCCGTCATCTCTTTTGAAACAGTATAAATCCTATGTGTGTCATCAACCCGCATAATTGTACTCTTCTGTCCCTTTTCACCAATCCACAAATGATATCCCTGCGTTCCGCCGTCTTCATAGGACACTTTCATATCATAATCAGAAGCCGCCGTATCGACTATGCCAGGTTGTTTCACAGCATTCAAAATTGCAGTCTGGATCAATTCAGCTGATTCTTCGTCATCTATTTCTGCATAAATATCCCCATTCACTTGACCGAAACCTTTCGACTTGGATAAGCTGAATTTTTTGATTCCACCAGCAACCTGAAATTTCACCGGCGCCTCTATTTGATACTTTTTTTCTTCGGTTCCAATTAAATTAAAGTCGGCATTACCGTCAACAACATATTGACCCGCAGGAAAGTGGCCGTTCATGACTTGTTTCATAAACGTTTTATATTCTTCAGTATCCCTGTCCAGAAAACTGCCGCTGGATTCATAATCCATACGAAGCGATTCCCCTTTTTTCAGCATGGTTCGCTCTAAAGGCATATCCATAGAGTATTCAATATCGTATTCTCTTGTTGTTTCAGTAATAGGAAAATAAAACGGCGAAGTGGCATGGGTGATTTCTACTTCATCTTGATCACCTGTATATTCTAATTCTGCATATAATTTTATCGGCTCGCTAACTTGATACTGTTGTTTTTCGGAAACTAACCGGTAGACAAAATCATCTTCGGTCACTTCTGCTTGATTTGTCACTTCCCCTAAAAGCGGTGTTCCCTGCTTTTCCTCCGTCTGCTCATTCTGCTGGCATCCCAGTAAACTGAATAATACTAAGATCAAACTGATTAACAATCGACTTTTTTTCATATCGTAAGCCCCCTTTCCCACTTAGACTCTCAAAAGTGGATAAAGTTACAAGATAAGAAAGATGCAGCATCAAAAGACTAACGGCATAACAAAACAGGGTGCCTATGCACAAAACAAGTGTGGACTTCATCACAATTGTTTCCTGTCAGGCACCCTGTATCGAATTTTCTTCGCCGGTTACATTAGTTGTTGTTCGCATAGACAGCCGCACTCCGCCAATCCTTGTACATAAGCTTCTTCCCATGTAATCCCATGGATAAAGCCATTCTCCGAGTATCCTGTGATTAAATAGAATTGCTCATTTTGCTCCGGCAGTGCTGAATTGTTTTGATAGGTATTGTTTTTCATAGAAATGACCTCCTGATTTTTAATGTTTGCACAGTATATGCCCGAACAGAGAATTTAGAAACCTATCCTTGTATTTTTACTATATGCGCCGACCTGAAAAAAGTATCCCTCTCACAAGGTCATTTGGAAGCGCTTACATATTCTGATAAAGGTATAAGGAATTTCTCTTTCTTCTACTCCGGAAATATTAGTGTGCATGATTTTCAATTCTTCCTATTCAGAACATTATACTATAAATATATTCAATTGCGCAATAGAAAATTTCAAGCTTAGTTACTAAATTAGATAAATTCATACACATATACTGCCTATATGAAAAAACCTTCTTCTGCCAAAAAGATTGGCGGAAGAAGGTTTTCTGCGTTCATTCATACTATTCTAATCGGAACCGGCCGACTACATCCTGCAATTCACCTGCAATTTCTTTCATTCGGTTGGTCGATTCCGCCACACGCTCTACTTCACTCTGCTGTGCTTCAGACGATGCACTCACTTGTTCAGCAGAAGCTGCTGTTTCTTCAGATACTGCTGAAACACTCTGAATCGCAAGCATTGCCTGATCTTTGTGTACAAGCATTTCTTCCAGCTCAGCTGCCAGTTCCATGATGGCCTGGCGCATTTGATTGGTCAATTCCACGTTTTGTGTGAATGAGACTTCTGTGCTTGTGACAGATTGGTTTTGCTCTTCCATCACCTGCATATTCGCTGTAATCACTTCTGTCGTTTGCTTTGATTCTGCTACGATTTCTTTTACAATCTCTGAAATAACGCTTGTTTCTTTCTGTGACTGTTCGGCCAGATTTCGAACTTCCTCCGCGACGACGGCGAACCCTTTACCGTGCTCACCCGCTCTTGCAGCTTCGATGCTCGCATTTAATGCAAGGAGGTTCGTCTGCGCGGTGATATCATGAATGGACGTGATGACCTGATTGATGGCACCGATTTTATTCGATAGGGTTTCCATCTGCAACTGGACCTTTTCTGTCATTTCGTTAGCCGATATATTATGCTCACGAAGCTTTTTCACTTCATACATACCTGTCTCAGTAGAAGAAACGGTTTGTTTAGACAGTTCATCCATATTTCCTGACAAGTCGGATAATGCATTAATTTGGTCCGCCAATTCAGCCATGCGGTTGCTTGTTTCTTCTGTGTCCTCGGATTGCTTGGATGCCCCGTGTGCGATTTCTGTTGTAGCCAATGAAACTTCTTCGCTCGCCGCTACAATTTCTTCAAATGCCTGATGGACATGAGCAGATGATTCGTTTAAACGGGCAGCTGCATCGCGTACCGAATAAATGGCATGATTGGTTTGATCAATCATATTATTATAGGCCTTCGAAACAGCTCCGATTTCATCATTACGAATTAACTTTTCTTCCACACTTTGCGTCATGTCACCTTTTGCCGCCGCCTCTATCGATTGCTGCAAGGAAGATAACGGCTTCAGCTGTTTGAAGATGAAGCCTGCTGTGACTACAGTCATCAAGATGACCATCACGACTGCTGCAATAATTGTAAGCCATAAAATCGCATTGAATGTTTCCAGGATTTTTGTTTTGGGAACCACCGTTTGCACAGACCATTTTTCATCGATTTGATCCAGTACGATGGGTGCAAATGTATTAAATGCTTCTTCTTTCAATG
Organism: Sporosarcina cascadiensis; assembly: GCF_009650995.1. GTDB lineage: Bacteria > Bacillota > Bacilli > Bacillales_A > Planococcaceae > Sporosarcina > Sporosarcina cascadiensis. The sequence goes on along the minus strand of NZ_WHVV01000005.1, from coordinate 200,542 downwards.
ATTTTGAATCTACATACAGGGTGCTTGTTTCTAAATTATTGATTTGCTGTTTAACAGGCTCCCAATTGATGGCCTGCGCCATATTTGTACCGTTCATCTCATCCTTCAGGCTATTGGCCGTCAGACTGCCCGCGTCCGTAATAATAGAAGCATAGCCGCCTTCCGGTTCGATGTCTTTAACCAGTTCATTTAAGAAATCAATGGATATGTCCGTCGTCAGCACACCAAAAAATTCATCATTTGCGCTAACTAACGGCACGGATAATGTCGTCATCAGTACAGTTTGGCCGCCTGCATTGTATTCATATGGTTCCGTCATGACCGCGCGTTTCTCTGCTTTCGGAGTTAAATACCAATCACCTTCACCAGGCGTATCATACTCACTGAGCGCTTCTACATTGATGCTGCTTCCTTCTTTATATAAATACGGAATGAAACGTTTTGTTGGATCGACCAGGTTTTTATTAGTTTGATCGTCCAGCTTGACAGAACCTTTTTCAAAAATAGCTGCCATTCCGGTTGCATCCATATTTTTTTCCAAGTTATTTTGAATGATTGAAATGATTTCATCTGTTGAGAGGTTTCCTTGTGACTGCAGTGTCTCAAAAATGTGCTTGGTCGTATGCAGCATTTCATTCGTTTTATTAAATCGCTCGCTCAATTTTTTGGCGTTTAATTGGGTGTTTTCAACTGCAAATTCCTCGGAGTCCGACATGCTTTGATTATATAAGATTGTACTTGTGCTGATTGTGTAGATAACGAATAAAAGTAAAAATAGTCCTATGATAATTCCTGATAGCTTCCAAGCAATACTTCTGAATTTTGACACCTATTTGTTACCTCCTAATATTTTTTAGTTCCTGATACTTATTTATAATTCTTCTGCAAAAAGACCTAGTCATTATGCAAAAATATCTCCCTAAGTCTTTACTGAGACTTAGAGAGATCGCTGTGGTCAAGTCATTACGCCATTTGTCGTTCGCAAATTTCAATAACTGCCTTCACAGAATTTGCCGACTGATCGAGCGCTTTTTGTTCATCGTTCGTCAATGGAAGCTCAATAACACTTTCAATTCCGTTTCCTCCAAGGACAGTCGGAACGCCCAGATAAATGTTCTGATAACCGTATTCGCCTTCCAAATAAGCGATGGACGGCAGAATTCTTTTTTTATCTTTGATGATCGCTTCCGCCATTTCAACCAGTGCTGCTGCAGGTGCATAATACGCACTGCCGTTTCCTAATAATGACACAATTTCGCCGCCGCCTTTTCGGGTGCGCTCGACAATCGCTTCCAGCCGGTCTTCCGGGATGATTTTATCCAGCGGAATTCCGCCGGCATAAGAATACCGGACAAGCGGAACCATATCGTCACCATGCCCGCCTAAAACGAAGCCTGAAATATCCTCAATTGAAATGTTCAGTTCTTCTGATACGAACGCGTTGAAGCGTGCCGTATCGAGTACGCCGGATTGGCCGATCACCCGGTTTTTCGGGAAGCCCGTCGTCTTATAACAAACATACGTCATCGCATCGACCGGATTACTCAAAATCAGCACCGTGCTGTCCGGTGCATAGCGTTTCACCTGTTCAGAAACGGATTGCATGATTTTCGCATTGGTCGCAACGAGATCATCCCGGCTCATGCCTGGTTTTCTCGCAACACCTGCGGTAATGATGACCATGGCAGCATCTTGTATGTCTTCATAATTCGATGTACCCGTAATACGGGAGTTGAACTGCTGGACAGGACTCGTTTGAAGGAGATCCAGCGCTTTCCCTTTGGTCGGGTTGGAGAGATCCGGGATATCGACTAAGACGATGTCGCCGAGTTCTTTCTGGGCTGCCATCAACGCAACAGTCGAACCTGTGTGACCTGCTCCGATGACCGCAATTTTATGTCTTTTGAAAGCCATGGAAACAACTCCTTTCTATATAGATTGGATGTTTTTTATTGGTTTGGTGCGTTGAGATTTGATTTTGGTGCGGAGGAACGCAGTTTTGGTGCGTTCCAATGAATGTTTCGCTCGCCTCCACCAGACTTTCGCTCGCACTGATCCCGGTTTGGTTCGGTGTACAGTCACTTTGGTGCGGCAGCCGATCTTTCGCTTGCATCGATGCCACCGCAACTCACCAAGTCAGTCTTTCTTCGGCGCTTTTGCCTTTACTTCTGCCGGCTTCTTTACTTCAGGCATAACCGGCTCAGGCGGCTTCACCATTTCATACACTGAATCATCCGGACGCGGGATTACATGCGCACCGAGCAATTCGCCCACTCGTGCAGCTGCGTCACGGCCGGCGTCAACTGCTGCTTGAACTGCCCCGACGTCACCTTGAACGATGACCGTTACAATTCCGCCGTCAACCATCTCCTGTGAAACCAACTCCACATTCGAGGCTTTCACCATAGCATCTGCTGCTTCAATTGATCCAATTAACCCTTTTGTTTCAATCATTCCGATCGCTTGACTCATGTAGATCACCTCTCTTCACTTCTGTTGAATCAATAATGCCAATAATGACCGCGTCAATGGGAATCGGGTTTTCTTTCGGCAAAATAAAGCGTGAAGAACCGCCGCTCGTAATGAGCACCTCGTCACCAATTCCCGCCCCAATCCGATCTGCTGCGACCATATGGCTTTGTATACTGTTGCCGTGTGCATCAATCGGCTGGACAATCAATAGCTTAAGACCTGCCAGCCCATCTTCTTTGCGGGTTGCCCACACATTACCGATCACTCTGCCCATTCTCATGCGTAATCACCTTTTTCTACTTTCTGATGGTTATCGTTTTACCGAGTTCCCGTGCTGTATCTTTCGCAAGCGCTGTGACAATCGTACCTTTTGTGATCACAATTTCATCCTCTGAAATTGACGCAAGGTCTTCAGTGGACAGCAGCTTTTTGGTAAATTCAAACGACTGCGGAGCAGCTGCTTTTACTGGAGCAGAAGGAGCACTCTGAACTGCTGCCGGTTGAGTGCGTACCGATTCTGCCGTTTCATTCAGCTTGACGAGACGTCCGATTGTTCCCTGTGTAATAAACCCGGCATTCGCTTCATCTGTATCGATATGCATTTCCAGACGATAGCGTTCATTCACCCGAATGCGGACATTGCGGAATGAAATCGGCCGGATACCATCTGCTTCCACTGTTATATACTCCCCGTCCTGCACGCCGAAACGTGCTGCATCCGAGGGAGCCATATGGATATGCGACTGCGCGATAATGAGACCTTGCTCAATATGCACGCTGCCCTTTGGTCCGATCAACGTAATGGGAGCAGATCCTTCAATATTGCCGGATTCCCGAAGTGGAGGCTTAACGCCAAGTTTCATGGCATCCGTAAAGCTGACCTCGACTTGAGTCGCTTTTCGGACAGGCCCTAAAATCCGTACGCGTTCAATACTGCTTTTAGGTCCCGCAATCATCACCGTTTCATTGGCGGCGAATTGGCCCGGCTGTGAAAGCTCGGACCGCTGCGTCAATTCATACCCTGCGCCAAATAGTACTTCCACATGATCAGGCTGTAAATGTACGTGACGGGCGGAAACCGCAATGGGAACCGCTCGTTCCGGCAATTGAGTAGATTCTTTACCTAACTGCCCGAGGATTTCTCCGACAATTTGTTCAATCAATTGCTGATTCATTTAGTTCACGCCTTTCTACTGCGTTCGAAGTAATTATTCGCTTTTTGGCAAGATCATTTCTAATTCGTTATGCGGTCTAGGGATTACGTGTACAGAAAGCAATTCGCCGACACGCTGTGCAGATGCTGCGCCTGCGTCAGTTGCTGCTTTCACTGCGCCTACATCACCGCGTACTAGTACCGTTACGATTCCGCCGCCGACATGTACTTTACCGACTAAGTTTACGCTTGCTGCTTTTACCATTGCGTCTGCTGCTTCAATTGCACCGATTAACCCTTTAGTTTCTACCATTCCTAATGCTGTACCTTCTCTGTTCATAATTGTTTCCTCCTAATATTGTTTTATTTTGTAAGTTGTTTAACAATTTCACTGACTAAGTTTTGTACTAATGCCGGATCGATATTGCTGTTTGTCGAAGATGATACATTGTTCATCACACTGGATACGAGCTGTTCATTTGATTGAGACACCGGCTCGGAATGCTTCGGCAGCTGGACATCTTTCGTGCCGTAAGCCATCCGTTTAATGTTCAGTAAATGTTTCGCTGTCACGTTGTCGGATGTAATGTTGCCGCCGAATGTACCGCAGCCCAATGTGAATGACGGCATCAAGCCCGTCGTTCCGCCAACTGCTCCAATCGAAGACATCGTATTGACCAAAATACGTGATACCGGCATTTCCATCGCAAACTCACGCGCCACTGCATCGATTTCAGTATGAAGCGACAAGCTGTGTCCGCGTCCGCCGAGGTTCAGTAGGTCAAGACATACCTTCTTCGCGTGCTTCACGCCGTCCACCGTATACATTGCAAAAATCGGTGATAACTTTTCCAATGAAAACGGAACATTCTTGCCGACTTCCGTTTCCAAGCCAATAATTACGCGTGTGCCTTCCGGAATTGAAATTCCAGCAAGCTGCGCAATGAACTGCGGACTCTTGCCGACCACTTTCGGATTGACTTTACCTGGAACCGGTGAAATAACACCTTCCATGATCTTCTTTTCTTCATCCGATAAGATATAGGCACCGTTTTTCTTCAGCTCACGTGTGACCAGATCGACCACATGCTTATCTACCACAATTGCCTGCTCCGTTGCACAGATCGTACCGTAATCGAAGGACTTGCTATCGATAATGTCTTTTACCGCCTTCTCAATTTTTGCAGAACGCTCGATATAAACGGGTACATTACCGGGGCCTACGCCGTAAGCCGGTTTTCCTGAGCTGTACGCCGCTTTCACGAGTGCACCGCCGCCTGTCGCTACAATCAGATTGATATCTTTGTGGGACATCAACTGCTGCGTCGCTTCCATCGAAGCAAGCGTCAGACATTGAATCAAACCTTCAGGCGCGCCCGCTGCAACTGCTGCTGCGTCACAGACTTGGAGTGCCTCCTGCGTACATTTCACTGCATACGGGTGAGGGCTGACAACAATCGCATTGCGTGTTTTCAATGAAATTAGTGTCTTGAAGAATGCAGTGGAAGTTGGATTCGTTGTCGGTATAATGGCTGCGACCACACCAAATGGAGCAGCAATTTCCACAACTTTATTCAAATGGTCTTCTTTGATGATACCGACCGTTTTAAGATCTTTAATGCTTTCATATACATCACGGGAGCCGACTTCGTTCTTGATTTTCTTGTGAGCCGCTACCCCCATGCCCGTTTCGTCTACAGCCAGCTGGGCAAGACGGCCGGATTGCGCGAAAGCTGCATCCGCAACGGCTTTGACGATTTTATCGACTTGCTGCTGGGTATAGCTCATGAATTTTTCTTGTGCTTCTTTTGCTGTTTGAACGGCCGTGCGCATTTGCTGCAGGGCCAATAAATCGTTATCTACTAATTGAACCAAGTTCAAACACTCCTTTCTAGTTACTTCTGCAGTCAATAGCTCAGCGGTTCATTCGCCATATTCTGTACAGCTTCTCTGAACGCATCTGCTGCTGCCTGGCAGGAAGATTGCGTTCCTGTCAGCAGGCCGCCGCCGAAGTTTGTTTCGGAGGGAGGCGCGTACAATTCGCATAGCGTGACATCTGCTGCTTTCAAAGCAGCGTCCAGGCCAATAATTGCTTCGGCAGGCGGTGCGATCAAGTAAGCCAGTGATTGACCCACCGGTATGCCTGCCATTTCCGCCAGGTAGCTGCCGCTGCTCGAGATGGTATGTGCATAAAATGCATGATCAGGATTTCCATTGATCGCTTCGAAATAAGCTTCATTCTCGATGGTGATCCGAATGGAATCCAGACCGCTTTTCACTTCATCCGGAGAAGGTCCGGCGATTATTCCAATGAACTCGCCTGACAACGGACCGGATGAATGTGCAGCGCCTGCGTAGAAACTTTTTGCGTAGACGACTTCCACATCAGTATGTTTGGTAGCTGCATCTACTGCCGTATATCCTACGTCATCAATCGTAGTGGTCACTAAGCCTAAGCTGCGCTGATAAGGCTTCAGCTGAAACTTTTCAGCGAGTTCTGGACTGACGTTCGGGATGACTTGCATTGACAGAATATCCGCAAAGATCTTCATACGTCCATCTCCTCCTTATCCTTCTTTTTGAACAAGCTTTACGCCGCTTGCTTCATATTTCAAGATTTTCTGTATAACCGTACCAAGAAATGCACCAGCTTCAACAGGCGGAATTCCACCTTTGTGAATATTGGAGATAACCATGCGATCCGCCTCAATCGTACCGTGTCTCGGCTGATAGCAAAGATACGCACTGAGTGATTCCGCCGAAACGAGTCCCGGACGTTCGCCGATCAACATAACCACAACATCCGGTTTCAGCAATTCACCGATATCATCCATCACGGCCACTCTGCCTTTATCGACATAAAACGTGGTACCCATTTCGATATTCAAGTTATTGAGAGACTGCTGAAGTGATAAGTAGACGTCTTCCAAGTTTTCCTCGATCGCTTTTGCACTCAGACCGTTGGACGCAACAATCTGAACAACCGGAGATTTTTTGCAGCGCTCTTGTATCGTTGTTTTCGCTTCATCGGAAAGCTTTCGTCCAAGGTCAGGGCGCCGGATATATTCTTCCTTATCCGCCACTTTGGACTGGACTTGGAATAACCCTAAACCTTCAAGCAAATTATCCGGAACTTCTCCGAATACCGCGTCGACAGCTGCCGCATGGTCCAGACGAAACTTCAGCCACGTATCGGTTTTAGGACGCGATCCTGCCCGGCCGACACCTATTCGCGCCGGGGTCTTTTTGCGATACTCCGCCAAGTGATCTTCTTTCGGCTGCTCTGCTTCAGCTTTTGGTTTGCCAAATGCCGTAGTCGGTTTCGGTTTCACAGTCGCAATATTGCGCTGCGGCTTTGCTTCCCCGGTTGTACTGTGGAATGTTACTGCACCGCTTGGTGAAGCCTGCGGTGTTTCAGCTGCCAAATGACCGGCCGGCTGCTGTGAAAACAACTGAACCTTTTGTTCATCGGCCGGCTGCTGTGCCGTTTGTCCGCCGTTTGCCGCTTCCAGTTTCTCCACAACCATTTTAGTAATCTGCTGAATCAATTCTTCGTTCAAATCCATCCACCTCCTATCGATTGAACATGGTGAGGTCTCCGGCACGCTTGCTCAATCTGCCGTTTTCATAGATCCCCATCTTTTCGAGCCACTGTAAGTATTCAGGTGCCGGTGTCTTGCCTAATGTTTGAAGGACTGTCGCCACATCATGATAGCTCATCGACTGGTAATTCAGCATGACATCATCGCCCATTGGTGCAGCAATGATGAAGTTCACGCCGGCAGCAGTCAGCAAAATACTTAAATCTTCAATATCGTTTTGATCCGCTTTAATATGGTTCGTATAGCAAATATCCACACCCATCGGCAGTCCGTGCAGCTTGCCCATGAAATGATCTTCGAGACCGGCGCGGATGACCTGTTTATTGTTATATAAGTACTCCGGCCCAATGAAGCCGACCACTGTGTTGACGATAAACGGATCATAGTGTCTTGCGAAACCATAGTTGCGGGCTTCCATTGTTACCTGATCGACGCCGTAATGCGCCTCTGCAGATAACTCGGATCCCTGTCCTGTTTCGAAATACAATGTTTGCGGACCCGTACCCGTGCCTTGTTTCAGCGATACCTCTTTTGCTTCCGCAATTAATTCTGCTGAAATTCCGAATGAACGGTGAGCCTTTTCTGTTCCTGCGATACTCTGGAAAATCATATCTGCCGGAGCTCCCTGCTCAATCGCTTTCATTTGGGTCGTCACGTGTGCGAGTACACAGTTCTGCGTGGGAATTTCCCAGTCATTAATAAAATCTTTTGTCGCATGCAACACGCGCTTTACACTTTCTACGGAGTCGTCTACCGGATTGATCCCGATGACAGCATCACCGATTCCGTAGGACAGACCCTCTTTCAGCGAAGTAATGATACCGTCGATATTGTCTGTCGGATGATTTGGCTGCAAGCGGGATGATAATGTTCCTTTATGCCCGATCGTAATATTACACGTCGAAAGGATTTCAATTTTATTGGCCGCATGCACTAAATCCAGATTCGACATCAGCTTCGTCACTGCCGCGATTACTTCAGAAGTCAATCCGCGGCTGAGACGTTTCAGTTCCCGGTCACCCACTTCATTGCTTAAAATGTACTCCCGGAGTTCCGCGATACTCCAATTTTGGATTTCGCTGTAGACTCTTTCGTTGATATCATTTTCAATAATCAGCGAGACCTCATCGTCTTCGATCGGAATCAATGGATTATTGCGGATATCACTGACCAGCAGCTCACTGACGACTGTTTTGGCGGCAATGCGCTCCTGCACGGTTTCCGCTGCAATTCCTGCGAGGCGGTCACCGGACTTCTCTTCGTTTGCTTTTGCAAGCACTTCTTTCAGGTCGGAGAATATGTATCGTTCCCCGCCTAATGTAGCCGATAAATTCACGTGCGATGCCTCCTTTACGTTGTGTGGAAGGTTAAGGTTTTTACTACGACGGGCACGACGCCCGACGCCAATATTTTTCCTATATCGATGTAATCGCCTGTCTCCACATTAATTTGATCAATGCAAATTACACTTTGTTTCACTTGTAACGCGGCTAATGTCTGGCCAAGCACTTTGGCGTGGTCCGACTGGATAACCAGAATGATCGGCTGTTCGGGCCTGGGCCGCTGATCCATGATCTGCACGATTGCTTTCGCCAATGTCTGCACATCACGAAATCCGAGATACGGCAGATTGGATAGATACAGCGCGAAGTTCTGCCCTTCTTTTGCAGAATCATATAGAGCGACCGCTTGCTCAATCGCTTTTTCAAAATTAGATAACCCGGCAGCCAGATCGGCTTCAAAATCATATTGATAGATCGGTATATTTTTTAATGGCAGTTCATGCGGCGCCACTTGGATGGTCGCTCCGCTTATTTCTGTCGTCTGCGTACCTGCGCCAAGCACTGTCGCACGAACGGTTTCGACAGGCTCCTGCCAAGTGAATTGCTGCAGCGATCGATTGTTCAATAATGCATCGGCAAGCTGAATTCCAATGTCATCATACTGCGCCGCCTGCTCTTCATCTGAAGAATGGCGATACATGCATTCAGATATTCCGCCTGAGAATACGATAGTATCAACAGGCTTTGCCCAGTTGGGTTCATGACCGAGCAGCAGCACTTGATCTTGCGCATGCACTTCTTTTTTTAAGATACGGGCCATCGCCTCCGCCATATAAACCGTGACGAATTTGACTGCCGCTGCACTTTGCGGATCACCGGCTTGCAGCGAGTAACCTTGATCTTTCAGCAGCTGCTCGACGGGAGGTGAGATTGTTCGGACTTTGCCTTGTGCAAACTCGATCAATCGGCCGCCGATGTGCATCGTGCACGTGCCAAGCAACTGTTTGTTTTGGTAGACTGCAATATTTGCCGTTCCCCCGCCAATATCGATATTCGCAATGACTCGGCTGCTTTTTTTGCCTGACTCTTCGTAGCTGCCTGAACCTTTTGCTGCAATGATGCCTTCTAAATCAGGTCCCGCCGTTGCCACAAGAAAATCTCCTGCTTCGTCCGACAGCTGATGAAGCATCTCACTGGCATTTCGCTTGGTAGCCGTTTCACCCGTAATAATGACAGCGCCTGTCTCAATTTGAGAAGGTTGAATTCCCGCCTTCTCATATTCCGAGCGAATGATTTCCTGAACACCCGCTACGTTAATCGTTACCGCATCTTGCAGCGGCGTTCGGAAGACCGGGCTTTTGTATAATATTTCTTTGTCCGTTATTTCAATTCTCGGCACATGCGCTGCTCCCGCAACATTCCGCAAAGAGAACCGGCTGATAATCAGCTTCGTCGTGCTTGTGCCAATATCAATGCCTGCACTGATGATAGTTTCGTGCTTATTGAAATTGCTCACGCCCACACCTCTTTCTGAATTACCTTCCAATAAATTTTGTGCCTCATATTGTTGAATTGCCATTGTTTTCGTCGTGGTTGGTGCGGTGAATCATTGTTTTGGTTCGGTGCCGCTTGCGTTTGGTGCGGCCGTCCGCCGTTTTGGTTCGGTTCCCTCTGCTTTTGGCTCGCTTCCACGTCATTTTGGAGCAATTTCAGCGGTTTTTGGCGCGGCCCTTCATCGTTTTCGTTCGGCACCTGCATTTTCCGGCAAGCCCTCCAACGCCTGTCGAGGCTAAACGGCGCTTTCCGCTTTTGAATTATCCAGCTGCGACGGCTAACTCCTCGGGTCACTTCAGACTTAAAGGAAAGGCAAAGTGCGCCTTTCTTTTAAGTCCTCCAGTGCCTGTCGGAGCTGGACAGCCGTCTCCGCTTTAGAATCATCCAGCTGCAAGCGCCAGCCTCTCGGGTCGTTTCGGTCCTGCCAGAAAGGCAAAAAGCGCCTTTATGGCAAGACCTCCAACGCCTGTCGAGGCTAAACGGCGCTTTCCGCTTTTGAATATAAAAAGACGCCTTTACAGACCCGTGGGAAGTCCACGAGATGTAAAGGCGCCATTGCCGTTTTTATTCACTTGTATGAGCTTTACTATATCAAATTCTGCGATAGGTGTAAAGGGTATCATCCTAGGAATAGTAAGCGTTCATCGTCCATTTGTTCGACGTATTGACGCATGGATGCCAGGTCATTAAGTTTGGTTAACTCTTTCAAGTGATCGATGCCCACTCCTGTTACAGAGGAGGTAATGACGATCGGGCCTTGATTCATGACCATTTTTAGCATGACGAGCGCTCGTTCAGTATCAGCATCAGGACGGTCACACTTTGTAATCACGCCGATCGGCAACTTCGGAACTCCCAGGCTGAAGCCGGGAGGGAAGATCAGCTTTTCGCTTGTTGAATCTTGCAGATAAAATACATGTGTTACTTCCAGAGCGGTTGCCATGATATTTTTATAAAACATTGGATTTTCCGTATATTCCCCAGGAGTATCGACAATCCAATCAAAATAATTGAGCGTCTGCGTCTTGACAGCTTTTACTTCCCGGCCTAACAAGGCATTCGTCAACGTGGACTTTCCTGCGCGTACCGCACCGACCAGCATCGCCTTGTTTTGCATCCTCACCACTCCTTAAGACTTCGTAATGGCAGCCGGTGTATAACCCAGCTTTTCAGATAAGAACCGATTGATTTCCTGCATTGCCATTTCCACTTCAGACACACTCCCGACAATTACCAGACTTCCGGTAAACCTGTCCAGAAAACCAATACGAACATTTGCCGCTTTTGTTGCTAAATCCCCTGCGATGATCACCGTTTCGCTTGGTGTGCAAGTTAGGATACCCAAGGCTCCAGCCTCTTGAATACCTAATTTCTGGAACATGTCGGGATCAGGATTTGCGATTAAGTGGCTGAGTGTCAGCTGTTTTCCCGGAACAAATTCCTGTATAAACCGTTTCTTTTCCTCGCTCATTCTACACACTCCCTCTCTAACTAATACCTATTTATCCTTTTACAGGAGGAGTTTCAGCTTTATCTTCGTATTCGCCTGGGCGAATAATTCCTGCTTCACGATCCTGTTGTTCCAATTTCCGCGCAGTCGGGATGGATAGTTTGTACGCAATAATAATCGCGATAATTCCAGCGCTGAGCTTCCCGATAATCACCGGCAAAATAATGTTCGGCTGGAAGTTCGCCGTGAATGATAAGTGATCGCCTAGCAAGAATGCCGCACAAACCGCAAATGCAATATTAACGACCTTGTCTTTTGGACGCATATAACGAACTAAAGAGAACATCGCCAAAATATTCGCTACGGTAGCCAGAAGACCCGCACTTCCTTCAGGAGAAAGGCCGATTTTCTGTCCCGCTGCTTCCAGTGGACGACCCAAATATTTTCTGATCAAGTAAATCATCGGGAAAGCCCCTGCCAGCATGATTCCGATATATCCCGCTGTTTCAAGCGCACGGAACTGGTCTGCCTCATCCGCCATAATCGGATCAAAGCCCCAAACACCAAAGATTTTAGTGAAAATGCCTGTAAATACTTCTACAATGGAGAACACTAGCACAAGTTTGATTGCTGCGTCCATGACACGCCCGAAAATCATAAATCCATTGATCATCAGACGCGGGAAGAATTTTAATCCCAGTGCGATTAAAACAACAAAAATTAATAATGGCAATAAATTTATGAAAATCTGTAAATAACCAATCGCAAATTCATAATTTGAATTAGCTGTAGTGCTAATCACATCACGCACATCTGTATTAAAAATAACTACTAAACAAGATGCAATAAATGCTCCGATCGGAATCGTCAATACTCCCGACATAATACCAAGTGCCATATACTTATGATCCCGCTTATCAAGCATCGCAAGACCCATCGGAATGGAGAATACAATGGTTGCGCCGGACATGAAACCGACGATCAACGCCATAACCCATCCTTCATTTGTAACTTTCAGTGCTTCTGCCAACTGGTAACCACCCATGTCCGAAGCCAAAATTGTCGTAGCGGCAATGGCTGGATCTGCTCCGATTGAATCAAAGATCGGTCCGATGAATTTACTGATGAACCATGTCAAATAAGGGATGGATGCCATGATACCTGCTGCCGGGACAAAAATATGTCCAACCGCGTGGAGTCCTGACATGAATTCCTTACCTAACCCTTCCTCCGGATTTTTGATGGAAGCAAACGCCCCTGCAATCGCACAGGCCATTATAATGTATACAATTACCGTACCTATCATTTCCATAAAGGCTATCCCCTTTTATTATAATATTGTGTTGCATTTTCAGCCAGTAACTAGCAAATCACCACCTTTTCATTGGATGAACTCACAAATAATAGAAAAAATTGAAGACAAAAAAACGCTTAAAGAATGAAGCTCTTTAAGCGCCTTTGCTTAAATCTATTTACTTGTACGATTCAATAATTTCATAGGCAAGCGACTCCATTGTCATTTGCCGTGACATACTCTCATTCCGCATCTGTTTGAACGCCTGCTGTTCTGTTAACTGCTCAGCGTCCATTAGAATGCCTTTTGCCCGCTCTATGATTTTTCGCTTTTCTACTTCCTTTTCTGCCTGCCGAACATTTTCCTTCAGTCGTTTCGCTTTATCCGATTGATGAAGCGCCACTTCTATAGCCGGAATTAAATTGGATTCCAATATAGGTTTAACCAAATACCCCACTATATTGTCTTGCTGTGCTTTTTCCACAAATTCCTTTTGGCTGTATGCGGTAAGGATTAAAATTGGCAGATCCAGCTGTTCTCCGATAATGCGGCTTGCCTTCAATCCGTTCATCTTCGGCATCTTGATATCCATCAAAACTAAATCCGGTTTATGCAGAAAAGCAAGTTCAATAGCCCTGTCCCCGTCCCCTGCTTCGCCCACCACTTCATAGCCATGGTCTTGCAAGGTCATTTTCAGGTCCATCCGAATAATCGATTCATCTTCCGCTATGACAATCCGTTTACTCACCAAAGATTTCCACCTCCGCGCCTATTGGAAAAATGATCAGTGCATGAGTTCCAATTTCCCTAGGCACGTACAAGAATTCACCATTCAGGTCATTGGTCACAAGGTTATGGATGATTTCCGTTCCTAATGAAGTCTGAGGATCCTTCATTCCAACGCCGTTGTCGGAAACGTGAAGTTCTACAAAATCATTATCCACAGTAAATTCTACATCAATAATCCCTTGTTCTCTACCTTGGAACGCATGTTTTAAGGAATTCTGTATGAGCTCGTTGATAATCAATGCGATTGAAACCGCTTTCTTAGAGGTTGTTACTATTTTATTGCCATTCGGCTCAATAATCAAGTCTACTTTTAAATTATATTCATTTAATACCATAGTAGAACAGATTTTTCTTGTCAAATTAATAATGTTTACATCATCATCGTCCGCATGTTCCTTAGCAAGAATGATTTCATAAACGGAAGAAATACTATAAATTCTGTTCAGTGTTTCTTCAAATGCAGTACGGCTTTCTGCTGTAACGCCATTGCGCATTTGCAGTCGCAGTAAGCTTGCCACCGTCTGAAGATTGTTTTTGACACGATGATGAATTTCTTTGATGACAACCGATTTCATCATTAATTCTTTTTCTTTCGTCCGAAGTTCGGTGATATCCTGAACAATGAGCAAGGTTTCTCGGGATTTATTTTTTTCTCGCATTTTTATTTTTTTCACTATGAGACTTTTGCGTTCAATTGTCATTTCAAATACAAATACATCATCTTTCTGCTCATACACCGGCTGTAAAAACGGCAGCAGTTCCACTAAGTTTTGGTTGTGCAGTTCATCGCAGCCGCTCAGCTCAGATATCAGTTTCAAACCCGACGGATTGGCGTAGACGAGCCGGTTTGAAGCATCTGTTAAGATCAGCATCTCCATTAATAAGTCTGAAACTACACCCAATCCCGAATTAGTCAGCTGATCTTCTGCGGTTTCTGTAATGACCGAAAAGTTCTGTAGCGGTTGATCGGTAGATGAGGAGGAGACTTCTTTTTCCTGAATCAGCACTCCAATCACCTGATGGCACATATTCTTGATTGGCACCACCGTCTGATCGACTGCGATTCCTTCCTGCGTCACAGCATGGCGAATAATGGACTTTTTCCCATTACGGTACGAATAAAACACGCCCGGCTCAAACGATTCGAAAACAATCTTTCCTATAACCGAATTGTCATACAGCGGCTTGCATCCTTTGGGAAATGCTTCTGCCACGACAATCGCTTGATTATGGGATTTTAATTTGCAGTCTATAAACATATAATCACCCGATAAATCTGCGTATGTCTGCAGACTAAACGCCAGTTCCTGCAGAATTTTTATATCTTGATCAGTTAAATCTGTATGCTGTTTACACAGTTGTTCCACTGTCGCTTTAACCAATCTACCACAACCTCGCTTCAGGGAAATATCTCTCCCTGCATTTTGTAAAGTTAGTATAATGCTGATTTTTTGGCAGGTCAATCTTTCAAAGCAGACAAGTGGGATCGCAAAAAGTCTGAAACCCTTAATTTATAAGCCTTCTCATCCATCACAAATGCCTCACCGTGATTGGCACCGTCCACTAACAGCAGCTCTGCCTCGCTGTTTGTCTCATTGAATAATTCCTCCGCCATTGCGGTCGGCACAAACGTATCCGCTTTGCCGTGAATATACAAGATCGGAACTTCTGTCTTTTTGACTTCATTCAGCGCATTCGCTTCTTTCAATGAGTAGCCGGCCTTCGCCTTCGTCAGCAGACTCATATTATCGAGCAGCGGATAAGCAGGCAAATGAAACATGCGGTCCATTTGATAAGCGAACAGCTGATACACGGATTGATACGGGCTGTCTGCCACGATTGCCTGCACCTGTTTCGGCAATTCCTCTTCTCCGCTCGCCATTAATACTGTCGCCGCGCCCATTGAAAGTCCGTGGTATACAACTTCTGTTTCGGGCCCCTGCTTCTGTACCAGCTGTTTCGTCCAGTCAATCAAGTCCAGACGATCCGGCCAGCCAAAGCCGTAGTAATCGCCGCCGCTCCGGCCATGCCCCCGCGCGTTCGGCATGAAAACATTAAACCCGAGTTCTTCATAATAATACTGGCCGTACAGCCCCATCTGTTTTGCATGTCCCAGGTAACCATGCGTCAGGATGACCAGCTTGTTGGAAGGCTGCTTTGCCGGCAGGTAATACCCCATCAGTTCCAGACCGTCCCTAGAGGTCAGCTTCATTTCTTCGTATTCTTGCTCCTCCACCCATTGTCTCCAGTCACCGTTCAGAAATACTTCCATCGTTTCAGCAGATACTTTAAGATCCGCATTGCCAGTCAGAAAGTCCTTTGGCCCCCGCTTAATTGCCAAGTTATAAAAGAAAAAACTGCCTGCTATTTGAAAGACTATAAAGAAAGCAACAATAATCAACAAAAACTTCTTCCAGCCTATTTTTCTCATCTTCATTTCCCTCGTTCTCTTATTCAATTGTCACTTGGCAAAGTTGTATCGGAGTCTGAACTAAGCGTCTAGATAGGTTGAATTAATAAATAAGCATTCCATAAATTACCTAGCACCGTTGATTTCCGTTCCAGGCGGACGCTTTCTGGAGGGCCCGCGGTGAGCCAACTTGGTCGCTTCGCTCCCCTAAGTTGTCATCACCTGTCGGGCTGATCCTCCCAGAGTCGCCGCCTTGCACTCCAATCAACTGAGTAGATAGAACATAGCTTCCTTATGATGTAAAAAGTTTAATACAACTTATATAGATAAGTATTTCTTCTTATTATACAATGAAAACCAAGTTTTGTTTATGACAATTTCATGAGAAAAGCCCCAACAGATAAAAGTATCTGCTGGGGCTTTTGATTAGTGTTATTTATTTTGTTTCTGATTGTTTTCTTGCTCAGCTGCTTTGTCTGCCCTCTTAAAGTCTTTTGCGTATAAGACTTCTTGAGTGGATGAAAGGCCATTGTTTTTATCAGTAAATGTTTTGTGCGGCTGCTTATTTTCACTCATGCATGAACACTCCTTTCCTTCTTATTTCTAGTCTTCCACATATGCTGCAAATTAAACGCAGCCAGTAAGTCTGCAGCGATTCCGATAAAGGAAGCAAAATCTTCTATCTTTTCGGCAAAACAACGTATACTACTTGCATAAGGAGCTGATCATATGCAATTTCACATGACAGAACACGGTTTTGACACCGAAACGGAATTTGGTACATTACACATTTCCTCCAATGAAGAAAAAGGATTTCGTCCATACCAGCTGATGGTCGCGTCCATCGCTGCCTGCGGAGGCGGCGTCATGCGCAAGATTCTTGATAAAATGCGCATGCCTGCTGACGATATTGCGATTGCTGTAAAGGAAGTCGTTCGTTCAGACGATGATGCAAGCCGCATTATGAAAATCCACCTTCATTTCACCGTCATCGGCTCTGATATTACGGAAGAAAAAATGCCGAGAATTATGGAGCTCACTGAGAAAAACTGTTCCATGCTGCAGTCCGTAATGGGCTGTATAGAAGTGGTGAAAACGTACGAGATTGGCAGTAAATAAAATAAACGGCGTGCCCGGAACATTCCGGCACGCCATTTACTTTTTTAAAGGCAGCAAAGGCTCTTCTTCTGTGTAGCGCGAATACGCCCAGCCACCCAGTGAGACATTTGTACACGCCTCATCCTCACAATAAAAAATATATGTTTGCTGATCAGTTGAAACATGCACTTCGTAATGAATGACGGAAGACGGATCTGCTACATTAAAACGGCTGACACGCTGCATAATCGAATGGACTGTTTCCTTTTCTGCAATGCTTTGATATTCTTCATTCTGCAGCGTCATCACTGTCATTTCTCCTAATATTTCTTGATCGTCTATATTTGGTGTATATGTACTTTTTAGAAAGCTCGATGTTCCTAAGTAGATATTCAGTGCCACGCTTATAATTACTATCGCTATAAACAACACAGACTTTTTCCGCATGCCTGCACCTTCTTTCATGTGGCCGCCGCTTCACAGCTTGCAATAGTCCTTATTTCAGCGTGAACTTCATGAGTAAACTAAGAATTGCAGACAGTAACGTAAATATAATTACCCAAATGAAAAAGGTTGTGTCGAAGACGGTAAATGTCAATACAGTGAAAATCACAAAAGTAAGTAACAGAACGACAAACCACTTCTTAAGCAGTAAATAGCCAATAACTGAAGTGATAACGACAAGAATCGGAAAAAGTAAAAATACCACAGCAAAATACACTCCATCCACTTCCTCTTTCATTTAGTTGGGAGGACTGCTGCTTATCCCCACCACATTGCTGTTACAAAAAAAGAAAACATCGAAATCGGTACCGCAATGATACTGATTGCCAACAAAGCACCCGACACTTTCCAGTCGCTAATACTTTTATTTTTCATTAATAAAGAGGCCAAAATAAAGCTGACTACATATAACAACAAGCTAATCACCGTGAACCCAGTCAAATAATAAACAGGATTAATATCTACCGCGTAATCGGTCATGAAATATGCCATTCCCTGACCATATACACCCAGGATTGTCGCTATAATCATACTGATCATTATCGATAACGTCATCTTCATCATAATTTTCTCCTGTTCTACGTACCTCAAGGTTTCCCTACCGGCACATAGCCAACCTCCTCCACCAGATGCTGTCCTTGATCCGACAAAATCCACTCAATAAACTTCTGAACATTCGGGTTCTTCGTTCCGGCTGTCACGATATAAAATTCGGATGAAATCGGGTACTCATCTGAACGAATCGTTTCCTTTGTTGGCGTGACACCATTAATGGCCAGCAGCTTGATCTCCTCATTGCCCGCCATTTCCGTTGAATAGTAACGGAACGTATAGCCGATCGCATTTTTATAGTTTCGGTAGGTCGACACTTCCTGAATGATTCCGCCCATTCCTTCCGCCACATTTTCCCGCGGCGCTTCCATAATTGGCACATCGCCCATCAGCCGCTCCAGCGCCGTCTGGCTTCCGCTGTCTGCTGGCCGCTGAAATGCACGGACGGGCTCATTTTTCCCGCCGACCTCTTGCCAGTTCGTCACTTTTCCCGCGTAGATATCCTGAATTTGCTTTAACTCCAAATTGTTGATCGGATTCTTTTGATTGACGAAAAATACGAAGGCTTCCCGCCCTACCGGTGTCAGTTTCAGATTCAGCCCTTTTTTCTCCGCTTCATTCAGCTGGGCATCAGAAGGGCCTGCCGCAAAAATCATATCAACACGGCCTTCAAATAAATTCTCATACGCTTCAGGTGTGGTATTGACCATTACTTCGCTGTCATAGGGACTGTATGCTTTCTCTGGGTACACAGCCTGCACAAATGAGGAATACAGCGGATAAAGGGCGGTGGCTCCATCCATCTTCGGCAACTGATCCTGCAGTTGCAGCGCTGCCGGTTCATTCAGTTTCTTAACTTTTGATTCCTGGCCAAACGGCTCATAATAATAGACTTCCACCTCAGCACTTACAGTCGGTATGCTGTTTTTATAAGCTGTATAAATCGGCCAGACAGACGCACCGAGCAATATGACGGCAGCAGAAATTCCAAATATCTTTTTCCGCTGTTTCGTCCGGAATGAATGATTGATCATCATGATAATCCAGACATATAAAGTAACAGCTACTGCGATCATCAGAGGAATATAATGAAACTGTCCCATAAACAGCAAATACAATAAGCCGATTCCAACAAAAAATAGCAGCGCGATCAGAAAAAACACAGCAAATACTATCGTTGTGAACATATCGCCCTCTCCTTCCTATTTCCCAGTTAATTCACTCAAACGTTGTCTGGCTTCTTCTTCATCAAATGAACTGTACCAGCGATAATGTTCTTCATCTAAAATCCGAAAATGCTGGCTGATTACATTTTGCTGCAGCCGAAAACGTCCATTCTTTTCAATTTCCCGCCACCATACTTTCCCGCCCATCGACTGATCAATCGGCCGGTCTATTCCGTCATGTGCGATCGTCTCCAATACTTCAAGCGGGTCTCCTCCTACCGTTGCCTGCAGAACATCACTGTCCCGGAACAGCGCACAGACCGCAATAACAGCCGTCCAGCCCGCTGCGGTCCGCCCCTTTTCAATCTGGATTAGCGTCTTTTTGGAAAGTCCCAGTACATCTGCCATCTTCTGTTGGGAATACTCTTTTTCCAAACGTACAACGCGGAGCTTAAGTGATATCAAATCGGTTAATTCCTGCTGGTTCATACTCTCACCTCATGGTTACATTTCATATCTATTGGTGTAATATTACACCACCGAATAAAATATTGCAAACGAATTTTCAAAACTCTCTGCGAACCGCAGAGGCATCGCTTTTTTTTCGAAATCATGATAGGATTTAGTGAATTTATAATTATGTAAAAGAAACGAGGACGTATATGAAACAGCGGGAACAATGGACTTCCAAGATTGGTTTTATACTGGCGGCTGCCGGCAGTGCGATCGGATTAGGGGCAATCTGGAAATTTCCTTATATGGCGGGAACAAACGGAGGCAGCGTGTTTGTCTTGTTATTTATTATTTGTACATTACTGATTGGACTGCCGATTTTATTGGCGGAGTTCGTTATTGGCCGGCGAGGACAGGCGGATGCTGTCACTTCCCTGCAGAAACTGTCAACCGGCAGGAACTGGGCGTGGGTCGGCTGGATGGGTCTTGCCTCATCCTTTATCATCCTGTCTTTTTACAGTGTGGTCGGAGGATGGATTTTATCGTATTTGGCAAGAGCTTTTACATTTAAACTGAATGGAAAGGATTACGGCGAACTGTTCAACACGACAATCGCAAATCCTTGGGAGGTCTTGATTACACAGGCTTTGTTTATGGCACTGACAATCTTCATCGTGCAGAGTGGAATACGGGGCGGGATTGAACGGGCGAGCCGCTGGATGATGCCGCTGCTATTTCTGTCATTTATCGTTCTGGCGATCCGTTCTCTGACGCTCGATGGCGCAATGGAAGGTGTTAAGTTTTTATTCGTTCCGGACTGGAGCTATTTCAACGGGACCACTTTTCTCGTGGCACTCGGTCAGGCGTTCTTTTCTCTCAGCGTCGGGGTGACGGCGATGATGACGTATGCATCGTATCTCTCAAAAGAAGAGAAGCTCGGTCAGTCTGCATTTAATGTATCCATCCTTAATATCGGAATTTCTATTCTGGCGGGTCTGGTTATTTTCCCTGCAGTTTTTGCGCTCGGGCATTCTCCGGCAGAAGGTCCGGGATTGATTTTCGTCATTCTGCCGGCAATTTTCAATGAAATACCATTTGGCAGTGTATTTTTGATCATCTTCTTTATTCTGATGCTGTTTGCGACACTGACTTCAGCGATTGCCATGCTGGAAATTGTGGTTTCTACCGGAATACGCAAGAAGCATGACCGCAGAAGACGTGCTTCATGGGTATTTGGCGGACTGATTTTCTTAGTCGGAATACCAAGTGCGTTGTCATTTGGTTTATTATCTGACGTTCAGCTATTCGGCAACTCGATTTTTGATTTTGCCGATATCCTGACGAGCCGGATTGCGATGCCTCTCGGTGCGCTGGCGGTATCACTGTTTGCCGGGTTTGTCCTGACAAAAGAAGATACAGCGGAAGAATTACGGATGAATCCGGCTGTTCATTCTTTGTGGAAGTTGATCGTCCGCTACTTTGCACCGCTCGCGATTGTCGTTATTTTTATTACGTGGATAGTGGGAATGTAAATTCTCTGTCTTCCTCTGCGTGAGAAGTTTGGTGCGGGAAAGGGCCGGATTGGTTCGTTTGTTATGTAGTTTGGCGCGTTAGAGCTTGTGTTACGTGCGGCGGCAGCAGTCTTTGGTTCGTTCGCGGGCTTTTTTGGCTCGGCTGACTGTTTTATTGGTGCGTTGACATGCAGAATAGAAATGAATATCATGAAAAAAGCGGTCTTGAAAGTAGAATTACTTTCAAGACCGCCTATTTAGTTAATATGTTTCATCAGGACAGCTGCCGCTTCTGTAAGCCCTGCCAGATCTTCTTCAGTGAAACGATTCAATTCAGGACTGTCAATATCGAGCACCCCGAACACTTCTCCGTCTTTCATAAGCG
This sequence comes from Sporosarcina cascadiensis, assembly GCF_009650995.1. Taxonomy (GTDB): domain Bacteria; phylum Bacillota; class Bacilli; order Bacillales_A; family Planococcaceae; genus Sporosarcina; species Sporosarcina cascadiensis. The sequence continues at coordinate 178,866 of NZ_WHVV01000005.1, read as the reverse complement.
GTACAACAACCTCTGAACGGGAAGCTGCATCACATGCAATATGGCCCGGAAATTCATTCACATCTGGAACAACCAATCCTTTTTTTGTCTGTGCCACTGTTCCGCAGACACCTCTTCCAAGCGGAATACGGATGCAGGCGGGCAGCCCCTGGAACGGACCGAGCACTAATTCTCTGCCGTCCATTAAATAAAAGCCGACCCAGTTAATGCGGTCGAAAAATTGGTTCAATAAAGCGGATGCATTGCTTAAGTTGGCATAAATATTCGACTCGCCAGATAATAACGAATCCAGCTGTGCTGCAAGCTGTGTATACTTTTCCTTTGGATTGCTTGAATAATCCGTTGCAGTGAACATCATATTACCTGCTTTCTGTGTAAGATCTTTACTATATTCTACACAGAATCACAGCTTAGGAAAAGCATTCGGGCTTACATCTGGTTCCTGTTCAATCCAATTTCACCCTGAGGATTTCTCCAGTAACAGCATCCACTTTTACTTCAAACTTCTGGCCGTCTTCCGTGCGAATGTCAATTTCATAGAGCAACTGGCCGTCATCAAAGTCCAGTTCTGATTTCACTACTTTTCCTGGAACTCTTTTCAATGCAATTTCATTTGCCTCTTCCATAGATATCCTTCGGTATTGCGGATGCTGCCAGTGATTTACCCAGTAAGAATTTTCTTCACGCTGTTGGTTCATACGCCGATTCCTCCATTTCTTTACTCCATATCAATCTATGCAGTGAAATGAATTAACGTGCCTGCCTCAAGATTACAGCTGCGGTTTCTATGCTTTGAAAGCTGCTTCAGCCGATGTCTTTTTTTCTTTCAAGCGTACCCAGATAATCAGCGGAATGAGCAGCAGTGCGATATATGTTCCTAGAAGACCAAGCATTGCGAAACTCGAGAATGCAACAACTAAGCCTGATGCCAGGCCGCCCAAAGTGCCGGCGAGCGCTACAAATACATCAATACTCCCTTGCGTCTTCGCACGTGTCAGCACATCTGTGGAATCAATGACAATTGCTGTGCCGCTGATTAATCCAAAATTCCAGCCTACGCCGAGCAATATCAGCGAAACGGACATCCAGAAAACGGATCCGCCAGCCACATATGCCGCGAGTATGCCTGACAGCGCTAAGGTCACGCCGGAAGCCACTACCATTACCGGCCGTCCTACTTTATCCACCAAGACACCGGTAAAGATGGAGGGCAGATACATGCCGGCAATATGTAGTCCGATTACCAAACCGATGCCTTCCAATGAAGCGCCGTGATGCTTCATGTGAACAGGTGTCATTGTCATGACGGCCACCATCACACCATGGGACAGAACCAGGACAATCGCGCCTGTCCAGATGCCCATTCGGCTCGCTTTATGCTCGTGAATAAACGCTCCGTCATTTGCCTGTTCTCTTTCTTTTGTCTTAGCGAGTTCAATGGCCCGTGCAGCCAACAGCGGATCAGGACGCAAGAAAATGAGAAATATAAGACCTGCCAGGATATAGGAAACTCCTGCTAATAAAAATACGCCTGTTAATGTCGGAATGCCGATAAAGTCCGCCACATACCCCATCGGTATAACCAAGTTAGGACCGGCGACAGCACCGATCGTAGTAAAAACAAGGGCCATACTGACTGCCGTAGCACGCTGTTTTTGATTGGCCAGGTCAGTACCGGCATAGCGTGCCTGAAGATTGGTCGAGGTGCCTGCCCCATAAATAAACAAGAAAATGAATAATACGAAAAGGTTTCCCATCGCCACAGCGGCAATCACGCCGAGCGCGCCGATGCCTCCCGTTATAAAGCCGGCCCCCAGGCCAAGTCTGCGGCCATAACGCTGCGAAATTCTTCCGACTAGATAGGCAGAAAAAGCAGAACCGAAAGTAGCCAGTGCAATCGGCATGCCAGCCAGGCTTTCATTCCCGGTCATCTGCTGAATCAATAGGGCTCCTACAGTTATTCCCGCTGCTAATCCGGCTCCGCCAAAAATTTGAGAAATCATGACCACAATCAAAGATCTCTTGTACAATTGCTGCTGGGCATGTTCTGATTGTGTGTATTGAGAGTAATCCTGCTGTCTTGCCATTTGTTTTCCCATCCCCCTTAGGCCGTCTGTCTATGTATCATCTCTTATCAGACATAGTGTTTATACGCTAATAATTCCATCCATCTTATCATATCTGACGGCGCTTGCAGCGGAAGACTCTCTTTTAATCAGCGCACATAAAAAAAGAGCAATTCCCTTATCTTCAGGGATTGCTCTCATACTGTGTCTGTATTATACAAAGGGTATAATGAAAATAGGATTTTCTGAAAATCTCGCAATGAGGTCTTCGCCTTCATGCACCCACTTTTCATCGTATACAATCGGTGCATCTTTATCATGCGGTGTTTGAAACTGATCCAGTCCGGCAGCCGCTAACACCGGGCTGTCATCATCGTCCAAACCAATATTCACTACGTGTTTGATAATGAATGGTGTGCCGAATGAGATCATCGCACTGTCCTCGTCCATTACGCCGTCCACTACATCAAAAGGCAGTCGTAAATAGACGGACTCGCCGCCATCCTGGTTTAATACCGTGTCAAAGTTCCCCCGGTCAAAATCCCAGTTCCCTCCAATGATTACTCCATGTTCCGCAAGAACTTTACATGCATCGCCGAACAACGCTTTTTTACCCGGCATAGTGGTTTTTAATTCAATCATGGCTTGCCCCTCTTTTCTTTGTCGGTTTTTCTCGCTGCTGATCTAGTTGAATGTATATCTAGGAATACCCCAGTTACATAGCCGGCAAACCAACAGGAACTTCCGGAAAAAGAAGAGCTGCCGCTGTTTTATTTCTTTAATTCCTTACATCTGTCCAGACATTCTTCATAGGCTTCCTGCACCGTTTCCGCCTGAATAACGTGCTCGCCTGCAACAGCAAAACGCGCAACGGAATATTCATACTGCGGGTCGTAGTAGTTTGTCAGCAGCTGCTCGACAGCTTCAGCAAATCGTCCATTTTCCAAGTCACTTTCAATGTCTGCAGCAACCGGCTGATGGATTCGCTTTTTAATCAGTTTGAACGCTTCCAAAAACTGTTCAGGGCGCTCCTTCGGCTCATACTCTGACATAATTTCATCTACACGGACTTTGGTCGGCAGCTGGATGATCCACTGTGGACTTTTCTCTTTTTTCTCAAACAATAAGGGCGGCATATGCACTTGTCCTATGCGCTTGCTTTCCCCTTCAATGAACACAAACGGCTCATCTGCATAACGGTCGAGCTTCTCTGCCAGCAGTATTTCAAACTTCTTTTGATTATTAGGCTTCACACCGATCTGTCCGAAAATGGAACCGCGATGCCCCGCCATACCTTCTAAATCAATCACAGGGTAGCCGTCTTCCTTCAGCTTATGCAGAATTTTTGTCTTACCGCTTCCTGTATAGCCGTTCAGCACAATAAGCTCAGGTGTGAAGGGCTGCTCAAGACGCTGGATGACCCACTTTCTGTACGTGTGAATTCCGCCGCTTATACGATTTGCGCGGATTCCCATCAGCTCAAGCACTGTCACTGCCGTCTTGCTTCGCATACCGCCGCGCCAGCAATAGACCGTAATCGGTGTGCCGATCTTTCTGAATTCCGCAATGAACGCAGGCAGTTTCGCGGAGAAAATCTCCAGTCCTCTGTCCATCGCGGCCTGCTTGCCGACCTGTTTATATAACGTACCGATTTCCGCCCGCTCTTCATTCGAAAAAACCGAAATGTTGAGGCTGCCGGGAATCGTTGCTTCTTCAAACTCTTTAGGAGAGCGGACATCGACCAGCGTATGTGATTGTGTTTTTTGTAGTTCCAATGCATCTGTCAATGTTAATTCTCGAACCATTTCGTTCACCATCTCCCTGATTTACTGCACAATAATTCTTCCGTCTTGCTCGTCTGTTACTTCCCCAATCAAATGGGCGTCGACACCTTGTTCGCGCAATTGAGCGAGAAGGCGATCAGCCTCTTCTCCTGCAACCGACACAAGAAGACCGCCCGACGTCACGGCATCACATAAAATCCATTGACCGATCTGATCCATTGATTCTGGATAATCAACGTCACCTGCCAAATGAGCGTGATTATTTTTCGTTCCGCCCGGCACTGAACCCGCTTCCGCCAGTTCTCTTGTACGAGGCAGGACAGGTACCTTCTCACTGTCGATGCGCAGGCAGACGCCGCTTCCTTTTGCCATTTCAGATGCATGTCCAAGCAAGCCAAAGCCTGTTACGTCTGTTGATGCATGGACGCTGTAGTCATCCATAATTTCAGATGCCGTTTTATTAAGCGTGGTCATGACCTTCGTAACAAGCGTAATCTCTTCTTCCGTCAGCAATTCATTTTTCAATGAAGTGGTCATGATGCCGACGCCTATCGGTTTTGTCAAGATCAAGCGGTCTCCCGGCTTAGCTCCTGCATTCGTACGGATTTTATCAGGATGAACCGTGCCTGTGACCTGCATGCCGAATTTCGGCTCTTGATCATCAATGGAGTGGCCTCCGACGAGTACTGCACCGGCTTCCTTCAGCTTATCGCCGGCTCCGCGCAGGATTTCAGTCAAGATATTGCGATCCAGTGTGTGAATCGGGAAAGCTACAATATTCAATCCGGTAATTGGCTTGCCGCCCATCGCATAAACGTCGCTGATTGCATTCGCAGCCGCCACTTGCCCGAAGTCATACGGGTCGTTGACGATTGGTGTGAAAAAGTCCAGCGTCTGTACGATCGCCATCGTATCACTCAGTTTGTATACCCCCGCGTCATCGCTCGTATCAAGACCGACAAGCAGGTTAGGGTCAGAAAGGCCAGGAGGCAGTGTATGTAAAACTTCAGCAAGGTCGGCCGGTCCGATTTTACAGCCGCAGCCTCCTTTTGAAGACAATGATGTCAATTTAACAGAAGAATTTCGCATAATGGAAATCAACCTTTCATTTGTAGTTCCTTAATTTTATCACAAATTTTACTCTCACTCGCGAATCGGCACTTGGAATTCTTGCTCTGCACAAAAAGGCATCCTCTTAGAGCAGCCATAACAACTGCCGCTAAGATGACGCCTTCAATACTTTCGCAAGAAGCTCGGCTTGGTCTGGAACCACTCCTTACTGACAAAGTGATGACACCGTTCAATGATCCGTTCTACCACCTGTGTTTGATTGGCCAAAATACGCACGGTAAACCCGCCAATCGGCAAACGCGATATTCCGATTCTGCATTCGACTTCTGCTTCCGCAACTTCTTGATACAGCCGGTTGACCAAGTCTTGCGTGATGTCTCCACGCACTGCCAAAATGGAGCCTAAATGTGTGTAACCTTCCATCGAACCAAGTGCGTCCATTTTCTGATGAGCCGGCTGCAGCTTGATGTGATCGTACACTGCTAATTCATCATCCACGTAGATTTCGGTTATTAAACGAAGCTGTTCATAGCTGAAATCCCGATTCTCAGGCGACCACCCGGGCGTCAGAATATCTGAATAAAACAAGGTGGAGGTCCGATCCATCCTCACAACGGTTTTTTGCATAAAGCGTGCTTGTTGATAAGCAATTAACGGATCAGGAAGATACTCCAGATAGCTTCCCTCTTTCAAGTGGAATTCTGCTTCTTGATAGACGTGATGCCGGGGAGTCCTGTACACCTTAGTCGCTGATTGTGTTGTCAGAGTGAGACGCGCCTGTTTCTCTGCGGTAATCTCCATGCGGTAACGATCTCCATCTATATAACCGCCGCCCGGGTTCAACAGGTAATAGCAAACCTGTCCTGATGCTTGATGATAAATGGGGCGCATCACTTTCAATGCGCCTTCAAAATAGACTCGATTTGGCACCGTCTTGCCGTTCCGGTCCGCTACAGCCAGCCGTAATAGACCTGTCCACCCGGCCAATTAGTGAAGACCCCTTAACAGCACATGCTCCTCAATCCATCGTATGACCTCATCAAGTCCTGTATTGTCTTTTAAATTTGTAAATACAAAGGGCTTATCTCCACGGAACACTTTGGTATCTGCCTCCATCACTTCCAAGCTGGCACCCACATACGGAGCCAGATCCGTTTTATTGATAATGAATAAATCGGATTTGATCATCCCCTGCCCGCCTTTACGTGGAATTTTTTCACCCTGTGCCACGTCAATAATATAAATAGAAAAATCCACTAGTTCAGGACTGAAGGTAGCAGCCAAGTTGTCACCGCCGCTTTCCACAAAAATAAGTTCGACGTCCGGATGTTTGCCTATTAATTCATCGATGGCTGAAAAGTTCATGGAAGCATCCTCACGAATAGCCGTATGCGGACATCCGCCCGTTTCCACTCCAATGATACGGTCTTCAGGCAATATGCCATGCTGAATTAAAAACTTTGCATCCTCTTTTGTATAAATATCGTTGGTCACGACAGCCATGCTCACTTGCCCCTGTAAAGCACGCGTTATTTTTTCAACTAGCAGTGTTTTACCGGCGCCAACAGGACCGCCTACTCCAATTTTTATCGGTTTCATATGAAATCTCCTTTACTGTCACGACATGAAAATACGAATATTCACATGCTCGTGCTTCATCTGTGCAATTTCCAGACCGGGCGAAACAATACCGAAATCTTCTATGTCCATGCATTGAATAAGTTCCGCCGCTTTTTGTAATTCACCATGAAAATGCTGAATTGTTTTCTGTCCATCTGTTTGTCCTAAGGGAATTGCCCGTACTGCATTTTGAATTAAGCTGCTGCAAGTCGAGTATAAATAATACAGCGTAACAGCGAATGAAGACGTATTCAGATGATGTCCAACCATGGAAAACACGAGCGCAGGATGACCAAATGATTGTTTCTTCTGCATCCTGTCTGCATAAAGAGTCAAAACCGGTATGTCATATAAGGATTGAATCAGCTTCGCCATTCGCTGCCCCATCCTTTGAGCGCCTTCCCGTGTTTCTGAAGGCAGGTTCTGTACATACAGTTTGTGGTCCAGCGCCCACAGTGCTTCCACGTCATTCTGCTCCAGCGCATTGAACGCAATCCTGCTGGCCAGTCCGTCTGTATAAATAAGCTGCTCGTGTAAAAATGCTGTCAGCCATTGTGTGAAAGACTGCCGGTCATGGATCAATCCTTCCTGAATATACGTTTCCAGTCCATAGGAATGACTGAATGCACCAGTCGGAAAACTGGAATCACAAAGCTGCATTAAAGGTAAATAGTGGTCAGTCATGACTATGGCCTATGTGACGGAACGCCTGTCGTACTTTACGTTCCTCCCGTACAAAAGGAATCTCCATTTGCTGCAGCAGCTCTTCGACGAGGTAATCATACTGAACCAGCATGTCATCTCCTTCAAATTGAGCCGGCAGATGACGATTTCCCAAGTTATGTGCAATCGTTCCCATTTCTTTCAAACCGCGCGGCTGGATGACTAGCAAATCATCTGAAATGACATCGATCATGATCAAGTTCCGCTCATCCATGAACAGGACATCACCCGCCTGAAGATCGCGCGGCTGCTTTAACCGAATGCCTATTTCTTTTCCATGATCTGTTTTCACACGCTGCACCCGCTTGACCAGATGGGCACTTTCCAAGTAGACCTTTTCTATATGCCGCTTTTGAATCTCTTGGTCATCCATTTGCTGTATATTCGCTACAATTTCCTCTACAATCATTCTTTCTCACCTCAAAATAGAAAATATCGCTGAGCCATCGGTAACTCATCTTCTGGCTCGCATGTAATATGTTCGCCGTTCACATACACTTCATATGTTTGCGGATCTACAGTAATTTCGGGCGTTTCACTGTTCAATTTCATATCTTTTTTCGTCAATAAACGTATGCCGCCAACCGGCAGAACAATTCGCTGCAGTCCCAATTTCTCGTGGACTTTATCATCGTAGGCTGCCTGCGAAATAAATGTGATTGCGGTCGTTTGCAGTGTCTTCCCGACTTGTCCATACATTGGGCGATAAATGACGGGCTGCGGTGTAGGAATCGAAGCATTCGCATCTCCCATCAGACTTTCTACAATAAAACCGGTTTTCAGGATCATTTCCGGTTTTACACCAAAAAATGCAGGAGACCATAGGACAAGATCTGCATACTTTCCTACTTCCACTGAACCAATAAACTTGGAAATTCCGTGAGTAATTGCCGGATTAATCGTGTATTTTGCGATGTATCGTTTTACCCGCGTATTATCCGACCGTTCTTCGTCGCCTTCCATCGTGCCTCTTTGGTGTTTCATTTTATTGGCCGTTTGCCATGTACGCAACACTACCTCGCCCACACGCCCCATTGCCTGCGCATCTGAACTCGTCATACTGAACACACCCATGTCTTGAAGGATGTCTTCTGCAGCTATCGTTTCACGACGAATCCGTGAGTCTGCAAAAGCCAAGTCTTCCGGAATAGATGGATTCAAATGGTGACATACCATCAGCATGTCCAAATGTTCATCCACTGTATTGACGGTAAAGGGTAAAGTAGGATTAGTTGAGGACGGCAAAATGTTTGGGTAGCTTGCTGATTTGATCAGGTCCGGTGCATGCCCGCCGCCTGCTCCCTCGGTATGATACATATGAATGACGCGGTCCTTTATCGCTGCCATCGTATCTTCCATAAAGCCGCCTTCATTTAACGTGTCTGCATGAAGTGCCACTTGAACATCGTATTGATCCGCTACAGACAGTGCGTTGTCGATTGCTGAGGGAGTGGCACCCCAATCTTCATGAACTTTCAACCCAATGACGCCCGCCTTCACTTGCTCAATTAACGGTTTTTTATCGGCAGCCTGTCCTTTGCCTGTAAAACCTACATTAATCGGCAATCCTTCAGCAGCTTCGAGCATTTTGTGAATATGCCACTCACCGGGCGTAACGGTTGTCGCCTTTGAGCCGGCTGTTGGTCCCGTGCCGCCGCCAATCAGCGTAGTCGTACCGGCAGCCAATGCTGTCCGGACCTGTTCAGGATTAATGAAATGGACGTGTGTGTCGATTCCGCCGGCCGTGACAATTAATCCTTCCCCCGCAATCACTTCTGTGCCCGCACCGATGACGATGTTGACACCATCCATGATGTTCGGATTTCCTGCTTTTCCAATCCCTGAAATCTTGCCGTCACGGATTGCGATATCGGCTTTAATAATTCCTGTATAATCCACAATCACTGCATTGGTGATGACTGTATCCGGCGCCCCGTCTTCACGGGTAATAAGCGGATCCTGGCCCATGCCGTCGCGAATTACCTTCCCGCCGCCAAATACTACTTCATCTCCATAAGTTGTATGATCTTTCTCCACTCGTATGAATAAATCTGTATCCGCCAAACGAATGGAATCCCCTGCAGTCGGTCCATACATTTGCGCATATTGCTCTCTCGACATTTCAAAACCCATTTATTTGCACCTTCCTTCTATAGAACCGTCGACTTTATTATTAAAACCATATACGCGCTGTTTGCCGGTGAAGCAGATCAATTCGATTTCTTTTTCATCACCCGGTTCAAATCGCACCGCCGCGCCTGCCGGAATATTTAACCGTTTTCCGAAGGCTTTCTCCCGTTCAAACTGTATGGCTCCGTTAACTTCATAAAAATGATAATGTGAACCTACTTGAATCGGCCGGTCTCCAGTATTCTTTGCTGTCAGCGTAGTAATGGGCCTGTCTTTATTTATAATAATTACATCGTCTCTCAAAAATAGTTCTCCTGGCTGCATTGTACGTTCCTCCCATGGTGTATTAATTAATTGGTTGATGAACCGTGACAAGTTTCGTTCCATCTGGAAAAGTTGCTTCCACTTGCACATCGTGAATCATCTCAGAAACTCCGTCCATCACATCATCACGCGACAAGATCGTAGCTCCGTATTCCATTAACTGGGCAACAGTCCTGCCGTCCCGTGCACCTTCCAGTACTTCATGGGTAATTAAGGCAACTGCTTCCGGATGATTCAATTTCAGTCCTCTTTCTTTTCGCCGTCTCGCCACGTCTGCCGCTACAACGATGAGAAGCTTATCAATTTCTCTTGGTAGTAAGTGCATTTTACAGTCCTCCCATTCAATAGGTAGCCTATATTTCCAAACAAAGTATTCACTTACCATGTTGTCCATTTATAATTATTCTTAATCAACAGTTCTCCGGGACTTTCAACATAATTTGATTTAAATTGCTCATATTATGATCAGTAAGCAGATGAACGTTTAGAAAAGAGGTGGATTCCATGGTGTCTATCAATCCCTTCATGACATGGCGTGCAATTGCCGCCGCAACTTGTAAAGGTGTTTCACAAGTGTTATTTATTGAAAATACAATGACAGGAATTTTAATTTTATTGGCGATCACAGTTTCCTCTCCCCTGCTCGGTATGGTCGCTTTGCTGTCCTCTCTAATCGGCACATTAATCGGCCTCGCGGGCAAGGCAGATACTCAACTGATACAGCAAGGTTTACTGGGATACAGTCCGGTTCTGACGGGAATCGCTCTCACCCTCTTTTTAACAGGGCCTTATCATTGGATCATCGGCCTGTTCGGAGCTGCTGTAACGGCACTTTTCACTGCCACTGTCATGCATTTTATGCGGCAGACTGAAATTCCTGTCTTAACATTCCCTTTCATTATTGTGAGTTGGATTACCTTATTAGCATCTTACCGATTGGACATCATTCAATTATCTTCTGAACTAGTGCCGCAGGATCTGTCTCGCTGGGATTTGCATATCGAGGGCAATGTTAGCGGTATGCAGGCAATGCTAAATGGGATAGGGCAGATTTTTTTTCTGCAAAATTCAATTTCAGGAGTATTGCTGTACGCCGGTTTATTCTGGGCAGGCTGGCGATTTGGAGTTTTTGCAATCGTGGGAAATGTTTTTGCGGTTTTAACAGCATTCGTTTTACTGGCGGAGCATTCATTGATTCAAGCGGGCTTGTATGGATATAACGCAATTTTGACGATTCTTGCGGTGTCAGTTGTATTTAAAGACTCCTCAAACCGGCTGGCCGTTGTAACAGGCATTTTAGGTGCATGTATTGCAGTCCCCTTAACTGCTGCCGTCACAACCTTGCTCATGCCATATGGTCTGCCAGCTTTCACTATGCCGTTTGTTTTAAGTACATGGCTATTGCTTGGGGTGAGAAAAGTGTTTCCGAGGTTTTAATTGAATGGCAAAAGACTCGCAGCCAGCGCAGGTGCGAGTCTTTTGAGAGATTATTTTACTTGCTGCCCAATTAACTTTTTTACTTCGATTTCTATTTCATTCATTTGCTCGTCTGCTTTTACGGCGTCAGGCTTTGGATGATACCAGATAATTTCACCGTCTTCCAAGATTCCCGTATACTCTTCTCCCTCCATCGTTACAACAAACTGATGGCGTTCGTGCACTTGATCTTCAAACAATGGCTCTATCATTTTAAAATTTTCAAACACGCGGTCACCCCCTTGCCCTGATTTCACTCTACGCTGGACAGTATGTGTAAATGGCAGGATTCGTAACCGCTTTTTTACTAAAATAAAATAATATGATTGCGCAATATAGGGTGAGTGGAGAGAGACCGTTTCCCTGCGTTCCAGGCGGACGCGTTCCGGAGGGCCCGCGGTAAGCCAAGCGAACAGCGAAGGGTTCGCTTTGCCGTATTTTTGCGCTCTTTGCAAAAATTAAGGCAATACAGGGTGCCTTCTGCCATCTTCTTTCGCTTCGCTCCCGCAAGTTGTCTTACCTGTCGGGCTGACCCTCCCGGAGTGGTTTTGCCGCAGGCTCACACGAAGTGAGTCATGCAGCCGTTGCCGCAGGACGCGGCGAACTTAGGCTGCCTGGAACGAAGGTACACTGGCTAGTTTTTCAAAACTTTTTGTGTGAGCAGGCAATATGAGTATATTATTTGAGATTATTACGAAAGGTGCGGTTCTTCATACATTACTTTTCATCCTGCAAAGGCTGAGCATCTTGTGATCAATGCGTTTGCAAAATCGAACAACGAAACAAAGCCAACTAAATCCACACTCTGCAAAAAAAAGCAACATGACATACATTCCCTTCACCAGCGAAGGCGCAACTGCGGGGTCGGCCGTGGCTGTGAGACTGCTGGCACGCCTTTCGCCAGTAGGCTCACAGCGTAAGGCAATCCCCCAGCGCCGAAGCGAGTTTAAACTGCAAACTCACACCTCATTCAAAATCCCTGCAAAGTCGAGCAACGAAACCAGTACATACCAGAAGCATTGCATAGTTCTCGCAATACCTGCCGGAAAAATTGCCAAGAACCAACTTTAATGCAAACCCAGGATGGTTATGAAAATATATGCTGAGTAAGCTCTGAAAACTGAAGTCTGCGTGTGCTGATGCGATCAAGTAAATAGGAATCATGGCTGATGGCCAAGATACCGATTCCGCGAACTTCCGCCAACTTCAATAATAACTTCCAAAGTTCTAGCTGCGTCACAGTATCCAGCATAGCCGTTGCCTCATCCGCCAAAACATAGGATGGATTTGTAAGCAATGCCCGCAACAAGCAGAAACGCTGCAGCTGTCCGGCCGACAATTCATGCGGATACCGGGAGAGCCATTGCGGATCGATATGTAACTGTTCCATCAGATCACTATCAGAATGCCCGGCCTCTTCAAGCAGTTTAGACAACTTCCATGTTGGATTGACCGTTTGCTCGGGGTGCTGCCAAATTAATTGGACGGGATGTGCTCTTCCCGTTGCGGTCTTGTCCATACTTTTCTCCATCACTTTAATGGCACCTTCCGAAGGTTCCATGTATCCTGCCAAGACCTTAGCCATTGTCGTTTTGCCGCAGCCGCTGTTTCCAGATAAGCCAACCACTTCCCCCTCAGAGATTTGCAGATTGAGATTACGAAATACCCATCTGCCCGAGTAACCATAACCGATGCTCTTTGCTTCCAGCATGTAAACACCCGACTTTCTTTTCATTAGGTGGAGAAAGCATTTTCCGGAAGGGCCTTCCATAAAGCTTTGGAATAGGGATGCCGCAGTCTTTCTCCTCGATTAGAAAAGTCCTCGACAGCTGCCACCTCCACAATCCTTCCCTCTTTACAGACGGCAATTCGATCAGCAATTTGCAAAGCCATCCGAATATCATGCGTAATGAGTACAATTCCCTTTCCTTCTGCAGACAACTGTTTCAGGAGGCCGACTACGGTGCGCAGCGACTCTTCGTCTAATCCGGGCGTCGGTTCGTCCGCAATCACCAAATCAGCTTCGCTTGCCAACGCCATGGCACCCAATACCTTTCTAGCCATTCCACCTGACAATTCAAATGGGTACAGCGAGTCAGTCCCTGGCGGCAATCCTACTTTTTCCAATAAATCCAAATCCGTCTGCAGTCTGCTTCCTTTTTTCAGTACAGTCTGTATCTGCTTACCAACCTTCATAAAGGGATCTAGTGCTTCTACAGATTGAGGAAGTAAAAAGATGCTCTTTCCACGAAGTCGCTGTTGATCTTCAAACTGAACTTTTTCCCCCTTGAAAAGCATACGCCCTCTCCAAAACCCTGACTTCGGCAATAGACCAATAAACGCCTGTGCCAGCAAGCTTTTTCCCGATCCGCTTTCTCCGATTATAGCTACGATTTCACCAGAGTCGATGGTAAAATCTATATCGTGAATTAATACTTGGCGCTTGCCAAGCGAGTTGTCAAAACCAATTGACAAAGACTGCACTTCAAAAAGAGATGAGCGCTGTTCAACCGCCATGATGATGGCCTCCCTTCACTTGTAACTTCTTTCCAAGCAGCCTTCCATACCAATCTACAGAAAGCACGGTCGCCAGTAAAATTAAACCCGGGAATAAAGCCATCCACCAAATACCTGCTGTCAAAAAGCCCATCGCCTCGGATAAAATGCTGCCGATTGCAGGCTGTTCCGGCGGCAGTCCGAATCCTAGGAAAGTGATTGCTGCTTCATGCAGAATTGCATGAGGAAACATTAACACAAACCCCACCACTATTTGCGGCAGCAGGAGGATCAATAAATGATTCCCTGCAATCCAGGATTTCGTTTTGCCAAGTTGCCTTGATACATGAATAAACGGCGACTCATTGATTTGAAGAATCTCGCTGCGTAATAGGCGGTAGAGCTTGGGCCAGTGTGTCAGCGTCAGGCCGATGATCAGCCCTTTCATACCCCCGCCCATTGCAAATGACAGTAACAGCAACATCACTAAATGAGGCAGGCTCAATAGTAAATCAGCCAGCCACACGATCACCATATCTATTTTCGTATGCCACCAAGACAGAATGCCGAATATAACTGCTAACAACGTACTGAGTAAGGCAGCAATTAATCCGATAGTCAAACTTCTCGTTAATCCAGACATTGTCCGGAAAAACAAATCTCTTCCCAGCCAGTCGGTCCCGAAAATATGTGTCAGACCGGGCGCCTGATTCCGCAACTGTAAGTTCACCATCACTTGCTCATTAGAATAAATTCCAAAAGCGAGAAGAGCAATCAGCGCAGTTAACGGCAGCCAGATTAACCGCTTATCGCTTCGCCTGCGCTTCAAATCGTGCGCAGCAGCTTCATTTCCGGCCTGCATTAAACTGCCCCCTTTCTCAATCGGGGATCAACCGCCACATATAAAATATCTGCCAGTAAGTTCCCGACAAATACAAACAGCGCACTGACGAGAACCATACCGAGCAGCAAAGGTATATCTCCTCCTAATCCCGCCTCTACCAGCGCCTGACCAATTCCGGGATAAGAAAATACTTGCTCAGCCACTATGGCACCGCCAAAAATTTCACCAAATGAAGCAAAATGCATGGAAACTGCAGGCAGGAGGACACTGCGAAACCCATGAAGGCGGAATAACTTCAGTCCGTTTATTCCTTTCGCCCTGGCAAATTGAATAAATGGCTGCTGATAGATTTCAATAACCTTTTCTCTCGTATGCAAAGCAACATTCGCTACGCCTAAAATACTCAATGTAGCAATGGGCAACATCACATGATGCAGACGGTCCATCCATGTCACTTCGGCAGAAAGCAAGCCCGCAGGTGTTCCAAGACCAACTGGAAACCAGCCGAGATGAACGGCGAAGAACAGTAAGAACAGCAAACCAATCCAAAATCCTGGTGAAGAAGCCAGCACGTAGCAATATAAGCGAACCGTCCTATCGATGAATGTATCGGGATTCAGACCGGAAAACACACCCAGCAGAAATCCCAGCACACCTGACAGTATCCATGCTCCGCCTGTCAGTAAAAGAGTGGCTCCAAACCGTTCCGCTATCAAATCTGCGACAGACGCCCGATAAATCGTTGAGGTCCCCAAGTCACCTTGGAGAACGGCTCTCAGCCAATGGCCAAATTGCGTCAGCGGATTTTGCCCCAATCCCCAATAAGAAGAGATTCTTTCCAACTGTTCAGGGCTGACTGTCATCATATCTGCCCCGACATAGGCTCTTACTGGATCAATCGGAGAACTTTTTACGAGCATGAATGATAACAGACTCACGCCTATGAGCAACAGGCCGAGCCGCAAACACTTTCGCAGTATGACCTTGCATAATTTCATAGTCCGCATAATCCATCAGTCTCCTTACTCGATTAACCGCCAGTTCTGAATGAAGTCTGTCATCGGCCAGCCATGACCATGAGGCTGAATCTTTTGCCTGCCAATCTCTAAGTCTTCACGAATTACATATAAATGTTCTACATTCACTAACCAAGCCCATGGTGCATCCCCTGCTACTGAAAATCCAATCTCCCCATCCCATTGTGCTTTTTTCCAATATTCATTTGCTTCTTCAGGTGAATTGGCATGGATTGCTTTCTCCATGTATTCATCTACTTTTTTATTTGAATAGTAGTTTGGATTGTAGTAGCCTTTGCCAGTAGTACTTGTACTATATAGGTGATACATTTCAAGAGGAGTATGGCTTCCCCATCCGAACAAAACAGGGTGCGAATGCATGAGGCGTTCTAAATCGTTCCAGCTTTTCCCTGCTGTTTCCACTTCGATACCGAGCGGTTGCATCATACTGGCAAACGCCATCGCCAATGATTGCCGCTGTTCATCACCAGTGGCATACAGCAGTGTAAAACTTGCTGGAATTCCATCCTTTTCACGCACTCCGTTCGAATTCATTTGCCAGCCGGCCTCATCGAGCATATTTGCAGCCTCATCCAAATTTCCGTCTTCAAAAGCGGTATCCGGATTCCACCAGGGCAGCTGATCCGCCACTGAATAAGCGGGAGTGCCGTACCCTTCCAGCACATTTTCCACAAGCTCTTTACGATTCACAGCAATGTTGATTGCTTTCCTTATGAGAGGGTCCGACGTGACGTCATTTCCGATGGGATCTCCATTGTCATTTACTTGACCAGAGGGCACATAAGGGAACACTATTCCCCGATTGTCCACACTCTCCAACTCAACCAACTTCATCCCATCGACTTTCTTATCGGCCAGACGAGGCTGAACGACTGCTACGTCTACTTGTCCTGCCTGTGCAGCAGCATACGCGGCATCTGCTTCAGTGAAAAGGAAAGTCAGGCGTTTGAAAAATGATTCATTTCCATAATAATAAGGATTTTTCTCCACAATCAATTGCTGACCACGATTCCACTCCACCAATTGATAAGGACCTGATCCTATAGGCTTTTCATGATATTTTTCGTTATACGCATGTTGCGGAACAATTCCTATACTTGCTAAGTGAGCAATAAATGTTGAATCAGGCTGTTTTAATGTAAATATTACTGTGTTGTCATCTGAAGCATGAATGCTCTCTAAATTGCTGAGATCAATGACTGAGTTACTGTTCTTGGCTTCAGAAAATGTAAATACCACATCATCTGCCCGTACAGCTTCTCCATCTGAGAATTGAATATTCTGCCTAATCTTCACTTGCCATTCCAGACTATCTTCACTTAAAGAATAGTCGGTCGCTAAGTCACCAACCAGTTGAAAGTTTTCATCATAAGATAATAAGGTACTCTGAAATAGAGGAGAACCATAACGACCCCAGCCGGTAATCGGATCAAAACCGTCCTCCGGCTCGCTTCCTATCGCAAGTACTAATTCATCCTTGCGTGTTTGCTCATCCGCTTTATCATCTTCTTTTACAGTAGTTGCTTTTTTATTTCCACAAGCCGACAATATGCCGACCAGCAGACAAAGTATAAATAGCGGTATCATTTTCCCTTTCACTGCTGACACTCCTTAGCGTTACATAATAGTAGTTCAGCTTATATATATTACGAAGTGCTGCACTATATGAATGCCCGTCCAATAAAAAAACGCAAAAAAAGACCATGCATTTTTAACGCATAGCCTTATGTCATCCCTTATTATTTCACGTATACGACATGCCAGTTGCCATCCTGCTGTTTTATCTGTCCGCTGGTCCATCCTTCAGCCAATAGTTGCTGTTGCTGTACACTGTCGCCCATCAAGACAGAACGTTCTTCAGAGGGAGCAGCAAATTGAACGGGTGCTTCTGCATCTGCAGATAGGATATAGCGCAACTTGTGTCCATACTTCACTTTTAACGCAGAGATCCGCAAACCAAGTGCAAACTTATCTTTCAGACTTGGTATATTAAACGGCGCAACCGTTGAACAAATATAACGATAGCGTTTCGTATTGATCCGTTCCATCAGCCATTTACCGAGCGTGGTCTGCAGCCCATTTCCTCTGAATTTTGGATCTACACATGAAACCTCAGAATACAGGACGCCGGACAGCTCTTCATTAGGAATACCAACATCCGCTCCTAAATGTTCCTCCTCATTTCCCGGATCGAGCATTGCCCTGAACGCGATTAGCTGACCATCTGCATAAGCTCCAGCCATCATGCCGTTCCCCCGCAAAATATTCAGAAGTTCTTCCTCTGTTAAAGGCTGCAGAAATTCCGGCTTTTCCAGTACCGCAATCACTTTCTCCTGCAGCGCTGTAATTTCGGGCAGCTGGTCTTCGGTTAAGAAAGTAATATCCGTCTGCAAAGAAGTCATCCTGTCACTCACCTTTCAGCAAAACACTCAGATAGAATGTATTTTACCATACAGGAAGTGAAAATATCCCCGTTCAACTTTATAGCAATTTGGCTTATCATCAGTCGTCCGCTGCTAACCAAATGCTAAATTTTACATTAATTCTAATAAACAGGTTTGTTATAACGAAGAAAAGGGAATTGGTAAATGTACTTTCAAAAATGGGAGGCGCACGAATATTGGGAGCTCAACTACAAAAAACTTCAACTATAAAATGCATGACAGAATATGATACATTACGCCGGGTCATTTTATGTCCCCCAGAATTTATGGCAATTGACGAAGTAATCAATGAAGTGCAGAAACAATATCTGGACGAGAATATCGACAAGACACGCGCCATGAAACAGCATGCGCAGTTTGAGAAACTGTTGAAGGAAAATGGAGTGGACGTAATCACCCTTCCCGCATCTGAGGAATTTCCGGAGCAGGTATTCACGCGGGACATCGGCTTTACGATTGGCAATGAAGTGTTTGTTGCCGGTCTGGCGGCAGATATCCGCAAAGGAGAGGAAGGGCCGCTGAAGGAATGGCTGTCGGAAGAAGATATCACCTATCAGTCTGCTGCAGACCGGATGGAAGGCGGCGATGTAATTGTCGACCGCGACACTATCTATGTCGGCATCAGCAGCAGGACATCGTCAAAAGCAGTACGCCATTTAGAACAGAAGCTTCCTGAGTATACCGTCAAGCGTATCCCGTTTGACGGGCGCTATCTGCACTTGGACTGTGTATTTAATATTCTTTCATCTGAAAAAGCATTGATTTTCAAGCCGGCTTTCGACCAGGAGACCTTCGACGAACTGGCGACTTCATTCGAATTGATCGAAGTCGAAGCGGATGAGCAGTTCTCTCTAGGCACCAACGTGTTGTCGATCGGCAACGGCAAAGTTTTCAGTCTTCCGCAGAATGCAAAAGTGAATGCTAAGCTGCGTGCCAATGGATTTCAAGTGATTGAAGTCGACTTTTCGGAAATTATCAAATCGGGCGGCTCATTCAGATGCTGCTCGATGCCTGTGGAACGCGGATAATATTTAAAAAGACTGTCGGCAAGCTCATTTTCTGAGCTGCTGACAGTCTTTTTATGCACTTTTTATGCTGAGCCTGAAGGAAAGGTGCGGTGAAAGCATGGTTTGGCTCGTTCAATACATAGTTTGGTGCGCCTCTGTTGATGAATGGTGCGGTCACACCTTCTTTGGTTCGCTTGTGAAGCTTTTTGGCACGGTTGGCTGCTTGTTTGGTGCGCTGCCGTGCTGAACTAATCAAAACGGCGTTTGAAAAAGCTAGCTTGAAAGTATTTTCACTTCAAGATAGCTTTTATTTTACAGCAATTCGATATACTGATCATATTCAAATTCATCTTCAGTTTCAGAAATATCCAGCTCAATGGATTCCGGAATGCGTAAATAAATTGTCATTCCCCCTAACACGGTGCCCGATACCATCCCTGTACTTGTACTGGGCGAGCTTCCGAATTGAGTCAGCATATTCGAGTCATGATAAATCGAGTAGCGGATTTTATTTACCGGCTGTTTCGGAATACGCATCGAGCGGCTGTCCCATACCGGCAGTTCGATCTGCAGCTTACCGGTCAAATCAAAATATGAGCCGTCTGACACGTCAAAACCTGCGTACAGTTCCGGCTTAAAAACGGTTTCTTCGATGATATTGCTTTCACCGGGCGTTCGTTCGATCAGAATATAGGCTCCGTTGTATAAGTCAGGAATCGCAAATATTCCGTCCACCTCATGTGTCCTTCTCGCTGCCACAAGTCGTTCAGGAATCGCTGCGTCCTGCTCAATAGCAGACCGCAGATCAAATTGTGCAGCATTTTCTGGCATCTTCGGCGGTGGTTCCTGATCATTCATAGAAGTCATGATTTCTGCCGTGATGACCCCGATAAACAGCAGGATCAGATAACCGATGATCAGCTTGCGGTGGACGTTCTTTTTAATTTGGATACGTCCCATGTTTTTCACGGTCATCATGATAGTAAGTAAGCCCAAGACTAACAAGATAGGCGTAACTATGGCAAAGATCATCATGGGTTCCGCACCTCCAATCGATTCGTCACCCAAAAGCTTATACCAAACAGGGCCGCTGCAGACAGCAGTACTTTTAAGGCAAACAGCCAGACAGAAGGCTCCGCATAGTAAAACTGCAGCAGACTGTCTGTATCAGTGCCCAGCATAAAGAATGAAAACTGCATGAAGCCAATCCACATCAGCGCGAACAGCATGATGAAAATACGGCTGTATTGAACGAAAGTGCCGAGCGTATAACCGACCAGCATGAGCAGCAGTGTATAGGACGCCATGACGAAAATTTGCAAGAAAAATTCCAGCGGAGCGGAAAACAGTCCTGCCGTTTCAATGACCGCATGGCCGCCTGCCAGTGTAATAATTTTCATCACGGAGCCGAGCATCACGGTCGTCACGCCGCCAAGCAGTGCAGCCGTACAGAAAAAATAGAAATTTGCCAGCTGAAAGGTCAGCCGGTTCGTCACAAAGACAAAGGATTCATTGCGCTGAGCAGCTGAAGTCAGCAAAAACCCGACAATCAATGCCCAAAACAGCGTCAGGCCGACCTGTCCGTCATTCGATACGGTCGTATAGCTTAAGCTGAACGGCTCACTTCCATAGTCTGACGTCGAAGTCGATGCCCCGCCGAGAAAAACGGTCGCGATAATCTGCAGCACGATCAGCATCGAAAACGCCGGTCCGTTGGCATTCAGTTTGAATAAAAACTGACGCTTCGCCAGCTCATGCACGCTCCATTGCGTTGAAAACATCATCGACCCCTCCTCTCGTCTGTCCGGTCATTGCTAAATAGGCATTACTCGCTGAAACCGGCGTGACTCGGATGCCTGCCTGCTTCAGTTCGTCAATTTCCGATTCGGTATGCTCATTATCCACAATCCATTCCGTCAGTGGACCGGCTGTTGATCGGTGAATGACTGCGTGGCGGTTCGCATGGGCTTCCAGCATGTCCAATTTCCCCTGCAGTGACAAAAACTTCTCTTGCAGCTCAATGATCGGACCGTGAAAGCCTACCCCTTTTCCGTCAATCAGCAGCACATCCTCCAACAAGTCTTCCATTTCCTCTACATGATGGCTCGATAATAAAATTGTCCGCGGATGCGCAATATAATCCTTCAGCAACGCGCGGTAGAAATCCCGGCGTGCAGCCGAATCCATCCCGGTGATCGGCTCATCGAACATCGTCAGCGGACACCGCGCGGCAATTCCAACTACCGCATTGAATGTGCTCCGCTTACCTTTCGATAAAATCCGATGCTTCAACGTCAGCGGCAAATAAAAGTATTCCAGCAGCCGTTTTGCCAATTCACCGTCCCAATTAGCATAGAAGCGCTCGCACTCTATTAAAATATCGCCCAGTGTCAGTGCATCCGGGAAATTCATCATGTCATCTATGAAAATCATATTTGACGAAACCGAGAGACTGTTGAACGGACGCTCCCCGAAAACTCGCAGCTCGCCTCCCGTTTCTTTCGTGTATCCTGCAATCATCTTCATTAATGTCGTCTTGCCCGCTCCATTTCGTCCGACTACGCCTGTTATGACGTTTTGCCGAATATTCAGGCTGACTTGGTCCAGTATAGTCAGTGAGCGGTACTTTTTCGTTACATTTTTCATTGAAATTGCCGGCATTACAATCTCTCCTTTCGCTCGGTCTGAATGAACCGGAACAGTTCCTCGTCTTCTATGCCTAATAATCTCGCTTCGTCCAACAGTTCCCGAATCAGGCGGCGCAATGTATGGTCTTTCCGTTTCGCCAGCAGCTTTTCCCGTGCATCGGCGGCAACAAATGTCCCGAGACCCCTCTTTTTATAAATCAAATCTGCATCAAGCAAAATCGTCAGCCCCTTCCCGGCAGTTGCGGGATTTATATTGAACAGCTCTGCCAGCTGGTACTGCGAATGCATTTTGTCGTCCGCTTCCAGTGTTCCGTCAATGATTTCATTTTCCAGCCATTCCGCAATTTGTATGTAAATCGGTTTTTCGCCATCCATCTCCAGCAAGAGCTTCACCGCCTTTCTGGTTACTCAGTGCATTACTGTTGTAATGTACTATACATTCTTTCCTAATTAAATGCAATATAAAAAATGCGCAGTACAAGGGCTGCACATTTTTTTATCCACTATCATGCAGAAACTTCTATCGTTATAGTCTCAAACAGTATGCTCATACTACTACCTACTCACATAAAAAGTCCTGAAAAACCAGCCTAGTGTACCGGAGTGAAAGCCGTCACGTAGAACGGCTTTTGCGAGTAAAAGCGTAGCGTTAGGAGCACAGTTTGCCTTAATACTTGCAAAGAGCGCAAAAATACGGCAAAGCGAACCCTTCGCTGTTCGCTTGGCTCACCGAGGGCCCGCAGGACACGCGTCCGCCTGGAACGCAGGGAAACGGTATCCTTCCACCTCCTCTATACTGCGCAATCACGAAAAATCTCAAACTGCTCATCAAGTAAACTGTCAAGCACATGTTTTGGTGAAGATCCGAAATTTATATGAATAAAATATACACTTTTTGCTCATCCTATCTATTTACTATACTGATTGGGAGTGGAGATTATGGATGCCTCAAAAGACTTGCCGCTCGAACGAAGCCGCCTATTGAACGCGAGCTTCCTATTAGCCTGCTTATGTTTATTAGATGCTGTCTTCACTGATTATGGATTGCGCGCAGGACACATCCAAGAAGCCAATCTGCTCGTTTCATTTATGTATGAGAAAAGCATTGTGCTGTATTACACGGTCAAAATCGGATTGCCGCTTCTGCTGCTGTATCTCGTGACAGCCGGCAAAACGGGAATATTCCTGCGAATCGGGCTAACGAGCGCCTTGTTTCTATATGTCACTGTGATCTGTCTGCATATTTTCTGGCTGATTGCAGTGGCGATCTAATATTCACAAATGAAAGAGCAGTTGAGGGAGTTATTCCCTCGGCTGCTCTTTTTGTTTAGACACGGAATATGTATATGGCAGCCAGACGCCCTGACGTTCCTTTTCATTCTGAATATATATAGGAAATAGGAGGTGAATTAATTGGAAGAAAAGAGCCATAGAGAAAACTTATACGGATTATCCGGCCAGCTAATGGAAATTTTTATTGCAGACTTATTTAGAAAAAACCAGATTAATACGGAAGAGGCAAAAGGACGGATTTCCGACGAGCAGAGAGAAAGCCTGAAGAAGACCGTCGAACAACTCAAGACACAAGTAGAGGACTTTTTGCAGACAAAAACAACATTTGAGGCGGATACTGCCGAATCAGAGGCGGTGAAGTCTGACGTCAATCCGCTCAGAGAGGCATTTCTGAAAAAATCCAAAAAGAAGGAGAGCAGCGAAAACCCGAATGAAAATAAAGAGAACAACTAATGGTCAATTCGTTCAGTTCAAACGGTTTCCTGCGCATTTACTAGTAAGAGAGAGGAGGGATGAAGCTATGAGTTACTATTCACATGATGAAGAACAGTGGTCTGCATTGGATTCTTCTGCACAGCACCCCTGCAACCCTTGTTCCGGGGATAACGACAACAATACAGGGGCTGACGCAGAAGTTTCTTCAGAAATTGACCAGCTGTCTAATGAACTGATTGTCATTCGGGATTCCTGCAATATCCGTGTCAGTACGACCGATACCCAGGTTGCCGTATCTTTGCAGGCAGCGCTTCAGGTTGCCATTGCAATTGTTGTCAACATTTCTATCGCTGACAGTTCACGCGCAGAAAGAGTTACAGCAGAGTTGTTGGAAAGATCTCAAATTCGCCAGACAAACCGGCAGAGACTGATTATTGTCAATAGCCGTGATATTGAAGTAACCACAGTAGACACAGATGTAGCGATTTCATTGCAGCTATTGCTTCAGGTTTTGGTTGCACTTGTTGCTCAACTGGACATTCTGTAAGAAAAATAGGCTATCCATGCGATAGCCTATCTTTCATTTCTAGTATATTCGGTTTCGACTGTTCTGTGCGTGTTTCATGTAAAATACTCGAAGTCGAATCTCTGGCCACACCTGATTCTTCGGGCAGAAGGAATTTCAATGAGCGGTTGAATGGCTGTTATGAGCGCTTGGCAAGTGTTTATGATCACTCAGACGCTGTGAATGCGCGGTCGCGGACTGCGAATGAGCGGTTGCACAGTTTAATGAGCAATAAAGTGGCTTTAATGATCAAACCGGCTTCATTCTGCTGTTACAAAATACTTTCGTGCAATGTACATAGTAAATACGGGACGATTGTGCTTCCTTCATAGCTCGGGCCTCATGTATAATAGCAGCAACAAACGGATAGAAAGAAGGAGTTTTATTGAAAACCAGAATTGAATTACGAACCTTATCCATCGGAATGCCGAGCAGTCTGAAGACTGTGCAAGGAAAAGAATATGTCAGTGCAATTTGCAAGCAATCATCGGAAGAAGCGTTTCTTTCTGCAGACGGATTCCAGGGAGACGGGATTGCGGACACGAAGCACCACGGCGGACCTGATCGTGCGGTATGTATCTATCCTTTTGAACATTATGCTTACTGGGAAAAGGAATTTGCCTGCACATTGCCCTCTTCCACGTTCGGAGAAAACTTAACGGTGTCCGGAATGCTCGAAGAAGATGTGTGCATCGGAGATATCTTCCAAGTGGGCGATGCCGTCATCCAAGTCACACAGGGACGGGTACCCTGCAGCACGATCAATATGCGGACAGGCCTGCCAGATCTTATGAAGAAACTGATTGATACAGGATTCACCGGCTATTTATGCCGGACATTGAAAGAAGGCATCGTATGCTCCGATTCAATGATTACCCTTCTGGAACGCGATCCTCATGCAGTTTCGATTCTCTATGCAAATGAAATCTATTTTAGAGGCACACGTGATTTGGAAGCGATGAATAAAATCACAGCAGTCGACGCATTAGCAGCAGAATGGCAGAAGAAATTGGCAGCACGCATGGAAAAACTTCAGACAGTCTGATGGAAAGGATGACAGCAGAATGATCTATGAAGAATACGGCAATACAGCAGGTGAAATCTTGCTGTTCATTCATGGCGGAGGTGTGGACGCATGGATGTGGCAGCAGCAAATCCCCTATTTCAGTGAGGATTTTCATATTTTAGTGCCCACACTTCAAGGACATGGTGCCCGCAGCGGAGACAGCGGGTTTTCAATCCGTGAAAATGCCGAGGAGATGCTGGCACTGCTTGCGCAAAAAGACTTTGGCAAACCCATACATCTCGCAGGATTTTCCATCGGCGCACAAGTCTGTCTGGAAATGATCCATCTGGCACCGGATTTCTTTCATTCTGCCATGATCAACAGTGCATTAGTAAAACCAATGAAGTACGCTGTCCCTTTCATCAAACCGATGATCAGATTGACTTATCCGCTCATACAAAGCCGGCAGTTCGCCAGGATTCAGGCGCGGCAGCTGTATGTAAATGGAGAGTACTTTGAATCATATTATGCAACCAGTAAGAAAATGAAAAGCGGGACATTGACGGAAATGCTGCAGGAAAACCTTGCTTACTCATTGCCGGAAAACCTGGCAGGCAGCACTACACGTCTTCTGGCAACTGTCGGCACGAAAGAAACCCGGCAGGTGAAAGACTCGGCGGCACTGCTTTCCAGGCTGCCTGGTTCTCAATCTATTTTAATATCAGATATGGGGCACGGATTCCCTGTCGCACAGCCTGACGCGTTTAACCGGCTGCTGTCCCGCTGGCTTCAGAATTCGCTTTAATACTTCAAATAAGCTGCTTGATTAATTCACGGTTTTTCTCTTTAAACAGCTCGTTATGCGAAGAAACCATTCCGTTTTCATTGGCCTGCGGGTCTATATAGGTTTTTGCGCAGTTCACCGCATTTGCAGCGTCCTGGAATGCACCTGCAATTAAGTGGACTTTACTTTCATGACTCAATACGTCACCCGCCGCAAACATGCCGTCAACCGATGTCGCACTCTTGCAAGTACCGGCAATTTGCTGATGCTCGTTCAATTGAATGCCGAGCTGCTGGTCACCGATCAAGGAAGTATCCCGCTCATAGCCGTGATTGATGATTACTTCGTCAACGTTGACCGCTATATGAGAACCGTCTTCATTGTGCTGAAGCTCCACTTTCTCAATTCTGCTATGATCGTCCGAAGCAATGAAACGGGAAATATTCGTATTGAAATGGCATTCCACTCCGCTTTCGAGCAACTGCCTCACCTGCGCTTCATGCCCATTCAAATTATCTTTGCGATACGTTAAATAAACCTTCTCAGCAATCGGCTGCAGTTCATTGGCCCAGTCGATTGCTGCATTTCCTCCGCCTGAAATCAGGACCGTCTTTCCTTTGAAACGGCCCAATGACTTCACTGTATAATTTAAGTTGGTCACTTCAAAACGTTCTGCCCCTTCCACCTCAATCTTTTGTGGATTCAAAATTCCTGTACCTGTCGCCAAAATAATCGTTTTACTGTAATGAATGGTTCCTGAAGCGGCCTGCAGAATGAAATATCCTTCCTCTGACTTTTCAATATGTGTGATTTTCTCATTCAGCACGACTTCCGGATTAAAAGTCAGCCCCTGTGTTACCAGCCGTTCGATTACTTGCGCACCGGGTGCCGGTGTAACGCCTCCAATATCCCAGATCATTTTTTCTGGATAAACATGAATTTTCCCGCCGAGCTGCGGCTGATATTCAATAATCTTCGCTTTCATTTCCCGCAGACCGCTGTAAAAAGCAGAGTAAAGCCCGGCAGGTCCCCCGCCAATGATTGTAATATCCAAGATATCTTTTTCATTCACAGTAATTTCCCCTTTAAAAAGTATTTGACAATGACAGCGTTTCGAATTATAGTTTTCATTGTACTGAAAATGAGAATCATTATCAACGATTATCTTGCGGGAAAGGCTGGAATTCAGGAAATGGTGCGCTTATACACGGAAAATTTACAAATTGCATATGATGACCGGATCATTGTCAAGGATCTATCCGTACAGATACCGGATCAGCAGATAACTGCAATTATTGGTGCAAACGGCTGCGGGAAGTCCACCTTTCTAAAAGCGGTCACACGTCTGATCCCTCATCAATCCGGCAAAGTCGTACTTGACGGCGGGGATATTGCAAAACAGCATACGAAAAAGCTGGCACGCAAAATGGCGATTCTTCCGCAGACACAGGAAGCCGCAAGCGGTTTGACAGTCGGTGAACTGGTGTCTTACGGCAGATTCCCCTATCAAAATGCGATGGGACGGCTGACGGCACATGATATTGAAGTCATTGACTGGGCGCTCGATGTGACAAATACAAGCGGTTTCAAATACCGTGAAGTCGATGCACTGTCAGGCGGTCAGCGGCAGCGGGTCTGGATTTCGATGGCTCTCGCACAGGAAACAGATATTATCTTTCTCGACGAACCGACAACCTATCTGGATATGGCGCATCAGCTCGAAGTACTGGAACTTCTCCAAAAATTGAACAAAGAACAGCAGCGCACGATTGTGATGGTATTGCATGATTTGAATCAGGCCGCTCGTTTTGCCGATTTCATTATCGCCATGAAAGACGGGGAAATTGTCCGTGCAGGACAATGTGCGGATGTCATCCAGCCGGATATTTTGCGTGAAGTGTTCCGGATTGACGCAGAGATTGGAACGGATCCGAGAACCGGAAAACCATTATGTATTACATATGATCTATGTAAAGGGGACAATGAATGATGAAAAAGTTTATATTGCCGGCACTGTTGCTGATGGCATTGGTTTTAGGAGCCTGCGGAAATAAGCAGGAAGACAAGTCGACTGAATCTGCACCGAAAGAGGACGAAGGAAAAAGCGGTACGATTACGTACGAATCTGAAGAAGGCCCGGTGGAAGTTCCTGCTGATCCTCAGAGAGTTGTTGTACTGGCAAGTTTTGCCGGTAACGTCATGTCACTGGGCGTCAACTTGGTCGGCGTCGATTCATGGTCGAAGTCGAATCCCCGCTTTGAGTCTGCCTTACAAGATGTGGAAGAGGTATCCGAGGAAAATATTGAGAAAATCATCGAGCTTGAACCCGATTTGATTATCGGGTTCAATACCACTAAAAACATTGACAAAATGAAAGAAATTGCGCCGACTGTGACGTATACATACGGTAATTTTGATTATCTGACACAGCATATAGAAATCGGAAAATTGCTGAACAAAGAAGAAGAAGCAACGAAATGGGTAGAAGACTTCAAACAGCGTGCACAGGATGCAGGTAAAGAGATCAAGGAAAAAATCGGTGAGGATGCTACGGTTTCTGTTGTCGAAAAATTTGATAAAGACTTATATGTTTACGGCGACAGCTGGGGCCGCGGCACAGAAATTCTTTATCAGGAAATGAAACTGGCTATGCCTGAGAAAGTAAAAGAAACGGCGATGGAACCGGGCTATTACGCACTGTCCTCTGAAGTGCTTCCTGAGTTTGCGGGAGATTATATGATCTTGAGTATGTTCGATGCAGCGGATAATTCCTTCATGGAAACAGAAACCTATAAAAATATCCCTGCAGTGAAGAATGATCGCGTATTTGTAGCCAACGGAGACGAATTCTATTTCAACGATCCGTTGACACTGGACTATCAGCTTGGATTCTTTAAAGAGCACTTTTTAGGCACGAAATAATAATCGAAAAGGATCCCCCTCCCATCGGAAGTGGGGATCCTTTTCTAATGAACGGAAAAGGCAAGGAGCGGAGCAAATGAAAGAACAGCGAAAAATAACAATCCCTTTCAGCATAAAACTGCTGGCCAGTATGCTGCTTTTATTGGCTATCTTCATGCTTGCCATGAAGCTTGGCGCCGCTCACACTTCATGGCGCGATGTACGGCTGTCATTTACAGGCAGCAAAGAATCCGGTGCGATGATTTTGAAGGAAATTCGCATGCCGCGGGAAATCGGCGCGCTGGCTGTCGGCGCCGCACTGGCGGTTTCCGGGGCTATCATGCAGGGCATGACCCGGAATCCACTTGCAGATCCGGGGCTGCTCGGGCTGACTGCCGGAGCCAATGCCGCTTTGGCGATCACTCTCGCATTACTGCCCGGTGTTAATTATTTCGGAATTATGATTGCCTGTTTCATTGGTTCAGCTGCCGGTGCTCTTCTGGTTTTCGGCATCGCCTCTGCCAAACGCGGAGGATTTGCGCCAATTCGCCTCATTCTGGCAGGTGCTGCCATATCCACTTTTCTTTTTGCGATTGCAGAAGGAGTCGGACTGTATTTTAAAATCTCTAAAAATGTTTCCATGTGGACGGCAGGCGGAGTCATCGGCACGACATGGGGACAGCTGCAAATAATCGTTCCTGTCATTCTGGCAGGAATATTCATCGCTGTTCTGCTGTCCCGCCAGCTGACTTTGCTGAGTCTGAATGAAGAAGTGGCAATCGGGCTTGGACAAAATACTCTCAAAGTTAAGGCGATTCTTTTCGTTGTCATTATTTTATTGGCAGGGTCCGCTGTGGCGTTAGTCGGTAATCTGGCGTTCGTTGGCTTAATGATTCCTCATATTGTGAGGGCCATCGTCGGTACAGATTACCGGTTCATCATTCCTGTTTCGGCCGTCATCGGCGGGAGCTTCATGCTGCTGGCGGATATACTCGGCAGGACGCTGCAGGCACCGTTTGAAACGCCGGTAGCCGCACTCATTGCTGTGATCGGACTGCCATTCTTCTTGGTGATCGTCCGTAAAGGAGGCCGCGCATTCTCATGATTCTTCCCCGTATACGAAAAAAACAGCGTCTTCTGGTTGGCTGCTTAGTTGTTTTAATACTGCTGCTGAGCGCTGTTGCGATGGGACTTGGCTATGCATCGATTGAATGGAACCGAATCATCCCTGTGTTTTTAGGCCAGGGAACGTTCAAAGAAGAATTCGTCCTGTTTTCCATTCGGCTTCCGCGAATACTTATTACACTTCTGGCTGGCGCTGCACTTGCGCTGTCCGGAGCTATTTTACAAGGAATTACACGAAATGATCTGGCTGACCCCGGAATTATCGGAATTAATTCAGGTGCCGGTGTGGCAATCGCCCTATTTTTCCTTTTCGTTCCGATTGAAGCCGGTTTATTCTCACTGCTATTGCCGCTGGCAGGATTTGCAGGAGCACTGGTGACGTCCATCCTCATTTATCTGTTTGCGTATAGCCGAAAAACCGGACTGCAGCCTATGCGGCTTGTACTCGTTGGGATTGGATTTTCTATGGCTCTTTCGGGGATCATGGTTGTCATTATTTCATCGGCTGAACGGGAAAAGGTTGATTTCATTTCCAGATGGATTGCCGGTAACATTTGGGGCACTGACTGGCCGTTTATCTGGGCGCTGTTGCCGTGGCTGCTGGTACTGATACCTTTTGCTTTGTATAAAGCCCATCGATTGGATCTTTTAGGGCTGAATGAATCGCTGGCTACAGGAGTCGGGGTGTCGGTAGAGCGCGAGCGCCTGGTTTTGCTGCTGACTGCAGTGGCACTGGCTGCCTCTGCCGTATCGGTTACCGGCGGCATTGCATTTGTCGGCCTGATGGCGCCTCATATCGCGAAGTCCCTCATTGGTCCGCGCCACCGCATGAATTTACCGATCGCCATTCTGATCGGCAGTTTTTTGCTGCTGTTGGCGGATACGATCGGGCGGAATATTTTAGAGCCGGACGGCATTCCCGCCGGCATCATCGTTTCGCTGATCGGGGCACCTTATTTCTGCTATTTATTGTTGAAGAAGTAGGATTTGCGGCTGAATGAAAGGGTTGGGGCGCGAAAGTCGTCCGTCACCGCGCCAAAAACGGCTGGAAACGAGCCAAACATCGCCGCAACCGCGCGTTTAGGCTGCCTCACCGCACCAAACAGCTTAACGAACGAACCAAAACTGCTATTCACCGCACCATTCTCTGTTTTCTTCAATCACAATAAAAAGAAGGACCACCGCGGCTAGTGCCGGATGGTCCTTCTTTTCATTCTGCTCAGCGCAGTGCCTTCAATTCAACGCCCTTTTCAGTCAGCGATCTTCTAATTTCCTTCACCAGCTCCACTGCTTCATAATTATCGCCGTGGACGCAGATGCTGTCTGCTTCGACATGGACTTCTTCGCCGTCGAGCGTGCGCACCTTGCCATGCAGAACCATATCCAGTATCTGATCGGCTGCTGCCTGCTTGTCATGAATCACGGAGCCTTCGACGCTGCGGTCCATCAACTTGCCGTCAGACGTATACCGGCGGTCGCCGAACACTTCACTCGCTGTCTGCAGCCCGACTTCCTTCCCCGCCCGGATTAATTCTCCACCTGCAAGTCCCATGAGAATTAAGTCGGGATTCACTGCATGCACGCCTTCTGCAATCCCCCGTGCCAGCCCATAATCCTTGGCCGCCATATTGTAAAATGCACCATGTGGTTTGACATGCTGCAATGTGCCGCCTGCCGCTTTTACAAAACCGTTCAGCGCACTCACTTGATACAGTACATAGGCCTTTGCTTCAGCGGGGGTGATGAACATCTGTCTGCGCCCAAAGCCCAATAAATCCGGAAAGCCCGGGTGCGCGCCGATTGCCACGTTATTATCCAGCGCCATTTCTACTGTCTTCTGCATCACAATAGGATCACCGGCATGAAAGCCGCATGCCACGTTGACGGATGTTACATATTGCAGGACCACCTCGTCATTTCCTACTTTGAAATTTCCGAAACTCTCTCCCAAATCACAATTCAAATCTACTTTCACCATTCATTCTTCACCTCTACATTTTATTTGGCAGCCATAAAATAATTTCCGGGAAGACGGTCACAACAGCTACGATCAGCAGAATGATCAAGAAAGAAGGCAGGGCATATTTTGCGATTGTTAATATGTCCTCTTCCACCATCCCGTTAATCACAAACAAGTTAAATCCGACCGGCGGCGTAATTTGTGCTACTTCGATCATAAAGATCAGATAAATACCGAACCACAACGGGTCAAAGCCGGCCGCAACAATTAATGGCAACACCAGCGGCATAGTCATCACAATCATTGAAAAACCGTCCAGTAAACAGCCTAAAATAATGTACATAATTGTTAAAATGACAATCAGCATATAGCTCGATAATCCCATCTCTGAGATAAACGCCGTCAACTTGGCCGGCATATTCAAGTAGCCTACAACGACTGACAGATAAGAAGCTCCCGCGACAATCAGCATGATCATCGTACTCGTTTTCACCGTTGCCAGCAGGACTTCCTTGAAAATGCTGATTGTTAACGTCCGCGAGAATAAGGCAAAGACCAAAGATCCGGCAACACCCACGGATGCTGCTTCGGTCGGCGTCGCCCAACCGGAATAGATACTTCCCAATACAAGCACGATCAGTACAATGACCGGCAAAATCAAAGGCAATGTCTGGAACCGGTACGCCCAGGAATATTTCTCGTCCCCCACTGCAAGACTTGGATTAATTAGGCATCTGATAATGATATAGCCGCTCAATCCGGCCGCCAGGATAATTCCAGGGACAATTCCTGCGATAAACAGTTTCCCGATACTGACATCCGCAACAATTCCATAGACGATCATCATCATGCTTGGAGGAATCAGAAAGCCAAGCGTTCCCGCCCCGGCAAGTGATCCCAAACTCAGGGAACGGTCGTAATTGCGTTTCGATAACTCAGGCAATGTGATCTTTCCGACAGTTGCAGTCGTAGCTGCAGAAGATCCGCTCACTGCCGCAAACAGACTGCTTGCCGCGATATTAACATGAATCAGGCGGCCCGGCAGAAAACTGATCCAAGGCGTCAGTCCTTTGAACAAATTCTCAGAGATTTTACTGCGAAATAAAATTTCACCCATCAAAATGAATAATGGCAACGCAAGCATAGTGGAGCTATTGGTGTTGTTCCAAAGGATATTGTTCATGATGGTCATCGGAGGGCTGCTCGTAAAGAACATCAAACCGCCAATTCCCACAAGAAACAGCGAGACGCCCACCCATATGGTACTTCCTAAGAATAGGACTAAGAGACCTATTAATGTGATTGATACAACGGCTAAACTCAAGGCTAGTCCCCCTTCATCTCAATAAATGCTATTGTTAACGGCCCAGTATATCAATTTCTTCTTCATGCTGTTCGCCGTAATCTTTATTTTTAATCTGCAAGATACATTTAAAGATTTCCGCGACAAACTGAAGTGAAATAAGTAAAGAACCAAAAGGCATAGCAAATTGTGGTATGGCAAGCATCGTTTTGGAGATCTGCATAGAACGTTTGCCAGTTGTAACAGCATCTAAAAAGTAATTCGTTGTTGCATAGGTGATAATAATAAATAAGATGAGTCCGACCACTAACGCATAAATCTCTAGCATGGCACGGGATTTTCCAGTCTTCACTACCCTGTATAAAAACTCCAGTCTGATATGACCCTTATCTTTAAGTGTATAGGCTAAACCGAAAAAGGTGATCGCCACCATGAAATACGCTGTGTATTCCTGAGTAATATAGAGCGTGCCATTGAATAAATTCCGAACGACAATCTCACCCATTACCAGCACGACACCCGCCATGATAAATATACCGGCAAGAATCCCAAAAAATTGAGAAAGTGCATCGATGATCCGTATAAATCTTCTCATGCTGTCTATCCCCTTTCCGCAAAAAATAGATTCATCAAATTTCAATAGAAAGCTCTTGGCATTCTTTTGAATAATCCGCCAAGAGCTTTCTACTCTATTCAAAGAAGCAGATTAACGTCCAACTTCTTTATTGAACTTTTCAATGATTTCCTTTGCTTCAGGCGGCGCAGTCTTCAGCCAGTCCTGTCTGATATCTTCTGTTACTTCCGCTAAGTTATCCATAAACTCCTGGCTTGGCTCAAGCGTCGTGATGCCATTTTCATTAACGATGGCTTCCATTTCTTTATCTAGCTTTGCACCGATTTCCCACATTTTCTCTTCCATTTCCTTGCCTGCATTAATGATTTTGTCCTGTGTTTCCTTATCCAACTTGTTCAGTTCGTCCAAGTTTACAGAAACAAAATTTGTTGCCATTGTTACGTTGGCAGGTACATAGTAATCAAGAACTTCCCAGAACTTCGCATCTACCCCAGTCGGAGTGGACGTCAATACAGAATCAATTACGCCGGTAGATAACGAAGAATACACTTCACTGAACGGCAGCGGGTGAGGTGTTCCGCCAGCAGCTTCTACTACCAATGCTCCGTTTTTGTCATACGTGCGCATCTTCAAACCTTTCATATCAGCCAAAGACTTTACTTCGTTCTTTGTCCAGAAACCTGCAGCCGGCCAAGGAGCGATATAAAGAATCTTTTGGTTCCACTTTTCTTCCGCCATTTTGTCAAAATAAGGACGTGCAATATCATTCAGAACTTTTCCTTCATCAAAGCTTTGAACTAAAAATGGCAATGTAACAATTTCGAATAAAGGCTCATCGCCCGCCACACCGCTCGTTAAGATATCTGATACCGGTACTGCGTTGTCACGCACAGCAGATAAAAGCTCAGGTCCTTCATAGCCAAGAGCTCCACCCAGCTGTACTTCCAATTTCACTTTTCCGTCTGTTGCTTCATCCAGCTTTTCAGCAAATTCCTTCAGTCCTTCGCCATTGTGGTTGTTTTCCGGGTATACAGAGTTGGCTACCCAGCTGACCGGCTTGTCCGAACTTCCGCCGTCGCTTCCGCTGGCTTTGTCGCCGTCTGCTTTGTCATTTCCGCAGCCCGCCAATACTAAGAATAAAGATAATACGGATGCTGCAAGTGTCATTTGTTTTTTCATGTTTTGAGTTCCCCCTCATATATTTTACTGTCACTACATTCCATCCAGCACTACCTCGTCCCTCCTTCAAAGTCGCGTAGTTTTATAATCTTTTTATTGTAAACTCACCGATTACTAACAGACAGCAAATTGAAAGCGCTTTCCTGTTCTGCCAGCAGGAGGTGGCTTTCTTCTATTTCAATCGCTTCAAAGGATATACGGTCGCCGGGCTTTCCCTGCGCGATTTTAAACAAGTCGACCGTCACGACTACGCCGATTTTGGGATACCCGCCTGTTGTCTGCCTGTCTGCTAATAAAAGTATCGGTTCGCCGTTGCTCGGTATTTGAATCGCACCGTTAGGAATAGGATCGGTAATTTGCTCTTGTGTAAGGTTGGTTTCCAAGCGCTCACCCTGCAGCCGATAGCCCATCCGGTCCGAGTGAGCAGATATTTCATAAGTACTCGCTAAGAACTTCTCTTGACTGTCCGGCGTAAAAGCATCCCACTGCGGTCCCTTGATGACCCGCAGTATAATTTCATTGGAGTACTCAGGAATCAGCTCACTGTGAAGACTCTTTCGATACCCTTTCTTCATTTCTGTCGGAGAATCGTATGTATAGAGTACATCACCTTTTTGCAGCTTTCTACCTTTATACCCGCCAATTTCTGCGCGCAGATAAGTTGAGCGGCTGCCCATCAGAAGCGGTGAATCAAACCCTCCCCTAATTGCCAAATATGCTCTGCATCCATCTATAATTGGGCCAAATTTCAAAACCGTACCCTTTGGCAAATCAATCTCAGTCCACAAAGGAATGGATTTCCCATCAGCGGAAGGAGATAGATTTCCGCCTGTTATGGCGATCTTGCAGTCTTCTAAAATGGTAAACACGGGGCCTGTCAGCGTAATTTCCAGCACAGCTGCATTTTCTTCATTGCCTGTTAATAAATTAGCCATCCGCATGGCATACTTGTCCATTGCGCCTGACACTACAATTCCATATTGCTGATAGCCTGAGCGGCCAAGATCCTGAATAGTTGTAAGCATTCCAGGTTTTATTACTTCCAATACTGCCGTGCTTTTCATTATATCGGGCTGCCTCCCTTTTTTTGCGGAGTGTTTTCATTCAGTAATGAGGAATATTGCTCTTCTGTAATAGGGATAAAGCGGATTGCGTCTCCTGCGGAAATCAATACAGGACGTTCAGTCTGTTCGGGTCTGAAAAGCGGTACAGGAGTTCTCCCAATGATTCTCCAGCCTCCCGGTGTACTCAGTGGATAAATACCTGTCTGCTGACCGGCAATGCCGACTGATCCTGCGGGTGTCTGCAATCTCGGTGATTTTAATCGGGGTGTATGTATTCTGGAATCCAATCCTCCCAAATAGGGAAATCCCGGGACGAAACCGATCATATAAACGCGGTAGGTTTCTTTGGCATGGATCCGTATAACTTCATCTTCTGTCAAATTGTGATACTCCGCTATAAAAGACAGATCAGGTCCTGCCTCGCCGCCATACCATACCGGAATCTCATGCACAGTCCGCTCTACTTTCATTCGGCTTGGCTCTGATACATCTATGGACTGGATGAGGTCCCTCAATTCATTAAAAGTGATTTGCAGAGGATTATAGTAAACCATCAAAGAGGCAAAGGCAGGAACTAATTCCACTGCCCCATGAATCTCTGCTTTCTGAATGCATTCGGTTAATCGGATGACTTTTTCATTTATGTCCTCAGAAACGTTCTGTTCAAATGAAATCAAAACAGCACAATCACCTGCAGGCCGACAATCAAATTGCATAATGTATTCTCCTATTCGATAAACCTAATTGACTAGTAATAAGTATACATAGAATAATAGTAAATTAGAATAATGTCAATGTTTTAATTATTATAATTTGCAGAAAGGTAAGCGCTTGCATTAATTGATTTGAAATTTTTTCCACCTTGCTTATTTGAATGAAATCCCTCTCCCCTTATGCGTTGCCCACTTTCATAATGAATTTACTTCTTCTCATCAAATTCTAATCTTTCCCTCTCTATCTGCTCATGTTCGTTTCGTATACTTAGACTATCGAATCAAACTGGAAGGAGCAGGTCAACATGGCGATTGAAATATTCAGCAGAAAAGAGCAGAAATACTTAATCACACGCCGCCAATACAGAGAGCTTTTGGAGAGGATCGAACCCGAAATGCGCAATGATAAAAATGGCGTGGACGGGAAATATTCCGTCACCAGCCTATACTTCGACAATGCGGAAAAAGGCATTTATTTCGAGACAAAAAACAAGCTGAAATATCGGCAGAAACTGCGCTTGCGTGTATACGATGACGCGGATCTCAACAGCACGGCATTCTTTGAAGTGAAGCAAAAACATAAGAAAGTTGTCAATAAACGACGCATGCTCTTGCCGCTCGGAGAAGCCTACCGCTATTTAGAAGAAGACGGACAGGCTGGGCTGGATCACTACGAAACATCCAATTCACAGGTCATGAAAGAGATTGATTACTTCCGTAAGTTCTATCATTTGCGTCCTGAAATGGTTGTATCGTACAGCCGGCACGCGCTGCACGGCCTGACCGATTCCGAACTGCGCATCACATTCGACTTCGATTTGAGGTGCCGCAAGGAAGATCTGCATATTGAAAACGGACCATATGGAGACCACTTCATAGATCCCGATCTGGTCGTACTAGAAGTGAAAGTCGATCACAGCGTGCCGCTTTGGCTCGCACGCATCTTACAGGAACTGCAATGTGAGCAGCGGAGCGCTTCAAAATTTTGCACGAGTACCGAACTGCTGAGCAGTGATATATTGCCGCATGCCGACTGTTTTGAACCAAAAGAATTGGAAGAACCGATTATAGGAGGAATAGAAAATGGATCAGATCACGAACTTGTTTTCATCTAACGGATTAGACGGTGCCGCGCCGACCATGTGGATGAGTATTTCTGCGATGGCGCTTGCCACCGTTCTCAGCTTAATTATTACGAAGGTTTACCAGATTACATTTACCGGCGAGCGCTATTCACAGGCGTTTGTTCATACGATTATCATGATGAGCGTCGTCGTGTCAGTTGTTATGAATGTCGTGAGTGATAATGCGGGAGTTGCCTTTGGTTTATTCGCCGTATTCTCCCTTATCCGTTTCAGGAGCGCTGTAACGAACGCCAAGGATATTTCATATATTTTCTTCGGACTGTGCGTCGGGATGACTGCAGGGCTGTTTCAATTCCCGCTTGCCATTGCCTTAACATTATTCGCAAGTCTGATTTTCTATCTCCTATACAAAGTTGACTACGGCAAAGGCAAAGATACACAAATTCTAAAAGTTACCGTGCCGGAGAATTTGAACCACGAAGACTTATTCGATGACATCTTGAATGACAAGACAGAATCCTATCAGCTTCGGCAAGTGGAGACAACAAACTTAGGAACGATGATTCTCTATACGTTTGCCATCCGCAGTAAAACTGATACAAAAGATCAGGACCTGCTCAATGAAATCCGTGTTCGCAACGCAAATTTGAAAGTATCACTTTCTTATTTGGAAATGCGGGACTGAATCTCTGTATTTTAAAACCCAACCGGCATTTTATAAAATCCGGTTGGGTTTTTTAACGTTTCACGTGGAACATTGTAGAATATTGTCAATTAGAACATTTTCGTTGTCCATGTTTCTCCGTTCCAGATTGTAGAGACCACGCCTTCATAAAAGTCCGGTTCATGGGAAATAAGCAAGATACTGCCTTTATATTCTTTCAACGCACGTTTTAATTCTTCTTTTGCATCGTAATCCAAGTGATTCGTCGGTTCATCGAGAACCAGCAAGTTTGTCTCTTGATTCACCAGTTTGCAAAGACGTACTTTCGCGCGCTCTCCCCCGCTCAGCACTTTCACTTTGCTTTCAATATGCTTCGTTGTTAATCCAACACGTGCTAACGCAGCTCGCACTTCATACTGCGCAAAGTGCGGAAACTCACTCCAGATTTCTTCCAGACAGGTGCGGTCTGAATCAGTTTTCATTTCCTGTTCAAAATAGCCAATCGACAGATGCTCTCCACGCTCTACTTTGCCCTGCAATGCCGGAATTTCACCCAGCAGACTCTTCAGCAGTGTCGTTTTACCGATGCCGTTTGCACCTGATAAAGCGATTTTCTGTCCGCGTTCCATCGTTAAATCAAGCGGCTGGGAAAGCGGCTCATCATAGCCGATGACAAGGCCTGTCGATTCGAATAAGTACTTACCCGGCGTCCGTGCCGTCTTGAAATCAAAATGCGGTTTCGGTTTCTCGGAATCCATTTCAATGACGTCCATTTTATCCAGCTTCTTCTGACGAGACATCGCCATTCGGCTAGTCGCGGCGTTGGCTTTATTTCGTGCGACAAAGTCTTTTAGATTCGCAATTTCCTTCTGCTGTTTCTTATAGGCCGCTTCCACTTGCTGCTGCTTCATTTCATGTACACGCAGAAACTCATCGTAATCACCGGGATAGCGATTAACCTGCTGATTTTCCATATGATAGATCAAATTAATGACACTGTTCAAAAAGGGAATATCATGCGAAATCAAAATGAACGCGCCGGGATATTCCTGTAAATAAGTGCGCAGCCATTCAATATGTTCGACATCCAGATAGTTCGTCGGCTCATCGAGAAGTAAGATATCCGGCGTCTCCAGCAGCAATTTTGCCAGCAATACTTTTGTCCGCTGTCCGCCGCTGAGATCATGGACATCGCGGTCCAGTCCGAATTCATTGAGACCGAGTCCGTTCGCCACCTCTTCCACTTTTGCGTCGATCATGTAAAAGCCGTTCTGCTCCAGAGCATCCTGCAGCTGCCCTGTTTCTTCCAGCAGTTTTTCCAGCTCATCAGGCTCCACTTCACCCATCTTGGCAAAGAGCTCATTCATCTCCGTTTCCATATCGTATAAATACTGGAACGCCGTGCGCAGTACATCACGGATGGACATCCCCTGCTTCAGTACGGCATGCTGGTCCAAATACCCGATGCGCACACGCTTTGACCATTCAACTGTACCGGCATCCGGTTCAAGTTTATGCGTGATAATATTCATGAAAGTGGACTTTCCTTCGCCGTTCGCACCCACTAATCCGATATGTTCTCCTGCCAATAAACGGAATGACACATCGTCAAAAATCGCCCGGTCTCCGAAACCGTGGCTGATATTTTTTACTGTTAATAAACTCATGTTGTACACCTGTTCCTTTTTATTTTAGGACTACCCTATGCTTTCCTTTATTTTACCACCCAGCGCCCTCAATTGCTTTATAAAACAGAAAACCAGCCTGATACAATTGGCTGGTTTTTCGCTTCAGTCTTCCAATTCAACAATCAGTTCAATTTCAACGGGTATATCAAACGGCAAAGTGTTCACCCCGATTGCAGAACGGGCATGCTTTCCTTTATCACCAAACACTTCAATAATGACGTCCGATGCACCGTTGATCACTTCCGGCTGGCGAATGAAATCATCTGTCGAATTAACAAAGCCAAGAATTTTCACGAAACTTTTGATTTTATCAAGCGAGCCCAGTTCATCCTGCAGATTACTCAGTAACTGCAGTGCAGTCCCTCGTGCAGCCTGATAACCCTGATCCATCGAAACATCGGCGCCAAGCTTTCCTGTCATTGCCGGATTCCCGTCCTTCATATAGCCTGCACCTGAAGAATACAGCGCATTGCCGATACGCGCCGACATTTCGTAGTTCGCCATAGGACGTGAGGGCGGCGGCAGTTGAATCCCCAACTCTTCAAGTTTTTCGTTGATGTTCATTAAACAGCCTCCAGTAAGTAAAATAGTGACTCGATCGTAACATGTCATACAAAAACGGTCAAAAGTATTTCAAAAACGAAAAGATTTTATACCCGCGGCGCTGCTAGATTGATCAATAACGAAAAAAGGAACACGCATATCGCATGTTCCTTTTATTATTAAGAATCAAGTTCTTGGTTCAGTGATTTAAACAGTGCGAACATCATAAATACGATGACGAACGAAAACGGCAGGGCCGCAATAATTATGGTGTTCTGCAAGGCTGCCAGTCCGCCTACTGAAAGCAAAATCAGCGCAATAGAGGATTGAATAATACCCCAGATGACCTTCACCGAGTTTGGCGGTGTCAGAGAACCGTATGTCGACTGCATACCGAGTACGTAGGTTGCCGAGTCTGCGGAAGTGATGAAGAAGGAAGTTACCAGAAGGATCGCGAATAATGAAATCACTGTTCCTAATGGAAGCTCATTAAACATCTCGAATATGACTAACTCAATATCGAGTGCCGCCAAGTTTACATTCCCTGCATTCTGTATATCGATTGCTGTCGTACCGAATGCAGCAAACCAGATGAAACCAAAGAATGAAGGGACAAGCAGAA
Organism: Sporosarcina cascadiensis; assembly: GCF_009650995.1. GTDB lineage: Bacteria > Bacillota > Bacilli > Bacillales_A > Planococcaceae > Sporosarcina > Sporosarcina cascadiensis. The sequence goes on along the minus strand of NZ_WHVV01000005.1, from coordinate 137,692 downwards.
CGCCTGCCATAAACTCACGGATTGTCCGTCCTTTTGAAATACGCGCAATAAACATACTGACGAATGGGGACCAAGAAATCCACCAGGCCCAGTAGAATATTGTCCAGCCATCGAGCCAGCCCCGATTTTCTCCGTTCAACGGGGCTGTACCCATACTCATATCAATAAGATGTGTAAAATAACCGCCTACTGAATCAGTGAACATATTCAGGATCAGCAGTGTGGGCCCTAATATTAAAATTAATCCTAAAAGCGCGACTGCCAATAGTAAATTGGTATTTGATAAGTAACGAATTCCTTTATTCAGTCCCGACCAAGCAGATCCAATGAATAAGAACGTCACAACGGTCACGATGATAAATTGTGACTTGATGCCAATCGAAAACCCGAATAAATAATCCAGACCTGCGTTAATTTGAACAGCACCGAAGCCGAGGGATGTGGCTACGCCAAAAGCAGTTGCAAATACAGCAAGCACATCAATAACTGTCCCCCAAGGACCTTTCATTTTCGCTCCGAAAATCGGCTTCAATGTTGCTGAAATTAAACCAGGTTCACCTTTTCTAAACTGGAAGTATGCCAAAGCCAAAGCGACCATTCCATACAGTGCCCAGATGTGAAGGCCATAATGTAAAAATGTTTTCCGCATAGCTTCTTTAAATGCAGCAGCTGTAAATGGATCTTCAGTTGCCGGGACAGCGTAATGGGACAAGGGTTCTGCAGCGCCATAGAAAACTAAACCAATTCCCATACCAGCAGAGAACAGCATGGCAATCCATGTAATTGTAGAGAACTGCGGACGATCTGTATCCTTTCCGAGACGGATTTTACCGTACGGACTGAAAATCATGAAAATACTGAGTAATAAGAGCGCCGTCATGAGCAGCATATAATACCAGCCGAATGTAGACGCCACGAATGCTTTACCTGAATTCGTAATTTGTTCAAAATGCTCAGGATCAATAACACCATATCCAACTGCTAAAATGATTAACCCTATTGTAATGTAAAAAACATTTGATATTTTCTTCATATTTCCCCCTGTTGCCATAGTTTACACGAGCAGCTTTACACTATACTCTCCATTAATTAAGAAATCAAATGAAAAAATAAATTTTCTTTAATTTAATTAGTATGCAGGATAGCCGAAATACTGTGGTGACAACGTTCTTTCATTGATTATATTTTAATAAAAAAAATAAATTTCAGTAGAAGAAACGAAGTCATGCTGGGGTGCCTGTGCACGAAACATTCATGTTTGTTTGAACAAACATGAATGTTTGAATTAACACAATAGTTTGGCACACAGGCACCTCCCAAAAGGCCGGCTTAGAGATTCATTATTCCCTTGCTGGTTTTTTTATTATGCCCAAACCTCGGGAAATTATTTGGTGTGCAACCGTTTGAAGTTTTACATTCATTGATTATTTTGCGCACTGGCACCCTACACACTATACTTTATATAAGTCTTCATTAATGGAAGGAAGTGAACTTGATGGACTTACGGCATTTACAAACATTTCACATCGTTTCCGCCCATCTAAACTTCACCAAAGCAGCCCGGATACTGAACTATAGTCAGCCTACGGTCAGTCAGCAAATAAAGTCGCTGGAGATGGAGCTCGGTCATACCCTCCTGAACCGGGTCGGCAAGAAAATGTATTTGACGCCCGCAGGCAGTATAGTAAAGCGTCATACAGAAAGTCTATTTGGGACGCTGGACAGCCTGACAAGAGAGCTGAAAAAACTGGAGAAGCCGGCAGGCACCTTAATCATCGCCGCTCCTGAATTTTACTGCGGACGCTATTTATCTCATATTATCGGTCCCTATATTAAGTTATATCCAGATGTAAATCTAAAGCTGATTTGCTGTAATAGCGAAGAGACACTCAAGCTCGTCAGTTCCAATCAAGCAGATATCGGCTTTGTGGCCGGAAATTTATATCAATCCGGGATTGAAAGGCAATTAATCGATGAAGAAGAATTGATTTTGGTCGCCAATCCCCTGTTGACAGCCGTCAGCCCCTTGCAAAATATGTTTGATTCCCATCCTTTTATTACCTACGGCTTAACGGATATCATCCAAAATTGTCTGGATGAAATACACTGTATCCCAAAAACAATCGTTGAATGTGGAAGCGAAGAGGCTATTAAACAAGCGGTCATGGGGCAGGCAGGCATTGCATTGCTGAGCGACCGGATTATTGAAAATGAACTTCACCGTAAAGAACTGAAAGTACTGAGCCGGTTTTCACATACTATGCCTACCTATCTGATTTATCCTGAAAATCTGAGAGGCTTCAGCACGGTCAGTACGTTCACAGATCTGACCATCGACATGTGGAGGTCTCTCACTGACTTCCCTAACTGTAAGGATCTCTAATAGTAACCATTGAAAACTCTAATTTCCGCTCCTGCTCTGTTTCTTATACAATGAATAAACAGAAATTTATATTTATGCATTCATTGTTTTAAACTTGCAGGAATTGGAGAGTGAGCACATTGAAATCATCAAGTGATACACCGAAAAAAGAGAAAAGCGGGATCAATGTCTTTGTTCTTCTGTTTTGTCTTATTGTTATATCCGCCGGTCTGACCTATGTCATACCTGCTGGCGAATTTGAACGCACAGTAGTGGACGGCCGAGAAACGCTTCTGCCTGATCAGTTTTCATTCGTTGACGGTCAATCGGCCGGGTTCTTGGATATTTTCAGTAATATTCATTCAGGGATGGTGCTGGGCGCTTCGATCATCTTTTTCGTACTGATTGTAGGAGGTTCGTTTGGAATTTTGACTGCAACCGGGGCATTGGATGCGTTCATTACGATGCTGTCGGTCAAAATGGCACATCGCGGAAAACTAGTGATCCCTGTCCTGATGTTCTTCTTTGCCTGTGCAGGATCGTTAATGGGCATGTCAGATGAAACGATTGTTTATATCGGAATATTGGCCCCGCTGGCTGTCGCACTGGGATTTGATGCAATTACCGGTTTTGCGATCGTCACACTCGGCGCTTCTGTCGGATTTTCATCTGCCGTCATGAACCCCTTCACAGTCGGGATTGCGCAGGATTTGGCGGGACTGCCTACGTTCTCGGGCATTTTCTTCCGCATTGTCTTATTTATCGTCCTTTACATAGCAGCCGTCTGGTATGTGTACCGCTATGCAGGAAAAGTACAAAAAGATCCGTCAATCGGGCTTTACGGCAACTACCCGGCTGGCAAGCAGGACAAACTTGACGGTTTATCCGGCACAATGGCTGCACGGCATAAACTGGTATTGCTCATATTCTTGCTGAATTTCGTCATTCTCATGTTCGGCGTCATTAAATTAGACTGGTACATCACAGAGATTGCAGGGTTATTTCTCATGTTCGGCGTGTTTATGGGACTGGCCGGCAGACTGCGCCCTTCTGAAATTGCAGACAGCTTTGTGCACGGAGCCGGCCAATTAATCGGCGGCGCCTTAATTATCGGACTGGCACAGACCATTTTAGTGACATTTAAGGATGCGCAGTTATTAGATACAATCCTTTATTATACAGCCGGTGTACTCGATGTCCTTCCCGCTGCCCTCAATGCAGTCGGCATGTTCATCTTCCAATTAGGCCTGAATTTCCTGGTGCCTTCCGGAAGCGGGCAAGCCGCGCTGACGATGCCAATTATGGCTCCGCTGGCTGATATGACAGACGTAACGCGCCAAACTGCTGTACTCGCATTCCAGCTTGGCGACGGAATGTCGAATCTTATTTTTCCTACCGTCAGTTTCTTGATGGCAGGACTCGCAATGGTCGGTATTTCCTGGACTAAGTGGGTAAGATGGGTCTTCCCTTTTATGCTGATCCAGGTCACCATCGCGATTATCGCACTGCTAATTGCACAATTTATTCAATACGGACCTTTCTAATGAAATGAAGGAGGATTTTCATGATTAATCAACCAACCATTGAATCCCTGGCTGAACAGGCGATTCAGGACAGAAGACATTTACATCAATATCCTGAGCTTTCAGGTGAGGAATACGAAACTTGTGACATGATACGGAAACGTCTTGAAGGGCTTGAAATTGAAATTCTGGATTATGCATTGCCGAGTATTGTCGGCTTCGTTAAAGGAACAAGCGGCGGGAAAACTATCGCACTGCGGGCAGATATCGACGCGCTTCCGATCCAAGAAGAAGGAGACCTGCCGTACGCTTCCACACGTCCAGGCATCTCCCATATGTGCGGGCATGACGGACATACCGCAGTCTTGCTGGCCGTAGCGGAATGGCTGGCTGCCAATCGGGACGCCGTCCAGCCGAATGTTTATCTGCTATTCCAGTCTGCCGAAGAAATCACTCCAAGCGGTGCACAGGCTCTGGTGGCACAAGGCGTTTTAGAAGATGTCGACGCAGTGTTCGGTCTTCATTTGTGGCAAGGGATGAAAAAAGGCCTGTTCGGTATTACACACGGACCAATGATGGCTTCAATCGACGACTTTGAGATTACGATCACAGGCTCGGGCGGCCACGGTTCGGCACCTCATGAAGCCGTGGATCCGATCTATATTTCCACACATGTCATTCAGGCATTTCAAAATATTATCAGTCAAAAACTGAACCCGTTGGATGCCGCGATCATTACGGTAGGCAAAGTCGAAGCTGGCAGCTCACCAAACGTCATTCCAAATAGCGCGAAGCTGACCGGTACAATTCGGGCGCTAACACCGGAAGCTGTCGCGACGATCAAACAGCAAATGGTCCGAATGTCAGAAGGGATTTGCCAGGCATTCGGGGCCGCTGCGCAAGTGGAGTTCATCGTCGGGACTCCCCCTCTCGTCAATGACGAAGTGCAGGCGCGCTTTGTCGAACAAGTGCTGACCGATACGTTTGGTAAGGACAGAGTGGAACTCATTGAGCCCACGATGGGCGGAGAGGATTTCGCTTACTATTTACAAGAGAAGCCAGGCGCCTATCTATTTGTCGGAATGGCGAGCGAAACCAGTGCCTATCCACACCATCACCCGAAATTCAATATTGATGAAGAGATGATTCCTGATGCCATTCGAGTCTTCATTGAAATCTTACAGCAGTTTAAGGAAGAATCATTATGATTATTAAAAAAATCGATATATTTGCGGCGCGCCTGCCGCTTAAAGAACCTTTTGTCATTTCTTATGTGCGGCTGGAAGACATGCCAACCATATTCGTCCGAGTAGAAACAGACAATGGATTTGACGGCTGGGGCGAAGCAGTGCCCGATCAGAACGTGACAGGCGAGACGTGGGAAAGCACCTATCATGTCATTGAAAAAGAACTTGCCCCGTTATTAATTGGAGAAAGTCCTTTTTCCATCGACAAGATCCATCAACAGTTTGCGAAAAAGATTTTGGGGACGCCTTCCGCTAAGGCCGCGCTCGATATCGCCCTTTATGACCTCATGGGTAAAGCAGCAAATTTGCCGCTTTATCAATTGCTCGGCGGCAGTTCTCATGAGGAAATAACAGTTCCTCAAGTGCTGAGCATTAAACCGCCTGCTGATATGGCAGAAGATGCACGCCGCTATGTCGCAGAAGGATTCCGCAGCATTAAGATCAAAGTCGGCACTGACGCAGCTACAGATATCGAACGCATCCGGCAAGTCCGGCAGGCAATCGGAAAAGAGGTCCAGCTGCGCGTGGACGCCAACCAAGGATGGAACCGCCACGAGACCTTGCACATCATTCGTGAAACGGCAGATTGTCAGGTGGACTGGTTTGAACAGCCCGTTGCTGCGCACGACCTGAAATCGCTGGCCGAAATCCGAGCCGTCTCCCCTGTTCCGATTATGGTCGATGAAGGCGCCGGCAACACAGTTGATTTATTACAAGTTATTGAGCTTCGGGCGGCCGATCTCGTCAATATCAAGCTGATGAAAGCCGGTGGAATTTATCCGGCACTGGCCGTAACCAGTATGGCGGCAGCGGCCGGCATGCCTTGCCAGCTCGGTTCTATGGTGGAATCTGCTATCGGCACGATGGCAGGTGCCCACCTGGTAAAAGCGCAGTCTAATATCAAGTCTAATGAAATGGTCGGACCGCTGAATTTCACAAAAGATGTGGCAGTGACTATATTTGACAACGATATACTTCATTTCAGCGGCCTTCCGGGATTGGGCATTACAGTTGATGAAAATTATGTGCAGGAGATTACAAAGTTCTCTTGCACGGTTCAGTAAACGGGTGCCTGTGTGCGAAACATTTATGTTTGTTTGAACAAACATGAATGTTCGAATTAACACGATAGTTTGGCGCACAGGCACCTTTCAAAAGGCCGGCTAAGAGATTAAGTGGATTCTCTTGCCGGTTTTTTTATTGAATGATTTGAAGTTTTACATTCACTATGTTTAAATGAATGAAGGATAAACTTCATTCATTGGCAGGTGACTTTATGACAACCTTGCACGAAACTATTAAAACGCACTATTCTTCCTTATCACCCGGCCAGCAAAAAGTAGCTGCCTTTTATATTGAACATCCGCAAAATGCAGCGCTGTCAACCGCTTTTCAAATCGGAAAGCAAACCGGCGTCAGTGAGACAACAGTCATTCGGCTCGCCTACGCACTTGGTTTCAGCGGTTACTCTGATTTACAGCAAGCACTGCGGAATGATTGGCTTGTACCGAAGCAGTCTGTAGCTGAAGGATTTACTTCAAAGAATGAGCCGGATGACAGCAGCAACTTCATGCACCAGGTCCTCGAAAAAGAGCAGATGATCCTGCAGCACACGGCGGAACAGTTGAATATAGGCGATGTACAGGCCATGGCGGACACGCTCATTCAATCGGATCGCGTATACATCGCCGGTTTCGGCAGTTCGTATGCAGCAGCGTATTGGTTATTTTTTTCCTTGAAACAACTGCGGAACGACGTGGTACTTGCCAGTCCCGCCGGTTTTATGACCGAGGACGTCTGCGATTTGGGTGTGAACTCGACTGCCGTAATTTTTTCCTTTCCCCGCTATCGAAATGATACTTTACAAGCGGCAACTATGGTAAAAGGACAAGGAGCAAAACTGATCGGTATCACCGACCGGACCCTATCTCCAATTGGCCGGCTGGCAGATATGATATTCAGCAATTCGGATAATGAAGCCGCCGATACCCATTCTATGGCCTCCATTATAAGCTTTCTCGATACACTGCTTGCCGGCATACGTATATATAATTCGGAGGATATAGCCAAACGGCAGCAGCAACTCGAACACTTATACACAGAACAGCAGTTATTTTCAGAATAAAGGAGGCTACTTCATTGGATAAACCTTTTCAATTCATTACAGACTGCAAAGAACAGATTCTGCAGACCTACCGGGAACTTCATGAACTGGCGGAGCCCAGCTGGGAGGAACAGCGGACGTCCCGTTATTTGCAGGAAAAACTTTCATCGGCGGGTCTTCAAGTAACCTCTTTTGCAGGACATCATGGGTTCATCGCGGAGATTCCCGGGGAGAAAGAAGGCGTCATTGCGCTGCGTGCCGATATGGACGCGCTCGTACAGGAAGTAAACGGCGAAATAATAGCCAATCATTCATGCGGGCACGACGGGCACAGCACAATGGCGCTGTACACCGCTTTAGCATTGAAAAACAGTGATATGCAGCTCAGCCATACCATACGCTTTATTTTTCAGCCTGCGGAAGAACTTGCAGAAGGTGCGCTGCAAATGATGGAGGAAGGTGTATTGAACGATGTGCTTTTTCTGGGCGGAGTTCATGTCCGGCCTCACACAGAAGTTCTGTTTGGACAGGCAGCCCCTGTCATTCTTCACGGTTCCTCCTCTACTATAAAAGGGGTCATCACAGGAACACCTGCCCACGCTGCGCGTCCGGAAGAAGGTAATAATCCGATTGAAGCGGCCAGTATGCTGATACAGTCGCTGCAACGAATCCGGCTGACCGGCGGAAAGAAGTTTTCTATTAAGATGACGGAGTTGCACAGCGGGGAAACGAGCAACTCGGTTCCGGCATCTGCTCGTTTTACACTGGACATCCGTGCGGAAGCAAATGAAACGATGGAAGCACTGCTTGAAAAGACAGTTCATCTATTGAAAAGCACAGCCGCTTTGACGGAAACAAAGATTGATTATGAAACAGCGGGCTACTCTCCTGCCGCCATCGAAAATGCGGCCGCAGTCCGTATTGCACGGCAGGCAATCCGCTCTGTTTTAGGAGAAGAAAATACTGCAGGACCGTGCATCTCGCAAGGCGCTGAGGATTTTCATTTCTATACATGGAAGACACCTCATATTGCGGCCACAATGATAGGATTGGGCTGCGACCTGAAGCCCGGGCTTCATCATCCGCAGATGTCTTTCAACACTGACGCTCTGATTTACGGCACAAAAATTTTGACTGAGATGATCATACGGGCAGATCGCGAAATGGAGGCAGATAAACAGTGAAAAACGTAATAAATATATCCATCCGCCTGATTGAAACAATAGACGAGTTACACAAAGTTCATGCACTCGAAGCGGGTATCTGGGGAGAAAATGATACCGTGCCGATCAGTCATATGACAGCTTCACTGAAGAATGGCGGACTGATTGTCGGCGCTTTTGATGAAGACCGGTTGATTGGCTTCCAATACAGCTTCCCGGGATTCGACGGGCAAAATGTGTATCTGTATTCTCACAATCTGGGCATTCATTCTGACTACCGGAAATTAGGCATAGGCGAACAATTAAAGCTCGAGCAAAAACAGGCGGCGCTGAAACTGGGCTACAGCCGTATTATTTGGACGTACGATCCGCTGGAGACAGTCAATGCAAATTTAAATCTTCATAAACTGCGGGCAAGAGTTATTTCATATACGGAAAATGCCTATGGCGACATGACCGGCGGGATAAACGGCGGCATTCCGACTGATCGTTTCACAGTGGAATGGATGATTCAAGAACAGTCATCCAGGACGAGTTCTCCCGATTTACATACCATTCCCTTACTGATCGACACACGCTGCAGTCATGGTTTCTTAATTGCGGAGAAATCACACTGGCGGAAAGGTGATCAGCTAGTAGGTGTTCCGGTTCCGGCAAACTTCCAGGAACTTAAACAGCATGATTTTAACGAAGCAATGATTTGGCGGGAAAAGACCAGAGAAATCTTTGAGGATTATTTGGAAAACGGGTGGATCGTGACGGATCTAGTTAAGCACCCCGGGGTTCAAGAAGGATATGTCTATATTTTAGAGAAACGGGGAATTTCACATGGAAATTAAAACAGTTATTTTACGATATATGAAAATGAGAATGCTGCATCCTTTTAAAACGAGCGTGGGAGTAGAACAGGATAAAGATTTTATTTTGGTGGAAGTAAAATCAGCAGGCGGGCAGTCGGGATACGGTGAATCAGTCGCGTCCATCGCGCCGCTGTTCCATGAAGAAACAGTGAACACCAACTGGCATATGCTCGAGGATTACTTGGTTCCGCTGTTGTTAAAATCAGAAATTCAGCATCCTGATGACGTTTCAAAAGTTTTTGAGCACTTTAGAGGGAATTATAATGCAAAAGCGGCGCTTGAAGGAGCCGTATGGGATTTATACGCAAAAGAACAGAATCTTTCGCTGGCTGCAGCACTGGGCGGAACGAAAAAACAAATTGAAGTCGGCGTCAGTGTCGGCATTCAGGAGACAGAAGCCAAGTTACTGCAAAAACTGGAAGGTTATCTGGCACAGGGTTTCCGACGGATCAAAGTCAAAGTCATGCCGGGAAGAGATTTGGATATTTTGCAGGCAATCCGCAGCGAATATCCAAATATCCAGCTGATGGCGGACGCGAACTGTGCGTATACTTTGAATGATATCGATCACTTGCGAAGATTTGACGAGTTTAATCTATCGATGATTGAACAGCCTCTTGCCCACGGAGATATCATTGATCATGCACAGCTGCAGGCAAAAATCGAAACACCGATCTGCCTGGACGAAAGCATTCATTCTGCAGAAGACGCCAGAAAATCAATTGAACTTGGCAGTACAAAGATCATTAATTTAAAAATCGGGCGCGTCGGCGGTTTGACGGAATCGAAAAAGATCCACGATATTTGTGCAGAGCACAATATTCCGCTCTGGTGCGGCGGTATGCTTGAAGCAGGTGTCGGACGCGCACACAATATCGCCATCACGAGCCTGCCGGGCTTTACGCTGCCTGGCGACACGGCCCCTTCCGCCCATTATTGGGATGAAGATATTATCTTGCCGGAAGTCACGATGCATGATGGTCTGATTGATGTACCAGAGACGCCAGGCATCGGATTCGACTTGAATTGGGATAAGGTGGAGGAATGCATGGTGCACAGCCGGGTGTTTCACCGGGGTTGAAGATATTTAATATCATAACAAGAAGAGTGCATTGTCGCCTTAAAACCACTTTGGTGCTGAGAAAATATTAAAATTAGTATAAGTTAAACTGTTCCTTGAAATAAGGAACAGTTTTTATTTTTATATATTCTATAGAATATAGTTGACATTGTCGAATTGATAATTGATAATAGTCTAAAGAAACAAATACTATAGAATATGGAGTTGGTTATTTTGAAAAGTATGTTAATGTCTAAGGGTGCAAAACAAGTCGTCGAAGTCTGTGCAAATATTAAGGAAAATGAAAGCGTTGTCATCATTACGGAACCAAAGACCATGTCAATAGCAGAAAGTATCGCGTCCGCCGTTACAGCAGTTGGGGCAGAGCCAACAATCTCTATTATTATGCCGAGAACGTCAGACAGTAGCGAACCACCAGCAACTGTTGCTGCTGCAATGAAAGAAAGCGATGTATTTATCAGTGCGGTATTTACTTCAATCACTCATACTTATGCAGTTAAAAATGCAGTTGAAAATGGTTCTAGAGGAATCATGTTGACACAATTTGAAGATCATATGCTGATTGATAGTGGAGTTCTTGCAGACTTCCCAAAAGCAGCTCCGACTTGTGAAGCAGTAGGAAGAGCTTTGGAAAATGCAAAAGAAATTCATTTGACTACTACTCATGGAACTGATTTAAAGATGTCTGCAACTGGCCGTAAGAGCAACTCGATGACTGGAATGGTAAAGAGCGGACAATTTGCGCCTGTACCAACTATTGAAGCCAACGTATCTCCATTAGAAGGATCTGCAAATGGAAAGATTGTTGCTAACGCAAGTATTCCCTACATTGGAATCGGCATCTTGAAAGAACAAGTCGTTTGTACCGTAGAAGATGGCATGATCACTAATATTGAAGGCGGCTTTGAAGCGCATATACTGGCTGACAACTTAGCCTCTAAAAATGATCCGAATGTCTATAACATTGCAGAAATTGGGGTAGGATTAAATCCACGTTGTAAATTTAACGGTCTGATGCTTGAAGATGAAGGGGTATTCGGATCGGTTCATATCGGAATTGGTTCAAGTATTACACTTGGCGGAACAGTTAAAGCGGCATGTCACTATGATTTGATCATGACTGAAACAACACTCGTTGCGGATGGTGTAACTATTATAGAAAACGGCAACGTTCTCTTATAAAACCAGGGAGGTATGAATATGAAAAGGTTTCTGACTCTATCAATCGTATTGGCAGTTGCTATAATGACTGCAGCGTGCTCAGACAGCACGAGTGGTAAAGCAAGCAGTAACGATAAATACCCTGCTAAAACACTAAATGTTGTAATACCTTTTGGCCCCGGTGGCGGTACAGATTTATACCTGAGAAAAATTATGGAAATCATGCAAAAAGAAGATATTTATACAGAAAGTATTAAGATTGAAAACCGTGAAGGTGGTAGTGGTGCAGTTGGTTGGGGGTTCTTGGAGACCAAAAAAGGTGATCCTTACTTTGTAGGTCCAACAAGTGGAAGCTTCTTTACTACCCCTCTAGTTTCTGAAACTGCTTTCAGTTACGATTCTTTTACACCAATTGCGTTAATGGGCGCTGATGACTTATTCTTCCTAGTTAAAGGTGAGTCTAAATATGATTCTCTGGAGGACTTTATTGAAGCAGCAAAAAGTGGCAAGAAGATGAAAATTGGCGGAGTTGGACAAGTTAGTGATGAAATGATTGTTCCTAATCTTTTTGCTACAGAAGCAGGTTTTGATTTTGACTACGTTCCTTTTCAAGGAGCCGGCGAACTTACTAGTGCATTATTATCCGATAGTTTAGATGCTATTGTTGGTAATCCCGCTCGTTCAATGGGACAAATTGAAGGCGATCTTATGAAGCCGTTAGCTTTTTCAGGAATTGAGAGATTAAAGCAATTGGAAGACGTGCCTACTTTTACCGAACTAGGATACGACGTGAATATTTCACAACCGCGCGGCGTAGTTCTTCCTGCTGATGTTGATGATGAAGTAAAAGACTGGTGGATTGAAGCCATGAAAAAGGTAGCAGAGACGGACGAGTGGAAAAAATACATTCTAGAAAACGGGATGTCTGATTATATACTATATGGCGATGATTTCTCAGAGTTCCTTGAAGAAACTAACACGAAATTTAAAGATTCATTAGAGTCAGCGAACCAATAATTATTATAGAAACTCTGTCTTTTTGAAACAGAAGACAGAGTTTTCTTATCAGGAAAGGAGTCCAGCTTGAAATGAAAAATATATTTACGATCTTTTTATTAGTTGTTTCCTGCTTCTACTTATCCATAGCCTTTACGTTTAAATTCTTTTCAAATGATATACCCGGAAGTGGTTTTTTTCCTATCGTAATCGGCATAACACTTATTATTTTAATCGCATTTGATTTAATCAAGAATTATAAAGGTAATCGTGAAGAAAAGATTTCCCTCTTACACATTTCTATTTTCTTCAAGTTATTAATTGTTACAACTGTTTACATAGCTATTTTTAATATTTTAGGGGCATTGCTGTCCACTATATTGTTTATGTTCGTAGTTCTTCTGTTATTTAATGAAAATAAGTTGAAGCAAAATATAATACTGGGACTCACAATTCCACTTTCAATCTTTATTTTATTTGAATTTCTTTTAAAAACAGGATTGCCTCAAGGCTTCTTTGAAAATATCTTTTAAATTCATACTCTCTTGTTAGGAGTGATATCATGCAAGAAATAATCACTAATCTGATTCAAGGTTTTTCTGTTGTATTGACACCGATGAATATGCTGCTTCTCATTGTAGGCGCTTTCATTGGAATGATTGTTGGTATTATTCCTGGTTTTGGGGCTTCAGCTGGAATAGCCATTTTATTACCTCTGACGCTCACCTTGGACCCAACTTCAGCTATTATTATGCTGGCAGGTATTTATTATGGTTCACAATACGGCGGTGCTACAACCTCCATATTAATTAATACTCCTGGGGATTCTGCAGCTGTAGCAAGTACATTTGATGGTTATCCCATGACGCTTCAAGGAAAAGCCGGAAAGGCATTAATTGTACAGGCAATCGCATCCTTTGTAGGTGGTACAATTGGCGTTATACTAATTTTCACTCTAGCACCCACATTCGCTAAAGTAGCTCTCAAATTTGGTCCACCTGAATATTTCATGTTGATGATCATGGGGTTACTCACCCTAATTTGGATGACTGATGACAGCAAATTGAAAGGTTTTATCTCGGCGTTAATTGGACTTGCAGTAGCAACCGTCGGAGTGGATGTTATCACAGGAACCCCAAGATACACATTTGGTTCACCTGAGCTAATCAGTGGTGTCAGTTTTATTCCTGTTACAATAGGGTTATTTGGAATTGGAGAGTTATTATTCAGAGTATACTCTGGATCCCATAAAGATGGAAAGTTAGAAAACTTAGATCTTTCTTTAAGAAGCAAGGAAAACTGGCCTTCTTGGAAAGAATTGATGAAAGCAAAGTTCACATTTTTAAGAGGTTCTATAATTGGTTTTGTAACCGGAGTGTTGCCTGGTGCAGGTGCAACAATTGCCTCTTTCTTCTCTTATTCAATTGAAAAGAAAGTATCAAAAGAACCTGAGAAATTTGGTAAAGGACATTTGCCTGGTTTAATCGCGCCAGAGACTGCGAATAATGGTGCTACATCTGGAGCTATGGTGCCATTAATGACTTTAGGTATCCCAGGTTCCGCATCAACTGCCATTCTTTTAGGAGCGTTCTTAATGTACGGTTTACAGCCTGGTCCTTTACTAATGATTGAAAGACCAGACTTTGCTTGGGGTATTATCTCAAGTATGTATTTTGGAAACGCAATTTTACTTCTGATCAATATAGTTGCTATACCATTCTTTTTGATGATTGTTAAATTGCCATATCGATTTCTCATACCTGTAATAATCTCTTTATGCTTAATTGGGACTTACAGCTTAAATCATAGTATAATCGAAATATGGATATTACTAATATTCGGTGTCATAGGGTTTTTCATGAAATTATATGGCTACTCTCCTGCTGCCCTTGTTTTAGCTTTAGTGCTAGGCCCATTAGCTGAAAATACGTTAAGACAGTCTTTAATCATGTCTGAGTCTGGACTTGGTATTTTTATCACTAGACCTGTTTCTTTATTATTTTTAGTACTCATAGCACTTATTGTTTTCTACCCTGTTTTTAAGCGCATTTTCATGAAAACACAAAAAGCTTAAACACGTTGTTTCATGAATCTACGACTAAAGCAAATGAAAGGAATATTATATGAGCATTGAAAATATTAAAACTGTTGGACGTCAGCCCTTAAATGTCATGGTTTATGAGAACATTAAAGTAGCTATTGTCGAAGGAGACATAGCACCGGGAACACGACTCACAGAAACCAAAGTAAGCGAGCAATTAGGCGTCAGCACCACTCCAGTACGCGAAGCTTTCAGGAGACTTGCTTCTGAAGGTTTGGTCAAGATCATACCTTGGAGAGGTGCGATTGTACAAGAGTTCACTACAAAGCAGTTAGCTAATGTGTATACATGCAGAGAGTCTTTGGAAGCTTTGGCAGTCGACTTGGCTATTGATAATATGGATGACAACGGGATAAGTGAACTCTATAATTTTGTAGAGCGCTCAGTAGAGACCACTTCTTCTTCTGAATACTTTGAACTCAGCTCTGCGATACACAATACCATCTTGAGATATGCCGATAATGACACGCTAAGCAATCTGCTTGTACAGTTGAACGACGTCATCTATCATAATAGAAATATATCTTCTTTTAACGATGAAAGAAGAAACGAAATCTATAAAGAACATATGGAGATTGTAAAAGCTATTGAAGAAAAGGATAAAATACAAGCAAAACTTGCGATGCAGTCTCACGTCAGAAATGGTTTCAATTATATTCAGAATCACTTAGCTAAATAAGTTTAATATAAGACGACTTCTAACTAGTCGTCTTTTTACTATTACTACGAATAAAGGAGTTGCTGGTCTATGAAAATAAACACCTACATTGAAAATGAAAGACTGCTGACAGGCATGACGATGAAAGACAAGGCTGAACCCGAAAACGGCAACATGGCACTCCACGCCTGTGAATCTGCAGATCATGTCCGCAGCAAC
Organism: Sporosarcina cascadiensis; assembly: GCF_009650995.1. GTDB lineage: Bacteria > Bacillota > Bacilli > Bacillales_A > Planococcaceae > Sporosarcina > Sporosarcina cascadiensis. The sequence goes on along the minus strand of NZ_WHVV01000005.1, from coordinate 122,217 downwards.
CGACAGCAGCTGGCGGGATTCCTTGGATGTTCGCCTGCTGATTTCGTCTTCGCCAATCAAACACATAGCGCGAATTTTCATCGTGTGACAGAAGGCGACCGGGGACGCGGAGCGGATGACCGGGAAACCGCCATCCCGGAGACGGATGCGCTGTATACATTTGATTCGGGTATTGTCCTGTGCACTCTGACAGCAGATTGTGTGCCTGTTATTTTTTACAGCGATGAAAATTCGTTGACCGGGGTTATTCATTCCGGCTGGCAAGGAACAGTGAAGGAAATTACGCTGAAATTATTCCGTCATTTGCAGCTGGAGGAACAATGCGATCCTCGGCGTATACACGTGCAGATCGGTGCGGCGCTCAGTCAGGAAAAGTTCGAAGTCGATGAAGATGTCTATATAAAATTCCATGATCTCGGCTATGCAGATGAATTTATAGAATATAATGCAACGACAAATAAATACCATATTGATAATCAGCTGACGGTGCAAAAGCAGTGTGAACTGGCCGGAATTCCTGCTGAGAACATAACAATTGACCGCACCTGCACATTCCAGAGTGCTGAAGGTTTTTCTTATCGTGAGGATAGGAAAGCGGGACGTCATGTGAGTTTTATTCAGAGAAAAGCATGAAAAAACAGCGTTGTTTCCGGGAGAGAAATCTCATTCCGGAACAGCCCTGTTTTCATCTAGTTGAATTAAAGCAGCAAAAGCGCCAAAGTTTGCCGGCACCGAACCAAACTCCCTGACGAACGAACCAAAACAGCGAGTGAGTAAAATGGAAAAGAAAAAGTACACGGTGGCAGGTACCGATATCGAGGAAGTGAAACGGCTGAATGCGGAATCAGGGCCGTCTTATAATGAAATCAACGAGATGCTCACCCGGCAGATCATAGAAAAAGAAAAGAACAGCCAGGTAAAACGCCTGAAGTGAATGACTGTAGGCTGCCCGAAAGTCAGTGATATACGGCTTTCGGGCAGCTTTACTTTGTTCTGATTAGCGAATGTTGGGAAAGGTGCGGTGAACGACTGTTTTGGTTCGTTCAATTAACGGTTTGGTGGTAAGCGTCAAAGTAAACACACATTTCTCTCTGTCCTTTTTCATGAGATGCTAGTTTTAGCTTAAAAATGAAAGGAAGTTGAGAATATGAAACCAACGACTGAAGAGCCTTCGGCTTTTCTCAGCGAAATAGATCAAGAATGGATTCGAATCATCGAGGACTGGCGGCACAGCGGGGAAACGATAGCGGAGTGGGTCAGAAAACAGGATCAGTTTTCGTATGATCAATTCATGAATGCACGTAAGCGGCTATTTCCTGAAGACATTAAAAGAAGTGATTTTGTAGAACAGGAAATTACTTGGTCCTCTGTGGCTGTGACGCTTCCTCCCTCCACCATCGATCTCCACCTTCGCGAATATAAATTGGTGATTGGTAGCGGCTTTGATCAAGAGTTACTACGAGAACTTTTGGAGGTGCTGAACGATGCGGATTAATCTGGACGGCATCAAAGGAATCTACCTTGCCCATGGGGCAACCGATATGCGGCTTTCTATAGACGGATTATCGGCGAAAGTGCAGGAAACCTTTCAGATGGATCCCTGTACATCTAATCTATTTATTTTTTGTAACAGAGACCGGGATCGAGTCAAGATTCTACATTGGGACTATAACGGATTCTGGTTGTATTATCGACGGTTAGAGACCGGGCGTTTTCATTGGCCTGACGGCCACGGCGAAGAGGCCACTTCCGTCAGCCCACGTCAGCTACGATGGATGCTGGATGGACTGACGATAGAAGACGGGAAAGTCTTTCCTCGGGTAATGGGAACGAAAGTTGTATAAAAAGTTGTAAAATAAAGAAGGAATTTGGCTGGTTTTGACGAATTCCTATCTTATGAAAAATTTACAGAACACCTCATCCCAGACAACTGAACAGAATGAACGCGTCATCGTGCTAGAACAGGAAGTCGCTAGACTCTCTGCTCTGGTCTCTTGGTATGAGGAGCAGTTCCGCCTCAAGAAAAAGCAGGAGTTCGGTCGTTCCAGCGAAAAGTCCCCCAGCGGACAACTGGAACTCGAGCTTTTCAACGAGGCAGAAAACCTAGTGGATTCCTGTCAGGAAACAGTGGATATAGACACAACAGATCCTTCTGAAAAAGAGAAGAAGCCCCGGGAAAGACGACTGACCTTCTCGGCGGATCTGCCCATAGAGAGTGTGACGTACAGCTTGCCCCCTGAGGAGCAGGCTTGTTTGGATTGCGGACATATGATGCATCTCATGAAGAAAGACATTCGGCGAGAACTCGTGGTGATTCCTGCCCGCGTAAAAGTAGTGGAACATGAACGAGAAGTATACGCTTGCAGACATTGCGACCAAGAGGGTATCCGAACGCCGATCGTTTCTGCACCGATGCCGAATCCTGTTCTCCCGAAAAGCATGGCTTCCCCTTCCATTCTGGCCTTCCTGATTTGCCAGAAATACCTGTTCGGATTGCCGCTTTACCGATTGGAAGAAGTGTTTCAGCAGGCAGGAGCACCGGTTTCCAGGCAGACCCTTTCCAACTGGTTGCTCCAGGTATCTGAGAAGTGGATCCTGCCACTCTACGAAAGGATGCATGACCTGCTTCTGTCAGCAGACAGACTCCATGCGGATGAAACAGGGGTGCAGGTATTGCGGGAAAAAGGACGCAGTCCTTCCTCTTCTTCTTATATGTGGCTATACCGCACAGGTCAATACGAGAAGCCGTGCGTGTTATATGAGTATCAGCCGAGCCGTGCGTCTGACCACCCCGTACACTTTCTGAAAGGCTTCCAGGGTACGCTGCACGTCGATGGATATCCAGGGTATCAAAAGCTGGAGGGCGTTCTGCTTTCTGGCTGTTGGGCTCATCTTCGAAGGAAGTTTAATGAGACATCACATGCTATCCCCAAAAAATCGGAGAGAAGGCGTACACTGACTGATGAGGCGTTACGCCGGATAGGCGAAATATATGGGATAGAATCTACTCTCAAAACGTGCACTCCTGACGAACGGCTCCAAATTCGCAAGGAAAAAAGCGCGCCACTTGTGGAGGCTTTTTTCTCATGGGTAAAAACCGTTCGTACACAAGTGCTCCCGAAGAGTAAATTGGGAGAAGCTTTGACCTATGCGGTGAATCAAGAGGCGAAACTGTGGTCTCCTTTTCGTGACGGCCACCTGGAAATTGATAATAACCGAGCGGAAAGAAGCATTAAACCGTTTGTGATCGGTCGTAAGAATTGGCTATTTTCCAATACTCCAAGGGGCGCTACAGCCAGCGCAAGATTCTATAGCCTGGTCATTACTGCGAAAGAGAATCAGTTACACGTACCGAATTATTTAACGTATGTTTTGCAGACCTTGCCAAACATTGTGATATCTGATGCGGATCAAGTAGAGAAACTACTGCCTTGGTCTACAGAATTACCGGAAAACTGTTACCAACAATTTGTTACGAAGTAACAAATTACTTTACAAGGATACACGGGGCCACACCTTCTATATAGGTGTGGTTTTTTTGACGCTTACAAAACAGCCGTCAGCCGCACGTTCAATCTTATCCTGCAAAGCTCCAATTGCTCTCTATGAGCGCACGAAGCAACTCCATGATCAAATTCGAAAGCTCCATGATCAAATTCGAAAGCTCCATGATCACGTGAAGGACCGCCATGATCACCAGAGGAAAGTTAATGAGCACGAGCATATTTTTATGAGCGCACGCACCAAGTTCATGATCACCAGCGGCATTCCGCAGCATCCCCGACCCTACTTCAGCTCCAACTTCACATCGCCTTCCAGGTAATTTGGATAGGCAGACAGCTCCAGCTTCAGCGGATTTTGGTGATCAGTCGGACTGAAGCTGATATTCCAGTGATCGAAACCGTCTATTGTATACATCCCGGTGGATGTTTTGTTCACTTCTTTTCCTGCCGAATCTGTTATTGAGCTGAATAAATCATAATGCACGCCGTTCTCCCCTTTGCTTGGCATCCGGAGTTCCACATGATATTTATCTGATTCCACCAGCTCGATTTTCTGATCGGCCGGCTGATTGAGCCACTCTCCTGTTTCGGTGTTAATTTCCGCAACTGCATCTTCCTGCCTGACTGCCTGCACTTTGTTCATGCGTAAATAAAGCTTTTTCGGCTGGTTGAAGTAATTACTTTGCAGGAAATATGTTCGTCTGCTGTCGTCCACTTCACCAAAAGCCGTGGTGCCGTTTTTGATAGAACTCCAAACTTCTCCTTTTTCGTCTTCCAGCCTCATATCTTCAAAATTAAGGATTTTCATGCGATTAGATGGATCAAGCACAATCTTTACTCCCACCCGCAGCGGCGAAATGGTGACAGTTTCCACTGTAAACTTTTGTGAATCAATTTCGACTTCTTGATTCAATGTATATACTTCGCTGGATTTTATTTTCTCCGGGACAGTAAACGGCACAGAAAACGCCGTACCCTCTCCACTCACCAGCGCCTCCACTTTCAAATCGAATGAAAGATTTTGCGATAGATAGGGATCTACAAAATGAAAATCTATACGATCTGTATACTTTCGGTCCTTTTCATCCTCTTCCTGCGGCGAACCGTATGAAACACTTCCTTCCGGCATGCCTCCTTCCATTTCTAAATCGACAGTTTCTATCCTTATACGTTCCAGCAACTGCTCCGAATCAATCGTATAGAACACATTCATTCCTGATTCATCCAAAATGACTCCGTCGATTGTAAGTGTCAGATCGCCGATTGTTTGCGAAGCTCCGATCTGCTGATAATAATCATTTTGAAACGCTGCATCGAGACCTTTGTCCATTGAGATGAGTTCAACGAATTTCTCCATTCCTGGAATGGAAGCCACCGCATTCGCAAACGCAGGAGAAACACGGATCGAAGTAACAAACGTCAAAAGCAGCAGCGCAACAACCGCGACAGTGCCATAGAACCGCTTGCGTCTTTTCCGTACCTGCCGAGTTTCCCGCTTCGCCCGCTCCATTCCTTCACGAATTGCCTGATCAGCTTCAGTCAAAGGCAGGGGGCGACTGTCCAATTGCTCTTTCAACTTCTTCAACTTTTCCTCTTCCTTCTCATACATGTCCGGTTCCCCCCTTCTCTTCAAAATAAGATCGTAGTGTCCGCAAAATTTTATGCAGCCGCGATTTCACTGTTCCTTCCGGGATATTCTCCAGCTGTGCGATATCTTTGATTTTTACTTCCTGAAAATATTTCAAATAAATTAACTGCTGCTCTTCATTTGATAATCCAGCCAGCGCCTCCTGCATTTCGAGGTGTGAGACATCTTCTTTTCCTGCTGCATATATACCGGCGTTATCCGATGTAAATCGCTTATTATTTTTCAATTGATCCTGGCAATAGTTCATCATGATGCGGATCAGCCACGTTTTGACAAAAGCCGGATTTTTTACTGTGTGAATCTTTTTATAAGCACGGTATGTCACTTCTTGCAGCGCCTCCAGAGCGTCATGCTCATTCCGCAAGAATGCAAGAGCCGTCCGCAGAAGGTCTTCTTTATACAACTGCATCAGTGCGAGAAAGGCTTCATCATCGCCTGCAATCGCTCTTACTTGTATCTCTCTGTCTGTTGTTTCCATTCAGTCCCACCCCCGCTTCTTATACATTAGACTGCGCAAACCTGAAAAAGTTCAACTGTTTTTGAAATTAATAAGGACCCCGGTCATCACCCGAGGTCCCGTTGACATCTAATTTTATTCCAATACCCCAGACCACTCTTCCTTCCACTCATTCACTGCCTCATCAATTTCTTCTTTTGCCGCTTCAGCTTCATCATTTTTCTGGTTTTTCAGTTCTTCAAAATGTGTATTTCGCATCTCTTGCTGCTGCTTTGCTGTTTCAATTACTTCATCCGCTGCTTCATCGCTGATATACCCTTCATTGCGCAGGAAAGAGGCAGCATCTGTAATTCTTTGGCTTTCGCGCGTCGCAAGATTGGTCAGCCGGCCATATAAATCAATCAGCTCTTCCATTTTCCAGACAGAGTCCTGCAGTTTCACACCCTGCTGGGTAATCACTTGCATACGGCTGGGCTGCCATTTATGGATCAGCACTTCTTCAAATTCTGATTGGTTTCGAACCGTCGCATATTGACCGCCCCCTGCCTCCGCCACTTGCTTAAGCTGGTTTTGGCCTTCATCATCAACGTCAAAACCGATAATGTTGACCTTGGCTTCAATTTGACTGTCATGCAGCCGCTTCGCTGCTTTCATCGGATCGCCGCCGCAAGTTTCTACGCCGTCACTGACGATGTAGATGATATTACGGTACTGTTCTCGATCATAATCAGACAAGTACTCGCGCGCTTTTTCCATAGCACCTGCCAATGGCGTCCATCCGCTTGCCTGAAATGAATTCAATGCTTCATGAAACGATTCTTCATTATAGGCATTTAACGGATACAGATTATCTATAGATGCACACGACAACTGACGGTCCGCCTCCGTGCCTTTTCCTTTATGACCATAAGCGAATAATGCAATATTCACCGTATCATCCAATCCGCTGGTGAATTGATCAATTGCATCTTTTGCCAGATCCATCATCGTTTCCCCCTGGATTTCGGCTTTCATGCTGCCGCTCGCATCCATCAAGACAACAATATTGGTCTTTTGGGCTTTCGCACGTTTGATTTCATCTTCTCCATCCGGCAGTTCAGGCATGATATAGCCATGATCGAAATCTTTCAGCTGCTCATAGTACTTCTTGTACTGTCCTGAACCAAGTGTATACACCAGATAATTATAGACATGGTCAGCATCTGCTTCCGGATGCTCTTTAAAATAGCCTGGCAAATCATTCTCCACTACACTCTTAAACGTATCTTCATAAAAACGGAGGTAATGAACGAAATTAACCGTCCGCGACGCCTCAATATCAGGATCCATAAATTCTTCCACCAATGTACCCGGAGGCTGTTCCATCAACTCCTCAATGGTTTGTGCAGCAGTTGGAAAATTATCGCCTCCGTTTTCCTCTGTCACTTCTTGATCATCTGTATTTGCAGCAACAGAATCCTGAACCTGCTGATCCTCTGTTTGTTTGGAACAAGCTGCCATCAGTAAGAAACTGCATGTAATAAATAAGAACATGATCTTTCTGCGTGTCATTCCGACCCCTTCCCTTCATAACTATCTGTACTCTATTTACGTTTTGACAGACGAAGAGGTTTCTATGTAGAACTTCCTGACTTTTCCACTACAACTTTCATTACATAGTAAAAAAGGCGCTGACTAGGTCAACGCCTTTCTGAATTTATATTAAATCTTAAACTTTTCAACTGCTTCATTCAGTTCTTCACTGAGCTCGGTCAGTTTCACTGCTGAATCCGTTACTGATTGGGTAGCGCGCAGCTGCTCTTCTGTTGATGCACTCACTTCCTCACACGCTGCTGCTGTTTCCTGAGAAGTTGCAGCCATCATCTGAATGGTTTGTGCCACTTGTTCTTTATATTCTGACACGCTCTGCACTTGACGGAATACATCATCAATTGACTTCTGCATACCGCTCATCATTTTCGAGATGTCTTCAAATATCATTTCTGTATCTTCCACGACACCACTTTGACGATGAAAGTTATCCATTGTCTCTTGCATTTGGGCCGTAACCATTCTGGATTCTTCCTGTAGCTCCAGCACAGTTACCTTGACTTCGTCTGTAGAGCGGGCAGATAGCTCTGCCAAATTTCGTACTTCATCAGCCACTACCGCAAAACCTTTTCCATGCTCTCCTGCGCGGGCAGCTTCAATACTTGCATTTAACGCCAGCAGATTAGTCTGAGAAGAGATGCCGGTTATAGTTTCCATGACACTGCCGATTGCTTTCACCTTATCTCCAAGATTGCCGATTACGCTGAACATAGATTTCAAATCGTCTTCCCAATCTGTGAATGAACCCTGCATCTGCCTCATCTGACTGGAACCTCTCGTGTTCATCACACCGGCTTGCTGGGCCATTTCCGTCATCTGTTGAGAGCGGCTGGCAATTTCATTGATTTGGTCGCCTAATAACTCTGCCTGGGCAGTGACCTCTTCTGCGTCCTCAGCAGATTTTGATGCACCTTTTGCAATTTCATGAACAGCATGAGCCACTTCTGAGCTGGAAGCACTGGTTTCTTCCGCCACAGCACTCATACTCTCTGAATTCATTCTGACATCTTCTGAAGATCGATTGACCACTGTAATGATCTCGTCCATATTCTCGACCATCGTGTTAAATGAATTTCCTAAATCACCGAATTCATCCTTCGACTGATTAACAGAACGGACAGTCAAATCACCTTGTGCGACAGAGGCCATAAGATTTTTCAGCGTGCTTACCGGTCTCAATGTTCTGGACATCAATACGTATAAGAAAGCAGCGATGATGATCAGTGTAAGTACGGTAATCACAATCATGGAGATTCTTAGCTTGGATGCCATTGCGTTCACGTTCTCCGTGTCATAAACCGCACCGATTTTCCAACCCAAATCAGGGAGTGTAGAATAGACCATTAAGTGATCCTTGCCATCTAATACATACTCGAGGATGCCTAGTTTCTTATTTTCCTTATACAGTTCGGCAATGAAAGGAAAATCCATGACGCTTTCCCCTTGAAGAGTGGGGTGTGAAATAGCTGTGCCTGTATTGTCCAGCATAATCGGATAACCATTGAAACCCAAATCGGTTGATTCCAGTTCTGATGTAAATGTGGACAAATCCAGTGTGATACCGATTACCCCGGCAACCTTTCCACCTCTTACAACTGCTTTTGCACCTGTAATAGCCAATTCATTCGTTCCTGCATCTATATATGGATCTGTCCAAAATACTGAATCAGGATCTTTTTCAGCTCCTATGTACCAGCCTCTGCTTGTTGGATCAAATCCTTCTTCCATTTCAATAAACGGAACATGAAGCATATTTTTATCAGGTGTCGCATAATAAATAAAAGTTGTTTGGTCATAGACATCTAAAAAGTCCTGTAATTCTTCATGGAGCGGCTGCTGCGTGGTCGATTTAAACTGAGCGGAAGTACTTTTATACCCTTCGAAGTCTGATGATTTTGCTAACTGATCCAGACCTTTCTCGAATTGCCCTATGTATTTCTCTATCGAACGACTCATTTCATTCACAATCGCTGCACTTGCTTCCACATTGTTTTCAAAGGAATTACTTTGTACAGCCGAACTGCTAAAAACTGTCATTACAGTGGCTCCTAAGAAAAACAGAACCATAGAAGTGGTGATGATTTTTGTTTTAATTGATCTTTTCATGTACTATTCTCCCTATCCGTGTATAATGTTATACAAGTTAGTTATCGGTCAAAGGACTCAAAACTTTAGTTTTTTTCAAATATTTTTAAAAATATTATATTTTAAAAAAGAAAAATCCCCTCTACCTAAAGTAAAGGGGACTGCTGTTATACCATATGATAGTTATTGCTTTTTCTTACTATCATTCTGCTTGGTATCCTTGCGTACGTCGGTAAAGTCCGGCTCATCACCGAATTCTGTGCTGTAATCCATATTTCTGGCTGTGTCCCGGTTTGTTCTAACCGCTTCTTCCGCCTCTTCATCCGGACGGAACAGCAGTGCTATCGCAGCTAAGCCGCTAAGCCCTACTACCGCATAAATAATCTTTGCCAATAGAGTGTTCTGTCCTCCAAAAATAGTGGCTACCAAGTCAAAGCTGAAAAATCCGATCAGTCCCCAGTTAAGAGCACCTATAATGACCAAAGCCAATGCAACCCGCATAAACATACTCATTCCATACACCTCCTCGGCATCACATGATTGAATCCAATGATGAAGATTCTTTCCTATGATTCGCCAATCGGGCGTTTTCATGCATCTTTCATGAGGATTCGGTTCTATTTCATTGTGTGCAGCTCTACAGTAGAAGAAGACTACAAATGAAAGCAGGGATGATGTGCGCATTGACGGAGTGTTCTCAGGCGGCGGATTGAAAGGATTTGCATTAGTCGGGGCTGTACAGGAATTGGAGAGACAGGGTTATCAATTTGAACAAGTAGCCGGAACAAGTGCTGGCGCCATATTGGCCAGTTTTTTAGCGGCCGGTTATACAGCAGATGATATTGGGGAACTCTTAGCAGAAGAAGATTTTCAGTCACTCCTTGATCCCAGAAAAACACTGCTTCCGTTTCCTTTCATGAAATGGGTTTCGCTTTATTGGCGGATGGGACTGTACCAGGGAAAGGCACTGGAAGACTGGTTTTTCGATAAGCTGGCTCGCAAAGGCTGCTATGCATTCGGCGATTTGCCGAGCGGTTCATTAAAGTTAGTCGCTTCTGATCTGACCAATGGCAAAATGATGGTGCTTCCTGATGATTTAGAGCAATACGGTTATGATCCTGACAAATTTTCCATCGCCAAAGCATTGCGCATGAGCTGCGGTATCCCTTACTTTTTCGAACCCGTCCGTCTCGACGCACCGAAAGGCACTATTGTTGTAGACGGCGGCGTGCTCAGTAACTTTCCCATGTGGATTTTTGACGATAGGAAATCAAAAAAGCGTCCGGTGATCGGACTGAAATTAAGCCGGCGCCAAGAAGACATGCCGGGGCGTACCATCCATAACGCGTTACAGCTATTTGAAGCTTTGTTCTCCACCATGAAAAATGCACATGATGAAAAATATATATCCCGTGAGCACGAACAAAATATCATCTTCATTCCCGTCGATGATTACAGCGCCACACAATTTGACATGACAGAGGAGCAAATGGAAGAACTGCTTACGATCGGAAGAAACCGGACAAAACAATTTCTGCGGACTTGGTCCCCCAATCGTTTGCAGTTAGTCAGACAGCAAAATGTCATCTAAATGAAATATTTGACTGATATTCAGTTTATAACCGCTTTGTATCGGGTAAATTGACTTATAAGGAGGGTCGCGATTATGAATAATATAAAAGAGAGTTTCATTCTCAGCCGAGAACTTCAACTTCTGACAGACGAATACAATACTGCACCCGCCGATATCAAAAGCATTATCCTTGAAGATATCAAGCTGCTTACATCAGCAATTGCTTTATTGCTGGGCGAGTTATAATACATTACACCCGGTTGATTTCACTATTTACTCAACCAAGCAGTTTCTCAAGCTGCTGATTCCGCTCCAGTCTTTCTTTTTCCGTTGCCAAATCATATTTTTTCAATAGATGAAACACCTCATTCAATGTCTCCTGTCCCAATGGCCTTCTCAAAAAAATCTCACAGCTTTCCATTAGACTTACCGGTAAATAATCCCGCTGTTCTTGCAGCTTTTTCAGCGTGTCTTCTTGTGAATGATCTATTGTACATCTGCCCATTATCTACACTCCTTTTGCACCATCTTATCACAGTATTTAGACAATTTGAAATAACGCTTGGCCAGTTGAACCTTTGCCAGTCTCAAAAATTTTTATCTTAATTTGACAATTCAGAGATTGCCTACTATACTAATTCTACTATTACAAGATCGGAGTGACGGGTGGACGATGGATAACTAATCTATGGCAAATGAATGAAACGAATATTTTTTCGCTTTCAACACCATAGTATTAGTCTGTACATTTTGCCGCCCGCACAATAATTGTGCGTTTTTTACACATGGCTAATCCTTCTAAACTATTCGTTTAGAGGGATTTTTTTCTTTCTAAACAAAAGGAGAGAGATTATGCAAATCACGGTATCGCATCGTTTATTCGAAGAAAAAAACGTATCCATTAAAAAAGGTGAAGTAATTGGAATTATAGGAAGGAATGGTTGTGGCAAATCTACCTTACTGCATCAACTACACGCAGCAATCAAAACGAGCTCCCTTGTGGAGCAAGAAACACAAAATGAAAAACTGGACTATACATCTGAAGAGTTGGCTCTTCTGAGTGATTGGAGAGTACCTCACTTTGCTTACAGGGAATTAAGCGGAGGCGAGCAATTAAAGATACGGTTAGCCAAGGCTTTAACATCAGGCGCCTCTATTATTTTACTTGATGAACCAACTAATCACTTGGATGAGGCCAGTGTAACAAAATTAATTGAAATAATTACAGCAAGTTCTAAGACTTGGCTCATTGTTTCGCATGACCGCTTCTTTTTAGATCAAATCACGACAACTATCTGGGCAATTACTGATGGTAAAATAGATGTATTGCCTGGTAATTACAGTCATTATGAATCTTGGCGTAAAGCACAGCGCGACAGCCAGGAACACGCATATGCTGTCCAACAAAAAAATATAGCGCATGTCGAACAGCAGATGGACGATTTGAAAAAATGGTCCGCCACTATGCATAAGGAATCTACGGCTTCGCACCATCCAAAAGCAATGGGTGCGAAGGAGTATTACCGCACCAAGGCCAAACGTGCAGATCAGCAAGTGAAATCAAAAAGAAAAAAACTGGAACAGCAGCTGCAGGAACATCGTGTGGAAAAGGTAAGTAAAGAACAAAGCATTCACTTCTCCATTAAAACGGAACAAACAGTGGGCAAACGGATACTGGAGATAAAAAAAGGTGCGGTTTATCCAGTATTACGAGATATCAACCTGGTAGTGACACGCGGCGAAAAAATCGCAATACTCGGTGCCAACGGAGCCGGAAAGTCTACTCTACTGCGTGCGATTTATGCTAGTACTGTGAGCCAGGGAGAACTGTGGCTTTCTGAATCGGCTAATACAGGTTATTTATCTCAATCCGTTTTTGACCTCCCCCTTCAGCAAACTGTTGCCGAATTTTTTTCGTATGAAAACTTTGATGAAGAAGGCCAGATTCGTACACAGCTTATCCTGTTAGGTTTCAGCGATGCTCACTGGCACACATTGATTAATAATTTAAGTATGGGCGAGCGTATTAAACTCAAAATTGCCCAATTTATTTTTGAGGATAGAAATCTGCTGATATTGGATGAACCAACCAATCACCTTGACCTCGCTTCACGTAAGCAGCTGGAAGAAACATTAGCTGCTTATGAAGGCACCATACTATTAGTTTCACATGACCATTTCTTTCGTGAGAAAATCGCAACCAGAAATGTCATAATTAAAAACGGAAGCCTTCATTTACCGAACGCTGTGAACCATACAAATGAAGAACTGCTTGCACTAGAAACAGAAAAACAAGCCGTGTTAGGAAAACTATCCTTTATGACACCGAAAGATCCGCAATATAAGGCTCTGGACAAGCGATTCAATGAATTATTACAACTAATCAAAAATGTGAAGTCCTAACGCTGCAATTAAAGATCAAGTGAAATATTCCAGCTTCGCATTCGGGAAATATTCATCGATATAGCTGTACAGCCTGTCCTTAATCTGATCTTCCTCATCTTTCGGATAAATATACTTACCGATTCCGTATTTTCCCCATTTATACCGGCGCTTTTCTTCATCCAGCTCAAGCTTCGTCTTGGGATAGTTTTTTTCGATGACTTTCTTAGCCGGTTTTGTAAATCGATGCTGAATTAATTCGAAAGTGATGTCATCCCGGGCGTCTTGCGGCAGTTCTTCATCGAGGCGTTCAAATAAATGACGGTAGCCCTCTTCCCAGCCATCATGCAAATAAATGGGTGCTACAATGAAACCAAGCGGATAGCCCGCCCGTGCCACTTTCCCCGCTGCCTCTATTCTTTTATCCAGCGGGGAGGTGCCGGGTTCAAAATTTTTGATAACGTAATCCGCATTGACGCTGAAACGGAAGCGAGTATTGCCATTGTGCTCCGCATCTAATAAATGATCGACAAAATGAAACTTCGTTACGAATCGCAGACGGCCAAGCTCAGTCCGGCCGATATGCTCAATCGTCCGTTTTAATGAATGAGTCAGGTGATCTATGCCCACGATATCGGAAGTGCAAGCCGCTTCAAAACGAGTGATTTCCGGTGCACGCTCTTCAATATACTTGTCGGCAGCCTCTAAAATTTCTTCCACATTCACATACGTCCGGATATACGGCTTGGTCCCCATCGTCGTCTGCAAATAGCAGTAATGGCAATGGCCCATGCAGCCTGTCGCCAGCGGAATGGCATACTCCGCAGACGGTTTGGAAGTATCGAATTTTAATGTCTTTCGGATACCGACGACTAATGTGGACTTGGCAATGCGATATTTCTGGGCATCTGTCTCACCGGGCAGATTACGCACTTGATTGTGTGAAGTCGTATAGCGGATTTCAATGTTCATCGCTTCAAATTTACGTTTCAATTCTTGTCCGAGCGGATATTCCAAGGCATTCGGTTCAAAGTAGACTAACTGCGGAATGAAAGGTTTGTTCATTTCAGCATGATCTCCTCGCATATCTGATTTTCTGTAGTGTGAGCCATTTCAATTAGATTATAAGGAAGACAGCTCATACTTCTGACAATTTAAAACTAGGAACGCCTCAACATAATTGGGACTGCACAAGAATTCAGTTAACTGACTTCTTATGCAGCTCCCTTTTTTATTGTTGACACCACCGTATCAACCGTATATACTGTACATATACAGTTTACTAAAGAAAAGGGTGATGTATTGAATATCGTCATCTCCAATTCGGTGAATCAGCCGATTTATCTGCAGATTAAGAACCAGTTGAAGGAGCAGATCTTGCTGGGAGAGCTGAAAGAGAAGGAAGCGTTGCCTTCCATTCGAAAACTTGCAAAAGATCTGCAAATCAGTGTCATTACGACAAAAAAAGCTTATGAAGAATTGGAACGAGATGGCCTGATTGAGACGTTTCCCGGAAAAGGCTCCTTTGTCGCTGCGCAGAACCATGAACTTTTGAAAGAAGAACAGTTGAAAAAAATTGAAGAACAGCTAGCCAGCGTCATAGAAGACAGCCGGGCGTTTGATGTGAGTCTCGAGGAATTGATTCACATGCTGACATTGCTGCACGAGGAGTGAAGAAAGTGGAAAATATAGTGGAAGTACGGAATTTGACGAAGCAGTTCGATGGATTTGCGCTGCGGAATTTGAACTTTGAGATCAAGAAAGGATTCATTACCGGGTTCATCGGTCCGAATGGTGCCGGAAAAAGTACGACGATTCGCTGTCTGATGGATTTGATCCGCAGTGATTCTGGTGAAGTCCGGTTATTTGGTGAGTCTCATGACGATCATACGGCCGATATTAAAGAACGGATTGGCTTTGTCTATGACGAAAATTATTATTATGAAGATCTTTCCATTGAGCAAAACAAGCGGGTGCTGGCACCTTTTTATTCACAGTGGGATGATGGACTGTTCTGTCATTATTTGCGTAAATTTCAGTTGCCTGCTGATAGACGTGTAAAACATCTGTCCAAAGGAATGCGGATGAAATTTTCACTGGCCATGGCGTTGGCGCATCATCCGCAGTTCATCATTATGGATGAACCGACTGCGGGACTGGATCCGGTTGTCCGGCGGGAACTGCTCGATCTGATGCAGGAACTCATACAGGACGAAGAAAAAGCGATTTTCTTTTCGACGCATATTACGACCGATCTGGAGAGGATTGCCGATTTCATAATTTTCATCTATGACGGGGAAATTATTTTTCAGGGCGAGAAGGATGAATTCACTGAGCGCTATGTCTTGGTGAAAGGCAGTGCCGATCAGCGCAGCTTGCTGAACGGATTGCCTGTGATCGGACTGCGCGCCACGGACGTGGGCTTTGAGTGCCTGGCGGATACGATGCAAATCCCGGTTGCGCGTTTGCAGGAAGTATGGACCGAAAAACCGACGCTGGAAGATATCCTGTACTACACAGTAAGGGGGGGATCCTAATGATCGCTTTAATTCGTAAAGATTTGTATACGCAAAAGTTGAGTACGTACTTTCTGACGATTCTCTGGTTTATCATATTCACGAACTTTTTTACAGATGGCCAACCTGCCCGGCATGTCCTGTTGCTGACAATTGTGGCCTACTTCATCGCTATTTCTTCTACCAATACTACGTTCGAGAAGGAGTCTGTGCTGATTAACAGTCTGCCAATTACAAGGAAGCAATTTATTTTAGCTAAATACGCTGCTGGTTTCATGTGGTTCGCCTTGGCGGCTGCCGCGGTTTTATTTTACATCTTTCTGTTCGATACGTTCGCACCATTTCCTGCACGGATGATGACGGTCCCCGAGTTGCTCATCGCCTTGGGAAGTTTTTTCATACTGCTGGCGATATTTTATCCACTGCTACTTAAAGCAGGCTATATTCTGGCATCAACGCTAACTGTCCTAGCGCCTTTTGCGGCTATGATATCACTGACCATGGTGAAAAACATTATGGAAAATCCGCGTATGAAGACAGAGCAAGAATTTTTTCAGTTTTTATTACAGCTTTTCACGGAAAAGCAATGGTCTATCGCCTTCCTATTCCTGCTGGTCAGCGCATTTCTGACCTGGCTCTCTATCCTGCTTTCTATCCGGATCGTCAGGAAGCTGGATTTTACCCATAAATAATCTGGCGTGAAAACTTTTATCCGCATCAAACGTTAGTTATTACAGGCACTATACTAAAACGAATGATAGAGGAGGATGCACAGTTATGGAACCTGTAGTGGAATTGAAACATCTGACGAAAGTCATCGGCAACAAGAAAATCATCGATGACTTGAACTTATCCTTATATCCCGGGCAGATCACCGGATTTCTCGGACCGAACGGAGCTGGTAAAACGACGACTATCCGCATGATGGTCGGCCTGATGAAACGTACCGGTGGCGACATTGTCATTGACGGAAAATCGCTTTCCGAAGACTTTGAAGGCGGCCTTTCCAAAATCGGCGTCATCGTAGAGAATCCCGAGATGTATAAATTCATGTCCGGCTATAAAAACCTTTTGCACTTCGCACGCATGCAGAAAAATATCAGCAAAGAGCGAATTGATGAAGTCGTCCGGCAAGTCGGACTGGAACAGCGGATTCACGAAAAAGTGTCCACTTATTCCCTCGGCATGCGGCAGCGTCTTGGTCTGGCACAGGCTTTGCTTCACCGGCCAAAGTTCTTGATCCTGGACGAACCGACAAACGGACTGGACCCTGCAGGCATTAGGGAATTCCGTGAACACTTACGGGTCATTGCTGAAACGGAAGGTGTATCTGTCTTCGTTTCCAGCCATATGCTTTCAGAGATCGAATTAATGTGCGACCGGATTGCGGTGATCCAAAACGGCCGCCTCGTCGATATCCGTGACATGTCGGTAACTGCACAGTCTCATTATTATCTGGAACTGTCCCCTGCCGAAAAAGCAAAGGAGCTGCTGATTTCAAAAGGTTTTACAGTGGAATCACTTCCTCTGGGATTGGTGGTGCCGGCTGAGAAAAATCAGGTACCATCTATCATCCAGCTGCTGACTGCCAATGAAATCGAAGTGTTCGCTGTACAGCCGCACCGCAAAACACTAGAGGATCAATTCCTGGAAATGACGGGAGGCGGACAGATTGCTGAATCTCATACGAAATGAATGGATGAAACTGTGGGCTAAAAAAGGGACATGGATCATGACGGTTCTGCTGATTGCCTGCGTCATCGGTCTGATGGCGCTGACGAAGTGGATAAACAATCAGAATACGACCGAGCATACTGACTGGAAAGCCAACACACAGGAGCAACTACAATATACAAAGGAAGCGATTGAACTCGATCTGCCGGAGATGGAACGAGAGCAGAATGAAGAAACTGTTAAGATTTTGGAATACCGGCTGGCGAATGATATCCCGCCGCTTGCTGAAGACGGCCGGGAATCGCTGATCATTAACCCGGTAGGCATCGGCAGTCTTGTCGTACTGCTTACCGTCATTGTTGCAGCGGGAATTGTCGCCTCCGAGTTTTCCCAGGGAACGATTAAGATGTTGCTGACGCGGCCTGTCAAACGATGGAAGATCATGACGTCTAAATACGTGACGGTTCTATTATTCGGTGTCCTGCTAATGTTTATCGGATTTGCAGTCACCGTGATCTGTGCGTATATTCTGTTCCCTGCAGGAGCGGGTCAGGAATTGAAGTTGGACGGCAACGCGGTTGTCCCGGTATCTGTCTGGGGGCATGGCTTGTATATGCTTGTTCTGGCTTTCGTCAACGTCATCATTACGGCCACATTTGCTTTCATGATCGGCAGTGTCTTCCGTTCAAACGGGATGGCCATCGGTCTATCTCTGTTTATTTTCTTTACAGGTAATATGGTTGTTCTGCTGCTTTCACAGTATGAAATTGTAAAATATCTGTTGTTCACACATATGGACTTGACGATGTATGAAAGCGGTTCAGTATTTGTGGATGGAATCACTATGCCGTTCTCACTCGCTGTTTTGACAGTTTACCTGGTTATTTTCTTGTTGATCAGCTATACCGTATTTACTAAACGGGATATTACGGCATGAGCAATGAAAATATTAATGGCTAATTTAAATTATTCGAAGTGGGCAGAAGGTTGCTACAGCAATCTTTCTGCCTTTTATTTTCCCTCTAACAAGGAGAATATTGCTCCTCCTTTGATAAATGCGAAAATTTAGCTATTGATATTATTACTGTACAGATACTATAATAGCCAAATAGCGACTAAGTCGTTAAATTTGCGTTAATTTAAAGGGGTAATTAAATGCAAGAGAAAGCAATTATAAAAATGGTAGAGGAAACATTTCCGCAAGTAGTAAATTGGAGACGTCATTTACATCAGCATCCTGAACTATCATTTGAAGAGTATGAGACATCTAAATTTATCGAAGAACAGCTGATTACATTCGATGGAATAGAAGTATCAAGACCCACTAAAACTAGTGTAATGGGAAGATTAAAAGGATTAGCGGGCGATGGCAAGACGATTGCTATGCGGGCAGATATTGATGCGTTGCCAATTCGTGAGGAGACGGGTATCTCTTTTGAATCAAAAGTGGACGGGAAGATGCACGCTTGCGGTCACGATGGGCATACATCTATGTTGCTTGGGACAGCAAAAATTCTTTCCGAAATAAAGAAAACGCTTACCGGGGAGTTTGTTTTTATATTTCAACACGCAGAGGAGTTACCCCCTGGCGGTGCTCAGGAAATGGTCGCAGCGGGAGTGCTTGAAGGCGTGGATTATATCTTAGGTATGCATTTATGGTCCACTTTACCTGTCGGAGAAATTCAAGTGACAAAAGGTCCAATGTCAGCTGCATCGGACATTTTTGATATTACAGTTAAAGGGAAGTCAGGACATGCTTCGCAGCCGGAAAGTGCAATAGATGCACTAGCCATCGGTTCTCAAATCGTTTCAAACCTTCAGCAAATCGTTTCGCGAGTTTTGAGTCCCCTGGAAAGCGGTGTGGTATCTTGTACTCGTTTCCACAGTGGGGATGCTTATAACGTGATTCCCGACCAAGCGTTAATTGGTGGTTCCGTTCGTACTCTATCCAATGACGTCAGAGAGAAAATTAAAGATAATCTAGAGAAAATCAGCACAAATATCGCAGAAGCTCATGGCGCTACAGCTGAGTTATCTTATCAATATGGTTATGATCCGGTCTTCAATGATATCGACTTATCGACCAAAGTGATGCAACATTTAACCGAATTCTTTACGGATGCAAAGGTAGAGGAAATCCCCCCAATGATGGGCGGAGAAGACTTTTCCGCATTTAGTAATGTCGTGCCGGGTTGTTATATCGGTGTTGGCGCTATGAAAAAGAAAGATGATGTCTTTTATCCTCATCATCACCCACGCTTTGAAATTAATGAAGAGGCACTTAAAATAGGCATCTCTTATTTCGTTTCAACTGCCCTATTTTTAACTAGCCAATCCTAAGAGGTGATGACATGTCAAAAAAATCAAGTGCTGTAAAAAACAAAAATTCAATTTTTGACCGCATGCTAAACCGCATTGAAGTCGTGGGTAACCGGTTGCCAGATCCTATCGTTTTATTTGCCATAATAGCTTTAGCTATCCTTGTCATTTCAGCCGTTTCCTCTTTCTTTAACGTTTCGGCAATTAGTCCTGTAGATGGGAAGGAGATCCTAGCAAAGAATCTCCTCTCAAGAGATGGAATCTTAGAGCAACTGACAGGAATGGTCAAAAACTTTAGTGATTTCCCGCCACTTGGTGCAGTTTTGGTCATCATGCTTGGTGTCGGTCTGGCAGATGAAAGTGGTTACTTCAAGACATTAATGAGAAGAGCGGTACTTTCTACACCGAAAAAGATTATCATCCCGATGATCATCTTAATTGCTATTATTGGTAACGTCGCGGGAGATGCAACACAAGTTGTATTGCCGCCACTTGCTGCAACGATTCTGATGTCTTTTGGCTACCACCCTTTTGTGGGATTAATTGCCGCTTATGCATCAACGCTTGGTGCTTTTTCCGCAAATTTACTTATCGGTATGACCGACACATTAGCTGCTGGATTTACGGAAATCGGCGCACAAACTGTAGATCCTTCTTTCGTTGCGAATCCGGCCATGAACTATTACTTTATTGCCGTATCAACTTTCTTCCTACTGGCTGTTGGGACATGGGTCACTTATAAATTTACAATTCCTCGTTATGGCACATTCGAGGGAGATATGTTGGAGAATGAAGCAATTACTCCACTTGAACATAAAGGTTTACGCTGGGCAAATATTTCTGTCGGGATTGTAGTGGCAATCCTGTTGATCGGCGTCATTCCGGTCAACGGTTGGTTGCGGAATGCAGAGACGGGTTCTATCATTCAGGACTCTCCACTTATGGCAGCGGTTGTTCCGTTAGTAATGATTTTGTTCTTAGTACCAGGCATTTTCTACGGTATCGGGGCACAAACGATTAAGAGCTCTAAGGATTTTGCACAGCAAATTGGGCGTGCAATGAGCTCGATGGGGCCTTACATCGTTCTTGTTTTCGTCTCTGCTCAAATGCTAGCGTATTTTAACGCCAGTAACCTAGGAGCTATTATTTCAATTAAAGGGGCAAACTTTTTAGATTCTATTGGATTTAAAGGCATTCCACTATTCGTTTCTTTTATCTTGTTTGTGGCCTTGGTCAATTTATTAATTGGAAGCGCTTCTGCAAAATGGGCTATCTTAGCTCCAATCTTTGTACCAATGTTTATGTACTTGGATTATCACCCGGCATTTACACAAATGATGTACCGAATCGGTGACTCCATTACGAATCCTATAACACCAATGTTTCCATATTTGGTACTCATATTAGCTTTCGCTCAGAAGTTTGATAAGAAAGCTGGGCTCGGTACGTTAATTGCAGGACTGTTCCCTTACTCCGTGTTCTATGGAATCTTCTGGATTCTCCTGTTAATTGCTTGGTATTTACTGGGTATCCCAGTGGGACCGGATGCACCTATTTTTTTAAATAAGTAATGTTCAGAGTGTCTCTTAGCGGTGTTTACGGCCGAGAGACACTTTTTCATCTCAAAGAATGGGAGGCTCCTC
The DNA here is from genome assembly GCF_009650995.1 of Sporosarcina cascadiensis. Classification (GTDB taxonomy): domain Bacteria; phylum Bacillota; class Bacilli; order Bacillales_A; family Planococcaceae; genus Sporosarcina; species Sporosarcina cascadiensis. Next base: position 100,827 of record NZ_WHVV01000005.1, on the reverse strand, counting down.
TGCCTGAAGTAATTTATTGTTACAAGTTGTTTCTTTGGTATACTGACATAAATACAGAGGTTTTATGGGAGGTATAGAATGTTTAAAGTGGCAATTATCGGTCCGCTAGTTTCTGTCGAACGGATCCAGAGTGTAATTGAAAATTTCCCTACACGGCTGGTATTTACCTCTTTCACTTATGAAACAGCAATCGAAACCACCAATATCGTTAAGGCACAATATGACTCATTTGATTATTTTTTATTCTCCGGTCCCATTCCTTATGAACTGGCTAAACGGACGGGTTTGGATTCTGCTAAATTCTTTTCAATCGTTCTGTTGGAAACCGGGCTCTACAAAGCATTGCTTAATATAACGAATCAAGTAAGAAAACCGATTGAGCGATTAAGTATTGATATTATTAATACCTCGAATGTAGTCGACGCATCTCTTAGCCAACTGGATCTCCCGGTCAAGGAAGTCTTTGTGGAGGCATTTGACGCAGCTGTCGATTATTGGTCATTGTACGAACATCATGTCCGCTTATGGGAGTCCGGAAAGGTCGATGCCGTCTTGACATGTTATCCCGATATCATGAATGCATTACACAAAAAGGGCATCCCTGCCGATTGGATCAGTACAACAAAACTAGCAACGCGGCATGTGTTGGAAATCATCGATAACCATGCAGAAATTTCATTTTTAAAACGCTCACAAATCGGTGTGTGTATGGTTCATATTGATAATCTGTTGTACGAAAATTCCAACAAGCTATCGTATGATATTCAATTCACTACGCTGAAGTTGAATGAAGAGTTGCTTCTATTAAGTCGAGAAATGAATGGATCTTTTATTAGCTATCGAGAAGGACAGTATATGATTTTCAGTTCACGCGGAGAAATCATTGATACATTTTCTATATTACGGGAAACGATTGGAAGACTAGAACGTGCGTGGGATAAGAAAATCACAAGTGGTATAGGATTTGGTGACTCTGCCCTCAAAGCCGAAATGCATGCTAGGAAGGCACTGCAACTTACGCAAAGAGAGCCGGACACGATTATTTTGATTGATCACGAAGGGAAGATCCTTGATTTACCAAAGGATCAATATGACGAGTCTTCAGTCTATCATGAGGAGCATTTGCTAGACCTTTTAAAGACCGAAAATATTAACATTCAATTATTTGATAGGATACGTGAAATCATCAGGCGCAAGAAATGGACTGCCTTTACGGCAAAAAACCTTGCGTTTGAGTTAAAAATGAGTGACCGCAATACGCAACGTGCTCTTCTGGCATTAACTACTGCAGGAATTATAAAGCAAGTCGGTGAGGAAAAAGCCGTTTCCAAGGGAAGACCAAGTAATTTGTATAAATTAAAGGATGAGTATAATTGAAAAACGGTCTGCTTGACAAACATTTGTCAAGCAGGCCTTCTTCATGTTCCGCAATACGTCTGAAAGGAGCCTCCGTCTGCAGGCGGTTCTTTATATTCTTCCTGTTCCGCTGTATAGGCATACGGATTTTCCAGCACGCTCAGCAGCTTCATAAAGAGCCCCATATCACCCGCTTCCGCTGCCTGCAATGCTTCTTCCACTCGATGATTTCTTGGAATCACGGAAGGATTATGCTGTTTCATCATTCGCTTCACTGCTTCCTTGTCATTCGGTTGCCGCTGCAGTCTCGCTGTCCAGCGCTCTTTCCATTCAATAAATCCTAGTGTACTGAACAGACCTTCCGACTCGCCTAGCGTCAATGAGCGGAACGTATTCGTGTAATCTGCCTGGTGCTCCTTCATCAATTCCAATAAATCTTTCACAAGTGTTTCATCTTGCTCTTCTTCATTGAACAGACCAAGTTTCGCTCTCATGCCATTCATCCAGGCCGTCACGTACAATCTGGCAAATTCGGAAAGCTTACTTTCAGCTAGCTTTACAGCTTCTTCCTGATTATCGTGCAGCAGAGGTAATAATGTTTCGGCGAACCTCGTCAAATTCCACTCTGCAATGCCCGGCTGGTTTCGGTACGAGTAACGCCCCTGTACATCAATTGAACTGAACACAGTTGCCGGATCGTACACATCCATAAAGGCACATGGCCCATAATCAATTGTTTCACCACTGATTGTCATATTGTCTGTGTTCATGACGCCGTGAATGAAACCGAACAGCTGCCACTTTGCGATTAATGAAGCCTGTCTTTTTATGACGTTTCCAAGCAAAGCAAGATAGGGCTGCTCTTCATTCGCTGCTTCCGGATAATGACGTCTGATGGCATAATCAGCCAACGACTGAAGATCTTCCGTTACTTTCCTGGCAGCCGCATATTGAAATGTTCCCACTCGCAAGTGACTAGCGGCTACACGAGTCAACACAGCACCTGTCAATGCGGTTTCACGCAATACCGTCTCTCCCGTCACTGTCACGGCAAGACTGCGTGTCGTCGGAATTCCTAATCCATGCATCGCTTCACTGATCATATACTCGCGAAGCATCGGGCCCAGCGCTGCACGGCCGTCTCCTCCGCGGGAATACGGAGTCCGACCAGAACCTTTCAATTGAATATCCACATGATTTCCCTGAGGTGTAATCTGCTCCCCAAGCAGCAGGGCCCGTCCGTCTCCGAGCATCGTAAAGTTCCCAAATTGGTGGCCAGCATACGTCTGTGCAATCGGTTCGATTTCTTCGATTTTTTCATTGCCTGCAAAAACAGCTGCTGCGTCTGCTGTCTTCAATTGTTCTGTGTCCAGTCCAAGCGTAACTGCAAGTTCATCATTCAGCAAAATGATTTGCGGTGAATTTACAATGTTCGGCTCCACTTCCGAATAAAACGCTTCCGGTAGCTCACGGAAACTCATTTTCATATTCCAGCCAATAGGATGTTGTATATTCATATGTTCTCCTTTCATTTCATTAGACATATGATAGATCTGATCTTATCGTCCTTGAATCATAGCCAAATGTCCACTTCTATGATCCAGACCGATGACAGTAGACATAATGAACTGTCAGAGATGAAAACTTTATACCCGAAAAGAAATAATGCTAATTCATATGTTGTATTGATTTATACCCATTGTTACCTATACTTAGAATAACTAAATTTTTAGGAGGCCGACTTCATGTCATCATTTCGTCCCAAAATGAATGTGGATCAACTATTGCAGCGAGGTACAGATTTGGAAGCACCTCAGCGTTTAAAAGAAACCTTGTATTACAATCATTTCCGACAGGCAGATGTTCAAAACCTGCAAGAGTTATATAAAAAGCTGGAAAATATGGCGCCGAAAATAATAAATATTTTTGAGCAATATTTAGAGGAGATCTCCCCAGATCTTAAAAATACTATCCCCAAGTCGCTGATTGACACCTACTTAATAAACTTCTTTACTCACACTCGTGATTCAGAATATATGGAGCAAGCATTGAAATTCTTCTTTGCTCTGCGGAAAAACCAGTTTGAACCAGGAAAGACGGTTGTCCTCTTCAATCAGTTCGCATTTTATATCCAGACACACCTTTTATATCATTTCGGATACCGCCCGGGAAAAGCTTTTGAATTGCTGAAATCACTGCAAGCAGCGGTAAATATTGATCAACAGCTTTATATTGAGCTCATGACTGAGCAGACTGTAGAACATGTCGTAACGGAAATTTCCCAGCTGGTCGATGCCAATGCCAAGATTATGTTCATGAAAGACTTGATTTTCAGCTTGGATCATCAGTCTGACGAAATTCAATCTTCCACTGCAGCTACCGAGCAGATTACAGCATCCATTACAGAAGTAGCCAATACCTCTTCACGTATTTCTGAGAAGACTGCTAACTCGGTTAATTATGCAATTAACAGTAAAAAAACAATTGAAACGACATTGGCAGACATTTTCCAGACTGAAAAGCAATTTCGGTCGATAGTGGAAACATTTGCTTCCTTACAGCATCGCATCGGGGAAATCGAAAATGTCGTGCAGCTGATCAATAATATTGCCGGCCAGACGAATTTATTAGCATTGAACGCATCAATTGAAGCAGCACGTGCCGGGGAACATGGGAAAGGATTTGCAGTTGTTGCACAGGAGGTACGAAAACTTGCGGAAAGTACAGTTTCTGCACTGGCTGAAGTGACCGATAATGTTGGACAGCTGAAATCGTATACAAACAATATGTCGACTTCAATTGAAGACACAACGAAGATTATTACCCACGCAACTGAAGAGGCAAAGAATGCCCTGCCGTTACTGACAGCTATTGTTACAGCAATTGAGGAAATTAATTTAGACGTCAGCAATACAGCAGCCATTTCTGAGGAGCAGGCTGCTTCGATTGATGAAGTGTCCAATCGGATGATGGCTATTTCGCGGACGCAGGAAGATATTCGTCATTTCGGTGAAAGTACGTCTTCTTCTATTTACCAACTGAGTCAGGAAATCAATAACTTCCGCCTGCGTGTCATAGAAGAAAATAATGTAAAGCTATCTTCCAGTGCTCTGCTGCAGTTGTCGAAAGCAGATCATATTCTTTGGAAATGGCGAATTTACAATATGCTGTTAGGCTTGGAGTCAGTCAAATCAACAGACGTTTCATCGCATCAGGATTGCCGGCTCGGCAAATGGTATAACCAAGAAGCAACGAAGAAAAGACTTGGTCATTTATCCTCCTATCAGCAAATAGACAGCTATCATGCTGATGTGCATAAATATGCGCGTGAAGCAGCTGTTAATTTCGAAAGCGGCAATATTGCGGGGGCAGAAGAAAATTTACGTCAGCTCGAAACCGCTTCTGCTCAAGTCATTCGCTTTCTTGATGATCTACTCGACATCATCGCTAACGAGAATATGGCTTTACAGCCAGTATAAATTTTGAAAACGGGCGATCAGGAAGGTCATTAAAGACTCTTCTGATCGCCCGTTCTTTAGCTCTTCGCCAGCGAAAATCCTCTTCCCAAAATCTCTGACGCATTCAAAAACACCACAAAGGAGTGCGGTTCTTCTTCCTGCAGAATCTTTTTCAAATAAATAGCTTCCTGCTGCTCCACCACGCATAAGATCATAGTCTTTTCTTGATTTGCAAAGCCACCGACAGACCGTACTTTTGTTAATCCTCGGTCGATTTCTTCTTTAATAATCGCCTGAATCCGCTCTTCTTGATCTGTGATAATCAACACCAGTTTTGAATGTGATGTCTGCAATTGTACAAAATCAATGACCTTACTCGTTACAAAAATCGCCATCATCGCAAACAGCGCCAGCTCCAAATCAAAAACAAAGGCAGAAGCGATGACTACCATTCCATCTACAATCATTTGGGCATAGCCGCTGGACAAGCCGGTATACTTCTTTACAATTTGCGCAATCGTAGCCAGACCGCCCGTCGATCCGTTGCCGCGATAAACAATCCCCAATCCGAATCCCAATAAAATCCCTCCGTAAATAGCGGATAATAGAGGATTATCGATTGTATAGGGAATGTCTCGGCTCAGATAGATGGTCAGCGGTACAAAAAATGTACCGACCAGCGTTTTCAGGCTGAAATCTTTTCCAAGCAATGCCAATCCAAGAAAAAAGATCGGGATATTGATAATCCACTGTACATAGGCTGGTTCAAAGTTGTAGAGCTCATATAATAGGGTACTGACCCCTGACACTCCGCCTGCCGCAAGTCTTGCAGGAAGAAAAAATATATTAAAGGCCAATCCGACAAATACCGATCCAACCATAATCCACAAGTATTCGTTGAGCAGCTTTCTTTTTGCTGATGTTGTCTTCACGTTTCATTCCGTCCTTCCAGGCAACTTAAGCTGCCATTGCCATTTTACATGAAAATGAAGGACTTGGCATCTGTGTATGTTTGGCAGCTGATGATATTTCATTACGCAAGAGAACTAATATTCCCGCTTTAATATGGAAAGCCCCATATTCATTCACGTCTTTGATCCGTAAGTATCGCTTGTAAAGAAAAGACCGGGACATCACGTTTCAACCCGACAATTAACAGGAATAGTTGTCTAACATCGAAAATACTATGCATAGAGAGGGAGTGAGAGTATGAGGGACAAAAAATCTTCTGTATGGTTCACTGCCGGGCTTATCATTACCTATGTTCTGATGATTGCCGTAAATGCACTGGCAAACATCCTACCGATCAACGGACAGACGACCGGCGAAATATCCGACAAGTACGGAAATCTATTTGCTCCGGCCGGATTTACGTTTGCTGTCTGGAGTGTCATCTATGTATTACTGGCATTACATGTCCTGTATCAGCTGGGGCTATTTCAAAAAAAGCATCGTTCGGCTCTGCTGCATCCAATCGGTATCTATTTTTGTACTTCTTCCGTTCTGAATGCGCTGTGGATTCTTACCTGGCATTATGAACGGCTGCTTCTCTCCGTTTTGATCATGCTGGGTATGCTGGTGATCTTAATCAAAATCAATAAACTGACTCATGAACATGGTCTGTCACGCAGGGAAGTCTTCTTTGTCAGAATACCTTTCAGTGTCTACTTCGGCTGGATTACCATCGCCACTATTGCGAACATCACGGCCTATCTTGTGTCTATTGACTGGGATGGTTTTGGCTTGGCTGAGGTAACGTGGACGATCATGATTTTACTGACCGGCGCTGCCATCGGAATCCTGGCTATACTCCGCCTTAAAGATATCGCTTACGGTCTTGTACTGATCTGGGCATACTATGGTATTTATTCGAAACATATATCAATAAGCGGATTCCATGGAGAATACCCTGCCATCATCACAACCATTCTGATCTGTCTGGCACTGATAGCATTGAGCATTGTCTTCATTGCATTCAAAAAAATACGAAACTAAAAAAGCGCAAAGGAGAAGGGCTGCTGCCCGTGCTCTTTTGCGTTAAAGTTTGCTGTAAATCAAATTTGTTATCATACTGCACCCAATCTATCATACTGCAAAAGCCTACCGTGTTACACGCAAAAGTCTTTTCAGCCGAGGCCGGTTATATCGCTGCACAACGACCAACGGCAGATTGAATAATACCGCCTATGGCTTTAAGCCAGGCTGCCCATACCGGATTCCATAAAAAGAACAGAAAACTGGGCAGTATCGTTATCCAGTGAGCCCACTTTGCCAGTCTGGACTCCAGCAGAACATCGTAAATAGATGCCCAATCTCCGCCATGCAGCCCGCTTTTATTGTAGCCATTTCTGATAAACAGTGTGCCGTCCGGGATATGCCCTTTCCACTTCTTTACACGAAACAACCGCTACCAGATCTGGCCTTCCTGCTCACAGGAAAAGCTTTCGGACCAGCGATGATTCCGATTAACGGCACCCCCTCCCCCCTTCTTTGCTTACATATCACCGCGGCCTCCATGCCATAAGCGCCTGCCCATGCTATACAAATCATAAGCAAGTTGGAAACTGGCCTTCTATAAATATTTAGGTATATTACCTCAGACAAATAAACGTTGCACAGCAATATACTTCTCCCTTCATTTCCACACAACACGTATATCAATATATCTTTATTAAATAAAACCACAATAGAAAGTTTATGATTCTTGCATTTTAAAGCGATTAGGCACATTATAATAATAGGACATCACCTGAATAACGTTTTTACACAATAACTTTTCGATATGATTTGGGTGGAGTTCCAAACTACTCTTAAAGGAGACATACATCTATGATTTACTCAAACCCCAATACTAAGGGCTCAGTCGTTCAATACAAGGAAAAATATGATAATTTTATTGGCGGCAAATGGACAGCCCCTGTTAATGGACAATACTTTGACAATAAAACACCGATTACCGGCGAAGTATTCACAAAAATCGCCCGCTCTTCTGCTGAAGATATTGAACTGGCTCTCGATGCCGCTCATGCTGCAAAAGACGCGTGGGGCAAAACTTCCGCTGCGGAACGTGCACTTATTTTGAATAAAATCGCTGATCGCATGGAAGAGAATCTCGAAATGATCGCGGTTGCTGAAACTTGGGATAACGGGAAAGCGGTCCGTGAAACATTAAATGCGGATATTCCGTTGGCTATTGATCACTTCCGCTACTTTGCCGGCGCAATTCGTGCGCAGGAAGGCCGTACATCCCAATTAGATAATGACACGGTTGCTTACCACTTCCAAGAACCGCTTGGTGTGGTAGGACAAATTATTCCTTGGAACTTCCCGATTTTAATGGCTGTGTGGAAAATTGCTCCGGCTTTAGCCGCAGGGAACTGCATCGTGCTGAAACCGGCTGAACAAACACCGGCTTCCATCATGGTTCTTATGGAATTAATCCAAGATTTACTTCCAGCTGGTGTACTAAACATCGTCAACGGATTCGGCATTGAAGTAGGCAAGCCGCTTGCGACAAATCCTCGAATTGCAAAAATTGCTTTCACGGGATCTACCGCAGTGGGACGCCAGATCATGCAATATGCTACGGAAAATATCATTCCAGTGACTCTTGAACTCGGCGGTAAATCACCAAACGTGTTCTTTGAAGACGTAATGCTTCATGATGATGAGTATTTGAACAAAGCAATCGAAGGTTTTGTCATGTTCGCTTTGAACTCAGGCGAAATTTGTACTTGTCCTTCTCGAGCTTTGATCCAAGAATCCATTTACGATAAATTCATGGAACGCGCACTTGAGCGAGTGAAAGCCATCAAAGTCGGCAACCCGCTTGATACAGAAGTGATGATGGGTGCACAAGCTTCAAATGAACAAAAAGAAAAAATTCTTTCTTACATCAAACTGGGTGCCGAAGAGGGCGCAGAATGTCTAATCGGCGGAAAAGAAAATCACTTGGGCGGCGATCTTGAAAACGGCAATTACATTGAGCCGACTGTATTCAAAGGTCACAATAAAATGCGCATCTTCCAAGAAGAGATCTTCGGACCTGTTCTTGCTGTCACAACGTTTAAAGACTTCGACGAAGCTATGGAAATTGCAAACGATACGTTATACGGATTGGGTGCAGGCGTCTGGTCACGTTCAGGCGACACCGCATACCGTGCAGGACGCGGCATCCAAGCAGGCCGGGTATGGACAAACACTTATCACCAATACCCTGCAGGCGCAGCGTTCGGCGGCTATAAAATGTCGGGTATCGGCCGTGAAAACCATGCTATGATGCTCGATCACTATCAACAAACAAAATGTTTATTGGTCAGCTACGATAAAAGCTCTCAAGGATTCTTCTAAATCGAAAGGATTCGTTGCGTTATGATTGAACGAGTGACAGCTACAGAAGAAGCTTTGTCTTTACTGAATAAGATAAAGAACATTCACGGCAGCGTTTTGTTCTATCAATCAGGCGGCTGCTGTGATGGTTCTGCTCCAATGTGTTACAGAGAGGGCGATTTTCAGCTTGGGGATGCGGATGTATTGCTCGACATAATTGACGGTACTCCTTTCCATATGCATAAAAGTCAATATGAATATTGGAAGCATACTCAGCTCATCCTTGATGCAACGCCTGGGCGCGGAGCAGAGTTTTCATTAGACAGTATTGAAGAGAAACATTTCATTACCGAATCACGTGTCTTCACAGATGAGGAATATAAAGAAGTGAAAAAGCTTCTATAATAAATTAAAAGCTGTTCTGCAGGTCGTTTTTGATACGACTGCGGAACAGCTTTTTTGATGGACTTTTATTCAAAATACATAATAAGCAGCAATCTTCGTAAAAGCCCTTGCGATATTTTCTAAAGCTCTCTCGTCAAAATCAAATTTCGGGTGGTGATGAGGATAATGGGTGGCCGGATCTTCATTTCGTGAACCTGCCCTAAAATACGTGCCGGGCTTCTCCAACAAGAAATACGAAAAGTCTTCTGCCCCCATGGATGGCTCCATTTCTATTACTTGTTCAGCTGAAAACTCCTCCACAAATAAAGTGCGTACGGTTGCCGTCTCAGCCGGCGGGTTATATAAAGCGGGGTAACCGTTTAGATAGTCGATGAGGCAGGTAGCTCCAAAAGCAGCAGCAATGCCTTCGGCTATCTGATAGACTTGTTTTTCTACTTGCTTCCGCACATTTGTGTCAAATGTCCGCACAGTTCCCTCTAATAAAGCTTTATCGGCTATAATATTAAACGCGCTCCCTGCTTGCAACACGCCGATTGTAACTACTGCCGACTGCAATGGATCGACTTGTCTGCTGACGATCTTCTGCAGGGAATTCACGATTTCAGTGGCAATTACAACAGCATCCACTGCTTGATGGGGCCTTGCACCGTGACCGCCTACGCCCTGAATCTTTATGGAGAACTTATCAACCGCAGCCATCTGGTAACCTTCTCCGACAACCATAGTCCCTAAAGGCGTTTGAGAATCCAGATGTGCCCCAAAAACATAATCTACACCTTCTAACACTCCTGCTTCCACCATGAACTTTGCGCCTCCCGGAGGTAATTCTTCTGCAGGCTGAAAGATGAAAACAATCTTCCCATGGATATCCTGTTTGAATCTGCTGAGTGTTTGCGCTGTCCATAATAATGCGGCCGTATGCCCGTCATGTCCACAGGCATGCATCACACCGGGGTTCTGTGATTTATAAGGAACTTCTTTCTCATCCTCAATCGGCAGTGCATCAAAGTCCGCTCTGAACGCAATCGTCTTTCCTGGGTGGGCTCCTTCGAGAACAGCTGTAATTCCGTATCCTCCGATATTTGACGTCACTTGCAATCCAAAACTGTGCAACTTTTCTTGAATGTATAATGTTGTTTTTTCCTCTTGAAAAGACAGTTCGGGATGCTGGTGCATATGACGTCTCCACTCGACTGCTTCTTGAGCCGTCTTTGCCAACCTGTCATGTAGATTATTAATTGTTGTTTGCTTGCTAGCCATATTCCTATTCCTCCTTTATAGTAATGAAAAAACCCGCAAGGTCAACTACATACCTTGCAGGCGATACACTATGAATTACTGCAATTCTTTCGGAACAAACCAGTAATCATCTTTGTTATGTTCCCTTAAATACTCTTTGAATTCGTCAGACTTATATGCGGCCGCTACGTCCTTCGCCCATTGTGAATCTTTATGCTTTTCAGTTGTTGTAGCCACTAATACTAAGTGATCCGATACATCTTCCGAAACCAGTTTAGTTGATGGGTCCATGTTTGAAGCAAAGACAATACTTCCCGGAACCACGCCATACTCCAAATCACTTAACGAACGGGGAATCTGTGCAGAATCCATCTCTACTATTTTTACGCCATGAGGATTTTCTTCAATATCGGCAGCCGTTGCTTTAATTGGTTCTACGCCGTCTTTCAGTTTGATAATTTCAGCTTTCTGAAGGATTGCGTATGCTCGAGCTGCATTCGACGGATCATTCGGAATTCCGATGGTGTCGCCTTCCTTTATATCATCCAATGAAGTTTTCTTACCTGGGAATAGACCTGCCGGCACCGTTGGAATTGGAGTTATACTCGTTAAATCAGCTTTCTTATTTTCATTGAAATTTTCCAAATAAGCTGTATGCTGATCCACGTTCAAATCAATACCGCCATCTGCCAATGCCACATCTGCCTGCAATAGATCATTAAATTCCACTTGCTTGATTGTATAGCCTTCCTCTTCCAAAATCGGTTTAACTGCATCCAAGAACAATAAACTGTAAGGACCTGGTGATGTCCCTACTTTAATCTCTGTTTTATCTGCATCATCTGCATTATCATCTTTTCCACAGCCTGCCAAAGCCAATACAAACACTGCCAATAAACTTACGATAATCGAAAACTTTCTCATTTTCCTGTCCCCTTTACTCATGTCTTAGTTTTTTTGCCAGGCGATTGCCCGCCCCTTGAATAATCTGTACAATAATAACCAAAATGACGACTGTCAGCACGATGACGAATGTATTAAACCGTTCATAGCCATATGTGATTGCCAGACTTCCTACCCCGCCGCCGCCAATTGTCCCCGCCATCGCAGTAGCCCCGATTAGCCCAATCGTTGCCGTTGTCAGCGTCAGTACCAGCGAACCGAGTGCTTCAGGAAGCAAGAAGAATCGGATCGTCTGGAATGTAGTTGCACCCAGTGATTTGGCGAGTTCCATAATACCCGGCCCGACCTCCAGCAAGGAATTCTCTACCAGCCTTGCAATAAACGGAGCGATATAAACGAGAAGCGGCACGATCGCCGCTGTCGAACCATACGTCTGCCCGACGATCAGCCGGGTAAGCGGCGTAATCGCAACCAGTAGAATAATGAATGGAATGGACCGTAAAATATTAATAAGGCCATTCAGTACGGTGAAAAAAACTGCATTTGGCTTAATACCGTTCGGCCGTGTCAACACCAATAAAATCCCCAGCGGAATACCAATCAACGCACCGATTAAGAGGGAAACAGAAACCATATACACCGTTTCATAGATGGATCGCATAATTAACTCTGTCGATACACCATTCATAGCTTCACCTCCTGAATCAAAACTTCTTTTTCTTTCACATAACGGACCATTCGCTCAATTTCAGGATCATCGGCGTAAAAAGCGACAGTAAAGATTCCGAGTGTCGTGCCTTGAAGCTCTGTAACGTTTGCAAACAGGATTTTGATCTCTGCTGTAAACTGTTTTGACAGTTCGAAAAGTAGTGAGCTGGTAGAATTTTTACCGAGAAACTTGAACTGAAAGATCCTGCGGTTTATTCGATCATCCTGTATTTCGGCGATCACACTGGGCGGAATTTCATCATGAATGACTGTCTTCACAAAACCCTTAGTTGTGGTATTTTGCGGGTTTCCGAATACATCCAGTACGTGCCCTGACTCAATGACACGCCCATTCTCCATTACCGCTACCTTATTGCAGATTTCACGTATGACTTCCATCTCATGTGTGACAACCAAAATAGTGATGTTAAAATTTTCATTAATCTGTTTTAAAAGATTCAATATAGAGAGTGTCGTTTTCGGATCCAGTGCGGAAGTGGCCTCGTCGCAAAGTAAGATTTCCGGATTCGTTACCAGTGCCCTGGCAATACCGACCCGCTGTTTCTGTCCGCCTGACAATTGTGCCGGATAGTTTTTCTCCTTATCAGCCAGACCGACAAATTCTAATAACTCTCTGACTCTTGTCTGAATTTCTTTTTTATTTACTTTATTGAGAACGAGTGGAATGGCGATATTCTCAAACACCGTCTTAGACTCCAGTAAGTTAAAATGCTGGAACACCATTCCTATATTTTTCTTCACTTGAGAGAGTTCACTGTTTGAAAGTGTTCCCAGTACTTTCCCTTTCACTTTGACGTTTCCTGCTGTGGGAGCTTCCAAGGCATTCACCATACGGAGCAGCGTACTCTTGCCTGCTCCGCTGTAGCCGATTACTCCATAGATGTCTCCCTTATCAATGGTTAACGAAACATCATCTAAAGCTACAATTGTATTGCCCTTGTGTGTAAATTGCTTTCCTATGTCTGTAAACTCGATCAAGGACAATCACCCTCTCTTTTTATATACCAAGTTAACTAATATGAATTAAATACAATAATACCTTATTAATCCGATTAGTCAATAGGTTTTATGGATATAGTATGTTGAGGAAACTATTTTGTTCTATATTTTGATGAAGTGCAGAAAATCCGTGTACTTTCATTTTTTCAATATGAAAAAAGCCAGGCAAATGCCTGACCGTATTTCTTTATTTAAGTGTCTCCGTATGCAGAAAGTGCATGGAACGTCTTGCACCCTCGCCATTCATGACCAGCGTTCCCTGTTCAGTAAAACGGGGACGGACTAAACGCTCTTTTATATCCTGTAAGTATGGCTGGATGACTGCTTTGTCACCTTCCAGTTTATATACTTTCACTGTATCCGAGGTTTTATCCGGCACGCTCAATGCGAGCCAATCACCGTGGACTGCGTAATCAAAGTGACGGGGTGCATCCAGTTCATTGAACGTGCGGTCACTCACAGAGATGTAACCAAGGGCATAGTTCTCCCCGTCCGCTGAAACTTCCGCATAGATTCTGTCATCTGCCAATTCCACTTTTCCGATTTCTCCGTAAGGGATCTCGTATGTTCCCAATTGTACCCGGCTTTCTAAATCGTACAGTGTAAGTTTCGTATACTGCCCCTCTTGGCCGCTGAGCTGTTCTGACAAGACCGCTTTGCTTTCATGAGCGGTGAAGGCTTGTTTATCCCCTTCTCCATCATATTCATGAAGCAAATACAGCTCCTTTGTACGCAAGTCCATCTGCATGACAGCCGGGAATTTCTGCGTGGATAAATAGAGCAGGGACTGATCCGCTATCTGCTGCATGCCGAAATGATCTGAGATATCCTGCATCTCTCCCGTTTCTCTGTTCAGTATATGGATCAGACCGCCGGATTCCCAGGAGATCCACTGTGCATCCGCCGCAAGTGTGACACCTGAAATCCTGTCCTCTGTGCCTTCTGCAAGTCGCGTTTCCTCCAGTGTCTCCATTGGATAAGAGAAGATATCATGACCATCCGTATAGATCAATTCATCATTCTCATCTACATAAATCGAATTAATGAGATCACTATATTCCACATGATCCATGACCACCTGCTGTTCATGTGTTACCACTTGCGGCTCGGATGCGGCAGACTGCTCCCGTTCTGGCTGAAGATAAGGAAAAGCAAGGAAACCTGCTAATCCAATGACTGCGATGGAAGCAAGAACAGATGCTGTCCGGCGATTCTTCTGCAATGGCTCAGAAGTCATACGCCTGTGTGCAGCCGCCAGGATGGTTTGTTTTTTCTCCTCATTCAATGTCAGTTTTTCAGGTATGGAGTTATTCAGATCCTTTTTAATTTGCTTACTCATCGTCACTTCTCTCCTCCCATACAATCCGCGCCAGTTTCCTGCCCCTTGCCAATCTGGTTTTTACTGTGTTGACCGGGCAGTCCAGCACTTCACCAATTTCATTTACAGACAGTTCCGCATAATAATAAAGCCAGATGACTTCCCGGTATTTGACCGGCAGCGCTTCTACCATCTGCGCGACGTGACTTGAAGATTCTGCGAACAGCACTTTCTCTTCAGGTGTTTCCTTTAAAACGAGCAAATTCTGAAACAGATTGGATATCTCAACTTTTCGATAGGACCAGCTTTTAAAAACATTTTTGCATTCATTCATCGCAATTCTATATAAGTACGTCTTCACAGAAGAACGGCCTTCAAATATGTTCAGATGCAGATAATAGCGAATGAATACTTCCTGCACAATGTCCTCTGCCCGCTGTGCGTCTTTTACAACCGCAAAGACTACACGCAGAAGATAATCACCGTGTTCATCCATCGCTTCATGCAGCATCTGATCACGTTCCTGCTTTTTCAACACGCCGCCTCCCTTCCTGCCTGAATGTTAGACAACACTCCATTGATTTTAGTTTCATTTTCATACGAAGAAATTGCAACTGGGATTATTTCCAACTTCCACAAGAAACTGACCACTAAACTTTAATAGAAATTGATGCTTTTAAAAACATCAGATATCTATTATTCTAAATGAACCAATCTCACAATGTTAGGAAGGTTCAGAGCATGCAAAAAACACACAGCTATACACCATCCCGTACAAAAACGTTCGACTTAATCATAACTTCTATGCTGGCCGCACTTGTTTTTACAGCGACATTATTATTAAATATCAAGCTGCCGATTGCTGCAAACGGCGGACTGATCCATCTTGGCACGGCCATGCTATTTATCGTTTCGATTTTATTCGGGCCGAAAAAGGGAGCGATAGCAGGCGCAGTCGGAATGGGTCTGTTTGATTTATTCGGCGGCTGGGCCTTATGGGCGCCCATCACGATCATTACGCGGGGACTGCAAGGCTATGTAATCGGAAAGATTGCCTGGTCGAACGGCCGCAAAGGCACAAGCTCTTCATTCAACCTGCTGGCTATGATCCTGTCTATTCCTGTTACGGTAGCCGGTTATTATATTGGAGAAAGCATTCTGTATCATAGCTGGATTATCCCGCTGGCTTCGATTCCGGGCGATCTCGTTCAATGTGCTGTCGGAATTGCAGTCGCTATTCCTGTATGTACGATGCTGAAGAAAGTTCCGATGTTTAAATAATAAAAAGTGCCTGGGCTGTTTTATAGCGCAGGCACTTTTTATTATTAATCAACCATTTTCTTGCGGTAAATGACACGTGTCAGCAGAAACAGAACGACAACCCATGCGAATATAATCAGAAGTTCTGTCAGTACATTACTGAAGCCTCCGCCCGCTTCCACTTTTACAGCCAGCTCGATCAACTGAATGTTCGGCAAATACATTCCTATTTTAGCGATCGGATACTGATCCACAATTGCCGGTAAAAATGATCCTAGTGAGAAAACCGTAACGACCGGCATAACGATGACTGAAGCTTCGAGAACAGACTTTGAAAATAGACCAAGCAATGTTCCAAAAGCAATATAGAAAAGAGCAGAAAGAATGAATGCCACCGCAATTACACCTAAATTCGCCGGTCTGTAATCCGTAAAGAATATAGTGATGATGACAGTCAGCATAGTCAGGATAAACGTCAGCAGACATTTACCGCCTATTATCTCTGCGGTGCTCGCAGGCGACAGCATCAGCCCGCGAAGTGTGTTCTTTTCCTTTTCTTCTGCGATCAAGCAGCACTGAACAAAAGTAGCAACCATTACGAAGGCCAGATTGATGAGTAGAAAGTTTGCCTCAATCGAATTCGGACCCGTCTGGCCGTACATAATTCCGAGTCCGATCGGTAAGATCAATACCGTCGAAACCGCCAAGTTCCGAGAGAAGTCCTTAAAGTCTTTTACTAATATTGCATTCATTCGTTTTAATGAAATCATCATGCCAATTCCCTCCCTGTCACTTGTACGAAAATTTCTCCCAATGTCGGCTCATTTGAATGGACCGTCACTACCTGATTATTGTTCATATAATCAAACAGCCGATTGGCCCCTTCATTTCCCGCAGACAGCACGACCTTTTCCTCCGTTGCCAGCTCCACAGTAATTGTTGAATCAGAGAAACGCTGCTTCAGTTTCTTCGGCGTATCAAGAAGCTGAATCATTCCTTGATCTAAAAAGGCAATGCGGTCACACAGCAGTTCTGCTTCCTGCATATCATGTGTGGTCAGAAAAATAGTCGTTCCTCTTTCATTGAGCGCACGCAAACCCTCGTGTATGTGAAGGGAGTTTCCGGGATCCAGTGCAGAGGTTGGTTCATCCAAAAAAAGTAATTCAGGTTTATGAATCAATGCTCTTGCCAGTGTGACACGCTGTGCCATCCCCTTCGACAAAGCGGATATCCTTTTCGATCGATCCTGACGCAGATTCACTGCATCGAGTACTTCATCAATTTCCGAATGAGGCACGTTATACAGATCACAGTACAGTTTTAAGTTATCATAAATTGACAGTCTTTCATAAAGACCGCTGTTATCCGTAAGCACGCCGAAACGACTGCGGTATTCTGATTTCTTCAACTGAGATACCGGCTCGCCAAAAACCATTGCCGTCCCGCTTGTAGGGGTTACCTGACCGGTAAGAATTTTAATGGTAGTTGTTTTACCTGATCCACTCGGTCCCAAAAAACCGAAAATCTCTCCTTTCTTCACTTGAAAATCTACACTCTCCAATGCTGTTTGATTTCCGAATACTTTTGCGAGTTCCTTCACCTCTATAATATTTTCCATTTTCATCCTCCTCATGATTTGCTGTACGTGTTTTCTTTGCATCTTTAGATTAAGGGAAAGAAAAGCAGCGAGCATCATATTTTGAATGAAAAGAGACTGACAGGGGATGAATGGAGCAAGCAGATTGCTGAATGAGCAGCTGAATACCCTTTGATTCAGAAAGCCCGGCCTATCGCAGGCCGCTGTATCTCTAAAATATTCCCCGGGAAATTATGCATATTTCGACAGAATCAGAGTCCAAGCATCTCTTTCAGTTCAATCATTTTCGTTTTAGATAAAGGGATTGTGGATTTCTCCATGTCATCCAGTACCAGACTGTAACTGTTTCTCGTCCATGTAATTACTTCACGTACTTTCTGCAAATTGACGATATATGATCGATGGCAACGGAAGAAACCAAACGGCAGCAAGCGATCTTCTAATTCATTCAGAGTGAAATTCGTCGAGAATGATTCTCCCTTTATATGTAAAAAGGATTGTCCTTCATTACTTTCAATATAATCAATTTCAGGCGGATCAAATAAAACAATCTTGTCATTTACTTTTGAGGGAATCTTTTCAAAACGCACCGGCTGTACCGACTCTGCTGAAATGGATGACTCTTCTGCAGCAGATTGGTCTTCCACTGCATCGCGTGTCTGAATCGAATGGAGTCCATTGTCATCCAACCGATAGACCTCGTCGGCAGCAGTGACTGCGCTCTCCATATTTCCCGTCAGAATTAATACACCTTTCCCTTGCTCCTTCAATCCCTGCAGTATCGTAAGAAAAATACGTTTAGATTCAAGATCCATATTTTGATCCGCCTCTTCAAAAATATAATAAGAAGGATTTTGCATCAGCAAGCACGCAAGCTGCATCCGTCTTCTTTCCGAATAGCTCAGTTCTTTTATCTTCACTTTCCGTTTTGAATGCAACTGTACAGCATGCATGGTATCTTCTATGGATATTTTGGATGTATAGAGCTGCTTGGTGAAACGGATCATTTCTTCAATGGATAATCGTTCATACAAGCCTTGATTCAGGAACAAAAAGCCCAGCAGCTGTTTACTTTTATTATAAGAGTCCCCTGCTATCTGAACTTCTCCGGCTGAAAGCCTAATCTTTTCTAACAGCACTTCCATTAACTGCTCCCGGACATTAACACTTGAATAGATTGCCACAGCCTTACCAAAACTAACCGTTAAATTAAATGAAGGAAATATCATAAAATCATGTATACGTTTTTCTGCATTAATAAATTGAAGCGTCATCTGTATAAACCTCTTTCCGCATATTGTCTACTACATTTATAGTAGTGTAAGTGGTGAGGGATTTCTACCGGGTATTTCATTTCAAAGATTTAGACAGACAAAAAGGCTCCGCTACGAATGAACGTAACAGAGCCTTCATCTTTTATTGATCAGTTGTGAACCGCTTCTTTTTCAGCTAGTCCTAATGTTTCAGCAGTTGACGCATGAATTTCTTTAAGAAGTTCAGGGTTTTCCACTAGGGACTTGCCGTAAGAAGGAATCATTTCTTTCAGTTTTGGCTCCCAGCCTTTGACATACTCCGGGAAACATTTTTGCAAGAGGTCCAGCATAACGGATACTGCTGTTGACGCACCAGGAGAAGCACCTAAAAGTGCAGCAACTGTACCGTCAGCGTCCGTTACTAATTCTGTACCGAACTGCAGTGTTCCTTTGCCTTTATCTGTATCCTTGATAACCTGCACACGCTGGCCCGCAGTCCATAGATCCCAGTCTTCGCTCTTCGCATCTGGAATAAAGTCGCGCAGTTCATTCATGCGCTGTTCTTTTGTCTGTACCACTTGTTCTACCAAGTACTTAGTCAACGACATATTTTTCGCACCGCATGCAAGCATCGTCGTCACGTTATTCGGTTTAACAGAGCCGATTAAATCCAGCATAGATCCTGTTTTCAGGAACTTTGGCGAGAAGCCTGCAAACGGTCCGAAAAGCAAGGATTTTTCACCGTCGATATAACGCGTATCCAAGTGAGGAACTGACATTGGCGGTGCACCGACTTTTGCTTTTCCATATACTTTCGCATGATGCTGAGCAATCACTTCTGGATTTTTACAGATCATAAAGATTCCGCTGATCGGGAATCCTCCGATATGCTTGCTCTCAGGAATATTTGTTTTTTGAAGCAATGGAAGACTTCCGCCTCCGCCCCCAATAAAAACAAATTTCGCTTTGTGATATTCAAGGACACCATCACGATTATTCTTTATTTTTAATTCCCATTCTCCGTCACTAGTACGTTTGATATCTTCTACTTGGTGACCGTAGTTGACATCCACATCAGCCTGTTTCAAGTGATCGATCAGCATACGTGTAAGCGCACCGAAGTTTACGTCCGTTCCAGTATCGATTTTAGTTGCAGCAATCGATTCACCCAGTTGACGATTCTTCATGATTAACGGAATCCATTCTTTTAGTTTTTCCGGATCATCGGAAAACTCCATTCCTTCAAATAATGGATTCGCAGTCATAGCTGCTACACGCTTTTTGAGATACGCTACATTATCATCACCTTGAACCATACTCATATGCGGCAATGGCATAATGAACTGCTCGGGGTTTTCAATTAACTTCTGGTCTACTAGATGGGACCAGAACTGCATGGACAATTGGAATTGCTCATTGACTTTGATTGCTTTGGTAATATCAATGGAGCCATCCGCTTTTTCAGAAGTATAGTTCAGTTCACACAATGCTGCGTGTCCTGTTCCTGCATTGTTCAATTCGTGAGAACTTTCTTCTCCTGCTTTATCCAGCTTTTCAAACAATGAGATTTTCCAATCCGGCGCTAGTTCTTTAAGCATTGTTCCTAGCGTCGCACTCATAATCCCGGCACCGATTAAGATAACATCTGATTTGGTTTGTTTATTATTCATTTTGACCTTCCTTATATATGAAATTTACAGAACTGTAAATGTTCCTGAATAAGGCGTCACAACGAACATGGCGCACACGAGGAGCACTTTATTCTGTCTTAGTTATCGTACATCTACTACATCTTTTCTAGTATACATCAAATGTAACCCGGATTAAAGAGACTTGTTTAATTGTAAGGATTTAGCAGTGAAAATGTCGAATTTTTGATACATATAGATAGTTTTATGGCATTTCCTGCACCAAATTACTTATTTCTTGATTGTGATATTTATAGTTTCTCCATACTCTTTCTCATAATGTATCCCTTTAATCCTCATTGTTTCCGGGAACTTGCGTGTATTAAAGAACAGTGTCCGCTCTTTATATTCCTTGTCGTTTTCACCTATTACATAGTCTTGACTCAGCGTCGTTGTCAGAGGAATTTTTTCATTTCCTACTTGAACCGTCACAGCATCGAGCAAGATATTTTCTTCCGTCGCAACTGTGACCTCTAAACCATCTGAAGTAACTTCTGCCTGTCTAATTATCGCTTCATAACCGTCTAGATCTGCAACAGATTCCTCTCCTGCTGTCAAAGGTATCGTTTCATTTACCTGTTTATAGCCGACAAATGTGTCTATCTCGAGAGCCAGTGAATCCAATTGATCCGGCAGAGCATCATAATCGATTGTAAATGTATCTCCATTGAATGCGGAGGACACCCCGCTGCCCACAGAATCCATTTGGACTCCGTCAACTAGCAATTTCACGCCTTCAAATCCCAATGAAATCCGGTCATAGTTATCAACTTTAATCTTCCCCTTGATTGTCGTCTGACTTGGTGTTGCTGTGATGGAATCAAACCGGATATTACCCTGATCGACTTGCACGCTCTTTTTAATGGACTGCTTCAGTCTCGTCTCCAGCGCAGCGTCCGGATTATAGGGGAATGTAATTTCCAGCGGCTCTTGTGAGTTGGCATCATGAAGTTCCAGCGTCAGTTTTTTGGCGAACGGGCTGACCGGCTCAAATGTCCGCATTCCTTTTAACTGCGTACCGTCGTCATTGATAATGGACGTGCCATGAATGGAATAGGAGTTTGTGAGGAAACCATTCAGCTGCATAAAATCTAAATCATCTTTCACTCCTTCAGAATGATCAATCGTATAGTAAAGTACGAAACGGTTTTCATCTGCTAAAATACCCTCAATTGTAAACTTTGATCCATCAGGCAGCATCATCTCTTTATCCACATTTTGACCGTTTCCTGCCTGATTAAGCTTCGTCAGTGTATCAGGCATAATTTCTTCAAAACCAAGCAATTGTTTCCCGTAATAAGCAAATGCATTATATTGATAGCCGGCCAATGACAGAATGAGTAATGCAGCCGCCACTGGAATCCATCGCGGCATACGATGTTTTTTCTGCTTCGGTACTTTATCCAAGGCAGCACGCAGCCTTCCTTCCAATTCACCCGGCGCTGTTATTTCATCGAGCCGCATTTTCTCTTCTTTCAGCTTCCGCTCAAGATCAGTCATCAAATTCACCCCTTGCCGCTTCACGTATTTTATTCAATCCATTAAAAACTCTTGATTTTGCTGTGCCGACAGACACTTTCGTTATATCCGCTATCGTTTTATAATCCAAGTCATGAAAGTATTTCAGCTCAATCGTCTCTCTCTGCTGTTCATTAACAACAGCAAGCATTTGCTGGATATCGATCGACTGCTCCGTTCGCTCCAGCAAAACATCTTCCGAATGAAACTCCTCCGATTCAAAGCTTTCGAGCAATATGAGCCGGTCCGCCTTGCGCAGCATCTGCCTGCATTGATTTACCAGTATCGTTTTGCTCCAGCTATAAAACGACTCGTTTTTTTTGAGTTTCGGAATATGACGGTACAGACTAACAATCATTTCCTCCATCGCGTCCATGGCATCGTGTGGATTACCCATATAGCTTAGAGCCAGCCTGTAATACTCATCTTGCTGCTCACTGATTAACTGCAGCAGCGCTTCTTTGTCACCTTTTTTAGCCAGCTTCACTAACCGGGCCATTCTCATATCTTCACCCCTCACTTATAAGAGTCTGCAGAACGGCAGAAAGTTCATTTGTTAATAAAGAAACATAGTTAAGGTTCAATGTGATATCCGCTTAATCCCATTTCCCCCCATGCCCCTTGGTCAGGCACAGTGACGATGCATTGGTGCGGTAAACGTTTAGTTTGGAGCGCACCTTGCACAGTTTAGCGCCGTGCCGCAACAAAATAGTTCGGCTGCGGCAGACTTTGGTGCGGTTGCAACCCTTTTTGGTTCGTTTCCAGGATGTTTTGGAGCGCGACACTGCATTTGGCCGCAGAAATATAGAAAAAGCCGGCCGGAAAGCTATTTCATTTTCCAGACGGCACTTTGCAAACAAGTATTAATTTAAAAGCTTCTCCGAAATCAACTTAAACCCATCAATAATCGTATCTTCTTCTACCTCTATCAAAATACATCGCTTGCCATCATAGTTGACCTGTTTGACATACTTCAAGTCTTGCGGACTGACCGAAATATTGGCTACCTTCGTTTCAATCTTTATGGATTTCGACGTGTAGCTCGGTACAATATGGCTCGCTTTCATTTCATACATATCATTATCGACAACGGATTCAAAAGCATTCTTTACTTGCTCCGCGTCGACATAATCCACGCCGCTCATTTTCAGTACACGCTCAACCTGTACCTTATCCAGCGCCGGCGGTTCTTCCGGATCTTCCTCTTCTTCATCGACTTCTGTTAGACGGTGCACCGCCTCATACACATTGGCAAGCGTCTGGGAAGCGACTTCTTCTCCCACCACATGCTTGATGATTTCCTCAAATACCGCTTTATCATCCGCAGCGGTCATGACCTCTTCGCCGTTCAGCACTTCCTCAATAAAACGGTAATCCGGCTTATTCATCCTGCCGGCAGCATACAAAATATGATTGACGTCCGCCGCGTTATCCGTGAAGCTCGGGAACAAAAAGCCGCCGACCGGTGACGCCAAGTTAATAATCGGATCAATCATCGTATTCGCCTTGAATTCCCGTCCAATGAAGTCAAAAACAATCGAGCGTTTCGGCAAATCGGTATGATTCATGCTGCATAGAATAAATGGAGTCGTAAACACTTCATCGCGCGCATCTATTTCCGTTTCTTCACTGCTGCGCTTGGTCTTCTTGAAGTAATTGCCCCGAATGAACGTTACGACAAGATCCTTTTCATACTGCACTTCTTTCACCATTTTTAAAGCCAGATGCTGCATTTCATCTTTCCATTCATCGGCCTCTTCCGCTTGAAGCCCTGCGTATAACAGCTTTTGTGCATGATCGGGCTGTTCATCCGACTGCGGTTCAAACTTCACTTCAAACAGCTTCATTCCGAGCTTGCCGCCAAGCACCTTTTTGAAGTTAGCCAAGAACAGCTCTTGCTGCTCACGGTCCAGCAGTGCAAATGCCTGACTCTCTTCATGATAGATCTCACTGCTTTCTTGTCGAATATAAATATTATAAATATCCGTGATTGTCAGCAAATCTGAATCCACTTTAAAACGTTTGCGGATGTCTGCGATATCATTTTTATTCATCTATTATTTCCACTCCTGATCATTAACATTCTATTTTTCATTATAACGGACTTATCCTGCATAAATTGACTGATTATCACGGTAAACGAAAAATTTATCTATTACAGACATAATCTATAGGAATTGGGGTAAACAATCAAATAGGTCAATACATTTTGAACAGGAGAAGTGATATCATGTCAGAAAAATTATTTACCTCAACTGCTACAGCTACCGGAGGCCGTGAAGGTCATGTTAAATCCTCAAACGGCGTTGTCGAATTTGATACAGCAATGCCCGGCACGAAAAGAGAAAAAGAACTTTCGAACTCTACGAATCCAGAGCAGTTATTCGCAGCCGGCTATGCATCTTGCTTTGATGGCGCGCTGCAGTTAGTTGCAGGCAAAGAACATGTCAAATTCTCTTCCGAAGTTACCGCAAATGTCAGTCTGTGTAAAGACGAAGCAGACGGCGGCTTTAAGCTCGAGGTGAAGCTGCAAGTAAAAGGAACAGACATCGAAAAGGACAAACTTGAGGACTTGGTAGAAAAGGCGCATCAATTCTGTCCATATTCAAAAGCCACAAGAGGCAATATCGAAGTGACATTAGAAGTGCTCTGATAGAATCGGTCAAAAGGCTGCAGACGATGTCTGCAGCCTTTTTATGCTGTTTTTCTCATAATCTCAATAAAATGCTTGAGTATTCTTGCGGTAAGTCCCCACACGGTGTAATTACCATACTCGTAAAACCACTCTTCCAGTGAATGACTTCTCCACTGGTACTGATCACCATTCATAATTTTCTCGAACGGAAAGTTTGAAGATGGAGATGATTCAACGGTTACGAGATGCATGTACGGCTCATGCTCAAGCAGCCACTTGACAGGAATCGTAAAGACCTCTTCCACTTCATCTTTATTATAGCTGCGGATGATTTGATGGTAGTCAATCACCGCCACAAACGGATGTACGACAAACGACGGTGAAGCAATATACGGGCTTAATTCACCGATCACCTTCACGGTGGCGGGGTCAACGCCCAATTCTTCCTGTGTCTCCCGCAAGGCCGCCGCCATTGGGGATGCGTCTGTCGGATCTATGCGTCCACCGGGGAAACTAATATCTCCCGGCTGTTTTCTCATTGTGAAGGAACGCACTTCAAATAACACATGCCATTCTCCGTCCGACTCCACAAGCGGAATGACGACAGCCGCACGAAAAGCCGTATCTTCTCCGATGAACAGCGATTTACTATCTTGAATTTTATCATGCAGTCGATCCAAGTTCATAGAATACTCTCACCTCGGTGTTTTTATCTATCGTATCATTACTATAGTCCGGATAAAAGATATACAAAAAAGCCACCCCAGTAGAGTGACTTTCATGATCAGATTAATACAGCAATATTTCTTTAAATTCCTCTTCGGTTTTGACACCCAAATAACTTACTCCCGATTCGCCATCAACATCTTTTACTAATGGGTCTGCGCCATATTCATAAAGCAGCGCAGCCAGCTCATAATCTTCATTTGCTAATGCCGCGGTTAAAACAGTTGAGTAATTATCCGAGTCATTTGGATTTGCCCCGTTCTCCAGCAATACTTCGGCGGCTTCCACATTACTATTGTAGACTGCGTAGTGAAGGGCAGTTGTCTGCTCGTCATCTTCTTCAAAAATATCATGACCCTCCATCAAGAATTTCTCTACTTCACTAACATCGCCGTCCGCTGCCGCCTCCATGAGCTGAGTTAAACCAGGGGAATCGTATTCATCCGCTCCGGCTTCTTGGAAGCCTCCAAGGAACGTTGAGAGAATAGTAGTACCCAGAACAAAAAAGAGAATGATACCGACATACAGAGCGGTAAGAGCTCCGCCTGCGATAAGAGCACCTACTGTAATTTTCCCTGCATTCGTCCGGAAGTTCGGCGTTCCTTCCACCTGCATGAACTGGCCGACTGCCTGAATTCGTTTCGGCAGATTAGGATGGCTGGCCAACACTTCGGAGAACCATACTGCCACATTGGATTCGCTTTGAATTTGTTCGAGATAAGCAAATTCATTCACTTCTTTATAGAGAGCTTTCCCTACGCCTAACATGGTAAGCGCACGTTTGGCAGCGAAACCATCCTGTGTGTAATAGGCCGCATACCGGTCGCATGTATACTCACAGGCCCGGCTGTATGCCTGTGAAAGAAAAGGGATAAAAGCGGCAGGCATAATCAGAATGTTTTTCCACACATGTCTCCGTTTAATATGGGCCAGTTCATGTGCAATAATGAAATCCAGTTCCTTTTCTCCCTGCTGTCTCGCCAGTTCGAACACTTCTGAATAAATCACCATCATATTTCTTCCCATAAATCTTGTGGCAAAAGCATTTAAAGCACCTTCTGAATTAATGACGAATACATCAGGCACTTTGGCTACTCCCATTTGAACGGATAAATCCACTACTCTTTTATAAACATCAGGAAATTGCTTTTCATTCACCTGGATCCCGTTTCCCCGAATACCGCCGATCATGACAGCATTCAGCACTAATATGATTGCAAGTATGGCTGCAGCAATTACGATACCGACAACGCTGATTACAGCTAATAAATAGATGAGTACACTGAAAACAATACTAATAACAAAATACGGTGTTTCTTTACTGGAGTGAAGCGATTGTGTTCCCAACAAAAAACCTCCTATGAATGGTCTGTAACTCAGAACTATACACAGACCTCTTTTACTTATCAATCCGCTATTTTTCCTAGGAAAAACAAAAAAGGAATGCATACCCACGCATTCCTTTTTTGTTCCTGGTCTTTTCACACCCTTGTGCACCTGGTACTTATTTATCTTTTCACTAATTTCCCCTGCACTACGTAGCGCTTGTCTTTACTGTTCACAGAGTTATTGCATGTGGAAAGCGTAACGATTTTATCATCCGGTCCCACTTCCACCGGCATCTCAATCAGCGAACGTGATTCCACTTCCCCTAAGAAACCCGCAAACTCTTCATCCGACTGGAAATGCGTCTCAATATAATAAAAGTCGATCGTCGTTTCATAGGCGGCAAACACTTCAATGTCATAACCTTCGTACAGCGTATCCACATAGATCACGGAATGTTTATTGGCATAGTCCTGATCTCCAAACTTCTTCAGGCTGCCGAACATCGTATCGTTTCTCATGGCATGCCCGTAAATCACCGTGTTACGGCTCATATCGGTGACATCGTTGCGGTAATCCATGAAGACACTTCCTGCACGGCTGTAATCACCTTTGAAGTTCCGGTTCAGATAAAAATCATTATCCTCCGCCTGCAGTATCGGGTTATTGACCTTTGAGCCCTCAACTGAAATCCAGCCGACAATATCGTCATTGATTTTATGCAGCTCATCAAACTGCGGCCTCATCGTATAGCGTGATAAAATATCCTCTTTATTTGACCCTTCTGAAACGGCAGGCTCTGTCACATTTCCCAGCGCCGTCTCATAGATTTCCTGTGTTTCTTTCAATGTACCCGCAGCTTCTATATATGTATAAAGATACTGTACCAGCAAATAACCTGAATACAGGAAGACCGCCAGATAGACAAACGGCATCAGCTTCGATAGGCGTTTTTTCATTCGGAGACCTCCTAAATACCGAGTGACATCATATAGAGGCCAAGTTCGTCGTCTTCCTTAAAGACCGCGTTCACGCCATAGACCTGCTTAATGACATCTTTCGTAATGACTTCACGCGGCGATCCTTCAGCCACAATCTGTCCAGCCTTCATCAGAATGATTTCATCACTGTAACGGATTGCCTGGTTGATATCATGCAGCACCATAACAATCGTCAGGCCGTATTCTTCATTCAGCGACTTCACCAGCTCGAGCAGCTCAATTTGGTAATAGATATCCAAATAAGTAGTCGGCTCATCCAGGCACAGAATCTCAGAGCGCTGTGCCAGTGCCATCGCAATCCACACACGCTGGCGCTCACCGCCCGATAATGCCTCCAGATCTTTATCGCGCTTATCATTCAGATTCGTCACCGACAGCGCCCAGTCGATTGCCTGAAGATCCTCTTCCCGCGCGCGCTGCAGCAAGTTTTTATGCGGCAGCCGGCCAAAGCCGACGAGCTTTTCAATCGTTAAATCTTTTGGTATATCATTCTGTTGATAAACTATCGCCAGTTTTTTTGCGAATTCCTTTGGCTTATACTGCAGCAGGTCACGATTTTCCAATGAAACAGCACCCGACTTCGGCGTATTGTTTCTGGACAGCACACTTAATAACGTCGATTTCCCACAGCCGTTCGGACCGATAATTGTCGTAACTTTGCCTTTTTGTATCGACGTCGTCACACCGTCCAGATGGTTCGTTTTATTATCATGGGAGACAATGATACTTTTCATTTCCATAGCAGGTCACTCTTTTCGCAGTAAGAATATGAGGAATGGGCCGCCAATGATTGCCATGATCGTCGATGCAGGAATCTCCAGCGGGGCCACAATCGTCCTTCCAATGGTGTCAGCCAGCAAAATAATCAATGCCCCCAGCAATGCGGTAAATGGTAGGAGCACTTTATGGTCATAGCCGACTAACCGGCGTGCGATATGTGGTACGAGCAGGCCGACAAATGAAATGACCCCTGCCACGACGACTGAAATGGCTGATAATAAAACGGCCGTTGCCGCAATGATCAGCCGTGCGCGCGCCACATGAAAACCAATACTCTTTGCTGTTTTATCCTGCAGTACCAGCAAGTTGCACCAGCTGTACAGTGCAAACGCCAGCACCAGTCCAATCGTTCCATATGTAACAATTGTTGAAACATCTTTCCACGTCCGCAGTGTCAGATTCGAACCGATGACACTTGACGCCGAGACATTCAACGAGCCGCCAAAGCTGATGAATGCTTCCGTCAGGCCTGTGAACATCGCATTGATCGCGATTCCTACAAGGATTAATTTCAACGGACTGAGCCCCGACTTCCATGACAGCGCAAAAACGAGGAAGCAGGCAAAAGCACCTCCCATAAACGCAAATAAGGGAGTCATGAAAAAGAGTGCGGGAAAAAATGAAATAATAAATAACTGAACAAAAGCAGCACCGGATGAAATTCCGATAATTCCCGCGTCTGCCAGTGGGTTACGCATAACAGACTGCAGCAGAACACCGGAAACCGAAAGGGCCGCCCCGGCAAATAAAGCAACAATGATCCGGGGAAAGCGCAGATCCCGGATCGCTTCCATCTGACTGTTTCCCTTTTCAAAAAGCGCACCCAAAAATTCGAAAAAGCCCATCTGAATACTGCCTGTCGCAGCTGAATAAACGATGGTCACTATGAGCAGCACAGCTACAGCCACATAACTAACAATTCTTTTTGTCATAACGGTCTTCCTTTTTCACCGTAATTCATCAATCATCCTGATCAACGATAGAAAATCTTAATTAATTCTTTCAATGCTTCCGGTACCTGCAGTGAAGCGGTCGTTCCGAAAAGCTCTTCTTCTAGATCATAGACTTTGCCGTTTTTCACCGCATCAAAGTGTTTCCACACGTCGTTCGTTTTGAACTCTTCATCAAACATCTCCACCACTTCTTCCGGCATACCATGTGACAGCCGAAGAATTATGTCTGGATTGCTGTTATGAAGATATTCTGTATTGGAAGAAAGATATTCAGGATCCTGCCCTTCCATCACGTTAATACCGCCCGCGCGCTTCACCAAATCACCTGCATAGGAATTCTCGGTAGCTACCAGATAGCTGCCTGGAATCCCGAGTAAAATCAAAACACGCGGTCCTTTACGGTTCGCTGCGACTGTTTCTGCTGCTTCAATATTCTTTTGCAGATTCGAAACCAGCTTATCTGCCTTTTCTGTGCGGTTGTAACGCTCACCCAGTGTCTGAATTTCTGTGATCATCGAGTCAACACTTTGGAAGTTCAAAAATTTCACCGGTATATTCAACTGCTCAAAACTGTCCGTCAAATCATATTCCAGTGTGGATACGGACAATACTTCTGTCGGATCCAGCGACTTCACGATCTCCATATCGGGCGTCATGGCATTGCCGATTGTTGGCAGTCCGTCAAAACGCGGCGCCAGCTGTTTTTCTGATTCGGGTATCGCAATTGCGTCAATATCTAATTTATCCAGGATATCTGCGATAACGACTGTCCCCGCTATGATGCGTTGATCCGAACCTTCTGCTTTGTCATTACCGGCTTCAGCTGACGCACTTTCCTTATCTGTATCTGCACCGCAGCCTGCCGCAAAAGCTAGTAACAAAACAGCTGCGAACAACGTAAAATATCTCCATGTTTTCTGCACGCTCTGATCCTCCATTCATCATTTACTGATAACTTCTTTTTTTCTGCTGACCAGTCGCCGAATTAATAAAACTCCTGAAAGGATACAGGCAAGAAACAGGATACAGACTTTTACAACATTAAATGGAATAGCCTGGCCTTCTGCTGTATGAACTGAAGTGGATGCCACTTCCGCTTTTTCCCCTGCTATCTGTACGACTGCCGGTCTCACAGGAGTCTGCTCTTTTACTGCTGACTGCACTTTTGCTGCTGCATCCTGTGTACGATCAAATACCAGCTGCTCTTCTTCAGTTGCTGCTTTTCGTGCCATTTCTGCAGCCTGCTTTTTCTCTCGGGCTTCTGCAGCCTCTTTTGAATGCCTGGACGGCCGGGGGGTATAGGTACGTTTTTCCCGCTCTTTTATGATTGGAGTTTTATTCCGATGGACAGATTCAGTTTTGACGGGCAGCTGTTTATTTCTGTCGGTCAGCACCGTGCCGTCAGCTGCCGGCTTCTGCTCTTCCTTCGGTAAAGAATCTGCAAGAATTACTATTTCCTGCGAGAAGGATAGTAAAAGATCATCTTCGGACCATTGATACTCTCCTTCAATCATGACACTTGCCAGTACATTCTCCATATCAAACTGAACTAAATTTTCATCCGCATTCAGCGATGACTTCATCTGGTTTCCTGACTGCTGAACGGTTACTTTCTTGATGACGTCCTGATACTTTACTGGAACCGAGAGAATGTAGCGACCTTCTCTAACCGTCAGTTCAGCCTTGTCGCCGAATAAAATTTCCTGACCTGCTGATTCATCTGATTGAAAACTTAGCTCAACTTGATACATACCATTGACGTTTTTTTGTTCAGCCGCGTCTGCAGCTGAATGATAAGGCAGCAGTACAGAGATCATCAAAATCAGGATGGAAAGACCACCTATTCTTTTCATTTCAAACCCGCACGCTCCCTTCCTATTCTGGCCGATTACAGATAAAACGACAGGAACTTCCTCCCGCTTAATGAAAAAAGCGAGAGGAAGTATCTGTTCGAATTACTTATTTATTTTTGTCCATAAAATCCAATGAACCGTTTAAGATCTTAGCCATTTGTGTGCGCTGCAGCGGGCTGCCTGCGTTAATTACCTTTTTACCGTCAGCCGTCTGAGAGCCTGTCATGATTCCTCCTGCATACAATAAAGCAAATGCTTTTTTCGTTTCAGGATCTGTGACAACTGCTCCGTCTGCATAATATTTAAGGCTTGTATCGCCGATATTCATTTCATTTCCTGCCGCGTGATTCACAGCACGGTAAAGCATTAATGCACCTTGCTGGCGAGTCAATGTGTTATTCGGATTGAACTTTTCGTTCTTTTGAACAATACCTGCTTGCGCCAAGGCATTGATAGCGTCTACGCGCTCTTTATCTGTAATATTGCCAAGGTCTTTAAAGCCTGCAGATCCTGAAGATTTCAAGTCTAATGCACGTGCGATCATCAACGCAAATTGTGAGCGGGTGATGTTGTTGCGCGGGTTGAACTTGTCTGCACCTTTGATAATATCTTTCTTGTAAAGTGCAAGGATTGCTTCTTTATTGCCGTCTTTATCGATGTCTTTGAATGGATTTACGATTGGATCGGGAGTAGGTTCAGGCTTTGGCGTTTCCACTGGCTTGTCGCCCGGCTTCGCTCCGTCCAGTCCAATTTGAACTTTATGATTTGAATCATACTTAACGCCCGCTTCGTCTACAATCACATGCAGGTCAGCATTCACTAATTTTGTTAAGTCTGCTACTTTGAACGTATACGTACGTTCACCTGTAGACTTGTCGTCTGTAGCAATTGCTACAACCTTGCCATCCACTTTGAACTCTTGGATGTAGTGGCCTTTAGGGAATGAAACCGTTACTTCATTGCCGTCTGCCAGCTTCTTCACAGATGCAGTTGAAGACATGTACTGCTTCATCATAGATTCTTCGCTTGTTCCATCTTTATAAACTTTTACAGGTACTGATTTAACTTCTGCTTCTACATCGTTTTTAGCTGCTGTTGCTTTGAAGTCGAATTCATACCATGTGTCCATGCTCATCGCCGGTACTACCACATGAATCTTACCTGGATAAACTGTATCTTTAACAACCGGGAAACTGTATGTGATTGTACCATCTGTGTTTTTCACGCCAGCTGCATCAACAAACTCTTCGCCTTGTTTCGTTTGTAAACCTGCAATCATAGGGGCAGATTTAGCTGCAACCGTTAAATACGCTGTAGTTTTTCCGTCTTTTTCAACAAGTGTCCCCTGAGGTACGATGTGGCCGCTAATTGCCGGTTGTGGTTCAGTTGTTCCTGGCTTATATACGTGGAAGTCGATAATCTGATCTGCTGCAATTGTCTCAGCAAGTGTAGTTGCTGCATTATTGCTTGAGCTGATCGGGTTCGTGCTTGCTGAAGCAGCTGATGGAAGTGCGATGGATGCTGCCAGTAATGAAGCCAGTACCGCTTTTGTTGCGCGTGATGTAGTCTTTTTTGTCATGATTGTTCCCCCTGTTTTCTTTGGTTTCTAGTTCTATAAAGTAAAAATGCTGAACCTGCTAATGCAAAGATTAGTAAGTACGGCGTTGAATCACTAGTTTGCGGATTTTTCACTTGATTTTCAGCCGACGGTTTCTTTGTTCCTGTCGTACTGGAAGCAGGTGCTTTATCCTTTTCCGGAGTTGGTTTCACTGTTTCATCTTTTACCGGTGGAGCGACTGCCGCTGCTTCGTCAAAAACGAGGTCAACCGAATATTCATGGTGGTAATTAATATCATCTACATCTACCTTCATTTCGATCGTGAGAGGTTTTGACAGATCGTTCACTGTAAACTGTACGACACGTGTATCTGCTGCCTTATCCTCACTGAGTACAGTCGCACCGCCAGGCGGCTGGAATTTTGTGATCCACGTGCTGTTTTTCAATGTAAGCCCCACTGTGGCAACCCCATTTTTGACCGTTGCCTTTGCGGGCTTCAAGAAGTAATCATTGGCAATCGAAGCAGAGCTGCTATTTGGCTGATTCACCTGATAATCGAGTGAATGCGTTCCATCTGCAACTTGTGCCGATGCTTGCGGCAAAGCCACTGTCAGCATGAGAACACTGGCTA
Organism: Sporosarcina cascadiensis; assembly: GCF_009650995.1. Lineage (GTDB taxonomy): Bacteria > Bacillota > Bacilli > Bacillales_A > Planococcaceae > Sporosarcina > Sporosarcina cascadiensis. The sequence continues at coordinate 67,312 of NZ_WHVV01000005.1, read as the reverse complement.
ATAAAACAAAAATAAATCCATTTTTCATTATTTATTCGTCCCCTTTCAGTATGTTAGTTCCATCTTAAGGATAATTGATATAGGTTTTTCTATATGCTGGGCAGATTCCCACCTATAAAGTATCTCACAAATCCCTTGTCTTTCGGCCATAAATTCAAAGATTTATTATGAACCTTCATGACATTTGTGTGACTGGCGGCCTTTACTATGTATATCTTTTCATACCATTCAATTAATGAGAACGATTATCATTTACTATATCCTGTCTTGCCTGCCATGTCAATTATTTCCGGGATGAATCACTCGTTACTTTTCGACAGAAAACGATCTTATTAATTTAGTACTGAATGATTCAGCAATCTTCCATTAGACTTTCTGTCCGTATTCACCGAACTTCAAAATTTACATAGGCTATACAAGTGGACTGATTAAATAACGGAAGGGGCCGAATGATGAACTTTCTATCTTTCAGCGGCACAGTGATGATGATTGAGGACTTTTCGATTGGGCAGGAAAATGAAGCCGGATGCTATAAAATGTTCACGGTCGATAACGGGTATGGAAATATTGTCAATTTTGTTGTGGAGCCGACAACCTATTTTGTCGATCATGCAATAATCAATACAGGCGACCGGGTCACTGGATTTTATGATGCAAATGCCCCGGCACCCATGATCTATCCGCCCCAATACAGAGCCCTCATTATGAGTAAAGATTCTCCTTATTACCGTGTAAAAGTGGATTATTTCAACCGCCGTTTAGAAAGCCGTGACGGGACGCTGAAACTGAACATTTCTCCTCAAACACAAATAGTACTGCAAAACGGGCAGCCGTTCACCGGCGAGGTCGGCGGAAGAAATTTAATTGTGGTATACGGAGCAACTACGAGAAGCATCCCCGCACAGGCAGCACCTTCTCAGATTATTGTACTTTGTTTGTAATGTGTGAAGAGATAGTAGAGATGAAATAAAAAGCCTGTATCTTAGATCACAAAGTAATCTTTGATACAGGCTTTTAGAACGCCCGTCTTGTCGCGGATCACCAGGAATTGCTGCAGCTTACCTTGTTCCTCGATAATTTCAAAACGTTTCGTACCCACTGGAACAACCTTCTTTTTAGTAGTGTGCGAGATGTAGGACTCTTCTAAATTACTGACAGACCGCGCAATGAACAGTAAGAACCGCGCCAAACCAGCGTCTAACCGTGTATTGCCTCTTGAGAAAATAAACTTATAATACTCTGAAACTATTTCATGGTTTCTCCGTCTGTAAGGTACCTTACAAGACTATGGAGAGGATGAAATCGAATGAAAAAGAAAATATTATCGGTATGTGGAGCTGTTTTGCTGGCATGCAGTATGTCTGTAACGAGCATGGCTGCAAGTGAACAATCATTTTCGGACGTACCGCCGTCTAAACACTTTGCCGAGTCGGTCAATGAGTTGGCGGCCCGCAATATAATAGGGGGTTATCCGGACGGCACATTCAAACCTGGCAAATCTATCACGCGGGGACAGGCGGCAGCAATTATTGTGAAGATGACAAAGCTCGATACTGCAAATATGAAAGATCCAAAGTTTAAGGATGTCTCAACGGCAAACGGTTATTACAAGGCAATAGCCGCATTAGCTGGAAAAGGTGTGATCAACGGTTACGGTGATGGACGTTTCGGACCGAATGACTTCATCACGCGAGCACAGATGGCATCCATCATTATTAAAGCGTTTGACTTACCGCTGTATCGTGATCCGGATTACGGGTTCAAGGACGTCGTGCATAAAAACGGTCACAGAGACGGTATTTATAGTTTGTATCAGCTTGGCTTGACGACGGGGACATCTCCTACGACATACAGTCCGAACGATTCCATTACAAGAGGGCAAGCAGCAAAAATTTTGAAAGCGTCAGAAGATGTGAAGACAGGGATTCTGAAGTTACACGCGAAGGATTATAAATGGAAACGATTCAACGATGTCAGTAAAACAAACTCAGATGTATTTGATATCGTGGCTGACAGTGAAATACCGAGCCAGATCAATTTAAAGACGATGGTTCATATTGTTCCAAAAAAAGAAGGCACGGGCACGCTAACGTTTTCCGGAGAAGCACAAGCTGATTCTTCTGATAAAAATTATAGAAAGTACTATGTGCATGTTAAAAAAGTGAATGGTAAATGGGATATCTCATTGGAAGAGACTACAGATATTTATTCTACACCTGTGGAGCTTTGGAAGTATTATGAAAGAAGGGATGACAACGGAGCTTTCATAGATGCTAAGTCGATTACTCTTGCGACAGCGGAAGGGGAACTGGTAAACGATCGCGTGGCGTTTAAGCGATGCGATAATCAGATGCTGCAATATTGCAATGTCATCCAAATGGATCAGACGGGAGAATTCATTGCGACGGTCACGTATACTGATGGTGTGGAGATGCATTATTATATTTCGTCGATTGAAGCCAAAGACCAATTTTATTACTATACTCATATAACCCCGATCAAACAGGATGAAGTAGTGAAAATATGGGATGGCGCTCTACTCGGCAAGCATGTGCTGCCTAAGGGGAGTGAGCAGATCGCGACTGTGACGAGAGATCCGGGGACGAATGTGTTCCGAATTACTCCGAAGAAAACTGGGGAATTCTTTATCGACTTCCCGGATAGCAAGGTAGCACCGGGCAGTCACAGGATTTACTACGGTATTACGGTCAGGGTTAGTAAACTGGGGCCTTATCTGCATGTCGATGCGACGAGTAGTGAGGAAGACGATATGGTGTTTAATGATTAAAGTAAGAAAAGCAGACATGCACTTTGTGTCTGCTTTTTTGTGCGTGAGAATGAAGTTACGAGCGGAAGTGTGGCTCGTCTGCACTTTTCGACCAGCTGAACATCAAGACCCAAAGGTTGTTTGAAGTATTGGATTATAAAGCTGGATTCGTTGTTAATTAATGTTCTAATCTAATACTAATTTGGTTCCTCACCAAAACATGTGTTTAACCTGCCAGTCCGCTGTTGAATTCAGTTGAAACAGAATCTCGATATATTCCACCGGCCATCAAAGGCGCAACTGCAGCCTCAAGACGTAGGCAATCCCCTCAACGCACTTTTTATAATGCTTAAAGACAGAATGTCAAAAATAGATGCTAATGAAGCGCAATTAATTGACTGGTTATTTTAAGCAATCGACCTGGACCTTCTAACTCGATGAGGGCATGTTTCTTCTATTATTCAATCCGATAAAACGCTTTAGTTGTTTCATAGATGCTTTTATACACTTCATCCGCATTCATTCGCTTGATATCAGCAATCTTCTGTACGCTCTCATGCATCATCGAAGGATGTGTAAGCTTACCTGAAAAGCGCTCTTCAAATGGCCAGGGTCCGTCCGTTTCCACCATCAGCTGTGACAGCGGTGTCTGTTCGACAATATGCTGGATCTTTTCTTTATACACCACATCAGGTGTAACCGAAACGACATAGCCATTTGCAAGAATTCGCTTCAGCACCGCATCCTCCCCCTTGAACCAATGAAAATGAGCAGACATAATTGAATAGGCTTCCAATAAATCACATACGGCAGCTGCATCTTCGTAGACTGCATGCAGAACGATTGGCAGCTTGGTATGGGCAGCTTTTTGAATGAATTTCTCGAGTGCTTTTACATAAGGCAGCAAATCCAGATCTGCTTTTTTCTGCCGCAGATAATAAGGCAGCCCTACTTCACCGACCGTCGTCAGAAGATGATGATTTTCATCAATCAAGTTCAAGATCGCCTGCAGTTCTTCTTCACTTGGTACAGCTTGCTCTGGATGCCAGCCGATTGCCGCCTTAATTCGGCTGTCGAAACGTGCGGACTCCAGTTGTCGATGGGAAGACGATAAATCTTTTGAAACCGCAACCAATGCATCGACATAACTTGCTTCCAGCTCTTTCAGGAGTAAGATTCTTTCTTCGTCGCTGTACATATCCAAATGAATATGCGCATCGATCAGGCGTCTGTTCATAATTATCCCCGCTTTCTATAGAAGGCTATACCTATGTAGGTTACAATAAAAAAGAGAAGATTGCGTCATATGAAGGAGATGAAATATTTTGCGACTATTACAGGCTGGATTTCATAATTATCTCATCGGCCTGATTGTTTTAACATTAGGCATCACCTTTACCATACAATCAGCGCTCGGTGCTTCCCCGTTTGACGCACTGCTCGTCGGCTTGTACCGCACATTCGGCTTGACCATCGGCAGCTGGGAAATTGTCGTCGGAGCATCACTGGTTTTATGCAACGCCATCGCTGATAAAAAAAGACCGGAGTATTACGCACTTATCACTTCGTTTGTTACAGGGCTTGGAATTGATGCGTGGTTATTTTTATTGCGTGACTGGATCGTACCGCACACTTGGATTGGTCAGTGGACATGCGTAGTCTTAGGTATTGTATTAATCGGTTTGGGCGTGGCAATTTATTTACAATCTTCATTTGCACCAAATCCCATGGATCGTTCCATGCTAATATTATCCAGGTTAACCGGATTAAGTACAACGTATGCACGAGCTATTATCAGTATTATTCTCGTAATCATAGCTTTCTTTTTTGACGGAGCAATCGGCATTGGTACATTGGTAAATGCACTTTTCACAGGCGTGTTTATTAGTTTATTTATCCCCTACATAAAAGCCATGACCATTCAGCCGACGCTGCACGAATAAAATACAGGCTGCCCTTTTTATTGAAGGGCAGCCTCGTGTGTTTTACTTATTAACTGTTGGGGACGGATAGTCAAAACCTTTTGTATCCACTTCAACTGTTTTCATTTTCTGATCCTTTAAAGGCTTGTCTGAAGGATCTGTTTCAGCAGCCACGATGGCATCCACTGTTTCCATTCCCTCGATTACCTTGCCGAATGAAGCATAATCCGAATCAAGATCTGGTACATCTTCTGCCATAATGAAAAACTGTGAACCGGCAGAGTTCGGGTCTTGTGTACGGGCCATAGACAGAACACCGCGCTCGTGCAGCATATTGTTTTCAAATCCGTTATTCGTAAATTCCCCGTCAATTGAATACCCTGGACCGCCTGAACCGTTTCCTGAAGGATCTCCGCCCTGAATCATGAAGCCTGGAATGACACGATGGAAAATCAATCCGTCGTAATAGCCTTCTTCCACCAATGAAACAAAGTTCGCTACCGTGTTCGGCGCTACTTTGGGCTCTAGCTCCAAGACGATCTTCTCATCGTTTTCCATCGTAATCGTCACGATTGGATTTTCTTCTACGTCTGCTGAATAATCTGCTGCTTTTTCCTTCACTTCTTCAGGCTCGTTTACCGGCTCTTCCGGAACTTCCTGTTCTACCAGTTTTCCCTCTTCTGTTTTTGATCCGCAGCCCATCAGCAAGAAGACAAGCGCTGTTAAGCTGAATAGTAAATAGAGTGTTTTTTTACGTACGAACATATTTTTTACAACTCCCTTATGTATGGTGCGTACTCATTATATAACAGATAGCCAGCTAATTCCCAACAAAGAGTGAACCATAACAGCTCAGCTATCGTCATACTAATTTCCAGAAAGAATTCGGTCTATTTTGATAAAAAGGCGGTGTCCTATGCAAAAAACTTTGACACAGAAAAAAACGATTAAAATTACCATCGCAGCAGCATGGATGCAGCTCGTCCGCTTTGGCTGGCAGCAGGCCCTGTCCTGTCTGTTTCCGGTTGTTATTTTCGGTTCATTGGCGTTGACCCAAGTGATACCTCTGCCTTTCCTGCCACGCTACGACTGGCTGCTGATTATTTTCCTGCTCATGCAGTGGTGGATGGTGCGTTCCGGCCTCGAAACGCGCGATGAATTAAAAGTCATTACGCTTTTCCATTTAATTGGACTGGCTCTGGAAATATTTAAAGTGAATATGGGGTCCTGGTCGTATCCGGAAGAAGGCTATTTCAAAATACTCGGGGTGCCGCTGTACAGCGGATTCATGTATGCCAGTGTCGCCAGTTATCTGTGCCAGGCATGGAGAAGGCTGCATGTGGATTTGGTGAAATGGCCGCCGCTTTGGCTCGTTGCACCGCTCGCTGCCGCCATCTATCTGAACTTTTTCACTCATCATTACTGGATTGATATCCGCTGGTGGCTGTCTGCGCTCGTGCTGATCGTCTTCTGGCAGTCATGGGTAACGTATGAAGTCGGCGAAACCCGCTACCGTATGCCAATCGCGTTTTCATTTGTACTCATTGGATTTTTCATCTGGGTGGCCGAAAATATCGCGACATTTTTCGGTGCCTGGAGATACCCGAATCAAAGCGAGACTTGGCATCTGGTCGGGATCGGGAAGCTAAGTTCGTGGCTGCTGCTGGTGATCGTCAGCTTTTTGATTGTGGCAACGTTGAAACAGGTGAAGAAGAAACAAGATTAGATTGTGTATGAATGATTAGCTGAATGCTAAAAGCACCTGTGATCTCACTATAAGATCCAGGTGCTCTACATTCGTCTATCTACAATTTACTGCTTTTACGTACAGGTTCAGTGTAGACTCTGCTTCCCCCGCCACTAAATCAATAAAATCCTGATAATCTTCAGTCGTATGGGCTTCGTCCAATGCATTGTAATAAGTTAGACGACTTTCCACTCTAATTATTACAGGAGGATAACCAGCCTTCATTAGTTCCAAGTTCATTAACAGTCTTGATGTTCTTCCGTTGCCATCGATAAATGGATGAATTCCTACGAATATTGCATGCAGCATGGCCGCTCTGGTAATCGGATGCAGACTTTGTGCTGCCCCATGATACCAAGTAAGAAGCTGTTCCATTTGTTCTTGAATTTTAAAAGGCTCTGGCGGTATATGCTGAGCGCCTGAAATAAATACTTGCTGATTTCGATAGACACCCGCATACTCGTCGTTGATTCCCTTCAAAACAAGCCGGTGCAAATTCTTAATCTGCCATTCTGACATGGCGTCCGCTTTATGCACAATCTCTTCCACATATGAAATCGCATCGCGGTGATTAATCACTTCTAAGTGCTCCCGCATAGTTTTACCACCGACTGTTATTCCCTCAAGCACTACCTTCGTCTCGTTTAATGTCAGTGTATTGCCTTCAATAGCATTGGAGTTGTACGTCCACTCTAAGAACAGTTTTTCTCTTAGACTTTGAACCGTATATTCAGGTAATGGGCGTGCCGCATCTAACCTTCTCTTTTTTTCATCAATCGTCGCGAACATGCCGTCCTCTCCTCTTTTGCTTATTCTCGATAACGCAGTGCCAATCCTTTTAGGAAGTTTCTGGCATATCGGTCGCCGCATTCTTTATAATTCCGGTGTCCTTCTTTTCTCAGCACTGCACTCAATTCATTTTTTGATAAATCAACGCCTGCTTCGTGTAAAATTTCCATCATATCTTCGCCTGTAAGTGAAAGTGCGATCTTCAGTTTTTTGAGAAGAATGTTATTTTTGTTTCGATGATTGGCTGATATCAGGAACTGATTCGGCGTATTCTCCGATTGACCTTCCTGCTTTCCTCTTTTCTGCGTTACCAGACCATTCAGAAACGATTCCAGCGTCTGATTGTCGATTTCTCTGACATATTCACTTTCCTGTGAATCATAATCCTGATCGTCTTTGGCTTTCGCCAGCATGTCGCGGACTTCCTGTCTAGTTGTTTCCACGCCGCCCAATTCAAAGATCTCGACCATAGCAGCATCTTTTATATCCAATGCGTATCGTAAACGGGCTAATATATCGTTATTATTCAATGCGATCACCTGATACCTTTCCTGTTTGCAGTTGTTCTTCTTAGTATAGTATGTTTTTACGTTCATTGTCTTATGCGAGGGTCAGAGCAGCACATCAGACTCTTATGTCTTATGCCTGATTTGGCCCTTAATACTTTCAGGAAGTAGTAAAGTCCCCTCTAAAAATTCCTGCAATGACCACTTTTCAGGAACGCAATTTTCTCCGATACCTACCATAAGTAATAAATCTGCTGGTGAATAAACAACTGTATGCAACGTTCCGAAGTATTCTTTATATTGTTTGAAAAATAAAGGGGAACCTCCGTCATTAAATTGGCTGTACAAGCTGCTTGGCGTCAGTTCTTCCCCTTGTAAACTGCTTATAAAATTCTTGCGCTGAATGGAATTCTGTATGTTTTCACGATTTTTCGTTTTGAGAGTTTCTGATTCAAAATGATTCGTGCAGATTAAAGGATTAGTATTGTTCACCACTTGACTATCTGGAGCAGCTTCGATCATCACACTTTTCCTACTCCGGTCCGTCAGTGAATAATTATAGCAATATCCATGTGGAATCTCTGCAAGTAACTTGATTGCCTCTTCAATAGTGGCACATTTCTCCAAGAGCATGCGAACAATCGTCGTCGCGATGAATCCCGGTTGCTTGTGTTCAGCTGAGACAAAATGCAGACCCGCCACCAGTCCCTTTTCATTCATACCATCAAGCCTCCCGATTACCTGCTGACTAAAACCGACACTTGCATAACCAGTTTTAGGATTGGTAAACACGAGTCTGGCATCATAGAGTGCGGGGCTGAAATCATAATTCCGTACATAGTGGCCATCACACACAAATGAAGTACAGCCCATCTCAGGAAAATCAATATTGTAGCCGCTATAGAGCCTGATTACTTCTTCTGCCGGCAGCTCTAGCCCGGTCGCTAAACCATGTAATTCATGAAGAATAGACGGAGCAATTTTCCCCACTAACTCTTCTGCACATTGCACATCGGCTTGTTCATTCATACGGGACTGAAAACGATTTTTCCATAGATGATTGAAGGAGCTGAATTCTCTGCTCTGCTGTACACCCATTTGATAATAGGTTCCTGATAGTTCTACAACTCTCACAGCCAGCTCTTCATAACTGTCCATTCACTTCTCCTCCTTGCGCGTCATTTGAGTTACCGGCATAATTAGGTCTAATTCGGTGAAGTGAGGACCGCGATACCATTCCACTATGGGACCGGTAGCTATCCATTCATGCTGGATGGCATAATCCATTAATTTATAGTATCCCTCATGTATCTGTTCAATCGGATCATGAAAAGGCATTGTTATATAAATCCCCTCCCCCATTCGCTCGACTGACTCGATTTCAGTTAGTCGGTCGGTGTCTGTCGCACAAGAAATACCAAAACCAATGTGCGCTTTAACATATTCATCACCAGAAACATATTTCAAATACCAACTGTCGACCAATATTTTATTAACCTTCAATTCTTGAGCTCTTTTTAGAAAGTGATTCTTGAACCCGCCTTTTTCCGATTGGACAGAAAACCAAATAATCGTTTCACGCTTTTTATCTATCAAGTATATTTCATTTAGTAACGAGTCACTTTCCAAATACTGAAGGCCGATGTGTAGTATTTCCTGTTTCATTCTTATATTTTCTATCCAGTGCTTTTTCATGCCTTGACGGTTAGTATTATTTTCTTCGTTCAAGTACAGTTTGATTTCTTTCATGGGAATATCAGCTAAACGTAAACTAGAAATCAAATTTACTACTGATACCTGATCTTCTCTATATATTCTGTACCCGCTGCCATTCCTATCGACAGAACAAAGCAGCTTTTCTGCTTCATAATAGCGTAAGGTGCTCTTAGGAATACCCGTCCTTTTTGAAAAGTCCTGTATTGTCATGAATTCACTCAAATCAATCAAGCCTCCTTACAAAAAGAATACACCTTAAAGTAACTTGAAGGTCAATAAAAATAATACGGCCCTGTCGGAATGGGCCGTATTATTCTTGTTTCTATTCACATATAGATACTGAATCGATTTTAACAAACAGCATGGTTAGTCGTCTGATTCCTCTTCTAAAAACTTACTGAAAGTATCTCCCCAATTGCAGATCGAAGTGACAACAGGTTCCAGGAGAAGACCGATTTCACTTAATTCGTACTCCACTTTAGGCGGGACAATCGGATAGACAAACCGGGTGATGATTTTATCGTCTTCCAGTTCCCTTAGTTGTCTAATCAGCATACGCTGGTTGGCATCGGGAAGCTTTTTTTCAATTTCACTTAATCGTAATGGAGACTGTTGAAGCAAGCACCAAATAATCGCTATTTTCCATCGTCCTCCTATAACGGACAAGGCCAAATCTTTACTGCTGTAATATTCTTTTTCTTTATAATGAATCACTATTTATTCACATACCTTTCCATTAGCGTTGTATTCAAATTGACAAATTTGTCAGTATGGTAAGATGAATTATAGTATGCCCGTATGTAAATGTAAACATCATCATGTCATATGTTATAAATGAAGTTTACCCCGTATAGTGACAAATATGTCAGTATTGCTGATCGGTTCGCGATATGTAATTATGGGTATAGTATCACTATTATAAATAGTAGAAAGAAGGTCTTCATTTGAAAAGTAGAGCTGCTGTTGCATTTAAATCGGGAGAACCGCTTCAGATTGTAGAAATTGATGTAGAAGATCCAAAAGCAGGAGAAGTATTAGTAAAGATTCTGTACACTTCTGTCTGTCATACAGATGCCTACACTTTATCAGGTGATGATCCTGAAGGCGTATTTCCGGCTGTACTCGGTCATGAAGGTGCGGGTGTCGTTGTTTCTGTAGGTGAAGGAGTAACTTCAGTAAAGCCGGGAGACCACGTGATTCCGCTATATACACCTGAGTGTGGAAAATGTAAGTTCTGTCTATCGGGGAAAACAAATCTGTGCAGTGCGATTCGCGAAACGCAGGGTAAAGGGTTAATGCCTGACGGAACAACTCGTTTCTCTTATAATGGCGAGCCAATTTATCACTATATGGGAACAAGTACGTTCAGTGAATATACTGTCGTATCCGAAATTTCATTAGTAAAAGTAGAAGACCCAAATGTACCGCTTGATAAAGTCTGTTTATTCGGATGCGGCGTGACAACTGGGATTGGCGCTGTCCATAATACAGCGAAAGTGGAAGAAGGAGCCGTGACGGCCGTATTCGGTTTAGGTGCTATCGGATTAGCTGTAGTTCAAGGTCTGGCTCAAGCAAAAGCAAGCCGCATTATCGCAATTGATATGAACGAAGACAAATTTGAACTGGCTAAAAAGATGGGCGCTACCGACTTTATTAACCCGTCAAAATTCGATAAACCAATCCAAGAAGTGATCATTGAAATGACTGATGGCGGAGTGGATTACAGTTTTGAGTGTATTGGAAATGTGGAAGTCATGAGATCCGCTCTTGAATGCTGTCATAAAGGCTGGGGAGAGAGTATTATCATCGGTGTAGCAGCTGGAGGGAAAGAGATTCAGACCCGTCCATTCCAACTAGTTACGGGTCGTGTTTGGAAAGGTTCAGCTTTTGGTGGAGTAAAAGGCAGAACTGAGCTTCCGGGAATGATTGAAGACTATATGAATGGTAAGATTGATTTAGATTCATTTATTACACATCATTTAGACTTTATGGATATTAATGAAGCATTCGATTTGCTTCACAAAGGCGAATCGATCCGCACAGTCTTAACATATGGAGAGTGAGAGCATGAGTATTGAACGCATTGAACAGCATCGCTCTTTTGATGGAGAGCAATGTAAGTACCATCATTATTCAGAAGTCTTACAATGTGATATGACGTTTAGCCTTTATCTGCCGTCAAATAAAGAGGGTAAAAAGATTCCTCTTATTTGGTGGCTGTCCGGTTTGACTTGTACAGACGATAATTTCAGTCAAAAAAGCGGTTTTCAGCGATTGGCTGACAAACATCAAACTGCTGTCATGATTCCAGATACATCGCCGCGCGGAGAACATGCCGCGGACGATGAAGCATGGGATCTTGGAAAAGGAGCAGGCTTTTACGTAGACGCCACTCAAGATCCATGGGCGGCTAACTATAAAATGTATACGTATATTACAGAGGAATTAACAGAAATTGCGTCCACATTAATTCCTGATTTCTCAGGTGAAGAAAGCATAATGGGTCACTCAATGGGCGGCCATGGCGCGTTGGTTATCGGCATGAAAAACGCTTCGAGATTCAAAGCCATTTCTGCTTTTTCTCCTATACTCAGCCCCAGTGACGTTCCATGGGGGATTAAAGCTTTCTCGGCTTATTTAGGTGAGGACCGAGCAGCTTGGAGAGAATGGGATGCTTCAGAACTGATCAAAGAAACTGGCATGCCGCCCATTCTCATTACGCAAGGTATCGAAGATACGTTTTATCCGGAACAATTGGATGAAACTGCATTCTTAGCAAATGCCCAGAAAAGTAATCAAGCAGTTAGTTATAAAAAAGCAGATGGTTATGATCATAGCTATTTCTTTATTGCTTCTTTCTTGGATGATCATTTTGCTTTCCATATGAAACACTTAGGTTAATTCCCTTTTTATCATAAAACGTGGAATTGAAAGTATCCACATTTCAACCAAATGTGGATATTTTCAATTTCTGCTTTCTGTTATAAATTGCGGTTAATTTCCTGAAAAGACTGCTGTGAAAAAGTAATCAGGGGGCGATAGCTACTATGAATTTAAAAGAAATGTTAGGCAATGAACGCGTTAGACCATACTTATTAAAAGCTCGCTACGGAATTGAGAAAGAAGGCCAGCGGGTGGATCTGTCGGGAAACTTAGCGAAAACAGACCATCCTGAAGTGCTTTCCGCAAGAGATCAACATCCATACATTCAGCGGGACTTTTCAGAAACACAAATGGAATTAATTACGCCTGTTACTGATTCAATAGAAGAGCTGTTTAACCATTTATCAGCAATTCATGACGTTGCCTATCGTTCTATGAGTGAGCAAGAAATGATCTGGCCGTTAAGCATGCCGCCGCAGTTACCGGAAAGGGAAGAAGATATTGTCATTGCTAAGCTGAAAAATTTTGAGAGTGTTCTGTACCGCCGATACTTAGCCAAATCCTATGGACGCCGCAAACAAATGATCAGCGGAATTCATTTTAATTTTGAATTTGATGACCAACTGATTCGAGTGTTATTTAATTTGCAGTCGGAGATCAAAGAATATCGTCATTTTAAGAGTGAAATTTACTTAAAACTTACGAGAAACTATATACAGTACCGCTGGCTGACAACTTACTTTTACGGAGCTTCCCCTGTGAGTGAAAAGAACTTTTTCGAAGAGGATTCTTTTAGCAAGCCCGTAAGAAGTATTAGAAGCAGTAAATATGGTTACACAAATTCTGACGAGGTTCAAGTTTCGTACAGCAGCATTGAAAACTATGCGGCTGATCTTGAATCAATGGTTAAAAAGGGATATTTAATAGAAGAAAAAGAGTTTTATTCTGCTATCCGTCTAAGAAGCAAAGGTCATGTCTCAAAACTGGAAGAGCAGGGCGTCCGCTATGTTGAAGTGAGAAATATAGATTTAAATCCTTTTGAAATGTATGGGATCGGCCGCGAGCAAGTGGAGTTTCTGCATCTGTTTCTATTATATTTGCTGTGGAAAGATGAAAGCACCGATTGTAAATCAGGTGAGTCTTACAATAATACTGTAGCTCTTGAGCATCCATTGGAGCCTACTCAGTTTAAAACGGAAGCTGAACAGATGATTGATGAAATGGAACGGGCAGCAGAAATCTTAGGCCTGACGGTTTCAGATACATTATTTGTTAACTTAAGAGAAATGCTGGCGGACCCGAGTAAAACTTTAGCAGGAAGACTATATAAAGAAATTGAAGTAAGCAGCCAGAAACAAACAGCAGTGAGTATTGCGAAAGAAAATTATGCTGAGGCATGGGCTAAACCCTATCAATTAACAGGATTTACTGACATGGAGCTGTCTACACAGATTCTAATGTTTGATGCAATCCAGCAGGGACTGCAGGTGGAAATTTTAGACCGGCAAGATCAATTTTTGAAGCTGAAATTACATGATCATATTGAGTATGTAAAAAACGGGAATATGACAAGTAAAGATAGTTATGTCTCCCCTTTAATTATGGAAAATAAAACAGTAACGAAGAAAATCCTTCATCAACAGGGATTCCGTGTGCCTTTAGGTGATGAGTTTAATGATATAGAAGATGCACTGCGCGCTTATGAGGTGTTTTCCGCCAAGCCTTTTGTGGTGAAGCCGAAAACTACTAACTATGGATTAGGGATTTCTATCTTTAAAGACGGTGCCGGTTATGATGATTATCAACAGGCTATTACATTGGCATTTCAAGAAGATTCTTCTGTACTCATAGAAGAGTTTCTCAGTGGAACAGAGTATCGCTTCTTCGTGCTGAATGAAAAGGTTCACGCAGTCTTGCTGCGCACACCTGCCAACGTGACAGGTAACGGTAAACAGACAATTGAAGAGCTGGTGAACGAAAAGAACCGTGATCCGCTGCGAGGCAGAGACCACAGAACACCATTAGAAATTATTGAATTAGGTGATCTGGAGGTCCTTATGCTTAAAGGACAGGGATATCAACTAGATTCAATTCCAAAAGCGGATGAGGTCGTTTATCTGCGTGAGAATTCCAACGTGAGCACAGGCGGAGATTCCATTGACGTGACCGATCAAATTCCTGAGGATTATAAGAAGATCGCGGCGGACGCGGTAGCTGCGCTGGAAGCAAAAATCAGCGGCATCGATTTAATTATTGAAAACACCGAAGTTCCTGCAGCTGATGAAAATGCTTATGGAATTATTGAAGCCAACTTTAATCCATCTATGTATATGCATATCTATCCCTACAAAGGGACGTCCCGGCGTTTGACTATAGAAATTATTGCGTATTTATTCCCCGAGTTGTTTGAGGATGGGACAGCGTAAGAAATATAGCTTACCGGTTTTAATACGCTTCGGCGCTAGGAGATTGCCTTACGTCATGAGCCAACTAGCAAAGAGCACGCTAGCTGTCTCACGACAACGGCTGACCTCGCAGTTGCGCCTTTGCTAGTGAGTAGAATAAGATTTTGGATAAGAACCAAAGTTAGTCCTTGTCCTTGCTTGACGGCCTCTTCTTTTATGCAGTAATGACTTCTGTGTATTAGGCAGAGGCCTTTTGCATATTTTTTTGCATGAGCAAGACGTACATTTAACATCTGATATGACAGCCTGAAACCACACTTACTTAGGATACGGTTCACCGTAATTCTACACGTACAAAAAGCTTCTCATAAGCTTGGATTGCTTATGAGAAGCCTAAATTTTTTCTATAATT
This sequence comes from Sporosarcina cascadiensis, assembly GCF_009650995.1. Taxonomy (GTDB): domain Bacteria; phylum Bacillota; class Bacilli; order Bacillales_A; family Planococcaceae; genus Sporosarcina; species Sporosarcina cascadiensis. The sequence goes on along the minus strand of NZ_WHVV01000005.1, from coordinate 52,165 downwards.
TTTGTGTGACCTTTATCTAACTTGAAGAAAGGTCTCTAACGATCTTTACTTCGTGGGCTTAAATTGATCATCTAGGTATCGGGCCATAAATGCCGCGAAATGTTGACGTGATATATACATATTAGGCTTAAATTCACCGTCGGAATAACCAGTAGTAATATTATTTGCTACCAACGCAGAAATATAGCTGTGAGCCCAGTTCTCCTTGGGAACATCTTTAAAATCGGTTGGGTTTGTGCCTTTTAAGTCATAAGCTAACACTAAGATTGCAGCCGCTTGCGAGCGGTTTAATTTTCCGTTAGGGTCGAAATACTTTTTACCTTGAGCGTTAACTTTTCCGTTGACGATACCCAATTCAACAGCCTTAGCAATCTCCTCGTACCCGTTATCGCCAGGTGAAACATCAACAAAACCTGGGTTAGTGACATCTGAAAAGTCGACAATTCCCTTTTCTTTCAAAATCAATCGTATAGCATGTAAACGTGTAATTGAATCATTTGGTTTAAATGTTCCATCTGGATAACCATTAATTATTCCTTTATCTGTCAAATACATAATTTCATCGACATATGAATTTACATCTTTAAATACAGGCTTTTCATCTGTATTCATTTTGAAATTAGGCGTTGTTTTAGGCAGCGTTCTAGCATTGGTTGCTTGTTCAAAAGAATAAGCTATATCTAATAGAGACTGTTCACTAAATGCCAATCCCATGAAAGAGATCCCAACAGGCAGTTCTTCCTCAGTAGCACCGGCAGGAACAGTAATCTCAGGGAATCCTGTAGCCGACGCTACATAACTCGCGGCATACGTGTCATAGGCATCACATAAGTATGTCGGGTCTTCCTTATCGAATCTTGGTGATGCAGGACATGACATTGTTGGAAAAACAATGGCATCCAAATTTTCTTTTTCCATTATTGCTTGTACTTCATCCCGTACTTTAGGTATCTCTTTTGTTACTAAATCATCGTATTCTGGTGTATCTTTAAACGCCGCTTGTTTTACATTCGTTTTTAAACCTTCCAAACCTGCTGGGTTTACTGGTGTTGCTGAATTCAAAACTTCTGGTGATTCACTGATTTTAATTATTTCTTCCAGTGTTTTCGGCTGGCTTTCAGGGAACTGTTTTAGATACTCTTCCAACTGAGACTTAAAATTAGCCTCATTAATCGGCCCAATAATTGGTGTCCAAAGATATTGTGTCGTCTCTGAGAAAGATACCGGAATAAGTTCCGTCCCTATTTCCTCCATTTTCTTCAAGGATTTATTAGTAATTGTATCCACCTCAGCGTTGTCTCCAAAAAAGTCAACAGCTACTCCAATTCTTGCATTTTGCAAAGCAGTCTTGTCTAAGGACTTACTATAGTCTTCAACAATATGTCCCTTTGCAGATAGGGTTTGTTCATCTTTTTCATCGACTCCAGCCATAAAACTCAATGCAATCGCTACATCTTCAACAGATCTAGCCATTGGACCAGCAGTATCGAAATTTAACGAGGACGGGACGATTCCGCCGCGGCTTATTAAACCTAATGTCGGTCTGATAGCGACGAGTCCCGTAACATGAGATGGTCCTCTGACCGATCCAGACGTATCAGTACCTAATCCAAATACACCAAAGTTTGCTGTAATTGCTGCGGCAGTTCCGCTGCTAGAACCAGAAGCATCACGTTTAAGGTTGTAAGGATTCAAGGTTAAACCGCCCAAAGAGCTATATCCTAATCTCCCATAAGATGCTGCAAACTCTGACATATTTGTTTTTCCAATGATAATGGCTCCTGCATCCTTAAGTTTCTGAATAGCAAAAGCATCTTTTACGGGATAAGCATCCTTTAGTGCAACAGAGCCTGCCGTTGTCGGCATGCCTTTGACGTCAAAGTTATCTTTTACAACGATTGGAATACCATGAAGTACACTTCTTTTGCCTTTACTTTGTCTCTCTGCATCTAATTGCTTTGCCATCTCTATAGCGTCTTCATTAATATTAGTGAACGAATTAATCGCAGGGCCTTGCTTGTCATATGCTTCTATACGTTCTAGATAATACTTAACCAACTGCTCAGATTTAATTTGATTGTTATCCAAAGCATCGGAAATTTCGCTAATACTTTTTTCAAATGGATTAAAATCATTTTCTTCCGCAGAGACACTTGCCAATGGAAGCACGGCCACTACTACTATAAGAGCAATCAAGGTTCTAACTTTATTCAATATGTTAAACATGATGTTTCCTCCCTATTCTAAAACAAATTAACTATAAATTTTCCCTCTGAAAACAATATTCAGAGGTCGATTTATACAATATTCCTGTAAATCATAAACAAGGTTAAATATAATAGATCAAAATGTTAGGATATCTAACACATTCTTGTGGTTATTGTTTTGATAGAAATTATCCTTTTACAGTTTAAATTCCTGGATGGCTGCTTCCAATTCATTTGACATCCTAGCTAACTCTTGAGAAACCGATGAAACCTCCTCCATTGAGGCACTCATTTCTTCAGAGGATGCTGCAACGTTTTGGGAATAATTATTTACTTCTATACTGGTTTTTGAAACATCCTCTATGTGCACTACCACTTCAGCTATATGATTCTTCATGTTTTCCATTGCCATGTTAACCTCGGATATTTTTGTCGTACCAGCGAGAATAGAGTCCTTAATTTCTCCAAACGCTTTCCCGCTTTCATTCACGAGTTTCATCCCTTCCTTTGCCGAGCTTACCCCTAGATTTACTAGACCCATCGAATCTTCAATGCCACCTTCAATATCTTGAATAATTTCATTGATTTGCAATGCTGAATTACTGGATTGCTCTGCGAGTTTTCGAACTTCATCTGCCACTACTGCAAATCCCTTTCCATGTTCGCCAGCTCTTGCAGCTTCAATTGCAGCATTCAAAGCTAATAAATTCGTTTGTTCTGAAATTGATTGAATGATAAAGCTGATTTGTTTAATTTCATTTGATTTTTCATTTAACATGCTAATTTTCTCAGCGGAAGAACTCACGTTTTTATCAATTTCAATCATTTGATTTACAGTCTGCTCAACGACATCACTGCCCTGTATAGCAGTTTCTGTTGAATAATGTATGGAATTACTTACATTGTCCATGCTCACTGTCACGTCATCAACATGCCTAAACACCTCATTGATAATACCTACTGCATTTTTCATAGCAGCATCCTGTTCATCTGTCCCAGTAGCAACAAATTGAATCGATTCGGATATTTCATTGGAAGCTGTTTGATTTTGGATTGAAGAGGCTGCCAGCTCCTCAGATGTCGCAGATAATTGTTGAGATTCATGCGCAATTTTTTTTATTGTTTCTTTTAAACTGTTAGACATGGTATTGAAATTTTCACCCATATCCCCAATTTCATCTCTTACCTTCACCGTGACTTGTTGAGTCAAATCACCGTTTGACATCGCTAAAGACAAATCACTAATACTTTTAATTCTCTTTGTTATCTGTAAACTCATAACAATAGATGCGATTACAGCAAGAATTGCAAAAATCCCGCCAATTAGAAAAAGCATTGAGCGAATGAAAGTGGCGGTACTTAAAATTTCATCCTTCTTTATAACAGCAATATACTTCCAGCCATCAATTTCTGAAGTAATTGTGTTTAATACATAGTCTTCCCCATCTAGTTCAGCTTCAAATGAGCCATCTTTGCTTAAGTCTTTTAAAGAAGGAATATTTAGTTTAGACACTGGTTGGAAGTTCAATTCAGGATCTTTTGGATGTGCGAGAATTGTTCCATCTTCTTGCGCGAGAATTACATAACCATTGTCACCTATACTAATGTCCTTGATAATATCTGTTAAGCCTTCCAAACTTACATCTAGACCTAACACGCCTGTTTGTTTTCCATCTTTTTCAATGGACACTACATTACTTACTATAATTCCTTCTATACCAGTTGCCTCATAGGCACTTGTTAATTTCACTTCTCCTGGTTCTTCAATAGCTGTGCTATACCAAGGACGGTCTCTAGGATCAAAACCTGCTGCCACGGGTCCCTCAGGATATTGGACATAACCTCCATCCGATGTGCCCATATAAACATAAGAGGCTTTAGGATGATGAATACTAAATTGAGAAAACACATCATAAATGGCTTTCTCTTTATCCCCGTTTTTTGAAGGGGTCATATCAATAGAGTCATCCCCCGCTAGATCTTTATATAAAGTAATACTTGAATCGGCATTTAAAACTGATTTGTCATTAGCTAATAAATTGACATTTTCCCTAATCGTTTGAAAGTATAGCGAAATGCCATTGTCCACCTGTTTAATTTCTTTCTCGCTGAAACTGATATAATCATCCTCGGTTTTTTCGCTAACTGTTTTATTAACTAAAACTCCAATAAAAATAATTGGTACTAGTGATAGTAATAATGAAAAAACCAATAACTTTGCTTTGAACGAAATTCTTTTCTTACTCATTTTTACACTTCTTTCTATTTATGATAGTTTAAATTGATAACTTCAAGAATCTCTTAATCCTTTCTGACTATATCTTTACGCCAAACTCATGCCAAGTAATTTTAAACACCAAAAAACTATTCTATATAATATAGAATAGCCAAAGGAATATATTAATCCATAAACTTGGTAACCAGGCGATCATTGTTTAGAATGCAGGACTTTTAATTAATCCCTAAACTTTAGACCCTAAGCTTTGCGTCCTGTCCTTTCAGATCAGTTTGCCTTTAACTTCTATAGTTTTGTTTAAAATTACGCTTCCTTATAATCTCACGTAACTCCATTAAATTCAAGACTTTTTAACCGGTTTTAACTTTTAATATGTGAGAAAGGGATCATTCTAACAATTCAAAACTAATGAAAAAGGATGTGTTTTGTTCCCTGTGTATATAATTTTATAAAAATGAAGTCAAAAACATGATTTCAAATTGGTAATTTATTAATTTCGGGGCTTTATCCTGTTATGTTGATCTTATCACTTCAACCGCCTACTATTAGTTACAATCAAAACTAATCGCGATTGCTCTGAAACGCCTAAAAGGCCTATCTCCCGCTTCGAAATAGACCTTGAAATTACTAAAGCTTCGCATTTTCTTATGATTTTCCTTAAATTCAGAACAATTAACGTATGCTCATGCTTCCATAACAGATAGAGAGGAATTCATACATAATATGTTCCCCGTTGATATTAGTTTTAACGTTAGCATTGATTGTAAGGTTAAACAAAACGGTTTCAGAGAGACATTACTTCGTATCTTGCTAAGAGAGAAAAAACTACTACTTCCTAATAAAAGTTTAAACTTCTTTATAACAAACAATGAGATAGAGGGGAAAGGACTCCCCTTTGTTATTTATTGGAAGGTTCGGAATCGTGGTGACGAGGCTATTAGACGAAAGCAATTAAGAGGAGAAATTATAAAAGGTACTTCTCGCAAGGTAGAAGAGACACAATTCAAGGGTGGTCATTACGTTGAATACTATATTGTTCACAGCGGAGTATGTGTAGCCAGAGACCGTATTGATGTCCCAATTTATATAACTTTTAAAACTAAACGATTGTAGTTTTTAGATTAAAATTCCTTATTTCCCGTTTTTTTATAAGGTTATAACTAATGCGAAATAAAAAATTGAATGGGATTGATTATAGTGAAATTGTTACTGACCTCTAACGGTAAGTAACTACTCAAATTGTCTTTCAGCAATACTAAAACGGGGGAAAGCAAAATATTACTTATATTACTTCCCCCAATTTTTATAGGTAACTGTAATATGAAATATAACCCCTGATTAATTAGTTTTCTACAACTACAGAATTTCTAAAGGTTTCAACTGAATAGGTAGTTTTAGATTCAGGAATATTTAATATTCCGAATTCCTTTATAAACGTACATAACCAACTATTTAGATATTCAGCTTTAAACTTTCCTTCATTAATAAAATTAAAGACTCTATCATTATGAGTCATATTGATACCCTTCAGCACTTCCGCTATTTGAATGCTCCCTATAATATCTCTTCTTACACCATTTGGGATATTTACCTTCACACTATTTACTTTGACTGTTCTGAAGTCTTTCGAAAAGTCTTCCTTTTTTCTTAAATTAATTTCTCATCGAAGAATTTTTATTCACTAGGATGACTATCGGATTTTCAAAACAATCTTTCCTTTAGCCCTTCCTCCTTCCGAATATTCCATGGCCTTTTGAGCATCTTCAAAAGGAAAAACACGATCAATTACAGGTCTGATTTTCCCACATTCAATATAGTCTGCAATAACACGTAATTGATTTCCGCTTGGCTTCATAAATAAAAATGTATATTGAACATTATGCTTTTTTTCAAGTTTCGTTAATTTATAGCTTGCAGCTGAAAACAACACCGTTTTGATAAAGCCTGATCCGTATTCTTTAGCAAAACGAGCATTCGGCAATCCTGAAACAGAAATGACTTTCCCACCACTTTTTATAATCTGGAATGATGTTTCGAGTGATTTACCGCCAAGTGTATCAAATACACCATCATAGTTTTGTAATCTATCCTGAAATTGTTCTGTTTTGTAATTAATAACTTCATCAGCACCGAGGGATTTCACTAAATCTGCACCAGCTTCACTCGCAGTTGTTGCAACATAGGCACCCATTAATTTTGCGAGTTGAATCGCAAATGTTCCAACACCTCCAGACCCGGCATGAATTAAAACCTTTCCGCCCTTTTGTAAGTGCAGTATGTCATGTAACGCCTGATAAGACGTTAAGCCAACTAATGGTATAGAGGCAGCTTCCTCAAAGCTTAGATTTCTAGGTTTTAACGCTATGTCATCTTCATGGACTGCGATATATTCAGCAAAAGTACCAATTTTACTTTTACGTGGACGTCCATAAATTGCATCGCCCACTTTAAATTGAGTTACCTTTGCACCAACCTTTGTCACAACCCCTGAAAAGTCATTTCCGAGAATCAGTGGCATTTTATTTTTGATTAATAACTTAACTTTTCCGTCTCGCATTTTAAAATCAACTGGATTAATACTAGCAGCATGAATTTCTGCAAGTACCTCGTATTCTCCCATTTTAGGCATAGGCATTTCTGCTAATCGCATCGGTACTTTCCCATACTGATTAATAATCATGGCCTTCAAATTACATTCCCCCAAATAAAAAATAGTTTTTTCATTATACCAATGAATTAATAACATAAATTAGCATGCTTTCCGCGGGGTGAGCGATGAGCCATTGCCGCCGCATTCACATCGATTGTAATGACTCCTCTGTCTCACTCATCCCGCTGGAGTCGCTGCCTGTCGCTCCAATCAATAAATTAAGTATTGTTCGTATTTTAATAATTAAATACGATTTATGAAATTAACTCCAATATTATTTTTTAATAAACTTAGTTTGCTTCGGAGGCTCAGGTCACTCCGATGAAAGCTTCTGCCTGAAGAGAAGATCAATAATATCGTTAAATACGACTATTCGAAAAAACCTCAATTACTTATGGTACGGTTCCCCCTTAATAATCCGAAATCCCCGATACACCTGCTCTACCAACACCAGCTTCATCAACTGATGCGGAAACGTCATCTTAGAAAAAGACAGCTTTTCATCTGCCCGTTGCAGCACACTTGAATGCAAGCCCAGCGATCCACCAATAACAAAGACAATCTTACTCTTTCCATACGTCATCAAAGAATCAATACTCGCCGCAAATTCCTCTGATGTTTTCATCTTGCCGTCGATTGCCAGTGCAATGACATGTGCATCTGACGCAATCTTTGCCAGGATCCGTTCCGCTTCTTTCTTTTTGACGATTTCCATATCGGCATTGCTTAATGTTTCGGGTGCTTTCTCGTCCGCCACTTCGATTAATTGCAATTTCGCATAGCTGTTCAGCCGTTTTGTATATTCTTCAATTCCTTGCTTCAAATACTTCTCTTTTAACTTACCCACGGTCACAATCGTTATATTCACAGTTTATCCACTCGCCCTCTAAAAGTTATACACAATACTTATGCACATATCCACAAGTCTTTCTACATATTGTGTCCGTCTATTTTTCCTCTACTACATATCAAATTCTCTGATTACTCAAATCATAATTTGTGGATAACTTTTTATCATTTAAAACTTACAATGAAAACTTTGATTTTCCTTATTACATTTTAGAAGACCCAAACGCAAGGGTGCCAAGGCTTTTCACCTTACACTTACTAATATATTTGTCCTTACAAAGCAATTTTCTTTCACACAATATTATACACATTATTTAGACTTTATCCACAATAGGATAACTGCACAAAAAAATCAGGCATGGCAGCGCGTTTTCGCTGTATGCCTGATGTGGAAGGAAAGTTGTTCACTGTGTGGATATCATCAGAATGTGTTACCGTCTTTCAAGACCATCTCTAACTCCACTGGCTTTCCGCCTCTATAGACCTTTACTTTCAATTTGTCGCCAATTTCTTTTTTGTTATATAAATACTTGCGCAGTGTAACCATATCTGTCACTTTCTCATCGTCCAGCTGAACAATTGTATCATACTTTTCTATGCCCGCTGCTTTTGCCGGCGAATTTGGCATGATTTCCGTTACTACTACACCTTCCGTAACGTCTTTCGGCAGTTCAAGTGTCTGTTGTTGCTGCTGGATCGGGATTTGCTGCAGATCAAGTAATGATACGCCCATTGTCGGCCGGTTCACTTGTCCCGTTTCCTCTAAATGTTCAATGATCGGCAATGCAATATTGATGGGAATAGCAAGGCCAATCCCTTCTACCGTCTCCTGCGAAATCTTCATTGAGTTGATTCCGACCAGCTGGCCCGCCATATTGATCAAGGCACCGCCTGAGTTGCCCGGATTGATTGCCGCGTCTGTCTGCAAGACATCTGCCTGCCAATCAATAATCCCATCTTTATTCAAATCCATTGGAATCGAGCGGTCTTTTCCTGAAATGACTCCTACCGTGACAGAGCCTGCAAACCCAAGTCCAAGCGGATTTCCAATTGCGATAACTGACTCGCCGCGTTTCAGTGCATCTGAATCACCGAACTCCACAATCGCATCTACATGCTTAGAGTCAATTTCGACAACCGCCAAGTCTGTCCATAAATCACTGCCGATCAGCTTACCTTCTGTTTTAGTTCCGTCATCAAAACTGACTTCCAGCTGCTCAGAGTTCTCTACGACGTGATGGTTGGTGACAATATACGCCTTATCGCCCTCTTTTTTATACAGCACGCCTGACCCTGTGCCGGCTTCCTGTACAGAAGAATTTGCTGACCAGAAATCCTGTACTGTCTGGATATTTGTAATTCCGACAACCGCAGTCGCTACCTCATCCACTACATCTGTTATTTCTGTAGAGATATCCATAGGAATTTGGTTATGCTGCGTATTCAAAGTTCCTGGATTTTTATCCGCTGTGCTTTGATTTGAGACTGGCGTTGATTGGTCAGTTGCAAACATCACAACGAGCCATACGATCAGACCGCCAATTAAACCGCCAAGCAATCCCGGCCAAAAGCTGCTTCTTCGCTTTGGTTCACGTCGAGTCTCCTGAGGCGGAATCGGCTGCCACTCTGTCTCGCGTCTTTCTTCATCCATCTGCGCATCCTCCTCATCCGAAATTTTACATAATGTATTCTTACTTTACCCCAAACCAGGTAATTCAACGCAAAAAGCCTTACTATTTTCAGCAAGGCTTTCGCAATTTTTTCAGACCGGCACAAGCTCTGTTGAAACAGTTGCATCTGTATCGCGCAGATGCACATATTCACCCGCACGGATGCCACAGTCTTCCAATGTCTGTGCTACACTCATCCTTGCAAGATCCTTCATATTATTATCCAAGCTCAGATGCGCTAAGTAAATATGCGTATCTTTTTGCACAACCACTTCGCTCATCGCAACGGCTGCATCTTCATTCGACACGTGGCCGACATCACTTAAAATCCGTCGTTTGATGGACCAGGGATAACGCCCCATCTGCAGCATGCTGACGTCATGATTGCTTTCAAATACAAAACTGTCTGCGCCCTTAATATGGCCTTTCATCCGGTCGCTGACATAGCCAGTATCCGTAATGACCGCTAATTTGCGTTCACCTTCATTGAAAGTAAAGAACATCGGGTCAGCAGCGTCATGAGATACCGCAAAGGACTGAATGTCGAGTGAACCAAATGTCTTGACGGTCTCCATATCAAAATGAAAACGCTGGTCTAGTGGAATCTCTCCCACCAGACCGTCCATTGCCTGCCAAGTCTTTGCATTGGCATAAATCGGCGTCTTGTATTTTCGTGCAAGTACACCGATTCCTTTTATATGATCACTATGTTCATGTGTAACGAAGATGCCGTCAATTTGTTTCATAGAACGGTTGATCGAGCTGAGCAGGCCTTCTACTTTCTTACCGCTCATCCCGGCATCCACAAGAAATGCATGCTCATCTGTCTCTATATAGAGCGAGTTGCCTGTACTGCCGCTCGCCAAAATGCTAAAACGCATGTGGAAAACTCCTATTCTGTTTGTTCTTCTAGAAGATCAGGCTGGAACTCAATTACTTTACCTTCGATTGCATTGATAAAGTAGTTTTCAATCGTCCCATCCTTCAATTTTACCTGAATGTTCCACGTCGGTGCAAATACTTGAGTTTCCGTCAGCTGAACTAAAGTGGAATAGCCTGACTTTACTTGAATGACTGTCGAGTCCGGTTTTAAAAACCCTCTCGTGACAAGCGAACCGACGGCATCATCTTGCGATAGCAATTCTTTCTTATGGTTAAAGCTGACAAAGTCGTCGAGCATGCGCTGTTCATAATGTGTAATTTCTCCGTCATCGTCTTCCCAATGAACAACCAGCATGGCGTTCGGGCTATAGAAAATAGTTTCATTTTTTACCCGCTGGAAAAAGACCGCACGCTGTTCATCTTCGTCAATATCCCATAAAACATAGTTGTCACCTTCAAGCACATAATTTGTCAAAAATTCTTCAAAGTCATAATCGCCTTTTTCATTTTTCACCTTTACGGGATTTTTCAGATGAGACAGCAGCCGAGATTTTTCAATCAACACAAATGACTGATTCGTTAAAGACTTTAAATCTTCATCCGAGAAGGTAGAAATATGAGCCGATAAATAGGATACTTCTTTTTTGGCGAACGGAATCGGGTTATATGAAATATTCTCCAGCTTCATCGTTTCTTCCACAGATGTTTTGCCAATGACCTGCATATTATCTACGCCGACCTGCCGATTCACATACATAGAATATAAGAATATATTCAAAATGGAAAAGACGATGATAAAGATTGTTTTGGTTCTATTCCAATCCAATCTGGCCACCTCCCTGGGTTTCTTCCGGCATAAAGCGGAACCAGTTGTCTTTGATGAGGTAATACCAGCAAGGCTGCAGAGTAATCAGTCCCTGGTCTTCATCGCGGATCATATAATAGCCAACAGAGATTTCTTCAATCAAATCAAAATCCAGTTCCTCGGATTCTCTCAGTTCTTCTGCCACTTCAACACCCGGCAGGAGCTCTTCCTCCACTTTTTCATCTTTGAAATCCAACAGTGTAAAATAAGGTCTGATGTATTGGTAGACTCCTGACTCTCCCCACTTCTGCGTGATTTCATTAGTCTCTGACTGGTCGCTGTAGACAGGCAGTCCGTCCGCATACAGCTGAAATTTCACACGGCGTGAAAGAGGATTCATATAATCATAACGGAAATCATCCGTCCAGCCGCCATGCTCATTGACGAAATCAATAGTATTCAGCAGCAGTTCAGAAGGGATCGCAGGCTCCTGACTTTCTGTTGCAGGCATATTAGAAAACGTCAACAGTTTCGTCTTCGTATTAAGATTCATGAGGGCATGGTTGTCGCCATACTCATAATGTATAGAGTCGACTTGATTGCGGCGAACTGCTTTCGGATCACTGAAGAGCGCATCCCGAAATACAAGCGGATCGATTTCCTGCTGCAAATACGTATTGCGTGTCGTCATCACAGGATTTTTCGGGACAGCCAGGAACGGCGCATTGCCGCGGTCAATTTCCGCGTATTCATCAAACGACTGGCCGACATCCAACACATTGCGCAGGAAATTTGATCGGCTCTGCAAATTGACCTGCGCCTGGTAATGTACGCCTCCCGCTTCACTCAGAAAATGAACCAACGGCATTTGTGTGGACTGACTCCAGTCAATGACCAGACGATTGAAAGTGGCTTCCGGAATATTGGCATCATCCATCAGCAGCACATTATCATAGACCAGCATCGGTACTTCCCCCGAAAAGTACAGAGACATCTGACTTGGCTGCCGCAGTACCTGTGCCACGTCAAACTTGGTCAAATCCGTGCTGACGAGCTGCAAATCCGTTACATGCCATGTACTCATTTCGGAAAGAATCGTCTCGATTTTACTAGTTTCCACAGATCCCAGAACCTGATCTTTTAAATTCGTAATCACTTTATACGGTTTTATGATCTGATCGATGGTCTTTTTTTCTGCAATAGAAATATCAACCGTTTGGGATTGTTCCATCTGTTCGTAATTTGGCGAGAAAGTCCAGATGGTAAACGTGAACATGACACTCAGAATGACAAGCAACAGCAATACGATGGATTTGATGGTCTCTATATATTTCAATCCCATTCACCGTCCTCTTGTTGTTCAAATGGAAGCGTGAAGAAAATCGTTGTTCCTTTCCCTTCCTCACTCTGAGCCCAAATATCTCCTTTATGTGCCGTAATCATTTCTTTTGCAATCGCAAGTCCAAGACCTGTTCCGCCAAGTGCGCGGGAACGGGCTCTGTCTGCCCGGTAAAAACGATCGAAAATGCGGTTGACGTTGGATTTTGGAATTCCCATGCCATCGTCAGAAATCATTACTTTAATATAATCGCCCGAAACGGTTACGCCAAAGCGCACTTCGCCGCCGTCAGGTGAGTATTTCAATGCATTAGAAATAATATTATCAAGCACCTGTGTCAGCTTATCGGTATCGATTTCAACGAACAGGCTGCTTGAGTACAGATTGCGTGCAAAGCGGACATTTTGCGATTTTGAAAACTCAAATCTTTCGATGACTGCATTGAAGAAGCGATTGAACTCTACATACTCCTTGTTGAGCTCATACTCTTTGCTGTCCATTCTCGAAAGTTTCAGCAAGTCGTTTACCAGACGGATCATCCGCTCGGTTTCGTTTTGTGTCACACTCAGGAAATTCGGCGCAATTTCTTCGTTTCTCCAGGCACCTTCGGCGAGTGCATCCAAATAACTGCGCATGGTCGTCAGCGGGGTTCGTAATTCGTGCGATACGTTCGAGACGAATTCACGCCGTTCCATATCAATCTTTTCCTGCTCGGTATTATCATGCAGCACAACAATCAGGCCGTTGACGAAGCCGGTTTCCCGCTGTGTAACGGAAATGGTCGCACGCAGGATATAGGATTGCTCTTCTGTACTGAAATCCAGCGGAATCGATTCTTTAACCTGAATCAATTCTTCAAATGTATACTCTGATTCAATGCCCAGAATACTGGCGATCGGGCGGTTAATCACAAGATCGGTCGTCATATCAAGCATCTGCAGAGCTGAGTCATTGATCAGACTGACCCGTCCCCTGCGATCCGTTGAGATGACTCCGTCTGTCATATTTTCGAGAACGGAGGCCAACTTTCGCCTTTCACTTTCAGTCGTGGACTGCGACTCCTGCAGCTGATTGGTCAGATGGTTGAACGCAATCGCCAGCTGACCCATTTCATCTGTTCCGTAGACTTTTACTTTCCGCATAAAGTTTCCGCTCGCCATCGCCTGTGCCTGCCTCCGCATATCCGAAATCGGCCGTGTAAAGGTCCGGGCAATGAAAATTCCTACGATAATGGTAATAGTCAGCGAGACAGCAGCGCCTTTCGCCAATATTCCATTAATCTGTTCAATCTGCCTGAAAACGGTTTCGATATTCGCGTCTACATAAAGCGATCCGATCACTTCATCTCCGTCAAATATTGGTTTGGCCAATGACAGCACGTGATTACGTGATTGCCGATCGATTCTAATGACATCTTGTATTTGTTCAGAAGTGATGGACTTTTTTACGCTTTCATCGGTAGAATGCTGACCGACCCGGGTTTGATTTTCATATGAAGAGGTGGCTAAAATACGATATTTATTATTGATTGCCCGGATCTCAATGATGTCATCCGAAGTAAACTCGGCCAGAACGTTTTTCAGGCTTTGTTCAGGTGTCGGATCACTGTCCATACGCTTTTTCGTAATTTCTTCCCGTACACTGAACTCCACGAGATTCATCCGGTCTACAATCGAGTTCATAAAATTCTCTTTCAGCCTCTGGTCCAGCTCGCGAGCAAAGTACAGCCCGATAATCTGCATGGAAACAAGAATTAGCAGTACATAAATCAATACGAACTTGACATGAATTGACCGAAAAAAACCGACTTTCTGCATAGCGGTTTACTCCTGTTCCGGATCGCGCAGATAATACCCTACGCCCCGTCTTGTCACGATCCAGCTCGGATGGCTCGGCGTGTCTTCAATTTTTTCACGCAAACGGCGGATTGTTACATCAACCGTCCGTACGTCTCCAAAGTAATCATAGCCCCAAACAGTCTGCAGCAAATGCTCACGTGTCATAACTTGTCCGATATGTTTGGCCAGGTAAAAGAGTAATTCGAATTCACGATGTGTCAGCTCAATCGTTTCACCGCGCTTTTGTACGAAGTAAGCATCCGGCTGTATAATGAGCTGGCCGACTGTAATATCATTTGTTGCTTCCTCTTTATCTTCTTCGAGGGTTCTTGCATGACGGCGCAGGTTTGCTTTCACTCGTGCAATCAATTCACGTGTTCCGAATGGTTTTGTTACGTAATCATCTGCTCCAAGTTCAAGGCCGAGCACCTTATCAATCTCGGAATCCTTAGCCGTCAGCATAATGATGGGAAAGTCATACTTCTTCCGCACTTCGCGGCATACTTCCATTCCGTCGCGTTTCGGCAGCATGATATCGAGCAGCATGAGGTCCGGCTGGATTTCTTCTACGCGATTGATGGCGTCTTCTCCGTCATATGCGCAAAATACTGTGAAACCCTCCTTTTTTAAGTTGAATTCTATTATGTCTGCGATGGGCTTTTCATCATCTACTATAAATATGGTTTTGTTTTGCATGATTTGTTCCTTTCCCGCCATATAGGCAGTCGTTTTATAGACAGCTAGCAATCAAAAAAGTTCTTTTCATATCTTTTAACTCTATCACGATTACCGCCACTTCGCACTTTTTTCAAGTAGTTTCCACTTGGTGTTATTTCCCGGGGAATATTTTCCCGATTCATGTCGAAAAACAACACTTCCTTTTCTACGTCCATAGAAAAGGAAGTGTTGCCGTTTAAAATGACGGTGGGCCTTCATGCTGGCTCCAATCAATATTCAAGAACTTATTATATTCCTTCGCAAATGCCAAAGTGACCGTGCCAGTCGGACCATTACGCTGCTTCGCGATGATGATTTCAATCATGTTCTGCATTTCGGTTTCTTTATCGTAATAATCTTCCCGGTATAGAAACGATACAATATCGGCGTCCTGCTCAATACTTCCCGATTCCCGCAAGTCGGACATCATCGGCCGCTTATCCTGCCGCTGCTCCACACCCCGTGAAAGCTGCGAAAGTGCAATGACAGGTATTTTCAATTCACGGGCCAGTGCCTTCAATGAACGGGAAATCTCGGAAACTTCCTGCTGACGGTTATCACTGCCGCGCCCACTTCCCATAATGAGCTGCAAATAGTCGATCATAATCATGCCGAGCCCGTGCTCCTGCTGCAGCCGGCGGCATTTCGAACGGATTTCATTGATTCGAATACCCGGACTGTCGTCAATGAAGATTCCTGCGTTAGACAGTGAGCCCATCGCCATCGTCAGTTTACGCCAGTCATCCGCTTCCAGATTTCCGGTACGCAGCACCTGCGCATCGATGTTGCCTTCTGCACATAGCATACGCATGACGAGCTGTTCTGCTCCCATCTCGAGACTGAAGATCGCAACATTTTCATCAGTCTTCGTCGCAACGTTCTGTGCGACATTCAAAGCGAATGCCGTCTTACCGACAGACGGACGCGCCGCCACGATAATCAAATCATTGCGCTGGAAACCCGCTGTAATCTTATCAAGATCACGGAAACCCGTCGGTATTCCTGTAACCTCACCTTTACGGGTATGCAGCAATTCGATGTTGTCATATGTTTCTACTAAAACGTCCTTGATATGACGGAAGTCTCCTGCGTTTTTCCGGTTGGATACTTCCATCATCTTTTTTTCGGCTTCACCGAGCAGCGCTTCGACTTCGTCTTCCCGTGTATAGCCGTCTTCGACAATGCCGGTTGCCACACGGATTAGACGGCGCAGTAAAGACTTCTCTTCTACAATATTTGCATAATGAACAATATTCGCAGCCGTCGGAACTGCATTCGCGAGCTCGGCTAAATAGGAGATTCCTCCGACATCCTCAAGCTCATTTTTCACCTTTAATTCTTCGGTGATGGTCACCAGGTCAATCGGCTGTCCTTTATCGCTTAGCACCAGCATCGTTTCGAATATCTTTTTATGGGCAATCCGGTAAAAGTCTTCCGGCAGTAAAATTTCCGATGCGGTAATCAGTGCCTGCGGTTCTAAAAATATAGCCCCGATGACCGACTGTTCAGCTTCATTGTTATGGGGAGGCGTGCGCTCGATCATCTGGTCCAAGCTATTATCTCCTTATCATTCTTCTGTAACCTGTACTTTTAACGTTGCAGTTACATCAGGGTGCAATTTAATCGGTACATTCGTGAAACCAAGTGCACGGATTGCGTCAGGCAATTCCATTTTACGGCGGTCCACTTTAATCTTGTGCTGCTTTTCCAGCGCCTGTCCAATTTGTTTGGATGTGATGGAGCCAAAGAGGCGGCCGCCTTCACCAGACTTTGCTTTCAGTTCCACTGTCAGCTTCTCAATCGTTTCTTTCAGTTCTTTCGCTTCAGCCAATTCAGCCGCTGCATCTTTTTTCTGGCGATTTTTCTGACCTTCCAGCTGGCTCATACTCGCTGCTGTAGCTTCAATCGCCATATTGTTTTTCAATAAAAAGTTCTGCGCGTAGCCTGTTGATACTTCTTTCACTTCGCCTTTTTTACCTTTTCCTTTAACGTCCTGCAAGAAAATCACTTTCATCCTTCATTTCCCCTCTCCACGTATTGATTTAATGTATTTCTTAACATATCGACCGCTTCCTCCACTGACGCTGCTTGTAATTGACACGCCGCATTTGTCAGATGGCCTCCGCCGCCCAAGTCTTCCATAATAACTTGTACATTCAACTCACCAAGTGACCGCGCACTGATGCCGACTTTTCCATCATTGCGCTGTGCGACAACGAACGATGCGGAAATGCCCTGCATTGTCAGAAGAATATCTGCGGTCTGTGCGATGAGTACGGAGCTATGAATCACTCCGGAATTGCCCTTCGCGATCGCAATTTCTCCATCTCCTGCAAATTCTACGGTTTCAATTAATTTAGAGCGTTCAATGTACGTCTCAATATCTTCCTTCAGCAGTCTCTGAACCATTACGGTGTCCGCTCCATTTGTCCGCAGATAAGAAGCTGCTTCGAATGTCCGCGCACCGGTTCTCAGCGTGAAGCTTTTCGTATCGACCACAATCCCTGCAAGCATCGCTGTCGATTCAAGCATTGTCAGTTTTTCATTCTTCGGCTGATATTCCAGCAGCTCCGTGACCAATTCTGCTGTAGAAGATGCATACGGCTCCATATAAACGAGCACCGTATTATTAATAAACTCTTCTCCCCGGCGATGGTGGTCAATGAGAACGACCTTCTGAGCCTTGTCCAGCACTCGTTCGTCGATGACCATACTCGGTTTATGTGTGTCGGCAATGACGACTAATGAACGGTCTGTCATCAATTCCAGCGCTTCATCCGGCATAAGCATATGATTGTACAGCTCTTCGTCTTTTTGAACCTCATCCATCAAACGGTTGACACTGGCATCCAGCTCATTGAAGTTTACAACCACATAGCCTTCTACTCCGTTCATACGCGCCATCTTGCGCACACCAATCGAGGCGCCGATCGCATCCATATCGGGCATTTTGTGGCCCATGACAAACACCCGGTCACTGCCTTGGATCAAGTCGCGCAGCGCATGTGAGATCACTCGTGCTCTCACCCTCGTTCGTTTTTCAACAGGATTGGTCTTCCCGCCGAAAAACTTCAGCTTGCCGTCGTGGTGTTTAATGGCCACCTGGTCTCCTCCGCGTCCAAGAACCAAATCCAGACTGGACTGAGCCAGTTCACCGAGCTCTGTGAGAGACGTTGTGCCTGTCCCTACCCCGATACTCAAGGTTAGCGGTGCCGTGTGTTTAGCTGTATTCTCACGTATCGTATCCAGCAGCGCAAACTTAGTTTTCTCCAATTGCTCCAGCGTTTCTTCATTGAAGACTGCCAAGAAACGCTCGGATGAAATACGTTTTACGAAAATACCATATTCATCTGCCCATTCATTCACGAGAGACGTAATCAGGGAGTTCATCTGACTTCTGGTCTGGTCATCCATCGTCTGTGACAGTTCATCGTAGTTATCGACCAGCAAAATTCCAATGGTCGTCCGGTCAGCATAATAAAGTGACTGGATCTTCACACGTTCTGTAACGTCGAATAGATAGAGTAGTTTTTCTTCCGGCTTGTAGTACACCTTGTAAGAACGTCCATTGAGAATGATGATGTCCTGGTCATTATCCTCTTTCGTTACTTGCCGGAAATCTTCATTCATATCATACAGATCCGTGCCGATCCACGATTCACCCGGAAAGATAGAGGAAATGAATGGATTCACCCATTCGACTTGATGTTTGTCATTGAGCAGAATAATTCCGATAGGCAGTTCCAATAATGCTTCTTCTCCGACCCTTTTCATTCGATAGGACAGCGTTTCAATATACTTTTCAGTTTCTTGATAGCTGTCATTCTCCAATTTCCAGGCCATTCCCAAAGCAAGGGCATAACCGACTGCAAAAAATAGCCCTACCCAAAATTGGAACAGCATCAGCAGCACGGCACTTACTCCCCCAAGAAGAGAGAGAAGTGCCAACGGTATTCGAACCGCCCGTTTTTTATAAAATAAATTCAATATTTCATCTCCTACCCTCTCTTGTCTTTCGCTATCCAAGCACGTACATTGATAGCGATATCGATCACACCGAGCATGACAGTGAACGGACTGAGGAACATCGCAAGCAGTGTGGCCGGTACTTTGACAATTCCTGAAATCTTCATCGTTTGCAGTGCAAAATAGATCAGCGCCAAACCTTGCATGAAGAATAAGAATCTAAAGATGAGAATGGCATTTGCTTCCATGAGATAGAATGTAGTTCCCTGCTCTGCCTGAGTGAGAATAGAAACCAATAGCAGCACCATATAAACCGCAACTGTTGCAAATGGAAGACGCATGTTCGTAAATGAAGCAAACTTCGGCACTTCAAAATGTAATCGGGCAGCAATTGCCATAATCGGCATGACAAACAGATAGCCCATGATAAAAACAGCTAATATAAACAGCGATGGAACGACCGTTTGATAATAAGCAATTGATTCAGCTACCATCTTTTCTACATCTCTTGTTGAACTGCCCATATCTGACAGGGTCTTTAACACTTCCTGCTGCACAGTTCCAAAGCTTGCCATAAACTGTTCAACGGGATTCACTTTAACTAACCAGACCGTCCCGAGATAAAGTACAGTGAGCGAAATCAGCAGCGTCAATCCTGTCGCCATGAATATGTAGAGCTTTGATTTGCCTGTGCGGATGGTGTCGCCAATAATTAAGCCGATCAAAGCCATTACAATAGCTGTCGGAACAGACAGTGGTCCGCCGATAATCAGGCTGATGAGAACAATAGCCGCCATCACTGCAAATGTTGAAGTCCGGTCATAGCGCAAACGGTACAGAGTGACAGGTAAAGGAAGCATCGGTACTGTCACAATAATAAAAATCGGCACATACAGCGTAAGTGCCAGTAATATAGCGAACAGTGCAATCATCATGGCACCATGCGTTATTTTTCTTGCTTGATCATGCATAAAGTTCACGCCTCAATTCATTTACAGCTTCTGCCGTCAGGAAAAACAAAAAATACTTCCGGATAGAAGAAGTGTTTCTGACCACTCTAATAATTTTAATATCATCTTTCTAATTGTATCACGATTCGGTCTGAAAACAAAAGTAGAGACAGTATATTATTCCAATTAAATGGCAAATAATCATCTACTTTCTAAACTGCTGAGAATGTGCTGTCTGCTGCTGTCATTTCACAGACAAGCTGTCTGATAGGAGGAACTGAGACTATGATTGGTGTGGACGCGTGGTGTTTTGGTTCGTCAGCGACGGAGTTTGGCGCGCGGAAACCCGGGTTACGCGCGCGGCCGGTGATTTCATTTGTTCTATGATCACGAAACGATAGTCAATGATCACATGTAATGCCTCTATGATCATGCGGACGTGCTGAATGAGCGGCTGGCCAAGCCGTTTGAGCGCGGATGCTGTGTGTATGATCATTGCGGGTAGTTGTATGATCATTTTCATTTAAATAAAAAAACCGCCACTGACTAAAATGTCAGCGACGGTTCCTATATTACCGCTCTTCAGCTACGAACGGAAGAAGTGCCATGATGCGTGCACGTTTGATTGCGATCGTCAATTTACGTTGGTATTTAGCGCTTGTACCAGTAACTCGACGAGGCAACATCTTTCCGCGCTCAGAGATAAACTTCTTCAACAAATCTACATCTTTATAGTCGATGTGTGTAATGTTGTTAGAAGTGAAATAGCAAACTTTACGGCGTTTGCGACCTCCACGACGTGGTGCCATAATTGTTGTCCTCCTTCCTGTTTGCGTAATCGTAAATCTATTTCAATCAGAATGGCAAGTCGTCATCTGTTACTTCGATTGGACCGCCGCCCGGCTGGAATGGATCATTGTCGACACGCGTCATATTTTGCTGACTTGGTTGGTAGGATTGCTGATTGTAGCCCTGTCCTTGATCTTGTGCAGGTGCGTTATTATAAGATGGCGCTCCTCCACCGTAAGACGGTGACGGCTGCCGCTCTTGATTTGCATTTGCACTGCGCGGCTCAAGGAACTGGGTACTGTCCGCAACAACTTCTGTCGTGTAAACACGCTTACCGTCCTGTCCTTCAAAGCTGCCCGTCTGAATACGGCCATCTACTCCGGCAAGACTTCCTTTTCGTAAGTAATTCGCGATGTTCTCAGCCTGTTTACGCCAAGCTACACAGCTGATAAAATCTGCTTCCCGTTCACCCTGCTGGTTAGAGAACGCACGGTTCACTGCCAGTGTAAATCGAGTCACAGCAATACCACTCTGTGTATACTTCAGCTCAGGATCTTTCGTTAATCGACCAACTAAAACGACACGGTTTATCATTCAGAATCAAACCTCCCTCATCATTTAGAATTCAGTAATTTATATCAGCTTACGCGTCAACGCGAGTTACCATATGACGGATGATACCTTCATTGATATTCGCTAAACGTGTAAATTCATCGATTGCTTCAGCACCAGAGTTAAGTGTTACTAACTGGTAGTAACCTTCACGCAGGTCGTCGATTTCGTATGCAAGACGGCGCTTGCCCCACTCTTTCGACTCGATGATTTCCCCACCGTTTGAAGTTAGGACAGTGTCAAAACGTTCAATCAACGCTTTTTTCGCGTCATCTTCAAGAGTTGGGCGCATAATGTACATAATTTCGTACTTTCTCATCAATAGTCACCTCCTTATGGACTTGGGCCCTGCTTTTTCAAGCGGGCAAGGAGTAAGTAATTTTACTATTACTCACATCAGTATATATTATCATATCCTGATTGGAACATCAACCCTGAATATACTATACTGAATGAATTAAGGAGTGAATTCATATGGAAGAACAAAGGCCTGTCATTGTGGAATTAGATTTACAGAAAGTGGCGAAGGAAAGCATCTGGCTGACTGTCCTTCCGCTTTTGACGCTCTTCCTGATCCGCTTCTTCTTGGATGGCGGACTGCATCTGACATTTTCATTTTGGTATCTGCTTTATGGGTTTATCGGTTATCTCGTTTTAATTGTGGTTCATGAGTTTTTCCATTTGCTCGGCTTCCGTATTTTCTGTAATGTTCCTTGGAAGAACATGGACTATGGCGTGAATCTGAAAATGGGGATTGCCTACGCCACGGCAGACCAGCTGATGGACAATAAAGGGATCCGCAAAGCGTTGCTGCTGCCGTTCTGGATGACAGGAATCCTGCCTGCCGTCATTGCACTTTATATCGGTGACGGTGTTCTTCTGACGCTTGGTGCACTGCTGATCGGCGGGGCGGCCGGTGATTTTGCGATGTATAAAGAACTCAAGAAGTTTCCGGATGAGTCGATGGTGAAAGACGATCCTGAACTGCCGAAGCTTTATATTTATCCTGGGGAATGAAAAGAGCTGTTTCCCCATTCAACGAGGAAACAGCTCTTCATCTGTACATAGCAGTAATTTCTGGTTCACTCCAAAATATCCCTGAGTTTTTCTCGCCTAATCAAATAAATTAGAAGACCGGCACTCACAATACTCAATAAGCCATACAAACATGGAACGAGCCATTGTGGAGATTGCACAGAAATAATGTGACTCAACAATATTTTGAATCCCACTAGAAGCATCACAAATAGTAAAGGTATTTGAATACCAATCAATGTGACGAAATTAGGTACAACACTTGAAACAGTCATTGCCAGCATCGTAAAAATTATTCCGATGACGTAAATCGCCAAGATGCACAGCCAAATATACTGTAAAAAAGTTGGATCATACCAAGTCAGGTTCGCAATGAATGCATTCACTCCTAATCCAAAATATGGTGAAGTGCCATTTTGTGCGTATAAGCTGAAATAGAAAGCCAACAGCACCGTGATGACCATCCCTGCGGAAAGAATGCCGGCAATTAATTTTGTTTTATAGAGATTTCTGCCGACTTTTGCCGTGTATTGCAGATCAAGCAGCCGCCTTGTTCGATCTTTTAATATGAATGGTGAAATGAGAAGTACGACGCTGAATAAGACCGTAATTCCGACATGGACAATAAAGTCTTTAAAATTTTGGATGACTACTTCTGAATATGCTTGATACTTTCCTTCAGCGAGTAATTCGTCAAAACGTTTTTGTTGCAAAGCATTCGCCTCAAACCCTATCATTTCTTTCATGTCATGAAATTCCATGAGCCGTGACCTCTCCTGCAGTTCCCAAAAAAGATCTACCTGCTCTTCATGAAATATTTGATTACTCAACTTCTGTTGCTCCTCGTTATTCCAATCAGAAGTTATAAGCTTCTCATAATTCTCCAAGCCGGCAGCTGCAAATTCAGGACGCGCCTGCAAATACTCATCTGCTTCCTTTTTTAGCGATTTATACTGCCGGCTGAAATCCAGCATGTCTTCTTCATCCATCTTCACACCATATTCTTCTATCATTTCTATGCCCAGACGGTATCCGTCAAGTGCTGGTCTGCCATTCGGAAAATATTCAATGTCAAAACTTATTAATAAAAAATACAAAACAGTATTGACAAGAAGCAAAAACGTCAGCATTCTCCACGTTAAAATTTTCTTCATTTCATTCAAAATCATTCGCATCGCCTATCACCTACCCTATATCCGTTTTAGTAAATCTTCTATATGCTGCGAAGCAAATTCCTGCTGCAATCAGCGTCCAGCAGCTGACTGTCAGCCATTCGTAATTTCGAGAACCAGTCAGACCGCCTCCCATAAACGAGTTAGAGATTCCGAGCAATAATTGAGAAAGATTATAGCCTGTAATGAAAAACAGAATAGACGATTTGGACATAAAACTCGGCAATAGCAAAACAGCCACAAAAAAGAGGGCGATGCCTGCAAAAGCGATGTAACTATTTTTCACTACGGTAGCCAACGCAAATGTCAAACAAGACATGAGTAGCCCCCCCGCCAAGACCATGCCAGCCGCCAGCCATAAAAATGTTCCCACCGATATATCCCACCAAGCAATATAAGGAAAATTATATTCCCAGTTGAATGCACTGCTAATGGAAGTTGACCATACATGCGAATAATCAAATACAATAAAAAAAGTACCCAAGGTGATGCCGAGTAATAAAATCATCGTGGCAACTGCAATGGCTATGGAAGCAGAAAATTTATCTTTCATCAACTTCCTTCCACGCTTCGTCGAAAATGTAAGCAGCTGTGTTTTTTGTTCAAATTCATACGCGGTAATTAAAGCTGTTGCTAGGACAATCAGCAGCAACGATTCAATGATGATATGCCTGAAAACCGTTTGAAAAAGAAAGCTATGCATGAAGTAGGCTTTGCCCGCAAAAAACCATTGCTTCTGCTCTCCATTTTTCACTAGCTCTTCAAAACGTTTATCCAGTTTCTCATATTCCTGCAAAAGATAGGACGCTGACGAGCCGCTGAGCCCGTACATTCTCACTTCTCCTTCTCCTGTTGCCTGAATGTCAATTCCTGCATAGCTCTCATCTATTGAACGGGCTGTATTGAAATACATTTCTTTTACTGCAAGCTGCTGAATTTGATTCCAGTGTTCCTGGCTGTATGCTTCTTGTTCTTCTAACGACATATTTTCTAAGAGTTCATGTACGCTTTGGAATTCCAGTCCTGCACTGCGTTTCAACTGGGTCATTTCCTGCTGAATATCCTGATCCAACTGTGCAAGTGAAGTGTCTGAAATATCACGTCCATATGTATCAATCAGTTCGTTGACTATTTTCAACTCTTCTTTATGATCTGATGAACTGACGATCAGATAAATGTTATAAACAGAAAATAGGAGAAACAGTCCTAAGAAAATTGGCGATTGTATTACTTTCCTGCACTCATACAATAAAATCCTCATTGCACTGTTCCGTTTGTTTCATCCCGGTATTCATACAGAAAAACATCTTCTAGCTGCGGCTGTACAGGCAGCCAATCAACGAGTGGAGTTTCTTTATGAATAAATCGGACAATCATTTTTCCGTACTCCTGCTTTTCAGAAAGCAATACATGATCTTGACGGAAGGATTCCAGCTGTTCGAATTCCATTGATGTTTCAAAAACTGCTCCATCCAATGTTCCACAAATAGTTTCTACCGAATCTTTGTAAAGAATCTGCTGGTTTTTAATCATGATAATTTCATTTGCAATGGATTCAATATCCGATACAATATGGGTGGAAACTATGACAAGCCGCGAACGAGCCAGATCGGTCAGCAAATTTCGAAATCTTGCTCTCTCTTTTGGATCAAGGCCGGCAGTCGGTTCATCCAAAATCAAGATCTTCGGATCATTGAGCAAAGCCTGTGCAATGCCGACCCTCTGGACCATCCCGCCCGAAAATTTTTTCATCTTTTTATTCACGACATCGCCAAGTGCTACCTTATCGAGCAGTTCTATAATTTTAGGTAATGCTTCTTTTTTGCTTATTCCCTTCAAGGCGGATAAATAAAGTAAATACTGCTTAGGCGAATAGTTCTTGTAATAGCCAAATTGCTGCGGTAAGTAGCCGAGCAGTTCCCGATAACTGCTGTCCATATCGATAATATTGTTGCCGTTATAGAGAACTTCTCCTTTTGTTGGATATAGTAAAGTCGCCAGCATTTTAATGAGCGTTGTTTTGCCTGCACCATTCGGAGCCAGCAAGCCATAGAGTCCTGTTTCAAATTCCAACTGTATATCTCGCAAGGCAGTAAAATCTCCATATTGTTTTGAAACCTCTTTTACCACTAACACGTTAAACAGCTCCTTTCATTTGTCGTAAATCAAAATATTTTTTCAGCAGGCCACCATATACATACAAACTGCCAAGCAGAACAAGCACATAGATAACTATGGGGATCTGCACAAGCAGCTCACCGTATAATGAGCCCATTCCATAGTGGAGCAGAAGATTCGAAAAGATCCAACCAAACACCATAGCTGCAGTAGTTACAAGCGAGTGTCGCTTCATCAAAGTCCATAAAAACAGATTCGAGAAAATAAACAATGAAGTTAAGGAAATCATCAATGCCCGAATGAAATGAATATTCGGATGAACTTGTGCAACTAAAGTTATGAATAAACTATTGACTAAGATGGACAGCACACTAAAGGCCAGCATCCTAAATGCCATGAGTTGATAAACGTTAAACTTACAAGCCATTTCGACTTCATACGTATCCTTTTCCACTCTTGTCCAATAGCTATATAAGGAAAACCCAAGAAATAAAACAGGTGATATGAGAAACAGTCCAGTATAGACTGCCTCACTCTCTAAGTGGTGCTGCATGGAAAACAACCAGCCAAACAAAAACATTCCAATTAAGAAAACGAGGCTTAATTCCTTTCGATCTGCAAATATCTGCCGTATGCTGATTTGTGAGTACATTGCAGCCATCTGACGAGAAAACGCAGGTCTGGCGAAAACACTTTGTTCTACAATTTGTTTTATCTGTGTTTGCATCAAATGTTCATCCAACTCTGGTACCTGAAACTTATCTTTATTCAAGATGATCTGCCTCCATTTTTGACCGAATCCACCGTAGAGCCGTATAATATCTCGTTTTCGCTGTCGACAACGGGAGGTCTTCGATTTCCGCAATTTCCTGCAATGTGTACTCCCCAAATAGTTTGAGACGAACGACTTGTTGAGAACGGGCATCCAGTTTGTTTATGTATGCAGCCGCACGCGCATAGTCCTCTTTATATTCCAAAGAAAGAGTCATATCATATTCATCTTCGAATTGGTCATCCTCCATCGGCTGTGTAAGCTGTGCATACCGATAACTTTTCGACCGGTAATAATCTACCAGACGATTCGATGCAATCTTATACAACCACGTTCGAAACGATGCTTTTTTATCATTGTATTGATGAATGGACTGGAGCGCACCCATAAAAATATCCTGTGTCAAATCAAGAGACAACTCGACATCCAGCGTCTGCTTATAACTAAACGCATAGATTTCTTTATAGTATTTTGCTACAAGATCATTCGCAGCGGATGCTTTTATATTTTTTTGAAGCTGTTTAATCCACTTCTTCTCTTGATCCATTCAGACGCCACCTACTTGCTTCATTCACTTTTGTTCTCTTAAGTATATTCGTAAGCCATCCGAAAAAAGTTTGCATATTGGTAAATTTATTTTTCTATTGCCATGTAAGTACCTATTGAACGCAAAAAAAACTGCTTCCCCATCATAACGAGGAAACAGCTTTTCAACTTTGCAATTACACGTTAAAACGGAACAGCATAACGTCGCCGTCTTTCACGATGTATTCTTTACCTTCCAAACGGACTTTGCCGGCTTCTTTTGCTGCCGCCATCGAACCGTTCTCTACTAAATCATCATAGGCCACCGTTTCCGCACGGATGAATCCGCGTTCGAAATCAGTATGGATGACACCCGCACACTGAGGCGCTTTCATGCCTTTAATGAACGTCCATGCACGTACTTCCTGCACACCTGCTGTGAAGTATGTTGCCAGACCAAGCAAATTGTATGTCGCTTTGATCAGTTGGTCAAGACCTGATTCTTTGATGCCGAGTTCTTCAAGGAACATCTCCTTCTCGTCATCTTCAAGCTCTGCCATCTCTTCTTCAATCTTCGCACAGACGACAATCACTTCTGCATTGTCCTTCTCTGCAAAGTCACGAACCTGCTGTACATATGGATTATTATCAGCATCCGCAATTTCATCTTCTGATACATTCGCCACATAAAGCATCGGCTTGATCGTCAATAAATGCATGCCTTTGACGACCTGGTACTCATCATCTGTCAGGTCAACAGAACGCGCAGCCAATTCATTTTCAAACCCTTCTTTTAACTTCAATAGAACCGGCTCTTCAATCATCGCTGCTTTATCTTTCTGCTTCGCCATCTTGGACACACGTGCCAATCGCTTGTCCACGCTTTCCATATCTGCCAGAATCAATTCGAGATTAATGATTTCAATGTCATCAATCGGACTTACTTTGCCGGCTACATGTGTAATATTTTCATCCACGAAACAGCGGACGACCTGACAAATTGCATCTACTTCACGAATATGTGAAAGAAACTTATTTCCAAGTCCTTCCCCTTTACTCGCGCCTTCTACAATTCCTGCAATATCTGTAAATTCAAATGCAGTCGGCACGGTCTTCTTCGGCACAACAAGCTCTGTCAGCTTATCTAAACGCTCATCCGGCACTTCCACGATCCCGACGTTCGGATCAATCGTACAGAACGGGTAATTTGCCGCCTCGGCTCCCGCTTTCGTTATTGCATTAAATAATGTTGATTTTCCCACGTTCGGAAGACCTACAATCCCAGCTGTTAACGCCATTCTTCCCACACCTTTCTCATCTATTCAAACCTTCATTATTCGTTGGTCAACCATTTCATTATAAGGACAAGTTGACTGAATGTCTATTTGTTCTCAAGACTCGTTCTTCAGCAGCACTTTTTTCATCTTCTTGGCAAATTCATTGCGAGGAATCATGACGCTGTGGCCGCAGCCCTCACATTTAATTCGGATATCGGCACCCATGCGGATGATCTTCCATGCATTGTTGCCGCAAGGGTGCTGCTTTTTCATTTCCACTACGTCATGCAAATTAAATTCTTTCTCCGCCATCTCCTGAATCCCCTCTCTTCTTTTCTTCGTACAGAACCATTCTCGGATAAGGCATTTCAATCCCGTTCTGGTCCATGAACTTCTTCAAATCCTGTCTCAATTTACGTCCGACTCCAAAGTTTGCAACCGGCTCCGTTTCAGCCATGATCCGCAGTACAATCCGCGAAGGCTCAATATTCTGCACACCGAGCACCTCGGGAATCCCTATTACCTGACTGTAACGTTCCTTGGGCAGATTCTTCAAAAACTCTTTAATCAGCTCTTCGGCATGATCGATATCCGTCTCGTATGACACACCGATATCCAACAGTACGAGCGAATTCGTCACGGAAAAGTTAATGACCTCACCGATCTGACCGTTCGGCACCGTATACAGTTCGCCTCCGAACAAAGCTATTTTCGTCGTGCGCAGACCAATTTCCGTCACAGTTCCTTCTGCCGCGTTAATTCGCACATAGTCTCCGACGCCGAATTGATCTTCAAAAATAATGAAAAACCCAGAAATCACATCTTTCACTAAACTCTGTGCACCGAAACCGACAGCAAGACCGAGGACCCCGGCACCAGCCAGCAGTCCTTTTACATCAATTTCAAACTCTGTCAGGATAGCCAGGATGGCAGAAAAATACACGACATATTTCAGCGTATTCTCCAGCAGCTTAATCAACGTTTTTTCACGCCGATCAGATTTTTGCGTCGGGCTTTTCAGTTTTATGGCAAAAAACCGCCGGATCATCACTTGTCCAACTTTTACCATAATACCCGCCACAACAACGATCATAATAATTTTAAACACAAAAAGTCCGGTATCCAGCCAAAATGCTGTATCAAATATTGTATCGTTTGCATGTTTAGCGGTTTGGTCTACTACATCCTTCAGCTTCTCTTCCACGCCTTCCAGATTTTCTTTCACGTCTGCTTTTGCAGGTACTGTCATGGAAAGAAATCCTCCTTTCGTATAAACCTCACCCCCTGAGGCTATACTTCACAGCAATACGCACTGACCTTCATTGTTCACCGTACTTCATATAAAAATTCATAAAGGACTGGTGTTTCCCTATGTATATTGCTGAGCCTTCTTCTTATCATTACCGAATACCCTATAAAGAGTCCGGTGTCACATGGAAATTAAGTTCTTACTTTCTGGAACATATCCCGTTCAAACAGCAGCCAATCGTCTTCTACTGCATTGGCACGGACCGTTCCACAGGTGATTCACTCGGCCCTCTGACCGGTTCCTATTTATCCGAATTAAGTCTGTTCCCTTACCCGGTCATCGGTACATTGCAGGAGCCGCTGCATGCTTTAAATCTAAAGCAGCGCACAGAACAGACAACCGTTTTACATCCAGACGCTTTTGCCGTAGCCATAGATGCCTGCCTCAGTAAAAGGGACGCAGTCGGGGATCTATTGTTCCATAGCGGGCCGATTTCTCCAGGTAAAGCAGTAGGTAAAGAACTGCCGCCTGTCGGTGATGTCTCGATTAAAGGAATCGTCAATATTGCGGGCTTTATGGAGCAGGCAGTCCTGCAAAGCACACGGCTGCATCTGCCATTCGAAATGAGCCGGATCATCGGCAGAGCCCTGCAGCTTGCCCATCACCGTCAGAAGTCAGAAAGCATAGACAATCGTCACGGCAACCGCCACTACGGCGATTCCCGGAATGAAGTTCGCTATCCTGATTTTCGTCAAGCCGATTAAATTCAAGCCAATCGCTGCAATCATTAAACCGCCGGTAGCTGTCATTTCAGAAATAAAGAACTGCAGCAGATCATCCGGCACAAAACGGCTGATAATTGAAGCCAGAAACGTAATACTTCCTTGATATAAGAATAACGGTACAGCAGAAAACGCCACACCAATTCCAAGTGTCGAACTTAAGATGATGGAAGTGAATCCATCCAGTATGCCTTTCATCACCAGCACATTGTGGTCATTTCGCAAGCCACTGTCAATCGCTCCGATGATCGCCATGGAGCCTACACAGAATATGAGCGTAGCGGTAACGAATCCCTGCGCTATACCCGGCCCTTCCTTTTTCGCAGGAAGTTTCCCTTCTATCCATTGGCCAAGCAGATTAATCTTACCATCAAGATTCATCCATTCTCCAATGATCGCGCCAATAACTATACTGACAATCACGATGACAATCTGCGTTGTTGCAAATGTCATCTGCAGACCGATTGCGACAACAGCCAGCCCAATACCATACATGATCGTCTCTTTCATCCGCTCGGGAATTCCGTGCAAAAAGCGGCCAATCAATGTACCGAGTATTATCGTCAACACATTAAATAAAGAACCAAATAACACCATACCGTCACGTCCATGTTCTTTTCAAGATTCCGCCAGAGGCTTTTATCTGTATACAGACAAAACCTATTTTGCTGTTTTGCAAAATAGGCAGTTACATCCAATTAATCATTCAATAATTCAAGTATTCTTTCGAAATCCTCATCCGAGAAAAACTCAATTTCGATTTTCCCTTTGTTTTTCGTCTTTTTGATCGTAACATTCGTTCCGAACTGTTCACGCAGCGTAGTTTCCTGAGCTGCAATGAAGACGTCTTTCTTTGGTTCTTTTTTTGTTTCACGTGGAACATCTTCGTTTAATTGCTGAACCAGTCTTTCCAACTGGCGAACATTCAAGTGTTCTTTCTTCACCTTTTCAGCAATCAATAAAATTTGTTCTTTTTTTCGCAGTCCCAGCAATGTTCGGCCATGTCCCATCGTTAACTTCCCCTGGGAAATGTCTTTTCTCACTTGCTCGGGCAACGTAAGCAACCGTATATGATTCGCAATATGCGGTCTGCTCTTGCCTAATCTGAAAGCAAGCTGTTCCTGTGTCAGATGAAGGTTTTCCATCAGTTTCTGATAAGCTTCCGCCACTTCAATCGGTGTCAAATCTTCTCGCTGCAAGTTTTCCAAAATCGCCATTTCCATGGACTGTTCATCTGACAATTCGCGGATGACGGCCGGTACTTCCTTTTTCCCAGCTAGTTTAGAAGCACGGTAGCGCCGTTCCCCTACGACAATTTCGTACTGTGTTCCTGCTTTACGCACAATAATCGGCTGTAAAACACCGTGTTCTTTAATGGATTCACTTAATTCCGCAAGCGATGCGTCATCAAACTCTTTTCGAGGCTGATAAGGATTCACAATGATGCTGTTCAACCGCAGAAGCTCTACCTTTTCCAGTGACTCGCCAGGAAATAATGCATTCAGACCTTTACCTAGACCTTTACTCATTCTCCACCACTTCCTTTGCCAACTCTAAATAGACTTCCGCACCCTTTGAACGCATATCATACATAATAATCGGTTTTCCATGGCTGGGTGCTTCGCTTAATCTGACATTCCGGGGAATAATAGTCCGATATACTTTGTCTTGGAAATACTTTTTAACCTCTTCAATGACTTGGATCCCCAAATTTGTACGCGCATCGAACATCGTAAGCAACACACCGTCAATATACAGTTGATCATTCAGATGTTTTTGAACGAGACGAATGGTACTGAGGAGCTGACTAAGTCCTTCTAAAGCGTAATACTCGCATTGCACAGGAATAATAATCGAGTCAGCCGCTGTTAATGCATTTAACGTCAGCAGTCCCAATGAAGGCGGACAGTCAATGATGACATAGTCGTATTCATCCTTAATATCCTGAATAGCATGTTTCATTCGCACTTCCCGCGAAATTGTCGACACCAGTTCAATTTCAGCGCCTGCTAAAGATATGGTTGCAGGGACAATTTCTAAGTTTTCAATTTCTGTTTGGAGTATCACATCTTTTACCGGCACGTCATCGATCAGGATACTGTAAATACAGTCCTGCACATCTCCTTTATTAATACCCACTCCGCTTGTCGCATTTCCTTGAGGATCAGAGTCGATTAAAAGCACTTTCTTGCCGATATGGGCAAGGCATGCGCTTAAGTTTACAGAAGTCGTCGTTTTACCGACTCCTCCTTTTTGATTTGCTATGGCAATAATCTTACCCACTCTAGCACCTGCTTTCCTTCTTAGTTCTCTCTATTTAACCTAACGTGCGCTATATACTATAAAATTAAGTGTCTTCACCAAAGGGGAAATGGGAGGAGACCGTTTCCCTGCGTTCCAGGCGGACGCGTTCCGGAGGGCCCTCGGTGAGCCAAGCGAACAGCGAAGGGTTCGCTTTGCCGTATTTCTGCGCTCTTTGCAGAAATTAAGGCAATACAGGGTTCCTTCTGCCACCTTCTTTCGCTTCGCTCCCTTTAGTTGTCTCATCCTATCGGGCTGATCCTCCCCGAGTGTTTTTAGCCGCGGGCTCACACGAAGTGAGTCATGCAACCGTTGCCGCAGGACGCGGCGTACTTAGGTTGCCTTCCACTTCGGTACACTGGCTGGTTTTTCAAAACTTTTCATGTAATTGACAGTATGAGCATACTATTTGAGATTTTTATTATAGGTAAGGCATGCACTGCCTACCATTCTGTAAAGGCTTAGATTCTTGTGATCAATGAATTTACAAAGTCGAGAAACGAAAACCATACTAACTAAATCCACACTTTGTAAAAGAGCAGTATGACATACTTTCTCTAACACCAGCGAAGGTGCAACTGCGGGGTCGGCCGTTGCTAAGCGAACGGCATAGGGTTCGCTTTGCCGTATTTCTGCGTCCTTTGCAGAAATTAAGGCAGTGATGCACTCTCTTCGCCAGTAGGCTCATAGCGTAAGGCAATCCTCTAGCGCCGAGGCGGGTTAAAACTGTAACACGAATTTCGCATTTCGTACGTGACAGATTGTTATGATCAAATTTTGGTGCAGACTCAAAATTATTAGACTAAATTTTTAACTCTCTTATTCATTTTATCATCTTCACTAGACGAACTCTATTGATATATAACAAAACTCTTGCTACAGCTGCGCAGCAAGAGTTTTTTAGTCGTTACTTTTTAGGTATTTTAACTGTGATTGTGTAGAATTCTTCTGAGTCCACTTCTTCCGATTCTACGTCAATCCCGCTTTTGCTCATGAGCGAAAGCGATTGTCTCAGTGTATTCACTGCAATTCGCACATCTTTGCTGACTGCTTTTCGACGGGGTGCTTTTTTCTTGGCAGGCTGCGCTTTTTCACTGGGATGCAGAATTTCTTGGATTCGTTCTTCAAGCTGTTTGACGTTATAATGATTCGCCTTCGCTTCTTCCATTACTTCTAACTGAAGAACAGCATCTTTCAACGGCAGCAAAGCACGCGCATGCCGTTCGGAAATCTGCTGATGTAAAATGGCGTCCTGCACTTCTTCAGGCAGCTTTAATAAACGCATTTTATTAGCGATTGTAGACTGCCCTTTACCTAATCGCTGAGCCAATGCTTCTTGCGTCAGTTCGTGAAGTTTCAGCAGATTTTCGTAAGCATAGGCTTCCTCAATCGCAGTCAGTTCTTCACGCTGCAAGTTTTCAATCAAAGCAATTGAAGCTGTTTCCTTATCGCTGAGATTTCGAACGATTGCCGGAACTTCTGACCAGCCCAGCTTGCGCATGGCGCGGTATCTTCTTTCTCCTGCAATGATTTCATACTGTTCTTCATCCATTTGACGAATTACAATTGGCTGAATCACACCATGCGTATGAATGGTTCTAGCGAGTTCTTCAATTTTCTCCTCACTAAAAATCGTTCGCGGCTGGAATTGATTCGGTTTAATCATGTCAATTGCAATTTGTTCTACCTTTTCAAGTTGATGGGCCTCTTCTTCTATAGCACCCATCTTCTCTCCCCCACCAAAAAAGCGCGAAAAAGTATTTTTCAACCCCTGCACCACCTTTTCGAAACTAGTCCCTCTTACCATTCTATCTCTTTTTTTGTTCCACGTGAAACACTTTTACAAATTTAGTCTGTAATAGGTGTCTTATTAGGCACCCCGGCTTTGCGCGGATACTTTTTTGGAGTTTGTTTCTTCTTATCAAATATGAAAATATGCCGTTCACTATTTTCAACCGGCAATAAAAATTCATGCTCTTCCTGCAATACTGCACCGAGTAATTTTACTGCTCTTGCACCATCCTGTAATTCTTCTGCGGCAGCCGCGCCTTTCATTGCAACAAATAATCCGCCCTGCTTCACTAATGGCAGGCATAACTCAGATAGCACGGATAGACGCGCAACCGCACGGGCTGTAACTAAATCAAACTGTTCGCGAAACTTCAGATTGCGTCCAAACTCTTCTGCCCTGGCATGAACAAAAGCCACCTTTTCCAATTTCAATTCACTTGCCAGATGATTTAAGAAGGTAATCCGTTTATTCAATGAATCAACAATCGTCACTTCGAGATGAGGATAGCAAATTTTCAATGGAATACTTGGAAATCCTGCACCTGCACCCACATCGCAAACGGATTTGACAGATGTCAGATCCATGTAGAATGAACTAGTGATCGAATCATAGAAATGCTTTAGATAAACGGATGGTGCGTCAGTGATCGCGGTCAAATTCATTTTTTCATTCCACTCTACGAGCACTTCAAAATAGCGCTTGAATTGCTGCTTCTGTGCGTCCGACAATTCAATGCCTTTCTGCTTCAATGCTTCGTAAAACTCTTCTTCCGTCATGTTCTCATTCCTTTTCAAAAAGACTGACGCCTGTAAGCGCCAGTCATATACTCAACCGGATACTTTTGCGATTTTCCCCTGCTCAATGTAGACCAGCAAGATGGAGATATCAGAAGGATTAACACCTGAAATACGGGAAGCCTGTGCAATCGACAATGGCTGTACAGCTTTCAGATTCGCTTTCGCTTCTTTCGCAATTCCTGAAATCGCATCATAATCAATGTGCTCCGGAATCCGCTTATTCTCCATCTTCTTCATTCGTTCTACTTGCTGCATGGACTTTTCGATATATCCTTCATACTTAATGAAAATTTCTACTTGCTCCGCCACTTCCTCATTCATTTCTTCAAGAGGAGGAACGATTTTACGCAAATCACTGTATTTCATTTCAGGCCGCTTCAAAAGATCGGCAGCTTTCATTGGTTCACGAAGTGCTGTGCCCCCTGATTCAGCGATGATAGCCTGAATTTCTTCAGTTGGTTTAACGGAAACTTTACGAAGGTTATCTATTTCTGCTTCGATCTGCGCTTTCTTCGTCAAGAATTTTTCGTGACGTTCTTCGCTGATCATGCCATTTTGATAGCCGATTTCCGTCAAACGCATATCTGCATTATCATGGCGTAATAGTAAACGATATTCTGCTCTTGAAGTCAGTAAACGGTATGGCTCACTTGTGCCTTTCGTGACCAAGTCATCGACCAGCACTCCGATATACGCATCACTGCGCGCCAACACAACTTCCTCTTTTCCAAGAACGTTGCACGCGGCATTAATTCCGGCCATCAATCCTTGTGCAGCCGCTTCCTCATAACCGGATGTTCCGTTAATTTGGCCGGCCGTATAAAGGTTTTTAATTTTCTTTGTTTCCAGTGTCGGCCATAACTGCGTGGCAATGACAGAATCATACTCAATTGCATATCCAGCACGCATCATTTCCGCTTTCTCAAGTCCCGGAACGCTGGCAATCAAACGATGCTGCACATGTTCAGGTAGACTTGTGGAAAGCCCCTGCACATATACTTCACGCGTATTGCGCCCTTCAGGTTCCAGAAAAATCTGGTGACGGGATTTATCTGCAAAGCGGACGATTTTATCTTCAATAGAAGGACAGTAGCTGGGCCCCTTCCCTTTAATCATGCCGGAATACATCGGCGACAAATGAAGATTTTCATTGATGATTTCGTGTGTCTCAGGCGTTGTGTATGTCAGCCAGCACGGCAGCTGATCCATGATGAACTCCGTCGTTTCATAGCTGAATGAACGCGGTACGTCGTCGCCCGGCTGTATTTCTGTTTTGCTGTAATCAATCGTATTGGCATTGATCCGCGGCGGTGTACCTGTTTTAAAGCGCACCGTCTTCAAGCCGAGTTCCTGCAGGTGATCTGCAAGCTTTATTGAAGGCATCTGATTATTCGGGCCGCTGGAATACTTCAGGTCGCCGATAATGACTTCCCCGCGTAAAAATGTGCCCGTTGTGATGATAACCGTTTTCGCACGGAAAATAGCACCGATTTGCGTTACGACACCTTTTACCTCATCGTCCTCTACAATTAATCGCTCGACAACCGCCTGACGCAGTGTCAGATTCGGCTGTTCTTCAAGCACTCGTTTCATTTCCTGCTGATACAGCACTTTGTCGGCCTGCGCGCGCAGTGCACGGACAGCCGGACCTTTCCCTGTATTCAACAGACGCATTTGAATATGCGTTTTATCTATTACTTTCGCCATCACACCGCCGAGTGCGTCAATTTCACGCACGACGATTCCTTTTGCAGGACCTCCGAGAGACGGGTTGCACGGCATGAAAGCGATCATATCTAAATTCATTGTTAACACTAAAGTCGATGCGCCCATTTTCGCTGCAGCATAAGCAGCTTCTGCGCCGGCATGTCCAGCACCAATGACGATACAATCGAACGTGCCTGCTTCAAATTGTGGCATGTTCGTTCATCCTTCCTATATATAAAATGGTTATTTTCCGAGGCAGAATTTTGAAAACAACTCTTTAATTAAACTATCTTGAACAGTATCCCCGATGATTTCACCGAGAATTTCCCATGTACGTGTCACATCTATCTGAATCATGTCAACCGGTACACCCGACTGAGCTGCCTGAACCGCATCCTCTATCGTATTGCGCGCCTGTTTCAACAGTGCAATATGACGGGCATTGGAAACATACGTCGGGTCATTTGATTCAATTGCTCCTCCAAAAAATAGCGAGGCAATTGCTTCTTCCAATTCTGTGATGCCCTGCTCCTGCAGAATAGAAGTGGTGATCACACGCTCTTCTCCCGCCAATTCCTTCACTCGCTGCAAATCAATTTTTGCCGGCAAGTCGGTCTTATTGACGATGACCAGGACGTCCATCCCATCCACTGCTTCAAATAACCGTTCATCTTCCTCGGTCAGCGGCTCTGAACTGCTGACCATCAACAGAATCAAATCGGCTTCTTTCAGCACCTGTCTGGAACGTTCCACACCAATTCGCTCCACAATGTCTTCGGTTTCCCGGATTCCTGCTGTGTCAACCAGACGCAGCGGAACTCCTCTTACATTGACATACTCTTCTATAATATCACGGGTCGTGCCTGCAATGTCAGTCACAATTGCTTTATTTTCTTGAACTAAGCTATTGAGCAATGAAGACTTTCCGACATTCGGACGCCCGACAATAACGGTAGACAGTCCTTCGCGTAAAATCTTCCCCTGCGAAGAAGTCCGTAATAACTGATCGATTTCATCGCGCACCCATTCCCCTTTTTCAATCATCAAGGGAATCGTCACTTCTTCCACATCATCGTATTCCGGATAATCAATGTTTACTTCCACCTGTGCCAGTGTTTCGAGAAGAGCCTGACGCAGCTGGCCGATTAAATGGGACAGCTTTCCTTCCATTTGATTGAGCGCTACATTCATCGCTTTATCCGTTTTGGCTCTGATGAGATCCATAACTGCTTCAGCCTGCGATAAATCAATCCGACCATTTAGAAATGCCCGCTTGGTGAACTCGCCTGGTTCCGCCAATCTCGCCCCTTCTGACAAAACAAGTGTTAGTACCCGATTGACTGAAGTGATTCCTCCATGACAATTGATTTCCACGATGTCTTCCCGTGTGAACGTCTTAGGTCCTTTCATAATAGAGACCATGACTTCTTCCACTGTTTCCTCTGTAGCGGGATCGTGTAAATGTCCGTAATGAATGGTATGAGTGGGCTGTTCGCATAACGGTTTGGCTGCAGGTGAACGGAATATGCGGTCTGCAATTTTCCATGCGTCTTCTCCGCTGATCCGAACAATTGCGATGGCTCCCTCTCCCATTGGAGTTGAAATGGCGGCTATTGTATCAAAATGCAAGTTTTTCACCTTCCTGGCTTCGTTATCCACATGTGAATATCTTCAACGCGGACACAGCTTTCTAACATCCTATATTATCATAAATCGTCGAAATCTCCTAGCATGCGAAATGAAAAGTTGTGGATAATTTGTCTTGCTGCAGAATTACGTTCGTGCTAGAAGATTTCTGACGAATAAAACTTGTGGATATGGCAGTATGTTTGAAGGAAATCGGGCAATGTGCGGCCTGCAGTTGTTTTAGTTCGCCGCGATAGCAGATTGGCGCGGTGCGAGGCGGTTTTGGCGCGGTGTTGAATGGTTTTGATGCTCTTCCTACCGCTTTTGGCACGGATCCGGGCTATTTTGGTGCGCGCAGCTAATATCCAGACTAAAAAAGCTGTCCAGAAGTGATTTCTCACTTTCTGGACAGCTCTTTCGAATTATTCAATTCCTTTAATGACGATGTGGCGGTATGGGTCTTTGCCATCTGAGAATGTCTCCACGTCCAGTCTGCGTGATAAGGCGTTGTGGATGACTTTTCTTTCGTAGGAAGGCATCGGTTCGAGTGCTACCTGTTGTCTTGTGCGGATTGCCCGGTCAGCCATGCGGTCTGCGAGCTGTTCAAGTGATTGTTCACGGCGTTCACGGTAATCACCTACGTCGACGCGTACAATCTTGAACTGGTTCGTGACTTTGTTGGTGACCAGCTGGGCCAGTTGCTGGATAGCGTTGAGTGTCTGGCCTCTTTTTCCGATTAAGAAAGCAGCTTTTTCACTTTCCAGATGGAAATTCATGTACTTTCCTTTGGTTTCGCAAGTAATCACTAAATCCGTAATTCCCATTTCTTTTGCCATATCATCTATATAGCACTTCGTTTCTTCAATTGCTTCTTGCTCATTACATTTCTTCGCTCGTGCGAGATCTTCGTCTGTACTTTCAGCAGCTTCATGGAAGATGACGGCGGGTTCTGGTTCTTCGTCTGTATCAATTTCTGGCTCGGGATTCAGAACAGCCTGCGGTGCCGGCTCTGTAACAAGAGGCGGTACTTCACTGTTCTCTGTCAGTATAACTGAAGTTTCCGGTTCAGGTTTTTCTTCTTTTATAGAAGGAACTGATTCCGGTTTTACCTCAGTTTGTGTAACTGTTACGAGAACTTCCGCATCTTTGGCCCCAAAGCCCAAAAAACCTTTTCTTCCGTTTTCAAGCACTTCTATTTCAACTTCATCTTTTGTTACACCCAGGTCCTGTAAAGCCGATTTAATCGCTAGCTCAACGGTTGCAGCCCTTTGTGTAAGTTGCTTCATTTCTTTTTCCCTCCTGTTTTTACTACGTCAACCTCTTTGGGTTTATCAAATGGTTTGTAGATAAAAATGTTTTGGATTAATGAAATGATATTTCCGACGACCCAGTACAAAGCAAGTGCGGACGGCACGAATGCACCGAATACCATGATCATGAACGGCATGATATACATCATCGTTTTCATCTGCGGATTATCCATTGCAGGTCCTGTGCGAAGTACCATTAGCTGAAATAACCCGGCGATGACTGCAAATATGATACTCGGTGTACCGAGTGCAACTCCGAGGAAGCTTCCCAATTCAATGGTCGGTGTAGCATTCATTCGGCTGATTGCGTGATAGAAACCAATGAAGATCGGCATCTGGATAATGACAGGAAGACATCCGGCTACCGGATTGATTTTCTCATTGATCATGATCTGCTGCATTTCTTCCTGATACTTCTTCTGCGTCACAGCATCTTTCGACTTATACTTTTCTTTTAGCGCTTTCAAACGCGGCTGAATTTCCTGCATGCGTTTTGAACTTTTCGTCTGTTGAATGATTAATGGAAGCAATGCGGTACGAATGATTGCTGTAACGACAATAATCGCCAGTCCATAAGTTCCAAGCCATCCTTTAAATGTCGTAATTAATGAAACGAGCGGCCAGACGATGTACTCGTTCCAAATCCCTGTACTCTCTGCTGTAATCGGTTGCTTGAACTCTGAACACCCTGCCATAAAGACAGCAACAACAACGAGCAGCGAAAGAAATACTAATTTCTTTTTCACATTTTTTCCCCCAAACAGTAGCAAGCTGATTTCTCAACTTTTTTCTCAGTTTATCATGATGACTCCAAACGTTCTACTTCTTATATGCTTTTGCAATTCGCAGGACATGCTGCAGATTTTTCTTGGCCGTATGGAAATCAAGCGTGGCAGCTTGATTTCTTGCGATAATAACATAATCGAGATCCTGTCTGACCTCATCCTTCAT
The DNA here is from genome assembly GCF_009650995.1 of Sporosarcina cascadiensis. Classification (GTDB taxonomy): domain Bacteria; phylum Bacillota; class Bacilli; order Bacillales_A; family Planococcaceae; genus Sporosarcina; species Sporosarcina cascadiensis. The sequence continues at coordinate 11,241 of NZ_WHVV01000005.1, read as the reverse complement.
CTCCAGAAATGCTTGCCGTATATAGCGTTTTACTTGATTTCTAGTGACTGCATTTCCTACTTTCTTGCTGACGGACAGTCCGATACGAAACTCTTCCTGGTCTTCTTTTTTATAGGTATAGACAATAAATTGGCGGTTGGCGAAAGATTTCCCTTTCTTAAAAACCGTCTGAAATTCTTTATTTTTTTTAATTCGCTGGCTCTTCTTCACGTTTCCACCTGCTTTAATTTTCTTCAGCTTCCAAGCCGATCTTCGTAGGTATTAGCTTAAACAGCAAAAAAAAAACCACTGATAAGTCAGTGGCCTTATGCTGAAAGAACTTTTCTTCCTTTACGACGACGAGCTGCTAAAATTCTACGGCCGTTTTTTGAACTCATTCTCTGACGGAATCCGTGGACTTTACTGCGTTTACGTTTATTTGGTTGGAATGTACGTTTCATTTCGTAAGACACCTCCTGCTTTGATTGTCTCTTTTACTATTGTGACAGTCTTGAATAGTATAGCGACCCAGTAAAAGAATGTCAATGATTTTATAATGATGCAATCTGGTTCTCACTTGAGTTTGTCTATAAATCCTAATAAGTTATCCACAGTCTACTGAGCTTCACTTCTGGACAAAGTGTGCGCATATAAAAATTGTGGATTTTTTATTCCGGCATTTGTCGACAAGTTTTTCACATACCAAGGCTTGTGGATAACCACTTTATGCACAGCTGAAGGGATTGTGAATAAATCGTTAGACTCCTTGTCAATATTCAGGTTCCCTGTTACAATTAAAAAGCTTTTATTGTGTGCATAATTATTTTATAAATTCTTATCCACAGTTGTGAATACAGTGTGGATAGTTTTTTCAACATGTTTCGATATTTTTTATCCACAAGTTTGGATACTGTGTATAAGCAGATTCCAGACTTTTATTATCTCATCGAAAAGGAGGCACACGATTGGAAAATTTATCGAATTTATGGGACCAGGTATTGAAGAATATCGAAGCGCGTGTTTCGAAGCCCAGTTTTGAGACATGGCTGAAATCGACAAAACTGCTGACATACGAAGCGGAAAATGCCACGATTTCGGTTCCAAATTCATTCGCAAAAGACTGGCTCGAAACTCATTACGTTCATCTGATCACAGGGATTTTGTCCGAACTGACAGGCGAAGACCGGATTATTGAGTTTATCGTGCCGCAGGATATGGCGGAAAACGATATTCAAATTCCTAAAACACCGCCAAAGGTTGCTGAGAAAGTACCTATGCCTAATTCTGCAGGCATGCTGAATCCGAAATATACATTCGATACATTTGTTATCGGATCAGGAAACCGTTTCGCCCACGCTGCTTCGCTTGCTGTCGCAGAGGCACCGGCTAAAGCTTACAATCCTCTCTTTATCTATGGAGGCGTTGGGCTGGGAAAGACACATTTAATGCATGCAATTGGTCATTATGTGCTGGAACAAAACCCTGCCTTGAAAGTTTCTTATTTGTCATCCGAAAAATTCACCAATGAATTCATCAATTCAATTCGTGATAATAAGGCTGGCGACTTCAGGGATCAGTATCGCAGCGTAGACGTGCTGCTGATTGATGATATTCAGTTCCTGGCAGGAAAAGAACAGACACAGGAGGAATTCTTCCATACATTTAATACGCTGCACGAGGAATCCAAGCAGATCATTATCTCCAGTGACCGGCCGCCAAAAGAGATTCCTACATTGGAAGACCGGCTGCGCTCGCGCTTTGAATGGGGTTTGATTACAGATATTGCTCCGCCTGATCTGGAAACGCGGATTGCCATTCTTCGTAAAAAGGCAAAGGCTGACGGGCTGATTGATATCTCTAATGATGTAATGCTGTACATTGCCAATCAAATTGATTCGAATATCCGGGAGCTTGAAGGCGCGCTGATCCGTGTGGTAGCGTACTCTTCTTTAGTAAACGCAGACATTACAACTGATTTGGCAGCAGAGGCATTGAAAGATATTATCCCTAACTCACGCCCTCGCATTATTTCCATCTTAGATATTCAAAAGTCCGTCGGTGAGCATTACAATATACGTCTTGAGGATTTCGTTGCGAAAAAAAGAACGCGGGCTATTGCTTATCCGCGCCAGGTTGCGATGTTCTTATCAAGAGAATTGACCGATTCTTCTTTGCCGAAGATCGGATCGGAATTTGGGGGACGTGATCACTCGACCGTGATTCATGCTCATGAGAAGATTTCGAAGATGCTGGAATCGGATAAGTCTTTACAGCAGGATATACAGGACATTAAGAAAACCTTAGGGCGCGCGTAAAAAAGCTGTGGATAAATGTGGACAAGGTGTGCAGGGTCATCCACTGTTTATGCACATGTGGGAAACTTTACTGCGCATGAGTTTATTGGCGTTTTCCACATATCCACAGGCCCTACTACTATTACTACTATCTTTAAGTACTTTAATAACTATTATATAAGCGAGGTATCGAGATGCAGTTTGAAATTATGCGTGATAGATTGCTGGATGGATTAAGCGATGTCATCAAAGCAATCAGTTCAAAAGTAACGACACCTATTTTGACCGGGATAAAATTAGAGGCAACAGAAAAAGGATTGACGATGACCGGAAGTGACTCGGATATTACGATTTCCACATTCATTCCACTCGAAGAGGACGGCAATCAGATTATCCAAATGATTCAGCCGGGTACATTAGTGCTGCAGGCAAAAGTCTTTAACGAGATTATTCGCAAGTTGCCAACAAATGAAGTGATGATTGAATTGCGTGATGGAATGAAAACACATATCCGTTCAGGACAGTCTGAATTCCATATCATTGCCCAAAGTGCTGATGAATATCCAATTCTTCCGGATATTAAAGATGCAGAACGTTTTGAACTGCCGGCAGACCTGATGAAATCCATTATTCGTGAAACGGTATTTGCTGTATCACAACAAGAAACACGTCCCGTACTGACAGGTGTTCAATGGACAGTAAAAGAGGATGAGCTGTATTGCATCGCAACGGACAGCCACCGTTTGGCAAGACGTATTATCAAACCTGAAGTACAGGCGAGCACACCATTCAATGCAGTCATTCCCGGTAAAAGTCTTCAGGAATTGAGCAAAATTCTTCCGGATCACTCGACGGCAGTAGAAATTTTCATTGCGAATCAACAAGTATTGTTTAAATTGCATAACGTGTTATTTTATTCGAGACTGCTTGAAGGCAATTATCCGGATACATCCCGTTTAATTCCGAATGAATACAAGACATCGATTACAGTAAACGGGCGGAATTTATTACAGGCAATTGACCGTGCATCATTGCTTGCCCGCGAAGACCGCAATAATATTGTTCACTTTTCCACAGACGGCAGCAACAATATCCAAATTTCCTCAAACTCTCCGGACGTCGGAAATGTAGAGGAAGTAGTGGAAGCGGTGAATATCGAAGGAGAACCTTTGAAAATTTCATTCAGTGCAAAATATATGATGGACGCATTGAAAGCGATTGACGGTCAGGATCTGATGATTCATTTCACTGGCAGCATGCGACCGTTCATTTTAAAATCCATTGACAGTGAAGCAATTCTGCAATTAATTTTGCCGGTTCGGACGTTTTAATTTCACCGATAAGAAAATAAGTATGGATAGGATAGTCAACATGTTGGCTATCCTTTTTACTTATTGCGAAAAGTTAGGTAAACTAGAGGGACAGACTATTGATGAGGGATTGAGCAAATATGGAAAAAGTACAATTCAATGCACCGTACATTACACTTGGTCAATTATTGAAAATGACAAATACGATCAGTTCAGGCGGTATGGCCAAATGGTTTTTGTCAGAGAATGTTGTTTATGTAAACGGCGAGCCGGAACAGCGCCGCGGTAAGAAATTATATGATGAAGATGTCGTGAATATTCCGGGCGCAGGAAAGTTTAAACTGTCAGCGGATGAATCTGGACAGCCGGATGCATATTGACCGGCTTGCTTTAACGAATTATCGAAATTACGCCTCGCTCGAATTAGAATTCTCCCCAACTATGAACGTATTAATTGGTGAAAATGCCCAAGGAAAGACCAATATCATGGAGGCAATCTACGTATTGGCCATGGCAAAATCTCATCGCACTGCAAATGATCGTGAACTCATACGCTGGGAACAAGAGTGTGGTAAAATAGAAGGGGATGTCGAACGGAAATTTGGTCGTTTGCCATTAGAATTGACGATTTCCAAAAAAGGAAAGAAAGCAAGAGTCAATCACTTAGAACAAAACCGGCTGAGTATGTATGTGGGACAGATGAACGTAGTCATGTTCGCGCCTGAAGATTTAAATATCGTAAAGGGCAGCCCCCAACTGCGCAGGCGATTTTTAGATATGGAGATTGGACAGATTTCGAGAGTTTATCTGCACGATCTGGTCAATTTTCAAAAGATCCTGAAACAGCGAAATGCCATGTTGAAAACCCATCGCGGCAAACTGGATCTGCAGGATGTCATGTTCGATGTGTATACAGAACAATATATTCAAGTCGCGGTACAAATTATCCGCAAACGGTTTTACTTCATGGAATTACTGCAAAAATGGGCAAATCCCATTCATCAGGGAATTTCACGCGGTTTGGAAACACTGGAAGTTTCATATGGAACTTTAAAAGACCTTCATTCTGGGCAGACTGTTGAAGAAATGGAGACAATTTTTGAAGATCAGCTGAAATCGGTAAGAAGACGCGAATTAGAACGGGGGCTTACGCTGGTAGGCCCGCATCGTGATGATTTGCAGTTTTTTGTCAATGGCTATGATATTCAGACGTATGGATCACAGGGCCAGCAGCGGACAACTGCACTGTCTTTGAAACTCGCTGAAATTGAGCTGGTTAAACAAGAGGTGGGAGAAACACCGATTTTATTGCTGGACGATGTGTTATCAGAGTTAGACGATTACCGCCAGTCTCATTTGCTGAGCACGATGCAGGGACAGGTTCAGACATTTGTTACGACAACAAATATTGCCGGAATCGATCACGAAACACTGCAGAAGGCAGCTATTTTCGAAGTGCACGATGGTTCGGTTTTGTGTAAGGAATAGGTTTTTGGAGTTTGAGATGGTTGAAAGGAAAGGTGAAGACGTTGGCAATGGAAGAGAAAGATGTACAGACAGCTTATGATGCGAATCAGATACAAGTGTTGGAAGGTCTAGAAGCTGTCCGTAAACGCCCGGGTATGTATATTGGGACGACAAGTGCAAAGGGACTTCATCATCTCGTATGGGAAATTGTCGACAATAGTATCGACGAAGCGCTCGCCGGCTATTGCGATCACATAGAAGTAACAATTGAGAAAGACAATTGGATCCGGGTAGAAGACAACGGCCGCGGTATTCCTGTAGGCATTCAAGAGTCTACCGGCAGACCTGCTGTAGAAGTCATTATGACGGTTCTTCACGCCGGCGGTAAGTTTGGCGGTGGCGGCTATAAAGTATCAGGCGGTCTCCACGGCGTAGGATCTTCGGTTGTTAATGCGCTGTCAGAAAAGACTGAAGTATTTGTTCGGCGTGACAATAAATTATATGCGATTGAATTTTCAAGAGGACCGGTTTCAAAAGAGCTGGAAGTCATCGGTGAGTCGACTGAAACAGGTACGACCATCCGATTTAAAGCCGATCCTGAAATCTTTACGGAAACGACTGTGTATGAATACAGCACGCTGTCCACGCGCCTGCGTGAACTGGCGTATTTAAACCGCGGTCTGCGTATTACGATTACAGACGAACGGGAAGAAGAGCCAAAGTCTCAACTGTTTCATTACGAAGGCGGTATTAAATCATACGTTCAGCACCTCAATGAAAATAAGGAACCGATTTTTGAAGATCCGATTTACATTGAAGGAGAACGTGATGGCATTGCTGTAGAAATCGCTATGCAGTATAACAGCGGTTATGCGGAAAACCTGCTTTCATTCGCTAATAATATACACACGTATGAGGGCGGTACACATGAATCCGGCTTTAAAACAGCATTGACACGTGTCATTAATGATTATGCCCGGAAAAATGGCCTGCTGAAAGAAGCGGACGGCAATTTATCCGGCGATGATGTACGTGAAGGCCTGACTGCGATCGTTTCTATCAAGCACCCTGATCCTCAATTTGAGGGACAAACAAAAACGAAGCTTGGAAACTCAGAGGTCAGCACGATTACAAACTCGCTGTTTTCTGAAGCATTGCAGCGTTTTCTGATTGAAAATCCTGTAGTCGCCCGGCAAGTAGTCGAAAAAAGCACGATGGCGGCAAGAGCACGCATGGCAGCTAAAAACGCCCGCGAATTGACGCGCCGCAAGTCAGCGCTTGAAGTGTCCAGTCTGCCGGGTAAACTGTCCGACTGTTCTTCAAGAGATCCGGCTCTCAGTGAACTGTACATCGTAGAAGGTGACTCTGCCGGAGGTTCAGCCAAAAATGGCCGAGACCGTCATTTCCAGGCAATCCTGCCGTTGCGCGGGAAAATTCTGAACGTAGAAAAGGCCCGTTTAGACCGTATACTCGGCAACGCAGAGATCCGCATGATCATTACGGCAATGGGTACAGGAATCGGTTCAGAATTTAATTTAGAAAAAGCCCGTTATCATAAGCTTGTCATTATGACAGATGCTGACGTCGACGGTGCGCACATCCGTACGTTATTATTAACCTTCTTCTTCCGATTCATGCGTCCGTTAATTGAAGCAGGCTATGTTTACATTGCACAACCGCCGCTATACCGCGTGCGTGCGGGTAAAAGAGAAGAGTATTGCTACGACGAGGAAGCATTGCAGGAAATCATGGCAAGTATGCCCGCCTCACCAAAGCCAGACATCACACGCTACAAAGGTCTGGGTGAAATGAATCCTGAGCAACTGTGGGAAACAACGATGGATCCTGATAAGCGTACATTCCTGCAAGTCCGTCTGGAAGATGCAATGGAAGCAAATACTACGTTTGATGAACTGATGGGCGATGAAGTAGAGCCGCGCAGAAAGTTCATTGAAGATAATGCGGTATTCGTACAGAATATCGATACCTGATCAGCAGCCAGTTGACCGGCACAGCTGAACTTATAGATATAAGTGGTGAAAGGAGCTTGACAACATGGCAGATTTGCCACGAAGCGGTGTGCAAGAAATAAATATTAATACGGAAATGAAAACTTCATTTCTGAACTATGCAATGAGTGTTATTGTTTCACGGGCGCTTCCTGATGTCCGTGACGGGCTCAAGCCAGTACACAGACGGATTTTATACGCAATGCACGACCTGGGCATTACAGCTGACAAACCGCATAAGAAATCTGCTCGTATCGTAGGGGACGTAATCGGTAAGTATCACCCGCACGGTGACAGTGCCGTTTACGACACAATGGTACGGATGGCGCAGGATTTCAGTTATCGCTATATGCTCGTAGACGGTCACGGAAACTTCGGTTCTGTTGACGGGGACGGAGCAGCAGCCATGCGTTATACAGAGTCGCGCATGTCGAAAATCGCTATGGAACTGCTGCGTGATATCAATAAAAATACGATTGATTTCCAGGCCAACTATGATGAGCAGGAAAAAGAGCCGGCTGTCCTGCCAGGCCGATATCCCAACTTACTGGTTAACGGTACATCAGGGATCGCGGTTGGAATGGCCACGAACATTCCCCCTCACCATCTGGGCGAAACAATTGACGCGGTGCTAGCGTTAGCGGAAAACAGTGCAATCACTACCGAAGAATTGATGGAAATCGTTCCGGGACCTGATTTTCCCACCGGTGGTATGATCTTAGGACGCAGCGGTATCCGCAGAGCGTACGAGACAGGCCGCGGTTCCCTCATTATCCGCGGTAAAGCGGAAATTGAAACGGCGTCAAACGGACGAGAAACTATTATTGTCACGGAAATTCCATTCCAGGTGAATAAAGCAAAGCTCATTGAAAAAATTGCAGAGCTGGTGCGCGATAAGAAAATTGACGGCATCACTCACCTGGCAGATGAATCCGACCGGACAGGAATGCGGATCGTCATTGAAGTGCGACGAGATTCAAACGCCAATGTATTGTTGAATAATCTGTACAAGCAGACTGCCTTGCAGACAAGCTTCGGTATTAACATGCTGGCACTTGTAGATAAGCAGCCAAAAGTACTTGGATTGAAAGAAATTCTCTTTCATTACTTAGAGCATCAAAAAGTGGTTATCCGACGCCGTACACAGTTTGAGCTGAATAAAGCTGAAGACCGTGCTCACATCTTAGAAGGTTTGCGTATTGCGCTCGATCATATCGACCGTATCATTGCATTAATTCGAGGATCGAAAACTACGGCAGAAGCAAAAGCGAATCTGATGGAAACGTTCGAGCTTTCCGACCGTCAGTCCCAGGCAATCCTGGACATGCGTTTACAGCGTCTGACAGGTTTGGAGCGGGACAAGATTGAGTCTGAATACCAAGAGCTTGTGACGCTGATCGAAGAGTTGCGCGCGATTTTAGCGGATGAGCAAAAGGTAATCGAAATTATCCGTGAAGAATTAACAGAGATTAAAGAACGTTTCTCAGATGAACGCCGGACTGAAATTATGCTGGGCGGTTCTGAAATGCTTGAAGACGAAGACTTGATCCCGGTTGAAAACTCCATCGTGACATTAACTCACCAAGGCTATATTAAACGTCTGCCTGCGAATACCTATCGCAGTCAAAAGCGCGGCGGCCGCGGTATTCAAGGCATGGGTACAAATGAAGACGATTTTGTTGAGCATCTGTTGAATACATCAACACACGATACGATTCTACTGTTTACTACCAGAGGCCGTGTGTTCCGTAAGAAAGGCTATGAGGTACCTGAATACAGCCGGACTGCGAAGGGATTGCCGATTATCAACCTCATTGATTTTGAAAAAGGTGAAAAGGTAACGGCCATGATTCCAATCAGCGAGTTCAGCGAAGATCATTATCTATTCTTTGCAACAAAACACGGAGTCATCAAGCGCACGTCCATTATGGGCTACGCGAATATCCGGGCGAACGGTCTGATTGCATTAGGTCTGCGTGATGAAGATGAGCTGATCTCTGTTAAATCAACAGACGGTCAATCAGATATCGCGATTTGTACCAAGCAAGGCATGCTTATTCGTTTTGCAGAAGAGGATATACGCCCGCTTGGAAGAACAGCCGCCGGTGTGCGCGGTATCCGCTTACGTACAGATGATGAAGTTGTCGGCATGGATATAGTGGATCAAGGCGACGACATCCTCGTAGTAACTGAAAAAGGATACGGTAAACGTACGCCTGAAAGTGAATACCGTTCGCAGTCACGTGGCGGATATGGTTTGAAAACGATGCATATGACAGAACGCAATGGAGATATTGTTGCGATGAAGTCAGTAAACGGTGAAGAAGATCTGATGCTGATTACGATTCATGGAATTCTAATTCGTATGTCAATCGGCGATATTTCTATTTTTGGGCGATCTACGCAAGGTGTGCGTTTGATTCGATTAGCTGATGATGAACGCGTAGCGACAGTAGCGAAAGTCGAAAAAAGTGAGGAAGATCCGGAAGAAGAGCTAGAGCCGGACTCAATTGAAGCAATTGACATGGCAGAAGACAGTGAGATTGCTGAAATTGAAACAGAGGATTCGGAAGAAGTAGATTGATCTTAGGTCATTGAAGGGCGTAAAGTGCCGCTTCAATGACCTTTTTTATGATTTAGTATTTTTTACTCATTCATCTATCCAAATATTTGAGAATATTATATGATAATAGATAGAGTATAGAAGAAATTGGGTGAGAGTATGGATATTTATAAAGAGATAAGTGAATTAAGACCGGGCAGCTTCCTGAAAGAAGATTTATATGCAAATACAAAAAATCCCATTATAGTAAAAGATACAAAGCTGACATTAGAACATTTCGAAGTGCTCCGTACATTCGGCATCTCGAGAGTACTAATAGAATCCAAAGCTCAAAATTCATCCGAACAGCCTCTGGTTGATCAAGTTACAGAAGTAAAATTGACACCTGAAGTCGAAAAATTAGTAATGCAGAGCTCACCGCCGAAATCAAGAACTTTGGAAGCTTTATACGATGAAACGGTAGAGGTTTATCAAAAAGAGTTTGCGGGTTATAGATCGGGCAAGAAACTGGATGTGGCTGCAGTACGGGTAATCGTACTTCCTGTCATCCAGGCTTTCCTTGAAAATAAAGAGTATGTTAGAAGGTTGAACGAGTTTTCAACTATTCAAAACTACCGCTCCCACCATTCCATCAGCGTAGGAATATTGGCGGCGCTCATTAGTGAGCAGATGGGTTATCCAAGGGGACAAGTTCTGCAAGTGGGCATTGCCGGCGTGTTAGCTGACAGCGGAATGGCAAAAGTTGACCAAAAAATTCTTGATAAGGTAGCATTTCTGACCAGTGAAGAACTGAGTGAAGTGAAGAAGCACGTCATCCACAGTTTTCAGATGGTGCAGGATTCTTCCTTAGTGCGCCCGGAAATGAAAGCAGCAATTTTGCAGCATCATGAGCGCTTTGACGGCAGCGGCTATCCACGCGGCTTGAAAGGCCAGGAAATCACGGAAATCTCTCAGATTATTTCTGTGGCCGACGTTTATCATGCAATGGCATCAGAAAGGCCCTATCGTCAAAAGGAGAACTCCTTCAAAGTAATAGAGTTAATGAGAGAAGAAGAGTTTGGGAAATTTGATGTAAAGATTATTCAAGTGCTCCATGACCTGATCAATAAGCTGTCGATCGGTACAAAAGTGAAGCTGACAACAGATGAAATAGCAGAAGTTATTTATCTTCACCGTGATTTCCCGTTACGGCCGATCGTTAAAGTGCTGGGAAGCGGAACTCATTTAGATTTATCATCAAACAGAAAAATTACAATTGAAAAGATCTTTTGATAAATGGAGCAAGGAAGCCTCTCATTATAGAAGGATTCTTGCTCTTTACTTCTATAGAGAGTCTTAGAACTAGCTTTAAAGAGAAAGTTTCAAAGAAATTGATAAAATTGCTTGCATTATGAAATAGACGATGGTATATTAATAAGCGTCGCATTTGCAAGACAGCAACTCAGCTGGAAAAACACTTTAAAAGAAATTAAACAAAAGTGTTGACAACAATACAGCGATTTGGTATTATTAAAAAGTTGCCTCTTACGAAAGCGCAACAACATGAACCTTGAAAACTGAACAGCAAAACGTTAACGAAATACAGTTTGTGCACTCTAGTGACACAAACAAAATGAGTA
>NZ_WHVV01000051.1 GCF_009650995.1 Sporosarcina cascadiensis | reverse complement strand
TGGCGTGGTCTTTGCCAGCTGGCTCACAGCGTAAGGCAATCCCCCAGCGCCGAAGCGGATTTAAACTGCAAACACATACCACATTCAAACCTCCTGCTAAATCGAGAAACGGAAACAACACTAACTAAACTCACACTCTGTAAAAATGCAGTATGTCATACATTCCCCACGCTAGCGAAGGCGCAACTGCGGGGTCGGCCGTTGCCATGAGACTGCTGGCATGCTCTTCGCCAGCAGGCTCATGGCGTAAGGCAATCCCCCAGCGCCGAAGCGGATTTAAACTGCAAACACATCCCCCATTCAAACTTCTTGCAAGGTCGA
>NZ_WHVV01000050.1 GCF_009650995.1 Sporosarcina cascadiensis | reverse complement strand
AACCCCCGCGGGCTTTAACACCCCTGTCGGTTTTCAAGACCGATCCCTTCAGCCGGGCTTGGGTATTCCTCCGTATTCAAATTAAACTGGTGGACCTTGCAGGACTCGAACCTGCGACCGGACGGTTATGAGCCGTCTGCTCTAACCAACTGAGCTAAAGGTCCATAGATAGCGGCGGAGGGGGTCGAACCCACGACCTTTCGGGTATGAACCGAACGCTCTAGCCATCTGAGCTACGCCGCCACAATTAGTCAGTCTTGAAATTATATGATTGGTGGAGCCTAGCGGGATCGAACCGCTGACCTCCTGCGTGCAAGGCAGGCGCTCTCCCAGCTGAGCTAAGGCCCCG
>NZ_WHVV01000049.1 GCF_009650995.1 Sporosarcina cascadiensis | reverse complement strand
CACCTTGGATAGTTCTCCCAATTATACTATGGATACTAGATAAGGAGAATAAAAAAGCAACTGTGCGACCGGACTTCTGTTCGCGCAGTTGCTTATCTTCTTTAAATGAACTTTTTCAGCGGCCTCCCCATAAGGAATGGCTTCGTGCCCAGCAACGTCCTACTCTCACAGGGGGAAACCCCCAACTACCATCGGCGCGCGAGCTTACCTTCCGTGTTCGGGGCTGCGAAGAACGGAGAGCGGCGGATTGACTACGTCAGCTTCCCCGCTTGCGAGTCTAGCGTATATCATACGCTTCGAGTCACAGCGGCTCGCTTCCTTGCACTCCACCACTCCCCGTCCTTCTCGCTGCACAGT
>NZ_WHVV01000004.1 GCF_009650995.1 Sporosarcina cascadiensis | reverse complement strand
ATTGGTGTCATCATGCAGTCAATCAATTACGGTAAACTGGCCGAAAAATATGGTGTCGATTTCCCGACGATTAAATCAGGCCCTTACAAAGATATGATGAGTCCGACGAGGGAGATGAAACCCGAAGAGCGGGAAATGCTTCAGGAAATGATTGATGATTCATATAATCGTTTCGTAGATATCATTGCTCAAGGACGTGGAATGGATGAAAAAGAAGTGCGTAAAGTAGCGGACGGCCGCGTCATGAATGGACGCCAAGCGATTGAAGCAGGTCTGGCGGATGACTATGGGAAGTTACCGGCTGTGGTTTCTGCAATGAAAGAAGACTATCATTTGGAAAATGCATCCGTTTTTGAATATGGTACGCCTGATAATTTAGCTTCACTCTTATCATTAAAAGCACATGATGTATTCGGCGGAGATGTTGAATCACAAATTATCAAAAAAATGATTGCGGAAAATCAAGCCCCCCGGATGATGTATTTGTATGGTGAGTAAGGAGGAGAGTGTATGATGACGAATGAGATGCTGAACACACAGCGGCCATTGCCGGCATACCCGTCTCTTTTTCAGCCGAAATATGCGGGTTTCTGGATCAGGCTTTGGGCATTTTTGATTGATTTTTTGATGGTTTCAGCAATCAGCGGCATTTTTATTAAGCCAATTTTCCGTTTGCTAGATGCCGGGATTACTAAACCATTTGCCTTTTTATTCAGTCCTTATAAAATTGCGGCGCTTTTATTGCTTCTGCTTTACTTTATCCTGATGACCAAATGGGCGGGTCAAACCGTGGGTAAAATGATTATGGGCATACGGGTCGTCAAGCTGAATGGAGAAAAGCTGGACTGGAATACGGTATTATTCAGAGAAGGAATCGGACGTTTTATTTCGCAGATGTTGTGGATACCGTATCTGCTCGTATTGTTTACTCCTCATAAAAATGCGCTTCATGATATTTTTGCTGACACAGCAGTCGTACATGAGCGACTATTTGAAGAAAAGAAATTGACTGAAACAGACACGTCTGAACAGCATCAGTTGCAAGAAGACCCGGGCTTTTAGTACACTAGCTTAAAAGGAGTGATTGATTTGGTAAATGTTACATTTAAGAACAACCCTGTCCATTTGGAAGGAACAGAAGTAAAGGTTGGAGAAATAGCACCTGATTTTACAGTGCTTTCAAATGATCTAAAGCCGGTCACGCTGGCCGAGTCGAAAGGGAAAGTACGTCTCATCAGTGTCGTGCCATCCGTCGATACAGGTGTTTGCTCTCTTCAGACAAAACGTTTCAATGATGAAGCGATGGCTCTTGGGGATGATGTAGAAGTGATAACTATTTCTGTCGATCTTCCTTTTGCGCAGGCGAGATGGAAAGACGCTGAAGGAGTCGAGAATTTACAGCTATATTCTGATCACCGAGATCTTTCATTTGGAACAGAGTTTGGCACTGCGATTAAGGAACTGCGTTTATTAACCCGCTCCATTTTCGTAGTGGACCGCGACGACCGTGTTTCATATGTAGAATATGTCAGTGAAGCAACCGACCATCCCGACTATGATGCAGCCATTCAAGCGGTAAAAGAACTGAATTAAATCGCAACCCACCTGATGAGGTGGGTTTCTTCATGGAGGAAATACAATGAACAATATGGAAAAAGTTTTTACTTATTATGATGAGTATGCAGCTAATGCCGACGGGCTATATTTAGATGCGGTGCTGGCAGCCAGTGAAAGATGGCTTGATCAGCCGGGTGCTGTGGAATTGGAGAGTCCGGTGAAACCCGAAGAAATTCGAAAAGGCGTGCAGCTGGCTTTATTAAAAGGAATGAAGCAGTCTGCGCAGGCGCACCACCAGATGACACCTGATTCCATTGGCTATTTAATCGGCTATTTGGTTAACAAGTTAATGAAGCAGACAGAAGACGCGACCTTTTTAGACCCGGCTGCTGGAACGGGTAATCTGCTCTTTACCGTATTGAACCAATTCGAAGGGAATGCTTCGGCAAGTGCAGTAGAAATTGATGATGTATTAATTCAAATTGCCGCTGCTACAGCGAACTTGCTGCAGCTTCCTGTATCTTTCTATCTGCAGGATGCTATGCGTCCGTTGCCGATGGATTTGGTAGATGCGGTTGTCAGCGATATTCCGGTAGGGTATTATCCCGATGATGAAGTAGCGCTGGATTATGAGCTTATGCCTGAAGAAGGACATGCTTTTTCACATTATCTTTATATTGAACAATCAATGCGTTATGTGAAACCGGGAGGCTACGGATTTTTTGTTGTGCCGTCCAGACTTCTGACAGCAGAAGGCGCTGAACCTCTATTACTGTTTCTGAAAGATCATCAACTGCTAAGAGGGCTGTTTGAACTTCCTGCTTCATTATTTGCAGATCAGCGTTTTGCGAAAAGCATCCTGCTTTTACAGCAGCCTGATGCGCAAATGATTATCCCTAATGTATTGCTTGCGAAGATACCTGAATTAGGCGACGTACGGGCAATGCAAAGCTTTTTTGCTAAAGTGGGCCGCTGGATGGGAAATAAGGAAGAGTGACCGAGCGGTCGCTCTTCCTCTATTTTTCTAATTATGAAAATATTTACAGAAAAATAGAATAAATTTCATATTTTTAATTGCGTTTCAAATTAGTAGGCATTATACTAGTTTGAAACGTTTAATAACGTAATAGTGAACTGAAGGGGTGGATAAAATTGCCGAAAATTTTATCGGTTAATGCAGGAAGTTCATCTTTAAAATTTCAATTGATTGAGATGACGACAGAAGAAGAGATTACAAAGGGGTTATTCGAAAGAATCGGTCTGAACAATTCGATTTTTTCTATGTCAACGAATGAAAAGAAAATCGAGAAGGTTTTGGATATTGCGGATCATTCTCAGGCAGTCAGCATGCTGCTCGCGCATCTTTTGAGTGAAGGTGTTGTCGAATCTTACGATGAAATTGACGGAATGGGGCACCGCGTAGTTCATGGGGGAGAGCTATTCAGTGATTCAGTTCTAATCGATGAGGAAGTAATTGAACGACTTGAAGAAATCTCAGGTTTTGCACCTTTGCACAATCCGGCTAATATTGTCGGGATTAAAGCCTTTAAAGAAGCGCTGCCGAACATACCTGCAGTTGCGATCTTCGACACTGCATTTCACCAGACAATGCCTGAAAAAGCGTTTTTGTACGCTTTGCCATATGAATATTATGAGAAATACGGAATTCGTAAATACGGGTTCCACGGTACAAGTCATAAATATGTGACCGAACGTGCGGCAAAGATTCTGAACCGTCCGCTTGAAGATACACGTCTTATTTCCTGCCATTTAGGAAACGGTGCAAGTATCGCAGCAGTTAAGGGCGGTAAGTCAGTTGATACGTCTATGGGCTTTACCCCTTTAGCAGGTGTTATCATGGGCACGCGGTCAGGAAACATTGACCCGGCTCTAATTCCGTATATGATGGAACGCACCGAACAGACAGCTGACGAAGTAGTCAATGTTTTAAATAAGAAATCCGGCTTGCTGGGCTTAAGCGGATTTTCCAGTGATTTACGTGATATAACGGAAGCGGCTGAACAAGGAAACGAACGCGCGCAATTAGCTCTTGATGTGTTTACCGATCGCATTCACCAGCATATCGGTCAGTACGCAGCTGGAATGGGCGGGGTCGATGCGATAATTTTCACTGCAGGAATAGGTGAGAACAGTGCGATTGTGCGGGAAAAGGTAATGAACGGATTAGAATTTATGGGTGTGTATTTCGATCCTAGCCTTAACAACGTCAGAGGACAGGAAGCGTATATCAGCTTCCCGCATTCGCCTGTTAAAGTATTGATCATTCCGACAAATGAAGAAATCATGCTGGCTCGTGATACAGTTCGTATTGCTAATATTTCAGTAGAATCAGTACCGCTTGAAACAGCAAAATAAAATAAAAAAACTCGTTCTTCGTGTGAAGAACGAGTTTTTTTATTAAGCTAAGTGTTCTGGTGTACGAACTACCAGTACGTCACATTTTGCAGAACGTACAATGTTTTCGGATACACTTCCGATTAGGAAACGCTCTACGCGGTTAAGACCGGTAGCACCGCAAATGATTAGATCTGCATCTAATTTGTTCGCAATGTCACGAGGGATTAAAGTCTTTGGCGAACCATACTCCACATGAATTTGAGTATTAGTTATTCCAGCCTGAGCCGCTTCGCCCCGGTATTCGGTCAATAACTCTTCCGCATACTTTTGAGCTCTTTCAGCAATTGAACGATCATATGCTTCGACTGCCGCATACGAACGAGTATCAATGATGTTGATTAAGTGAAGAGTTGCATCATTGCGATCTGCAATCGCGATTGCTTTTTTAAATGCCCATTTTGCCTCATCAGAACCGTCTACGGCTACAATAATATTTTTGTACGTCAATGCCATAAATACCACTCCATCCTTAAAGTTAAATTGTTTCTACACTACTCTATTCTTCATAACTTAAGATATTCCTTCTATTTTGTCGAAACTATTTCTCTAAAGCATCAAATTTGAAAACGATAGGGATTGAGTGAAAAAAAGAGGAAAAAACTTATATTTTCTGATAAGATGAAATTGACATTAATCGGCAAGATGACATGAGCGATTAACGTAACTTTCAATTTAGGAGGATTTTGCATGCGTATAGGTGTTCCAAAAGAAGTTAAAAACAATGAAAACCGAGTGGCAATAGCCCCTGCCAGTGTCCTGACTTTAAAAACTGCCGGACATGAAGTATATATTGAAACAGGTGCAGGTTTGGGGTCCAGCTTTCAGGATGAAGAGTATAAGGAAGCGGGAGCGATAATCGTTCCGACCGCTGCAGAAGCCTGGGATGTCGATATGGTATTAAAGGTCAAAGAACCTGCTTCTTCAGAATACCAATACTTCCGTGAAGGATTAGTGTTATTCACGTATTTACATTTAGCTCCAGAAGTAAACTTAACCAAAGCGCTGATTGAAAATAAAGTTACTGCAATTGCCTATGAAACAGTGCAATTACCCAACGGTTCTTTGCCATTACTAGCGCCGATGAGTGAGGTGGCCGGCCGGATGGCGACCCAGATTGGTGCGCAATATCTTGAAAAGACAAAAGGCGGTAAAGGAATCCTGCTTGCAGGCGTACCTGGTGTTTCCCGTGGTAAGATTACTATCATCGGCGGAGGACAAGCCGGAACGAATGCTGCGCGTGTGGCAATCGGAATCGGTGCACACGTCACCATCCTTGATCTTTCCGTTGAGCGCGTTCGTCAACTGGACGAGCAGTTCGGAAAAGATATCCAAACGCTTGTTTCGAATCCATATAATATTGCAAATTCCGTGAAAGACGCGGATTTGGTTATTGGCTGCGTACTCATACCTGGTGCTAAGGCTCCGACATTGGTTACGGAAGAAATGGTGAAATCCATGAAACCTGGTTCTGTAGTGATTGATATCGCGATTGACCAAGGCGGGATTTTCGAAACGTCTGACCGTGTCACGACACATGATGATCCAACTTACGTGAAGCACGGCATCGTGCATTACGCAGTAGCGAACATGCCGGGAGCAGTTCCGCAGACTTCTACAGTTGCATTAACAAATGTCACGATTCCATATGCATTGCAAATTGCCAATAAAGGCGTCAAGCAAGCATGCTTAGACAATGAAGCACTTCGTAAAGGCCTCAACACACTGGCCGGTAAAGTTACGTACAAAGCGGTAGCCGAAGCTCAGGAGCTCGAGCATACTGATGTTACTAACGTTTTAGAAACCATATAAGACGAAAACAGTCCAACACTGCTAATCTGTGTTGGACTGTTTTTTTGGGGGGCTGCACCAAAATAGGTTCTTGAAAACTTGTCATGTCTGTATTGCGAAAATCCTGCTGCAGTTTAAACCCGCTTCGGCGCTAGGGGATTGCCTTACGCTATGAGCCTACTGACAAAGAGCGTGACAGCAGTCTCACAGCAACGGCCGACCCCGCAGTTGCGCCTTCGCTTTTGCTAAAGAATGTATGTCATGTTGCTTTTTGGCAGAGTGTGAGTTGAGTTGGCTTCGTTTCTCGACTTTGTAAACACTTTGATCACAAGGATTTAAGTCTTTGCAAAATGCTAAGTATTGCATGAAGCGCCTTACCTATCGTGATGGTCTAAGATAGTATGCTCATACTGCCTGCTTATACAAAAAGTCTTGAAACACCAGCCAGTGTACCTTCGTTCCAAGCAACCTAAGTACGCCGCGTCCTGCGGCAACGGTTGCATGACTCACTTTGTGTGAGCCCGCGGCAAAACCACTCTGGGAGGATCAGCCGACAGGTGAGACAACTTGCGGGAGCGCAGCGAGAGCCGTCACGAAGAACGGCTTTTGCGAGTAAAAGCGAAGCGTTAGGAGCACATCTTTGCACTTCAAGTTGGCTCACCGCGGGCCCGCAAGACACGCGTCCGCCTGGAACGCAGGGGAACGGTCTCCTACCCACTTACCATTCTATACTGCGCAATCATAGTCAAATCCATGAAATAGACTGTCAAGCACATGTTTTGGTGACGAGCCTTCTTTTATTCAATTATTTTAAGCTCTTTAGGGAATTTTGTTAAAACTTCCACACCGTCTTTTGTGACGAGTACATCATCTTCAATCCGTACGCCTGTAATTTCAGGATCATAGATACCCGGCTCGATCGTGAACACCATACCTTCTTCGAGCGGCAGATTATTGTGTTCTGTGATGGACGGATATTCATGGACCGAAATACCGAGACCATGCCCGATTCGATGCGGGAACAGTTCGCCATAGCCGGCTTCATCAATGATAGAGCGTGCGGCTAAATCCACTTCTTTCGCGAGAATTCCCGGACGCACAGTGTCAATGGCTGCCTGCTGTGCTTTTTTAACGGTTTCATAAATTTTCAGCTTAGCTTCTGCTGGCTCACCAAATGAAACAGTCCGTGTAATATCCGAGCAATACCCTTTATAAACCACACCCAGATCGAAAAGAATGAAATCACCTTTTTCAATTCTGCGGTCACCGGGTATGCCGTGAGGGGAGGCAGTTTTTTTGCCCGAAATAATGATAGTTTCAAATGCCATTTTTTCTGCACCTTTTTGCTTTACAGCCTGTTCGACTGCCTGAACGATTTCAAGCTCTGTCTTGCCCTCGGCTATTTCGCCGCAGCCAACCTCAATTGCATAGTCTGCTAATTGTGCAGCTTTTCGTAAGTATTCGATTTCCCTGACGTCTTTAATTAGCCGGTTTTTCGCGAGCATGTCATCTGATTTAGCAAACAGCAGTGCAGGGAAACGCTCCTGAAGAATTTCAAACCGGTCGACTGTCAGATGCTCTTTTTCAATTGCCAATAATGTCAGTTCGGAAATACGATCCAGTATAGCTTTCTCCAAAAACTCGAAGGCGTTATCAGTATCTTTATAGCCAATAACATCATGTGGCCAGCCAATTGCTTTTACATCGGATACTTCCATAGAAGGACAGATAATGAATGGTTCTTTTTCTTTAAAGATTACCACGCCCAGTAACCGTTCATGCGGATCACTGCGGAAATTTGACAGATAAAATATATTATCGGGATTTGTGATTAACGCCGCATCGATTTGACGATCAACCAAAAAATCTTGGACTTTCTTCAAGTTTGACATGATGTTGCCTCCTTTGTTTCTGTCAGTATAACAAAAAAGAGGATTTTATGTTGTTTTAGAGAAGGTAGATATAGCGGGTTATTATATTTAGGAGAGTGATCTTTGTGAAAATTTCGTACCATGGCCATTCAATCGTGAAAATTGAGACCAACGGAAAGACGATATTGATTGATCCATTTATTACCGGCAACAAACTCACTGATCTTAATGCAACAGAAGAAAAGCCGGATGTCATTTTATTGACGCATGGTCATAATGATCATGTCGGTGATACAATGGACATTGCAAAAAGAGAAAATATTCTTGTAGTAGCTCCAAACGAATTGGCTGTTTATTTAGGATTCCAAGGACTGCAGACGCATGGCATGAATATTGGAGGGGCTAAGGAGTTTGATTTTGGTACAGTTAAGTATACACAGGCGTTCCACAGTTCCTCTTATACAACTGAAGATAATGAAATCATCTACACCGGGATGCCGGCAGGATTGCTGCTGACAATTGAAGGGAAAATCATCTATCACGCTGGAGACACTTCGTTGTTCAGTGACATGAAATTGTACGCAGAAGACCCAATTGATATAGCATTTCTTCCAATCGGCGATAATTTCACTATGGGGCCGGCAGACGCTGCGAAGGCAGTAGAGATTCTGAAACCAAAGTTAACAGTACCCGTCCACTATAATACGTTTCCGCCAATCGAGCAGGACCCCGAGGATTTCGCAACACTTGTCACGTCCCATGAAGTGAAGATCATGCAGGCAGGAGAAATCATTGAATTATAACGTCATTAAAGAACAAAAATAAAATAATATCGCGGTCAAGACGCTTTGTTGTCGTCTTTGACCGCTTTTTGATTGATTTATGGTATGATTAGCAAAAAGCCTAAATCGTTCAAAACAGCTGGAAGAAAAAGGTGAAGCCATGTCAACAAAACACGAACAGATTTTGCGTTATATTGAAAGTCTGGCAGTTGGAGAAAAAATCTCCGTTCGCCAGGTAGCCAAAGCGCTGGAAGTAAGTGACGGAACTGCATATCGTGCGATAAAAGAAGCCGAAAACCAAAAGCTAGTCAACACGATTGAACGTGTCGGCACAATTCGGATAGAAAAAAAGAAAAAAGAAAATATAGAACGCCTGACATTTGCCGAAGTCATTAATATCGTAGACGGAGTGGTGCTGGGCGGTCGTGACGGTTTACATAAGACCTTAACAAAGTTTGTAATAGGCGCAATGCA
This sequence comes from Sporosarcina cascadiensis, assembly GCF_009650995.1. GTDB lineage: Bacteria > Bacillota > Bacilli > Bacillales_A > Planococcaceae > Sporosarcina > Sporosarcina cascadiensis. The sequence continues at coordinate 255,283 of NZ_WHVV01000004.1, read as the reverse complement.
GCTCGATGATATGATCCGCTATATAGACGCAGGCAGTCTGCTCATTGTAGGGAACCGCCTGAAAGCGCATGAAATTGCAATAAAAGCGGGTGCTGCTGTCCTTGTGACTGGTGGTTTTGATGCATCTGATGAAGTGAAACAGCTGGCAGATGAAATGAATTTGCCTGTCATCTCCACGAGCTATGATACGTTCACGGTTGCTACTATGCTTAATCGTGCAATTTACGACCAGCTGATTGAAAAAGAAATTTTATTGGTAGAAGATATTTTAACACCGATCGCCCAAACGGTGACTTTATCTCCGGAAGACTCGGTGGACCAGTTTTATGAAGTCAATCATCAAACTTCCCACTCTGCCTATCCAGTAGTAGAATCTAACGGTAAATTGGTGGGTATCCTTACCTCTCGTGATGTAGTGAGCAAACCCAACATGGATATTATCAGAAAAGTGATGACGCCGAACCCTATTACGGTCAGCGGTAAAATGAGTGTTGCATCTGCGGGGCACAGTATGATTTGGGAAGGTATTGATCTTATGCCTGTAGTATCGGATGCAGGCATTTTAGAAGGTATTATCAGCCGTCAGGACGTATTAAAAGCCCTTCAAATGACGCAGCGCCAGCCGCAGCAGGGCGAAACTATTGACGATATCATCAAGAATCAAATGAAAGCGATTCCGAATGAACCCGAAAATATCGAATTCGCTGTTGTGCCGCAAATGACGAACCAATTCGGTTCCCTGTCATATGGCGCGATGCTGACTATTTTGAATGAAGCAGGCAGCCGGGTCATCCGCATTCAGAAAAAAGGTGAAAGTGTACCTGAAAACATTACAATCTATTTCATTAAACAAGTCCAGCTGGGTGCAACGGTGAAAGTTGAGCCTAAACTGCTGCATGTGAGCAGACGTTTCATCAAACTGGAAATTGAATTGTTTTCCAATGGAAGCATCGTGGCAAAAGCCATGGGAATGTTCCAGCTCTTTGATAAATAAAAGCACAAAAAAACTGATGTCCATGGACATCAGTTTTCATTAAGTGCACGTTCTTCGGCTACGAACTGCTTGTAGTGTTTCATTGCTTTAAAGTTAAAGATGGCTACATAGCCGCCGAATAAAACGAAAATAGCTACTACAATGTATGTCAGGACTCCTTCAAACAACAATAATTGGTTGATGCCGAAAAAGATCAGCAGTGTGCCGAGTGCAGTGCCCGCCATGCTGGCATACATCTTCTTGCGAATCGGAAACATATGGCTTGTGCGGAATTGCCGGGTCTTAAAAGCAAAATAAAAAACGCCGGAAGCAACAATGCCAAAAACAAATAGAAAATTGATCGTTCCCATTAAAAAAAGCCTCCATTACATGAAAGTAATCTATCGGTATTGAACCTTTTAGTCACTATATATTGTATCGGCTTTTCATGGCAATTGCGAATACTAGAACAAGAACTTGGAGGAATCCTCATGAAACGACAAATCATAGACACAATTGAACAATATGAAACCATCATCATCCATCGGCATGTCCGTCCAGACCCGGATGCATATGGATCTCAGATGGGGTTGAAGGCTTTGCTGGAGAAAAATTATCCAAAGAAGCGCATAATGGCAGCAGGAACGCACGATGTACTGTTAAGTTATTTAGCCGAACCCGACTGCGTGGCGGAAGAAGATTACAATGGAGCGCTGGTCATTGTTACGGATACTGCAAATACCGATCGGATCGATGGGCCTTACTTTGACCGGGGTGCTTTCCTTTTAAAGATTGACCATCATCCGAATGAGGATCCTTATGGTGATGAGCGGTGGGTAAATACAGACGCCAGCTCCTGTTCGGAAATGATTTACACTCTTTTTGAAGAAGGCCAGGCTTCGTCCGGCTGGGAAATGTCAGCTGAAGCCGCTCGCTTTTTATTCGCAGGAATTGTCGGTGACACCGGACGTTTCATGTTCCAGAGCGCGACTGAAAAGACCTTTGAAGTGGCGAGTTCATTGATTAAACAAAACTTTGACCGCACACAATTATTTGCGGATATGTATGAAGTGGACCGTAAAATCCTGCATCTGCAGGGTTATATTTATCAGAACTTTACGATTGATGAGAATGGAGCCGCCTATATTAAACTGACACAGGAAATTTTGAAGCAATTTAATGTGACGGTAGCTGAAACGTCTGATTTAGTCGGTTCTCTCGGGAATGTAAAAGGAATTTGCGCCTGGATTATTTTCGTTGAGGAAGACGATCAGATTCGTGTCCGTCTGCGTTCAAAAGGACCGGTAATCAATACACTGGCGATGCAATATAAAGGCGGCGGCCATCCGCTTGCCTCTGGAGCATCCGTTTATTCTTGGAAAGAAGCAGATGAAGTCATTGGGAAGTTACAGGAACTTTGCCGAAATTACTAAGCAGAGCTGAGGGATTGCTATGGACCTGATGTACCCGCAAATCATTACAGGCGCAGATCTGCTGCGCGGAATAGTGAAATTAGACGAACTGGCTCCTCTTTTACAAAAAAGAGGGGCCCGTTCTGCTGCAATCGTAAATAGTAAATTATACGGTGTCCGCTCGTTCAGTAAAATGTTGCTGAAATATGGTATTCAGCCTGTCATCGGTCTATCGGTATATGTCACAGTGGAAGAGAAAGATCTGCTGGTATATGTCTACGCCCACAATCAGCAGGGCTTTTCTAATCTGATGAAAATGAGCAGTGCGATCTCAACACGTGAGGAAGAAAATTTGCCCCTGGCCTGGCTGAATGCATATCGTGAATCGTGCTCGATAGTCTGTGCGGTGACCGATTCTTCATGGGCTGATTATCGTACGGATGAAGTGATTCGTCAGATCATAGGAGGCGGAGACACAGCAACTGCTTTTATCGGAATAGCGCGTCCGGGAGGATTTCGCCATCCGGAAGAAGAAACACTTGTTCAAATTGCTGAAAACTGCGGCCTGCGTGTTATTGCCTGTCAGGAAACGCGGTTTCTTCATCTTGAAGATTTTCCTGCCTACGAAGTGGCTGCTGCCATTCGAAACGGCTATAAACTGAATGATCCTCAAAAGCCGCCGAATCGTTTTCGACAGGCCTTTTTACCTGAAGAGAGTGAGCTGCTCGAATGGTTCCGCGATGTTCCGCAATGGCTTCATACAATGGAGGAACTTCTTCGTTCGTGCCAGGTGGAACTTTCAAAAGGCCCTTTCCAGATGCCTGTGTTCCCAGTCGGAAATGCTCAGACACCTGCATCATTACTCACAGAAAAATGTCTGCATGGACTTCAGAAACGTTTTCAGCCAATACCTGAAGAATACATGGATCGATTGCATTACGAAATAGACGTAATTGAAGAAATGGGCTTTACTGATTACTTTTTGATCGTTGAGGATTATGTTAAATTTGCAAAAAGCCAAAAGATTCTTGTGGGACCGGGACGGGGATCGTCTGCAGGCTCACTTGTGGCGTTTTCTTTGGGGATAACAGAAGTGGATCCCATTCATTACGGCTTGCTGTTTGAGAGGTTTTTAAATCCTCAAAGAGTAACAATGCCTGACATTGACATTGATTTTGCAGATAACCGCCGGACTGAAGTCGTAAATTATGTAGCGGAGACATACGGTAAACAATATACAGCACAAATCATTACATTCGGCACATTGTCGACGAAGGCTGTGGCGCGGAATGTAGGAAGAGTGTTGGATTTCTCACCGGAAGAAGTACGTTTTATTTCTAACGCGCTGAGCAGGGGGCTGTCGTTCAAGGATTCCGTTCAGCAATCGAAAAAATTGCAGGATTGGATTGCGGTGGATCCGAAGAGAGCACTTTGGCAGCAAGCGGCTGAAAAATTAGAGGATTTACCGAGAAATGCTTCAACACACGCAGCGGGAGTCGTACTCTCAGCAGAACCGCTCGTCCATTTTGTGCCGCTGCAATTGGGCACTGAAGAAGTGTTTTTGACACAATGGGCAATGGAAGACGTGGAAGAAGCAGGTTTATTGAAAATGGATTTCTTAGGGTTGAGAAATCTTACATTGCTCGACCGTATTCATTCTATGATCCAATATAATAAAAACCAATATATCGATTTTGAAAAAATTTCTTTTAATGATCAGCCTACGTATCGCTTATTTAAGTCGGGGGATACGACAGGGATTTTTCAATTTGAATCTCCCGGCATGCGTCAGGCGCTAAGGACCATTCAGCCGGATGATTTTAAAGATTTGTATTCTGTAAATGCGCTCTACAGACCGGGTCCAATGGAATTTATTCCTCTGTACAGCAGTCGTAAAAAAGGGCAGGAACCGACAAATTATGAGATTCCTGAATTACAGCCGATTTTGTCGGATACATACGGCATTATCATTTATCAGGAACAGATTATGAAAATTGCTGTCGAAATAGCCGGATTCTCGATGGCGGAGGCAGACTTGCTGCGCCGGGCCATTAGTAAAAAGAACCAGCAAGTATTGGAAGAAGAGCGCCAGCATTTTATTGCCGGTGCGACAAAAAAAGGATTTAACCGGGACAAAGCGAATAACGTCTATAACTTAATCGTCAAATTTGCAGATTATGGATTCCCGAAGAGTCATGCTGTGGCGTATACGCTGATTTCTTATCGGCTGGCTTACTTTAAAGCAAATGAACCGCTGTATTTTTATGCGGCCTATTTATCTTCGCTTACAGGCAGTAAAGAAAAGATGATGGAACTGATCCGCGAAATTCAGGCCAAAGGAATAAAGATTGCTCCTCCTTCTGTTCAAAAGAGCCGTTACGGACACACGGTAGAAGGGGAGGTCATACGTCTGGGGCTTGGGGCGATTAAAGGAGTAACCTATGCTTTCTATCAGCAGCTCGCTGAGGCGCGTCAAAAGAATCACTGGAATTCCATGTTTGATATGGCTGTGGCAATGGGTGCCGGTCATTTCACTGAAAAAGCACTTCTTCCTCTAATTAAAGCAGGTGCTTTAGATGAATTTGGAGAGACGAGATCTGTTCTTCTTGCTTCATTTGAGGCAGCTCATTCTCATGCATTATATATTGGGGATGATGCGTTCAGTGACCAGTTTCAATTTAACTCCCGGCCAAAGTACACCCCCGGAGGAAAAATGGACCGAATGACCATGCTGCGTTTTGAACGGGACACTTTAGGGTTTTACTTGTCAGAACACCCGGTACAGCAGCTGAAACAGCAGTCCGCTGCAGAAATTCAATCCATCGATTCCGCGGTTACTATGCGGGTGGGTGCAAAAGTCAATTGTATGGGAATGATTTTATCCGTCAAGCGAATCCGAACGAAAAAAGGGGAAGCAATGGCTTTTTTTACGCTGCAAGATGAAACAGGGGAGATTTCCTGTACTGTATTTCCTAAACAATATGCAGAAACCAGTATTCATTTGACAGAAAATCAATTTATCCAAGTGGCCGGTTCAATAGATTATCGCAATCAATCAGTACAACTGATTGCGGAACGGTGTATCCCGTTATCCGCAGATCAGAAAGAATAAATCAATCGGTCGAATTTCTTGATAGCCAGTAACCCATGCTGTTACTGGCTGCATCTTTATTTTTTAAAAGCGAGCGTTCAGTCGGGATGAAATAAACTGATGAAATTTCAGGTTTTGCCTTTACGGAGCGTATTCTTTTTTGTATGCTAGTAAGCAAGGTGGTCAGACCACTTTGCCGATAGAACAATAAAGGAGTTCTTCAATGCAAAATTCACAATCCTCATCCAAGAGATTTTTGGATATTATCGGAGAACTGCAATTACTAATTAAAGATAAAGGCATTCAATATGGTGATAAACTGCCTTCGGAACGCCATCTTGCTGAACATTTGCAGGTTGGAAGGTCAGCAGTCCGTGAAGCGTTGCGAAGTATGGAACTGCTTGGTTTAATCGAGACCAGGCGCGGTGAAGGGACATATTTGTCAGATTTTAAGAAGCATCAGTTAGTGGAGGTGCTGTCCAGCTTCATTATGCAGCAGGCCCGCTCGGTAGAAGATGTGACAGAGACCAGAATGATTCATGAACGGGCTGCCATCATCGCTGTGACAGAGGACGAAGAATTACGCGCGCTGCCGGTCTGGCGGGGCATGCAGACTAAACTGCGTGAATCCGATGCAATTTTCCTGCGGGAAGATTTAATACGTGAAACAATTGTTGCGACTGAAAATCGCCTGTCTTTAAAAATTTGGTTTTTATTGAAACAATATAGCGGTGTGTCTTTTGATGTGGCTATCATGGAGCACGATGAAGTAGAAACGGCAAGCGCATTGCTAGATGAAATGATAGCAGGAAACATGGAACAGGCAATTAAGTATTACACACAATGGATGAACCGAGTTGAAGGAGAAAGAGGGGAAATGGAATGAGTATCCGAGAATTATTTAAAAAGAAATCAAAAGAAGACAATGCTACGATACCTTCTGCAAAAGGAAAGAACGATGTACCGGAAGGAATCATGACGAAATGTCCGGAGTGTAAACATGTAATCCTGACAAAAGATCTGATGAAAAACAGCAAGGTCTGTCCTGAATGTCAGCATCATTTCAAAATGACTGCTCATGAACGGATCGAACAATTGCTGGATGCTGAAAGTTTTACATCCATGGACGATCATCTGATAACTGAAAACCCTCTGGATTTCCCTTCATACACGGAAAAAATCAAGGCAGATGCGGCTGCGACCGGTTTGAATGAAGCGGTTTTGACAGGCATCGGAAAGATCCAGGGACGTCAAGTAGCGATTGCCGTCATGGATGCACATTTCCGAATGGGTTCGATGGGGTCGGTAGTAGGTGAAAAAATCACAAGAGCTGTAGAAAAAGCAACAGAACTTGGTATTCCGATGCTGATTTTCTCAGCGAGCGGCGGAGCGCGGATGCAGGAGGGTGTGTTGAGTCTGATGCAAATGGCAAAAGTGAGTGTTGCCTTAAAGCGTCATTCCAATAAAGGCCTGTTATTTGTATCCATTATGACTTATCCGACGACCGGCGGGGTTTCAGCCAGTTTTGCATCTGTTGGTGACATAAATCTGGCAGAACCGAAAGCACTGATTGGTTTTGCGGGAAGACGCGTCATTGAACAAACCGTCCGTGAAAAATTACCGGAAGATTTCCAGACAGCTGAATTTCTGCTTAGTCACGGTCAGGTCGATGCAGTAGTTCACCGAAATGACATGGTGGATGTAATGAGTAAAATCATTCATCTGCATGCAAGAAAGGAGACAGAACTGGCATGAGTAAAACATTAGCGTTTGAAGAACCCATTGTAAAACTGCGTGAAAAAATCAATGAGCTGGAAGAATATACTGCAGTCAATGATGTGGATCTCACGTCTGAGATCAGTAATCTAAAAAAACGTTTATCAAAATTAGAAAAAGATATATACGAAAAGATGGAACCGTGGGATCGTGTGCAAGTGGCGAGACACCCGGCAAGACCTACGACGAAAGATTATATCGAGAGTCTTTTTGAAGATTTCATTGAGCTTCATGGTGACCGTAACTTTGCAGATGATGAAGCAATCATCGGCGGCATCGCTTCATTTGAACAAATGCCCATTACGATTATCGGACATCAAAGAGGGAAAGATACAAAAGAAAATGTCAGAAGGAATTTTGGCATGCCGCATCCTGAAGGTTACCGAAAAGCATTGCGCTTAATGAAACAGGCAGAAAAATTCAATCGTCCGATTGTCTGCTTTATTGATACAAAAGGAGCCTATCCGGGTAAAGCGGCAGAAGAGCGCGGCCAGAGTGAAGCCATTGCCCGCAATTTAGTGGAAATGGCAGGTTTGAAGGTTCCTGTAATTTCTGTTGTTATCGGTGAAGGCGGAAGTGGCGGTGCTTTGGCGCTGGGTGTCGCGAACCACATTCATATGCTTGAGAACTCCACATACTCTGTCATCTCACCCGAAGGTGCGGCGTCTATATTGTGGAAAGATCCGTCACTTGCCAAGCAGGCGGCTGAAGCGATGAAAATTACTGCACCAGATTTAAAGAACATGAAAATTATCGATGAAATTATTCCCGAGGTACTTGGCGGAGCACATCGAGATACAGCTCAGCAAGCAGTAGAAATGCGGGAAACACTGCGCAGATCTCTGCAAATATTATGCGAACTCTCTGCTGATGAATTAATCGACCAGCGTTATGAAAAGTTCCGTAATATTGGTGTCTTTTCGGAATGAAAGATGCGGGAAACCGTATCTTTTGCTCATTACATAACCGGTAAAGAGGAAAGGAGAGTGCGGGATGAAAAAAATTGCTGTGTTGACTAGTGGCGGAGATGCCCCAGGGATGAATGCAGCCATTCGTTCGGTTGTCAGGAAAGCAATTTTTGAAGGGCTGGAAGTGGCAGGTGTGTTTAATGGATACCAGGGATTAATCGACGGCAAAATCGAACAGTTTCAATTGGGTTCAGTCGGAGATATTATTCAAAGAGGCGGAACGATATTGCGTTCAGCAAGATGTCCTGAATTTACCACAGTCGAAGGCCGTGAAAAAGCACTGCGTCAAATTAAACTGCATGGTATAGAAGGGGTCGTCGTAATCGGAGGAGACGGTTCGTTCAGAGGGGCCAATGAACTGGTGAAGCTGGGCGTTCCCTGTGCCTGTGTGCCCGCGACAATCGATAACGACATTAACGGCACTCAGTTTACAATTGGATTTGATACCGCGCTGAATACAGTTGTAGAAGCAATAGATAAAATTCGTGACACGGCGACTTCGCATGACCGTTCATTCATCATTGAAGTGATGGGGCGCGACGCCGGCGATTTGGCGTTATGGGCAGGACTGGGCGGCGGAGCAGAATCTATTTTATTGCCGGAAAAAGAATTTGATGTTAATTCCATTATCAATCGGATCAAACAAAGTACAGACCGGGGAAAAAAACATAGTATTATCGTGCTTGCAGAAGGAATGATGCCGGCGAGCGAATTGGCGGAAATACTGAAAAAAGAGGCGAATGTAGAAACGAGGGTTTCTATTTTGGGCCATATGCAAAGAGGCGGATCACCATCTGCTCGGGACCGCGTTATTGCAAGTCAGTACGGCGCAAGAGCGGTTGAAGCATTAATTGAAGGAAAAACGAATGTTGCCATTGGTATGAGAAATCATAAAGTGGTAGACTATAATTTAGAAGAAGTGTTTACGAAACGAGAAAAGTTGGACTTATCATTATTGGATCTAGCCGAAACTTTATCCATCTAATTGCTATAGTCTACACAACACAGAGGAGCGATAAGCAGTGAGAAAGACAAAAATCGTGTGTACAATCGGTCCGGCCAGTGAATCGTATGAATCGCTGAAAAAACTGATTGACGCAGGGATGAACGTTGCGCGTCTGAACTTCTCCCACGGCACCCAGGAAGAACACCGAGTACGTATCGAAAGAATTCGTAAAGCAGCAAGAGAAAAAGGAAAAGTTGTCGGTATTTTATTGGACACAAAAGGCCCTGAAATCCGGACACATAAAATGAAAGACGATCAGATTGAATTAGTCAGAGGACAGGCCATCGACATCTCGATGGAAGAAGTGCTTGGAACAGAAGAAGTGTTCTCTGTAACCTATGAGGAATTGATCAAAGACGTTGACCGTGGATCATTTGTCCTCCTTGACGACGGTTTGATTGAATTAGAGGTAACAGGAAAAGACGAAGAAAAAGGCTTGATCCATACGAAAGTCATCAACGCCGGACCTTTAAAGAATAATAAAGGCGTTAACGTTCCTAATGTCTCTGTTCAGCTTCCTGGAATTACAGACAAAGATAAAGAAGATATTCTCTTCGGTATTGAACAAGATGTCGATTTTATCGCAGCTTCCTTTGTTCGCCGGGCATCAGACGTCATGGAAATCCGTGAATTGCTTGAAAATAATAATGGCGGACACCTTCATATCGTACCAAAGATTGAAAACCAGGAAGGCGTAGACAATTTAGATGAAATACTTCAATTGTCGGATGGCCTGATGGTTGCACGCGGAGACTTAGGTGTGGAAATTCCAGCTGAAGAAGTGCCGCTTGTCCAAAAAATGATGATCAAAAAATGTAACCAATTTGGTAAGCCTGTTATTACTGCTACACAAATGCTGGATTCTATGCAGAGAAATCCGCGTCCTACAAGAGCTGAAGCCAGTGACGTCGCAAATGCCATCTTAGACGGTTCTGATGCAATTATGCTTTCAGGTGAGACGGCTGCCGGACTTTACCCGATTGAATCTGTAAAAGTCATGAACAAGATTGCTGTTTCTACGGAAGATTCCATGGATTTCCACTCAGTTGTATCTACACGCAGTAAGGAAAAAGAAGGAAACCTTACAGAGGCAATTGGACAGGCTGCGGCTTACACAGCGCTGAATCTGAATGTAAAAGTCATCTTGGCACCGACGGAAAGCGGTCAGACTGCCATAATGATTGCGAAGTACCGTCCGGGTGTTCCGATCATTGCAGTTACTCGTTCCGAGGCAGTTTCCAATAAACTGACACTTGTCTGGGGTGTCTATCCGATTGTTGGTAAAAAAGCGCTGGATATTGACGGCATCCTTCAAGAGTCAGTTGAAGAAAGTGTCAAACATCAATATGTAACTCACGGTGACGTAGTCATTATTACCGCAGGTGTGCCGGTAGGCGAAGCAGGAACAACCAATTTGATGAAACTTCATGTCATTGGTGATTTAATTGGACGCGGACAGGGAATTGGTAAAAATGTGGCGTTCGGTAAGGCTAAAATCATTAATTCAGCAAGAGAAGCACTGACTCAAATAACTGAAGGAGACATCATTGTGACACGGTCGACTGATCGCGATATGTATGCTGCACTTGAGAGATGTGCGGGCATCATCACAGAAACCAGCGGATTGACCAGCCATGCTGCAGTAGTTGGATTGAGCTTGGGAATTCCTGTTATTGTCGGAGCTGAAAATATCACATCAGTTATAAAAAGTGGCAGTGACATTACAATGGATGCAGCTACAGGCGTCATTTATAATGGGCATGCTAAAGTATTGTAAAACATTCAGACCGCTATTCTCTAAATTTGAGAAGGCGGTCTTTTCGGAGGTTACGTTATGAAGTGGTTAGTAGGTCTTTTCATTATTGTCCCAACTGCAGAACTGGCGCTGTTAATGTATTCAGGTAAAGCACTGGGAATTTTTCCGACGATTTTCATCATCCTGGCGACAGGAATAAGCGGTGCCTATTTAGCTAAAAAGCAAGGCTTGCGCGCTTGGCAAGATCTTCAGTACCGTTTGGCGAATCGTCAAACACCGGGCAAAGCGCTGATTGACAGTGCGTGTATTTTCATTGGCGGATTACTATTACTGATTCCGGGATTTATTACAGATCTGAGTGGTTTATTACTGCTGTTCAGCGGTCCACGTAAAATACTGTATCCGTTTATTATAAAATGGCTTTATAATAAAATGAGAAATGGTCAAATTCGCGTCATGTGAATGCAGGATGTTCTTTTACTTTTAATGCAAGAAAAAGAAAAAATGGTAAAAATAGAATGCCATATAAACCGAATAAATATACAGCGCATGCTGTGATCAGAAATGAATGAACGGTCCGTAATTTGAAAGTATGCGCCCATAAATAGGACTCTGTCATCTGCCGGACTATGAGCAGTAAGACATATAAAACGAGTAATCCGATTGCTGATTGTACGTTTTCAATATACAGCATAAAAGCGATCATCGGTAAAAATACCAGTCCTATCCCTAAAAACGGGATACTGTCGAATAAAGACAGCAAAAAAGCTTTCGTAAAATGCGACTCAAATCCGAGGAACCAAAATCCTATGCTCATGAGTAAAAAGGTAATGAAAAATAATCGAATCTGTACTGAGAAGAAATGTCCCATCAAGCTACTTGCTTTTGAGAATATCCTTTGTGCTGCCGGACGAAGTTTCTGAGGGAAATAAACTAGAAACCAAAAACGATTCGAAGCACTTTCCCGCAAAGCGAAAAAATAAGCAATTAAAAACATAAACAGGCTAAATAAATGCTGAAATAATTTTTGGAAGAAAGTGAGAACAGCTTCCATTGCTTCATGGCTTGATTGGATAAATTGTTCAGCCGCCACATTAAATTGCAGGCCTTTGCTGTCTATCATGTCTAAGACAAGCGCTAATTGATCTTCAATTGTCCAGATTATCGAAATAAATCCGTTGACAGAGAAGAAAACAAAAGCATACAGCAAAAATCCTATGGCGGCCATAATGATTAATGCCGCTAAAAATGCCGGCAGTCTAGTGAGTGAAATCAAGGCATTCACTAGCGGTGCTGTGAAAAAAGCTAAAATGACTGCAAATCCTATAGGCGGGATGATGAGTACAAACATCGCAATCAGTAATGCAGGCAACCATTGACGAGTGTAGGTTTGTAAGCGTTGTGAATCAAATGAAATCATAGTTTTTCGCCAGCCTTTTAGAATATTTATAAATAAAAAAACGTCTTAACCATTCACAAAACCATAAAAGATGCTTATAATGGATTTTGTAAGCGTTTTAGATAAAAATATAATTAGCAGGTGGCCGTCATTCTGCACTCAGCTTCTCTGGGGATGGCCAAACTGGAAAGAAGGAGAGAATATCATGACAGCTACAAAAGGATTGGAAGGTATCGTTGCAGCACAAACTCAAATCAGTTCCATTATCGATGACACACTCACGTATGTGGGTTATGGCATCGACGATCTAGCGGATAATGCTAGTTTTGAAGAGGTAGTTTACCTTCTTTGGCATAAGCGTCTTCCGAATTCAGACGAGCTTGCCGAATTGTCACAGCAGTTGGAAGAGCATGCAGAAATTCCGCAAGGGGTAATCGATCACTTTAGTACGTATCCAATTGATAAAGTGCATCCGATGGCAGCACTTCGCACAGCGATCTCACTTCTAGGATTATACGATGATAAAGCTGAAGATATGTCACCTGAAGAGAACTACAAAAAGGCGATTAAACTTCAAGCAAAAGTTGCAACAGTTGTTACTGCTTTCGCGCGTATTCGTAAAGGACAAGAGCCAATTGCACCTAAAAAAGGTCTTAGCTATGCTGCAAATTTCCTTTATATGCTTTCGGGCGAAGAGCCTGCTGATATCGCAGAAGAAGCATTCAATAAGGCACTTGTACTACATGCAGACCATGAGTTAAACGCCTCTACATTCACAGCGCGTGTATGTGTGGCAACTCTATCTGATATGTATTCAGGTGTTACTGCTGCGATCGGCGCTCTTAAAGGACCGTTACACGGCGGAGCAAACGAAGCGGTTATGAATATGCTAATGGAGATCGGCGATGAAGATAAGGTCGAGCCATATATTCGTGAAAAGCTTGCTAACAAGGAAAAGATCATGGGCTTCGGTCACCGCGTTTACCGTCAGGGAGACCCGCGTGCTAAGCACCTGCGTGAAATGTCTAAGAAACTTACTGCTCTTCGTGGTGAAGAAAAATGGTATAACATGTCTGAGAAGATTGAATCAATTGTGACAGGCGAAAAGAAATTGCCTCCAAATGTTGATTTCTACTCGGCTTCGGTATATCATTCATTAGACATCGATCATGATATTTTCACACCTATTTTTGCAGTTTCCCGTTTCTCAGGATGGATTGCACATATCCTCGAGCAATACGAAAACAACCGTTTGATCCGTCCTCGTGCAGAGTACGTTGGACCAGACATGCAAAAGTATGTTCCAATCAATGAACGATAAAAACTAGTAAATTTGTGGGGCGGTATTTCGTATACCGGCCCACTGATTTTGAAATCAGGAGGATATTAATAATGACTAATGATGGAAAGATTACAGTAACTAACGGTGTATTAAACGTCCCAGATCACGCAACGATTCCTTTCATTATCGGCGACGGTACAGGTCCAGATATCTGGAACGCAGCTTCACGTGTTATCGAAGCGGCTGTCGAAAAAGCTTATGATGGCAAAAAGAAGATTAATTGGTTAGAAGTTCTAGCAGGAGAAAAAGCTTTCAACCAAACAGGTGACTGGCTTCCGAAAGAAACTCTAGACACAATTGAAGAATATCTAATTGCGATTAAAGGACCGCTTACAACACCAATCGGCGGAGGATTCCGTTCATTGAACGTTGCATTGCGTCAAGAACTTGATCTTTACACATGCTTGCGCCCGGTTCGCTATTTTGAAGGAGTACCTTCACCCGTGAAACGTCCTGAGGATTGTGACATGGTTATTTTCCGTGAGAACACAGAAGATATCTATGCAGGAATTGAGTATCAGGAAGGCTCCGATGAAGTAAAAAAATTAGTTAACTTCCTTCAAACAGAGCTAGGTGTTAAAAATATTCGTTTCCCTGAAACTTCAGGCCTTGGCATCAAGCCGATTTCTGAGGACGGTACAAAGCGTCTGGTACGTGCTGCTTTAGAATATACTTTTGAAGAAGGCCGTAAATCATTGACACTTGTTCATAAAGGAAACATCATGAAGTTTACAGAGGGAGCATTCGCTAATTGGGGATATGAAGTTGCTGAGCAGGAATACGGCGACAAAGTATTCACATGGAGAGAATATGACCGCATTAAAGAAGCAGAAGGAACAGATGCAGCAAATAAAGCACAGTCTGACGCAGAAGCTGCCGGCAAAGTCATCGTAAAAGATGCTATTGCAGATATCTTCTTGCAACAAATCTTAACTCGTCCAAAAGAGTTCGATGTAGTGGCTACTATGAACTTGAACGGGGATTACATTTCTGACGCGCTTGCTGCACAAGTAGGCGGAATCGGAATCGCACCGGGAGCAAACATCAACTATGTAACTGGACATGCGATCTTTGAAGCAACTCACGGTACAGCACCTAAGTATGCTGGATTGGATAAAGTCAACCCTTCATCCGTTCTTCTTTCAGGCGTTATGATGCTTCAGCACCTTGGCTGGAACGAAGCAGCTGATTTAATCACTGCCTCTATTGAAAACACAATTGCGTCTAAAGTTGTGACGTACGATTTTGCACGTCTAATGGACAACGCAACTGAAGTCAGCACTTCTGGATTTGCTGATGAACTAATCAAAAACCTATAAGAAATACATGAGAAAGGGGGATCCGTTCCCCTTTTTTCTATTATATTGTTCTGAAAAGGAGAGTTTTACATGTCATTGAAGCGTAAAAAAGTATCGGTTATCGGATCTGGTTTTACTGGAGCAACAACTGCATTCCTTTTAGCTCAAAAAGAACTTTGTGATGTCGTAATCGTTGATATTCCCCAGATGGAAAATCCGACAAAAGGCAAAGCATTGGACATGCTCGAAGCTGGTCCGGTTCAAGGGTTCGATGCGAATATCATAGGAACTTCCAATTATGAAGATACAAAGGATTCCGACGTAGTGGTGATTACTGCGGGAATTGCGCGCAAACCCGGAATGAGCCGAGACGATTTAGTTCAGACCAATCAAAAAGTAATGAAATCAGTAACAGCTGAAATTGTGAAATATTCACCGGATACGAAAATCATTGTATTAACGAATCCGGTGGATGCCATGACATATACGGTATACAAAGAGTCGGGCTTTCCTAAAGAGCGGGTGATCGGACAATCAGGCGTACTGGATACAGCCCGATTCCGTACATTTGTTGCTCAGGAATTGAACCTCTCCGTTAAAGATGTGACTGGTTTTGTATTAGGCGGTCATGGAGATGACATGGTTCCGTTAGTACGTTATTCCACTGCCGGCGGTGTTCCGCTTGAAACGTTGATTTCTGCAGGACGTCTGGAAGAAATCGTTGATCGTACACGTAAAGGCGGAGCTGAGATTGTTAATCTTTTAGGCAATGGTTCTGCATACTATGCGCCTGCCGCTGCTTTAGTGGAAATGACTGAAGCGATCCTTAAAGATCAAAAGCGTGTCCTGCCTTCCATAGCATTCCTGGAAGGTGAATACGGCATGGACAGTATTTATTTAGGTGTTCCGACTGTGTTAGGTGCAGGCGGGATCGAGAAAATTATAGAACTGGAATTGACAGATGATGAAAAAGCCGGTCTTGAGCAATCGGCCGACTCTGTTCGAGCAGTCATGAACATTCTTGCATAATTAATTCATATGAATCGGGCGGCTCCTTTGCTGTCCGATTTTTTGCTGCTCGATTTTCTTCATTCGGATTGGTATACTTTAACTAAATGTAAAAGTTTCTGATTTTTGCTGCATTACACAAGAATACATTAGGGGGAGATTTGTTTGTTGAAGGGTAAACGTAAAACGCTGGGGAAAGGGTTATCCGAGCTGGAAGTGGGCGAGAGGCTTAGTTTAACCGAGAAAATTGAAGACAAAGATCTTATGCTTTATTTAGGATTGACAAATGATGCAAATCCGCTTTATCTACAGCATGATTATGCAGCGGAAACCATTTACGGACAGCCGATTGTTCCGCCGATTATGCTTACAGGAATTGTGACATCCGCGATTTCTAAACACCTTCCCGGACCCGGCGCCCATATCATTAATCAGCAGCTGCATTTTCCGAAACCCGTATATCATTATGCAATTGTAGAATTCATTCTGGAAGTTACCAAGCTGGATATAACATCGAATCAAGTGACGATTTCAGTTGATGCGACAGATGAATCAGGTGAACGTGTGATGAGCGGTGAAGTTGTCGTCATAGCACCTGAGAGGTCTTTGGCGGAACAAACGGCGAAAAGGGAAGCTGCCAATGGTAAATAGGCTGCAGAAAATACTGATTGTAGAGGATGAGCAGTCGATTCAAAAACTGCTGGAATTTACATTAATGCAGGCAAACTATGAAACGGCTATTGCACAAGATGGTGAACAGGCACTAAAAATGGTCATGGAAGAAAGCCCTGATCTGATAATCTTAGATTTAATGCTGCCAAAAATTGATGGCATGGATGTTTGCAGACAATTGCGTAACCGAGACATAGATACGCCGATCATCATGCTGACTGCAAAAGGAGAAGAAATGGACAAGATCATCGGCTTGGAGATGGGCGCTGATGATTATATGACAAAGCCTTTCAGTCCGAGAGAAGTGGCAGCACGGGTGAAAGCGGTCCTTCGTCGAACAGGGGAAAGAGCGAAACCAAAAGACGAAATGCTGGAGGCGGGCCAATTACTCGTTTATCCTAATCGTTTTGAAGTCTATCTTGAAGATAGCCCGTTGGAATTCACGCGCAAAGAATTTGAGCTGCTTGTTTATTTAATGCGGCATCCGAATCGAGTGCTGACACGCGGCCAATTGCTTCAGGCTGTCTGGAATTATGAATTTGCGGGAGATACAAGAATCGTGGATGTTCATATCAGCCATTTGCGTGACAAGATTGAAGAAAATACTAGGAAACCCCGATATATCAAGACGATGAGAGGGGTCGGCTATAAGTTCGGAGAGTAAATCGGATGAAAAATTATTACTCAAGATTATTGGCTGCCTCTGCAGTCATTCTATCGATTTTATTAATTGTGCTAGGTATTATCTTAGGGCAATTTTTTCATTTATTTGCAGAAGATATTGATCCTGCCATTCAGCAAAAGTACTGGGTCTTTTTGTTATTCACGCTTGCGCTGGTGTTTGTAGTTATGATGTTTGTCATGGCTAAATTGCTGCAGCAATATGTGCAGCCGATTGATCATTTCACTGATGTCGCACATCAGCTGGCACAAGGTAATTATATAGTCAGAGCACACCGGGAAGATGGGCAAATGAATCAGCAATTAACATCGGCGATCAATCAAATTGCACGTAATCTGCAAGAAAATTCAACGCTGCGGACGATGGAGCAAGAACGACTGAAAACATTGATCAGCAGCATCGGCAGCAGTTTACTGATGTTCGGCAGACAAGGTGCAGTGAATCTGGTGAACCGTGTATATGAAGAAACGTTTCATAAGAGCAGCGAGGAGCTGATCGGCAGAACGTACAAGGATATCGGCTTGCCAGCAGATATAGAAAGAGAAATTGAAGCAATATTTTTAACGGAAGAAAAGCGTTCATTCCAGTCTAAAGTCTATTTGGATGACGGATTATGCCATTTGGAAGTCTATGGTGCGCCCGTAATCGGTGAAAATGGCAATTGGCTCGGCATTGTCATCATCCTGCATGATATCACGGAGTTGATTCGTCTGGAACAAGTACGCAAGGATTTTGTCGCCAATGTTTCGCATGAATTAAAAACACCTGTAACATCCATTAAAGGATTTTCTGAAATGCTGCTGGACGGAGTAGTGGAAGATGCGGCAATTAAAAGAGAGTTTCTGGAAATTATGTACAAAGAAAGCAATCGGCTGCAATTATTAATTGAAGATCTGCTTCATCTGTCCAGTATGGAGCGAGGAAGTTTTGAAATTACCAGACGTCCTGTCGATCTTATGGATGTCATCGGGCAGTCCGTGAAGATTGTTCAAACGAAACTGCAGGATAAAGATATGAAAATCGTCTTGGAGGCACCTGAAAGTCTGCTGATTCAAGCAGACCATGATCGATTAGTTCAGGTAATGGTGAATTTGCTCAACAATGCTGTTGCCTATTCACAAGGCGGGACAGTCATTACAATCTCCATTCAGGAAGTGTCAGGCAGCGTTTCTATTGCGGTTACTGATCAGGGGATAGGGATTATGCCTTCAGAGCTCCCGCGCTTGTTTGAGCGCTTCTATCGTATTGACCGGGCTAGAAGCAGAGAGTCGGGCGGCACAGGTCTCGGCTTAGCGATCGTCAAACATATTATTGAAGCACATCAGGGTACAGTGACAGTTGACAGTGAAGTGGGAACGGGCACGACATTCATTTTGCAGCTGCCGTTGAAAGAAGAAATAAAATAAAAAACGGATTGTTGAAACTAAACCTCCTGCTGCTCCGTAGAGTATTTATACATAGAAAAGGGAGGAACTAGCATGGGAACAAAAAGAACCCTGGTGACACTCGGTTTAGCCGTTACTGGATTGCTGCTGTTGCTGATTGTCTTTACGACTTGGTATACAGTAGATGAATCCGAACAGGCTGTAGTGATTTCATTCGGGAAAGCAGGAGAGCCGGTTGTAGAATCGGGTCTGCATTTTAAATTGCCGTGGCCGATCCAGCGGGCAGAAATCTTATCAAAAGAAACATACAGTATTCATTTCGGTTATAAGCAGGATAAAAGCGGTGAAATCGTCGACAAGGAAACGAAAATGATTACAGGCGACGAATACATCGTTCTGACTGATTTGACGGTTCAATGGCGCATTGTCGATCCGAAGAAATACCTGTTTAATGCGGAAGAACCGGTTGAGATTTTGCGGGACGCTGCTTCCGCTTCCATTCGGTCAGTGATCGGCAGCTCTACAATCGATGCTGCTCTGACGGACGGGAAAGCGGAAATTGAAGCAAAAACGCGTGATTTATTAACTAGTCTTGTAGATAACTATGACATCGGCCTGGCAATTCAAGGCGTTAAACTGCAGGATGTGGAATTACCGAATACAGAAGTCCGTGCTGCATTTACGGCTGTAACAGATGCACGTGAAACAAAAAACACAAAAATAAACGAAGCGAAGAAATATGAAAACCAAAAAACAAAAGAAGCAATCGGTGAGCGTGATGCCATTAAGTCTCAGGCGAAAGGTAAGAAAACAGCACGTGTTCAACAAGCGCAGGGGGACGTTGCATTATTTACGGACCTGTACACTGAGTATGCAAAGAACAAAGCAATCACTCGTGACCGTCTGATTATTGAAACGCTCGAGCAAGTTCTTCCAAAAGCGAATCTTTATATTATGAATGACAGCGGAGAAACGATGAAGTATTTACCGCTGCAGCAGCTGCCGCAAGCAGTGCCGCCTGCAGAATCAAACGACTCCGACAAGGCTGGCCAATCAGCTGAGAAAGGAGAGAAAGCTTCATGAGCAATGAACAGAATCCTTTCAAAAAAATCGAAGAGGCAATGAAGAAGATGAGTGATACTGAGAAAAAGAAAACTGCTCAGAAAGCGCCTGAAGAGAATCCTAAAGTAAAAGTGATCAAACCAAAGAAGAATGTGGATATGAAACGATATGCTAAACTGATTATCGGATTAACCATTGCGTTTGCCGTCATTGTCATTTTGATTTCCAATTTATTTATTGTGAAAGAGAATGAATACCGGGTTGTCCGCCAATTTGGTGAAATTACCCGCATTGTTCAAGAACCTGGAATTAATATAAAAGTTCCTTTCATTCAAAGTATTTCCACGCTGCCAAAAAATCAGATGACTTCGAATGTATCAGAAGCGGAAATCACGACGAAGGATAAAAAACGTATTATCATCGATAACTATGCAGTTTGGCATATTACCAATCCTGGGAAAATGATTTCCAACGCACGTAATATCGTCAATGCGGAAGCGCGTTTGGAAGAGTTCATTTATTCTGTTGTGCGAAATGAAATGGGACGGCTGAATTATGTGGACGTCGTAAATGACGAAGACTCATCCCGCGGAAGCCTGAACGACCGTGTGACCGAGAAAGTCAATAACTTTCTGAATGATGGAAACTACGGAATTGAAGTAGTCGACGTGCGTATGAAACGGATCGATCTTCCGGAAGAGAACGAACAGTCCATCTATACACGGATGATTTCCGAACGTCAGTCTACTGCACAATCCTATTTATCTGAAGGAGATGCAGAGAAGCGTAAGATCGAAGCAGAAACAGACAGAGAAGTGCAGGAAATGCTGGCGAAAGCGAAGAAAGAAGCGGCAATTATTACAGCACAGGGTGAAGCGGAAGCTGCGAAGATTTATAATGATGCTTTTTCCAAAGACCCTGAGTTCTATAAATTATACCGCACGCTGCAGTCGTATTCTAAGGTTGTAGATGATGAAACGATGATCATCCTGCCTGCAGATTCACCGTATGCCAAGCTGCTGACCGGCGGTTTACAATAACTTTAAGTGCGTCATTTTCATTTCTGGTTGCCTCCGTGGTAAACTAGATGAAAATGACGTGCTTTTATTTTCAAAAGCGGCCAGCGCCGTTAAGCTTCGACAGGCGTTGTAGAGCTTAAAATAAAGGCGCCCTTTGCCTTTATCTTTAAGACCGAAACGACCCGATAAGCTGGCGCTTGCCGCTGGATGGTTCAAAAGCGGCGAGCGCTGTTAAGCTTCGACAGGCGTTGGAGGGCTTACAATAAAGGCGCCCTTTGCCTTTATCTTTAAGACCGAAACGACCCGATAAGCTTGCGCTTGCCGCTGGATGGTTCAAAAGCGGCGAGCGCCGTTCAGCTTCGACAGGCGTTGGAGGGCTTAAAATGAAGGCGCCCTTTGCCTTTATCTTTAAGACCGAAACGACCCGATAAGCTGGCGCTTGCCGCTGGATGATGCAAAAGCAACTCAAAGGAGTGGGATGGAAGTTGACGAAGAAGAAAATTGTCTTGCTTGACGGAAACAGTCTGGCGTACCGTGCGTTTTTTGCGCTGCCCTTACTGACGAATGATAAAGGAATCCATACCAATGCCGTTTATGGATTTACAATGATGCTTGAAAATATCTTGGACAATGAAAAGCCGACTCACATACTGGTCGCATGGGATGCAGGGAAAACAACATTCCGTCACAGCACGTTTACTGAATATAAAGGCGGGCGCCAGAAGACTCCTCCTGAACTCTCTGAACAATTTCCTTATATTCGCAAATTGGTCGAAGCCTTTGGCATTGAGCAGTACGAGCTTGATCTCTATGAGGCGGATGATATTATCGGTACACTGAGCCGCGAATGCAGTGAAGCGAAAGCGGAAGTTGTCATCATTTCAGGAGACAAAGACTTGACACAGCTTGCAAATGAACATACGACAGTCTGCATCACAAGAAAAGGCATTACCGATCTGGAAAAATATACACCGGAACATATCGAAGAAAAATATGGCATCGCTCCATTGCAGATTATTGATATGAAAGGGTTAATGGGTGACGCATCCGATAATATTCCGGGAGTGCCTGGAATCGGCGAGAAGACTGCATTAAAGCTGTTGAAAGAATACGGCTCAGTGGAAAAAGTATATGAATCGATCGAACAGATCACAGCTAAAAAGATGAAGGAAAACTTAGTGAACAATAAAGAGCAGGCAATCATGAGTAAAGAGCTTGCAACGATTGAAATACATGCACCGATCAGCAGGGGTCTGGACGATCTGGATTATGCGGGCAAGAACGATGAAGCAGTCATTCAGCTTTATAAAGAGCTGCAGTTTAATTCGCTGCTTGAAAAAATGGATGCACCTGTTGAAGTGCAGACGATGGAAGAAGTGGAAATTCATACTGTCAGTGAGGTAACGGCTGATATGCTGACTGAAACAATGTCCCTTCATGTAGAAATTGATGGTGATAATTATTTATCTGCTGCAATTTTAGGTATTGGACTGGCGGATGATCAGAATACGTATTTCATTCCTACAGAAGTTGCCACATCCTCTGCTATTTTAAAAGGGTGGCTGGAAGACCGGACAAAGCATAAATATGCTTCTGATTCTAAGTCGGCATATGCGGCTTTGGCACGGCTCGGTATGAAGCTGAACGGTTCAGATTTTGATCTTATGCTGGCCGCCTATATCGTCAATCCTTCCTTCTCGACAGGTGAAGTATCGGAAATCGCCCGGTCATTCGGTTATCATGGCATAGAAAGTGATGAAACGGTTTATGGGAAAGGGGCGAAACGAGCTTTGCCGTCTTCTGAAAAGCTGGCGGATCATACAGCAAGAAAAGCACATGCAGTGTGGGAACTTTATCCAATCATTGAGAAGCAACTTGAAGAGAATGAACAGCAGGAGTTATTTCATGAACTGGAACTCCCATTGGCTAAAATTTTAGGCAAGATGGAAGTGACAGGAGTTAAGACTGACCTGGGAGTGCTGCAAACAATCGGCCTGCAGTTATCTGAACGGCTGGCATTGATCGAGAAAAGCATCTATGAAATGGCGGGCGAAAAGTTCAATATTAATTCTCCGAAACAGCTCGGGGTTATTTTATTCGAAAAGATTGGTCTGACTCCTATCAAGAAAACGAAAACCGGCTATTCTACTGCAGCAGATGTACTGGAAAAGCTTGAAAGTGAGCATGAGATTATCCAGCACATTTTACTGTATCGCCAGCTAGGTAAATTAAACTCTACTTATATCGAAGGCTTATCGAAAGAAATTCATGAAGATGGAAAAATCCATACACGTTTTCAGCAGGCACTAACCCAAACGGGACGCTTAAGCTCTATCAACCCCAATTTACAGAACATCCCGATCCGTCTTGAGGAGGGCCGCAAAATCCGTGCCGCTTTCATCCCGTCAAAACCTGGCTGGATTATGTTTGCAGCGGACTATTCACAAATCGAACTGCGGGTACTCGCACATATTTCCCAGGATGAAAAACTGATAGATGCTTTCCGTCACGGTGCAGATATTCATACGAAGACAGCGATGGATGTGTTTGGTGTGGGAGAAGATGAAGTGGACGGAAATATGCGCCGTGCAGCAAAGGCTGTGAACTTCGGAATTGTTTATGGAATCAGTGATTACGGTCTGTCACAAAGCCTGAATATTACACGTAAAGAAGCAGGAGAGTTCATTGATACCTACTTGGCCAGCTTCCCGGGCGTTAAGCAATATATGGATGACAGTATTATCGATGCCAAGCAGAAGGGCTACGTGACAACACTTCTCAAGAGAAGACGCTATTTGCCAGACATTACGAGCTCTAACTTTAATTTGCGCGGATTTGCAGAGCGGACAGCGATGAATACGCCGATTCAAGGCACGGCAGCTGATATCATCAAAAAAGCGATGATTGATATGGATACCCGGCTTGAAAAGGAAAATCTCCAGGCCCGGATGCTGCTGCAAGTGCATGATGAATTGATATTTGAGGCTCCGATTGAAGAGTTAGAAAAACTAAAAGAAATCGTACCGGAAGTAATGGAGCAGACAATTCAACTCGACGTTCCGTTGAAAGTCGATTGGGATTACGGCGAATCCTGGTACGAAACAAAGTGAGTGATTACACATGCCGGAACTGCCTGAAGTAGAAGGAGTGGTGAGGGATCTAGCACCGCTGATGGAAGGACGGACGATCAAACAGCTGTCTGTTTCTGATACGGTTGTCACTTCCAAATCTGCTGGAAAAGAAACAATTATCAAAGGGAAAACAGTAGAGGACTTTCTGCACGATATGGAGCAGATGCAGATTCAAAGGATTGTCCGACGCAGTAAATATATTTATTTTCATTTACAGAAACACAATCAGCCGCATTTGCTCGTCAGCCATTTAGGCATGACGGGCGCTTGGTTTGTTGTGGAATCTCCTGATGAAATTACAGAAGAGAAGTTTCGTAAGCATGCACATATTTTCTTAGAAATGGAAGACGGCGGTCTGCTGATTTATTCTGATATTCGCAGATTTGGGGAAATGCGGCTCTTGCAGTCAGAAGAAGATTTTCCGCCATTGCTGGAAATGGCGCCTGAACCTTTCTCTGAAGTTGCACTGGAGCATTTTCTAACGCTGGCAGAGTCGGCAAAATATAAAGGCAAACCGATCAAAGAAGTGATAATGGACGGCAAAGTCATTTCGGGATGCGGGAATATATACGCGACTGAGGCATTATTCCATATGAGCATACACCCAGGCAGAAAAACGGAGAGAATCAGTAGAAAACGAAAAATCCAGCTTTTTGAAGAGATTGTCCGTGTATTGCAGGAAAGTATCGATGCAGGGGGCAGCACGATTTCAGATTATCGTTCAGTGAATGGCAACGCAGGCACCATGCAGAACCGCCTGCATATGTACGGTAAAAAAGTTTGTACAGCTTGCGGAAAGCCTACAAGAAGCATACAGATAGCGGGAAGATCTTCTGTTTATTGCCCCGCCTGTCAAAAATAAGGGGTGGAAGATATGATCATTGGACTGACTGGCAGTATTGCGAGCGGAAAAAGTACGGTCGCAAACATGCTGCGTGATAAGGGTTACCCTATTGTTGATGCAGATGTTATTGCACGTGAAGTAGTTGAACCTGGTTCCCGTTTACTGGATGAAATTCAATCTGTGTTCGGCAAAGAAGTCATTCGGGAAGATGGTTCGCTTAATCGCGAGAAGCTTGGAAATGTGGTATTTGGTGATGAGAATAAGCGCCGCCGGCTGAATGAATTGATGCATCCCGCTATCCGCGGAGAAATGGTCAGACAAAAAGAACAATATATAGAACAGGGCTTCTCAACGGTCATTATGGACATTCCATTGTTGTTTGAAAGTAAACTACATTCGTATGTTGAAAAGATTCTGGTGGTCTCTGTTAGAAAGGAACTGCAAAAACAGAGGCTGATGGCCCGTAACAAGCTGAGTGATGAGGAAGCTGACGCACGAATCGCATCACAGCTCGACTTGGAGATCAAAGAACAGGGCGCAGATGCAGTCATCCATAACAATGGAACAATAGAAGAAACAGAGCAGCAATTAAACAGGATTCTTGCTAGTTGGCATGCGTAACCGATTCAAGAAATAACACATTGAGAAAATGCAGTGTCCCCGGAATGCGTGTAAATTCAACATAATTACTGTTCAGAAAATTTATTTTTTAAAATAAACTCCTAATAGTGTTGGCTTAGTCGTAATATATGTTATACTAATTAACGATAAAAGATAATAAGTATAACATACATGCAGGAGGATCCCTTTCATGACTACTACAATTGCAATTAACGGACTCGGCCGTATTGGACGGATGGTATTCCGTCAGATTATCAAGGAAGACGATGTTAATTTAGTTGCTGTAAACGCGACATATCCAGCTGAAACGATTGCTCACCTATTAAAATACGATTCTACTCACGGAGTGTTTGACGGCGATATTCAAGCCGAAGAAAATGCAATTATTGTAGACGGTAAACGTGTACAGCTGATCACGCAGCGTGATCCTTCAAAATTGCCGTGGAAAGAGCTCGGTGTTGATATTGTGATCGAATCAACAGGTGTTTTCAATTCACGCGAAAAGGCTGCACTTCACCTAGAATCGGGCGCTAAAAAAGTGATCTTGACAGCACCTGGTAAAAATGAAGATATTACGATTGTACTTGGCGTTAATGATGACAAACTAGATGTGGAAAAGCACAGTGTGATTTCGAATGCCAGCTGTACAACAAACTGTCTGGCGCCTGTGGCAAAAGTATTGAACGATGAGTTCGGTATTGTCAATGGCTTGATGACAACTGTACATGCTTATACGAATGATCAGAAAAACTTGGATAACCCACATAAAGACTTGCGTCGTGCTCGTTCATGTGGTGAATCTATTATTCCTACTTCCACTGGTGCGGCGAAAGCATTGTCCCTGGTGCTTCCAGAATTGGAAGGCAAGATTCACGGCCTAGCGCTGCGTATCCCCACTCCCAACGTTTCTCTTGTAGATTTAGTAGTGGATGTAGAACGTGACGTTTCAGTCGAAGAAGTGAACAATGCATTTTTAAAAGCTTCCAACGGATCCTTAAAAGGAATCGTTCGCTTCACAACAGAACCACTTGTATCAATCGACTTTAATACGACGACGGAATCTGCGACAGTTGACGGTCTTTCAACAATGGTGATGGGCGACCGGAAAATCAAAGTCCTTGCCTGGTATGATAACGAATGGGGCTACTCGGCACGGGTTGTTCAACTGACTAGAAAAGTAGCAGCTGCATTAAATAATAAAGTAATTTCCTAATAGCGCAACTACGCACTTCACCTTGAACGGTGAAGTGCTTTTCATTGTCCTCATATTGTTGTGCGGAGAGTTTCTGTTATAATGAACTTACCTAATAAGATTGCGGAGGAACCGACTATGTTATGTCCAGCTTGCCATTACAATGGAACACGTGTGATCGATTCACGTCCGGCGGAAGAAAACCGATCGATTCGCAGAAGACGTGAGTGCGAAAAATGCAGTTATCGTTTCACGACATTTGAAAAAGTAGAACATTCCCCGTTGATTGTAGTGAAAAAAGATTCAACACGAGAAGAATTCAGCAGTGACAAATTACTTCGTGGTTTAATCCGGGCATGCGAAAAACGTGCAGTGCCTGTCGAAAAACTGAAAGAAATTGTAGTTTCGATAGAAAAAGAGCTAAGAAGCTCGGGTGTTGTCGAAATCGAATCTGATCAAGTAGGGGAAATGGTAATGGAACGTCTTGTAGATGTGGATGAAGTTGCTTATGTGAGATTTGCTTCTGTCTACCGGCATTACAAAGATATCACGATTTTTATTGATGAATTACAGCGCTTGCAAAGCAGGAAAGACCGACGAGAGTAGGGATGATTTCCCTTCTCTGACCGTTGAAGGAGGCGATTGTCAACATGCTTTACACAGAACTGCAGCCTGTCGATTCCTTCCGGGTGAAGCTGACGCATCCCTTTTCAGCGTACGACCGGCAGATGATTACATTATTTTATCAGCCGCTGATCGGTTCAGAAGCCGTCAGCTTATTTCTGACGCTTTGGACAGATGCAGAAAATCAGGAGCCGCAAGAACATTCCCATTATTATTTGATGAATGTTCTTTCGTTTCCGCTGCAGAGGATTTTTCAAGCAAGAATTTCATTGGAAGCGATCGGGCTGCTTCGTACATATAAGAAACGCGATGAAAATGAAGCGCGTTCTTTTCTTTATGAATTGCTGCCGCCTTTAGATGCACCTTCCTATTTCAATGATCCATTGTTATCTACTTTTTTATTCAGTAAAATTGGAGAGAAGCCTTATCGTCAGCTGCGCAGCAGATTTCTGGCCGAAACGATTGAAGAACAGGAATATACTGATATTTCCCGTACATTTCTAGATGTATTCCAGCCTGCCAGAGGAGATCAGCAGGCTGTAGAAATCACCGCGGGGAGTCAATTTAAAGGCAAAACAACAGCGGATGGCATCCCTTTTCAGCAATATGATTTCAACTTTGAGTTATTTTACGCGGGACTTTCAGAACAGATGATGCCGAGAACTTCACTTCGGAGCATTTCCCAGGAAATGATTGCAAAATTGGCCTTTTTATATTCGCTTAATCCGCTTGACATGCAAAGTGTTGTCATGATGTCAATGGATGACAATCATACAGTGTCAGAAGAACGACTGAAAAGAGCAGCTTCTGAATTTTATAAAATGAACCGTTCAAAAAAGCCGCCAAAATTACAGACATCTTTCATCACAACCAAATCGAAAGAGTCTTCAAAGTCAGCTATGAGCAAGGAAGAAGAGTACCTTCATTATTTAGAGAACATCTCTCCGAAAGAGATGCTGCGTGATATGAATAACGGAAAAGAGCCTTTTGAAGTGGATCTTAAATTGGCGGAGACACTGATTATAACCCATGAACTGCCAGTGGGAGTAGTGAATGTCCTATTTCAGTATTTAAAGATTCGTAATGACGGAAAAATCACCAAAGGGTATGCTGAACGCATCGCTTCTCACTGGGCTTCAAAAGGTGTGCTGGATGCGAAAACGGCGATGAGGTTATCAAGAGAAGAGCATGATCAGTATCTGGCATGGAAAACGGAAGGTAAAAAGACTTCGAATAGAAAGCAAAAAACGACTAGAGAAGAACAAGTGCCCGAGTGGTTTTCTAAACGCAGTGAAAACAAGAAAAATCCGGAAGTGCCAGCTGATTTTGATGTAGAAGAAGAACGCCGCAAATTAATGAAAGAACTGGGCATAGAAGAAAACGAGGTGAAGTAAAATGGAACGAATTGGGGATGCCATGAAGCGAGTGGTGAATGCACCTTCATTGGCGTCGCGATATGATGAACTGCGTACAGAAGTACTTGAAGATCCTGCAGTGCAGCAGTTCATAAGCGAACATGCTGATGAGATTAACACAGAAGTGGTGAACCGCAGTTTAGGGAAACTGTATGAATTCACGACAGCCTCGCATAAATGCGACCGCTGCCCAAATCTTGGCGGCTGTATTAATGTTATGAAAGGTTTCGAACCGAAGTTAGTCATTTCGCAGCGCTTGATTGATTTAGATTACATTGTCTGTCCGACCAAGCAGCTTGACGATGAACGTCGAAATGTCTCGAAAATGGTCAACAGCATGTATATGCCGAAAGAGGTTATGGAAGCCCGGCTGTCAAATGTCGACTTTATTTCTGAAGACAGTCGTGTACGGGTGATGAGGGCTGCGAAAGATTTCCTGAATACGATAGATTCGACAGGGGAAGTACCGGATCGGGGATTTTATTTATATGGTGATTTCGGAATCGGAAAGTCTTTTATTTTGGGCGCCTTGGCCAATGAACTGGCTACACGCCAAGTACAGACGGTTGTTGTCTATGTACCGGAATTTCTGCGCGAAATGAAGCAGTCTATTCAAAATCAGACACTTGATGAAAAAGTGAATTTCGTTAAAAAAGCGCCTGTTCTTATGCTTGATGATATCGGGGCAGAAACGATGTCTACATGGACTCGGGACGAAGTGCTGGGTACGATTCTGCAATACCGTATGGCTGAAAAACTGCCTGTTTTCTTCACATCCAATTTCGATTACAACCAACTGGAACATCATCTGACCACTTCTCAGCGCGGAGAAAAAGAACCAATTAAAGCCGCGAGAATAATGGAGAGGATACGTATGGTCAGCCTGCCTTTCAAGCTGGGCGGGCAAAGCTGGCGTGATTGATCGGCTGTCTGGGATAATTCCAGCTAATTTGTGAAATGAAAGAAATAAGAAAATATGCTTGCATTTTCACGCAGAGTTTTCTATAATATGACTCAGTTCAATATAAAATTATCGAAATGCATCGAAGAGGACAATACTGAATTTTTCACCTTCCAGAGAGCAGGGGCACGGCTGAAACCCTTGCAGGCAGAAAATTACATTTACCGCCTCCGAGCAGCGTCAGTGAATTCAAGTAGCTGATGACGGTAACGGCCCGTTAGCCGATCGAAAGCTTCGTCTCTCCGAGTATTAGCGGACAGAAGGAAGAAGGGTGGAACCACGAGCTCAAGCCTCGTCCCTTTAGGGATGAGGCTTTTTTGCGTTCAAATTTTTAATTTTAAATAGGAGAGGGAGTTATACAGATGGCAGAAAACATTCATTTAACATTTCCAGATGGAGCAGTAAAAGAGTTTCCAAACGGTACAACAACTGAAGACATAGCTGGATCTATCAGCCCGGGGCTGCGTAAAAGCGCGCTAGCAGGAAAAATTGGAGATCAGCTGATCGACTTGAAGACACCGATTCATGAAGACGGGGAGATTAGTATTGTCACACCGACTTCTGATGAGGCTTTGGAAATTCTGCGACACAGTACGGCTCACCTGTTAGCACAGGCTGTTAAACGTAAATTCCCGGATGCAAAACTGGGAATCGGTCCGGTTATCCAAAACGGATTTTATTATGACATCGATTCACCGACGCCAATCACTGCGGAAGATTTACCTGAGCTGGAAAAAGAAATGAAGCGAATTATCGGTGAAAACTTACCGATTATCCGTCATGACGTTTCCCGTGAAGAAGCAAAAAAACGTTTTAAAGAAATTGATGACGAATACAAGCTTGAACTGCTTGAAGCTATTCCTGAAGGTGAACAAGTTTCAATCTATGAACAGGGTGAATTTTTTGACCTGTGCCGCGGCATTCACGTACCGTCAACAGGCAAGCTGAAAGAATTCAAATTGCTCAGTATCGCCGGTGCTTATTGGAGAGGGAACTCAGACAATAAAATGCTTCAGCGTATTTATGGTACAGCGTTCTTCAAGAAAGATGAACTGAAAGAGCAGTTGCACTTATTAGAAGAAGCGAAAGAACGGGATCACCGGAAAATCGGCAAGGAGCTTAATCTATTCACTAACTCCCAGAAGGTCGGACAGGGCTTGCCGCTCTGGCTGCCAAAAGGCGCAACGATCCGCCGTGTTGTTGAGCGCTACATTGTAGATAAAGAAGAAAAGCTGGGCTATCAGCACGTGTACACTCCGGTTCTCGGAAGCGTAGAATTGTATAAGACATCAGGTCACTGGGATCACTATCAGGACGGTATGTTCCCGGCAATGAGCATGGATAACGAAGATTTGGTTTTACGTCCGATGAACTGCCCGCATCACATGATGATTTATAAAAATGGCATCCACTCTTATCGTAACTTGCCGCTCCGCATAGCAGAACTCGGAACAATGCACCGTTACGAAATGTCAGGAGCTCTCTCCGGTCTTCAGCGGGTACGTGGTATGACGTTGAACGATGCTCATATTTTCGTCCGTCCAGACCAGATTAAAGAAGAGTTGAAGCGTGTAATTTTATTAATTATTGAAGTTTATAAAGACTTCAACATTAAGGATTATTCATTCCGCCTGTCATACAGGGACCCTGAAGATACAAAGAAATATTTTGATGATGATGAAATGTGGGAACGTGCACAGTTTATGCTGAAAGAAGCAATGGATGAGCTAGAACTTCCATATACAGAAGTAGAAGGCGAGGCGGCGTTCTACGGACCGAAGCTTGATGTACAGGTTAAGACAGCAATCGGTATGGAAGAGACTCTTTCTACTGCACAGCTGGACTTCCTGCTTCCTGAACGCTTTGATCTGACTTATATTGGGGAAGACGGAAAACAGCACCGTCCGGTCGTTATTCACCGCGGCGTAGTTTCTACTATGGAACGTTTTGTTGCCTTCTTAATTGAAGAATATAAAGGAGCATTCCCGACTTGGCTTGCACCTGTTCAGGTAGAAGTGATTCCGGTATCACCTGATGTGCATTTTGATTACGCCGAGCAAGTGAAAGAGAATTTAACGCTTGCAGGTTTCCGAGTTGACGTAGACAGCCG
The DNA here is from genome assembly GCF_009650995.1 of Sporosarcina cascadiensis. Taxonomy (GTDB): domain Bacteria; phylum Bacillota; class Bacilli; order Bacillales_A; family Planococcaceae; genus Sporosarcina; species Sporosarcina cascadiensis. Next base: position 223,536 of record NZ_WHVV01000004.1, on the reverse strand, counting down.
TGATGAAAAGCTTGGCTACAAAATCCGTGAAGCACAAGTTCAAAAAGTACCTTATATGCTTGTTCTTGGAGACAAAGAAGTCGAGGCAGGCGAAGTGAACGTCCGCAAATACGGAGAACAAAAATCGGAAGTCATGTCATTTGATGCGTTTTTAGAATTGATTCAAGAAGATGTGAAGAAGTAAGAGAATCGAACTCTTTTGAAGTAAAACGCGTAGCTATTAATAGCTGCGCGTTTTAACTTGAAGCGGTAAATTTGTTAGAATTATATAAAACAGTTGCTAAAGTTTAAATAATGCGGTATACTTATAAAGTTGAATTATTTCAAACATAAAAAGTGCTTATAACAACTTAGAGATTTCAAGTTGTTGACACTCAGTTCAATACATGATAGAGTAAATAAGGTTAACTGAATACAGTTTGTGGTATAAGAAGAGGCTACCCGCTTCTCACCTGATCGACGCAATGAAGTTGTTGGCAGGTTGGCACATAAGTGAATTACTATGCGTAACTGCATAGATTACTTACGCGGGTAGACAAATATCATTTGTCTACTTTTTTTATTTCGTAAAATGGATGGACCTATGGGAACCTAAAGTCGAGTCTTTCGACATACCCAAAACGTGTATTCACGAGACAATATTCGGAGGTGGATTACTATTAGCAAAGACATGTACGTAAATGACGGTATCCGAGCACGTGAGCTGCGCTTAATTGATCACAATGGTGAACAACTCGGTATCAAAACACGTAATGAAGCTTTAGAAATTGCTGCTCGAGTGAACCTGGACCTTGTTCTTGTCGCTCCACAAGCGAAGCCCCCAGTAGCTCGTGTTATGGACTATGGAAAGTTCAAGTTCGAACAGCAAAAGAAAGAGCGTGAAGTTCGTAAAAATCAGAAGATCATCAATATGAAAGAAGTTCGGCTTAGCCCGACAATTGATGAACACGATTTCCAGACGAAACTTCGCAATGGAGTTAAATTCCTGGAACACGGGGATAAGGTAAAAGCTTCTATTCGTTTCCGTGGACGTGCAATTACGCACAAAGAAATCGGACAACGAGTGCTCGATCGCTTTGCAGAAGCCTGCAAAGAAGTCGCAACTGTTGAAGTTAAGCCGAAAATGGAAGGCCGGAGCATGTTCTTAATACTTGCACCGCTTGCCGAAAAACAGTAACACGAACAATTTAGGAGGAACAGAACATGCCAAAAATGAAAACTCACCGCGGTTCCGCGAAACGTTTCAAAAGAACTGGATCTGGTAAATTAAAGCGTGGCCGTGCTTACACAAGTCACCTTTTTGCTAACAAATCTACGAAGGCTAAACGTCACCTACGTAAGTCTTCACTAGTTTCTTCAGGCGATTACAAGCGTATTCGTGAAATGCTAACAAACATGAAGTAATATCGGTAGAAAACTCGGCAACGAATTCTATCAACACACACTTACAGGATAAGCAGGAGGTAATGCACTATGCCACGCGTAAAAGGTGGAACAGTCACGCGCAAGCGTCATAAAAAAGTATTAAAACTAGCAAAAGGCTACTTTGGTTCAAAACATAGACTTTATAAGGTTGCTAACCAACAGGTAATGAAATCTTATAACTATGCATACCGTGACCGTCGTCAAAAGAAACGTGATTTCCGTAAACTATGGATTACACGCATCAACGCGGCAGCACGTATGAACGGTCTTTCATACAGCACATTAATGCACGGCTTGAAAGTAGCTGGCATCGATGTGAACCGTAAAATGCTTGCAGATCTTGCAGTTACAGATGCACAAGCATTTGCACAACTTGCAGAAACTGCAAAAAAGTCGGTTGCAAAATAAGATGAACTAAAATTACCGCTGTTGTTTTCATTCTTATATGAAACGACAGCGGTTTTTTCGTATGGGAGGAGTGAATCATTTGGCACAGACACTGATGATTTATATGGCGATCCTATCTATTTGGGCATTTGCATCGATGGGCTACGATAAGAATCAGGCGAAGAAAAGAAGGCAGCGTGTTCCCGAACGCAATCTTTGGCTTCTTGCGATACTCGGCGGGGGAGTCGGTTCGTATTTAGGTATGCAAGTTTTCCGCCACAAAACAAGAAAGACGGGATTCCGAATCGGTTTCTTACTGCTCGCTATGGCTGACATTGTGCTGATACTTGTTGCTTTAGGTGTTCGCCTGCCGAGTACCATAACTTATTAAAAAAGGAAACAGCCTGGATAAGCTATTTCCTCTCTGCACTATTCTGATTTCATAAGCTGCTCAATAGGATTCTTCCAATTGATCTCCGCATGGGGATAATTAGTTTTCACTTCAGATTCCAAGAAATGAAAATCTTCCTTGGTCATTCCTTGAAGTTTTGCTTCATTTTTCACCCAGATGAAAATGGAGACTACATCAAAAGAATCCGTTGTTGTGCCTAAATATTTTTCACCTTCAAACATGGCACCTTTATAGGTGATGAAGAAGTTTTTGCGGATATTTTTCACATCGTCAAAAAAATAATATTGCTCTTTTTCATATGCTTCATCCAATTTCCGCTTGGCATCTGTCAAATAGCGGATACCAGCATAAAACAGGTAAATCACCAGTGCGATGATGAATACGCGAATCAATAAAACCATGAAATCAACTCCTGCAAAGATATATTACACTACTTTACGGGCGAGCAATGCAAAAGGTTTCATTTAATAGCAAACAATCGGAGGGATTTTTGAAATGAAATTAAATCAGTTATTCGAAATGCAGCGGGCATTAGATACATACATACAGAAAAATCATCAGCCAGCCGAAACTTTTGATGAAAGAGGGTTGGCGCTGGCGGTCGAATTAGCGGAATTGGCCAATGAAACAAGATGTTTTAAATTTTGGAGCACAAAAGGTCCTTCAGAAGAACTTGTTATTTTAGAAGAATATGTGGATTCCATTCATTTTCTGCTATCATTGGGGATTGAAAAGGGTTTTGACGGTTTGGAAGAATGGCCGGCCGTTGCAGTAGATGAACAGAATCTAACGAAGTTATTTCTAAAAACAGGCCGTTCCATCTATACTTTTTTAGATGATCTGTCGTTTGAAAACTATCAAACGATTTGGGTAATGTACGGAGCGCTGGCAAAACAGCTGGGCTTTACTGAAGAACAAATTATCCAGGCTTATATAGATAAAAATGAAGAAAATTATGACCGGCAGAAAAATGGATACTGACGGACAGTACCCTGTTTGATATATTGCAGGTTTGATGATAAAATTATTTTCAACGTTGAATAATTTGATTTTAAAGTTAATTGGCAAAAGGGCTTTCTACATAATATTATTTAGGAAGAATGGTCATATGGGAGGGATTTCATTGAACGAATGGAGCAAGGACGATTTTGGGTTGCGATTGAAAGCATTAAGAGAACGAAGAGGACTGTCAATGATGGCTTTTGGTGCGGCGATTGGAACATCTGCAAGTCGGATTAAAGATTGGGAGCGGGGTAAAAATGCGCCGTCTGCAGCCTGGATTGCAAAAATATCCGAACGCTTTTCGGTTTCAACAGACGAATTAATTATGGGTGAAGTGACCTTTACTCCTTATATAAAAACAACTGGAAATACAGTGGAATCCCTGTATGATCGACTTCGTGAGACAATGAATGTGGAAGAAGCCGGCAAGTGGCCTACTGAAAGCGACCAAATGTATGCAGACATTGATTCACATAATAAAGAACGTTACCGCAGCGGGAAAGGCCGGCGACTCGCTGAAAAAGAATTGTTGGAACTTGTCATCAGACTGCCTAAAAAAGACGTGCTGGAATTAGTAGAGCTGGCTAAATATAAAAGACGAAATATATGACACAATGGGCATTTCGCTCATTGTGTTTTTTCAAGTATACAGATAATACAGAGTATGAAAAAGGTTCAATATACGATATGATAGTAGCGTATATAATCGCAGGGAGGATGAGTTGATTGAAGGCATTCGTTCATGAGAATGGTGAATTGAGGTTTACAGATATCGCAGAACCTAAAGCAGCTGAAGGTGAAGTCATTGTAGCTTTAAAAGCAGCAGGCTTAAACAGACGTGATACCAATATTCCGAGACGCAGGGGAGACGTGAAGGACCCACTCGTGCTGGGTTCTGACGGAGCCGGCATAATAGAATCTGTAGGTGAAGGAGTTAAGAATTGGAATGTCGGTGATGAAGTGATCATCAATCCGTCGCTTCGCTGGTTTGAAAAGAGTCATGCTCCTTCAGTAGATTTTGATATTTTGGGCATGCCGGATCATGGTACATTTGCAGAGAAAATATGCATTTCTGCTGAACAGCTGGAGAAGAAACCAGCCTATCTAACATGGGATGAGTCAGCTGTCATTGCGTTGGCGGGACTGACGGGATATCGGGCACTTGTCACGAAAGGACAAATCAAAGAAGGGCAGACTGTATTTATTCCGGGAGCCGGCAGCGGAGTGGCTACGTTTATCATTCAATTCGCTAAACAAATCGGTGCCCGCGTCATCGTCTCATCAAGAAGTGAAGAAAAGAGAGATCATGCCGTTACTATTGGAGCAGATCTGGCAATCGATACAAATGGCGACTGGCAGGAAGAATTGAAAAATGAAAGTATAGATCTTGTCATTGAGAGTGTGGGAAGAGCTACTTTTAACCGGTCACTTGATGTGCTGAAGCCGGGAGGACACATCGTAGTCTTCGGCGCAACAACAGAGGATACGGTGGATCTGAATTTGCGTGAGTTCTTTTATGGACAGTATACTCTGCTTGGGACGACTATGGGGAGTAGGGAAGAATTGCGTGAAATGCTTTCATTTATTGAGGAGTATAAAATCCATCCGGTCATTGATTCTGTCCTGCCTCTTTCGAAAACAGAAGAGGCGTTTTCAAAGTTGGGCGATAGTGTTCAATTTGGAAAAATCGTTTTACAGACAGAACAATGAAGTTCAGATTTGAACGGAAAGGCAGTGGAAGAAGTGACTGAGCAAGTAAAGATTATGTCAGACTTAGAAATTGCTTCTGGAGCAAAGATGCTACCAATTGAGGAAATTGCTGAAAGATCCGGTATACCTTCAGAGGCCCTGGAGTTATACGGGAAGTATAAAGCAAAACTGAATGTAGACTTGATTCCCAAAAGTACGAATCAGGCAAAAGTGATTCTGGTTACAGCAACAAGCCCGACCCCTGCCGGAGAAGGCAAATCTACGGTCACTGTCGGATTGGGCGATGCGCTGTCCCGTCTCGGCAACAAGACGATGATTACATTGCGTGAACCTTCATTAGGACCTGTTATGGGAGTAAAAGGCGGTGCAACAGGCGGCGGATTCTCTCAAGTCCTGCCGATGGAAGATATTAATTTGCATTTCACCGGAGATCTTCATGCCATTACAACAGCAAATAATGCGCTGAGTGCGATGATTGACAATCACTTACATCAAGGTAATTTGTTAAATATTGATCCTCGCCGTATTACCTGGAAACGTGTCATGGATATGAATGACCGTGCTTTGCGCCATGTAACTATTGGGCTGGGCGGACCTTCTCAAGGTGTCCCGAGAGAAGAAGGTTTTGATATTACAGTTGCTTCAGAAATTATGGCTATATTCTGCTTGGCATCAGATTTACAGAACCTGAAAGAACGCTTGGCTGACATTGTGATTGGCTACACATATGATAAAGAGGCTATTACGGTAAGGGATCTAAAAGTAGAAGGTGCTCTTGCTTTATTGCTGAAGGATGCCTTCAAGCCAAACCTCGTACAGACTATGGAAGGCACGCCTGCATTGATTCATGGCGGCCCGTTCGCAAATATTGCCCATGGCTGCAACTCGCTGATTGCAACAAACACTGCTAGAAGTTTAGCGGATTTTGTTGTCACTGAAGCAGGCTTTGGTTCAGATTTAGGCGCCGAGAAGTTCATGGATATCAAAGCGCGGATAGGGAAGTTCCAGCCGGCTGCAGTTGTATTGGTCACTACGATCCGTGCGCTGAAGATGCATGGCGGTGTTGCTAAAACTGAGCTGAAACAGGAAAATACGGCGGCAGTGGAACATGGCCTTGTGAACTTGGAAAAGCATGTGGAAACAGTGCGTGCGTTTGGCGTGCAGCCGGTTGTGGCGTTAAATCACTTCATTACAGACTCAGAGAGCGAACTGCAAATGGTTCAGCAATGGTGTGAGTCCAATCAAGTGAAAATAGCTTTGACAGATGTATGGGGAAATGGCGGGGCAGGCGGCGAGCAATTGGCGAAGGAAGTATTAAAAGCGATTGAAGAGCCCTGTAACTTTGCCCCGATTTATGATGTAGAGCAATCTGTGGAAGAGAAGATTACAGCGATCGTACAGAAAGTTTATGGCGGGCTCGGCGTTATCTTTACAGATCAGGCAATGAAAGATCTTGCTGAGATTGAAAAGAATGGCTGGGACTTATTGCCTGTATGTATGGCGAAAACACAATATTCATTTTCGGATGACCCCAAAAAGCTTGGAAAACCCACTGATTTCATGATTACTGTCCGAAAAATCCTGCCTAAGTTAGGCGCAGGATTCCTTGTCTGTTTAACAGGTGACATCATGACTATGCCGGGCTTGCCGAAACAACCTGCAGCATTAAATATGGATATAGATGAAAAAGGCAATGCAAAAGGTCTTATGTAAAATAGAGTAAAAAGCAAAGGGTTTTTAAACCTCTTTGCTTTTTTTTATGTAAATAAATCAAATTGGTGACAGTTGTAGAGAGTATCATTAGTAGGGGTTCCATGGAACTATACCTATGTTATAATCATAATATGTTTTCATAACTATAGGATAGTAAAGAGAGGTGAAGTGAACTGGATAAGTATTTTCGCACCAAGTTAACCATCATCCTCATTTCATTTACACTATTCCTGTCACTCATTATCGTCGTCGCAGATTATCATAAGCTGAAAATGAATGTGAATGCTAATTTAGAGAGACAGATTCAAGTGGCGGAAGATGAAATCATCACCAGTCTATCAACCATCGATAAAATCTATAACATTCTGGATGTGGACCGCGCTGCTATTATGGAAACCTACTCGCAGAAATTATTAGAAAAGTATGAGCAAAATAATGATTTTTCAACTTGGAACTATAAGCAGCTTGAAAAAGAAAGCGGAATGCAAATATTTATTATTAACGCGAAAAATGAAATTATAGAAAGCAGTTACCAAGATGATGTTGGATTAAACTTTGACGAATGCTGTAAAAACTTTGGAAAACTGCTGACTGAGCGTCGTCAGAGCGGAATTTTTTCTCATGATGCACTTGACGTTCAGCAGAATACCGGAGAATTTAAGAAATTCACCTATATGCCGACTCCGGATGGTGAATACCTGATTGAACTGGCTTATAATTTGGAAGATAAAATAGAATTCCAGGAATTTAATTTCATCGATACGACTTTGCGTCTCGAAGAGGAAAATGATCAGATTAAATCTATTAATGTCTATACGTCGCTTGGTTTATTGCTTGGAGACAGGCAATCGGAGCGGGAAGAAAAAATAGCACCGTCTCGTGAGGCTGTTTTTAAGGAAGCTTTCAGGGATTTCGAAGTAAAAGAAAAGATTTCCAAGGAAAACGGGCAGGTTTTGACTTATCGGTACATACCCTATAGAGCCGAGAAAGCAGAAGGGCTATCGACAAACAGAGTTGTAGAAATCGCATACTATGATGTACCTGTTGCCGGTGTTCTTGTTTCTTACAGAAATGAATTTATCTATCAAATTATCGCGATAAGTATGGTAACGATTATTCTTTCGATAATTATTGCACGTATGATTTCAAGGCCGGTTCATTTGGCTTTCCATGATGTGCTGACAGGCTTGAAGAACCGCGCTGCATTTGAGGATTCTGCAGTTGAATGGCTGCGCCGTAAGAAAGGGCCGCTGCAGTTTATGATTATTGATTTGGACAATTTCAAGTTGGTAAACGACTCTTTAGGGCATGGAGAAGGAGACCGGCTCCTCAGGCAGGCAGCTAAAATTATTGAAAAAGAAAGCGGCAGTGAAAATCTGTCTGCACGAATAGGCGGAGATGAATTTGTCGTTTTATTCTCCAGGCTGACTGAGGAAGAAGTGAAGGAGCGTGCTGAAAACATGCTCGGGTCAATGAGAGACTGCTTTAGTTATTTGGAGAAAGATGATATTCACTTATCGATCAGCATAGGAATAGCGATTGCGGATACGAAAGATACGATGCATACACTCTATCATAAAGCAGATGTAGCCTTGTATCACTCTAAGAAAAAAGGAAAGGATCAATATTCCTTGTACCATTATTTAGAGACCTGAAAAACGGTTATATGTGATGACTTTTTTCGTCTAATATTAAATGGTTCGTTTTTTAACAGACATTGCTTAATTGAATCAATAATATCCTGGACGTGTCAATGTAAGCATGTAACTCCTCCTAAACCGTTCACACGGTGTTTATCCCTTCATTTTCCAGCAAAACAAGGTGGAAAGAAAGTTTTTAAGATAAATCTGCTTCATAAATTGCCCCACTCCTATTAAATGAGGTAGGATAGAGGAAGCAAACTCTTTACAGAGCGGGAAGAAGGAGAAATTGAATGAATATAGTAAACGGCAAAGCACAAGAATTAGTAGATCCAACAGGAATTATCGAAGGTCAGAGATATGAATTTCTTTTGACAGTTAAACTGGATGAAGAAGACGAATTATTCAATGAAGACGGCACGGGACTGAAAGTGCTTTATTCGGTCAGAGACGGCCAGCGTAAAATGCTTACATACCAATTTTACGAATTGGCAACGGACAGTGTTTACGACGTGGAATGGGACGATGAAGAAAAGGCTGCAGTAGAGCAGTACTGCCTGACAAATTTTCCGGAGATGTAAAACAAAATAGATGTTTTTATTCACTAAATAGTAGATAATATAATTGGAATATATGCAGTAATCTCAGTAGTTTCACATTAATGAATTAGTTATAGGAGTGTTTTACATGAATGAAGAAATAGTGGATATCACGATTATCGGCGGCGGACCGACGGGATTATTCTCATCTTTCTATGCTGGTATGCGTGAAATGTCTGTAAAAATTATCGATAGTCTGCCACAGCTCGGCGGACAATTGATTGAGCTGTATCCGGATAAATATATCTATGATGTAGGAGGCTTCCCGAAGATTCTGGCAAAGGATCTTGTGGCGAACTTAGTTACACAGGCGCATTATGCCAAACCGGAAATTATCTTGGGAGAAGCAGCGGTTTCTGTAGAGAAGAAAGACGATTATTTCATCTTGACTACGGATAAAGGACAGCATCTCACACGTACAATATTATTGACTGCAGGAATCGGGGCATTCCAGCCGCGTAAAATCGGTTTGAAAGAAGAGCCTGTTTTTGAAGGAAAGACACTGCACTATGGCATTAAGGACCTTTCTTTGTTTAAGGATCAGAATATCCTCGTCTGCGGCGGAGGCGACTCTGCACTAGATTGGGCTCTGATGCTTGAAGATATCGCTTCCCAAGTGACACTCGTTCATCGCAGAGAACGTTTTACAGCTCATGAAACGAGCGTCAATCAGCTTCATAATTCATCGGTCAATGTATTGACTTCACATACTGTGAGCGAAATTCACGGCGACGGTGAAAAAATTGAGAAATTAATTCTGACTGAAAAAGGCGGGGACACAAAAGAGTTTGAAGTAGATCATGTAGTGGTGAACTACGGCAACATTTCTTCTCTCGGTCCGTTGAAAGAGTGGGGGCTGGAGATGGAGCGCAACTCGATTGTCGTTAATTCACGTATGGAAACCAACATCCCGGGCATTTTCGCAGCAGGCGATGTAACAACATATGACGGGAAAGTGAAATTGATTGCGGTTGGTATGGGAGAAGCGCCGATTGCGATTAGTCACGCTAAATCATTTATCGATCCAAAAGCAAAACTTCAGCCTTTGCACAGTACAAGTGTATTTGGCTAATATGAAAAGAAACGGCCTGTATGACTTGTTCATGCAGGCTTTTTTATATGCAAAATCAGTCTGAAGTTCATATAAATGAAACCCTTTATAACTAATCACGTATAGTAAGTAACGAGTTTCTAATACAGGGAGGGAATTAAATGAAGCAGCTGTATATCAAGCAAAAAGTATTCAGCATGGCGGGGAAATTTACAGTGAAAGATCAGAATGAACAGGATGTCTATTATGTAGAGGGGAGCTGGATGAAGTTTCCTAAAACTTTTTCGATAATGGATACGCAAATGAATGAAGTGGGACTGATCACCAAAAAAACGTTCAGTTTTCTGCCGACCTTTTTCGTTGAAGCAGAAGGGCAGGAGACAGTGACAATCAAAAAGCAATTTACTTTCTTAAAATCTGCTTACTCCATTGACGCGGCGGGGATTGAAGTTAGAGGCAACTGGTGGGATATGAACTTTGATGTTACACAAAACGGGGAAGTCATCGGGACAGTAGATAAGCAATGGTTTACATGGGGAGACAGTTATCAGATACAAATTATGAAGGAGGAAATGGAAACATTGATCGTAGCTTTAGTAGTGGCGATTGATTGTGCGAAAGCCGATCAGGCTGCATCCAGTTCTGCAGCTTCGATGTAAGGGCAGATTATGCAGATGAATAGAATGGGAATTGCTCGAAGAAACGGTGTACGGGTGGATATTCTAGTCAGAGTGCATCAGTGCCGGAAGTTCGTACATACTACGGTTGATAAGAGTCCAGGAGGGATCATTTTGAAAAAGGCTGTCTTTCTTGACCGGGACGGGGTCATCAATGAAGTTTTGACCGATCGGGTTAAATTTGTAAACCGTCCGGAACAGTTGTTTTTTCTGCCTGATACAGCAAAAGCAATCCGGATGCTGAATCAAGTGTTTGATTATGTATTTGTTGTCACCAATCAAGGCGGCGTAGGCTTGGGATTTATGAAAGAAAAAGAGTTACAGAAAATTCACAGCCATATGATTGCAGAACTTCGAAAAGAAGGCGCTGAAATCAAGGAAGCCGTTTATTGTCCGCATAAACCGAAATCAGGCTGCGCATGCAGGAAACCGAACAGTAAGCTCATTGAAGATCTTGCTGACAAATATGATGTGGAACTTGCTTCTTCTTATATGGTGGGGGATACGGACACGGATATTTTAGCCGGGAAAAAAGCTGGAGCCAGAACCGTATTCATTGGAAACAGTGATCCGCTTGCCGACGCAGTGTATCCTGATCTCCTAAGTGCAGCTGAATGGATTTTGAATGACAGTATGTGAAAAGGGGTTCGGTGATCTAAAATGAAACTGATCGGCAGACTTCCTTTTAATTGATTGATCTGCAGTTCGAGAGGGTAAAGGCTAGCAGGTGTACAATGCGAGGAGGATGGCAATGCCAGTACAAATTAAGCGGGCTTATGAGAAAGCTGATAAAAAAGACGGCATGCGAATTCTGGTGGATAGAATCTGGCCACGCGGTGTCAGTAAGGAAGAGGCGGAGTTGGATGAATGGCTGAAAGAAGTGGGTCCGAGCAAGGAACTTCGTAAATGGTTTAACCATGACGCCAATAAATATGAGCAATTTAAAAAGAAATATAAGCAGGAACTGAAAGAAAACAGCACACAGCAAGAAGAACTCGAAAAGCTGAAGGAATGGACAAAAGAACATAATAAAAATCTGACGCTTATATTCGGCGCGAAAGAAGAAAAGTACAACCAGGCAGCTGTCTTAAAGGAAATACTGGATCATCAGTAAACTTCCTAGCGAAAGGCAAGAAAGAGAAATCCCCTGCGCCTCACTGTACAGGGGATTTCTGTTTTATTGTTCTATCTTTACTGGATCAGCGACTTTAACTAGCTGCTTACCTAAATTTATTCCTTCGAAAAGACCAAGAAACGCTTCCGGAATTTTCTCGAAACCATTGACGATTGTCTCTTCATATTGCAGTTTTCCTTCTGAAAGCCACTTGCCTAATTCAGCTCCGGCAGTGCTGAAATCTGCTGAATAGTCACCAACCGTGAAGCCTTTCATTAACGCGCTTGTTTTGATCATTGCGGAATGAGGACGCGGGCCGAGGTCTTTTTCTGTCTTATTATAACCAGATATCGCTCCGCATAATGCAATACGCGCGTGGTTATTCAACAGTTCGAATACTGCATCTGTCACTTCGCCGCCAACATTATCAAAATATATATCAATTCCGTCAGCTGCTGCAGCTTTCAAGTCATCACGGAAACTGTCTTTTTTATAATTTACGGCTTCATCAAATCCCAGATCATTTTTCAGATAATCAATTTTTTCTTGTGAACCTGCAATCCCGATGATTTTCGCGCCTTTCATCTTGGCGATTTGACCGACAACTGAACCGACTGCTCCGGCTGCTCCCGATACTGCGACCGTTTCCCCTGCCTGCGGTTTACCAATATCCAACAAACCAAAATAAGCTGTCAGTCCGGTCATACCTAAAATGCCTAAATGTGCAGTAATCGGTGCTGCAGCAGGATCGATTTTACGAATGTCTTTCTCGGCGGCTGCAGTGTATTCAGCCCAATTCAGATTTCCTACAACAAAGTCTCCCGGTTTGAAAGAATCTGAATTAGATTCAATCACTTGGCCGACCACTCCGCCAACAATTACTTCGTGTAGTTTAAATGGCGGTATATATGATTTTACATCTTGCATACGTCCGCGCATATAAGGATCAACTGATACGTAAAGTGTCCGGACGAGCACTTCATTTTCATTGATTGAAGGCATCGGTCTATCGACAAAATCAAATGTTTCCATTGTCGGAAGTCCTTTTGGACGGTTTGCTAAATGAATTTCCTGCTGTGTTGGCTGTGTCATGTGAATTCCTCCAGTTTTCTTCGTATTCTTATCTTCAAGCTGTATACAGTAACAAGCACTCACTAAAAGTAAGTAGGTATTAAGGTTACTATTAGTAAGTTTCAATGTCAATCAGAAGGCACTTTACTGAAAAAACGTCCGTTGTGACTTCTTACTGGTCAGGATACATAATCTTTCCTGCAAATAAAATAATATCTGCCTCCTGCTCTCGGATAGTCAGGAAAAATGGACGATCGGCTCGCAATTTAAATGTCTCTGCGGGTGCAGATGCCTCAGATACTCCGACAGAAGTCACTGCAGCGGCTTCTGTGCCGTCTTCGTCGACCGACAGAAAGGTTTTCTGTTTTACTTCGCTTACAAACAGCGATTTGTTTTCCACAGTGAGTTTGCCAAGCTCTGCCTGATCACTAAATGCGCGCTGCATTCCCAATTCACTGAGCAGGCTGTTCAACACGGCTTCATATTCAAGTTCAAATTTAGGCAGTTGCACTGTTCCTGTCTGTTCCTCAAATGTCTCCATCCACATACGATGCTTTTCAGACGTCCAAGAATTCAAAAATGCATTGATATCGCTATTTTCTTTCGGTACATAAATATCCATAGTCATTTCACCTTTTCCATAAGGAAGTGATACTGCCTGGAATTCATCGTTTTCCATATAAGGCACAGTCTCCTGTAAACTCATAAACGGAACAGTCGCTTCGGAACCATCTTCCAGATGAAAGTTTCCATCAGCAGTGGCTGCTGGACTGAACGGGTAAGTCCAGTTTGCTTTAAAATATACGGCATTCATCAGGTACATTACCAAATTCCCTGGCAGCTGTGGTTCGACAATATCCTCAATTTTACCGTTAGTTGAATCCGATACCCATTGATTGATGCGTTCTGCAGATTTTCGTTTGCTGACATCAATTTCTTCGGCAGATCCCAAATAATAGTCATGAATTAGACGTTTAAAATCGTCTTGCAGTGTGTAGTTGTCATTAATCCACAAAGAATTAGCGATATGAACGGTTGTATCTTCATCCAGATTCTGAAGTCGGCCAAGCAGCGATGCATTTGCCCGGTTCAGTTCGACCGGTGACATTTCATTCGCCTGTATCGCCTGGACTATACCTTCACGTGTTTCTCCTTCAGCTCCGTTCTGCAACATGGACACGGCCATAAAGAGACTTACCGGTGACACGAATACATTCCCGTCGTCATTTGGTTCGGCATGCAAGTTCAGTTCCCGGGCAAGCTTCAGGGATGGATCAGATAACTTTTCAAAATCTCTTTCTTCAAATGAACCGGTGACCTCTTTCTGGTTTTTATTTTGATCTGCTCCTCTGCCGCAGGAGACAACTAAGAGCACTGCTAGAAGAAAGACGGAAAGAATCAATTTATAGGACATAAATTTCAGCTCCTTTACCCAGTTGTCGAATGATCGTGAAAGAAGTTACATAAACGGGTCAATAGATTTGCAAATGATTACGAAAATAGTAGACATTTTCTGAAAGGCGCCGTACAGTAGACTTATAAACAGACTGAAAAAGTCTTAGCTGTAAAGGAGCTAAATGGATGAAAAAGATATTGGTTGTGGAAGATGAACAATCCATTGTCACGCTTTTGCAATACAATTTAGAGCAAGCCGGGTATCAAGTGTACGTGGCACGTGACGGAAATACAGCAGTCTCCATGACATTATCGGAAAAACCTGATCTGCTGCTTCTCGATATTATGCTGCCGGGAATGGATGGGATGGATGTCTGCAAAACGCTGCGTCAGGAGAAAGTGCATACACCGATTTTGATGCTGACAGCCAAAGGTGATGAATTCGATAAAGTTCTGGGACTTGAACTAGGAGCTGATGATTATCTGACCAAACCTTTCAGTCCGCGGGAAGTCATGGCCCGTGTGAAAGCAATCCTCCGACGAATCGAACTGCAGGATTCGCTCTCCGTAAAAGAACCAGAAGAGCAAGTCGAAGTCAGGGCAGGGAAGCTCGTTATTTATCCTGAAAAAGTAGAAGCTTTCATGCAAGAAAAATTATTAGATCTAACACCGAAGGAATTTGAATTGCTGCTTTATTTGGTCCGCCATTCAGGTAAAGTCCTGCACCGTGAGCAATTGCTGGATGCCATATGGAATTATGAATACACGGGAGATTCACGTATCGTCGATGTTCATATTAGTCATTTACGCGAAAAAATCGAAACTGACACGAAAAATCCTGTTTATATCAAGACGATTCGGGGATTTGGTTATAAGTTTGATACACCTGCATTTTAATTGTTCTGTATACATAATAAAGTTAAGCTGCCCATAAAAAGGCAGCTTTTTTCTATCTATATAAGTTGTATTAAACTTTTTACATCGTAAGGAAGCTATGTTCTATCTACTCAGTTGATTGGAGTGCAAGTTGGCTCACCGCGGGCCCTCCAGAAAGCGTCCGCCTGGAACGGAAATCAACGGTACTAGGTAACTTATAGAATGCTTATTTATTAATTCCACTTATATATACAGAACATTTACACAACCTTTACGTTTCATCCATCATGGCTTAACATCCATAGATTACATTAGATATGCAGCTGAAAGTTGGCTGACAACCATACGAGTAATCGAGGAGGCACCATCAATGAAGAAAAGCAATCGATTTACATTGTTGGCATTTGTTTTACTATGCACGTGGGTAATGGCAGCCTGCAGTACAACGCAGGCAGATGGAAGTCAGGAAAAAGATAATTCCAATGCGACTGACTCAGCACCGGAACCGATTACAGCGGTAGGTTCGAGTGCATTGCAACCTTTAGTAGAAGCTGCTGCTCAGCAATACACAGCAGAAAATCCGGGTGCAGTCATTAATGTACAGGGCGGCGGCAGCGGCACCGGATTAAGCAAGATCAGTGAAGGTGCTGTTGATATTGGAAATTCTGATATTTTTGCGGAAGAAAAAGAAGGCGTGGATGCAAGTGCTTTGACAGATCACAAAGTGGCTGTAGTCGGCATGGGTCCTGTTGTTCATAATGAAGTGGGTGTAGAGAATGTCAGCACGGAAGAATTGATTGGAATCTTTACTGGTGAGATTACAAATTGGAGTGAGCTTGGCGGACAAGATCAGGACATCATCGTGATTAATCGTGCACAAGGATCAGGGACACGGGCTACATTTGAAGCATTTGCTTTACAGGGAAAAGAGCCTATTGAAGCACAGGAGCAGGACTCATCAGGGACTGTCCGTAAGATTGTCAGTGAAACACCCGGTTCAATAAGTTATCTGGCATTCTCGTATTTTGACGACTCTACAACTGCTCTGCAAGTCAATGGAGTGGAGCCGAATCAAGAAAATGTTGAAACGAATGACTGGGAAATCTGGGCGTATCAACATATGTATACAAATGGTCAGGCAAAAGGACTTGCGAAAGACTTAATCGTTTATATCCTGTCAGCAGACGTTCAAGAGCAACTGCTTCCTGAAATGGATTACCTGCCAGTGACAGGTATGAAGATTGAGCGGGATGCAGAAGGAAATATCACGGAAAAATGAAGCCATCCTATTGATTCCGCAGCTTGAAAGGAGAATAGATCTTGGCTAAATTATTAAAAGAGTCCGAGCATCCGCTATATCGTAAAAGTAATAAAATGCGTATGGAGAGGGCAGGCAAATGGATTACCTTTTTGTCTGTCGTTCTGACAGCAGCTATCACAGTAGCCATTTTGCTGCTCGTTTTCTCAAAGGGGCTTTCGACATTCGCAGTGAATAATGGAAGTTTGAAAGAATTCTTGACGGGCACAGAATGGAATCCCGGAAAAGTAAGTGAGATTGGGAAACCGATTATCGGAGCGCTTCCTTTCCTGGCAGGTTCATTGGCGGTGACAGGGATATCCGCTGTCATCTGTGCGCCGATCGCAATAGGTGCAGCAATATTTATGAGTGAAATATCGCAAAAAACAGGGAAGAAAATTATGCAGCCGGTAATCGAGCTGCTGGTGGGAATTCCTTCGGTTGTATATGGTTTTATCGGTTTAAGTGTAGTCGTTCCCCTGTTGCGGGAAGTATTTCCCGGGAGCGGTTTTGGGATCGCGGCTGGAACCATTGTTTTATCAGTCATGATTTTGCCGACTGTCACGAGTTTATCACTCGATGCAATCCAATCCGTCCCGCGTTCATTGCGGGAAGCATCTTTGGCACTGGGTTCGACGAGGTGGCAAATGATTTATCGAGTGGTCTTGAAAACAGCGAAGCCGGGTTTAATGATGGCGATAATTTTTGGGATGGCCCGCGCATTCGGTGAAGCACTGGCTGTTCAGATGGTTATCGGTAACGCTGCCGTTATTCCACATTCGCTATTCGAACCAGCTTCGACGCTGACGAGCATTTTGACGATGGGTATGGGTTATACGGTGATGGGGCAAGTGGAAAACAATGCCCTTTGGTCTCTTGCTCTCATACTTTTGCTAATGTCACTGTTCTTTACACTGGCGGTGCGGATAATAGGAAAGGGGAGGACTGTCCGATGAATGCCAAGAGAGCCGATCAACTCGCAACTGTCTGTCTGTATGCAATTGTCGGAATCATCGTTACGCTGCTTGCAGGATTGCTGGGATTCGTTTTTGTAAAAGGAATTCCTCAGCTCAGCTGGCAATTCATTACCTCTCCGCCGCAAATCTTCAAAGAAGGCGGAGGAGTAGGACCCCAACTGTTTAACTCGTTTTACTTACTCGTTCTGACCTTGCTGATTTCTGTGCCTGTGGCAATAGGCGCGGGTATCTACTTGGCGGAATATGCAAAAGACAATTGGCTGGTTCGCTGTATTCGGGTACTGATTGAAGTACTGTCATCTTTACCTTCAATCGTCGTCGGATTGTTCGGGTTTCTATTCTTCGTGTTGTATTTAGGATGGGGATTCTCTATTTTATCAGGCGCACTTGCACTTTCGGTGTTTAATTTACCACTGCTCGTGCGGGTAGTTGAACAATCGATCAGCAATGTTCCTAAACAGCAGAGAGAAGCTGGCTGGGCACTTGGTTTTTCGAAATGGGAGACAATAACGACCGTTGTTCTGCCCGCGGCTCTGCCGGGTATCGTGACTGGTGTCATTCTGGCTTCTGGACGTGTATTTGGTGAAGCGGCCGCGTTGATTTACACAGCAGGAATGAGCACGCCTGCAATAGATTTTACAGATTGGAATCCGCTATCGCCGGTTTCACCTCTCAATCCATTCAGACCTGCAGAAACAATGGCTGTACATATTTGGAAGATTAATGGTGAAGGTATTATGCCGGATGCATCTGCCATTTCAGATGGTGCTGCGGCATTGCTGATCATTTCTATTTTAGGATTTAATTTAGCGTCACGTTTCATTGGAAGATTGATGTTCAAAAAATTAAGCGCCGGTTAATGAGGAGGACGCATATGCAATCGATGGTATTACATCCTGCCGTTATGAAAACCAAATCGATGAGAGTTTCAGAGGGATCGGGTTTTGCAGCAAGCTCTGCACTGCAGACGAAAGAACTTTCTGTATTTTACGGCGAGCATCAGGCGGTAAATCAAGTCAGCATTTCATTTCGTAAGCAATCCGTCACTGCACTGATCGGTCCTTCGGGATGTGGCAAATCAACATTCTTACGCGCTTTGAACCGAATGAATGATGATATTGACCAATGCCGTGCAGAAGGAGAAATTTATTATGAAGGAATTGAACTGCATTCTGAACGCGTGAATTTGCATGAAGTGCGCAAACAGATCGGTATGGTATTTCAGCGGCCTGTGCCTTTTGCTAAATCTATTTTCAAAAATGTAGCATCAGGACCAATGCGCCATGGTGTGAAAAAGCAGTCAGAATTAGAGGAGATTGTAGAAGACAGTCTGAAGAAGGCAGCTTTATGGGATGAAGTAAAGGATCAATTGAATACATCTGCATTGCGGTTATCAGGCGGTCAGCAGCAAAGGCTGTGTATCGCAAGAGCACTGGCCATGCAGCCGAGTGTGCTGTTGCTCGATGAGCCTGCATCTGCGCTTGATCCGGTATCGACTGCGAAAATTGAAGAGCTGATTACTCAATTAAAAGCAGATTATACGATTGTCATTGTCACGCATAATATGCAACAGGCAGCCCGAATATCTGATGAAACAGCTTATTTCTACATGGGAAGAGTAGTTGAGCATGGCCAGACAGGACAAATCTTTACTAATCCATTGCATGAACAGACAGCTCATTATATCAATGGACGAATCGGATAGGAGGAAGGGAATGTCCCAGACAGCTGCACCAATAAAGATGCCGGCAATTCAAACAGAAGATTTGCAGTTCCACTATGATTCACTGCACGCGCTGAAAAACATCAATTTGAAGATTGAACGTAAACAGATCACCGCATTAATTGGACCGTCAGGATGCGGCAAGTCAACATTTCTTAGGACACTGAACCGAATGAATGATTTAATTCCGGGTATCCGTACGGAAGGTGGCATCTGGATTGACGGTGTAAATATTACCGATCGTTCAACAGATCCAGTGGACCTCCGAAAAAAAGTGGGCATGGTCTTTCAGCATGCTTCTGTGTTTCCTGGTTCAATTTACGAAAATATCGCCTTTGGACCAAGGATTCATGGCGTGAAAAGTAAAAGAGCATTAGATGATCTAGTAGAATCAAATTTGCGTTCTGCTGCTCTTTGGGAAGAAGTAAAGGATCAGCTTGGCAAACCGGCAGCCGGTTTATCAGGAGGGCAGCAACAGCGTCTGACCATCGCCAGAACCCTTGCAACCAAGCCGGATATCATTCTGATGGATGAACCGACTTCCGCATTGGATCCCATTTCCACAGCAAAAGTCGAAGAGCTTATCGAGTCTTTGAAAGAGCAATATACCATTGTCATCGTGACCCATAATATGCAGCAGGCCGCACGCATTTCCGATTTCACCGCTTTTTTTCTGAATGGGGAAGTGAAAGAGTTTGGAAGTACAGAAGCTGTTTTCTCACGTCCTGCCCATCAAGAGACAAAAGACTACATAGCAGGAAAGTTCGGCTGAATATTTATGTAATCAGCAGCAGACATTGATAGCAGTAAATATATAGAGTAAGTGGGAAGAGACCGTTTCCCTGCGTTCCAGGCGGACGCGTTCCGGAGGGCCCTCGGTGAGCCAACTGGTCGCTTCGCTCCCTTTAGTTGTCTCATCCTATCGGGCTGATCCTCCCGGAGTCGCCGCCTTCCACTCCGGTACACTGGCTGGTGTTTCAATACTTTTTTATGTGATTAGCAGTATGAGCATACTATTTTAGACTTTTATTATAAGTAAGGCATTTCACGCTCTATTTATCATTCTGCAAAGGCTTAGATTCTTGTGATCAATACGGTTGCATAGTCGAGAAACGAAAACCATACCAACTAAATCCACACTCTGTAAAAGAGCAGTATGACATACTTTCTTCAACACCAGCGAAGGCGCAACTGCGGGGTTAGCCGTGGCTATGAGACTGCTGGCACGCTCTTCGCCAGTAGGCTCATAGCGTAAGGCAATCCCCCAGCGCCGAAGCGGGTTCAAACTGCAAACTCACACTTCATTCAAAACTCCTGCAAAGTCGAGTAACGAAACTTGCACATACTAAATCCATACCCTGCCAAAATGCGGCAGGGTTTTCGCCATATGCACGTGACAGATTGCTTCTTTTTTTGTGTTGCCGTGAACAGAGCACTGGCGAAGAGATAAAGGAAAACAGCCAGTATCCATGAAGGAAACTGGCTGTCTGTTATTAAGAAATTTTTTCGCTTGAACGCAATTCTTCAATTTTTGCCATCCGTGCATCAAACTCATCAACAGTCAAATTATGTTCAACGAAATACCGGTTACGCGGATGCGTGCGGCACTCGTCTGAACAGCTGCGCATATAGAAATGCTCATTCTCTTCAGAACATAAAATTTTCGCGTTGCATTCAGGATTCGCACAGTTCACATAACGCTCGCAAGGTGTGCCGTCAAAATGATCGCGTCCAACAATTACATGTTCCACTTGGTTGATAGGAACTGCAATACGCTCATCAAATACATAACACTGTCCATCCCATAACTGTCCTTTGGCGACAGGGTCCTTGCCGTAAGAAACAATTCCTCCATGCAAGTGTGCTACATCTTCAAAACCCTCGCGTTTCAGCCAGCCTGTGAATTTTTCACAGCGGATTCCGCCTGTACAATAGGCAAGAATCTTTTTGCCTTCAAGTTGTTCCTTGTTTTCCAACACCCATTCCGGAAGATCACGGAAGTTTTCGATATCAGGACGGATTGCACCGCGGAAATGACCCAGATCGTACTCGTAATCATTTCGTGCATCTAAAACGACTGTATTTTCATCCTGCATTTGCTCTAAAAATTGATCAGGCTCTAAGTATTCACCTGTTAATTCCAGAGGATTGACATCATCAGGCAAACTGAGATTGACAATTTCATTTCGAAAGCGCACATGCATTTTCTTGAACGCATGGCCGTCTGCTTCGTCGATTTTAAACCAGATATCCGCAAAACGGGGATCAGCTTTCATATGCTCCATGTATGCGTCCGTCTGTTCGACCGTCCCGGAACATGTACCGTTGATACCTTCTGCACCAACTAGGATTCTGCCTTTTAAACCGTGTTCCTTACAAAATGCCAAATGCTGAGCTGCGAATTCTTCGGGCTCTTCAATTGTGACATATTTGTAAAATAATAAAATACGATATTCTTTCTTTTCCATTCTGATTACCGCCTTCTGTTTTCTCTTTGCAATAGATAACAGCCGAGATCGGTGTGTATCAAAGGGATTTAATCTCCCTTGTACTCGAATTTGCAAGAAACGAGCCTTAGGTATTATATCACAAATCAGTTTTCTGTAAAAGTGTTTATCCATTTAGCTGTAATTTTTCTTTTGAAATTGGCTGCTGAATTACAGTGAAATTCTTGTTTAGTTATATTTTTATTGTATACTGAGAACTAGACATATTTTTATAGATTTCGCTATAAAACTACCACAGTTGACTAATTTAGCTAGTAATCTTTTTAGTTAAAATGAAAACATTTTAATTTTTTAGCGGAACTTTGGAAAAATCAAAAAAAGGAGTCTTTCTATGAAATTTAAAAGAAGAAAACGCCGTTCACTATGGATAGATGTTGCGTTTTCAAGTGCAATTATGGCAATGACTGCTTTTGCGCTGCTGTTAATCTTCAATACATCAGACAGTTCAACAAGTGCCTCGCCTAATAAAATAAAAGAAGAACCCAAACCGGAAGTCTTGATTAATTCAAGTGATTCTAATTTTCCCGGTATAAAAATAGTGACAGAAACAACGAATGATCCGAAACAGCCTTTTGCAATTCAATATCCGCAAAGTGAATATGAAGAATTTAACAGCCGGATTTTAGAATACATAGATCAATGGAAAACACGCTATTTTGAGAATGACGAAAATCAGGATGCGTCTGCAAAAGAATTGAATATTTCATTTGAAACGGTTCAGAATCAATCAGGTAATTATTCTTTCGTAATACTTGCTGCGATTTCTACAAGTGAAACGGATATAGATTCAGAAATCCGTACATTCCATATTCAGCCGGAAACAGGCAAAGAAATTAAAATGGCGGACTTGGTGGGACAGGACGTGGAGAAACTGAAGCGTACTGCGAAAGTTGTTCGTGACCACATTTACCAGAATCCTGATTTTAAAGATGTTCTACTTCCTGAAAATGTTTGGCAGCCAACTGAGCCGCTTTGGAGAAATTATCAAAACTTCGCCTTAACCGATCAATCAGTATTGTTCTATTATGGAGCAGGCGTCTTTACGGAAGAATCAGAAGGTCCAGTCACAGTTGAAGTCCCTTTAGAAAAGTTAAATCCCTTCCTGGCTGCAGACTATCAGGTAGAAATAACGGAAAAGCCTGCAGGAAAAAAAGTGGCACTGACATTTGATGACGGTCCGGATCCGAAATCTACCGTAAGAATTCTCGAGACATTGAAAAAATACGATGCAAAAGCAACATTTTTCATGCTTGGAAGCCGTGTAGAATATTATCCTGAGATCGCTCAGCAAGTTGCTGAAGCAGGTCATGAACTGGGCAACCACTCATGGAATCACCCTTCATTGACTAAATTGCCGGATAAAAAGTTATATGATGAAGTGCAGGGAACGACCGATATCATCAAGCAGGTAACAGGTGAACCCGCAACTGTCTTCCGTCCGCCCTATGGTGCGGAGAATGAGCGTGTTAGAGCAATTACAAATCTCCCAGTCGTGTTATGGGATGTTGATACATTAGATTGGAAACATCATGATCCACAAAAACTGTTGGCTAAAGTGAAAGCACACACGCGAAACGGCAGTATCGTTCTGATGCATGATATTCATAAATCAACAGCTGACGGACTCGATTCTGTGCTCGCATATTTGCAGTCGCAGGGCTATACATTTGTAACAGTATCTGAACTTGAAAATTATTAAACTAAAGTTGTTTCATTGTTTTTCTTCTGACAATGGAACAACTTTTGTTTTGCGGCAGTCCTATTTAGCGGAAGCAGGACATACAGTAGTTGAAACCAGAATGTGAAAACAACTGAACGATGTAATTTACTGTAGACAGCGTGACATACTGTTAGGAATGAAATTCATTGGAGGAATAACGGGCATGGAATGGAGAAATTTATATCGAGGATTTTTAATGGGCATCAGTGACTTGATTCCCGGTGTAAGCGGTGGAACTATAGCATTTATATTAGGTATCTATGATCAGCTGCTGGTCTCAATCAGCGGATTTTTCAGTAAAGACTGGAAAAAACATATTGGCTTTTTGCTGCCTCTGGGAATCGGAATGGGAGCGACAATCATTTTATTCAGTAAAGTGATTTCTTATTTATTGAAGCATTATCATGAACCTACTCAGTTTTTCTTTTTAGGTTTGATAATCGGGGTGATTCCATTCATATCAAAACAGGCAGGACTGCGTAAGAATTTTAAACTGCATCATATTATTTTCATGATACTCGTTGCTGCAGCTTTGGCTTCTACAGCTTTTGTGAAGCCTCTAGAACCTCTATTAATCACTCATTTGACAATGAAATCAACAGTTATTTTGTTCTTTTCCGGCTGGGCGGGAAGTATGGCCATGCTGTTGCCCGGAGTCAGCGGTTCATTCGTTCTGCTGCTGATCGGAGTGTATTCGACTGTAATTACAGCTATTTCAGATTTTAACTTTCCGGTTATTATAGCTACAGGCTGCGGGATTATAGTTGGATTTATAGTAAGCAGTAAACTAATTCGTTTTTTACTGGGACATTTTCGTACAGGCATGTTCACAGTAATTATGGGCTTGATCATCGGTTCTATTTTTGTTATCTTCCCAGGAATTCCTGAAAGCGGAACGCCTTACGTCATGAGTATTATTGCAATCATTACAGGTCTGATTGTAGCCAATATTTTAAATGGAGTAGGGGAAAAGGCAGCATGAAAAACGCTTAGAGACCAAAAGTCTCTAAGCGTTTTTTATCGCCGATCAGTTATCCACGATTGTTGTGGTATTTTCGATATCTACGTCAGCCATTGGGATTCCAAGAGCTTTTGCAACACCTTCACCGTATTTTGGGTCTGCCAAGTAGCAGTGACGGATGTGTTTAATTTTGATTTCAACAGGAGCATCGCCCATATTGCGTGCGGTGTTGCCGAATAAACGCTCTTGTTCTTCTGTACTTAAAATATTGAACAACTTCCCGGGCTGTGTGAAGTAATCGTCATCATCTTCACGGAAGTTCCAGTTGTCCGCATCGCCATGAATTTTCAAAGGAGGCTCTTTGAAGTCCGGCTGTTCTTGCCATTCACCGTAGCTGTTTGGCTCATAGTGTGTGGTAGCGCCCATATTGCCGTCTACTCGCATCGCGCCATCACGGTGGAAACTGTGGAACGGACATTTTGGCGCGTTAACAGGAATCTGATGGTGATTGACGCCCAAACGATAGCGCTGTGCATCGCCATACGAGAATAAACGTCCTTGCAGCATTTTGTCAGGAGAGAATCCAATCCCGGGAACGATTGCTGCAGGGGTAAATGCTGCCTGCTCCACTTCTGCAAAGTAGTTTTCTGGATTGCGGTTTAATTCAAATTCTCCAACTTCAATTAAAGGGAAATCTTTTTTGTACCAGACTTTTGTCAGATCAAATGGATTGTACGGCATTTCATTTGCCTGTTCCTCAGTCATCACCTGAATATACATCTTCCATTTCGGGAAGTTGCCGTTATCGATGTTAGACAGCAAATCACGCTGTGAACTCTCACGGTCTGTAGAAATTGTTGCTGCAGATTCTTCATCCGTTAAATTATGAATGCCTTGCTGGGAACGGAAGTGGAACTTGACCCAGTGACGTTCATTATTTGCATTGATCATGCTGAATGTATGGCTGCCGAAACCATGCATTTCACGGAAGGAACGGGGTATTCCGCGGTCACTCATGATGATGGTAATTTGATGAAGCGCTTCAGGCAGGGAAGTCCAGAAATCCCAGTTATTTTTCGGGCTTCTCAAATTTGTTCTCGGATCACGTTTCACTGCATGATTCAAGTCAGGGAACTGCAGCGGGTCACGGAAGAAGAAGACGGGTGTGTTATTGCCGACTAAGTCCCAGTTGCCTTCTTCTGTATAAAACTTCAGGGCAAATCCGCGAATGTCGCGTTCTGCATCAGCTGCACCGCGTTCACCGGCAACAGTCGAAAAGCGTGCGAACATTTCTGTTTGCTTGCCAATCTCTGAAAAAAGTTTTGCTTTCGTGTACTTGGTAATGTCGTGAGTTACAGTGAAAGTGCCATATGCGCCTGAACCTTTCGCATGCATTCTGCGCTCCGGAATTACTTCACGATCGAAATGGGCCAGTTTTTCTAAAAGCCAGACGTCCTGTAAAAGAAGTGGCCCGCGCGGCCCGGCTGACATAGAGTTTTGGTTATCAACTACAGGAGCACCTGCAGCGGTTGTTAGTTTTCTTCTTTGAGAATTGTTTTCGTTAATTGACATTATGAATTCCTCCTGATTTATTCATTTACTACTTATAATCCTAATTATAGCAGACTGTTAAACAAAAGTGAACAGTTATTTATAATAATTATTACTTAGTAATGAATATCTCTAAATAAAAGTTATTTACTGATATATATTTCATCATAAATTGTTGCCGACTATTTGTCTAGAATAAGGAATTGTGCAACGAAGAATGAAAGATTGATGTATAATAACGAGAGAAATAGTTTGTCTGAAAGGAATGTTGATCAATGAAATCAGCGAGTAAAATGTTTTTGATGTTTACAGTCATTGCAGGATTGTTGTTAAGTGCCTGCAGTGAAGAAAAGAAAGAGATAGAAGATAAGCCCGAATTGGATAAACCCGTAGAAGAAGCAGTAAAGATTCCTGCACTGTCTGATGAAGGACTTTTCGAAGATTTACATAGTCGATTAACAAATGAAGGTTTTACAGTTAGCGAACCTCTGGAAGCTGATCCTGAACTTTTTGGGGCAGAAAGCGGAATGACCCTTCAAATAAATGGGGAAAAGCTGATGCCGCTGCACGTATATAAATTTGCTGATTCAGATGAGCGTCTATCTGAAGTAGATGAAACAGGTTATCTTCATATAACTGATGAAACGAAGAATGAACGGATTGCCGCCAAACGAAAAGAATCCTTCATTATATATTTGCATAAAGGGCATCCAGATTATGATGAAGTAATGGAACTGCTCGAAGACTTGTAAGAATTCAGCCTCATTTACATCTAACCGCCAATTTTATCCTCTATCCCTCATGTTTCAGCGGTAAATATGCCCTTGTTACAAAGCCGCCATAACTTACGTACATTTCTGACATAAGTTTGCAGCTTTGTAACAGGAACTCCGCACATTGTTCACGAACTAAATTTCGAACTGCGTTACGCTAGGTAATAGAAACAAGTTCGAAAGGAGCCCGTGAAAAATGGAAGAAGTCTTATTAGCCAGAATCCAATTTGCCTCCACAACATTATTCCATTTCATTTTCGTGCCGCTGTCTATCGGCCTGGCACTGATCATTGCGATCATGCAAACCATGTATGTAGTGAAAAAAGAAGAAATCTATTTGAAAATGACGAAGTTCTGGAGTGTGTTTTTCCTCATCAACTTCGCAATCGGCGTGGTGACCGGAATCATACAGGAATTCCAATTTGGGATGAACTGGTCGGCTTATTCAAGATTCGTCGGAGATATATTTGGCGCTCCGTTAGCAGTGGAAGCTTTACTCGCATTTTTCCTGGAATCCACATTTATCGGCATATGGATCTTCGGATGGAATAAATTGGCAAAGAAACTTCATTTAGCCTGTATTTGGCTGGTTTCTATCGGTACCGTTATGTCAGCATTCTGGATTCTTGCCGCCAACTCATTCATGCAAAACCCGGTAGGTTATGTATTGCAGAACGGACGCGCGGAAATGAATGATATTTTTGCATTACTGTCCAATGAAAAGTTATGGGTCGCATTTCCGCATACCGTTTTCGGAAGTTTTGCGACAGGTGCATTTTTCGTTGCGGGTGTAAGTGCATGGTATTTAATTAAGAAAAGACAAACAGATTTTTTCAAAAAGTCCTTGTCGATTGCACTGGTTGTCGGCATGATATCGGGACTCGGAATCGCATTCTCCGGTCACTCCCAGGCCCAATACTTAATGCATGCACAGCCAATGAAAATGGCCGCTGCAGAAGCGTTATGGGAGGATAGCGGTGATCCGGCCGCCTGGACGCTTTTCGCGAATATTGATGTAGAAAACCGAGAAACTACCGGACGCATAGACATTCCTTATATGCTCAGTTATCTGACATACAGTGAGTTCACGGGGAAAGTAGAAGGTATGAACAAACTGCAAAAGAATATGGAAGTCATCTATGGAGAGGGCGACTATATTCCGCCTGTTAAAACAACTTTTTGGAGCTTCAGAATCATGGTATTTACAGGCGGTATTCTATTAGGGCTCGGCGCATTCGGTCTGCTGCTCATGTACCGCAAAAAAATCACAGATTCCGTCTGGTTCCTGCGTCTGCTGGTTCCCGCAATATTCCTGCCGTTCATCGGAAACTCATTCGGCTGGATTATGTCTGAAATGGGTCGTCAGCCATGGGTGGTGAATGGCTTAATGAAAACAACTGACGGGATTTCACCTAACGTATCAGCGGGCCAGATTCTGTTCTCGCTAATCTCGTTCTCAACTATTTACACAATTCTCGGAATCATTATGGTCATTTTGTTTATAAAGTTCATCCAGCTTGGACCTGAAGAAAGACCGCAGGCTGATGTCTCCGCAAATGACCCGTTTGAAACAGGAGGTGCCGGACATGCCGTTAAGTGATATTTGGTTCATATTGATAGCAGTCCTGTTTATTGGGTTCATCTTTTTGGAAGGTTTCGACTTTGGGGTCGGAATGAGTACGAAGTTTTTAGCGAAAGACGATTTAGAGAAACGAGTAATTATGAACACCATCGGCCCGGTCTGGGATGCCAATGAAGTCTGGCTCATCACAGCGGGAGGGGCTATGTTTGCTGCATTTCCTCACTGGTACGCAACCGTCTTCAGCGGTTTCTACATGCCGTTCGTCATTTTGTTGCTCGCTCTGATTATCAGAGGTGTAGCTTTTGAATTCCGTGGAAAAGGCGATTCGGAAGCATGGGTGAAAACCTGGGACTGGGCAATTTTTATCGGAAGTATTCTGCCGCCGTTTCTGTTCGGTGTATTTTTCACCAGCTTGATACAAGGACTGCCGATTGACGGCGAGATGAATATGTATGCGACATTCACAGACTTCGTCAATGTCTACACTGTCATTGGAGGGGTTACATTCGTTGTGTTGTCATATCTGCACGGATTGCTGTTTATTAGTCTGAAAACAGTAGGCAGCCTGCGTGAACGTGCAAATGCAGCAGCGCTTAAAGTGTATGCATTGACCGGCGTTTTCATTCTGCTGTTTATGATTTTCACATACTTTGATACAAATGCCTTTACAGACCGCGGAGCAATCATCATTCCGATGTATGCCGCAGCAATTCTACTGTACGGTTTGCTGTTCTTCTTCCTGAAGACAAAGCGGGAAGGCTTAAGCTTCACGATGACAGGGTTAATCTTAATAATTGTCATGGCCAGCTTCTTCATCGTATTATTCCCGAATGTAATGATCAGCACGATGGATCCGGCGTTTAATATGTCGATTGCTGAGGCGGCGTCCGGAGAATACTCATTGAAAATCATGACCGTTGTCGCATTTACTATGGTGCCGATCGTTTTGGCGTATACAATTTGGAGTTATTACGTGTTCCGTAAACGATTGACAGGTGATAAGGAGCATCTAGAATACTAATGGATAAAAAATTGCTTCACTACAAAGGAAGTAAACAAGCGATGGCGTTGATTGGGCTGCTGACAGCAGTTCAGTCAATCGCCATTATTTTTCAAGCGATCTATTTAGCGCGGGCAATTACACAATTGTTCCAAGGTGCCGACGGAAGTGCTGCGCTTCGGTCTTTTGTGATATTTGCCGTCGCTAATAGTAGCCGTCACTTTATTCAGTGGGCAAAAGAACGGATCTCTTATAAATTTGCTGACCGCACATCGAAAGAATACGAGCAGCTGCTGCTTCGGAAAATATTTGATTTAGGCCCGCAGGCAGTGGGGAAATACGGTTCGGGGAATTTAGTGACTCTTGGCTTGGAAGGCGTGCCGAAATTTCGTAAATACCTGGAACTCCTGCTGCCGCGTTCTATGTCCATGGCTATCGTGCCGGTCGTCATTTTGGCGTATGTGTTTACGCAGGATAAAATGTCCGCTATTACCCTGTTACTTGTACTGCCGATTCTAATTATCTTTCTTATTTTGATCGGAATGGTTTCCAAGAAAAAAATTGACGAGCAAATGGATACGTACCGATTGTTATCACGTCACTTCGTCGACTCATTGCGGGGAATTGTTACTCTGAAATATTTAGGACGGAGCCGTGCGCATGAACGGTCGATAGCTGCGGTAAGTGACAAATATCGAATTGCGACAAACCGTTCATTGCGCTTTGCGTTTTTATCTTCATTTTCACTTGATTTCTTTGCAAGTCTCTCAGTAGCCGTCGTAGCGGTTGAGCTTGGTTTGCGTTTGATAAATGGTCAAATGCTGCTGGAACCTTCGCTTGCGATTCTGATTTTGGCGCCGGAATATTTCATGCCGGTACGGGAACTGGGTAATGATTTTCATGCCACAGCAGACGGGAAAGACGCCAGCGAACAAATCCATGCTATCTTGGATGAACCTGAAATCATGAAGCCGAAAGCCGTCATACCTATGAAGAAATGGGATGAAAACTCCAAATTGGAACTTAGGGATATAAAAGTCCAGATAGAAGGGCAGACCGTACTGGAAGGTTTGAATCTGCTCCTGCAAGGTCATACGAAAATAGGGGTAATCGGCCATTCAGGAGCTGGCAAGTCTACATTGATCGATGTATTGTCAGGCTTTACGGTACCGACTGACGGCCGTTTTGTAGTAGATGAAGGACCGCTCCCTCATTTAGCACTGGAGGAATGGCAGGATCAAGTCGCTTATATACCGCAGCACCCGACAATTTTTCCTGACACGGTAATAAATAATATTCGATTTTATGAACCTGATGCTTCACTGACAGAAGTACAGGAAGCGGCAAAACGGGTGGGGCTGGATCAGTTGATCGCTGCATTTCCAAACGGTTATGAAGAAAAGATCGGAGCGGGAGGACGTGTGCTGAGCGGTGGAGAAGAACAGCGGATTGCTGTTGCGAGGTCACTATTGCAGCGCCGTCAAATTTTATTGTTTGATGAACCTACTGCTCACTTGGATATTGAAACAGAGCATGAGCTGAAACAAATGCTTCTTCCACTGCTCGAAAACAAGCTCGTCGTATTCGCAACTCACCGTATTCATTGGATGCGGGAGATGGAAAGAATTATTGTACTGGAAAATGGAAAAGTCGTAGAGATGGGCTCGCATGATCAATTACTGCAGACCAACGGGGCGTATTGCAGATTACTGGAAGCACGCGGAAAGGGGCATGCCGTATGAATCTTTATCAGCGTCATATCTTTCCGTATGCCAGAAAGTATTGGAAAACGCTGTGGTCTACTGTCATTTTTGGAACATTGACCATTTTATCTGCCGCTATGTTAACTTTTGTATCCGGTTATTTGATTTCAAGGACATCAGAGAGGCCGGAGAATATCTTGCTCGTGTACATTCCTGTTGTCGCTGTACGCACATTCGGGATTTCACGTGCTGTGCTTCGGTATGTGGAACGGCTGCTTGGCCACAATGCAGTATTGAAAATCATTGCGGACATGCGTGTGCAGCTGTATCACGTGTTGGAACCGCAGGCACTGTTCATTCGTTCTCGCTTTCAAACAGGAGATTTACTCGGTACGCTGGCAGATGATATTGAACATCTACAGGATGTCTATATCCGGACATTATTCCCGACTGTCATCGGCTTGTTCCTATTCAGTTTTTCGGTGATCGTACTGGCTGTTTATGATTGGAAGTTTGCGATCATCATGGCGCTTTGTCTGGCAGTCGTTGCATTTGTCTATCCGATGGCTTCACTCTATTTAATGAAAAAGAATCAGCGGCAGTCGAAGAAACTGCACAGCCGTTTATACAATACGATGACAGAAGGAATATTCGGACTGCGTGACTGGATGATCAGCGGGCGGAAAGAACAATTTTTATCCTCATTTCACGAAGAGAGTCGTGCAAGTCATGAGATAGATAAAAAACTGGCATACTGGCAGCAGTCGCGAACGGCACAGTTGCAAATATTCTCAGGGCTTCTCGTTTTAGTGGTCGGCCTCTGGGCAGGTCAGCAAGCGGCGGACGGTTCTCTGATGCCAACTTACATTGCGGCATTTACGTTAGTGACACTGCCTATTCTAGAAGGAATAATTCCAATCTCTCACGCCATTGAACGCATGCCGGCGTATGAAGCTTCCCTGGAACGAATCCACCGTATTCACGAGCAGGGACCAATGAATGAGAAGCGGGCAATCAAAGCAGACGATGTGACTGATGTCACCATAGCACTTACCAATGCGGGTTATCGATATGAAGGGCGTTCGGAAGATGCTGTGCATGATGTCACATTGACGATTCGTCCAGGGGAAAAAGTAGCTGTACTAGGTAAAAGCGGTGCCGGAAAATCTACTCTCATTCAGCTGCTTCTGGGTACGATTGAGCCGACAGAAGGAACCGTTTTAATTAATGAACTTCCAGCTGCCAAATATGGCGACGACATTTTTGAAGTGATGAGTGTGCTCAATCAAAAACCGTATCTTTTTGCGACAACGGTTGAAAATAATTTGAAGCTGGGAAATTCATCAGCAACTGAAGGAGAAGTGCAGGAAGTTGCAAAACAAGTAGGCTTGTTTGACATGATCCAATCACTTCTTGCCGGTATAAAAACACAGATGGAAGAGACGGGACAGCGTTTTTCAGGAGGAGAGCGCCAGCGTATCGCACTTGGTCGGATTTTATTAAAGAATACACCAGTAGTCATTTTGGATGAGCCGACTGTCGGACTGGACCCTGTCACGGAATATTCATTAGTGAATACTCTTCATCAATCCCTTCAAGATAAAACTGTCGTCTGGATCACGCATCATTTGATGGGGATGGAGAAGATGGACAGGATCCTATTTATGGATGACGGGAAGCTGGTCATGGACGGTACACACCTGGAGCTGCTTGCTTCTAATGAACGATACCGTCAGTTATATGCATTAGATGAAGGATTAACATGATATTATAAACAGGCGTTTGCGATTATAGGGTAAGTGGAGAGAGATCGTCCCCCTGCGTCCCTGGCGGAAGCTTTCGGGAGGGCCCTCGGTGAGCCAAGCGAACAGCGAAGGGTTCGCTTTGCCGTATTTCTGTGTTCTTTGCAGAAATTAAGGCACCTGTCGGCGTACTTAGGTTGTCTTCCACTCCGGTACACTAGCTTGTTTAACAATAATTTTTATGTGAGTTCCAGTATGAGCATACTATTTGAGATGATTACGATAGGTGAGGCATTTCATGCTTTACTTATTATTCTGCTAAGGCTTGGATTCTTTTGATCAATACGTTACGCACTTTGCTAAAAATCAATATGATATTCTTTCTACATACCAGCGAAGGCGCAACTGCGGGGTCGGCCGTGGCTGTGAGACTGCTGGCACGCCTTTCGCCAGTAGGCTCACAGCGTAAGGCAATCCCCCAGCGCCGAAGCGGGTCCAAACTGCAAACTCACACTTCATTCAATCTTTCTACGAAGTCGAGCAACGAAACCGTGCTAACTAAATTCACGTCCTGCAAAAGAGCAGTATGACATACTTTCATTAACACCAGCGAAGGTGCAACTGCGGGGTCGGCCGTTGCTGTGAGACTGCTGGCACGTTCTTCGCCAGTAGGCTCATGGCGTAAGGCAATCCCCCAGCGCCGAAGCGGGTTCAAACTGCAAAATCACGCTTCGTTCAAACCTCCTGCAAAGTCGAGCAACGAAACCTCACATACTAAATCCATTCACTGGAAAACTCCTATTACAATTTGCTAGTTTTCATTATGAGTTGGCAACATATCCACTTTCCGGTAAAACGTACAGTATTTTCGTGACAAAGCCCTATTCATAGCTTACTGTAGTTATAGAAGTTTCATTATGCTGATTGGAGAGCAACAAATGAAAATGACGAAAAATAGCTGGCTGAAGATGATTTTGCCTCTTGTGATTGCAGGATTTCTGGTTCTGACAATCTCAGATTATCTTTCGACGAAAAAGGCATTAAAAATCCAGATAGAAGAAGAAACGATTGATATCCTAAACAGTTTCATTTCGGAAGTAGATACTTTTACAACGAGAAGAATTGGCGATGTTGAACTGATGGCAGATTACATACCATACATAGCAGAAGATAAAGAAGAAATTGCAAAGTTTTTAATAAGACAGCATGAAATTATGGATTACTTTTCTGCGCTTGGCTTTATCACACCGGACGGAAATATTATCGCAGACGACGGTTCAAAATTGGAAGTAACAAAAAAAGAGTCTTTCAAAC
The DNA here is from genome assembly GCF_009650995.1 of Sporosarcina cascadiensis. Classification (GTDB taxonomy): domain Bacteria; phylum Bacillota; class Bacilli; order Bacillales_A; family Planococcaceae; genus Sporosarcina; species Sporosarcina cascadiensis. The sequence goes on along the minus strand of NZ_WHVV01000004.1, from coordinate 189,614 downwards.
GTGCGCTGCAAGGAGAAATTCTTATCAGTGAGGTATTTCCTTTAGCACAAGATCCGGAAATTAAAGTGTCGTCCATAGTGGTTCCGGCAGAAAATGAATCAGGAGAGGTCATTGGCGTATTATCAGGGCTAATTAATATTGAAGATATCATCAGAGATATTACGAACAGTTTTAATTTGCCTGGTGCGGTGTATTTTGTCAAGGACAGTGAGGTGGTTTACTCTTATCCTATAAACAGGCATACGGCATTTTCATATAAAGACCAACTGGAACAGATTGAAAGAGAAAAGTACGGGACCATTCTTATGAATGATTCAGGACATCTTCTCAAGTATGGCCAGACCGTTTCAGGTTGGACGGTGATAGCCGACTCTTTGGACAACCCAAAACTGGATGAACTATCAGCTGCCTTTATAAGAATGTTCTTGCTGGTATCCTTAATCGTGTCAGTCGGAATAATCATTTACTATTATATTTCTTATGTGGAAAAACAAGCAGATGTGGCTTTAAGAAAAGACTTATTGACTGGATTGCCAAACCGGTTAAAGCTCAGAGAGGATATCAACAGAAAAAATTCCGAATGGGCAAGGCAGAATCTTGCAGTTTATTTCATTCGGCTGGACCGCTTTTCTGACTTAATGAAAAAAGTGGGCTATCAGACAGCCGATCAGCTGTTGCAGAAAACAAGTGGATTACTGGATGAGTATGAGCGTAGAGGCCGTTTGTACCGAATCGATTCTGAGCAATTTTTATTTGTTATCGAGAGTGCTTGTCAAGAGGGGGCTATGGTAATCGGGGAAGAACTGGTGCAGCTACTTCGGCACAAAATTGTCGCACCCGACGATTCAAAAATCCATGCTTCGGTCAGTGTCGGTGGTGTAATGATCAGTCAAAATGCAAATGAAGAGACATTGGGAAATGGGGTCTATGCTTGTCAGGAAGCAAGCAAAGCGGGCGGCAATCAATTTCTCTTATACGATGAAGCAATGGACGTCCGCAATAAAGAACTTCGGAAAATGGCTCGCTGTCTAAGCAAAGCTCTTGAACTTAATGAATTCTACATGGTATATCAACCGATTTATAGTATTGATGAAAAGCGCATTGTCGGTTTTGAGTCATTGATTCGCTGGAATTCTGCTGAACTTGGTGAAATAGGCCCTTTTCATTTCATACCGCTTCTGGAAGAAGATGATGCCATAATTGAAACGGGGCGCTGGATTATGCGAACGGCAGCACTGCAGGCAATTGAATGGCGAAATGCTGGTTATGAACGGTTTACGATTAATGTCAATGTATCAGTCAAACAGTTGCATCACGCAGGATTTTTAGACGATGTGTATGAAATGCTGGAAGAAACAGGTGTCGATCCATCGATTCTAATTTTTGAAGTGACGGAATCGGTTATTGTGGATGATGTTGGTTCAGTGGTCCGTATTTTACAGACGTTGAATGAAATAGGCATTAAGACGGCAGTAGACGATTTTGGCACAGGATATTCATCCCTCTCATCCTTAACAACGCTGCCGTTCCAGTATTTGAAAGTAGATAAAGCATTCATTGATGACGTGGAGCGCAGAGAACCGGGTTCGGAGGCGATATTGAAAGGAATCATCCATATTGCGAAAGCACTCAATCAGACGACTGTACTGGAAGGCGTTGAAACACTTGAACAGCTGCAGTTACTGAAGTCTTTCGGAGCACAGCGCATTCAAGGTTATTTCATCAGTAAACCGCTTCGTGTGGAAGATGCGGTTCATCTGATTGGAAAAGAGATGGAGTGGTAGGTGAAAACAAGAAAAAGTGTCATCAAGCGAATATCTTGATGACACTTTTTTATATTTTTAAAAACGGCAGCTGAATGAAGTAGCCGAGAAGAACAAGAATGGTTGTTGAAATTATTATTCCAGGGATGGCGAACAGCATATAGCGCTGCACACTCATACCGCTCATTCCTGACACATAGCAAACGAAATGCCTCATGCCCGGAAGGAAATATCCGATAGTCACCGTCCATGAACCATATGCCATAAACCAACGCTCCACTTTTTGCATACGATGGGGGGAAAGAAACAGATAGCGGCCGAATCGCTGAATCAGCGGCTTGCCTAATTTCCTGCCGAGCATATAAGTGAACAATGTGCCGACCATGACGCCGCAAATAGTAAATAAAATTGCAAAAATAAAATGAAAAGTACCGGCGGATGCTAAGTAACCGGCGAAAGTCACAAGGAATTCGTCAGGCATCGGCAAACCGAAAATACCGAGCGCTAAAAAGATAAATATCGAAAAATATCCATAATGCGCTATATACTCTTGTATATGTTCCATCGAAAAACCTCATCTGCTTAGAATTGCCACTCTCCAATTTTATCACCTGTTCGCACTTCTGTAAAAGACAGATTTACAGGAAGCAGAGCTTTTTTGTTTTCGAAGAATAAAATAACAGTAGAGCCGAATGCAAAATGACCGAAATCTTCACCTTTGACACAGTCTTTGGAAGAATCTAAAATGCGTATACTATTAACGTTCAATGCACCTACTTTGACAACTGCCACACGTCCAAATGAGCTGTCGATTTCTGAAATGATGCGGTAATTCGACGAGAAGAGTTCCTCTTTGTATTTAATCCCTAAATCATTGACAGGATAAGATGCCGTACCAAGTGCATAGCGTTTCAGCAGACGTCCTGAAACCGGGTAATGAAAGTGATGGTAATGTCTCGGTGATAAATAGAACAGATAGTAGTAGCCATTTTCATAAGGCTGGGCTGATGCGGAATCGCCAAAAAGTTCTGTCAGACTGTATGCCTGTTCTTTTACAATAAACTTCTGCTGTTCACTGACAGGTCCTGCACAGCTTAAAACGCCGTCAACAGGCGACACAACAGCAGCAGGATCGGAATCTGCTGTTCTGCTGCCAGGCTGTAAAGAGCGAGTGAAAAAATCATTTAAACTTTTATATGAATACACTGGATATTCTGCTTCATGAAGTTGAATATCATAGAAAGAAGCAAAAGGCCTGATCAGCGGCTTGCTTATCCGGGAAGTTGTGAACTGTTTTAACATGGCAGAACTGACCGGATGTGACGTCAATTCGACAAAGGATTTAAAAATTTGTTTTTTCATCTTTTCAACCTTTCAAAAAAGTACTATAATAGGTTAGTTAAATAAGGAGGGATAATATGTTTTCATCCAGATATTTCGATTATACTAAAATAAAGTACCAACTGGCTAATATCATAACACTTTTTAATTTAAGTTTGGGAATTATAGCTATTATACTTGTTATGAAAGGTCACGGCCATATGAGTCTGACATTCATATTCTTGGCTGCTTTGTTTGATCGGTTCGATGGAATGGTGGCTAGACATTATCATACGGAATCTGCTTTCGGCAAAGAACTGGATTCACTCAGTGATTTAGTTTCATTCGGTGTGGCACCGGCCATATTGATTTATGATGTCGCACTTTCACAAACGCTGTGGATCGGTTTATCGGCAGTTATTTTCTACATTCTGGCGGGTGCTGTCCGTTTGGCCCGTTATAATGTTGAGGAGTTTGATGGCTCTTTCTATGGTCTGCCGATCACTGCCGCCGGAGTATTGCTGACACTCGGCTATTTTGCTGCACCGTACATCGCGGCACCGTATTTTGTGATTTTATTGTCAGTACTTGCCTGGTTGATGGTAAGCCGGATCCGCATAGCGAAAGTCTAATTCTGCGTCTTGCAAAGGTTCTCTTTGCAGGGCGTTTTTTCATATGACAAAACTTTCACTGCTTCTGTAATTCTGTTATGCTTAAGAAAAAGAAGAAGGAGTGGTCGATATGTCAGGACCGGCTTTAAGACAGCTTCATTCCCATCGGGCGATTCATGAAGGGGGCCTTTCCGGAGCTATTATGAAAACAGAAGATTTAGTGGAATATTTACAGCAGGGTGATCAGCAGATGGCCGGCAGAGCCTGTGATGAATTACTTGATTATTGGAAGACGAGAGTCATCAGTCACGCAGATGCCGAAGAAGAAGGACTTTACAAAGAAATCTTAAATGAAAATCCAGAACTTGAAAAAGATATTATTCAGCTGACCCGCGACCATGATTTAATGCGTCTGGCAGTACAGGATATTGACACTCTGCGTGAGGAAGACTCTGCCATAACTCCTGAGATCATGCAGAAGTTCTATGGTCTGATGGTAATCAATGAATTGCATAGCCGTGAAGAAGAGCGATTATTATTTACATCATAACAGCATGATAAAGTAGGAGGTGAGGATCGTTCGGAATCCATTAGATATACTGGAACAATATTTTGGCTATTCTGCATTCAGGGAAGGTCAGCAGCGTGTCATCGATCAAGTACTGAACGGTGATGATACACTTTGTGTAATGCCTACAGGGGGCGGTAAGTCAGTTTGTTACCAGGTGCCTGCACTGGCAATGGAGGGCACCGTTCTTGTCATTTCCCCGCTGATTTCCTTGATGAAAGACCAAGTAGATGCACTGCATCAGCTGGGTATTCCTGCAGCATACATCAATAGCACCCTGTCTTCAGAAGAATATTTCGGGACGATGGATAACGCAAGGGAAGGCATGTATAAACTATTATACGTTGCACCTGAACGGCTCGAGTCGGAGTCATTTCTAAATCAATTGCAGAAAATGAACATTCCTTTGATTGCAATCGATGAAGCTCATTGTATTTCACAATGGGGACATGATTTCCGTCCAAGTTACCGGAATATCCATCGTATTCTAGATTACTTGAACAGCCGGCCAATTATTCTGGCATTGACCGCAACAGCGACTCCGGAAGTGCAGGAAGATATTTGTCAGCAATTACAAATACCGCCTGAGAGCCGGGTAGTTACCGGTTTTGAACGAAGTAATTTAGTTTTTTCTGTTGTTAAAGGACAAAATCGTGATCAGTTTGTAAAAGATTATACAAAAAAGAATAATAATGAATCAGGTATTATATACGCGGCGACACGAAAAGCAGTAGAGCAGGTCTACACAACACTGCAAAAAAACGGCATTCCAGCAGCGAAGTATCATGCCGGCCTGCCTGATCAGGAACGTCAGATGCAGCAAGATCGTTTTATTATGGAAGAAGCGCGTGTCATGGTCGCAACGAACGCTTTCGGCATGGGGATTGATAAATCGAATATCCGCTACGTCATTCATTATCAGATGCCTAAAAACATGGAGAGCTATTACCAGGAAGCAGGCAGAGCAGGGCGTGACGGTCTCGACAGTGACTGCTATCTTTTGTTTTCATCACAGGACGTGCAGACACAGCGTTTTTTGATCGAGCAGTCTCCCGATCCTGCCCGCATTTCGAATGAAATAAAAAAAATGCAGGTAATGGTCGATTACTGTCATACTGAAGGCTGTCTCCAGAAGCACATTATCACATATTTCGGTGAAAAGGATACAGAGGACTGCAAACGCTGCGGAAACTGTACAGATACGCGCGAGCAGTTCGATGTCACAGTCGATACACAAAAAGTCCTTTCCTGCGTCATCCGCATGGGGCAGCGATTCGGCAAAACAATGGTTGCGCAAGTGCTGACAGGTTCGAAAAATAAGAAGATGCAGGAATTTGATTTTGAAAAACTGTCTACATACGGGCTGATGAAAGAACGCAAAGCTAAAGACGTAGCAGATTTTATTGAATTCTTGATTTCAGAGAATTATCTTCAAGTGGAGAGTGGCCCGTTTCCAATTATTTTCGTGACCGAAGAGGGCAAGGACGTTCTGCTTGGAAAGGTAAAAGTATGGCGCAAAGGCGAGATGGTTACGACAGTTATTGCGAAAGACGATCCGCTGTTCAATGAGCTCCGTTCACTCCGCCTGAAGCTTGCTCAGGAGGCAGGTGTGCCGCCATTTGTTATTTTCTCAGACAAAACTCTTCGTGATATGGTAGCAAAAATGCCCGCTACCGATGAAGAATTGCTGACCGTTCAGGGAGTAGGGCAAACAAAACTCGAGCGTTACGGAGATGTGTTTTTGGAAGTTATCGACTCATATTCCCACCAGCAAGCATAAAAGGAGCCTGACCAATCAATTATTGATTGGACAGGCTCCTTCTTTTTATTGAGTCGTTACTATCGAACTTGCATCTGTCTGCGAATCCGGCTTGTGGTTTTTCTTAGCTTCGATTTTTCGGCAAATCGCCACAAGCATATAGACAACGGGTGTATCAATCACCGCAACGGCAAATTTAAATACGTATTGTGCTGCAATCAGACCAAGTAACGCGGTAAATGGCATCGTACCATAAAAAGCGATCACAATGAAAATGACCGTATCGACAAGCTGGCTTGCCATGGTAGAGGCATTATTACGTATCCATAACTTCTTCTCGCCATGCTTTTCTTTAAGCTTATGGAAAATCGTTACATCCAAATTTTGACTGACAACATAAGCTGCCAGACTGGCAAGTGTAACGCGAAAGCCCGCTGAAAAAATGGTTTCAAATGCTTGCTGTTCTTCGTAAAAAGGTGCAGCAGGCAGATTAATAGCCAGCCAGATGAAAAACGTCGACAGCAATTGTACCAATAAACCAGTGAAAACGGTCTGACGTGCTGCTTCCTTACCATATGTTTCCGTCAGCACATCTAAAATGGGGTAGGTGCATACATAGACAACGGCTGCTGCCGGAAGCACAATCCAGCTGCCAAAGCTGACCAATTTGACTGCTAATATATTTGATAGAATGAGTAAACCGACAAAGGTTCCGCTTAAATAATATCTCATCGTCTGCTCACCGGTTATCCACTTTTTCAGGATAGAGATCATGCTGGAACAAACGCTGTTCAGCCATTCCTTCAAATTTCGTCCCCGGTTTTCCATAATTGCAATACGGGTCGATGGATAATCCGCCGCGCGGAGTGAACTTCCCCCACACTTCGATATAGCGAGGCTCCAAAAGATTCACTAAATCCAGCATGATAGAGTTGACGCAGTCCTCATGAAAATCGCCATGATTGCGGAAGCTGAATAAATAGAGTTTTAGCGATTTGCTCTCTACTAATTTTCGATCCGGAATGAAACTGATATAAATCGTTGCAAAGTCGGGCTGTCCTGTTTGAGGACATAAAGACGTGAACTCCGGGCAATTAAATTTTACGAAGAAATCCCGTTCATGATGTAAATTATCAATTGCTTCCAATAAACTTGGATTATACGAATAATCATAAACTGTTTTCTGATTCCCCAATAACGTTAAATCCTGCAGTGTTGCTTCATCTCTTCCTGTCATGTAAAAAACCTCCTGATTTATTGGTCAGGGAGGTTCATAGACGGGTTGAATTTACTAATCTATCTCAGCGAAAAAAGCGGCTGAAAATAAAAAAACGCCATGTATAGACATGGCGAAATTCATCATCCATAGTTTTTTATAGAGGGTCGCTATGAACCTCTCCCGGACGGGTTATTCTATTCTAGAGAAACTTTACTGGATTGTCGAAGTTTTGTCAACAGGCCGAATATCTTGCCGCAAGCCAATGATAGTAAAAATACCGGCAATCAATAAAACTCCGCTCGCCAACATGAAAGCATGATGGAATTCTAAATTCAGAAAACCGATTGCACTCGAACCAACGACCACGCCGAATGAAAAGAATGCATAAAAGAATCCGTACGCTTTTCCGCGTGATTCAGGAACTGTGGAGTCGATCAACAAGGAGTTAATCGAAGGGAACAGAAGGGCAAATCCTGTACCATAGACAACCATTGCTGTCATCATGAGTGATAAAGTATCCACTTGGGAAAGGAACAGCATACTGCCGCTCATCAAAAACAATCCAAAAGCCAATGTCAGCATAGGGCGCGCCTTATCAAATATCCGATTGACAGGCAGAAGGAAAATCAGCACTGCCACCAGGCCGAAAACACTCAGCAACATGCCAGTTGTTTTCGCATCATACTGCAGAAACTCCACTTTCAAGGGAAGGACCAGAGCAAGTACGCCTTGTGAAAACATCAAGAAGAATGCGCCGAGAAAAGCCCGGATAATTCCCGGATGTTTAAAGAATGCCAATGGTTTTACAGCTTTTTGAGCTTCTGTCTTTACCTTTCTGACATATGTAAAAGAGCGCAAGAAAATAAAAGCACCGATTGTCAAAAGTACCATGAAGACACCATTGATGGCCATGATCGTAACGACACTCGTTTTAACAGAAACAATTCCGCTGTATGCCGGTCCGAAAATGGCAGCTAATCCAACAAATGCTCCCGATATCGCAGCATTCCGTCCACGTTTTGAACGTTCAGAACCATTAGCCAGGAATGTAAACGCAGCCGGAATGATCAGCCCTTCTGTCAGTCCATGAAGGAACCGAATACCGATCAGCGTGGCAGAGCCTTCAATAAGCGCATAAGAAAACAACGACAAAGCGGAAGTTAGAAGTCCGACAAGAAGAATATAGAACGGTCCTCTGCGGTCAGTCAAAATGCCTGAGATGATGTTTCCGAAAATATTCGCAAATGAATAGATTCCGACAGACAGGCCCACAATGAACGAGGAGTCAACAAGTGAACTCGCAAAAGGGCTGATGACAGGAAGTTGCGAAAATAAATCAAAGAACGAGAAGAACACGATTAGATAGACAAAGAAGCGCATTTAAGATCCCTACTTTACAAATAATTCAACTATCCTCTATTTTACCATGAAACTAACTGAAATGAACGTAAATGCTTTGCGATAAATATTCGCAATCTTGCAACCTTCACGGTAAAATGAGAAAGGTAAATAAGAAAGCAGAAGGGAATGTGTTGTCTTGAATAATAAAATTCGAGTAGGAATTGCAGGATACGGTAATCTGGGACGCGGTGTAGAGTCTGCGATCAGTCAAAATGAAGATATGGCACTGGTGGGCGTATTCACCCGCAGAGAACCTGAGGATGTGCAATTATTGTCTGATCAAGTTCCCGTTCACAAATTAGACCAAATCGAATCATTTAAAGAAGACATCGATGTCCTGATATTATGCGGCGGTTCGAAAAATGACCTGCCTGAACAGGGTCCTGCATTGGCGAAGCATTTTACGACGGTAGACAGTTTTGATACACATGCGAAAATACCGGACTATTTTGCTGCAGTGGATGAGTCTGCCCAGTCAGCAGGGAAAACAGCCGTCATTTCAGTGGGCTGGGATCCGGGATTGTTCTCCATCAACCGTATGATGGGCGAAGCCATTTTGCCTGAAGGAGAAACATATACTTTTTGGGGCAAGGGACTGAGTCAGGGACATTCGGATGCAGTAAGACGGGTAGATGGCGTCAAGGCAGGCGTACAGTACACCTTGCCGGCAGAAGATGCAATGAACCGAGTACGCAATGGCGAACAGCCCGAACTTTCCACAAAAGAAAAACACACACGCGAATGTTATGTGGTTCTAGAAGAAGGGGCGAGCGAAGCACAAGTCCGCGAAACGATTAGTACGATGCCGGATTATTTTGCGGATTATGACACGACGGTGAACTTCATTACAGAAGAAGAGCTTCGCCGCGACCATGCGAAAATGCCGCACGGCGGATTCGTTATCAGAAGCGGTAAAACGGGTGACAACATAGACCAGGTGATTGAATTTTCATTGAAACTCGACAGCAACCCGGAATTTACTTCCAGTGTATTGGTCGCTTATGCAAGAGCTGCCCATAAATTACAGCAAAAAGGCGATATAGGCGCCAAAACGGTTTACGACGTTGCACCGGGACTGCTGTCACCTAAATCACCTGCAGAAATCCGCAAAGAATTGCTGTAAGATTTAGTGAAAGATAGTAAAGAGGAGGAAAACGGTTTATGAAACTGGATGAAACGTTAGAAATGTTGAAAGAACTGACAGATGCGCGCGGCATCCCGGGGAATGAAAGGGAAGCCCGTGAATCGATGAAAAAACATATCGAACCTTACGCCGATGAAATCGAATATGACGGGCTCGGCTCATTGATCGCAAGCAAAGCAGGCGATGTCAACGGACCGAAAGTGATGCTCGCCGGTCACTTGGACGAAGTCGGATTCATGGTCACAAGAATTGACGATAAAGGTTTTATTTACTTCCAGACAGTAGGAGGCTGGTGGTCACAAGTGATGCTCGCCCAGCGTGTATCCATCGTCACTGGCGCAGGGGAAACGATTACAGGCGTCATTGGATCGAAACCGCCGCATATCTTGACGCCGGAAGCACGTAAAAAACCTGTCGACATTAAGGATATGTTCATTGACGTCGGTGCGGTCTCTAAGGAAGAAGTTCTTTCATGGGGAGTACTTCCCGGTGATATGGCTGTGCCTTATTTTGAATTTACCGTCATGAAGAATGAGAACTTTTTACTCGCAAAAGCCTGGGACAATCGAATCGGCTGTGCCATTGCGGTAGAGGTCATGAAACAGCTGAAAAATGAAAAGCATCCGAATCGCCTGTACAGTGTAGGCGCCATTCAGGAAGAGGTCGGGCTGCGCGGTGCTAAAACGGCCGCCAATAAAATTCAGCCGGACATTGGTTTTGCAGTAGATGTTGGAATCGCTGGGGACACACCAGGCGTTACGGCGAAAGAATCTGTCGGCAATTTGGGAGACGGCCCTCAAATTCTTCTATATGATGCTTCTTTGGTTTCTCACAGAGGATTGCGCAACTTTGTGGTAGAAACTGCAGAAGAAATCGGCGTACCTTACCAATTTTCTACCATGGCAGGCGGCGGAACGGACGGCGGATCTATCCATGTCAGCGGAACGGGTGTACCGACGCTGTCGATCTGTATTCCAACCCGCTACATTCATAGCCATGCTGCTATCCTGCACCGCAAAGATTTTGAGAACACCGTCAAACTGCTCGTGGAGCTTATGAAACGTCTGGATTCGGAAACAGTTAAAAAGATTACATTTGAATAAGTGGATTTTAGAGAAAGCGGCGCCTTTTCGGCACCGCTTTTCCATATGTAAAATGTTATAAAAATTCATTTGACTTCATAATTATACATATGTATACTATTCCATACATACTTCAAATGGATGGCAGGGGAACTATACATGACAAAAATAAATTCCGAAAAATCACTTATCACACAAGAAAGCTTAAAAGGCCGCGACTTCTTGACACTGCTGGATTATTCCAGTGATGAAATTGCTTATTTATTGCAGCTTGCATATGATATGAAACAAGATACGCTGGCGGGAGTGATGCCGCCTTTATTGGCAGGCAAGACGCTTGGAATGATCTTTGAGAAACATTCCACACGCACACGGATTTCATTCGAAGTCGGCATGATTCACTTGGGCGGACACGGCATATTCATGAACGCGCGCGATTTGCAGATCGGCCGCGGAGAATCTGTGCATGACACAGGCCACGTGCTGTCAGAATTCCTTGACGGTGTAATGATTCGCGCAAAGTCGCATAAAATGGTCGAAGAACTGGCAGAGCATACATCCGTTCCGGTCATTAACGGCTTGACGGATATATTCCATCCATGTCAGGCGATGGCAGATTTATTGACGATAAAAGAAGTCAAAGGCGACTTGAAGGGTCTGAAGCTCTCGTATATCGGAGACGGTAATAATGTAGCACATTCCTTAGTTATTGCAGGTGCGCATATGGGGATGCATGTAGCAGTCGCGACACCGGAAGGCTATGAATATAATGCAGCTCTGCTTGAAAAAGCGAAGAAAATTGCCGAACAGAACGGCGGCAGCGTAATGGCGACGTATGATCCAATTGAGGCGGCTGCAGCGTCGGATGCAATCTATACGGATGTCTGGACGAGCATGGGACAGGAAGCGGAGTCAGCGAAGCGTTTAGTAGACTTTAAAGACTTCCAAATCAATGACCAGTTGGTAGGCCATGCCAACAAGGACTATGTGTTCTTACACTGTCTTCCGGCTCACCGTGAAGAAGAAGTGGCTGCTTCGGTAATTGACGGACCGAATTCTTACGTATTCCAGCAGGCAGGAAACCGACTGCACGCACAAAAAGCAATTTTAGCTTCATTATTATAATCAAATGAATGACCGGCTGCTTTCCGTTAGGTGTGGAAAGCAGCCTTTTTACATTGCAGCAGAACTTGATTTGCTATACTATTAGCAACCGATTTGGAGGGGGAAGCTATTTTGCTCACATATTTGCTAGTGTTTTTTGCGGCCGCGGTGCCAGGCATAGAAATCTTAGTGGCGGTTCCGCTAGGTATTGTTCGGGGGTTGCCGGTCCCCGTCGCTATTATATTAGGTTTTTTAGGTAATGCATCAACAATCATACTTGAGATTCTTATTTTTCAGAGGCTCAAAAATTGGTGGGAAAACAGAAAGAAAAGCGAAGTAACTAAGCTTTCAAAGAGGACGGTACGAGCAGAAAATATTTGGCGGCGTTATGGAATACCCGGCCTGGCTCTGCTTGGTCCAATTTTAATTGGCTCTCATTTAGCGGCATTTCTAGCACTTGCTCTCGGTTCTTCCAAAAAACAAACGGCAGTATGGCTATTCATCAGTCTTGCAGCCTGGTCTATAGTGTTTGGAACTCTGACTGCACTCGGAGTGGACGCATTTTTCTGGACACAAAATAAGTTTCAATAGATTCAATGTAGACAGAATAATCAGGTAATGTGTATACTCTATATAATGTACATTTTTTCATAGTAAGGCCAATCTGCGCATAGACTACATCCGGGAGTCCGTCCATCAACTTGCGCACATATTCTTTTCAGTGAATCTTGCAGGACAAGTAATTGATCAGTTGTTCAGACGATGGATTGATGATTTTCACTTTTATAAAAGAGGAGCGGATGGATATGATGCAGACACCACTTATTTTATCTTCATTTATCAGAAGAGCGGAACGATTTTTTCCTAATAAAATGGTGATTTCACGTACGGGTGAACAAACGATTCAGAGATTTACTTACAAAGAGTGGGCGAAAAGAACTCGAAAACTTTCCAACGCTCTAACTGATCTCGGTATGGAGAAAGGCACAAAGGTCGGCACATTTGCTTGGAACCACCACCGTCATTTAGAAGCCTATTTCGGTGTTCCTTGTACTGGAGCGATTCTTCATATGATCAATATCCGTCTGTCACCGGAACATATCGTCTATATTATTAATCACGCAGAAGATGAAATTTTACTAGTTGATGAAGAATTCTTTCCTCATTTAGAAAAAATGGCTCCCATGCTGAAAACGGTGAAACATTTTGTCATCATGAGCGATAGTAAAGAACTGCCTGAAACTTCACTTGAGAATGTGCATTCTTATGAAGCGTTGCTTGAAAAAGCTTCAGATGAGTATGATTATCCAGAAGACTTGGATGAAAATACTCCAGCTGGTCTATGCTATACATCTGCGACAACGGGGCAGCCAAAGGGCGTCATTTATACACACCGCGGATTAGTTTTGCATAGCTATGCACTTGGTCTGGCAGATGCAATGGGTATGAGTGAGCGTGATATTGCGATGTCGGTTGTGCCGATGTTCCATGTCAACGCATGGGGAATGCCGTTTGCGGGTGTATTTTTCGGTACAACTCAAGTATTGCCTGGACCAGGATTCAATCCAGCCGTGCTGTTAGATTTAATCGAATCGGAAAAAGTGACAATTACAGCCGGCGTGCCGACAATTTGGCTGGCAGTATTAAAAGAACTCCAGCAAAAACCGCGTGATCTTTCTTCTTTGCGCGGCATTGTCTGTGGCGGGTCAGCGTCACCGAAAGGCTTGATCCGGGCATTTGAAGAAGGATATAAGATTCCGTTTATCGTCGGTTATGGAATGACGGAAACGACTCCGCTGGTCAGTATGTCTGTACTAACTTCCTCGATGTCGGACTTGACGATGGACGAGCGAATCGATATGCGAGCTACACAAGGTCTGACGATGCCGGGACTGGATACGCGAGTTGTCAATGAAAACGGTGAAGTTCCATGGGATGGCAAAACGATGGGAGAGCTCACGATAAAAGGACCATGGATTGCGAGCGAATATTATAAAGACGAACGTACTGAAGAAGCTTTCAAAGACGGCTGGCTCTATACAGGAGACATCGCTGTGATGACACCGGACGGTTATCTGAAACTGACAGATCGTACGAAGGATCTGATCAAGAGCGGAGGAGAGTGGATCTCATCGGTAGATCTTGAAAACGCTCTTATGACACATGAGTCTGTCTATGAAGCAGCTGTTATTGCTGTGCCACATGAAAAATGGATGGAACGGCCGTTAGCCTGTGTCGTAGTAAATGAAAATGTAGCGGAAGATGACAATAAAAAAGAAGAACTGAAAGAATATCTAAAAGGCCAGTTTGCAAGCTGGTGGGTTCCGGATGAAATCCTCTTCGTAAAAGAAATTCCGAAAACTTCCGTAGGTAAATTCCTGAAAGCCGCACTTCGAGATCAGTTACAAGATCACTATGTAACCAAATAATACAGGCAGTAAAAAAGGGTCTGCACTAAAATCGGTTCTTGACAACTTGTCATGTCTGTATTGCGAAAATCATGCTGCAGTTAAAACCCGCTTCGGCGCTAGGGATTGCCTTATGCTATGAGCCTACTGGCAAAGAGTACGCCTCATTGCCTTAACTTTTATAAAGAGCGCAAAAGTACGGCAAAGCGAACCCCTCGCTGTTCGCTTTGCAACGGCCGACCTCGCATTTGCGCCTACGCTTTTGCTAGAAAATGTATGTCGTGTTGCCTTTTGGCAGAGTGTGAGTTAAGTTGGCGTGGATTCGTTTTTCGACTTTGTAAACACTTTGACCACAAGGATCTAAATCTTTGCAGAATGCTAAGTATTGCATGAAACGCCTTACCTATCGTAATAGTCTCAGATATTTCGCTCATACTGCCTTCTCGCGCAAAAAGTATTAAAACACCAGCCAGTGTACCTTCGTTACAGGCAACCTAAGTACGCCGACAGGTGCCTTAATTTCTGCAAAGGACACAGAAATACGGCCAAGCGAACCCTACGCTGTTCGCTTGGCAACGGTTGCATAACTCGCTTCGTGTGAGCCCGCGGCTAAAAAGACTCTGGGAGGATCAGCCCGACAGGTGAGGCAACTTGCGGCAGCGAAGCGAGAGAAGATGGCAGAAGGAACCCTGTATTGCCTTAATTTTTGCAAAGAGCGCAAAAACACGGCAAAGCGAACCCTTCGCTGTTCGCTTGGCTCACCGCGGGCCCGTAAGACAAGCGTCCGCCTGGAACGCAGGGAAACGGTCTTCTACCCACCTACCATTCTATACTGCGTAATCACAGTCAAATCCGTGAAATAGACTTTCAAGCACATGTTTTGGTTTAGAGTCGTAAAAAATCCCTCACTTTATTAATTCAAAGTGAGGGATTTTGTTCTGCTGATTACTGTGCCTTAGCAAATGCCTGAGATAATTCATTGGTCATTTGTTCTTTTTCTGTATCATCTGCACGCTTCCAAAGCTGTTCGAAAAACACACCCAGACCCGGCAGTAGATGCTCTTCACCGCGCTGAATTGCGTCATCAATCACACTGCGAACATCTGAAGAACTATTATCTGTCATATTGGCTGCAATCGCATCACGTATTTGAAAATCCATATTATCATCCTCCTGCACATATCTTTTCCCCGACAGTCGCTAAATATACTATCATTTGGTACACTAAAATAAAAAAGGATGTACTGCCTCTTGAATAAGCGTATCGAATCCACACAAAATTCATTAGTGAAACATTGGAAAAAACTTGTAACCATCAGGAAAGAAAGAGACCAGACGAAAGAGTTTCTTGTAGAAGGCTATCATCTCGTAGAAGAAGCTTTAAAACGGGGAGGCACTGTCATTCAGCTTTTAGTCAGGGAAGATATAGAGATTCCTGCTGATTGGCAGGCGTCTATTATTGAAATTACAGCCGCGGTTGCTAAGGAAATATCCGAAACAGAGCAAACACAGGGTGTCTTTGCCTACTGTAAACAGCCGCAATATGATGAAACCCAACAGAAGAATTGGACAAAACTTTTACTCATTGATGCTGTCCAGGATCCCGGAAATATCGGTACGATGATTCGCACGGCGGATGCTGCGGGACTTGACGGGGTGATACTTGGAAAAGGATGTGCCGATCCATATAATCCGAAGACCGTACGCTCTGCACAAGGCTCACATTTTCATATTCCTGTCATTCGAGCAGAGCTTGGGGAATGGCTGATTCATTTAAAAACTAATAATGTTTCCTTAATGGGCACAGGTCTGCACGAAGCGGTCTCTCTACATGACATAAAACCGCAGTCAGACTTTGCTTTGCTGGTCGGCAATGAAGGAAGCGGCGTAAATACTGATCTGCTTTCGCAAGCCGATCAAGTTGTAAAAATACCTTTATATGGTCAGGCTGAATCATTGAACGTAGCCGTTGCAACTGGTATTTTACTCTATAAACTGCGGACACACTGACTTCACTGTTGAAGGCCTTATCGGATTACGGTATACTATGAGATGAATCAAATAAAAAGCAATGACCGGGAACAGTACATGGAAAACACGTTTACAGGAATTTTACACCCCGACTGAAAGTGTAAAAAAACGAAGTCCCATCGAATTCACCCCGTGAGCTGCACGCCAGGACCAGCAATGTAAAGGCGTGCCGGCAAAGGACCGTTATTCCAATTCAAGTGATTTTGCATCATACTTTTTTAGATGCAAACTAATCAGGGTGGTACCGCGAAATCGACCTCGTCCCTTTTATAGGGGCGAGTTTTTTGTTTTTCAAAAACTATTATTGCGAACCGCCACTGAACTAAAGAGAGGAGTTATGGAACATGAAAGAACAACTGCATGAACTGAAAGAACAAGTCATGAGTAAAATCAAAGAATCAAACACCGTGAAAGAACTAAACGACGTACGAGTAGCCTATCTTGGTAAAAAAGGACCCATTACAGATCTGCTAAAAGGAATGGGGAAACTTCCAGCAGAAGAGCGCCCGAAAATGGGTGCACTCGTCAACGAAATCCGTGAAAGTGTTACTGAAATTCTTGAAGAGCGTAAGGAAATTCTCGAACAGCAGGCAATCCAGGAACAGCTTGATAAAGAATCCATCGACGTCACATTGCCGGGCCGTCCAGTAGAACTTGGCAACCATCATCCATTAACGCGGGTTGTGGAAGAAATTGAAGACTTCTTCATTAGTATGGGGTATGAAATCGCTGAGGGGCCAGAAGTAGAAAAAGATTACTATAACTTTGAAGCGCTTAACCTGCCGAAAGGTCACCCGGCCCGTGACATGCAGGATTCTTTCTATATTACAGAGGACATTTTATTGCGTACGCATACATCACCCGTGCAAGCTAGAACAATGGAAGCAAAAGAAGGAGCCGCCATTAAAATTATCTGCCCGGGTAAAGTGTATCGCCGTGACTCAGATGATGCGACACACTCTCATCAATTTACGCAGATTGAGGGATTGGTCGTCGGCGAAAATATTCGCATGAGTGATTTAAAAGGCACGCTTGATTTATTGGCAAAGAAATTATTCGGTGCAGATCGTGAAATTCGTTTGCGTCCCAGCTTTTTCCCATTCACTGAACCGTCTGTAGAGATGGATATTTCTTGCTTCAAATGCGGCGGATCAGGTTGTAATGTATGTAAGAAAACAGGGTGGATTGAAATTCTTGGAGCGGGCATGGTGCACCCCAATGTGCTTGAGATGGCCGGCTATAACCCTGAAGAGGTTACTGGTTTCGCGTTCGGTATGGGGCCGGAACGTATTGCAATGTTAAAATACGGAGTGGAAGACATTCGTCATTTCTATACAAATGACATTCGTTTTATTTCTCAATTCCACCGGGCAGAGGCGTAAGGAGGCGTAATGATGTTAGTATCAACAAATTGGTTAAGTAATTATATAGACTGGAATGAACTAAGCGCGGCAGAACTTGCAGAAAAGATTACGCGTGCGGGGATTGAAGTAGACGGCATTATCGACCGTTCATTTGGAATGGAAAATGTAGTGATCGGTTATGTAACGGACTGCGTAAAGCATCCGGAAGCAGATAAACTTCATATTTGCCAGGTGGATGTCGGGGGAGAAGTTACACAAATTATTTGTGGAGCGCCGAATATCGCAGCAGGTCAGAAAGTGATCGTAGCTCGTCCGGGAGCAACTTTGCCGGGCGGCATGAAGATTAAAAAGGCAAAACTTCGTGGGGAAGAGTCAAACGGCATGATCTGTTCACTCCAAGAGCTTGGAATTGAAGGGAAACTGGTTCCGAAAGCTTACGCAGAAGGCATTTACGTGTTGCCGGCTGAAGCTCCGGCAGGGGAGAGTGCATTATCACATCTGGGCCTTTATGATAAAGTATTGGAATTTGATCTGACACCGAACCGTTCCGATGCGCTAAGCATGCTCGGCGTTGCGTATGAAGTCGGTGCGATTCTGTCCAAAGACGTGAAACTGCCTTCCATTTCTTATGAAGTGTCATCTGAAAAAGCACAGGACTTTCTAAAGCTGACGGTTGAATCTCCCGAAGATAATCCGATGTATGTCGCGAAAGTCGTAAAGAACGTCAAAGTCGCTGAATCGCCTCAATGGCTTCAAAATACGTTGATGTCAGCAGGCATCCGTCCACATAATAATATCGTCGATGTGACGAACTATGTATTAATGGAATATGGCCAGCCGCTTCACGCGTTTGACTATGACCGTCTTGCAACAAAGGAAATCGTCGTACGACATGCAGATGAAGGCGAGAAAATGGTGACGCTGGATCAGGCGGAACGCACACTGAAAAGTAATCAGCTTGTTATCACAAATGGTAAAGAGCCAGTGGCACTTGCAGGCGTAATGGGCGGTGCGAATTCTGAAGTGCATGAAGGAACTGTGACAGTAGTCATCGAGTCAGCATATTTCGCCCCTGGATCTGTGCGTCAGACTTCCAGAGAAATCGGTCTTCGCAGCGATGCAAGCGCCCGCTTTGAAAAAGGTGTGGATCCGAACCGTGTAGCAGAGGCTGCAGAACGCGCAGCGCAACTGATGGCTGAACTGGCTGGCGGAGAAGTGCTGGAAGGTTCTGTAGTATTTGATGAACTGGATAAAACTTCAGAACGGATCATTTTGTCACCGGATTATGTCAACAACCGTCTGGGCATGAAGATCCCGATGGACGAAATGAAATCCATCATGGATCGTCTGCAAATCCCGACTGAAGCAATCAACGGCCAGCTCGTGATGGATATTCCTACGCGGCGTCAGGATTTACGAATTAAAGAAGACATGATTGAGGAAATCGCACGGCTTTACGGCTATGACGAGATTCCAAAAACATTGCCGGTTGTAGAAAGTACGCCGGGCGGTTTAACGCCATATCAGGCGAAGCGCCGAATTGTACGCAGATTTTTGGAAGCGGCAGGTCTTTCACAGGCTTTGACGTATTCATTGGCTTCACCGAAAGATGCACAGGCATTTGCGCTTGAAACAGCTCCTGTGACCACATTGCTGATGCCGATGAGTGAAGAGCGCAGTGTATTGCGCCAAAGCCTGATTCCTCACCTTCTGGATGCAGCTTCTTACAATATTGCACGCCGTAATGAATCAATTGCTCTGTATGAAACTGGTTCTGTTTTCTTAGGTATTGAAGAGGATGGACTGCCGAAAGAAGTTGAGCATGTCGCGGCAGTGCTGACGGGTAAATGGGTTCACCATGCATGGCAGGCAGAGACGAAAAAAGTTGATTTCTTCGTAATGAAAGGGATTGTGGAAGGGCTGTTTGAGCAGCTTGGACTGCTTGAACGTATCCAGTTCACAAAAACTTCTGTCGAAGGAATGCATCCCGGACGCACTGCGACTGTATGGCTTGGTGACCAGTCTGTAGGTATGATTGGACAAGTGCATCCAACAGTGCAGAATCAGCGCGATTTGCAGGAAACGTATGTGATGGAAATGAACTTGCGTGTCATTATGGAAACAGCGGCTGGAGAACTCTTCTACGAGCAGGTACCGCGCTATCCTTCCATGTCACGTGACATTGCGTTAGTAGTAGACCGTAATACATCTGCAGCCAATCTGCAGGCAATTATTAAGCAAGCAGGCGGTAAGTTATTGAAGCATGTTCAGCTGTTTGATTTGTATGAAGGTAAAAATGTAGAAGAAGGCAAGAAATCTTTGGCATTCTCACTGACTTACTTTGATCCTGAACGCACATTGACGGATGAAGAAGTTGTGAATACGCATAATAAGGTACTGGATGCTTTAACTGTTCAGGCTAATGCGCAGCTCAGATCGTAAAATAGGTACGAAAAACCGCAGCCCTCAGATTAATGAGAGTTGCGGTTTTCATGTTGGTGAAATTATTTCTTATAAACCAGCTTCAATGCTTTTTGTGTATTGGCGAAATGCGCTTTCGTGATAGATTGTAAAA
This sequence comes from Sporosarcina cascadiensis, assembly GCF_009650995.1. Lineage (GTDB taxonomy): Bacteria > Bacillota > Bacilli > Bacillales_A > Planococcaceae > Sporosarcina > Sporosarcina cascadiensis. The sequence continues at coordinate 169,265 of NZ_WHVV01000004.1, read as the reverse complement.
AAGGTTCGCCTTTTTTACGAATGATCTGGCAGGCGACCTGATCCACTCTTGGGCCTGCTCCTTTAGGCAATGTCACGCCAGCCGTCACACTCAGCTGATCCATTTGTTCTAAAAATGCTACGCGGGCCAGAATGGATGCGGTCGCTACCGATACATGCAAATTTTCCGCTTTTGTTGAGAACAGCACTTTGTCCTGCACGATAGCCGGCTCATTCTTCAAGTGATTATAGTACACTTTTCTCTCAGCAAACTGGTCAATTAAAATATATTCGGGATACTCAGGCTTGATTTGATCCAGCACTTGCTGTAAGGCCTGGTTATGCAGGATAGCTTTAATCTTTCCCTGGGACCACCCTTTACTTTGAATTTCATTGTATTTGGTATTGTCGAGTGTCAGAACGCAATGCGGGACGACTTGTTTCAGATCTCCGGCAATTTGCTGCATATAGGTGTCGGTCAGCTGCTTTGAATCTTTCACACCCAGTTCACGTACGAGTTCAATCTTTTCACTGCTGATATAACATGCGGCTACTGTAATCGGGCCGAAAAAATCACCTGTTCCAGTTTCATCCGATCCGAGTACGGACATAACCGCAAATTTCTCGGGCAGGATATCGCCTTTTGTTCCGGAGCTTTTCGCATTCGCAACTGCCGGTGTTGAAGAAGTGCTCCATCGTGCAGCTTCACGTTCCGCACCGCCCCCCTGGAATAATACCTTGCCTGAACGATAGGCAGTGATAGAGGTATCAGCTGTTTTGGCAGCGAAAATTACTCCCGGTGCATTACGCGTGATTTTATCTTCCTCATAAAAATTCAGCACTTTTGGCATTTCTTTTTCTGTAAAAACGATGACTTGGTTACTCACTGGATCTTTCACTCGCTTTCTGAGAGGTTTTATTTATTAGTATACCTGAAATATACCTGTATAATGAATGTCGGTATGTTAAACTGCCTGTAATGTCATTATGAGACATTATTGATTCACAACCAATTGTTTTTCATGGTATGATTATGAACAGGGTTTTTTAGAGGAGGGCGGAATAGTGGCAGACAAAGAAAAGGCAAGAGTGGCAGTTGAAATTTATGGACAGACCTATACAATTATTGGCACAGAGTCGTCTGGCCATGTACGTCATGTAGCCTCGCTTGTCGATGATAGGATGCGGGAAATCAGCAAACGCAATCCCTACTTGGACAGTACAAAAATCGCTGTATTAACAACCGTTAATAGTGTGCATGACTACTTAAAATTAGAAGAAAAAGTGCAGCAATTAGAAGAAGAAGTGAAAAAGCTGAAGGGTAGAGAGGCTAGATATGATTGATTTACTGATAATTATTTTATTAGTCGGCGGTTTAATTACGGGTTTCCGACGCGGTCTGATTGTACAGCTCATTCATATGTTTGGGTTGATCGGGTCTATCATCGTTGCCTATATGTACTACAAACCACTGGCAGAAAAGCTGATCCTGTGGATCCCTTATCCAGGAGCGACAGCAGACGCAAAATTAAGCTGGACATTTGATCATTTAGATTTAGATATGACATTTTATCGTTTAATCGCATTTATCTTTATTTTTGTGGCAGTTAAATTGGTGCTTCAGCTAATTGGCTCCATGCTGGACTTTTTGAAACATTTGCCGGTATTAGGCTTTGGTGCGCGCTTGTTTGGTGCAGGTTTTGGATTTATTGAATTTTATTTCATCATTTTTTTCTTTTTGTCGATTCTGGCGATTCTGCCAGCCGAGGTCATCCAGAATTCCCTTCGCCACTCATTACTGTCAAAGGCGATGTTCGAACACACACCGATCATTTCATCGGCAATCAAAAATTGGTGGTTTGTTTACGCAGGCTGATGAAGTACATAAGAACTGACAGCTTCCCGTTTAGCGTGGAAGCTTTTTTAACAGAGTGAGGAGGGTATTGATTTGAATAAAAAGACCATTATACGTACATTTGAAAAAATCGCACTGTATATGGAACTGCTTGGAGAAAATCATTTTAAAGTAGCGGCATTCCGCAAAGCTGCTTCTGTTCTGGAATTAGATATGAGAAGCCTTTCTGAGATGGATGACATACTTTCACTGAAGGGTATTGGCAAAGGTACGGGAGCAGTTATCACAGATTTAATGGAAAACGGGTCATCTGAAGTGCTTAAAGAGTTAGAAAACCAGGTGCCGAAGGGCTTGATACCGATGCTGAATATCCCTGGTTTAGGCGGCAAAAAGATTGCCAAGCTAAGGCAGGCACTGAACATAGATTCAGTAGAATCATTGCGTCAGGCGTGCGTTGAGCAAAAAGTGAGCAAAGTACCGGGCTTTGGTAAAAAGACGGAAGAAAATTTACTGAGAGAAATTGAAGTCCTGGCAGAACGCTCAGGTAAAACACCAATTTGGCAAGTAGAAAAAGTAGTCGATTTCGTCGAAAAAGAATTACAGTTGATCGAAGAAATTGAAAAGTTTCATGTGGCCGGCAGCTATCGTAGACGCGAAGAAGAAAGCTCAGACGTTGATTGGATTCTGGTAACGGAACATCCTGCAGCAGTACGCGAAAAAATTCTTGCTGCACTGCCGGTTGAAAAAGTGATTGCCGGCGGGGATGCCAAACTGTCGATCTCCCTCGATACTGAAAATCCGATAGATGCCGATTTTCGTTTTGTGACCAATGAACAATTCGCTTCCGCATTGAATCACTTTACTGGATCTGCTGCGCACAATGTCCGCATGCGGCAGCTGGCAAAAAGCCGGAAGTTGAAGATCAGTGAGTATGGGGTAGAAGATGAATCGGGCAATGTACAGACCTTCGCTAGTGAAGAAGAGTTCTACGCTTATTTTGATTTGCCATTTATTCCGCCAAGCATTCGTAAAGACGGAACCGAAATTGACCGGGTGAATGAAATTTCACAGCTTGTGACACCGGAATTAATACGTTCTGATCTGCATATGCACACGACCTGGTCTGACGGCGGCTATTCAATAGAGGAGATGGTGGAAGCCTGCCGTGCGAAAGGTTACTCGCATATGGTCATCACCGATCACTCCCATTATCTAAAAGTGGCCAACGGGTTAACACCTGAAAGGCTGCTCGCACAAATAGAAGAAATTCGTACCGTCAGCTCAAAATTCGATGATATAGAAGTATTCTGCGGAACCGAAATGGATATTTTGCCGGACGGGACACTGGACTTTGAAGATGAAATCCTGCAACAGCTGGATTTTGTTATTGCATCTATCCATTCGAGTTTCAATCAGCCGCAGGAACAGATCATGGAACGGCTGCATTCTGCATGCAAGAATCCTCACGTTCACATGATTGCACACCCGACCGGCCGGATTATCGGACAGCGGGAAGGCTATAATCCTGACATGGAGCTGCTGATTAAGTGGGCTGGGGAGTACGGGAAAATATTAGAGGTCAATGCCAGTCCGTACCGTCTGGATTTGCGTACAGAGCATCTTCTTATGGCGAAGGAAGCGGGCGTCAATATTGCGATCAACACGGATGCGCATGCGACCGGGCAATTGGATTATATGCCGATTGGCGTAGAATATGCACAAAAAGCATGGCTGCCGGCTGATCAGGTAATCAATACATGGCCATTAGAAAAATTCATCAAAAATGTAATCCGTAGATGAAAGGAAGTGTAAGACATTGGAAAAACGTGTCTTAAAAACACTTGAATTTGATAAAATTATTCAGCAAGTGACTGCACATTGTACATCGTCAGCAGGCCGGTCGCATGTAGAGCAGCTCGTTCCATCCCATCAATTAGAGGATGTTCAGCGTTTATTGGAAGAAACAGATGAAGGACTGGCATTGCTGCGAATTCGGGGAAATGTGCCAATGGGCGGCATTCATGATATTCGTCCGCATGCCAAGCGTGCACAAATCGGAGCGATGTTAAGTGCAATGGAGTTAGTGGAAATTGCAGACACCATCCGTGCCAGCAGAATACTGCGTCAGTTTTTGGAAGCGGTGATTACGGAAGAAGAGATTTCGATTCCGCATTTAATTGGCCGCAAGCAGGCAATGCCTATCCTGACAGGTCTTGAACATGAAATCAATGCAGCGATCGACGATAACGGCAGGGTAATGGACAGCGCTTCTTCTGCATTACGATCTCTTCGGCAGGGTCTTCGTATACAGGAAAGCCGGGTTAAAGAAAGACTGGAAAGTTACACAAGAGGGAAAAACGCTTCCAAGATGCTTTCAGATGCCATCGTTACGATGCGGAATGACCGCTATGTGATTCCGGTAAAAGCGGAATATCGTTCTCATTACGGCGGTGTGATTCATGATATGTCCTCTTCAGGCCAGACGCTTTTCATTGAACCTGATGCGGTAGTTCAAGCCAATAATGAAATACGCAGTTTAAAGGTGAAAGAACAGGAAGAAATCGAGAAAATACTTCTTGCTCTGTCTGCAGAGGTTCAGGCAGTAGCACATGATTTATTTACATTGGTTCAGCTATTAGCCGAAGTAGATGTAATTTTAGCGAAAGCAAAATACGGCACTGCAAATAAATGTACGAAGCCCGAAGTCAATGGGGATGGCTATATGCGCCTTGCAAAAGCTCGGCATCCATTGTTGCCGATCGAAGAAGCGGTTGCGAATACGATCGAATTTGGTGACGAGATCACAACGATCGTTATTACAGGTCCGAATACTGGCGGTAAGACGGTGACATTGAAGACGGTAGGACTCTGCACACTGATGGCGCAGGCCGGATTGCCGATTCCTGTGCTGGATGGTTCAGAAATTGCTGTGTTTGATTCGATTTATGCTGATATCGGGGACGAGCAGTCAATTGAGCAAAGTTTGAGTACGTTCTCTTCCCATATGGTGAATATAGTGGATATTCTGAAGAAATTCGATGACCGTTCACTGTTATTATTTGATGAATTAGGTTCGGGAACTGATCCGCAGGAAGGGGCAGCTCTGGCAATCTCTATCCTGGACGAAGTGCATGGCAGCGGAGCACGTGTGATGGCGACAACACACTACCCGGAATTAAAGGCATACGGATATAACCGTCCGGGCGTGGCAAATGCCAGTGTTGAATTCGATATTGATACGCTGAGCCCGACGTACAGACTGTTAATCGGCGTGCCTGGACGAAGTAATGCTTTTGAAATTTCAAAACGGCTCGGATTGCATAACCATATTATTGACCGGGCAAAAAGTTTTACTGGAGAAAATCGGGGAGAAGTGGATTCGATGATCGCTTCACTTGAAACAAGCCGTGTGCAATCCGAAAAAGATGCGGAACAGACGCACGTTCTGTTGCTTGAAACTGAACAGCTGAAAAAAGAATTGAATGCCAAGCTTGCGGAATTTGAAGAGCAGAAGGACCGCTTAACTGAAGCAGCAAAAGAACGCGCGAAGAAAATTGTGGAACAGGCGAAAATTGAATCCGAAGCTGTCATCTCTGATTTGCGCGCCCTTCGTATGACGGCAGGAGCAAGTGTAAAAGAACATGAACTGATTGATGCGAAGAAGCGTCTGGAAGGTGCAGCGCCGGCGGAAAAGAAGAAGAAAGCAATTAAAGCCAAAGCAGCTCCCCGTCCGCTTCAGCCGGGCGACGAGGTGAAAGTACTGGCCTACGGACAAAAAGGTGTTCTGGTAGAAAAAGTTTCAGATAAAGAATGGGTCGTTGAAATCGGTATTTTAAAAATGAAATTACCTGAGTCCGGACTCGAATACATTAAGCCCGAAAAAGAGAAGAAACAAGTGATATCCACAGCGGTAAGAGGCCGTTCGGGTCATGTAAAGCTGGAATTAGATCTGCGGGGCGAACGTTATGAAGATGCGATTGCACGTACTGAAAAGTATTTGGATGATGCACTTTTATCCAATTATCACCAAGTTTCCATTATTCACGGCAAAGGGACAGGCGCACTGCAAAAAGGTGTTCAGCAATATTTGAAAAAACATTCCCGTGTAAATTCATACCGTTTCGGCGAAGCGGGAGAAGGCGGCTCCGGTGTAACAATCGTTGAATTGAAATAAAATGAAACCTTTCGGCACAGTCAATCGTAAGACAAGCAAGAGAACATAAAGAAGGTGCCGAAATTATGGATCATACGGGTTTTTGGAGTCACCCTTTAGTGGAAACAGCGGGTTATTTCAGCGTAGTTACACTATGCCTGATCGTCTCCATGGTATTATTTGAGGTCGTAACAAAATATAAAAACTGGGAAGAAATTCGAAAAGGCAATTTGGCTGTGGCGATGGCAACAGGCGGTAAAATTTTCGGTGTTGCGAATATATTTCGCTATTCCATTGAGCAGCACAACAGTCTGCCGCAAATGATGGGATGGGGACTGTTTGGTTTTACACTGCTCATCTTTGCCTATCTGCTGTTCGAATTCCTGACTCCGAAATTCAAAGTGGATGATGAAATACAGGCGGATAATCGTTCTGTCGGTTTCATCTCACTCTGTATTTCGGTCGGTCTGTCTTTCGTTATAGGAGCCAGTATTTCATAGGAGATAGCTTATTATGGAAAGATTGATTAAAATTTTGATTGCAGTCTGTATACTATTCGTTTTAGTTGGAGTGTATTGGCTTTTTACGAACACGCCTTGACTTTGGTCTGGTGTGTTTTTTGTTTCATTTTTTATTGCGCACTGAAGCATAATATCCTTACCGCATGCATGTAATAGAGTAGACGAAATCTTTCTATTTTGGGCTAAAGTAAAGCGCTTTCATATTTATCTTGTAAACTAAATGGTTTATCGATATACTAATGAACAAGGAATATTCAAACAATTAATTACAAGTGAAGGAGTTGTGAAGATGACACAAAAGCCTTGGTTGTCAACCTATCCACCTGAAATTCCGAGAACATTGGAATACGAACAAATTCCCCTGCAGGAATATCTAACGAGGTCGAAAAAGAACTATCCTGATAAAACTGCTATGCATTTTATGGGGAAAGATATTACATTTACAGAGTTTTATGAGTCAGCTTTAAAGTTCGCCGCCTATCTGCAAAAGCTTGGTGTTGTAAAAGGTGATCGTGTAGCAATTATGCTGCCGAACTGTCCTCAGGGTGCTATCGCATATTATGGTATTCTGTATGCAGGCGCAATTGTCGTTCAGACAAATCCCCTTTATACAGAACGCGAAATGGCTTATCAAATGTCGGATTCCGGAGCAAAAGTGATCATTACATTAGACATTCTATATCCGAGAGTCTCGAAAGCTATGAAGGCGACTTCATTGGAACATGTGGTTATTACTGGAATTAAAGATTATCTGCCGTTCCCTAAGAATCTTATCTATCCATTTATCCAGAAGAAAGAAAACGGTGTTACGGTCAAGGTGGAACATCGGGGGATTAATCATTTATACACAGAGATCATGAAATCCACTAAACCTGATCCAGATCATGTATCGTTTGAAAAAGACGATATTGCTCTTCTTCAATATACAGGCGGAACAACAGGACCTCCAAAGGGTGTAGAATTAACGCATGCCAATTTAATCAGCAATGCGGAAATGTGCAGCACATGGCTATATAAAACCGAAGAAGGTAAAGAAACAATTATGGGAATTCTACCGTTCTTCCATGTATATGGAATGACTACTGTGCTGATTTTCGCTGTAATGAAAAGCCATAAAATGATTTTGATTCCCAAATTCGATTTTAAGACAGCTTTAAAAGAAATAGATAAGCAGAAACCTACATTATTTCCGGGAGCCCCGACTATTTACATCGGCCTCTTAAATCATCCGGACTTGAATAAATATGATTTGTCTTCAATAAAGGCATGTATCAGCGGATCTGCCGCGCTGCCGATTGAAGTAAAGGAAAAGTTTGAAGAAGTAACAGGCGGCAAGCTGGTAGAAGGCTACGGACTGACAGAAACATCACCTGTTGTCTTATCTAACTTCGTTTGGGACGGACTCGAAAAAAGAGGTTCTATCGGTGTTCCTTGGCCAGACACGGATGCTTGTGTGCTGGGACCCGGTTCATCTGACTCCCTTCCGTTCGGTGAAATTGGGGAGATCGCAGTAAAAGGTCCTCAAATAATGAAAGGTTATTGGAATAGACCTGACGATACGGCAGAAACGTTCCGGGACGGCTGGTTACTGACAGGGGATCTTGGTTATATGGATGAAGACGGCTACTTTTTTATCGTAGACCGTAAGAAAGATATGATTATTGCGAGCGGGTTCAATATTTATCCTCGCGAAATCGAGGAAGTGCTTTATGAGCATCCGGGTATCCAGGAGTGTATCGTAGCGGGTGTGCCTGATCCATACCGTGGCGAAACGGTTAAAGCTTATATCGTATTAAAAGAAGGACATTCCGTTACAGAGAAAGAATTAGATACGTATTGCAGAAAACAGCTGGCGGCATTTAAAGTTCCAAAGAAATATGAATTCCGTGATGAGCTGCCGAAAACAGCAGTAGGTAAAATTTTACGACGTTCACTTGTCGATGAAGAGAGGAAAAAACTAACAGAAGGTAGTGATACATTAAAAACTTCTTAACAAAATACTTGACTGTAACTGAAAAGTTTACTATTATGAAAATATGAATGAATAATCATTCATATTTTCTTTTTTGGTGGTGAAAGATATTGAAACGGACAAAACCTAAATATAAACAAATCATTGACGCTGCAGTAATCGTCATTGCAGAAAACGGATACCACCAAGCTCAAGTCTCAAAGATTGCTAAAGAAGCGGGAGTGGCGGATGGAACCATCTATCTTTACTTTAAAAATAAAGAAGATATTCTGATTTCCGTCTTCCGGGAGAAAATGGCGATTTTTGTAGAGAACGTTAAAGAAATATTAACTAAAGACTTTTCCACCTCAGAGAAATTACGTGAGGTTGTTGAAAATCATTTCAGAGTGCTGCAGGATGATCCTCATTTGGCGATCGTCACCCAGCTGGAGCTTAGACAATCCAATAAAGATCTGCGTTTCCAAATCAATAATGTATTAAAGGAATATATGATCTTGTTGGATAATTTACTCGAAACAGGAGTGAAACATGAAGAGTTTTCTGTTGATTTGGATTTGCGTCTGGCCCGGCAAATGCTCTTCGGAACGATGGATGAAACAATTACTTCCTGGGTCATGAATGAACAGAAATACGATTTGGTCAGTCTCGCTCCGAGAGTCAGCAATATGTTATTACATGGATATCAGCAAAAATAAGGGTATACTATCAAAGGGGATGTAGTGGATGTCATTGATTAAGATGGAAAAGGATGGTCACATCGCTTTGGCGAAAATAGATCACCCTCCTGCGAATGCACTTTCTTCAAAATTAATCGAAGAAGTGGATCAACTCTTGACCAATGTAGAGAACGACAGTGAAATTCGAGTTGTCGTTTTATACGGAGAAGGAAGATTCTTCTCGGCAGGAGCAGATATTAAAGAATTTACGACAGTCAATACAGGTGACGCTTTCTCCGAGCTTTCGGGCAATGGCCAGAAAGTGTTTGAACGTTTGGAAAGCTTCCCTAAGCCTGTAATCGCTTCCATTCATGGCGCGGCGCTTGGCGGAGGTTTGGAATTGGCGATGTCTTGCCATATCAGATTGGTTACAAAGTCCGCTAAACTCGGCTTGCCTGAATTGCAATTAGGACTCATTCCCGGTTTTGCCGGTACACAGCGTCTTCCGCGTTTAGTCGGTGTCGCAAAAGCAGCAGAAATGATGCTGACAAGTGACCCGATTTCAGGCGATGATGCAGTGCAGTGGGGACTTGCCAATCATGCGTATGCAGATGAAGAGCTTATGGACGCTACGCTGGAACTGGCAAAGAAAATCTCTCTTAAAAGCCCTATTGCAGTGAAGCATGCGTTACATATGCTGTCCTTTACAAAAGACCGATCCTTCCATGATGGAGTTGAAGCAGAGGCGAAGTCATTCGGTGAAGTCTTTGTATCTGAGGATGCCAGAGAGGGAATACAAGCATTTATTGAAAAGCGTCAACCTACATTTACCGGAAAGTAATTATTGAATAGGAGGTTCTATTAATGAACATTTATGCATTGGTAAAAAGAACATTTGATACGGAAGAAAAAATCTCAATCTCAAACGGTGCTATTTCAGAAGACGGCGCAGAATTCATCATCAATCCTTATGATGAGTACGCTGTGGAAGAGGCAATTCAGCTGCGCGATGAACACGGAGGAGAAGTAACAGTTTTGTCTATCGGTGAAGAAGACGCGGAAAAGCAATTGCGTACAGCGCTTGCCATGGGTGCAGATAAAGCTGTTCTGATCGATGTGGAAGATGACATTGATGAAATGGATGAATTCACCTCTGCTAAAATTATCGCAGATTACTTGAAAGATAAAGATGCAGATATCATTCTGGCAGGTAACGTAGCAATTGACGGAGGTTCTGGTCAAGTCGGACCTCGTGTTGCTGAGCTGCTCGGTATTAACTATGTAACGACAATTACGGACTTGAAGATTGACGGAACTACAGTGACGGTGGTTCGTGACGTTGAAGGTGATTCTGAAACTATCGAAACGTCTCTTCCGTTGCTTGTGACAGCGCAGCAGGGATTGAACGAGCCGCGTTATCCATCACTTCCGGGAATCATGAAAGCAAAGAAAAAACCGTTGGAAGAGCTGGAATTCGATGACTTAGATCTTGAAGAAGACGATGTGGAAGCGAAAACGGAAACAATCGATGTATTCCTTCCTCCAGCAAAAGCAGCGGGCCGTGTACTTGAAGGGGAACCTGCAGACCAAGCAACTGAACTAGTAAAATTATTGCACTCTGAAGCGAAAGTAATTTAATTCATATAGAACCGTAATAGGAGGGACTACATTATGTCAAAGAAAATTTTAGTTTTAGGTGAAGCTCGCGATGGCGAACTGCGTAACGTGTCTTTTGAGACAGTTGCAGCAGCAAAAACAATTTCAGGCGGCGGAGAAGTTGTCGCTGTTTTAATAGGAGATCAAGTCCAGTCACTGGGTGAAGAAATGATTCATTATGGAGCAGACCGTGTTGTAACAGTTGAGCATCCTCATTTGAAGCATTATACACCGGACGGTTTTGGTCAGGCGTTTATGGCTGTATATGAAGATGAGTCACCGGAAGGAATCGTTTTCGGACACACAGCAATGGGTAAGGATCTATCTCCAAAGATAGCAAGTAAGCTGTCGGCAGGTCTGATTTCAGACGTTACGAAAATTGAAGGGGAAGGCGATGATGCGGAATTCATCCGCCCGATCTATTCAGGTAAAGCGTTTGAAAAAGTGGAAATCAAAGACGGTCTGCAATTCATCACAATTCGGCCGAACAACATTGAGCCGCTTGCACATGATGCAGGACGTTCTGGTGATATAACATCAAAAGAAGTGGAAATCAATAACTTGCGCTCTGTTATTAAAGATGTTGTAAGAAAATCAACAGAAGGTGTTGATCTTTCTGAAGCGAAAGTAATCGTAGCAGGCGGACGCGGAGTAAAAGGTACAGAAGGATTTGAACCTTTGAAGGAACTGGCAGACCTTTTGGGAGGAGCAGTCGGTGCGTCACGCGGTGCATGTGATGCGGATTACTGTGATTATTCATTGCAAATTGGCCAGACGGGCAAAGTTGTTACGCCTGACCTCTATATTGCAGCAGGAATCTCCGGTGCGATTCAGCACGTTGCAGGTATGTCCAACTCTAAAGTCATTGTAGCGATTAACAAAGATCCTGAAGCGAATATCTTTAAAATTGCTGACTACGGAATCGTAGGGGACATTTTCGAGATTATTCCAGTTATGATTGATGAAATCAAAAAACTTAAGTAAGCGAATTGAAGTGTAAGCATTTTTTTAGCCCCTATGATACCTCCATGATATAATGCAAATATAGTGGTAGATTAAAGGAGGAAATTACTAATGGCAATTATTAATGCAACAGATGCGAATTTTGCTGAAAACATTAAAGAGGGCGTAGTACTTGTAGATTTTTGGGCGCCTTGGTGCGGGCCATGTAAAATGATCGCTCCTGTGCTTGAAGAACTTTCGGGCGAAGTAGAAGGAAAAGCGAATATCGTCAAAGTAAACGTTGATGATAACCAGGCAACAGCCAGCCAGTTTGGAATTATGTCTATCCCGACTCTTCTTCTATTTAAAGATGGAGAAGTTGCAGAGAAGGTTGTCGGATTCCAGCCGAAAGAAGCTCTTGCACAATTAGTTGAAAAACACGCGTAATTACCAGAGACCGGGAGCTGATACAGCCACCCGGTCTTTTAGTAGGTGAAAATAATGAATGAAATTATTGAAAATAAGTTATCGATCCTCCCTGAACTGCCCGGCTGTTATTTAATGAAGGATCGTCAGGACACCGTGATTTATGTAGGAAAAGCGAAAGTACTGAAAAATCGTGTCCGCAGCTATTTCACAGGCTCCCATGACGGTAAAACACAACGGCTGGTCGGCGAAATTGAGGACTTTGAATATATCATCACCAATTCGGAAATCGAAGCGCTGATTCTTGAATTAAATATGATTAAGAAATATGATCCCAAATACAATATTATGCTGAAGGATGACAAAACGTATCCTTATTTGAAGATCACTAATGAGCGTCATCCGAAACTCATCATTACAAGAAAAGTGAATAAGAAATCGGGGAAATATTTCGGCCCGTACCCGAATGCGACAGCAGCACATGAAACGAAAAAACTGCTTGACCGTTTGTATCCTTATCGTAAGTGCCAAACCATCCCGGCACGTGCCTGTCTGTATTATCATATCGGTCAATGTTTGGCTCCCTGCATAAAAGAAGTGCCGGCGGAAGCCTATACCGAAATGATTGCTGACATCAGCCGATTTCTAAGTGGCGGCTATAAAGAAGTGAAGAAAGAATTGCAGCAGAAAATGAATGAAGCTGCTGAGCAATTGGAATTCGAACGTGCAAAAGAATACCGTGATCAGATCACAAACATTGAAACGGTTATGGAAAAGCAAAATATGAATGCCAACGATTTCACCGACCGGGATATTTTTGGCTATGCAGTCGATAAGGGCTGGATGTGTGTTCAAGTTTTCTTCGTCCGGCAAGGTAAGATGATTGAGCGCGATGTATCTATTTTTCCTGCCTATCAGGATCCTGAAGATGAACTGCTAACATTCTTAGGGCGTTTTTATGGAGAGGCACAGCATCTTCTGCCGAAAGAGATCCACCTGCCTGAAAGCGCCGACTTGGAACTTGCTCAGCAACTGCTGAATACCAATGTCTACGTACCGCAGAGAGGAAAAAAGAAAGAACTCGTTAAGCTGGCTAATAAAAATGCTGATATAGCGCTGAGTGCAAAATTCCAACTGATTGAACGGCAGGAAGAGCGGACAATTGGAGCCTGTGAAGAATTAGGGCGGGCCATGTCCATCAGCACGCCGCTTCGCATCGAAGCATTCGATAATTCACATACACATGGCGTAGAGCCGGTATCCGCAATGATTTCATTTATTGACGGCAGGCCGAACCGTAAAGATTACCGGAAGTATAAAACAAAAACTGCCGCTGCGCATGATGATTACGGTGCAATGCGTGAAGTAATCAGACGAAGGTACACACGTGTTCTGAAAGATCATCTGCCATTACCTGACTTGATAGTCATAGATGGCGGAAAAGGACAGATGGAGATTGCCAGGGAAGTTTTAGAAGATGAGTTAGGGTTAGAGATACCGATTGCAGGTCTGGCGAAAGACGATAAACATAATACTGCACAGCTGCTTTACGGTAATCCTCCTGAAATCGTTGCGTTAAAGAAAACAAGCGAAGCATTTTATTTGTTGCAGCGCGTTCAGGATGAAGTGCACAGATTTGCAATTACGTTCCACCGACAGCGCAGGGGTGCATCTTCTTTGACATCTTCATTGGATGGTATTGAAGGAGTCGGCCCTAAGCGCAAACAACAGTTATTAAAACATTTCAAAACGGTTAAAGCAATCCGCGAGGCGTCTGAAGAGCAACTGCAAGAAGCTGGATTGCCTGTAAAAGTGGCTGAAAAACTAATTGCACATTTTCAGCAGAGTGAACAGAAGGAAACCCCCTGACTTGAGCCGGGGGTTTCACAGTACAGATTTAGGATCACCTTTTACAATAAAATGTATGAATGATTCTTTTGGCATTTTTTCTCCGTAACACTCTGTTACATATCCATTTACTTTTTGATGCTGTTCAGCCAAAAAGCCGGCTTCGAGTGAGCAGGAACCTCCTGATAGCTCGAGCAGGCTGCTGTTATGTAAGATGTAGTGAATTTCGTGTTTTATTGTTTTGTCCATAGTGAGCTGCCCCCAGCCGGCTTCTTTAAAAAAAGCTGGCAGTTCTTCAAGGGACAGGACCGGGAACTTTCTGGCCATATCTTTTCCCAGCCAATAGAGTATTTCATCTTCATGTTTGCCCAGTAAAGTGGGCAGTAAATGATCCCGCATCAGGTTATAACCAAAGTTCGTGGCTTCTGTCTGTTGAGTATTCAATGGTTTACAATCCTTTCAAAAAAAAATTCTTGCAAGATCAGAGCAATTTTTGGAAAAATCACAATAAAGGATAAAAAATTGACAGCATCTTGACCTGCCACATACAGAGGAGTACAATGTACATGTTATCATATTGTACCACGAAGAGAGATACCGAGGAAGTGCAGCTATAGAGAGAATCTGCATTCATCAGGAAGATCTCAAAAATAAGGGAGGGTAAAAACTTGTCGAAAGAATCAGATTTTTTCATTCGCCGTCTACATTCGTTGCTCGGGGTTATTCCAGTTGGACTTTTTGTTGCCCAACACTTAGTCGTCAACCACTTTGCAACGCGCGGTGAAGAAGCATTCAACAATGCATCTAACTTCATGGGTAACTTGCCGTTTGTTACATTTTTGGAATGGTTTATTATCTATATACCATTAATGTTCCACGCTTTTTACGGGGTGTACATAGCATTTTCTGCCAAATACAACGTGGGCCATTACGGTACTTTCCGTAACTGGATGTTTACGCTTCAGCGTTTCACCGGTGTATTCCTTGTGATCTTTATCGCATGGCATGTGTACGAAACACGTATTCAAAAAGCGCTTGGCGCAACAGTAGATTTTAACATGATGGCGGATATCTTATCGAATCCACTCATGCTTGTATTCTACATCGCCGGTATTTTGTCTGCGACTTTCCACTTGGCAAACGGACTCTGGTCTTTCTGTGTCACTTGGGGTATTGCGCAGTCACCAAACTCACAAAAGATTGTTTCTTATATTACAATGATCGTATTCTTAGTGCTGTCAGTGATCGGTATTCAGGCACTTCTGGCATTTGTATAATTAACCAACTAATGAAATCATGAATAATTGAGGAGTGAAACAATAATGGCAAAAGGCAGATTGATTGTCGTCGGTGGGGGATTGGCCGGTTTAATGGCTACCATCAAAGCAGCAGAAGCTGGCACACCGGTTGACTTGTTCTCGCTGGTTCCAGTGAAACGTTCCCACTCCGTATGTGCCCAGGGCGGCATTAACGGTGCTGTAAATACAAAAGGTGAAGGCGACTCGGTCGATATTCACTTTGACGATACAGTATACGGCGGAGACTTTCTAGCGAATCAAAAACCAGTGCAGGCAATGACGGCAGCAGCTCCTGGAATCATCCACTTGCTTGACCGTATGGGCGTTATGTTTAACCGTACACCAGAAGGTCTTTTGGATTTCCGTCGTTTCGGCGGTACACTTCACCACCGTACAGCGTATGCAGGTGCTACTACTGGACAGCAGTTACTATATGCTCTTGATGAGCAGGTGCGATCCCATGAAGTATCGGGATTAGTACAGAAATATGAACACTGGGAATTCCTCGGAATCATTAAAGATGAAGAGGGAGTTTGTCGTGGAATCAAAGCACAAAACCTGAAGACAATGGAGATCCAGGCTTTCAAAGCGGATGCTGTCATCATGGCTACCGGCGGACCAGGAATCATTTTCGGTAAATCTACGAACTCTGTTATTAATACAGGTTCTGCTGCTTCTATCGTATATCAGCAAGGTGCATCTTACGCGAACGGCGAATTCATTCAAATTCACCCGACAGCAATTCCCGGAGACGATAAGCTTCGTCTGATGAGTGAATCTGCTCGTGGTGAAGGCGGACGGATCTGGACTTATAAAGACGGAAAACCTTGGTACTTCCTTGAAGAAAAGTATCCGGACTATGGTAATCTAGTGCCACGTGACATTGCGACACGTGAAATTTTTGATGTCTGCGTAAACCAAAAATTAGGTATCAACGGAGAAAACATGGTGTACTTGGACCTTTCTCATAAGGATCCACATGAATTAGACGTCAAGCTTGGCGGAATCATTGAGATTTATGAGAAGTTCACAGGGGACGACCCTCGTAAAGTACCGATGAAAATCTTCCCGGCTGTTCACTATTCAATGGGTGGATTATGGGTTGATGATCATCAGCAGACGAGTATTCCAGGTTTATTTGCAGCAGGGGAATGTGATTTCTCACAGCACGGTGCAAACCGTCTGGGCGCCAACTCCTTGCTTTCTGCCATCTACGGCGGTATGGTCGCTGGCCCGAACGCCATCGATTATATGAAGCATCTGAAGCGCACGGCTGATGAACTGCCAAATGATATTTATGATGCGGCAATTCAGGAAGAGCAGCAGAAATGGGAAGACCTGCTTAAAATGGACGGTACGGAAAATGCGTATGTTATCCATAGAGAGCTTGGAGAGTTAATGACGGATAACGTTACTGTTGTTCGTTTCAATGATAAGCTTAAAGCAACCGACGAGAAAATTGTTGAGCTGCTGGAGCGCTATGAAAATATCAGCATGACGGATACACAGCAATGGTCTAACCAGGGAGCTATGTTTACACGTCAGTTGAAAAACATGCTGTACCTTGCACGCGTCATAACGATCGGCGCATTAATGCGTGATGAAAGCCGCGGCGCACACTTTAAGCCGGACTTCCCGAATCGTGATGACGAGAATTTCTTGAAAACGACGATGGCGAAATTTGACGGAGTATCTGCTCCGATTATCACGTATGAAGAAGTAGATACTTCTCTAATTCCTCCACGTATACGCGATTATTCAGCGAAGAAAGGAGATTGACAAAAGTGAGTGAACAACAAACAGCAACGGCGACTAAAACAGTCGTGTTTGATATTCAGCGCCAAGATACTGCAACTTCTACCCCATATACAGAACGTTTTGAAGTTCCATACCGTCCGAATATGAACGTTATTTCGGCACTCATGGAAATCAGACGAAACCCTGTAAACGCAAAAGGTGAGAAAACAACGCCTGTTAACTGGGATATGAACTGTCTGGAAGAAGTATGCGGTGCTTGTTCTATGGTTATCAACGGACGTCCGCGCCAGTCTTGTACAGCGCTCGTAGACCAATTGACACAGCCGATCAAACTTGAGCCTATGCGTACTTTCCCTGTTGTCCGTGACTTGATCGTGGACCGTGAATTCATGTTTGATTCATTGAAACGGATTAAAGCTTGGGTTCCGATTGACGGAACATATGATTTAGGCGAAGGACCCCGTATGCCTGAGCGTAAGCGTCAATGGGCTTATGAATTATCTAAATGTATGACTTGCGGTGTATGTCTGGAAGCATGTCCAAACGTAAATGACAAGACAAACTTCATGGGACCTGCCTTAATGTCTCAAGTACGTCTTTTTAATTCACATCCAACTGGCGCTATGAATAAAGATGAGCGTCTGGCAACGGTTATGTCTGACGGAGGAATCACGGAGTGCGGTAACTCACAAAACTGTGTAGTTGCCTGCCCGAAAGGAATTCCTTTGACTACGTCAATCGGTGCAATTGGCCGAGCTACAACTATCCAAATGTTTAAAAACTTCTTCGGAAGTGACCATCAAGTAGACTGATTACAGTTAAGACGGCTTGCCTTTGCGGCAAGCCGTTTTTTACTTTGTGCAAAGTTGTTTGGAAAATATATATATGCTGAATTAGCGAATGGATGAAGTCATTGACGTAAAATGTTTTTTTGCTATAATAAAATAAATGAATATTCATTCAGTTGGGAGAAGGGGATGTTGGCATGAGAGCAAATTATATTGAGGACTTACAAACATGGGAGAGTGAATTCTCTTTCCATACAGAAATACCAGTGCGTTTTTCAGATACTGATATGTTTGGTCATTTGAATAATACAAAGGTTTTTGTTTACTTCGAAGACGCACGGATACAGTATTTACAAACCCTTACAAAAGTGATGGATGAGATGAAGCGGGATCCTGAAGTAATTCCGGTTGTTGCTGATTTGCAATGTGACTTTGTAAAACAAATATTCTTTGATGAAAAATTAAAGATTTTTGTAAAAGCCAATTCATTAGGGACGACATCTGTTGATCTTCATTATATGGGAAAGAATACTAAGAATGAAATCGTCTTTACCGGCAGAGGAACAGTTGTTCAGATTAACAAAGGAACCGGAAGACCGGTCGCCTGGTCTGAGGAAGAAAAGAAAGTGTTCCTTCAGTATGCTTAAAAAGCCTACACAGACGCGCCCCCGCTCACATATCCTAAGGTGAAAGCGTAAAGAGGAGGGGCGCATCTTGGATGAAATGCAGAATCGTTCTTTATTGACGAATCGAGAACGACAGATTTTCACATTACTCGTTGCTGATTTTACGACAAAAGAAATTGCAGGACAGCTGACGATCAGTGAAAAAACTGTTCGGAATCATATATCCAATACGATTCAGAAGCTGGGTGTATCAGGCAGAGCACAAGCTATCGTAGAACTGCTGCGGTTAGGAGAGTTAAAACTTAATTAAAGAGATCACTGTATCACGCCAAAACGTGGTTGATTGACAATAGGTGTATGCGGAATGCTTCACTCTCAGAATAATACATGTAAAACTATTGCGTTCATCAATGAAAAAGGTACAATGTAGAGACAGGAATCATTTCAGGGAGCTGATTTTTTGTCGAACGAACAAAAAAGCCTTTTACATGAGATTGCGCTGATGGAAAAAGACTTGCGCCATATTGCAGCAATTATAAAAGAGCAAGGACGTAAAATCCTAAAAAATTATACGATTACACCTCCTCAATTCAGTGCTCTTCAATGGCTGCTGGAGCATGGCGATATGACAATCGGTGATTTATCCAATAAAATGTTTTTGGCATTCAGTACGACTACAGATTTAGTTGACCGGATGGAAAGCAGTCAGCTGGTGAAACGCGTACGGGATGACAAGGATCGGCGAGTTGTTCGTGTTCATTTATTGTCCGAGGGTGAACGGATTATCGAGGAAGTTATAAAAAAAAGACAGCATTATCTGCAGGATGTCCTTATAAACTATGATGAAAAAGAAATTCATCAGTTTGCGACTCTGCTTGCCAAATTACATGAAGAGATGAAGAGAGATTGAGGGATTACAGTGAATGCACCTATTGGAGTTATTGATTCGGGAGTCGGCGGATTGACAGTTGTAAGAGAATTGCGTAAGTATCTGCCGAATGAACCCATTATTTACATTGGCGATGATGCACGTTGTCCATACGGGCCTCGGACTGCAGATGAAGTATTGCAGTTTACTATGGAGATGGTCAGCAGCTTGGCAGAATTAGGTGTTAAAATGCTGGTTATTGCTTGCAATACTGCCACGGCAGTTGCATTAGAGAAAGTACGAAGTCAGTTTTCTTTCCCGATAATCGGTGTCATACAGCCGGGGGCTCGCGCTGCGGTGAAAGCTTCAGTAACGGGAGAAATCGCTGTTCTGGGCACACTGGGTACAGTGAAAAGCGGAGCGTATGACCAAGCGATCCATTATCTTGAGCCGGAAGCTGCGGTGCATTCATTGGCTTGTCCGGAATTCGTTCCGATCGTAGAGAGCGGAGAATACCGTTCGTCTGCTGCGAAAAAGGTAGTGGATCAAGCGCTTCAGCCATTGCATGCAAGCTCGTTTGATACGGTAATTCTTGGCTGCACGCATTTCCCGCTGCTTCAAGAGCATATAGAAGAGCATTTTCATGGACAAAAACATATTATTTCATCTGCTGTGGAAACGGTCATTGACGTAGAAAGAATTCTGCGGGAACAGCAAATTGTTTCAGCTGGCGCAGAACTGCCTGTTTTTTATACGACAGGCTCCATCGAAAAGTTCCGGTCGATTGTCGAAGACTGGCTATGCATTCCGCAGCCTGATGTCCGTTCCATAACATTTTAAAAAAATTAGAACCCGAAAACAGTACTTGTTTTCGGGTTTTGACGTTCCTATGGTAAGATGGATTGAATGTTAAATTGATAAAAAGTCAATAATACAATAAAAACTGTACTTAAATGGAGGATATTTTATGAGACATGACGGCAGAGAAACTGAAGAGATTCGGACAGTAACGATTGAGAAGGATTATTTAATTCATCCGGAAGGCTCCGTTCTGATTTCGGTTGGCAATACGAAAGTGATTTGTACCGCAACCATTGAAGACCGTGTGCCTCCTTTCCTGCGCGGCAGTGGAAAAGGCTGGATTTCAGCTGAGTATTCCATGCTGCCACGGGCGACCGGCCAACGGACAATCCGCGAATCTTCCAGAGGGAAAGTTGGTGGTCGCACGATGGAAATCCAGCGTTTGATTGGACGTGCTTTGCGTGCAGTCGTCGATCTGGACGCGATTGGTGAGCGGACGATCTGGATCGATTGTGATGTGATTCAAGCGGACGGCGGGACTCGTACGTCTTCCATTACAGGTGCGTTTGTCGCGTTGGTGATTGCAGCCGATAAATTACAGATTGAAAAGAAACTGCCGACATTCCCGGTACGTGATTTTCTTGCTGCAACAAGTGTAGGCAAGCTGGCTGACGGTCAGCTAATTACCGATTTGGATTATGTGGAAGATTCTTCGGCAGATGTGGATATGAATGTTGTCATGACAGGAGCAGGTCAATTTGTCGAACTCCAGGGAACAGGAGAAGAAGCGACATTTTCCCGTGCTGAAATGAATGATTTACTGACGCTGGCAGAACAGGGAATCGAGCGACTGGTCGCGATTCAAAAAGAAACATTGGGAGAACTGGCGAATAAAGTCGGACAGCAGGCAGGCGCTGTACAATGAAAGAAATATTGATTGCGACGAATAATAAAGGCAAAGCAAAGGATTTTGAAGTGTTATTTCGGCCGCTTGGCATTACTGTTCTAACATTGAATGATTTAGAAGAACATATAGATGTGGAAGAGACTGGCGCAACTTTTGCTAAAAATGCGATTTTGAAGGCTGAGACTGTAGCAAAGCTCTTAAATAAAACTGTAATCGCAGACGACAGCGGCTTGGAAGTAGACGCACTGAACGGTGAGCCCGGCGTCTATTCTGCGCGCTTTGCAGGCGAGCCGAGTGACGATGAAGCGAATATTAATAAACTGCTAAGCAACCTGGATGGTGTGCCTTCAGCGGAACGTCAGGCGCGTTTTCGCTGTGTACTCGCAGTTGCAGGTCCGAATATTGACACTGTCTGTTTCTCTGGAAGCTGTGAAGGAATTATTGCTTCAGAGCGGAAAGGGACAAACGGATTCGGATATGACCCGGTCTTTTATGTGCCTGAAAAGAATTTGACAATGGCAGAGTTGTCGGGAGAAGAAAAAAGTGTTATTTCACATCGCGGTGCCGCGCTGGCTCAATTACAAGAGAATTTGCCGGCTTTATTGAAAACAATGGGAGAAAATATATGAAATTTATCGTCCTGAGTGATTCGCATGGCGATACGGTCACGGTTAAAGAAATTTCAGAATTGCCGGCTGACGGAATTTTTCATTGCGGTGACAGCGAATTGCCGGCTGATCACCCGCTGCTTACCAATTTGCACATTGTACGGGGCAATTGTGATCGTGATACACGTTTTCCCGCTTCATTAGCCGTGAAGGCAGGGGGCGAAAAAGTATTGATTGTGCATGGTCATGAACATAGCATCAAAAGTTCATTATTAGCTCTCTCATATGCTGCAGCTGAACAGCAGGCGACGATTGCATTATTTGGTCATTCTCACCTCTATGGTGCAGAAATGATTGAGGGTGTACTGTTCGTCAATCCAGGAAGCACTGCGCAGCCTAGAGGCGGCAGAGAAGCGACATATGCGGTCATCGAGACGGCAAATGAAAAGTATACGGTAGGTTTTTATGACATGCAGCACACATTAATCGATCAAACAGAACTTATAAAATAAGAAATATAAAATATAGTGTTGACTTTTAATAATGTCATGCCTATAATAGTTCTTGTGCCTGTGTTAGCAGGTATTTGTCTCAGTAGCTCAGCTGGATAGAGCAATGCCCTTCTAAGGCATCGGTCGGGGGTTCGAATCCCTCCTGGGACGTAATAAGAACAAGCAGAGAATGTTGGGGAAACCGGCATTCTTTTTTTTATGGTTTGCGCCAAAATATGTTCTTGACGACCTGTACCTAAGCTTTTCCAGAATACTAAGTATTGCATGAAACACTCTCTACAAGTCTAGTTTCCAGTAGTATTATAAAACAGTCTGATTTGTTCCCGTAAAAGAAACAATACAGTGAATTACCTTTGTTTGCTACTTATATACTCAAATGTCAGCGATGAGGTATACTGAATAAAACACAAAAAAGGAATGAAGAAAATGAGCAGTAATACCGAATTAACGTCAGAACAAACCGCAGAACTCTTATCAATATTGAAAAACCGTTTCGATAAAAATATGCATTTCCATCCAGAAATTGAGTGGACAGAAGTGCAGATAAAACTTGAAGCGAACCCCGATAAGCTCCGGATCCTTAATGAAATGGAAAATACAGGCGGCGAACCGGATGTTGTGGAGTATGATCGGCAAACAGATAAATATATCTTTTATGATTGTTCCGCGGAAACTCCTAAAGGGCGCAGAAGTGTTTGTTTTGATCACGAAGCCTTGGAATCGAGGAAGAAAAATAAGCCCGAAAACAGCGCAGCAAATATGGCTGCTGAAATGGGCATCGAATTATTGACGGAAGAACAATATCGTAAGCTGCAGAAATTGGACAGTTTTGATTTGAAGACTTCCAGCTGGGTGCAGACTCCTTCAGATATCAGGGAACAGGGCGGTGCGCTATTCTGTGACCGGCGCTTCGGACACGTTTTCTTATATCATAATGGAGCAGAATCCTATTATGCCGCAAGAGGTTTTCGTGGCTTGCTCAAAGTCTAATTCATAGCCGGCTGCGCCATGAGGTGAAAGGAGAAGCATCGCCTTTATACTTCATGGCTGTTTTTCGTCCTAAATCATGACTTCCAACCTTATACATATTTACTCACAATATCTCCCAGCTTTTATTTGCAGACTTAAAAACTCGCGTATACATTGTATAAACTCTTTGTGAAACGGACAAACTTTTTCCTAATGCTCTTTTAAAGTGTAACGAAAAGATATCGGGGTATATGACTATCAAATAGGAACATCTTTATTGAAGGAGGACATACCAATGAAAAGAAGTGCATCCACAGATCGTTTTCAGCCGCTCACTTCTGAAAACAGTCATAAAGGATTCGAAGTCACTGCTGATCTATATTGCTATACTATCCAAATCGTGAATGTGGTTTTCTATGGAAAGCCAGGGTCTGAAGATTGGGTGCTGATTGATACAGGAATGCCGAAAACTGGAGCAAAGATTATAGAAGTCGCCGCTGAACGGTTTGGCAAAGGTGTTCCGCCGAAAGCCATCATCTTGACACATGGCCATTTTGACCACATCGGAGGACTCATCGATGTCTTAGAGGAATGGAGAAATGTTCCGGTCTATGCTCATGAGCTAGAGATGCCGTTTATTACAGGTCGGCAGAATTATCCGGAACCCGATACAGGAGTGGAGGGCGGGATGGTCGCCAAAATGTCTTTCATGTTCCCAGTTGAAGCCATCGACATTGGAGAACGCGCACATATGTTACCGGCAGATCATACTGTACCCTTCATGCCAGGCTGGGAATGGATACACACTCCAGGTCATTCAGAAGGACATGTTTCGCTCTTTAGAGCATCAGATCAGGCATTGATCGCAGGAGATGCTTTTGTGACAGTAAAGCAAGACTCGCTTTACAAAGTATTCACGCAAGAACTGGAAATGAATGGACCGCCGCGTTATTTGACTCCTGATTGGGAGAGTGCGGAACAATCTGTCAAGGCCCTGGCAATTTTACAGCCAAAATTGGCAATTACGGGACATGGCGTGCCAGTTACAGAAACTGCTTGGTTAGAGGATGAGTTAAGCCGGCTGGCAAATAACTTTCAAGAATTAGCTGTTCCGGACCATGGCAAATTTGTTGATGATTGATCGCCGTTCCGATTGCAATTAAAGACTGGCGATGTCCACAGCATCACCGGATAAAGAGCTGATTATAACGAAATAACATTGTTTGTGATAACGACTCGGTTCAATCTCCAAATGAACGCGGGTCTTTTCAATCTTGGATCCTTTATTACGCAAGAATTGATAACCTCTCCCTCTAAGCAATAATCATGAACAAATTTCAAACTGCTCATGAAATAGACTGTCAAATATCCACTTTGGTAAAAAGCTTCAATGATGAATAACAATTGCGGATGAAAGGTTGCGAAAGAATTGGCTCAGAATAGAAGTTGTATCCACTAATCCTTCTTCTTTTTTTCTAGAGCAAAGAAATGGACTCTTCATCAGTTTACATATAAACTGATGAAGAAAGATATCCGAAACAGATAAAAAAAGGAGAACAACGCAATGAACCATCAATCGAACCGGTTAGATTTAATGATCTGGTTCCGCTTATCCAGAATTTACAATCAAAGTATCCGATTATCCAATCAACATCTAAAGAAGTGGGGACTGACGGCTGCTCAATTTGATGTCTTAGTGCAAGTAGGGATGCATAATAAAATTTCACAGCAAGAATTGGGCGAAAAACTGTTTGTGACAAAAGGTAATATTACGCAGCTGCTTCAGAAAATGGAGCGCATGGACTTAATTGAAAGAGAGCAGGACTGGAAAACGAAATATATTTCACTCACTGATGAAGGCAGAATGTTATTTCGGGAAGTTGTTCCGGTTCAAGAAGAATTCCAGGCAAGTCATTTTCAAAATTTGACTGTTGAAGAGAAAAAAGTTCTCAATGAGTTATTAAAGAAGTTAAAATCCGAGGAGGAGTAAATATGAGAATCAAAGGAATACACCATGTGTCAGCAATTACAGCAAATGCCAAAGAAAATCTGCACTTTTATACAGAAATCTTAGGTATGCGGTTAGTTAAGAAAACCGTCAATCAAGATGCACCGTCCATGTATCATTTATTTTATGCAGATGAAAAAGGAAATCCGGGTACTGACCTGACATTTTTTGAAGTTCCGCGTGCAGCGCAAACTCATCAAGGTACGAACAGCATATCGGTAACTTCTCTGCGCGTGCAAAATGATCAGGCATTAAATTATTGGAAATCACGTTTTGAAGAAATGAATGTGCCACATGGAGAGATTAAAGAACAAGCGGGCAGAATGACTTTAGCATTTACCGATTTTGAGGCACAGCGTCTGGTATTGGTGTCTGATGAAAACAACAAGGGTGAAAAAGCAGGTACGCCTTGGGACCAGAGTCCCGTTCCACAAGAATTCGGTATCACAGGAATCGGACCTTCCCGTCTGACTGTCGGGAATATAGCCGGAACTGTTTCATTGCTGACTGAAATCTTCGGATTCCATAAAAAAGGGCAATATCCTTCTGATGAGAATGGGCAGCCGGATATTCTCGTTTTTGAAACTGGTGAAGGAGGATCCGGCACTGAAATTCACTTAGAAGAGAGAACTGATCTACCGATAGAAAGACCCGGCCGCGGCAGCGTTCACCATATTGCCCTGCGCGTTGATAATGAGGAAGAATTATTGGAATGGATTGATAAGCTAAATAAAAATGGCATAATGAATTCAAGCTTTATTGATCGTTTTTATTTCCGCTCCGTTTATTTAAAAGACCCTAATGATATTACCATTGAATTAGCTACAGACGGTCCCGGTTTTGACACAGATGAATCTTTGGAGACTCTCGGAGAAAATCTGGCTCTGCCTCCATTTTTAGAAAGTCGGCGTGAAAAAATTGAGCAGCGTCTGAAGCCTTTATAATTGAAGGAGGTGCAAAAATGGAACATATTTTTTATCCAGCAGAAAATGCAAAAGGCACGCTGATCCTATTGCATGGAACAGGCGGGATGAACATAGTCTCCATCCTGTTGCGAGAGAGTTATCCAACGACATGAATTTTCTGGGCGTCCGCGGCAATGTGAATGAAAACGGCGCAAATCGTTTCTTTAAACGCATTGCGGAAGGTGTGTTTGATATGGAGGATTTACGATACAGAACAACCGAGTTGGCTGAATTCATAAAAACTGCTTCAGAAAAATATAACTTTTCTTTGGAAACGACTTTTTTATTGGGCTATTCTAACGGAGCGAACATCGCAGCAAATGCCATGCTGGGTGTGCAGAATATAGCAATTGGAGCTATACTGCTGCATGCAATGGTGCCTTCTAGAGACTCTGCAGACCTTTCATTAGCTGGAAAGCATATCTTCATGTCGGCCGGAACTTTTGACCCTTTAGTCCCTAAATTTGAGACAGAAGAACTTTATCAAATTTTTCAGGAAAAAGGTGCTTCTGCCACGATCAATTGGGAGCAAAGTGATCATAGAATTACTCATTCTGAACTGGCTGCTGCAGAGAAATGGCTCGCCAACATACAGGTAATTAGCTAAAGATTAGTCATCTGTGAGTCACTTCATTCGATATTTGAATGAAGTGACTTATTTTTCTGCTCGATAATAGTATTATTGTAATAGCAATCTATTGGAAGAGTAAAAGAAATAAATAGGTTGTCTTGCTTAATAATTGAGGAACGTTTATCATGTTAACTATATCTTTTTATTCTGAACATACCAACTGGTTAGTATGATAAGAAACTATGTACAAAAGATGTTCATCGGTTCTCGAAGAATTAAATGGCACGAACACACAGTTTTCAAGTGTTAATGCGAGGTTATCAAATAAAAGAAAAGAGGAAATGTTCATGGCGGTTTTAGATTTATTTAGTTTAAAAGGAAAAACGGCAATTGTAACAGGCGGCGGAAGAGGACTTGGTGCACAAATTGCCAGAGGATTCGCGGAGGCCGGTGCAAACGTTGTAGTTTGTTCGCGTAAAGTGGATTCCTGTATTGAAATGAGTGAGGAATTGGAGAAACTGGGGATCAAATCAATTGGTCTCGCCTGTGATGTTGCAAATGAAGAAGATGTGAAAAAAGTGGTTGAGGAGACAATAAAAGAATTCGGCCGAATTGACATTCTTGTCAATAACAGCGGTGCCACATGGGGGGCGCCGACAATGGAGATGCCGATACAGGCATTTCAGAAAGTGCTCAACGTCAATGTTACCGGAACATTTATCATGAGCAAAGAAGTTGGAAAAGTCATGATCAAGCAAAATAGCGGAAAAATCATCAATATTGCTTCCGTTGCCGGCCTTGGTGGAACACACCCCGATTTCATGGAAACGATCGGCTATAACTCCAGTAAAGGTGCGGTTATTACCTTGACTAAAGATCTGGCAGCAAAATGGGGACAGTATAATATTAATGTGAATGCAATTGCTCCGGGATTTTTCCCTACGAAAATGTCGTCCGTTACGATAGAAAATGGCCGAGATTATATCCTGGCAGGTACCCCGCTGAATCGTTTGGGTAATGAAGAGGATTTGAAAGGTGTCGCTGTATTTTTGGCATCCAAGGCATCCGATTATATAACCGGCGATGTGTTAGTCGTGGACGGTGGGATGAGCAGTCAGATTTAATTAGTGAGGATTACAGTGACAAAGATCAGATGATGTAAAAGGAGTGATATTAATGGTTAATAAAAAGCAGCTGTATCGCGGGGGAGCCTTTCTGTACCGGTCAACGCAAAAAGAGGAAATTTTTACGCCTGAAGAGTTTACTGATGAACATCATATGATTGCGAATACAGCAAAAAACTTTATAAAAAATGAAGTTCATCCAAAGAATGAAGAGATTGAACAGCAGGATTTTAACCTGGTCACATCTTTGCTGCAAAAAGCAGGTGATCTTGGTCTGCTTGCGCACAGTGTTCCTGAAAAGTATGGGGGGCTCGGTCTCGATAAGATTACTAAAGGGCTTGTCGGTGAGTGTTTGGGTTCTGCCGGAGGATACAGCGTAGCGCATTCAAATCATACATGTATAGCGACACTGCCGATCACTTATTTTGGAACGGAGTGGCAAAAAGAATATTACTTGCCGAAGCTTGCTTCAGGAGAATTTCTTGGTGCATACTGCCTAACAGAGCCGACTGCCGGATCGGATGCCTTATCGGCAAAAACTACTGCAAAATTAAACGAGGAAGGCACGCATTATATTCTGAACGGTTCGAAGGTATATATTACTAATGCAGCCTTCTCCGATACATTTATCGTTTATGCTAAAGTGGATGGAAACGCTTTCACTGGATTTATTGTTGAAAAAGATTTTCCAGGACTTTCACTGGGACCTGAAGAAAATAAAATGGGGATTAAAGGTTCCTCAACTAGAGCGGTATACTTTGAAAACTGTGAAGTACCGGTTCGAAATCTGTTAGGGGAAGTGGGCAGAGGTCACCATATTGCACTGAATGTACTGAATCTCGGCCGCTTTAATTTAGGATCGGCCACAATGGGGGCTTCGAAGTACAGTTTGAAATTAGCACTTGATTATACAAAGGAACGCAAGCAATTCAACAAAACTATTGCTGACTTTAGAGCGACACAAGAAAAGGTTGCAGATATGGCAATTCGGATTTACGCAGCTGAATCCCTTCAGTACAGAACTGCTTCTTATTTAGAAGATGCGCTTGGCGATGTAGAATATTCAGATGACCATCGTCTGATTGCAAATCGAATGATGGAGTATGCGGTGGAATGCGCAATTTGCAAAGTGTACGGCTCAGAAACGCTTGATCAAGTAGCTGATGAATCGCTGCAGCTGCATGGAGGATACGGGTATATGAAAGACTATCCGATCGAACAAGTCTATCGTGATTCACGAATTAACCGAATTTTTGAAGGCACGAATGAGGTGAATCGGCTGCTCATCCCGATGTCTTTATTAAGTCAGGCAGGTAAGGGGGATTTACCGCTGCAAGAACTAGTGGCAGGGGCAAACAAAGCATTGATGCAGCCTGTAAAGCTGTCAGGTACAGAACTTTCCAGAGAACTAGAAGCAGTTCATCTGATGAGGAATGTGTTTTTGCTGAGTGCCGGTCTGGCATATCAAAAATATGGTAATAGTATGGTGGATGAGCAGGAAGCACTTATGAATCTCGCAAATATTGCTATAGCGCTTTATGCAGCCGAATCGGCAGTGCTGCGAACAGTAAAATCTGCAGAAGCTTCGAAAGAGAAGGCTGACTTAAAAATAAAGATGGCCGAAGCACTGATTACGGACACTTTACTGAACGTAGAAATGATTGCAAGAAAACTGCTGCCGGAAGTAATTTCAGGCGACGCTAAAAGCGCGATAGTAAGCAATTTGTTGAAGAGGTTCAATGAGTTGTCAAGTGAAGGAACAGTTGAAACAAAACGTGCAATAGCAGCATCAATCTATCAAGCAGAGAACTATATTTCTTAAGGGGGAATGGATATGAAAGCAATTCAATGTGAAGAATACGGCGGACCTGAAGTACTGAAAGTTGTAAAAATCGATAAACCAGCTGTAGGTGACAGAGATGTGCTGGTGGAAATTAAAGCGATTGGCGTGAACTATGCAGATGTTGCCCGCCGTGAAGGAAGGTATGTCGTACCGACGCCTTTGCCTTTTATTCCAGGTGCAGAAGTGGCGGGAGTTATTACAGAAGTCGGGAAAGAAGTGAAGCGCTTCAAGCCGGGTATGCGGGTAGTATCGCTTATTGAATCCGCAGGGTACTCGGAATACGCAGCCATACCGGAAATGACGCTTGCTCCCATTCCGGACGGTGTAGAATTCACGGATGCAGTTGCACTGCCGCTTCAGGGACAGACAGCTTATCATATTTTGAAAACAATGGGCCGGCTTGAAAAAGGCGAGACTGTACTCGTGCATGCAGCTGCAGGCGGGGTAGGCGCGATTGCAGTTCAATTGGCGAAAATTTTTGGTGCCGGCAAGGTCATTGCGACAGCGAGCAGCGATGAAAAACTGGCACATGCAAAAGAAATGGGCGCAGATCATCTGGTTAATTACACAGAAGATGGCTGGGAACTGAAAGTCCGTGAACTGACCGGCGGTAAAGGTGTGGATGTGGCGCTCGAAATGGTAGGCGGCGATGTTTTCCGCAAGACGCTGAAATGCCTCGCGCCTTTTGGACGTCTGGTAGTGTTTGGCGCTGCGAGCGGTGAGCCTTCTCCTCTTCAAGCAGGCGAATTAATGCGGCGCAACCATTCAGTTATCGGATTTTTCTTGCCGCAGATTATGAAAAATTATGAGCTGTATCAAGCTAGCTTCAAAGAATTGCTCAATTATATCGAAAGCGGCGATCTGAAGCTGACAATCGGAGGAGTATTTGATTTAGAAGAAGCAGCGGAAGCCCAGCGTCAATTGCAGGGAAGAAAGACGATGGGGAAATTAGTGCTGACAACATAATCTTATAACAAAATTCTGCGCAGAGAGTCAGCAACAGCTTCCAGCGCAGTTTTTTTGATTGGGCAAGTAAAAGAAGCGGACGCGCCAAAGTGTTATCAAACCGCACCAACAACTCCTTGAAACGAACCAAAAACGATCTCCACCGAACATTACTCTAGCCGTGCCGCACCAACCCGCTCTTTCACCGAACCAAAACAGCTGATGACCGCACATTTCCTTCATAAGGTTTTGAAATGTGCCATAGAGCAGAAATAATGTTATACTTACCAAGTAGATTTTACAAGCAGGCAGGTGAAAGACAATGATCGAAGTAAAACTTTCTCCGCTCGGTGAAGGAGAATTCAATCGCGGAGTATTCGCGAAGCGTGATATCAAAAAAGGCGAGCTGATTCATGAAGCGCCTGTCATTTCCTATCCCAATGAACAACACGAACATATTGAAAAAACGGTGCTGGCCGATTATGCTTTTGAATACGGCGCCAACCATACTGCTGTCCTTCTGGGATATGGGATGCTGTTCAATCACTCGTATGAACCAAATGCTGATTACGAAATTAATTTTGACAACCATACATTTGATTTCTTTGCCCATACAGATATTAAGGCAGGGGAAGAAATTCTGATCAATTATAATGGCGATGTTGATGATAATGAACAATTATGGTTTAATGAAGATTACACAGGCACAGCGAATGACTAACGGAGATTGTGGACTTCGATTCGCAAGCGGGATCGGAGTCATGTCTCCTATTATATCAACTTGTCCCAGTAGCTCAGCTGGATAGAGCAACGCCCTCCTAAGGCGTAGGTCGGGAGTTCGAATCTCTTCTGGGACGTCATACAGACACCAATTCAAAGACAAAGCACCCTGCTGGGAGAGACAGGGTGCTTTGTTGTTTATTTTAATGAATGTAAAAGAAAAAGATACTTTTATCGTCTTAACTTCTAATTGTTATGTTAATGAAAATCTTTCAATTATAATCGCGTTTTAGTTTGAATAATTCCATTTCATTTTTAGCAGCCTTTTGATAAGTGAATTCTACTTCACCTTGAATATCCGATAATTTTTCTTTGACAGCAGTTACATCTCCATGCATCTTATGAACATCCAAAGTAAGACCTTCTAGTTTTGCGTCTGTTTCTGTTTGACGGCTGCGTATGGCCTTTATGATAAGTTTATTTTCATCAAGCTGGGATGTTACCTCGCCGAGTTGTGTTTTTACCTCAACAAGTTCTGAGCGCACTAACTGGATATCTTGTCCCATTCGATCAACGGCTTCTAGTTTTTGAAGTATCAAGTCTAGCTTCTTTTCCACGAGATCTCCTTCTTTCCGTTTTTATTCCTCTGAATAGTAACCTTATCTTATAATAATAACAGGAGCTGCCAGGTAAAGATATGGAGACATCAATAAACCAGAACTCGTGTTTTGATTATTCTGTTTTTAAGAGAATGTGACATGCATTCCCACATCAGCGACAGAGCTTCTCCGGCCCTAACACTCGCATTAGATATAACTACTATGAAATTCAATCGATAGCAAAGACAAAAAAAGAACACTAAGCGCCAAAATGCTAAGCGTTCTTTTCCTATTCACAAAGCGTGCGAACTTCTCCGGGTAAACAAACGTAAAATCCAATTAAACAGCGGCTCGATCAAATGTCGCTGCCAAATTACCAAAAATGCCACTGCAGTCGCGATAAACGCACCCATCAATACATCTGTCGGATAATGGACACCTGTATAAATACGCGATAACGCCATTAATCCCGCAAATACCAGCAGCACAGCGCCCGACTTCCTGCGTTTCCAAAAAAGCGCCAGGGCCAATGCAAAAGAGCCTGCGGTATGATTGCTCGGGAATGAAGGATCTGTATCGAGTTTATCGACAAGCATCGTCACGTCATGATTGACAAAAGGACGTTCGCGGAAAAATGACAGTTCAATGATCTTATCAATTCCGATAGTGATGACGGCAATGGTGAAGGCAAACAAGACAATTTTTCGATTGGCCCGGCGGTCTCCTAAACTCGTAAACCACAGCCACACAAAAAACAGACCGAATAAAAGTGGACCAAACTTCGTGAAAAATACGACAGACTGATCCAAAACCGCGCTATGCCCTGCAAATTTATTGATTGCTTCAAAAACCTTGAAATCTACACTCATATATTCCGTTCCCCACGTTCTGTTTCAGTTGAATAGTACTAATTATTTTGATTTGCATCCGATAAAAATTCTTTCAATAAGTCTTTATTCTGATCTAAGTCAGCATCCAGCACTTCTCCTACATTTACGCGTCTATCGATATAGGTGCCTTCTGCAGGAATACGCAATGTCTCCAGATCTTTTGATTTTCCACCGGTGAGCATGCCTTTACCGATCGTAAACAATGTCTTTCCGTCGACATTTGTATCGATATAAGGATCGATAACGCCAAGTAATTTAGGTAAATTGAACAGGGTATTCATGCTGACAGCTTCATCTTTCAGTTTCGATAATGCTTCCTGCTGGCGCTTGACACGTCCGAAATCGCTCTGAATATCATGGCGGAAACGTACATAGCCGAGCAGCTGATCGCCGTTCAAATGCTGTTCGCCGGGTTCGAGTGTCATGCCGATTCCGTGCGACATCGCGTAGGGGATATCGACTTCAATACCTTCCGGCGCTATCACGTCGACAATTTTAGAAAAGCCCTCAAAGTTTACAATGGCATAATATTGCACGTCCACATCGAAATTATGCTTTATGGTCTTTCGCACCAGCTCCGGTCCGCCGAGAAAAAAAGCGGCATTTAATTTTTGCATGCCGTATTCGGGAACTTCCACATATGTATCACGCATTAAAGAAACCAGTTTCACTTCATTTGTATCTTGATTATAATGACCGATCATCAAAGCATCTGAACGTGCTTCTTCTTCGTCAGCTCTCGCATCATTGCCGATTAAAAGAACGTTAATTTCCCCGAACTGTGCTTCTGCACCTTCAAACGGTTCAAATTTCATATTTTCCTTACTGTCGCTATCGCTTACTTTATCTTCATTAGCCATCGATACCCCATTATTATACTGGTAAGCAAAGTATCCCGCACCTGCCAGTAATAAAAACAAGAGAATAAGGAAAATGTTCCTGCGTCCTTTGTTCTTCTTCTTTTTCAAGAATTCACTTCTTTTCTCCACTTTCTTCACCTGCTCATCTGATTATGAATTTCTGGTTACAGCGTTTGAAGCAATCTGCACTGCGACTGCGTCATCGAGAAAGCCGATGGCGAATAAATAGTCCGGGATTACATCGATTGGTACAATGAAATACAGCAATGCGCTTCCGATAATCGCCAGCTCTTTCGTATTGCCGTTTTTCGTCTTAAACCGGTTGAATAAATATTTCATCTGGTCAATAAAAGGACCGATTCCTCCAGTGCTCTTCAGCTTTTCCTCAAATTCATGAAGTATACGTTCCTCACCATCTACCGTTTGAGAAAAAACTTCGTAATCGGTCAGCTGTTTTTCTACAGAAGAAATGGAAATGTTGGCAGAGAGCAGTTCCGAAGTATGTAAGAGCTGTTCAATTGTTTCATCATAAGCTGAAGTTGAATCTTTCTCATTATCTACAGGATAACCTGCCGATTCCAGCAACTTGGTCAATGGCAGATTCAGAACAGATGAAAACTGCTCCAGGTGATCAAGCGTTGCTTTTCGCTTATGGTTAATAATACGAGAGATCGTAGCTGTATCAATATTCGTTTGTTCACTTAACTTGCGCATGGATATAGACCGATTAGCCAGAGTTTCCCGCAATAACTGCCCAATAGTAATTTCAAGACTTTCTGACGCCATGAAAAGAGCCTCCTTTTAAAAGACATCAGTCAAAGATGTTTACCTATTTGTCTTCACTATAAAAAATAGTAAAGGAGTGTTGACAATTTGTCAACGTCTGCCGAAAACCGTATACTTTAGTCAGAGGGCAAACTGCAAAGGAAGTATCTTATGAATTTAAAGAGTTGCCGTTTCATTCTATAGGAATTTATAAAAGGAGGAGCCGTTATGCTGAAGAAATTCTTACTCCTGATCGCGGTGATTTTCGTACTGTCTGCCTGCTCGCAATCATCTGGCTCTGAAAAGGATTCAGCATCTGAGATCACGCTGAATACGATCGATGGGAAGTCAGTCAGTTTAGCTGATTATGAAGGAGAAAAAGTATACGTGAAATTCTGGGCGTCTTGGTGTCCCATTTGTCTTGCAGGCCTGGAGGAAGTCAATGCACTGGCTGGAGAAGACAATGATTTTGAAGTGCTGACTGTAGTTGCTCCTGATTATAATAATGAAATGGAAAAAGAAGATTTCATTGTTTGGTTTAAAGGACTGACTGGTGTAAATGATTTGCCGTTGCTGCTAAATGACGGAGGGAGCCTTGCGAAGGAATTCAATGTAAAAGGTTATCCGACATCTGCTTTCTTCGACAGAAGCGGGCAGCTGATCCGTTCGCAGCCTGGACATTTGTCTAATGAAAAAATAAAAGAGGCCATGGCTTTAATTGAGTAGAGAAAGGGGACAGAGAAGATGAAAATGAAGTATCTTGCGGTTTTATTGGGATTATTGCTGCTTGGCGGCTGTTCATTCGAAAACGCTAATACAAATACAACAGATTCCGGTACGGATACAGATTCACTGCGACAAGAACTCGCGGAGGTTTTGAACTCGCCATCTGATTCAAAATATCCTGCAAATCCGAATAAAGATTTGACATTCAATAAGGATAATCTCCAGGAAGTGTATTTGGCGGGTGGCTGTTTCTGGGGAGTAGAAGCATATATGGAGCGTGTGTACGGGGTATATGACGTCACTTCCGGCTACGCAAATGGTACAACGGAAAATCCGACTTACAATGAAGTGATCACAGGGAAAACGGGCCATGCAGAAACCGTGCATGTCCAATTCGATCCCGAACGAACTGATCTGGATAAAATATTGGACCATTTCTTTATGATTATCGATCCTACTTCATTGAATAAACAAGGAAATGATCGCGGCACACAATATCGTTCAGGAATTTTCTACAGTGATCCGGCTCAAAAAGCTATGATTGATGAGAAAGTAAAGAAGGAACAAGAGCAGTATAAAAAAGATATTGTGACAGAAGTTGAACCATTGACAAGCTACACATTGGCAGAAGACGAACATCAGGACTATCTTGAAAAAAATCCGAACGGTTATTGTCATGTTAAATTTGATACGCTGGAGGGCCAGGAAATTCCGTCTGTTATCGATGCAGCGGCCTATCCCAAGCCGAGCGAACAAGAATTGAAAGAAAAATTGACAAAAGAGCAGTATCAAGTAACACAGGGCGATAATACTGAAGCGGCGTTCTCTAATGAATATTGGGATACGTATGAAGATGGGATTTATATTGATGTAGCAACAGGAGAACCGCTTTTCTCAAGTGCTGATAAATATGATTCACAATGCGGCTGGCCAAGCTTCACGAAACCAATCATTCCCAAAGTCGTGACAGAGCATAAAGATAAGAGTTTCAATATGGAACGGATTGAGGTGAGAAGCCGGGCGGGTGACAGTCATCTTGGGCATGTGTTCCCAGATGGACCGAAAGATAAAGGGGGGTTACGTTACTGTATTAACAGTGCGGCCATTGACTTTGTCGCGCTTGAAGAGATGGAAGACAAAGGTTATGGCTATCTGACAAGCTACGTAAAATAATGT
Organism: Sporosarcina cascadiensis; assembly: GCF_009650995.1. Classification (GTDB taxonomy): domain Bacteria; phylum Bacillota; class Bacilli; order Bacillales_A; family Planococcaceae; genus Sporosarcina; species Sporosarcina cascadiensis. The sequence goes on along the minus strand of NZ_WHVV01000004.1, from coordinate 132,931 downwards.
ACAATAACAGTAATAGTAACTGAAGGAAAGGCAGCTCAGGCTCCCTTTCCTTTTTAACGATTTGAGATTGGATCGGGACTTTGTGAAGTGCCAAATAGAATGCTGCTGTAAAGCGAAACAACTATCACGGCATCTTAACAGAGTACTGCATCATAGTATGTAGTACGAATAAGAAAGGAATGAAAATATGAGAGAAATGGTTGCACGCTGCAGAGAGCTTGTGGAAACGATTTACATTCAATATGATGCGAGTCACGACCTAGATCATATTGACCGTGTAATGAAGAATGCAGAGAAGATTTTATTGAAAGAACCTGCAGCGGATAAACTGGTTGTACAATTAGCAGTTCTGCTGCACGATATTGAAGACGCGAAATATGAGGCAATGCATGAAGCGACGACGAATGAAATGCTGGATCAAATAGGAGCTTCTGCAGATCTTTCTGCAAAGGTACTGTCTGCTATCGAAAGTGTGTCATTCAATGGCGGGCACGCAAAAGAGATCACGTCCATTGAAGGAGCGATTGTCAGAGATGCCGATCGTTTGGATGCAATCGGAGCGATTGGAATCGCAAGGGCATTCGCGTTTGGCGGTGCCAGAGGAAGAAAGCTATATGATTTAGAGGAAGAAGCACGCAGAACAATGTCCGCTTCAGAGTACCGCGCAAAAGAAACGGCTTCTGTAACACATTTTCACGAAAAACTATTATTGCTGAAAGAGTTGATGGTGACGACTGAAGGAATGCGTCTTGCAGAAGAACGCCATGATTTTATGGTGTCTTTTCTGAAACAGCTTAAGAATGAAATCGAATAAAAATTATTGGTTTCACAATCTGAAAATTAGATTTCCTATTCTGAACTTTGTCTGATAGAATTGAGTTACTGAGCATACGATTCTATCCTATGAAGAAAAAGGTGAGTCCTTGGATAAAAATAATAAATTATTTGTCATTACATTAATTGCCATTGCACTATTTACATTAGGCGGCTTTGCCGTGCAAAAAGGTTTTATCACATTTTAGAGAAGTCCTTAGGTCCTTATAAATGACCTGAGGGCTTTTTATTCTGCAATCAAATGTTGACCTGCTGCATATAGTATAGGTAGCTGCAACGGAATTTTTCATGAAATTATTAAAAGGAGTGTTTCCATTATGTATAACCAGGAAGAGCGAACGATTACAGTTTTCGGAGAAGGTGCGATAAAGGCATCCCCTGACCGCGTGCAGATTGTTATATCTGTGAATTCGAGAGGAACGGAACTGCAGGAAATTCAGCGGGACAATGCCGACAGAATGAACCAGGTCAACAAAGCGTTGACAGCCGCAGGTATTTCACAAGATTCCATTCAGACGATAGATTACCAGATTCGTCCCGTATATGACTACTCGAATGGGGAACAGCGGTTTCAAGGCTATGAAGTGATTAACACGATCCGTATCACAAGTGATAACTTGTCCCGTGCAGGAGAACTTGTGGATTTGGCTGTAAAAAACGGCGCCAATCAAATTGGTTCGATAGAATTCAGCTTGCAGGACGAAGGTGAATATTATCAAAAAGCACTGGCACTTGCCCTGCAGGATGCAGAGAAGAAAATGATTACGATCGGTACAACATTGCAATTGCCGAACAAACCAATTCCAATGACAATAGAAGAGCAGCATGCTAATCAGCCGATCGCATTTCGGGCAGTTGCGATGGCAGATACAGTTTCCACACCTATTTCTTCCGGCACACTGACAATCAGTGCGAGTCTGCTAGTCAAGTATCAGATTGTCTGACGATGGGTGGCATACGTTTTGACTGTCTGCTACTATGAGATAAAAATGTTTGGAAAGAGGCGTCGCTAATGGATCTCTATTCATTATTAATGAGCGAGCGGTGGACGGGCAAGGTGCTGGCATAGGGCAAAATTTGAACACTGGCAACAACTATTCTTTTAAGAAGACTGAATATAGAGGACATGTGACGAGCCTGTTTTGCTTGTGGTAATTGGCGGAGAAGGCACGATTCGCGAAGTGTTGAATGGCATAATAGGATTCGAGCACGTTACGATCAGTATCATGAAAGCGAGTATAGGAAATGACTATTCCAGGGGATTTTCTGCTTTTCATGATATTACTGAAATTGAAACTTATTTAACGTGAAGTAGATGATAATTTCTTAAAAGTAAATATGAATTGCAAGCTTCTCGAATAACGGAAACGTTAGAGAAGTTTTTTTATTCATGTTGATGATTCAGTCAATATATTAACTAGTAAAAAAGTTGGCAGAATATGCGAACTGTGAAGTTTACTGTATTACTTTTGTAAAGGCATTTTTAGTACCTGTATTTCATATTCTGAAGTATCTTAGACTTACCTCATATATACAGTAAGTAAATTTTACTAATTCATAAACATTTCCGAAAAGTAAAAATGTAAGCATTTACAATTAGAAAATGGTATGTTATTTTGTATTTAGTCATAGACTATGATTAAATGAAAAGGAGAGTGAAGACATGGCGATGCTAGATTGGTTAGTAATTATTTTATTCTTTGTCGTAATGATAGTTATTGGATTTACTTCGTACAACAAAATTAGCGGGTCAAAGGATTTCTTCGTTGCCGGAGGAAAGTTGCCTTGGTGGTTATCCGGAATATCCCATCACGTCTCAGGTTACAGTGGTGCTGTATTTGTTGCATATGCTGCGCTAGCATATACTCACGGTTTTAGTATTTATATTTGGTGGGCATTAACTATTACCGTTGCTGTTATCACAGGAGCATACTTGATGGCTCCACGTTGGGCTCGCTTACGAATTAATTATGATATTGAGTCTCCCACTGAATATTTATCACTTCGTTATAATTTGCCTACCCAGCAGTTGATGGCTTGGTGTGGTGTGTTATTAAAACTATTTGATGTAGGAGCTAAATGGGCTGCTATAGGAATTCTGCTAAATGTTTTTACAGGTATTCCAATAATCTATGGAATTTTAGTATCAGGAATTGTTTCTCTTATCTATATTACAATCGGTGGATTATGGGCTGATGTTTGGACAGATTTTGCACAGTTTATCGTACAAATTGTTGCGGGTCTGGTTATGTTCTTTGTCGTAATGAATATGTTGGGTGGACCCAGTTCGCTTACAGGAATTTGGGCGCAATTACCGCAAGAAAACTCCATGTTGTTTAGAGAGCCATATACAGTCTGGTACGTCTTCTTCTACTTTTTCGTTGTATTCCTAAGCTACAATGGTGGAACCTGGAACTTGGCAACACGTTACATTTCTGCTCCTTCAGGTAAAGAAGCGAAAAAAAGCGGAATTTTATCAGGAGTGCTTTACCTTATCTGGCCATTGTTTTTATTTTTCCCGATGTGGGCTGCGCCTTTAATTCTGCCTGGCTTGGAAGATCCATCTAAACTATATGGTTTATTAGCTCAAGAATTATTGCCAGCAGGTTTGGTTGGGTTAGTACTAGCTGGTCTATTTGCTGCTACGATGTCAATGACTTCCTCTGATGCGAATACAATTTCGGCAGTTATTACACGCGATATTTTACCGGTTATGAATAAAAAGTATATTAATATGAGTCAGAAAGAGTCACTACGAATTGCTAGAATTACAACATTTACATTTACATTGATTACATTAGTTATTGGTATACAAGCTGAAAGTTTTGGTGGAGTATTAGGATTAATCATTTCCTGGTTCGGCGCACTAATTGGGCCTATCTCTATCCCGATGTTACTAGGTTTATTTCCACAATTTAAACATTCAGATTCAAAAGCTGCTATCAGTTCCATATTGGCAGGTTTACTCATGTTTGTACTTACAAAGTACGCATTCACACTGCCGCTATCATTATCAGTCGGATCACCGGTTCTAGTATCTGGAATCGTCTTTATCGGTATGGGATTACTAAACCGTAATACACCTGTCAAACCAGAAGTTGAAGCTCTTATTCAAGCTGTATCTAAAGATGATGTTAAAGCATAAGGGAAGTGATAGCATTGAATCGAGAAAAGTTATTGGCATTCTACACATCACAACTTAATGATAATTTTATACCCTATTGGGAATCAAAAATCGATGAACAATTCGGTGGTGTGTTCTCCTGTATTCAAAACGACGAAGACACTATACTCAGTCACAATAAGTATACTTGGTCTCAAGGCAGATTCTTATGGATGAACAGTCGATTGCTGCAATTGCGTGAAAGATATACATTAGCGGTAAATAAAAAATGGGAAAGATCTGCTCATAAAACGTATGAATTTTTGCAATCAAATGGTAAATTAGAAAACCAGCATGTTGTAAATGCAACAGAAGCAGATGGGACAAAGATAGATACAGAATTGGATGTAAGTATTTTTGCAGATTGTTTTTATATATTAGGCTATAACGCTTATGCAAACTATGTAAAAGATCAAACTATTTTTCATGAAGCGCTGGATACGTATCGATTGGTTAAAAGAAGAATAGAAGAGAATAACTTCAAATCTGAACCTTATCCAATTCCTGATAAATTTGAGTCTCATTCGATTCCTATGATTCTGATAAATGTAGCCGAAGAACTTTATGACACGGCTATCATTTTCGATGATCATTCTTCTTTAGAATTGAAGGAAGATATTAAAATTTATTTTATCAAGATTATGAAAGATCATTTTAATGGATCCAGAATCGTAGAAATGTTGCCTAAGAGAGACGAAGATAAAGATACGTTGCTCGCACGTCATGTAAATCCCGGTCATACTTTGGAGTGTGTATGGTTTTTGTCAGAATCACTTCATCATTTTACAAGTGAAGAGCAACGAAAATACGAAATTATGCTTCTTCAGTTAATTAAAGATACACTTGCAACTGGCTGGGATAAAGAATATGGCGGACTATTCAGGTTTGTAGATGAAAAAGGTGGAAAACCGGCTGGTCGTTTAATTCATGATAGATTTGAAGAACTAATTAATGACACATGGGAAACTAAGTTATGGTGGCCACATTCGGAAGCGCTTTATACTATTTTAAAATTCGCGTTAACATATGAAGATCAGGATTTATTGTTATGGTATGAAAAGCTAGAGTCCTATGTGTTTTCTACCTTTCCTTCATCTGAAGGAAAGGAATGGACTCAAATTAGAGATCGCTTTGGTCAACCAATTCGAAAAGTTGTTGCGTTACCCGTAAAGGATCCATTTCATATCGTACGCAACTTCTTGTTAATTCAACATCTTCTGAAAGGTGATGAAAAATGGAGGTAAGTACTCTCATTAAAGATATTACTCCAGAATTGCCTATTGGTTTAGCCGGATTCGCCCATAGGGAAGCATATACTGATTCAGTATATGCTCCGATTTTTTTAAAGCTATTTTTGTTTTCAGAAGGTAAACAAACAAAAATTATTGTTATAGCTGATTTGATATGGTGGGATGATAATTTTGTAAGTGAAACAAAAGATGAAATCTGTCGAAAATATAATATAAATGTACAGGATGTTATCTTTCACGCTACTCATAATCATTCAGGACCACAGACATCAGAAAAGTTTAGTGAGCAACTTGGCAAATATGATCAAAATTATGTGAGATGGTTAAAGAATGAAGTTCTTAGAAGTTTTGAATTACTCATTAAATCACCACGTATAAAGGTTACTTTAGAGGAATATATTGGGAAATCAGAAATTGGCGTGTATCGGCGAAAGATTGTGGACGGTTCCTGTTTGATGTTACCCAATTTGACTACAGAAATTGATGACACATTGACCGTCCTGCTTTTAAAGGATGTTAATCATAAAAACGTTGCAGGATTAATACATTTTAGTTGTCATCCAACCTGTACAGATGAAAATGCAGTGTCCAGTGAATATGTTGGAGTTTGCTGTGAAAAAGTCAGTCGTGAGCTAGATGGGATACCTGTAGCTTTTCTACAAGGTTTTTCTGGCGATATACGTCCTTGTCTTATAAATGATGGAACGTTTTACAGAGGACGGCTATCTGATATGAAAGCACTTGGTTTAAGGGTTGCAGAGGATGTCAGACGAATTCTAACCAGTCAACCTGCCATAGTAGAAGAATTCCAATTCTGTACTGAGAAGCTGACTCTACCTTTGCTTTTCACAAGAGCAACAAATGAACATGAAGATAGTACGCTGATGACAGAGTGGCGAAATTTAACGAAAAATGTGGCCGATGAACAAATGCTGAATATAACTTACTGGCGGTTATCAAAAGAAGTAGGGTTTATATTTTGTAATGCTGAAATGGTTCAAAGTTATGGGCAGAAAATTGCTGGTATAGATTCGACTGTTTTACCAGTTGCCTACAGTGATGGAATGATTGGTTATGTTGCAGATGAACTACAATTGGAAGAAGGCGGCTATGAATCCAATCAATTTATTTATTACTTTAACTTAAAAGGTAAATTAAATAGAAAAAGTGCACAGAAAGTTATTTCCAATTTAGAATGCTTGGTTAGGAGGAATATAAAATGAATGCAATTCTACAAGAAGGTATAAAAGGTACTCTCACCTATAGAGTATTTAAGTCTCGAGAAGAAATGGGTGAACATTCTGCAGATCTTGCAGCAAATAAGATTAAGGCTGCTTTAAACGAAAAAGATGAGGTTCGTGTAATTTTTGCATGTGCTCCATCCCAAAATGAGATGCTAAGACACCTAGTTGAAACTCCGGATATCGATTGGTCCCGCATCGTGGGTTTTCATATGGACGAATATATTGGACTTCCAGAAGATTCTACTCAATGGTTTAAGTTCTATATTGAAAATCATTTACTATCTAAAGTTTCGTTAAAAGAATTTCATTTTATTGATGGAACTAAATCTCCAGAGAAAATGATGGAGGAATATACAAGTTTATTGAATGAAGCTGAAATTGACGTTGTGTGCTTAGGTATCGGTGAAAATGGTCACATTGCTTTCAATGATCCACCAGTAGCTGATTTCAATGATCCGTTTATGATAAAAGAAGTGCAATTAGATCAATTTAGTCGCCAGCAACAAGTAAATGATGGTTGTTTTGAAACTTTGGATGAAGTTCCGACTCATGCGCTTTCCCTGACAATCCCCGCATTAATTAGGGCGAAAAGGATGGTTTGCACGGTGCCGGGCATTACGAAATCCCGAGCAGTCAAGGAGACATTATCTAATGAGATTTCTACAGATTGTCCTTCAACTATTCTTAGAAAACACAATGATGCTTATCTAATTATGGATAAATCTGCTTTTGGAGAATACTATGATTAAATTTAAAGGTAATACTCTTGAAGGAAAGTCAGTAGAAGTAACGATTGAGTCAGGTTTAATTAAAACTATAAAAGATATTAATTGGGATCCCACATTACTCACGATTGCACCGGGCTTAGTTGATATACAAATTAATGGATATAAAAGTCATGATTTTAATGCTGCTCCGCTAAGCGAAACTGATTGGGAACATGTTATTCAAGAATTACTGAATATAGGAGTAACCACTTTTTATCCGACGGTCATTACTAATAGTATTGAACGGCTGAACTATATTTTTCAAGAAAATGTAGACGTGTTATCAAAAAGACCAGATTTAGTTAAGCATATCGGCGGTTTCCATTTAGAAGGACCATTCTTATCACTGGAAGATGGACCACGTGGAGCGCACGAGAAATCTTTCATTAAAAAACCGGATTATGAAGAATTTCTCTCTCTCCAAAAATCCGCTAAAAAAATGATAAAAATTATTACGATGTCACCTGAGTGGGAAGGGTCTGACGCATTCATCAGATCAGTAGTTGCAGATGGAGTCAAAGTTGCAATTGGACACACGTCAGCAAATACAACGCAAATTCGGAATGCAGTAGAGTCTGGAGCAAGTATTTCAACACATTTAGGCAACGGGGCCCACGTTTTAATGAAACGGCATCCAAACTACATTTGGGATCAACTTGCAGAAGACGCGCTGTGGACAAGTGTAATTGCAGACGGCAATCATCTTCCGGAAAATGTAATAAAAGTTATGAAACGTGTAAAAGGTAAAAAGCTAATTCTAGTCAGCGATAGCGTAGCGTTAGCAGGTATGCCTGCCGGAAAATATCAAGCGTCTGTTGGCGGCTCTGTAACATTAACTGAAAGTGGCAGACTTCAATTGTCTGATCAACCTGAATTATTGGCTGGTTCAGCACAGAATTTATTACAAGGTATAGAGTTTCTTGTGAAAAATAATATTGATACTCTTGATGAAGCAATTAGAAGAAGCTCAATATTTCCAGCGAAGTTTATGGGGCTTGAATTTGAGGGCCTTAAGGTTGGAGCAAAAGCAGATTTAGTATTACTAAATACGTCAGGGACAGTTTTTGAGGTAGAGGTAGTATTTAAAGAAGGGATACTTAGGAAAGGAGAATTTTGAAATGTCTAAAATAATTGCTGATTATTATTCTGAGATCAAAAAGTATTTGGATGAAATAATAAAAACAGAGTCGGATCAAATAAAAAAAGCAGCTGAGATGGTGGCATCCCATATTAGTGATGATAAGATATTTTACGTATATGGACCAGGAGGACATTCAAACTTAGCATCACAAGAAGTATTTTTTAGAGCGGGTGGGCTAATGCACGCAAGTGCAATTTTAGATGAAGGAACATTATTAAGTGGCGGTGCACTCAGGTCAATGGCAATTGAAAGAACGCCGGGATATGGAAGGATTGTTATTGATGATTATAACTTGCAAAATGGCGATTTGCTCATCCTTACAAATGCTTATGGTATCAATGCAGCTACTATTGATGCTGCTTTGGAAGCGAAAGATCGTGGAGTTACTGTGATAAGTATCAGTTCATTTTCGCATGCAAATAATACACCAGAAAATCATCCTGCCAGACACCCGTCAAAATTAAATCTTCATAATATCAGTCATTTAAGTATTGATTCAAAAATACAAGTTGGGGATGCTGTAATAAATATAGAAGGACAAGAGCAAATGGTGGGTGCTATGTCTACATTTGCCAATGCTTTTATACTTAATGCCATTACATTAGAGACTGTTGAAATACTTGCTAGAAAAGGTATAAGTCCGCCAATTTGGAAGAGTGGGAATGCAACAGGCGGTGATGAATGGAATAATCAGTTTATATCACGTTTTAAGGGAAAGATAAGGAAATTATAAGCAGATCGGGTATAATGGAAGGAGAGGATTAAATAGAATTGGAGAAATTTCATGATAAAAGGAACTAGTTTTTTACGAGAGAAAAATAAAAGAAGACTTCTGGCTAAAGTCAGAGAACTAAATGAAACATCACGACAAGAATTGGTTAATTTAATGGGAGTAAGCAAAAATACGGTTTCTCTCATAGTTGATGAACTAATTAATGAAGGTATTATTGTAGAGAAAGGTAGTAAAGAACCAGGATTAAAAGGAAGACCGCCTATACGTATTCAAATTAATCGTGAAGGATATCGGGCGATTGGTTTTACTTTCAATCAATACGAACTCAAGTATATTGTAGTTGATTATTATGGTGATACAGTGGAAGAACGGACGATAAATTTAAATGGTACGGATCATGAATTAGTCTTGTCGAGAATAACTGAAATCATAGAGAGTCTTATAGCTAAATACAAATTAATAATAGGGATAGGAATTGGTGTCCCGGGTATCGTAGATGTCGATGAAAAAATGATCTTAACTTCAACATCCCTTAATTGGAAAGAGGTCTCTTTCAAGAAACTGAATGCATTTACCGTGCCAATCCATATCCACAACAGTGTGAATATGGGTGGTTTAGATGCAATGATTAGAAACGGATTTGTTGAGGATGAGGGCATTTTTTATATTCGTGTAGGTGAAGGAGTAGGCGGATCATATTTATATGGTAAAGAAATCATTTATGGCGCCAGCTGGACAGCAGGCGAGGTAGGTCATATTTCCATAGACAGCCAGGGACCTAAATGCCGTTGCGGTCAGGTTGGCTGTTTAGAAATGTTGATTAACCATCGCTCCGTAATTAACAAGCTGAAAAAAGAAGGAATTGAAATTGCGATGAAGGGAGAGGATTTATTTTTTACAGACGAACAATTGAAATCACTCAGTATTCAAAGCGTGATTGGTGAAAATGGAGCCTATTTAGGAAGAGCCCTTATTCAGATTATTCATCTGATTAATCCTAAGTATATTTTGATTGATAGTTCATATAATCAATTTGATGTTTTTAGTAAGCAATGTGAACATATGATAAATCAGCATACATTGCCTGCTTCTATCAGGTCTACTAAAATCACATTTGAAAATCAGCGAAATAGTCTTTGCAAAGGTTCTGCACTGGTTGCAATCTTATACTATGAAAATTATACAAACACTATTTAGATAAATTTAAATAAAAAATCTTTTAGGATTGACATCTCTTACAGTTGTCCTTTATGTTAGTTATAGATTTTTTATTTTTCTATTAATTTACTAAACCGGTTTAGTAAATGAGTCTGGAGGTGATTTATTTTGAAAGTTACCATGTTAGAAGTTGCGAAACAAGCAAATGTATCCAAAAGCACTGTCTCGCAATACATCAATAAAAGGTATGAATATATGTCTCCCGATACTAGGAAACGTATTGAACAGGCAATAGAGGAACTGGATTATGTTCCAAATTCGATTGCTAAAAGTCTTAAACAAAAAAAGACCAAGACAATTGGCGTAATAGTTGCAAATATTCTACATGAATTTTCTACTGAGATCATTCGCTCGGTAGGAAATGAATGTGATAAGAACGAATATCATATTTTTGTTTGTAACGCAGATGATGATCCAAAGAAAGAAAGAGGATATATCGACAATTTACTTGCAAGACAAGTGGATGGTCTCATTATTATTCCTACAGACGGCAATGGAACATATTATAGTGATCTATATAAAAGAAAGGTTCCTATCGTGTTTCTGGACAGAAAGACCACTACAACATCTTATCCAACCATAGTTTTGGATAATGAAGAAACTGCGAGGCTGGCAGTTGAACGTATTGTTCATGAAGGCAAAAAGAAAGTGGCTGTGGTGGGTACTTCTTTAGATAAATATATTAGTCCAAGGATTGAGCGTATTGAAGGTTACAAAAAAGCTTTAAAACACTACGGATTGAAGTCTGAGCCTTCATGGGTTATAGCTGAGGAACGTTTGAAGATTCAAATGGAATTGATCAAATTATGGGATTCACCTGGACAGAAACCTGATTCATTTTTCGCAATTAATGACATTGCACTAATTGAACTATTATACTTCGTGAAAAAGTTAAAAGCTGATGTACAGGAACAACTAACAATCGTGGCTGTTGATAATTCACCATTCCTAGATATATTACAAAGCAAAATATCGATTATTCATCAACCGACCCGATTAATGGGCGTGTCAGCTGTTGAACTTTTAATGCAAATGATAAACACAGACAGCATTGAAATCGAACAGCCTTTAAAGAAATTTACACCCACAATATCTAGTTAAAGAGGAGAGAGGGAAATGAGGCAATTCAGAGTGTTGACGATCGGTGATTCGATGATCACGATGACCCCGTTAAAAGAAGGCCCAATGAGAATGAACCATTATTTTGAGCGTAAAGTGGGAGGTGCTGAACTGAACTTTTCTATTGGGATGGCACGCCTCGGACTAACACCTTCCTTCATATCCAGGGTAGGAAAAGATGAATTCGGTCAGTATATTTTCAACTATTTAAGAGGTGAAGGAGTAGATGTTTCACAGATTGATTTCGTGGAAAATAAATCAACGTCTCTAAACTTCCGTGAAATTTTTAATAATGGTGACAGCCGAACTTATTATTATCGCACAAATGGGCCTATCTTATCGTTAGAACAGCAGCATTTAAAAGAAGAACACATTAAAGAGATGGATTTAATTCACCTTTCGGGAGTCTATTTGGCTCTCGATTCAAGTACGCTAGACATCGTTTTAAGAATAGTAGAAATAGCGAAGAAATACAATATACCCGTTTCATTTGACCCGAATCTTCGTTTGAAGTTATGGAGCATTGAAGAAGCTAGAGAAGCGTTTGAAAAGATTTATCCATTTGTTCAAATTTTCCTAACAGGGGAAGAAGAGATTGAACTGCTAATCGGGAGTGCTAATAAACCGGATATCGAAATCTTTACCGGGAAGCATACTATTTCTCATTTTGTGATGAAACGCGGTCATCGAGGTGCTTCATTATTTACAGATGGTGAATGGTACGATCGCGGGATTTACCAAGTTGATGCAGTGGATACCGTTGGAGCCGGTGACGGTTTTGATACAGGATTTATTTACGCCTATTTGAATCAATTAGAACCACTCGATATGCTGACCTATGGCAATGCTGCAGGAGCCCTCGTAACTACAGTTGTTGGAGATAATGAAGGACTGCCGTCACTGCATGAACTTGAAGCTTTTATAAATGGAACAAAGTCTATTGAAAGATAATTTTGGGAGGTTTTTAAATGGATTCAGTCATTAAAAGTATAGAAGAACAACGTGTCGTTGCGGTAATACGTGCAGATACTGCTGAAGAAGCAATAGCTATTATTGAGGGTGCGGTAGCAGGAGGGATTTCATTAATTGAGCTAACATACACTACTCCGGATGTAGCGGAAATATATGAAAAAACTCGCCATTTATCATTTACTTTTGGAGCTGGTACTGTAAATGATATTGAAACAGCAAAAGAAGCAGTTGAATTAGGAGCTGGATTTATTGTCAGTCCATATTTTGATCCTGAGGTTGCTGACTATTGTATGAATGTACAGATTCCTTATTTTCCAGGCTGTATGACTGTTAAGGAAATGATGATAGCAAAGAAAGCAGGAGCACCGATCATAAAACTATTTCCTGCAAATCATTTTGATTCATCGTTCATAAAAGCTGTGAAGGGTCCTTTACCTGATGTGAAGATTATGCCTACTGGCGGAATTGGGCTGCACAACCTTTCGGAATGGCTGCAAGCAGGGGCTATTGCTGTTGGAATTGGAAGCGATTTAAATAAAGCATATGCTGAAGGCGGAGTAGCAGCAGTTACTGATATTTCAAAAAAATATACAAGATTGGTGAAGGGAGTACAAGTCTGATGAAAATGACATTTCGATGGTATGGTGTTAATAACGACACAATTGAATTAAAGCAGATCAAGCAAATTCCTAATGTCGAAGGAATTGTATGGGCTCTTCATAAAAGGCCTGTAGGCGAAGTTTGGCCAATCGAAGAAATCGATGAAGTATTACAACATATCCAAGACAATGGATTTCATGGCGAGGTTGTAGAGAGCGTAAACGTACATGAAGATATCAAGCTGGGGTTAGACTCCCGTGCCCGTTATATTGAAAATTATAAAGAAACAATACGCAACCTGGGCTCCAGGGGTGTAAAGGTTATATGTTATAATTTCATGCCGATTTTTGATTGGACCAGGACTGATTTATTCTATCCGCTTGAAGACGGTTCCACTGCTCTTTTCTATGACCATTCAAAAATTACGAAGATGACTCCGTCTGAGCTTGTTGAAGAAGTTTCAAAGTCATCAAAACTGACTTTACCTGGTTGGGAAAAGGAAAAAATGGCTCAACTAAAAGAGTTATTTGAGCAGTATGAAAACATCTCTGAAGAAGACTTGTGGAGTAATTTGGAATACTTCTTATTAGAAATATTACCTGTGGCCGAGGAAGCAGGGATCAAGATGGCTATCCATCCAGATGATCCGCCATTTTCTATTTTCGGTTTGCCGAGGATTATGACAACTGAGAAAAGTGTAGAGCGTTTATTGCAGATTTCTCCATCTCCTTCAAATTGTCTAACTTTATGCACTGGTTCATTTGGTGCTCGTTCTGATAATGATGTAGTGGCATTGACCGAGAAATATTTAAAGAACTCTCCATTTACACACGTTCGCAATGTAAAACATTTTGAAGACGGAAGTTTTGTTGAAACATCTCATTATACAACTGATGGTTCAATTGATATAGCGGGCGTAATTAAGCAATACGCAGATCAGCAATATGAAGGCTACGTGCGACCGGACCATGGCAGACATCTATGGGATGAAGAATGCAGAGCGGGTTATGGTTTATACGACCGTGCACTTGGAATTATGTATTTACATGGACTTTGGGATGCTTACTCCAGAAAGAGAGGAAACTAATATGTATCCAATACACTCATATTTCAAAAATAAAACTGTGGTGATCACTGGCGGCAGTGGCATTTTATGTTCTGAAATGGCTCGTGCTCTATCAAAACAACAAGCTAATATTGTGATTTTAAATAGAACTTTAGAAAAAGGAGAGAAAATCGCAGATGAGCTTCGTTCACTCGGCGGGCAGTCGATGGCATTGTCTGTAGATATCTTAGATAAAGACTCGCTTTTAGATGCAAGAACGCAAATTCTAGATAAGTTTGGCGCTATCCATGTATTGATTAATGGTGCGGGTGGTAATCATCCAGATGCGATTACATTTGATGAATATTTCATTGAAAACAGTAAGGGAAATACATTCTTTGATTTAGACGAAACTGGATTCAAACAAGTCTTTGATACAAACTTCCTGGGAACATTCTTAGCTACCCAGGTCTTTGCTGAAGAATTGCTGAAAGTCGATCAGTCATCCATTTTAAATATTTCTTCTATGAGCGGGTATAGTCCTCTGACAAAAGTACCTGCATACAGTGCTGCGAAATCGTCAATAAATAATTTTACACAATGGCTGGCAGTGTATTTTGCCGGAACATCCATCCGAGTTAATAGTATTGCGCCTGGATTTTTCTTAACGGATCAGAATAGAGCTTTACTTACGAACGAAGACGGCAGTCACACAGATCGGGCAGAAAAGATATTAAGCCAGACACCTTTAAAAGAGTTCGGACAGCCTGATGATCTAATTGGCGCCATGCTCTTTTTGACAGATCCTCACTATTCAAGATTTATTACAGGAATCATCATTCCTGTAGATGGCGGTTTCTTAGCATACTCCGGTGTGTAACATCGATTAATAATTATCAAGGGCGAAATGTTGGTAACAAAAATAGACCTCAGACAATTCAAAAGGAATTGTCTGAGGTTTATTAGATTTTGGATTAGAATAAAATAGAATTAATTTTAAATATCATTTCTTGTAGATTCTCTAACTACAAGAGAGGAACGTAAAGAATATACCATTTTTTCATTTGTACCTTTATCTATTTGCATAATTAAGGTATTCACTAGAGACTGGGCAATACTATCATTTGAAACACCGACACTAGTTACAGGTACTTCCAGATTGCTCATTTGAGGAATATTATCGTATCCGATAATTGAGATATCTCTTGGAATATGAATGTTCTTTTCCTGAAGTCCTCTTATAACTCCTGATGTTATATCGTAACTTGAACATATAACTCCGTCGGGAAGATTCGTATCCTCTTCTAAAATCTCCTGAATGCAATTATAGCCGTTTATCCAATCGAGTCCTTTACTATTAAATACAGAGTGATCTATTTCAAACTTTTCAGTTGCATGGATAAAACTGTTTAATTTGGCCAGTTGCCGATCGTCCCGGCTGTCAGTATCACCAATAAACGCCAGTCTTTTGTATTTTCTTTCACTGAAAAACTGAACAGCCTGTGAAATTGCTCCTTCGTAATCTACATCTACAATTGAAAAGTTCTTTTGGGGCGAATTTACACCATATGCGATAATGGGTATATTTAAATGGTTTCCCGTAAAGTCAGTCATTGCCTGCTCATCAAAAGCGATGACCCCGTCCACTTGAAATCTTTGAAATTGCTGTAAGGAAATCTCAATTTCATCTATCGATAACAAAATGTTATATTCATTATGTTTAGCGTGTTCATTTATTTTCGAAATGATAGCTGCCGGAGCAATTCTTTCAAGCGTTGGCCAAATGACACCAATTGTTTTCGATTTTTTTTGTACCAGTCTTTGCGCTGCAAAGTTTGGTTGATAGCCTAATTCCTCAGCAATTTTAATAATTTTTTCTTTAGTAATCGGCTTTACCAAAGGACTGTCATTTAACGCTTTCGAAACAGTGGAATAGCTCACATTTGCTACTTTTGCTATATCTTTAATTGTCACAGCCATATGTCCTACCACAAATCCCCTCGTTCAATACTATACTGTTTTATATTCTAATACGATTCATATAACTGAATTAAGTGAATTTCAGATTCTCTAATTACAACAAAACTTACCATTGCTTTTCCATTTGTCGGAATAATCTTTTATAGTTCTTGCAATCTATCATATTATAACATATAATTAAAAATAATAATAACAACGTTGTTATTATTAATGAAAGCGTTTACTAATATTAGAAATGGGGGACTTGGTTTGAAAAAGTTTTGGTTATCTTTACTTGTTGGTTTGATAGCAGTCGTCATGGCAGCATGTGGTGGAGATGAAGGCAGTGAAGATGGGAGTGCGAGTGCAAGCGGGGAGAAGACTATTACGTTGAAAATGGCGGATAACCATCCAGATGATTATCCTACTGTTGTCGGCGATAAAGAGTTTGCACGTCTTGTTGAAGAAAAAACTGATGGCAAGTATAAGATTGAAGTCTATTCAGGAGGACAATTGGGCGATGAAAAAAGTGTCATTGAGCAGCTTCAGGTCGGTTCAATTGATTTATCCCGTGTTAACGTAAGCCCTGTATCTGAGTTTTCAGACCAAATTGGCGTTCTTGGACTGCCTTATTTATTTGAAGATGAGGATCACAAATGGGATATTTTGAATGGTGAGATCGGTGAAGAGTTATTGGAAAGTTTAGATGATGCGAAGCTTGTAGGATTAGCCTATTACGATTCTGGTGCACGAAATTTTTACAATTCCAAGCGCCCAGTTTCCAAACCAGCAGACATGAAAGGTTTGAAAATCCGTGTACAGCAATCTGATATCTTTATTGAACTTGTAAAGTCTCTTGGCGCATCCCCAACTCCTATGTCTTATGATGAAGTATATTCAGGAATTCAAACAGGAGTATTAGACGGAGCTGAGAATAATTTCCCGAGTTACTATTCTTCAAATCATTTTGAAGTTGCGAAATACTACACAATTGATCAGCATTCTAACGTTCCTGAAGTAGTTTTAGCTTCCGCTTCTCTATGGGATAAACTAGATGAAGATGCAAAAAAGGCTTTTAAAGAAGCTGCAATGGAATCACAAAAAGTTCAACGCGAAGCATGGGACAAGTTGACGGCAGATTCAGAAAAAGAAATTTTGGCTGCTGGAAATGAAATTACAGAAATAGATGACCCGGCTGAGTGGAGAGAAGCAGTACAGCCTTTATACGACAAGCATGGGGAAAAGTATAAGGAATACTTAGACAAGATAAAAAAATAAATTCATTCAGGAGTCAGCCCTCTGAACATGGGGGGCTGGCTCAAAGAATTAACTAATCAAGGTGTATTAGATTGGAATAGCTTTTTTAATTAAATAATTTTTTATATTGCGTTTTGACCAACCTTCAATACATACTTCTCAATTTGTAATTTAATAAAGTTTGTTTTTAAGATACTTCAGGCTGAATAATAATTTGAAACCGAAAATGTTTTTCCTGACTCATATGCTCTATATCCCTGTTCGTGTTATTGACAGCTCGGATTTTCTACATATGTTGTGATTTCAAATAAATCTAAAGGAGGATTTGGCTATGAGTAGTTTGCAAAAAGTTAAATACCACTTTGACCGTACTGTAAACTTTATTGCACTTTCAATGGTGCTGATTATGAGTGTAGTTGTAATAACACAAGTTTTCACTAGGAACGTTCTAAATTACACACCAAGATGGTCTGAGGAATTTTCCATGTTGTTGCTTGTCTGGATAACTTTTTTAGGAATTGCTGTTGGATTCAGAGAGAAGCTGCATATTGGGGTCAGTGTTTTTGTTTCATTAATGCCGAAACCAATCCAGAAGGCAACAGTATGGATTTCTAAAATTATTATAATTGGCGTGAGCTTTCTATTTATCTACTATGGTTTACAGTTTACAGTTCTTATGGGTGGTTCAACAATGGCAGGAACTGGTTTTCCTACGAGTGTATTATATGCCTCAATTCCCGTTTGCGGTTTTCTAATGTTGATATATGGAATTGAATTACTTTTTCACGATGACATTCATACAGATTTGTCTGACACTCCAGAGGAGGAAGTATAAATGGGAGTATTAATTTTAATTGGCGGCTTTATATTACTTTTGATTATTAGAGTACCTGTTGCGCTTTCGCTCGTTGTGTCATCTCTTTTAACAGGTCTATACTTAAATATTGACTTGGCTGCAATAGTTCAAAGAATGGTAAGTGGAGTTAATTCATTCTCACTATTAGCCATCCCGTTTTTCATTTTAGCCGGTGAAATTATGAATGAAGGTGGAATTTCGAGAAGACTAATTGACTTATCAAATGTATTAATTGGAAGAGTACGCGGAGGACTTGCAATGGTAAATGTATTGGCAAGTACATTTTTCGGCGGCATTTCGGGCTCAGCAGTTGCGGATGTTTCTTCGATTGGGTCAGTCCTGATTCCTATGATGAAAAAGAAGGGCTATGATTCCGATTATGCAGTAAGTGTTACAGTTTCCAGTGCTGCTCAAGGTGTTATGATCCCGCCTAGTCATAATATGATCATTTACTCAACTGCTGCGGGCGGTGTTTCTGTAGGTGCTCTATTTATGGGTGGAATTGTTCCGGGTCTACTGCTTGGTTTAGTTTTGATGATTCTTACTTATGCAATAGCAGTTAAAAGAAATTATCCAAAAGGTGAGCCTATTAAAAAAGAAGACGTTCCCCGTATTTTGAGAGAAGGATTTTTAGGTTTGTTTACTGCAGTGATCATTATCGGTGGAATTGTCAGTGGTATTTTCACAGCTACTGAATCTGCTGCAATCGGTGTACTTTACGCATTTATCATCTCTTTCTTTGTCTATCGGGATATCCCAATCAGCAGAATGGGAGTTATTTTAAAGCGTACTTTTTACACACTTTCCATGGTTATGTTTTTAATTGCTGCATCATCAGGTTTTGGATGGTTATTGGCATTACTGAAAGTTCCGGCAATGGTAACAGATTTATTGATTTCTGTTTCGCCTAATGATTTCGTCACTTTACTTTTAATTAATATTATATTATTGGTTTTAGGAATGTTCATGGACATGGCGCCGTTAATTCTGATTGTCACACCTATTTTATTACCGGTTGCACTTAGTATTGGACTGGACCCTGTTCACTTCGGGGTTATGCTTATATTAAACTTATCAATCGGCCTTATTACTCCACCAGTTGGCACTGCGCTCTTTGTAGGGTGTGCTATTGGTAAAATACCTATTGAAAGAGCTTCACTGGGTATGTTGCCCTTCTATGGAGCGATGGTCATAGTTTTGTTACTTGTTAGTTTCATTCCGCAACTTTCGTTAACACTGCCAGATATTTTACTAAAATAAAGGAGCGATATTTTATGAAAAAATTTATGGATGATACATTCCTGCTGTCAAATGAATTAGCGATTAACCTATTTGAAAAACATGCAAAAAATATGCCCATTATCGATTATCACTGCCATTTGAATCCACAGGAAATTGCTGATAACAAATCTTTTAAAAACCTGACGCAAATTTGGTTATATGGTGATCATTACAAATGGCGTGCAATGCGTGCAAATGGAATCGATGAATTTTACATCACCGGTCAGGCAACAGACTATGAGAAATTTATGGCATGGGCTAAAACAGTTCCTATGACAATTGGAAATCCACTTTATAATTGGACGCATTTAGAACTGCAGCGCTACTTTGGTATCTATACCGTATTAAATGAGGACACGGCAGAAGAAGTTTGGAATCGGGCAAATGAGCTCTTGCAGACTGACGATTTCGGAGTCCAGCAATTGATAGAGCGCTTTAATGTAGAAGTTATTTGTACTACTGATGATCCTGTTGACGATTTGTCCCATCATGAAAGAGTTGCAGCTCAGCAACATTTTAAAACAAAAGTATTACCTAGTTTCAGGCCTGACAAAGTGTTGAATATTCATTTATCTACTTTTGAAGATTGGATTAAAAGCTTAGAACATGTTGTAGGCTACTCTTTATCTGAATTTACTTCACTGCTCAACGCATTGGAAGAAAGAATTCAATACTTTCATGACAGGGGCTGCCGGGTTTCAGATCATGCGCTCGATACAGTAACGTATAACGAGGTTACTGAAGACGAAGCAGCTCTTATTTATAAGAAAGCCATGCATGGAGATTCACTGACAACAGATGAAATAGTGAAGTATCGGACTTTTTTACTGCTGTTTTTAAGTAAACAGTACTCGAGTCATGATTGGGCGATGCAATACCATATGAAAGCATTGCGAAATACGAATGAAAGAAAATTGAGTCTGCTAGGCCCGGATACCGGATTTGATAGCATAAATGATGGAGATATTGCACAACCGCTTGCGAGCTTATTAAATGAAATGGAACTTCAGGAGATATTGCCGAAAACCATTTTATATTCTTTGAATCCCAACGACAACTATGTATTAGGGACAATGATTGGAAATTATCAGGGCGGTCAGCCGGGTAAAATTCAATTTGGTACTGCGTGGTGGTTCAATGATCAAAAAGACGGCATGTTGGATCAAATGAAAGCACTGGCGAACTTAGGGCTGTTTAGCCAATTTATCGGTATGTTAACAGATTCCAGAAGCTTTTTATCATATACGCGTCATGAATATTTCAGACGATTGGTCTGTGACCTGGTTGCAAGCTGGGTAGAAAACGGAGAAGTTCCAAATGACGAGAGATTATTAGGGGGTATTATTGAAAACATTTGTTATGGAAATGCAAGGAACTATTTCAAATTTGAGTAAGGAGCGTGGAAATGGAACGATTAAATAAGAACATGGCAGAAGAAATAAATTCAAGTCCTGAAAAGATTGTTCAATTTGGCACAGGGAATTTTCTGCGCGGATTTACAAATTGGATGATTAAGCGTTTAAATGATGAAACATTTTTCCGAGGCAGGATTGTATCAATGGCATCTACTTCCTCGAATAACTATAAGAAACTAGAGGAACAAGACAATCTTTATACGTTATATATGCAGGGGTTGGTTAAAGGTAAATTAGTTGAAGAAGCCACAATTATAGATACCGTCTCCCGCACCATACCTCTGAATGAGAGATATAACGATTTTCTTCAGTTAGCGGCGGTTGATTCTGTAGAGTTCGTATTTTCTAACACAACCGAAGCGGGAATTGTATTTTGTGACGAAGACAAACTGCAAGGAAATATTAAATCATTTCCTGCTAAATTAACAGAAGCTTTATATAAGCGTTATGAGACATTTAACGGAGACAAGACAAAGGGATGGACAATTATCCCTTGTGAACTTATTGAAAATAACGGTAATGTTCTGCGCGATTTTGTCATACGCTATGCTGTACTATGGAATTTAGAAGAATCCTTCATTAATTGGATTAAGGAGTACAATTTCTTTTACAACAGTCTAGTAGATCGTATTGTACCGGGTTTTCCGACAAACCCGGATGAATATTTCGTCAAGCTGGGATATCGCGATGAACAACTTGTGATAGCCGAACAATATTATATTTGGGTTATCGAAGCACCTGCTGCCTTACAAGAAAAACTTCCATTTCATTCAGCCGGTTTGAATGTTCATTTAGTTGAAGATTTAACTGCTTACAGGGAAAGTAAAGTCTATTATCTAAATGGAGCGCATACTGCTATGACTCCTGTTGCATTACAACTGAATGAATCCTTTGTCAATCAGGCAATGGCTAACCCTATATTAAAGAAGTATGTGGAGAGATTATTTCAGGAAGAAATAACAACGTTGTTAAAATATGATCGTAACTTTCTGATGGAATATGGAGAAGAAGTCATTGCTCGTTTTGAAAATCCTACTATAGATCACCGTTTAAATGGTATTGCACTGAATGCTTCATCTAAATGGAAAACGCGCAATCTTCCTATGTTCGAAAAATATATGGAATCCTACGAAAAAGTGCCTTTACTTATGTCGCTTGGTCTTTGGAGTTGGATATTGTTTTATCGTCCCTCATCAAAACAACCAATCCAGGATGATTCTGAGGTTATTTCGAAAATGGCTGCATTCTGGGAGTCATACGAGCGTAAAGAAACGGATGCCAATGAATTAATGGCTAATATAATAAATTCGGGATTATGGGGTCACTATGTATATTCGGCTAAGCTTGCCAATCAATTAGCACAATGGCTGGTGACTTTTGAGAACAGCGGTTTCCAGCAAGTTGTATTGGAGGTAATAAACAATGAACCAAGTATTACAAATCAATAAGCATGATAATGTTGTAGTTGCTTTACAGCCAATTGCGAAGGGGTCTGCGTTTGATTTTAACGGACAGTTGATTCACGTGAAAGAAGATATACCCACCGGCCATAAAATCTCAATAGCGATGATTAATAAAGATCAAGAAATTATTAAATACGGCTATTCTATCGGGCATGCAGTGAGGGCGATAGAAATTGGTGAACATATTCACACACATAATATAAAAACGTCTTTACAAGATGAAAATCAGTATAGTTACCAACCGATAAAACACGGAAGCAACATGACGAAATCAACTTATACCTTTCAAGGATATCGACGTGCAAATGGCGATGTAGGTATTCGCAATGAGTTATGGATTGTACCTACAGTTGGTTGTGTAAACGGTGTAGCTGAACGTATAATACAAATTTTTAAAAGTGAAGTCGATTCTATAGCTCCCTTCGAATCTATAGATGTTATGAAACATTCATTTGGCTGCTCTCAGTTAGGTGACGACCATATAAACACCAGAACGATTTTAAAAGATATTATCGAACATCCGAATGCTGGCGGTGTCTTGGTGCTGGGATTGGGCTGCGAGAATAATGAGCTTTCCACATTACGTTCCTTGCTGACTGATCCTGATTCGTCACGCGTCAATTTTTTAGTAAGTCAGGAAGTCGAGGATGAAATAGAAGCGGGAGTTGCAAAACTGCATGAACTTCATCAGGCAGCGATGGGCGACCAGCGTGTACCGGTACCCATATCGGAATTAAAAATCGGATTAAAGTGCGGGGGGTCAGACGGCTTCTCAGGCATTACAGCAAATCCCTTATTGGGAAAGTTTTCTGATTTCTTAATTGCGCAAGGAGGTTCTACTGTATTAACCGAAGTTCCTGAGATGTTCGGCGCAGAAACCATACTGATGAATCGGGCAAAAGATGAGCAAGTCTTCAATAAAATTGTAGATTTGATCCAAAGTTTCAAACAATACTTTATAGCACATGATCAACCAATATATGAAAATCCTTCACCTGGAAATAAAGATGGGGGCATCAGTACTCTGGAAGATAAGTCATTGGGTTGTACTCAAAAGGCGGGGACTGCGATTGTAACCGATGTATTGGATTACGGTGAGACATTAAAGGAAAAAGGTTTGAACTTATTGAATGCTCCAGGGAATGACTTAGTAGCTTCTACAGCTCTGGCAGCTTCAGGGTGTCACATAGTGCTATTCACAACTGGACGTGGTACTCCTTTTGGCACATTTGTTCCTACTATAAAAGTTTCTACCAACAGTATGCTTGCCAACAGAAAAAAACATTGGATTGATTTTGATGCGGGTGAAATTTTAGAGGGCGTTTCCATGGATGAAGCAGCAGAAAAATTCATAGCATATATTCTTCAAGTTGCGGGCGGTACATTAGTTAACAATGAAAAAAATCACTTCAAAGAGATTGCTATATTTAAATCAGGTGTGACATTGTAAGTAAAGGAGCGGACCTTATCGTGCAATCTAAACATACTTCAAAAATGTACATAGTATATTTATTGGTATTTCTTGTACATGTTTTGAATGTTATTATTTTTGATGAAAAGTTATCTCAACCGTTAGGATACTTGGCAATCCTCCTTTTATTAATATCATTTAAAAATGCGGGCACTTTATTTAAAGTGCTCGGTTTTAGTTTTATCCTAATTGGAGCTATTGTGATGTATACAGAGAAGCTTCCATTAAACGAGCTTCCGTTAATGATGACTTCTAATTTATCCGTTCTCGCATTGTTAATGATGCTGCCGTGGATGACTTCTGTTGTCCAAATAGGCAGATTCGACAAGACCATGACTTCATTAATTGAGGCAAATGCAAAAGATTTGGGTCAATTATATCCCCGCAGTGCATTTACAACGTTTACTCTTGCGTCATTTTTGAACTTATCCGCTGCATCCATTTCACAGGATGTACTGAAAGAGCATTTAAAGCAATTACCCGACCGTGTAAAAAATGAATTTATATTACGGACTACATTGCGCGGGTTTACCCTGGCGCTGCTGTGGAGTCCGCTTGAACTACTGTTGGTAGTTACGATCTTCACGACAGGTGTTCAATATCTGTCATTGCTTCCTTGGCTGCTGGTTATTGTAGTTATCACTTTTGTCTTGGACAGTTTCATTGGCAATCGTTCATTTCGCAAGTATTCTTATGAGGGCGACAACGGAAAGCAAATAGATAAAAAGAATACAATGAAAAGTTTAATCCATCTGATTTGTGCGCTTGGTCTTTTTTTAGCAATTGTCGTTACGGCAGGTAAGTTGTTTAATATTGATTTCCTAATTGCGGTTACACTGGTGATTTTACCTTTTACTTTATTATGGTCATTATTTATGAAGAGATTGAAAAGTTTTTGGAAGATTGCACTGCCATTTTGGATTTCTAAAACCAACACAATGCAAAATTTTGTAGTACTCTTTATTGCCTTATCGTTTTTCAGCAATAGTCTAAACAGCTCTTCGGTATTAAGTGTTATTGAACAGCCAATAGTCCACTTAGCTAATTATCCATTACTCATTTTTATTGCGATTCAACTATTTTTTATTTTATTGAGTATGGCCGGAATCCATCCTGTCGCTACAATCGGCATTCTGACTTCAGTTATTTCTATATTGTTGACTATTTTAAATCCATTAAGTGTAGCCATTGTTATTGTCACTTCTTCGGTAGCGACTTTGACAGTCGGGTCATATGGATTAGTTGTAACGCTGACTTCCATGAACCTAGAATACAGTCCGTATAAAATCACCTGGTCGAATATGCCTTTTGCTATTATGTATGGATTTGTAGGATCGATTGTGGCGTTTTTATTATTATAACCAGAATGTTAATATGGAACGGATATCTATTTTCTAAAGAACAAATCTGCATATAATTCTTTGACAGTCTTAACTGGAATCCCTTTCCCGTCCTATGCTATAGTAAAATGGAAAAGGCTGGTGAAGAGAGTGCAGAAACGAAGAAGGCCGGTAATTCGTAAAGGAAATGTAGTGGTTTTTCCGGGAACATTGGAGCGTTTGCATAGATTGGGCAGAGAAGCGATGGAGAAAGATCTCTATGACGAAGCAATTGATCACTTTGAAGCCATTCTCGACATCAATCCGGATGAAATATCTGTATTAGATCTGCTTGCCATTGCTCTTTATGAGACGAAGGATTTTGAACGTGCAAAAGACTACGCACTGCTTGCGATGCAAAAACAGTCCGGTGACTACATAGAAATATTGGAACTGTATCTGTCGATTTCCATTCAGCTTCAGCAATATGAAGAAGTAGAGCTGACGATTCAAGGTTTATTGGAAAAAGATATGATCCCTTCAGACAGCTTGCAGAAGTTCCAATACTTGCGTGAATTGAATGGCAGATTAACTGATCGTTATATAGAAGAAACTGAGTTGCGGGAGCCTTCCGTCACATTAAAGGATTTTCTGCAGATGTCGACGAATGGCAGACAGGAATTTCTGCTATCTTTGCAAAATCAGCTGCTCGGACCTTACATTCCATTGCTAATTGATATCGTACAGCATGAAGACAGTATGCCGGTCGTCAAGACGTATGCACTGCTGCTGCTTCAAAAAAGCGGTACGAATGAATCTGTTACGATTACAAAGTATCATTATGAAACAGAAGCGATCCCGTCAAGGCTTGTTTCTATCGAATTGGATCCGTTTGTCAATGAAGTACAGTTTCTGGCAAAGTCCCGTTTCGAAAAGGATCCGACAGCAAGTGAGCTTGCTGAAAATTTGATCATGAAATACGCCGTGCTGCTGTATCCTTTTCATTGGAGTCCTTATACAGCAGAGGAAGTTGCGGATGCATATACCGCTTATACAAAACAGTTATTATATGGAATAGAGATGGAGCAGACGGCACTGGTGCAATTCATCCGCTCTGTCGATGAAGAAATGGACAGCTGAAGAATGAATATTTCTTGAAACATGGTTAGACTATGTTATACTAAAATGGTTGTCAACTGCTTATCTGTCTTCAGTAAAGTTCTCAATCAAAATACTGGTGAGAAACATTATAATAGTTGAATTCAGATAAAACTTTCGAAGGGTGTCCAAGATTTTTTCGTTTTTGCTGGAAAAATTCAGATACAATCACGCGAAGGTATAATTGATTAAAATAAAAGTAGTAAAAGTTGTGTAAATGATTTGGAGGTCAGAAATATGACAGTTAAATGGGAAAAACTAGAAGGCAGTGAAGGGAAACTTACGTTTGAAGTTTCTGTAGAGCGTTTCAACCAGGGTATGGATGAAGCGTTTAAAAAAGTAGTAAAGAAAGTACAGGCGCCTGGTTTCCGTAAAGGAAAAATGCCTCGCAAAATGTTCGACAAAATGTACGGTGAAGAAGCGCTTTATAATGATGCAATCGATATCGTATTGCCTGAAGCGTACTCTAAAGCTGTAGAAGAAGCAGAAGTTGATCCAATTGCTGCTCCTGAAATCGACATCGAAAAGCTCGAAAAAGGCGAGCCGGTTGTATTCACAGCAGTCATCGCTCTGAAACCAGAAGTGAAATTGGGAGAATACAAAGGGCTTGAAGTAACTCGTCAATCCACTGAAGTAACGGATGAAGAAGTAGACGCTCAGCTTGAACAGCGTCGTGAAGCACTCGCGGAAATGGTTGTTAAAGAAGACGGCGCTGCTGAAGACGGCGATACAGTAACAATCGACTTTGAAGGTTTTGCTGACGGCGAAGCATTTGAAGGCGGAAAGTCTGAAAACTACGAGCTTGAAATTGGATCAGGTTCATTTATCCCAGGATTTGAAGAGCAAGTGGTCGGTATGAAAACAGGAGAAGAAAGTGAAATCGAAATTACTTTCCCTGAAGAGTACCATGCAGCTGAACTAGCTGGAAAACCTGCTACATTCAAAGTGAAAGTTCACGAGATCAAGTCGAAGGAAGTTCCTGAGCTTGACGATGAGCTGGCTAAAGAAATCGACGAAGAAGTTTCCTCAGTAGAAGAGCTTCGTACGAAACTTAAAGAAGAAGCAGAAGAAGTGAAAAAGAACGATTCTGAAACAGCACTTCGTGACGATCTGGTTGAACAGGCAGCAAGCAACGCGGAGATGGAAATTCCACAAGCGATGATTGATTCTGAAACAGACCGCATGATGCAAGATTTTGAACAACGTCTTCAAATGCAAGGCATGAACCTTGATCTATACTTCCAGTTCTCTGGTCAGGACGAACAAACGCTTCGTGACCAAATGAAAGACGACGCGTTAAGCCGTGTTCGCGTATCATTAACACTTGAAGCAATTGGAGCAGCAGAAAATGTGGAAGTTCCTGAAGAGGAAGTAAATGCAGAACTTGAAAAGATGTCAGAACAATTCGGTATGGAAGTGGAGCAGATTAAAGCAACACTTGGCGGCACTTCAGTACTTGAAAATGATCTTCGTTTCAATAAAACGGTTCAGTTGCTTGTAGATAACGCTAAAATCGTTGACTGATTGATCAATAACAACTGATACAAGGTACGGTTTACCGTACCTTGTTTTTCATAAGTAAAAGCTCGTTAGTATAATCCATGCAAATTTCCACAAGCTAATGCAATAATCTGATTACCGAATACATATTTGCCTTGCAGTTCTAAATAGTTGATTAAGTCAAGGTAATCTTGTAGTATATTCACTTGAATAGGGGTGAGCATAATGTTCAAATTTAATGATGAAAACGATAACCTGAGCTGTTCTTTTTGCGGTAAATCACAAGATCAAGTCCGTAAATTAGTAGCAGGCCAAGGTGTATATATTTGTGATGAATGCGTTGAACTTTGTGCAGAAATCGTGGAAGAAGAAGTCGGTCTGGAAGAAGGCTTCGAGTTGAAAGACGTTCCAAAGCCAAAAGAAATCCAGAGCATTCTTGATGAATATATCATCGGGCAGGACCGCGCAAAGAAATCACTAGCGGTTGCCGTTTATAATCACTATAAACGTGTGAATTCAGGCAGTAAGATTGATGATGTCGAATTAGCGAAGTCAAATATCGTCTTGATCGGACCGACAGGAAGCGGTAAAACCTTACTTGCTCAAACGCTGGCTCGAATCCTGGATGTGCCATTCGCAATCGCGGATGCGACTTCATTAACTGAAGCAGGTTATGTTGGTGAAGACGTAGAGAATATCCTGTTGAAATTAATTCAAGCTGCGGATTTCGATATCGAAAAAGCAGAAAAAGGTATTATTTACATTGACGAAATTGATAAAGTAGCACGTAAATCTGAAAATGCGTCCATCACACGTGACGTGTCAGGTGAAGGTGTCCAGCAAGCGTTGCTGAAAATCTTAGAAGGAACCGTTGCAAGCGTACCGCCTCAAGGAGGACGCAAACATCCGCACCAGGAATTCCTGCAGATTGATACAACAAATATTTTATTCGTCGTAGGCGGTGCATTTGATGGTATTGAAGATATCGTTAAACGCCGTATCGGTCGTAAGGTCATCGGTTTCGGAAACAATCCTAACAAGGAAATCAGCGAAGATGAAAGCTTGCTGTCACGTTTGATTCCGGAAGACTTGCAGCAATTCGGTTTAATTCCCGAATTTATCGGCCGTCTGCCTGTCATCGCTACACTGGATGCTTTGGATGTGGATACATTGTATCAAATCCTAACTGTTCCTAAGAATGCGATCGTCAAGCAGTATCAGAAAATGGTTGAACTTGATGATGTAGCCCTTCGTTTCGAAGAAGATGCATTGCTTGAAATAGCCAAAGAAGCGATCGCTCGTAAAACAGGAGCTCGTGGATTGCGTTCGATTATCGAAAATATCATGCTTGATGTAATGTATGAGTTGCCGTCACTTGAAGAAGTGAAGGAATGTATCATTACGAAAGAATCGGTTCTTGGAACTGCGTCACCAATTTTATATAAAGCTGATGGTACCGTATTTGATATTGATTCAGAAAAAAATACGGCATAACGCCGAAATGGCAAAAAGCCGGCTGTGCCGACGCGTGAATAACGCTCGGCAGTCGGCTTTTTCTTACATATGAATGAACAAGTTATACATATACATATTTTAATGGAGGTGGCTAGTAGTGCCGAGTATTCAAATGAAGAACATCCCTTTATTGCCACTTCGCGGAGTGATCGTTTATCCAACCATGCTGTTACATATTGATGTAGGAAGAGAGCGTTCGGTGTTCGCAATCGAACATGCTTTAGCCGGTGACCATCAAGTTTTTCTTGCTACCCAAATGGATTTAAGTTTAGAAAATCCGGAAAAAGAAGATTTGTATCGTCTGGGTACGCTTGCTACCATCAAATCAATGACCCAATTGCCAAATGGCACGTATCGTGTATTAATCGAAGGTGTACAGCGTGCACATTGGTCTTCCTATGAAGAAGCAGATCTATATCCGGTTGTAAACGTTAAAAGTTATGAGGAAGATCAAGTAAAAGACGCGGAAATTGAAGCGCTCATGCGAACGCTGATCGCTCAGTTTAAGCGCTACGCCAAGAACAGCAAGCGTATTTCGGAAGAAACAGTAGAGACAGTCGAAGACATCCAAGAGCCCGGACGATTGGCTGATATGATTGCTTCTAATTTGCCGTTGAAACTGTCAGCTAAACAAGAAGTTTTGGAAATGACTGATATTCCTGAGCGTTTGGAATGGCTGATCAGCCGTATGTACAATGAGCAGGAAATTATCGAGCTGGAACGCAAAATTAATGAGCGTGTTAAGGAAGCGATGGAACGTACGCAGAAAGAATTTTATTTGCGTGAGCAGTTGAAAGCAATCCAGACGGAGCTTGGTGATAAAGACGGCAAAGGGCTGGAAGTGTCAGAACTCAAAAAGAAAATTAATGAAGCAAACATGCCGGAACATGTGAAAGAAAGCGCTGAGCGTGAGCTGGAGCGTTTTGAAAAAATCCCTTCTGTTTCAGCGGAAAGCGGGATCATCCGCAACTACATTGAGTGGCTGATCGTGCTGCCATGGACCAATGCAACGGTAGATCAATTAGATATCACGAGATCTGAAGAAATTCTGAATCGTGATCATGAAGGATTGGAAAACGTCAAAGAACGGATTTTAGAGTTTCTGGCGGTTCGTCAAATGACAAACTCGCTGCGGGGACCTATCCTGTGTATCGATGGACCGCCGGGAGTCGGAAAAACTTCATTGGCTCGTTCGATTGCCGAATCGCTTGGACGGAAATTCGTCAGACTGTCTCTGGGCGGAGTTCGTGATGAGTCTGAAATCCGCGGTCATCGCCGGACATATGTCGGTGCGATGCCTGGCCGAATCATTCAAAGTATGAAAAAAGCGGGAAGTATTAACCCTGTATTCTTACTGGATGAAATCGATAAAATGTCCAATGACTTCAGAGGTGATCCATCGTCTGCCATGCTTGAAGTTCTTGATCCTGAGCAGAACAGTACATTCAGCGATCACTATATTGAAGAGCCTTACGATCTGTCTGACGTGTTATTTATTGCAACTTCTAATGATTTAGGAGCGATCCCGGGCCCGCTGCGCGACCGGATGGAAGTCATTTCTATCCCTGGTTATACGGAGCAGGAGAAACAATCGATTGCTAAAAACCACTTGATTCCGAAACAGTTGAAAGAACATGGTCTGACGAAATCGAAGGTACGGTTCCAAGACGAAGCAATTTTGGATTTGGTTCGTTATTATACTAGGGAAGCCGGCGTTCGTTCATTGGAACGGGAAGTGGCAAGCATTTGCAGAAAAGCTGCACGGCAGATTCTTTCAGGTGATAAGAAAAGCTTAACGGTCAGCCCGAAGACTTTGGAAACTTTACTTGGCAAAAAACGCTTCCGGTTTGGACAGGCAGAAACGGTAAATCAAGTTGGGATGGCTACAGGCCTGGCCTACACAACAGTTGGCGGAGACACTTTGCAGATTGAGGTTTCATTGTCGATCGGTAAAGGTAAACTGTTGTTAACCGGAAAATTAGGCGATGTCATGAAGGAATCTGCACAGACGGCATTATCATATGTACGGTCAAAAGCAGTAGATTTTGGAATTGATCCAGAATTTCATGAAAAATGGGATATCCATATCCATGTTCCTGAAGGCGCTACGCCGAAAGACGGTCCTTCTGCGGGTATTACCATTGTAACAGCTCTTGTTTCTGCATTGACAGAACATCCGGTTCGCCGGGAAGTCGGTATGACAGGTGAAGTAACATTGCGCGGCCGTGTGCTGCCGATTGGCGGTTTGAAGGAAAAAACGCTGAGTGCGCATCGTGCAGGATTGCGGACCATCATAATTCCGCAGGACAATGAACGTGATATTGAAGATATACCGGAAAGTGTACGTAAAGAATTAACATTTAAACTCGTGTCGGATGCTCATGAAGTACTCGATATCGCTTTGGAGGAAACGAAATGAAAGTCCATAATGTCGAAATGATCATGAGTGCGGTGAGACCTGAACAATATCCTACGGAAGGTTATCCGGAGTTCGCTCTGGCAGGCCGTTCCAATGTAGGAAAATCATCGTTTATTAATAAAATGATCGGACGTAAAAGTCTGGCCCGTACTTCATCAAAACCAGGGAAGACGCAAACATTAAATTTCTACAAAATTGAAGAGCAGTTATTTTTCGTTGATGTGCCCGGCTATGGTTATGCGAAAGTGTCGAAAACTGAACGCGAAACCTGGGGCGGTATGATTGAACAATATATTACTTGCCGTGAAGAGCTGCGGGCTGTAATTCAGATTGTCGATCTTCGCCATCCGCCGACAGCTGATGACTGCATGATGCACGACTTTTTGGCACATTATAATATACCGACAATTGTTGTGGCAACAAAAGCTGATAAAATACCTAAAGGTAAATGGGAAAAGCATAAGAAAATCGTCAGAACAACTCTCAATATGGAAGTACATCATCCATTAATACTTTTTTCATCTGAAAAAGGAATGGGTATGGACGAAGCATGGCGTGAAATTGAAAGCCGTATGTAATGCTTTACGGGATAATTAATTGCTAAAAAATGACGTCAAATGATGTTCACATTTGATATCCCGACAGAATCACTATGTATGATATAATGAAGTTACGAAAAGATCTGAAAGGTGTGAGCACCTAATGCATACAGTTGTCGTCGGTGTTAACCACCGAACAGCCCCTGTCGAAATTAGGGAAAAACTATCATTCGTCGAAGCTGAATTGCCGCAGGCGATGCAAACTTTGCAACAGCAAAAAAGCATTTTGGAAAACATCATTATTTCCACTTGCAACCGCACAGAAATTTATGCGGTCGTCGATCAGCTCCATACAGGACGATATTATATAAAAAAATTCCTCTCCGATTGGTTTTCGATTCCAATGGAGGATTTTTCGAGCCATTTAATTATTCATGAAGAAGACGGTGCAGTGGAACATTTATTGCGTGTGGCTGCAGGGATTGACTCCATGGTATTGGGTGAAACGCAGATTCTTGGCCAAGTCCGCAGCAGTTTTCTGTCTGCACAGGAAATCGGCACTACCGGTACTGTGTTCAATGAGTTGTTTAAACAAGCTATCACGACAGCAAAAAGAGCGCACACTGACACTGCGATCGGTGAGAATGCTGTGTCTGTTTCTTATGCTGCTGTAGAACTTGGAAAGAAAATTTTTGGTTCACTGAAGCATAAACATATTGTGATTTTAGGTGCCGGTAAAATGGGTGAATTAGCTGTAAAGAACTTGCAGGGAAGCGGTGTCGGAAAGATTACTGTCATTAACCGTACTTTCTCAAAGGCTGAGTTACTGGCAGCGAAGTTTGAAGGCGAAGCAAAATCCATGCAAGAACTGCAATGCATTTTGCTGGAAGCGGATATTTTGATCAGTTCTACAGGCTCTACGGAATTTGTGATTGATTACGATCTGATGCAGCTTGTGGAAAAATTGCGTAAAGGAAAGCCTTTGTTCTTAGTGGACATTGCAGTTCCGCGCGATTTGGATCCGAAAATCAGTGATCTTCCTAATATGTTTTTATATGATATTGATGATCTGCAGGGAATTGTTGAAGCAAATCTGGCTGAACGCAAACATGCAGCAGAAGAAATTGGTTTGATGATTGAAAAGGAAGTCGTTCTATTTAAAGAATGGCTGTCTACGTTAGGTGTTGTGCCGATGATTTCTGCTCTGCGCAAGAAAGCGGCAAGAATTCAGAGCGAGACGATGGCAAGCATTGAAAATAAGATGCCGGATTTAACCGATCGTGAAAAGAAAGTGCTTAATAAGCATACTAAGTCGATAATCAATCAATTGCTGAAAGATCCTATTCTTCAGGCAAAAGAATTATCTACAGATAAAAATGCCTCTGAAAAATTAGCTTTATTCGAACAAATCTTTGGCATAGCTGATGAAGTTCTCGAAGAAAAAGAACAGTTGGCAATTCAAGCGAAAGTACGTCTGCAAAAACGTGCAGAACATAGAAATGAATCTGTAGAATCAACCGAACTTAATTATTTGTACTAATAGACTGGTGGTTCTGTATCTTGCTCTTTCACAAGAACGATACAGGCCCCTTTTTTGTATGTAAGAGAGAGTTGCGGTTTGCGAATTACGGAATAAAACGATTGCAATTATTTGCAGTGAAGCCCTGTCATTTGAGACAATAAAGAAGTGAATTCGGCTGAATGTAATCGAGAGGTTTTGTTTGAAAGGCAGAGAATAGCATATGGTGGATTTGACAATGGCAAGACTTCAGGAATTTATGATTGTACTGTATGCCCTTGGTCTTGTCTTTTACTTAATTGACTACTTTAAAAAGCAGAAGGCCGTGCAGCGCATTGCATTCTGGCTAATCGTCGCGGTATGGGTGACACAAACTGCAATCCTGACATTGTACATTGTCGAAATGAAACGTTTTCCTGTCCTGTCACTCGTGGAAGGAATCTATTTTTACGTATGGCTGCTGGTAACGTTGTCGATCGTGTTCCAACTGATTTACAAAGTAAATTTCATGGTCTTTTTTATGAATATTATTGGTTTTATATTTTTAATGATTCATGTTTTTTCCAATTTAAAATACACAGCCTCCACAGTCGGAGATTCCCTTGTGTCTGAAGTGCTATTTATTCACATTACGACAGCAATTCTCTCGTATGCAGTGTTTGCTTTGGCATTTGTTTTTGCTTTACTATATTTAATTGTATACAAAGTTTTAAAAAAGAAGAAGTTTACAAAGCAGTTTTCTAGTCTGCCGAATCTTCATCAAACAATGATGGGAATGAAGATGTCGATTTATACCGGCATACCGATCTTGTTTGTCAGCTTGATCTTCGGTGTGCAGTGGGCATATGTCGCTCTTACCGATTGGTCGGTCTTTGATATGAAAATTATGGGTTCATTTGCCGTTTTATTATTTTATACCGGTGTGATCTTTTTTCATTACAAAGGTAAACTGCAGCCGCTGGAATTTGCCTGGATGTCAATTTTTGCATTTCTCTTTACCGTCGTGAATTTCTTTTTAGGCAGTACGCTGTCGCAATTTCATTTATGGATATAAGGAAGGAAGAGTATTTTGAGAAAAATTATTGTTGGTTCCCGCAGAAGTAATTTAGCATTAACACAAACGAAGTGGTTCATTGAGCAGCTGAAAGAAGCTGGGGTTCCATTCGAATTTGAAATTAAAGAAATTGTGACAAAAGGAGATCAGATTCTGGATGTTATGCTATCAAAAGTAGGCGGAAAAGGTCTGTTTGTTAAAGAAATTCAACAAGCACTTTTCGATAAGGAGATCGACTTTGCAGTACACAGTATGAAAGATATGCCCGCCGTTATTCCGGATGGTCTGACAGTCGGCTGTGTACCTGAGCGTGTAGACCCGCGTGACGCCTATATCGCAAACGATCATGTTCGTTTCATGGACTTGCCAATCGGGGCAGTTGTCGGCACATCAAGCCTGCGCCGCAGTTCTCAGCTGCTGATGCTTCGTCCTGATCTTGAAATCAAATGGATTCGCGGAAATATTGATACACGTCTCCGCAAATGCCGTGACGGAGAATATGATGCAATTATTCTGGCTGCTGCAGGCCTCAAGCGTATGGGCTGGGATGACGAAATTGTAACGGAATATCTGGCGCTTGATGATTGCATTCCGGCTGTAGGGCAAGGTGCATTGGCAGTTGAATGTCGTGAAGATGACGCTGAACTGCTGCAGGAACTTTCAAAACTGACGGATCATAAAACATGGATAGAGTTGCAGGCCGAACGCACTTTCCTTTCTGAAATGGACGGTTCCTGCCAAGTGCCTATCGCTGGATTTGCGACGTTTGACGGCAAAGAAGTGGAATTGACAGGATTTATTGCCTCACCGGATGCAATTCAAGTCTTCCGTGAAACTGTGAAGGGAACAGATCCTGTTGCAGTCGGTAAAGAAGTAGGAAAGCTTTTGCGCGATCAGGGCGCTGCTGAAGTGATTGAGAAAGTGAAGGCGGAAATGGATGCGTAACGCGTTACCTTTATATGAAGAAACAGTGATTTTCACTGGAACCCCCAAATCTCAGGAAGCAGCTGAACTGGTTAAGGGGTATGGGGGTATTCCGGTTTCTATTCCGCTCATTGAAGTGGAAGAAGTAAAGAAAAAAGATGACAAAGAACGTTTGAAAGATGCCATGAAAGCAGACTGGCTGATTTTTACGAGTCAGAGTGCTGTTGCTTCATTCCGTTCTAAAATGCTGCGCAATCAAATTACTTCCAAGAACTATGCCGGCAAAGTTGCTGCAGTCGGCACACGAACAGCAGCTGCATTAGATCAGCTCGGCTTTGATGTATCATTCATTCCGAGTGTATTCAGTGCAGATGTATTTGTGAAACAGTTTAAACCAAAAGAATCAGAACAGTTGAATGTATTGTTTTTAAAAGGATCGCTTGCAGGCACTATGATTCGTGAAGAGCTGCCATTCCACGTTTCGGAATGGACAGTGTATGAAACGAAAAGTGCTGTGAGTTCCATTGATAAATTGATCAAACAGATTACTCAGAAAGAACAGGTTTCCGTGCTGTTCGCAAGTCCCTCGGCTGTGGATGTATTTGCTTCACGTGTCGTACCGAAAACGACGTGGAACGGTTTTACCATCTGCGCCATCGGACATGTCACCGAGCGCGCCTTGCTGAAAGCCGGAGCGCCTGTTCATGTAATACCTGAAACGTATACATTGGTCGAGCTGGTGCATGCACTAGCCAAACGAAAGGAAGGTTTCAAATGAACCCGATTGAATTTAAAAGACATCGCAGACTTCGCACAAATCCAACTGTGCGTGCAATGGTAAGGGAAACGTCTATTAAAGCTGCTGATTTTATTTATCCAATATTTGTAACAGAAGGCGAGCAAGTCCGAAACCCGATTGCTTCCATGCCGGGAGTCGATCAGTTTTCCATTGATATGCTGCTGAAAGAAACAGATGAGGTTGTTGAACTCGGCATTTCTTCGATTATTTTATTCGGCATTCCGTCTGATAAAGATGAGTGCGGAACAGAAGCGTATGACGACGACGGTATTATTCAGCGGGCAACACGTGCGGTGAAAGAGCGTCATCCTGAACTCGTTGTCGTTGCTGACACATGTCTTTGTGAGTATACAGATCACGGACATTGCGGAGTCATCAAAGATGGGGATGTTGATAATGATGCGAGTTTGGTGCTGCTTGCGAAGACTGCAGTCAGCCAGGCGAAAGCCGGAGCAGATATAATTGCACCGTCTAATATGATGGACGGCTTTGTTGCAGTTATTCGGCAGGCTCTTGACGACGCAGGTTTCCAAAACATTCCGATCATGTCTTATGCGGTAAAATATGCATCAGCTTATTATGGTCCATTCCGTGATGCAGCACAGTCCACGCCGCAGTTTGGTGACCGTAAAACGTATCAGATGGATCCTGCAAATCGAATGGAAGCGATGCGTGAAGCAGAATCCGATATTTTAGAAGGTGCAGATTTCATCATTGTGAAACCGGCTCTGTCTTATTTGGATATTATCCGCGATGTGAAAAATCATGTGTTATTGCCTGTTGTTGCGTACAATGTCAGCGGAGAGTATGCAATGGTCAAAGCAGCTGCGCTTAACGGCTGGGTAGACGAAAAGAAAATCGTGCTGGAAACATTAACAAGTATGAAGCGTGCAGGCGCAGATATTATTATGACATATCATGCAAAAGATGCTGCTCGCTGGCTGGAGGAGAAATAATTGAGACGAAATTATTCGAAATCTGAAAAAGCATTCAAAGAAGCTGTAAACTTAATGCCGGGCGGTGTGAACTCTCCGGTTCGCGCGTTTAAATCTGTCAATATGGACCCGATTTTCATGGAGAGCGGAAAAGGTGCGATCATTAAGGATATTGACGGCAATGAATATATCGACTATGTATTGTCTTGGGGACCCCTCATTTTAGGACATACAGATCCGGATGTTGTATCTGCGATTCAGCGCGTGGCTGAAACCGGGACAAGTTTTGGGACTCCGACTTTAGTGGAAAATCAATTAGCTGATCTTGTGATCGAACGCGTACCGTCGATTGAAATGATCCGCATGGTTTCATCCGGTACAGAGGCGACAATGAGTGCCCTTCGTCTGGCAAGAGGTTATACACACCGCAATAAAATCTTGAAATTTGAAGGCTGCTATCATGGTCACGCGGATTCATTGCTGATTAAAGCAGGATCTGGTGTTGCGACTCTTGGCTTGCCTGACAGTCCGGGTGTACCGGAGTCGATTGCTGCTAATACAATTACCGTTGCATACAATGACTTGGATAGTGTCAAAGCGGCATTTGACGAGTTTGGTAATGATTTAGCGGGCGTTATTGTGGAGCCGGTGGCCGGTAATATGGGCGTCGTTCCGCCTGAGCCGGGTTTCCTTGAGGCGTTGCGTGAATTGACAACTGCAAATGGCACGTTGCTAATTTTTGATGAAGTAATGACTGGTTTCCGTGTTGGCTATAATTGTGCCCAAGGTCACTTCGGTGTAACTCCGGACCTGACATGTCTTGGAAAAGTAATTGGCGGCGGCCTGCCCGTCGGTGCTTACGGCGGAAAGCGCGAAATTATGGAGCACATGGCACCAGCAGGTACTGTTTATCAAGCAGGGACATTGTCTGGAAATCCAATGGCAATGACTGCGGGTATCGAGACGTTGAAAAAGCTGACTCCTGAATCGTACGAACGTTTCGTTAAGCTTGGCGATTTGTTGGAAGATGGATTCCGTGAAGCAGCTTTAGCCAACAATATTCCGCATACAGTAAACCGTGCCGGCTCGATGATCGGGTTCTTCTTTACGAATGAACGGGTCAATAATTACGATCAGGCAAAAACTTCCGATCTGCAATTATTTGCAGAATACTATCGTTTGATGGCAGAAGAAGGCATTTTCCTGCCGCCTTCTCAATTTGAAGGTATGTTCTTATCTACTGCTCATACTGAAGAGCATATTGCAACAACGGTAGAAGCGTTCCATCGCGTATTTGCTAAATTAAAGAAATAATTTTCAAAACGCCAGGCGGACATCTGTTGTGACGACAGATGTCCCGCCTGGTGTTTTTTTGTTTTAAAAGTTTGGCTCATCACCAAAACAAGTGCTTGACAGTGTACATAGCAAGCAGTTTGGAGTTAAAGGTAAGTAGAGAGAGACCGTTTCCCTGCGTTCCAGGCGGACGCGTTCTGGAGGGCCCTCGGTGAGCCAACTGGTCGCTTCGCTCCCCTTAGTTGTCTCATCCTATCGGGCTGATCCTCCCAGAGTCGCCGCCTTCCACTCCGGTACACTGGATTGTTTTTCAATACTCTTTGCGTGAGTGGGCAGTATGAGCTTACTGTCTTAGATTAGTATAAGAAGTATAGAATTTCATGCAATACCTATTACCCCCCAAGGGACACAGATCCTTGCGATCAATGACTTTGCAAAGTCGAGTAAACGAAACAACGCCGACTAACTCGCACTCTGCAAAAAAGCAGCATGACATATATTCTCCACACCAGCGAAGGCGCCTTTGCGGGGTCGGCCGTTGCTGGGAGACTGCTGGCACGTTCTTCGCCAGTAGGCTCATAGCGTAAGGCAATCCCCCAGCGCCGAAGCGGCTTTAAACTGCCGCAGGATTTACGCAATACGTACGTGACACGTTATCAAAAACAAATTTTGGCGCAGACCCTAAAAAGATTTCTTCTAAAAATCGCAGCAGCTTCATATAATGGCCTGAGTTAAGAAAAGGAGTGAAGCATATTGACTGCACATGAATGGACAGTGTCGGAGACTTTTTATTTTCCGGCTGAATATGGTGCTTTTTCGGAGGCTGCCGAGCTGAAAGTGACGCCGGGTTATACGGAAGAACGCACAGAAGAGGCAATCCGGCTGCAAGGAATTTATCATATCGCCGCCAATGTGGTCTTTGATTCAGACAAGCTGATCGAGGATTCAGCAGAAGATCGCTTAATTATTGACGATGTGGAAGTGGAGAACGGCAATGGATATTTTGAATATGCGGTCCCGCTGAATGTGGATTTGCCTTCGGAAACAGTCAGTACGGTTGATCTGAAAATCGCCGATGTACAGTCCTCTCCGCTGGAAGACGGCGGATTGTATGTAGAATGGAAAGTACAGCTTCAGAGCGAATCGGTTGTGAAAGAAGAAGCAGTGGCTGCAGTACAGGAAGTAGCAGTCGCAGTAGAGTCGACATCTCATTTAGAGTTTTTGGCGAATGCCGATCAGGCAGTGGAGCAGGGGCAAAAAGAAATGGAAGACTTTCTCTTGTACATCGCAGAGCTTGATGACGATGTAACAAGAAAGATCTTCCATTCAAATAATGTTTTTGTAGAAGCAGAACGAGAGACAGGCGAGGAGGCAAAACAATAAAAAGTCGCCTGTTGTCGGCACGATCAGCAGCCGGATTAATTGGAAAACGGTCAGCGGAATAATACAGTTCTTGCAGTAAAACCTGGTTTTCCTCAGCCAAGGCGGCAGCAAGTAGGGATTATAGCTTCTGCGCACGTACACCATCCTTTCAGGTTTCATTAAGTTACGCTTGACGTCTTCAGCGTTCTTCCACTATAATAATGGGGATTAGAATATCTATGCGTTGAATAGGTCAGTACATGTGACGGGTTTTCTTAAGAGAGGGTGCGATTGGTGGGACGTACCTGGAAACTGCAGATGGAACGTCGCCTATGAGCAGTTTCTGTGAACCTTCAGTAGCAGAGACCGGTGAAAACCGTTACGATCCATGAAGATGTATGCTTATTAAGCGTTCATAAATAAAGGTGGTACCACGAGCTCCTTCGTCCTTTTTACGGGATGTATGGGGCTTTTTTGTATTCACTTTTATCTGAATTCAACAGAAAACCCCTGCTGAATTCAGATAAAGCCTCCGGCGGATGTCATGAATTTTGGATGGAGTTAAATGTGCAAGCACATTTCAAAATCCAGACGCAATCACGCCAAGGCGCGCTTGAAAGAATAAAGGAGGAACTAAAAATGACAGATGAACTGACAATGCCGACAAAATACGATCCCCAGGCAGTCGAAAACGGCCGCTATGACTGGTGGCTTCAAGGTAAATATTTTGAGTCCGATGTAAAGAGCGAGAAAGAACCGTATACCATTGTGATCCCGCCGCCGAATGTGACCGGCCGGCTTCATTTAGGGCACGCGTGGGATACTACGTTACAGGATATGCTTATTCGAATGAAGCGTATGCAAGGCTATGATGCCTTGTGGCTTCCCGGGATGGACCACGCAGGGATTGCCACACAGGCGAAAGTGGAAGAAAAACTGCGTGCTGAAGGCAAGACGCGCTATGATCTGGGCCGCGAGAAATTCGTTGAAGAGACATGGAAATGGAAAGAAGAATATGCAGATCATATCCGCGAACAATGGTCGAAACTTGGACTGGCTCTCGATTATTCACAGGAACGTTTTACACTTGACGAAGGTCTATCCAAAGCGGTGCGTGAAGTTTTCGTGACCCTATATAAAAAAGACCTGATCTACCGCGGAGAATATATTATTAACTGGGATCCTGCGACGAAGACGGCTTTGTCCGATATCGAAGTTATCCATAAAGATGTGCAGGGTGCATTCTATCATATGCGCTATCCATTGACGGATGGCACGGGACATATTGAGATTGCGACTACACGTCCGGAAACGATGCTCGGGGATACAGCCGTTGCCGTACACCCGGATGACGAGCGTTACCAGCATTTAATTGGCAAGATGGTAAAATTGCCGATCGTCGGCCGTGAAATTCCTATTGTTGCAGATGATTACGTTGAAATGGACTTCGGAAGCGGAGCTGTGAAAATCACACCGGCTCATGACCCGAATGACTTTGAAGTAGGTAATCGTCACAATTTGCCACGCGTACTCGTTATGAATGAAGACGGTTCAATGAATAAGTTGGCCGGCAAGTATGATGGCATGGATCGTTTCGAATGCCGCAAGCAAATTGTGAAAGATCTTCAGGATATGGGTGTGCTTTTTGAAATTGAAGAACATATGCATTCTGTCGGCCACTCTGAGCGAAGCGGTGCAGTCGTGGAGCCGTATCTGTCTACACAATGGTTCGTGAAGATGCAGCCGCTTTCTGAAGAAGCGATTAATCTACAGAAAAATGAAGAAGAAAAAGTTCATTTCGTTCCGGAACGCTTTGAAAAGACGTATCTTGGATGGATGGAAAATGTCCACGACTGGTGTATCTCCCGTCAGCTTTGGTGGGGCCATCGTATTCCTGCCTGGTATCATAAGACGACAGGCGAAATCTATGTTGGACAGGAAGCCCCTGCCGACGCGGATAACTGGGAACAGGACAAGGACGTACTCGATACGTGGTTCTCATCCGCTCTATGGCCGTTTTCCACTATGGGCTGGCCGGACACTGACAATGAAATGTTCAAGAAATATTACCCGACAGACGCCCTTGTTACAGGATATGATATTATCTTCTTTTGGGTGTCCCGCATGATCTTCCAGGCATTAGAGTTCACGGAAGAGCGTCCATTCAAGGATGTCTTGATTCACGGACTGGTGCGCGCGGAAGACGGGCGGAAAATGTCTAAATCTCTTGGTAACGGTGTAGATCCAATGGACGTCATCGATCAGTACGGTGCCGACGCCTTGCGTTACTTCCTGGCGACTGGTTCTTCACCTGGACAGGATTTGCGCTATTCAACAGAAAAAGTCGAAGCGATCTGGAACTTTGCCAATAAAATTTGGAATGCTTCTCGTTTTGCGTTGATGAATATGGATGGCATGAAATTTGAGGAAATCGATCTGACAGGAGCGAAATCAGTTGCGGACGACTGGATTCTGACACGTCTGAATGAAACGATCGAGCAGGTAACCAGCCTCGCAGACCGTTATGAGTTCGGTGAAATGGGCCGTGCGCTGTATAACTTCATCTGGGATGATTTCTGTGACTGGTATATCGAAATGGCGAAATTGCCGCTGTACGGTGAAGATGAGGCAGCAAAGAAAATGACTCGTTCGGTGCTAGCGCATGTGCTGGATCAGACGATGCGGTTGCTGCACCCATTGATGCCGTTCATTACCGAAGAGATCTGGCAGAACTTGCCGCATGAAGGCGAATCAATTACGGTTGCCAAGTGGCCGGAAGTGGATGCTGCGCTATCTGACTCCGCGCGTGCGTCTCATATGAAGCTGCTGATGGATATTATTAAAGCGGTGCGTTCTATCCGTTCAGAAGTGAATACACCGATGAGCCGTAAAGTCGATCTGTATATTTCTGCGAAAGACGAGTCGACAGTTGAAGTTCTGGAAGCGAACCGCAGCTATATCGAGAAATTCTGTAATCCGGAAATGTTGACGATTGGCGTGAAAGTGGATGCACCAGGCAAGACGATGTCAGCTGTAGTAACAGGCGCAGAGCTGTATTTGCCGCTGGAAGGCTTGATCGACATCGAAGAAGAAATCGCTCGTTTGACGAAAGAACTCGGCAAGTGGCAGGGCGAAGTGAAACGTGTTCAGGGCAAATTGTCCAATGAACGCTTTACTGCGAAGGCTCCGGCTGAAGTGGTGGAAGAAGAACGTGCGAAAGAGCAGGATTATTTAGAGAAGCATGCGGCGGTTGAGCGCCGTATCGCGGAGTTGAAAGAGATTTAATGACGATAGAAAACTGCCCAGGAAGTCATTTTGACATCCTGGGCAGTTTTTTTTTGCTTACGGCATCGTGACGCGCCAAAACCCGGTTAAACGAACCAAACAACTCCTCAAGCGCGCCAAACCATGCCGGCCCCGCACCAAACTGGATAGCGAACGCGCCATACCACTTCACAAGCGAACCAAACCAGTCGGGGAGCGAGCCTTTCATGACTCCATTTGGTTCTGTATGTAAGCCATCAGCTTCTCGGCAACGGAAAAATCATGCGTTGCGTATA
Organism: Sporosarcina cascadiensis; assembly: GCF_009650995.1. Taxonomy (GTDB): domain Bacteria; phylum Bacillota; class Bacilli; order Bacillales_A; family Planococcaceae; genus Sporosarcina; species Sporosarcina cascadiensis. The sequence continues at coordinate 89,247 of NZ_WHVV01000004.1, read as the reverse complement.
GTGAGCGCGCGCCGACGGGATCTTCGATTTCATTCAGCAGCCAGCCGCCGTGCCCAGGCAGCAGGAAGTCGATGCCAATGTAGTCGCTTTTAATGGCGCGGGCGACGGTTTGAACTTGTTTTGTCTGTGTGTTATCCAGTGTGTATTTCTCGACCGATCCGCCCAGTGTGTAGTTGGACTTGAATGAATCTGCGGCACCTGAGCGTTTTACGGCGCCTAAAACTTCGTCGCCGAGCATGAAGACGCGGACATCTTGTGAGTTGGACTCGATGAATGGCTGGACGATGAGTTCGTTTTCTGCATATCGGCTGAGTACTTCGTCTGCCTGTACCTGCGTACGGCATAGAAATACTTCACTGCCGCCATGCCCGTTGCGAGTTTTCAGCACGAACGGTAAGTCAGGCAGCCGTTTATCTGCACGAAACGTCGGAACAGCGGGAATGCCGAGCAGGGAAGCGAGTTCGAATGTCCGCAGTTTATCGTTGGCGATTTCATTGACGGCTGGACGGTTGAACAGGCGACAGCCAGTTTGTTCCAGTTGACGGGCGAGCTCCGGGTTTCTGTCACGGTAGATTAGGAAATCATAGGACGATGATGGAGGCGAAGTGATTAACTCAAGTGATAACTCATGCCATTTCGCTTCTGTCAGCAGATCGGCAATGAACCCCTGATTGCGCAACGCTTCCTGTGCGCTATAGTATACGGCGCCTTTCATGTAAGCTTCCTCAATATATAGCTGATCATCGCATCCGCTACGTTGATCCCTGTTACGTTATAAATATTACGTATATGGGCAGCGGCGTTCACTTCGCAGACAAGCGGTGTTTCATTCGGACCGTACAGCAGGTCGACACCTGCAAATTCTGCACCGACTGCTTTAGCTGCGCGCAGAGCCAGCTGTTGTTGTTCGACAGTCAGTTCAACGACTTCCGCTGTGCCGCCATTTGTGATATTCGCGCGGAAATCAGTCTCAGAGTGTCGATGCATCGCTGCGACCACATCATCCCCGACAATATTCACTCGCAGATCACGCCCTTTGCTCGTTTCAATGAATTCCTGAAATACATAATCTACTCCACGCAATTCATCTACCTTTTCATAGAAAGCTTCCTCAGTTTCAATTAAATATACTTTCATGCCGAACGAACCATGACCTTCCTTGATAATCATCGGCAGTCCCAGCTGCTCGAGCACAATTTCATAATAGCCGCTGTCGCGAATGGTGAAATTCGGATACACTTTCGGCGCAATGATTGTCCGAGGCATAGGAACCTCGTGTTTCGCCAGCTCCAAATATTGTTTCGCTTTATTATCGCAAGTCTCGATGACTTCAGGATCGTTGAAGATAGGGATTCCGTTTTGCTTCAGGTATCTTGCGAGCAGAATATCTTTATCGAGAAAAATTACGAAATCAGGCGGGTTATGGATTGGTTCCTGCAGATCGATCGGGATTTCATTGTTTCGAAGGAGAAGAACTTCAACTCCAGCTCTGATTGCCGCTTCTCCGACAAGCCGGGCCTGATCGGCAAATTTATCACTCAGTAAACTCCCGTTATAAATAATCCAACAACTTTTCAATCACTCCGCCACCTTTGCTATAATGAATCTATACATTAATTTTAGCACAGGAGGAATTTCTTTGATTCCAAAACTTGATGAATATAAAAAACAATTTGATATAGAGAGTGACGACTCTATCAAACCAGGGCTAGCAGCGATAGAAGAAGCACTTTCACTTGTATTAAATCCGGAAAAAGACCTGCGCATCATTCATGTCGCCGGCACAAACGGCAAAGGCTCGACAATTGCAGTGATGGAAGCAGTGCTGCAGGCGCATGGTTATTCGACAGGCGTGTTTTCTTCGCCAGCGATGATTGATATCCATGACCAGATCCGAATAAACGGGGATCCTATTTCGCCAGCTGAACTGGAGTATGTGTTTGAGGAAATGAATGCAGCGGGTATTAGCGGCATGCTGACCGATTTCGAATTGCTGACACTGGCGGCTTTTTTGGCTTTTCGGAATGCTGCACCTGATTACGTTTTATTGGAAACCGGAATGGGCGGACGGTTTGACAGTACGAATGTCGTGACGCCGCTGGTTTCGGTGATTACGTCGATTGCACTCGATCATACCGGATTTCTTGGACATACATTGTCAGAGATCACGGCACATAAAGCGGGCATCATCAAACCGTTGATCCCTGCTGTCATTGGAGATCTGCCGGCAGAAGCTAAAGAAGTGGCCCTGGCCGAAGCTGCCCGCCATAAAAGCATGGTACGGATATATGGCGAAGAGTTTGTCATGAGACAGAGAAACCTCGAAGTCTTCAGCGGCATATCAGAATTCCGCATCCCGTCACGCAAGATGAAAGGGCCTCATCAAGCAGTCAATCATGCGGTGGCGCTCGAAGCGTTGCTGCAGGCGGGCGTTCCATTACAGCAAATGCAAGTAGCGGATGCCATACGCAATGTCCAGCTGCCGTTTCGTTTTCAGGAAATCAGGGAAGGCGTGTTTATAGACGGTGCACATAATCCTGCGGCTGCCGGAAAACTAGTGGAAACCATCCGGCAGGAATTTCCCAATGAAAAAGTGCACTGGATCGTCGGCATGCTGAATACAAAAGACTATGCGAAAACTATAGAAATCCTATCTCCACTCGCCAGCCGTTTCACATTCGTCAACTTCCCACATGCCCAAGCAGCAAAAGCGGAAGACCTGCAGGCTGTCTGCACCATAGAAAACAGCGAAGTCCTATCGGCAGATGAATTGGATCTAACTTGTGCAGAAAAAGACATAAAAGTTGTGGTTGGCTCTCTTTACTTGTTGAGTAGTTTAATGAGACAATAGACTTAATCAGATCAAATTAACTAGCAATCATTTAGAAAATAAGGTATTTAGTTTGATGACAGGCCGTATTATATGAAGATAATGAGAGATATAGAGGAAAGGAGAATCGTCATGAAAGCAAACAATGAAAGAGGAATGACATTGGTGGAGATATTGGCATCTCTTGTCATTTTATCTCTCTTAATCGTATCATTTTTGACCTTTTTTCCAATCGTGGCAAAACAAAATAATATATCTAATGAAATTATGGATGCGACATATATTGCTCAAGCGACAATGGAAAATATAATAGACATAAAAAATGATAGTAGAGTTTATCCAACTACTGTTACTAATATAAAAAACTTAGGATTTACTCTGGATTCTCCTACGAAAAAGACTTATATAAAAGATCAGCTTTATAATAATATAAATTATATAATCTTAGTTGACTTAAAAGAACCAAACAACCAAATGTCTCATGTTATAGTAAAAGTATTTGAACTGAGCAATACTAAAAAACAAAGAGCACAAATGGAGACGATATTATGGTGGGAAAACAACTAATTAAAAAATCTCTTCGGAGTCAAGTTGGAGTTACTCTTGTTGAGTTGCTAGCCGTTTTAGTAATTTTGTCATCAGTGGGAATATTAGTTTTCAGTTTATATTTCACTGGACAAAAAGAATATGAGATACAAGAGGAAAGAACTACTCACCAACAATCAATTCAGTATGTTTTTAAATACATCACAAAAGAAATACGCAGAAAAAATAATTTTAATGTTAATAATGATAATGTACTGTTAATTGGGAATGACAAATATGAAAAAGTTGGGAACATACTTTATAAAAATGATGAAATACTTGCTGATAACATTGAAAGCTTCTTAGTTACACCTATATCTGCCAAAACAGTCCACATAGAGATTAAGAGCAAAGAAAAATATGAAAGAAATTATATTAAGGCAGAAACTACGATAACTACCAGATAGGGGTGTTCTGTTTGCAAAAAGAAAGAGGTTTTACTCTTGTTGCTGTTCTAATGGTTTTAGTGGTTCTAATGGTGCTTGGTGCCTCCATATTGGGACTATCATTCAATAACTCTTTTATTACAAGAGGGGAACGGGACGATCAATCAGTTTTTTACATCGCTGAGGCAGGGGTGAATTATGCACTTGTAAAAATTAATAAAATTGCTGAAAATAATGCTGAAAATATTGATTATAAAAGTTCAACAGAATTTTTTAATGCAGTATATTCTGAAATAATATCTGCGAATATTATAGAGGATGTAAAAAAAGTTGACTTTGAAAGTTTTCAAAATGAAAAGCCGAAAATTAAAACTCTTATTATAAATAAGGAAGGTTCCACTGAAGAACTAGTTATTGAATCTACAGGGAAAATCGGTAAAAAAGAAAGAACTGTTGTTCAAAAAATACACGTTAGTTACGAACCGACAACTTCACTTCCCCCAGGTCAGGGTGGAAATTCAGACAACCCAAGCTCAGGTAATAATGGAACAAACTCAAGCTTGCCTACAATAAATGTACCTGAGGGAACAGCGGTTTTTGTTAACGGTACTATAAAAATGCCTAATGGAACGATCAATGGAAGTGTCGGCACCAATTTGAAAGGGGATAAGTCTGTTACTCTTGATGGCGGTGCTTCAATTTCAGGAAATATATTTGTTCCAAGTGGCTCTGAGAACGATGCTCTCAAAAAGCCGGATTGGATGAATACAACAATACCTATAGGGCTGAAAGATGAGGGAGTAATAGAGCTTCCTGGTTTTCCGGAATTTCCTCCATATAATATGCCATCCAATATAACCATTACAAATGGAAATAATAAAAAAGAAGTTATTAAGAATGGTAGTTTATATGCCGATAACTGGATGACAGATAATTATACCTTGGACATGACAGAAAACCTTCATTTAACTAATCTTAAAGTGGACCAAAATAATACCTTAAAAATAAATGTGGGTAATGAAGACAGAGTTATTGTAGTAGATAATCTTGATGTTATTCAAGGTCATATTCAAGTTATAGGTACAGGTAAATTGACTTTTATGGTAAGTGACAAAATTAATGTAAAGGGTTCTATTGGTAATAGCTCATCTGCGAATCAATTAGGAATCTTCTTGCAAGGTTCTACTACTAATAAACATAAAGAAGTCTTCTTTTCTGATGAAACTCAAATAAACGGATCGTTTTATGCGGAAGATGCCAACATTACTATGACGGGTGGCGGTGGCATAAAGGGCAATATTTTAACTGGCGGGGAAAAAGTTTCAATCAGTGGAGGTGTAAAAGCCGATCCAACTATGATTTTAGCACCGAATGCCGAAGTTAAGTTATCGGGTGGAGGGAGCGTAAATGGAGCAATTTATGCGGATAATTTCACTGCTAATGGTGGAGCTACTGTGAATTATAAAAAACCAAACGTAGAAAGCGTTCCAATTGGGCCAGGTATAAAAGATCCGGAACCTGCACCTCCTGTACAAACAGGTCCTCCTTACGGCACTACTCACCTATCGAAGACGGATTTCAAAGAAAAATAAAGTGAAAAGCCTCCAAATAAATTTAAGTTTTCCATTACACATTCTGTTCATACGGTTATTTGCATTTTTTCTTCAACTCAGCTCCAAGTAATGCATAATTTTGTGAGGTCATGTTGGTTAATTGGCAACTAATAAATGTGAATAAAAAATATGTGAGAGAGGTATGTTATGAAACCAAAACTATACACAATAACCCTGCTCTGTGCAGCCGCACTCCTGGCTCTCTCCGCACTCTTCGTCCAGGACACGTACGCAGGTGACGGCTTCTTCTCAAACATCAAGCGTTTCGGCAAGCATACGTATGTCGGGCCTTTTGATGTATCAAAGATGAGCCGTAAAAAAGCGAAGGAGAAGCTGGCGGGTGACTTCAACGAACTGGATGAGAATCTGCAAGTTGAGCTGCTTGTGCAGGATTATTCTGTTCAGGTGCCCGCTGAAGTGATTACATTCGATCCGGACGCCACGCTTTCGCAAGCGGCTTCCGGGCAGGATAATGCTTTGATTGCGGATGTTTCGCGTGATGGGTTGCGAACGGTGCTGAAACAGAATTTTGATTCGCTCTCATTCTCGGAAGATGAAGTAGATACGGTCGCTTCTAAAATAGAAGAATATGTGCGCAGTGGAATCATGCCGCAGCGGATTCATCTGCCTGAATTTATTCCTAATTTGTATTCACAGACACAGACCATTGCGACGGCATATTATCAGCTCTCGGAGGTTCCAAAAGGTATCCGGTTGTTGATGAATGACCTGGATGGAACGGAAATTCAGCCGAACTCCACGTTTTCATTCACAGAATTTTTGGAGGGCAAGGAATCGGCGGCTGCCTCGGATGAAGAGATGACCATCATGGCATCCATACTGTACGCGGCGGCGCTCCAGACGAACTGGATTATTGACGAGCGAAATATAAGCAGCGAGTTGACGGCGGAAGTGCAGCCTGGTTTTGAAGCGGCGATCAACCGTAAGCTCGGTCTGAATTTACTATTTTCCAATCCGAATCAAACCGTATTCACCATTCATACCAATTGGACAAACTCCCAACTTGAACTGACGGTGGAAGGACTGCCGTTTGTTCATAGTTATGAACCAGAAGTTGAAACATTGAAGACCTACGAGCCGAAAACGGTGATCCGCTATAGTGCCTTCGTTTCGCCGGGTGTCAAGGAAACATTGGACAGCGGAAAGAAAGGACTCGAAGCGACAGTGAAGCGGAAAGTAATGCTCAACGGCGCACTCGAAGACTATGAAGATATTTCAGTAGATTTCTATATGCCAATTCCGCGGGTGGAACGTCATCATCTGATTCAGAACGGGACAAGCGGTGGCAGTGTTGAAAGCGGGACAGAAGGCGACTTCGGAAGCAGTGATTCGAATGAAGGCGGTTCATCTGCCGGAAACACAAACGGTAATGGAGGGACTGGTTCAGGAAATAGCGGAAATTCATCCGGCAAGCCTGGAAACGATACTTCTAAACCAAATGCATCAGGCGGAAAAGACGACAATAAAGTCATCTATGATAAAGGCGGAAACATCATGAAGTTCGACAAAGACGGCAATCCAATCGACTGACAGAGGGGGATTCAGATGGCATCAACTAGAAAGCGTCTGGGTGATTTATTAATAGAATCCGGATTATTGACGGATGAGCAGCTGATGAGCACGCTGAAAGACAAGCCGCGGGATCAGCGGCTTGGGGACGCATTGCTGCAGCGGGGCTATATTACTGAGCAGCAGCTGATTGAAGTGCTGGAGTTCCAGCTCGGCATACCGCATGTGAATTTATTTCGCTATCCGTTTGATCCGAAACTCTTTAACGTAGTGCCGAAAGGACTTGCGAAGCAGAAAATGATTGTACCGCTAAAGCGCGATGGCGATAAATTATTCGTCGCGATGGCGGACCCGATGGACTATAACACGATTGAAGATCTGCGTCTGTCGACCGGTTTCCATATTGAGACGGCGATCGCTTCAAAAGATGATATTGTGAGAACAATTACAAGGTATTATGATGACGAATTGTTTGACGATATTGTATTCGATGAACCCGAACCGCAAGCCGAACAGCAGCAAGAAGAACTAGTTGATAATGATTCGCCGATCGTCCGGCTCGTCAATCAGATTATTTCGAGCGCTGTATCTATGAAAGCGAGTGATATCCACATCGACCCGCAGGAACACCAGGTCGTCATCCGTTTCCGTGTGGACGGAAAACTGCATACGGAGCGGGTGCTTCCAAAGCATATGCAGTCCATGCTGATTGCGCGGATCAAAATCATGGGAAATCTGAATATTACTGAATCACGCATCCCGCAGGACGGCCGAATTAAGATTACAATTGATTTCCGGCCGATTGACCTGCGCCTTTCTACTCTGCCGACCGTTTTTGGAGAGAAGGTCGTCATGCGGATTTTGGACTTGAGCAGCTCGCTGAACGACTTGGCTAAGCTCGGCTTCGGTCCGACTAATTTGAAACGCTTTTTAGAGGAAATCGAAAAGCCGAACGGCATCATATTAATTTCAGGACCAACCGGCTCAGGTAAATCATCTACGCTATACGCGGCATTAAATAGGCTGAATGATGAAGACGTCAATATCATTACGATTGAAGATCCGGTCGAGTATCAGCTCGAAGGAATCAATCAAATACAGGTGAATAACAATGTCGGATTGTCGTTCGCGACAGGACTGCGCTCGATTTTGCGGCAGGACCCCGATATTGTCATGGTCGGTGAAATCCGTGATAAAGAGACCGTGGAAATTGCGATTCGAGCGTCATTGACGGGGCATTTAGTTTTAAGTACGATCCATACGAACGATTCTGTCGCCTCTATTTCGCGTCTGCTCGATATGGGCGTGGAGCCGTTTTTGCTGACGGCTTCATTGAATGCCATCGTCGCGCAGCGTTTGATTCGGAGAGTTTGCCGCGACTGCGGTACACGCCAGCCGGCAACACAGCGTGAGCAGGAGATTTTCGCGAAACGCGGTATGACGATTGAAGCAGTCAACCGCGGGGCGGGCTGTCCGGCGTGTAATATGACCGGCTACCGCGGACGAATTGCGATTCATGAAGTATTACTTATCAACGCGGAGATGCGCGAAGCCATCAATAATAATATGTCACCGAGCGTCATGCGGGAAATTGCGGAGCGTAGTGCGACGATTTTCCTGATTGATGATGGTTTAGAAAAAGTAAAGCAGGGCATTACAACTACTGAGGAAGTGTTGCGAGTGGCCTTGATTGAATAGGGGTGTGTGCTAATGCCAGAACGAATTGATCAATTACTAACTGATGCGTTTCAAATGAAAGCTTCTGATATTCACCTCACAGTCGGCGTCCCTCCTGTATTCCGTATACATGGCGAGTTGAAGCGATACGGTGAAACAGTACTGAACGAAGACGATACTCGGGAAATTGCGAACCAGACAGTTCCTAAAAAAATGTTGGCGAATTTCAAAGAAGCTGGCCAGATCGACTACTCCTATGAGATTGCTGGCGTCTCACGTTTCCGGGTCAATGCGTTTCAGCAACGCGGGGCGATTTCATTGGCGTTCCGGACGATTCCTACGAAAATACCGACGATCGAGGATTTACTTATGCCCAACACACTAAAAAATTTAGCTGATACGGCGCAGGGATTAATCTTGGTTACAGGGCCTACAGGGTCAGGAAAATCGACGACACTGGCGGCGATGATCCGCTATATGAATGAAACGATGCGCAAACATATCATTACGCTGGAAGATCCGATTGAGTATATGCATGACCACGGTACTTCGATTATCGATCAGCGGGAAGTTGGATTCGATACGCTGTCATTCGCTGACGGTCTGCGGGCAGCGCTACGGCAGGACCCGGATGTCATACTCGTCGGAGAAATGCGGGACTTGGAGACAATTTCGACTGCCATTACCGCAGCCGAAACTGGTCACTTAGTTTTGGCTACACTTCACACATGGAGTGCCGCTTCCACAATTGACCGGATTATCGACGTCTTTCCTCACGGCCAGCAGGCACAGATTCGCGTGCAGCTTGCGGGTGTGCTGACCGCCGTTGTTTCCCAGCGGCTGTTCCAGACTTCTGATAGGAAAGGACGACGTGCTGCAACCGAAATTATGATTAATAATCCGGCGGTGTCGAATTTGATCAGGTCGGAAAAGGCACATCAAATACCTAATGTTATCCAAACGAGTCGCGCGCAGGGTATGCATATGATGGACCATTCAGTGAAAAGACTTTTGGAACAAAGGATTATTTCTTATGAGATGGCACAGCCTTACTTGCAGGAGGATGACTGACCGTGGCGCGTTTTACTTATGAAGGTCGCGATGCCAAGTCCATTCGGCGGGGGACCATTACGGCAAACAATAAGCGTGACGCGGCAATTAAACTGAAAAGCCAGGGAATCCGGGTAGTCAGCATTGTGGAGCAGAAGGAAACCGTGCTGACAAAAGATATTACGATTGGCAGCCCGGTGAAGCGCGATCAGCTCATTATGTTCCTGCGGCAGTTCTCCACTTTGCTGCAGGCGGGCGTGACGATTGTGGATGCTGTAAGAATTCTGTCCATGCAAGTGGAACAGCCGGCCTTCCGGAAAATATTGAATTCGATTCAGGAAGATTTGCGGACAGGGACGCCGCTTTCAGTCGCTTTTGAGAAACATCCGAAAGTTTTCGAGCCACTGATTTTGAATATGATCAGCGCGGGTGAATTGTCTGGAACGGTCGATGAAGCGCTCGATCAGCTGGCCGATCACTACGAGAAGGCATACCGGACGAGACAGAAAGTGGTTTCGGCTATGGCTTATCCAGTGGTAGTAGGTATTTTGGCGATTGGCGTTGTCATTTTCCTGTTATCATTTGTCGTACCGATGTTTGTCGATATGTTCGATAGCATCGGGGGCGAACTGCCATGGCTGACGCGATTTGTGATGGCGGCGAGTGACTGGGTCCAGCATTATTGGTATCTATTAGTCTTGCTTGCAGCGGCTGTTGTGGTTGGAATCCTATTAATGCGCAGCAATCCGCAGGGGAAGTATATGCTAGATTCATTTTTGCTGAGAGTCCCGATATTCGGCAATATTGTTAAGAAGTCAGCACTTGCCATGATGACACGTACATTAAGTTCGATGTTTTCAAGCTCTGTTCCCATTTTGCAGGCATTATCAATGACGGAGCGAGTGGTTGGCAATGAAGTTATCTCACGTGTCATCGGTGAATCGAGACAGTCGATGGAGCGTGGCGGATCCCTGACGGAGCCGATGATGAACCACTGGGCATTTCCTCCGTTAATCCCCCATATGATTGCGATCGGTGAGGAAACTGGGTCATTAGACTCGATGCTGGCAAAAGTCGCAGATTTCTATGAGAAGGAAGTTGAAGCGGCAACAGACCGCTTGAAGGCCCTCATAGAGCCAATCATGATTGTTTTCTTGGCTGCGATTGTCGGGACTATTGTTCTTGCAATTATGATGCCGATGTTCAGTATGTTTGAACAGATAGATATTTTGTAACACAAAATCCATTATTTCAAAATTAATTTATGAATTTACTAGTTTTCTAGTGTTAAGTTCCTAAAGAGTCTGCTATACTAATTTCATAGAACACGAAAACATAGAGGAGGAAACTACATGAAAAATTTTTTGCAGAAGAAATTAAAAAATGAAAAAGGTTTAACATTGGTCGAGTTACTGGCGGTTATTGTTATCTTGGGGATTATCGCGGCGATTGCTATTCCGGCTATAGGGAATATTATTGATAACTCACGTGTTAAAGCGGCAAAAGCTGATGCACAAAATATAATTAGTGCAGGAAATATGTATTTTACAGAGAACCCAGATGAAGTTGATGTTGAAGTTGAAATTAGCAAGTTAAAAAGTGAGGGCTTCTTAGAAAGTGAAGGAAGTCTAACCAATACCGGGAAAGTAAAGAAAGTAAAAGACACAGGTGTTCACTTTACTGGTACAACAAATGAAAAAATTAAACCTAAAGTAACTTTTACAAATGCTACTAGCAAAGATATAACAGACAGTGGTAAAAAGACTGAAGTAACTAATGCAACGCCTTAATCTGACATACATGATCTCCAAACAACTTAAGGTACCACAACTCGAGGTACCAGGTCCCCAAACAATTCGAACACAATTCAAATAAACTGATAGTAAGCAATAACTAATAACTTGGCTCTGAAGAGAATTATATCTTCAGAGTCTTTTTATACATTGTTAGCCGAGGTTTGATGAAACAGCAATCAAGGAACAGATAAGTAAAAGGCAATAATCGACATTCAATCATGCGAGTAGAGATAGTATGAAAAAACGGATAAAAGGTTCAGACGGCCTAACACTTATCGAACTTCTTGCTGTCATTGTCATTCTGGGAATTATCGCGGCTATCGCCGTTCCTGCGATAGCAAATATTATCGAGAATTCAAAAATTAAAGTGGAGAAAGCGAATGCTGTAAGTATTATAGAAGCTGCTGAATTGTATTTTGTTGATTACGAAGACCCAACAGGTTATATAAAATCAGTCAGTGTGCCAACACTTATCGCAGAAGGTTTTTTGGAAGATGAAGGACTCGGAAACAACTCGCTTTTTGTGGCGGATTCAAAACCCGCTTGGATTTGCGGGAATGCTGACGCAGGCAAGAATAAAATTTTATTTAAGAAAGCGACACGGAAAATGATCGAGAACAGCGGCAAAGAACTGGTAGTGGGTTCAACGCCTTGTGGCCATATGGAAGGAGCCGAGTAAATAACTTCATATAGATTAAGACAAATATATGCAATTTTCCCTATGAATCTTTCCTTCTATCACTCTGTTTGCTATACTTAACGTAACTAATCAGTCGTCTGATTCACGATCAGCCTGCTGTCCGGAGGGAAACGCCGTATGTCCATTCTATCGAAGCTTTCAGATACTATATCGCCGCTCATGGGCCGCAACAAACGCACGCACTCGCTCACAATCGAAGACGATGCGGTACGTTATGTGCGCATTAAGACTCGTGAACCGCTGGTGCTCGATACGGCTCAGGAAATGGCGATGCCGGCGAACGTTATAGAAGAAGGCCGGATTACCGACGAAGCGGCTCTAAAACAGGTTCTGGCTGAAGCGGCAGCTGACTGGGGGCTGGCGAAGCGGGATGTGGCATTCCTCGCGCCTGACGCTTATGTCATTATCCGTCGTGTCGCCTACCCCGACACCGTGGAAGACGAAGAGTTAAAAGGGCATTTCTTCATCGAAATCGGCTCCACCATCTATCTGCCATTCGATGATCCGGTATTTGATGTCGTACCGTACACAGCGAATGCCGCACAGCACGAAGCAATTCTGATTGCATCAAAAGAAAGCGTCATGCAGGCATACGAAGACGCTTTGGAAGCCGCGAAGATGGTGCCGGTCGTGGCGGACATCGCACCCCTGTCTCTCTACCGGCTGGCGTTTAAAGAATATCAATTCACCGGTGAAGAACATATTCTCCTCGCTGACTTACGCGGCCGCAGTCTGACCGTGTCGATTTTCTACAGTCATTTTCCGCTGTTTATTCGCTCGATGGAGCTTGAAGTTCCGCTCAGTCTGACGACGGGTGAAGAGATCAATGAACATCAAGTCGAACCGGCCACCATCGTGATGGAGCTGGAAAAACTGGCGAATTTCTACCGCTTTAATTTGGCGGAGAATGAAGCGACCATTACACATTTATTATGGAACGGTACATACGGTCAGCAGGACGAGCTCTTGCAGCTGGTCAGAGAACGTCTGGCGATTGAAGCTTTTCCGCTCGTTAAGGAACCGATTTGTTGCACGGATGGATCAATTATTTCTGCGGAGTATCACCGGGCAGTCGGCCTGGCGCTGAAGGAAGAGGTGTAAGTACATATGTTAGTCGATATTAACCTCCTTCCTGAGAAAATCAAGGAACGATCCACATGGCTGTGGGTTGCAGTGGGCATTTTGGTGCTCGCGCTCGTCAGCTGGGCCGTTCTGTTTTGGCTTGCTGCAAAAAATGACGAAGAAGCTCAATCGTTGCAGGCGCAGACTTTTGAGATTCAGAAACAAGAGGAAGCTATCACGTCGCAGTTGCGACCTTCCGAGTTCGGACAGGATAAAGCAGATTTGGCCATGACAGTCGAATGGCTGGAAGGCTATCAGTACAAAACCGTGCAGCTTATCCAGGAACTTGTACAAGCTTTGCCGGATCGCGGATTTTTTTTAGAATTCACATTCACTGCGCCCAATGAAGCAACATTTGACGTGCAGTTCGACGATATGGCGGAAGCGGCCCATTATTTAACGCGGATGAAAGCTTCTTCCCTGGTTACCGCTGCAACGTTTGAGCAAGTAGAAACGGAAGAACTGGAAGAGGAAGACTTGGCTTCGGATGTGCTGCCGAGATATACGGCCCGCTACTTTGTCCAGTTCCTCGATGAGCGGAACCTGGCAGAAACTGATGCAGTCGTTGATCCGGACGCGATTGACGAGCCCTTAGAAGAAACACCGGATGAAGAAGAGCAGCCTGCAGATGAAGAGCCGGCGCGGGACGAACAGCCGCCTGTTGAGAACGAAACAGAAGGAGGCGTTTCAAATGAGTAAGTATTTTACTAAACGCCAAATGGAAATCGGACTAGTAGCACTGGCTTCCATCTTCCTGATTGCTCTCGTCTTTTATTCGGTCTATACACTCTATCTGCCTGCAAAAGAACAAAAAGATCAGGCGGCACTGCAATTGTCCACGGAGCGTGATACACTGTTTGCGCTGCAGAAACAGCTTGCGAATAAGGATGCAGAAGAAACATTCACTTCACAACCGCTGCAGCAGAAAGTCCCAGTCATTCCACTCGAAGATGGGCTGCTTCTGCAGATAGAGAAAGCAGAAGTGAAGTCGGGCAGCCAAGTGACGAATGTGTCGTTCACCAAAGAGCTGACAGCGATTGAAACGATGCCGGAAGAGGTGCAGAATCTCCAGACGGTGCTAATGGAGGTCGAGCTGCTTGCAAATACCTATGAAGAAGTCGAGACGTTCATTTATGAAGTGGAAGAGACGCGACGCATCCTGAATGTGGAGACGATCCAGTTTAAAGGGACGGCAGAAAAGACGGAAGAAAACTCAGAAGTCGGTCCGATGGAGCTGGTGATCTCGTTCAATGCCTATTTCCGCCCGGATCTTGAAAATCTGCAGAATGAAGCGCCGAAACTGGACGCACCGCCGGCTGCCTCAAAAGAGGACCCGACAACAATCAATAAAATGACCGGCGACGAGAAGACGGAGTAGGAGGCAGTCTATGGAATGGGTGATCGGCAGTTTTTTCTTCCTCTACGGCATCACGTTTGGCTCGTTTTTCAACGTGGTCGGCTTACGTATACCATTAAAAGAATCCATTGTCTCGCCGCCTTCACACTGCACCACTTGCGACCGCCGGCTGACGCTTGTGGATCTGGTGCCCGTATTCTCCTTCGTCTTCCTGAAAGGCAAGTGCCGGGGCTGCGGGGAGAAGATCAGCGCGATCTATCCGCTGATGGAACTGATTACAGGCGTACTGTTCGCTGCTGCGTATTTACACTTTGGTTTCCAGCTCGAACTCGCAATCGCACTGCTTTTCATTTCCATGCTCGTCATTTTGACAGTATCCGACTTGAAATACATGCTGATTCCGAATAAAATCTTGCTGCCGTTTGGCGTTGCGATCTTTATATTACGGATATTCAGTCCGCTGACGCCCTGGTGGGACAGTCTGCTCGGTGCTGCGGTCGGTTTCGGCGTCCTGCTGCTCATCGCGATCGTGTCGAATGGCGGCATGGGGGGCGGGGATATCAAGTTATTTCTTGTTATCGGTTTAGTGCTTGGCACCATACAAACATTGTTCACTCTATTTTTAGCTTCATTAATAGGCGCGATTGTCGGCATAATCTTTTTGAAACGAACGAAGCAGGGCCGTAAAACACCTGTCCCATTCGGTCCGTCAATCGCAGTCGCTGCCCTCATCGCGTATTTTTACGGAGCGCAGCTTGTCGGATGGTATACTGATTTGTTGAATTAAAACAGAAAATATTTTAGGACAAGACGACAAGAGTCTTGTCCTTTTTCATGTTCGCTTTGGTAAAGTGGAGAAAAAAGTGGAGTGAAAGCAAATGAATTTTCGCAGATCCTATTCAAAATTCACAGTGATACGAGCAATGGTTCAAGGAGTGGGCATAGGACTTGCCGCTATACTCGTCATCGGGCTGACGATTTTCAGTACAGGAGGAAAAGGGGCAGCACCTGATAAAACGGTCACAACTTCCGGACCGGGCACAGAAAACAGTGAAGATAAAAAGGCAGCTGACGGCGATACGCTTACGATGTTCGTCAAACAGCATGGCGTTTTTTCAAGTAAAGAGTCTGCAGCGGATTTTGCAACGGAAAATCCTTCGTTGGCCAACACGTCTATCGTGCAGGTGAGCGATCAGTTCTATATATGGGGAGCTGTCTGGCTGGAGGAGAGTCAAGTCGTGTTAAATGAAGGGGAGGATGCATTTAAGAAGAAAATTCAGTTGGCACCGGGTACCTGCAAGACTGCAGACAGTAAACAAGTAGAAAAAGCCCTTCTCGCTGACGATCTGTCGAAAATTGATTTATCGAAAGATCAAAAAGAGAAAAAAGAATCGGACTTACAAAAGAAAATTACTGCAATCTCCGCATTTACCAAGGACTCATCCATAGCCAGACTCCATTTGCTGGCACATTATACAAGTCAGGATCCATGCTTCAAAATTCAATTTTGATTCGATTTTGTAAGGAAAATTCATTTTTCATTCTTTTTCAAAACGCCTCCAATCGCGTACACTGGTAAAAAAGGAGGTTTTCCCAATGAAATTCATCAGTACCAAACCAATCGTTCTCGCATCTTCATCACCGAGACGCAAAGAACTGCTGAAACTCGCAGGCTTAGATTTTACAGTGAAACCCAGTTACGCAGATGAGGATCTGCCCTATACGCCGAAAGAGCCTCATCTCTACGCGGTGCGTTTATCCGAAAAGAAGGCAGATGCAGTGTTTGCAGATGCGCCGGGCTCTATCGTCATTGCAGCAGACACTATCGTAGTGAGAAACGGCAGTTTGTATCCGAAGCCTGTAAACGATGCGCAGGCAGTTGAATTTCTTATGGAGCTGTCAGGACAGATCCATGAAGTGATTACAGGCGTGACTGTGTTAACAAAAGGTAAAAAGATTCAGCTTTCCAGCTTGTCACAAGTGAAGTTTCGGACACTTGATCTCGAACTTGTTGAAGAGTATGTCCGGTCCGGTGATGCGGCTGATAAAGCCGGAGCATACGGTATCCAGACGGAGGGTATGCTGTTTGTCGAATCAATCGTAGGAGAATATCAGAATATAGTCGGGCTGCCGATCGCTCAATTAATTGAACGTCTGCGTCAGGAAGAGTTAGTCGTGCTGGAAGCAGGTGCCGCAAAGCATGCCACTTGATTTAGCGCCGCAAATGATGATCCGCGATGTTCATTTGGCGGACAGGCCAAGGGAAAGATTGATTCGGGAGGGGGCCGGGAGTCTCTCGAATCAAGAGCTGCTGGCCATTTTACTGAGGACAGGGACGCGTTCCGAGTCCGTACTTGTGCTCGCTAACCGGGTATTATCGACAGTTGACCGTCTGCAGGATTTAATCGGAATGACGGTGGGAGAAATGACGGAAATTAAAGGAATAGGCGAAGCGAAAGCCGTACATATTTTGGCTGCAGCAGAGCTCGGCAAGCGGCTGTACCGGACGTCGCCGCAGGATCGTTATAAGATCCGCTCGCCTGAAGATGCAGCAAACTACTTAATGACCGATATGTCTTCGCTGAACCAGGAACATTTCGTCGTTTTATTCCTCAATGTAAAAAACGAAGTGCTTCATAAACAGACCATTTTCATCGGTAGTCTGAATTCCAGTATCGTTCATCCGAGGGAAGTGTTTCGTGAAGCGTTCAAACGTTCTGCTGCTTCGATGATAATTTCCCATAATCATCCAAGTGGTGATACTACGCCATCTAGAGAGGATATTGAAGTAACGAAGCGTTTGATGGAAGCCGGTTCGATTATGGGGATCGACGTGCTGGATCATATAATTATCGGCGATCAGAAATTCATCAGTTTGAAGGATAAGGGCTATATTTGAGCGTGTCGTTAGACTGTAAGATGCATCTGAGAGACTGGGAAATCGGTCTCTTTTTTCGTGTTTTTGAGATTCTCGCGAGGCTCTGCTGTAAATTTAGTTACCTTTCCGTTATAATGTGGTGTATGCTTTTAAGAAGGCCGTTGACGGTTATGCAGAAAGGAAGAAATAATTTGTTTGGAATTGGAACGAAAGACGTAGGAATCGACCTGGGAACAGCCAATACACTAGTATTTATCAAAGGTAAAGGTATTGTGCTTCGGGAACCTTCCGTTGTAGCAAAAAATACTGTGACAAATGAAATCGTAGCAGTCGGAAGCGCTGCTAAAAATATGATTGGACGTACTCCGGGATCCATCGTGGCAACCCGCCCGATGAAAGACGGAGTGATTGCAGACTTTGAAACAACGACTGCAATGATCGAGCATTATATGAAAGAAGCAACAAAAGCGGCAGGCGGTTCATGGAAGAAGCCGAATGTCATGATTTGTGTGCCTTACGGAATTACTTCTGTTGAGCAGCGTGCAGTTATCGATGCGGCTCGCCAGGCCGGAGCGAAAGATGCGTTTACGATTGAGGAGCCTTTCGCGGCGGCAATCGGAGCAAATTTGCCGGTTTGGGAACCAACGGGAAGTATGGTCGTCGATATAGGTGGCGGTACAACTGAAGTCGCAGTTATTTCTCTCGGCGGTATTGTGACAAGTGAATCAATTCGTGTCGGTGGGGACACGATGGATTTGGCGATCATCAGCTATATCCGTAAAACTTATAACCTGACAATCGGTGAGCGTACAGCGGAAGCAATCAAAATTGAAATTGGTTCTGCCAAAGATGCTGTGAAAGCAGAAAAGATGGATATTCGCGGACGTGATCTGTTGACCGGACTTCCGAAAACGCTTGAAATTTCTTCAGAAGAAATTGTGGAAGCACTTCGTGAATCTATTTTGCAGATTGTTGAAGGAGTTAAGAAAACGCTTGAAACAACACCGCCCGAACTTTCTTCTGACGTAATGGAGCGCGGAATTGTCTTGACTGGCGGCGGCGCGATGCTTCGTAATTTGGACAAGGTCATTTCCGATGAGACGAATATGCCTGTGTTTATTGCAGAAGAGCCATTAGACTGTGTTGCTTTGGGTACCGGAAAAGCATTAGATAACTTAGAAATTATCAAAAAAATGCAAGTAAAATAATTGGAGGAGATGTAGGCAATGCCACGTTTTTTTTCCAATAAACGATTAATCATTTTATTAGTAGGAGTAATCGTCCTTGTGGCATTAATTGCATTCTCACTTCGTGACCGGAACCATTCCAATTTTCCGGAACAAGTAGTGAAGGATGTTGTCGGTTTCGGACAGTCGATGTTCACGAAACCGGCTCATTTTGTTACGGGGATCATTGAGAATATTGATACGATGCTTAATACATACGAAGAAAACAAACGATTAAAAGAGCGACTGGATGCGTATGCGGCTACCCAAGCCGAACTGGTCGACGTGAAAGCGGATAATGTGAAATTGCGTGATATTGTAAAGAAACTGGATGATCTGCGTTCCTATGAACCGATTCAGTCCACTGTCATATCACGAAATCCGGATCAATGGGAAGATAAGCTGATTGTGGATAAAGGAACGACTGACGGTGTGGAAGTCAATATGGCTGTCATTACGGCTCAAGGCCTGATCGGAAAAGTCGTTATGTCTACATCGTTTACTTCCACAGTGGAATTACTATCCACCGAGAATATTAACTTCCGTGTAGCGGCGATGATTGCTGGCGAGGAAGAGGTTTTCGGCCTGATCGAAGGATTTGACCGGCAGACACGTCAATTAATTATGAAACGCATCGATTCCAGTTTTGATGTCAAAAAAGGAATGAAGGTAACTTCTTCGGGGCTCGGAGGAATTTTCCCGAAAGGTATTTTGATAGGGGAAATTACCGAAGTTTCAACGGATGATTATGGGCTGACTAAACTCGCTTATATTCGTCCTGCAGCAAACTTCTCGATGCTCGATCACGTCATGATCGCGAAACGCTCATCGACGGTCGTGGACGGTACAGACGGAGGAAACTCTGTAGATACAGAGGGGGAGGATGAATCATGAATCGGTTCATCATCCCTCTCATTGCAGTTATATTGTTTTTCTTGGAGCCGATTTTCAGCCTGTTTTCACCGATTGAGCGAAATGGTGAGCTGTTTGTTTTCGTTCCAAGATTTTTGATTGTGTACTTAATTTTTATTGCGGCCTATTACAGCCGTCAGCGCGCAATTTTATACGCTTTCATCCTTGGCCTCTTGTATGATATGTATCACATTGATATTATTGGACTATACACATTTATGTACCCGCTTATTTGCTATGTATCTACTTTGGTCATCCGGCAGATTCAGCGGCATACATTTACGGTCATGGTATTATCATTGGTGATGATTGTATTACTCGAAATGCTTTCTTATCTATTCGCCAGTATTATCGCGCTAACATCTATTGATTTCAATGAATTCCTGGCAAGCCGGCTGCTGCCGACAGTCATCGCGAATTCGTTGTTCATCATCATGTTCGGCTGGACGTTTAAACAAATTACTTTAAAACGATTTAATCAAAAACAAGCGGGTTTTTAAGCATTGTGAGGTGATGTGGGTGACGAAATCACAAGTAGTAACGATCAAAGGAACGAAAGATGGCCTGGTGCTTCGATTGGACGACCACTGTGCTTTTTCCGATTTATTAGAAGAGCTTGAGGAAAAGGTGCAGGGGAGCGGACTTGAAGGCGTTGCAGAAGTACAGCTGCATACCGGCCATCGCTATTGTGATGAACAAGATATGAAAAGCATTCTCTCGGTCATTCATCATTCTCCTCATTTACGGGTTTCAAAGGTTCAGAGTGATGTCATATCGTTAGAAGAGTGTCAGCAAAGGCTGGTTGAAAAACAATCGGAAACGTATATCGGTATCGTACGTTCCGGACAAATCGTAAAAGCAGCCGGCGATTTAGTCATTATCGGAGATGTAAATCCGAATGCCCAGGTAATTGCAGGCGGAAGCATCTATATTCTAGGTAGGCTGAAAGGTATAGCGCATGCAGGAGCAGAAGGTAATTTTGATGCTGTCATCGCGGCATCCTGGCTGGAAGCGACACATTTAAAGATCGCGGATAAAATTGAAACAATGACTGATGAGTTAACGATTCTATCGGAACAGCCGGAAATGGAATGCGCGTATATCCATGACAACGGACAGATTGCGATAGATCGCCTCCAGGAACTGCGACATTTACGTCCGGGCCTTGCAACATTTAAAGGAGGTATATAATTTGGGAGAAGCAATTGTTATTACTTCTGGTAAGGGCGGCGTCGGCAAAACCACGACGTCAGCCAATCTTGGAACTGCCTTGGCACTGCAAGGGAAAAAAGTTTGCTTGATCGATACAGACATTGGTTTGCGGAACTTAGACGTCATTTTAGGTCTCGAGAACCGGATTATTTACGATCTGGTTGATGTCGTGGAAGGACGCTGTAAAATTCAACAGGCTCTGGTCAAGGACAAGCGATTTGATGACCGGCTGTTTTTGCTTCCAGCTGCGCAGACTACAGACAAAAATGCCGTCAATCCGGAGCAGATGAAAAAACTGATCGGCGAATTGAAAATGGATTATGATTACATTCTGATTGACTGCCCTGCAGGAATCGAGCAGGGTTATAAAAATGCTATTGCGGGTGCAGACCGTGCGATTGTGGTTACGACGCCGGAAATTTCTGCCGTGCGCGATGCGGACCGGATTATCGGACTGCTCGAATCAGAAGAAGGTGTAGAACCGCCGAAGCTGATCATCAACCGGATTAAAAAACGTCTGATGGAAAGCGGAGACGCACTTGATGTCAATGAAATTACCACGCATCTATCAATTGATTTGCTGGGGATCGTCCTGGATGATGAGAACGTGATCTCTTCCTCCAATAAAGGAGAGCCCGTCGTGATGGACCCTTCTAATCCTGCCGCGGTTGGCTATCGCAATATTGCGCGCCGTATTTTAGGGGAATCTGTGCCGTTAATGTCTATGGACACAGGAAAGCCGGGATTCTTTGGCAAGTTGAAAACATTATTCAGTAAATCCTAATAGCTGGTTATGCTCAGTGCCTTCACGGTGCTGAGTTTTTTCTTTTTAAGTGGAAGCTGGCGTCCAGCTGCCCGCTGGAACTGGATGACATACCCGTAAAATTCCCCGCATGTACCCTTCACTACTTTCATACACTGCAGGTAAGGGAGGGGAAGTGATGAAATGGAAAACGAAATGGATTCTCGCTTGTATATTGAGTGTGTCCGTGGTCGCTGTGGCAAAACTTGAAGAACGCCAGCTTATAAATATTCCGGTTACACAGTATGTTACGACAGGAAAAGATTTTGTCGTGATGAAAAAGTGGGTGTCTTCGTTAATTGGAGAGGAGGAATCGATTACCGTATCTTCCGGCACAGAATTTGATCCGTTTGCTTCGTATGATTCGTTTCAGCCCTATCAAGACGGTGCAATCATTTCCTATTCGCAGCCGATGTCCATCACTTCTCAAGGTAGCGGGCTTGTTGTGTTCACGGGCTATACACGGCAGTCAGGCAAAACTGTGACCGTTCAATACGATAATGGTGATGAAGTGACCTATGGCTTTGTCGGTTCGTTTTCCACATTGCCTTACACAACAGTCAGGCGGGGAGATGAAATCGCGGTGATGGATGAAGATGCAGTATATGTCCGGGTGAAACGCAACGGCATACCGCTTGAACCGACCGTACTTGCAACGTACATGACAGGCGGCCTCGAATGAAATTTCGCATTCATCCCATTTTATTACCTATTTTTCTGTTTTTTATGATTGTGGGCGGCGTCTCGCTGTATGCCATGATTTTATTTTCTTTAGTGTTTCATGAGTTAGGGCATGTTTTGGCGGCTAAACAGTCAGGAATGAAAATTCGCAGCTGTACGATCCTGCCGTACGGAGGGGAATTGCAGATCGTCAATCGGCAGCTGGCAACGAAACGGCAGCGGCTGCTCATTGCGCTGGGAGGACCGTTTGCCACAGCGATCCTGTTGCTGATCGGTCTGGTTTCAACATTTCCAGGCAGCGCGCAGTTCACTCATATTCAATTCCTTCTGCTAGCTGTCAATCTATTGCCGGTCCTGCCATTAGATGGCGGACAAGCGGTTTCTGTCCTGCTTGAGAACAAACAGAATAAATATGCCTCCCGCTCCGTTTTCCTGCTGTATTCGATCATCGCATCGATCTCAATCAGCTTATTTCTGAGTACATACCTGCCTGACAGCCTTCCCTATGTAATGATCTCTGTCTTTCTCGCAATCCAGAATATCATTTCATACCGTTTCCGAAAATATGAGCAGGCATTTGAAAAGCTATCCGCATCCAGATCTTTTTCTATGGAATGAAGCTTTTTGTTCCGTCGCTCGACATTTTCGGTGGTTTGAACAAAATTTGTTTTTGCAGTTTGAACCCGCTTCGGTGCTGAGGGATTGCCTTCCGCGATGAGCCTACTGGCGAAGAACATGCCAGTTGTCTCATAGCAACGGCTAACCCCGCAGTTGCGCCTTCGCTGGTGTGGAGAAAATATTTCATGCTGCTTTTTAACAAAGTACGAGTTGAGCTGGTATGTTTTAGTTTATCGACCTTGCAAACGCATTGATCACAAGAATCTTAGCTCTTATAGAATGAACACCATACATACTATAATAGTCTCAAATAATATGCTTATACTACACATCACGTAAAATGTATTAAAACACTAGCCAGTGTACCGGAGTGGAAGACGGCGACTCCGGGAGGATCAGCCCGATAGGATGAGACAATTAAAGGGAGCGAAGCGAAATTAGCGTGCAGAAGAAACTCTGTATTGCCTTAATTTCCGCAAAGAGCGCAGAAATACGGCAAAGCGAACCCTTCGCTGTTCGCTTGGCTCACCGAGGGCCCTCCGGAAAGCGTCCGTCTGAAACGCAGGGAAACGGTCTCTCTCCACTTACTCGATTTTAATTTAATTCAGCCTATCTACCAATCAAAAAACAAAACGCTTGACCTATAGTTTTCTATGTGATAATATTTTACTGTTATTGTTTGTAGCACCCGTGCTACAACCGCACTGATCAGGTACAAGAATTCCTAGTGAATCACCTGTGAAGGCGAGTCTGAGTAAATAGAGGAGGTGCAAGTATGTACGCAATTATTGAAACAGGTGGAAAACAAATCAAAGTTGAAGCTGGCCAGGAGATTTTCATTGAGAAAGTTGCTGGAGAAGCTGATGAGGTTGTTACATTTGACAAAGTTCTTTTAGTAGGTGGAGATGACGTTAAAGTCGGTGCTCCATTCGTAGAAGGCGCTACTGTAACAGGTAAAGTTGTCAAACAAGGCCGTGGAAAGAAAATTACCGTTTTCAAATACAAGCCGAAAAAGAACTACCACAAAAAACAGGGTCACCGTCAGCCATACACGAAAATTGTTATTGACGGAATCAATCTGTAATTCGATATGATTCATATCCGAATTGCGAAAGAGCCTTCCGGGCGCATCTCATCTTTTGAGATGGACGGTCATGCAGACTTTGCAGAACACGGGAAAGACTTAGTATGTGCAGGCGCTTCAGCCGTATCCTTTGGAGCGGTCAATGCAATCGCCGAACTTACTGAAACAGTACCTGAAATCGAGCAGGGAGCGGATGGCGGATACTTACGCGTGGCGTTTCCGGTGACGGATCGTGATGCTGAAGTTCAGCTGATCGTAAAAGCCATGATTGTTTCTTTACAGACGATTGAAGTGGACTATGCAGAATATATACAATTATCCTTTACAAAGTAGGAGGTGGCAGCTATGTTACGTTTGGATCTTCAGTTTTTCGCATCGAAAAAAGGAGTAGGTTCTACAAAGAACGGTCGTGACTCCCATTCAAAACGTCTTGGCGCTAAGCGTGCAGACGGACAATTCGTTTCCGGCGGTTCAATCCTTTATCGCCAGCGCGGAACAAAAATTCACCCGGGTGAAAACGTGGGACGCGGTGGAGATGATACTCTATTCGCAAAAGTTGACGGTGTCGTTCGTTTCGAACGCCTTGGCCGCGACAAAAAGAAAGTCAGTGTCTACCCGGAAGTTCAAGAAGCTTAATCGGATAGCATGACAAACAAGAAGGGACTGCACTCGTTGCAGTCCTTTTTGTATTCATTCGAAACGAACTGACGATTAGTTTAGTGATTTTCGAATGAAAATGCTATACTAAGAAGTATGAATTCAGCTGGCGGTGAAAATAATGGGGAAGAATGAACTGAAAATATCAGAAATTATGAAATTCAGTCGGCATGATCATATGAATGACATGCAATTATTACTCATGTATTTAGATATGGGAAAATATCAGGAAGCAAAAGAATGCATACTGGAAAAGACTTCAGAGA
Organism: Sporosarcina cascadiensis; assembly: GCF_009650995.1. Classification (GTDB taxonomy): domain Bacteria; phylum Bacillota; class Bacilli; order Bacillales_A; family Planococcaceae; genus Sporosarcina; species Sporosarcina cascadiensis. Next base: position 64,265 of record NZ_WHVV01000004.1, on the reverse strand, counting down.
TGCAGCAGTTTGCCATGCTTCAACGATTAGGACTGCCTAAAACGGAAGAATGGCTGATGATGCTGGACTGGAAATATCCTGTTTTTAACAGCCGGCTGTGTTGCGACATTGCATCTGAAGTTACTTTACCTAGAATTGATGCCATGTTGGTCGGGTACTTAGAAAGCCTTGTGAAAACAGTTATGTCGAGTATCGATCAATATGCTGAATGTACGGTCATGATTAATGTCGTGATTACAGCGCTCACATGGAGTATTCAATTATCATTTTCAGATATACAAGGTGTTTCATTTCACGCTGCAGAGGATTCTGATCTGCTGACGATTGAAATCTTGAATGAATCAGAACAATGTACGGTTATCTTGAGCGGAAAATTAGGAGGATTATAAATAATGTTTGTGGATCACGTAAAAGTATTTGTTAAAGGCGGCGACGGCGGCGATGGTATGGTCGCATTTCGTCGGGAGAAGTATATTGCTTATGGAGGTCCGTCAGGCGGTGACGGCGGTAAAGGTGCTGACGTGATTTTTGTTGTGGATGAAGGTTTGCGCACGCTCATGGATTTCCGCTACCAACGTCATTTCAAAGCACCTCGTGGAGAGCATGGAGGAAGTAAAAACATGCACGGACGCGGCGGTACGAATATGGTTATAAAGGTTCCACCCGGTACAGTCGTTAAGAACGCGGAGACAGACATCGTCATCGCTGACCTGGTAGAAGACGGGCAGCAGGCCGTCATCGCCCGCGGAGGGCGCGGAGGGCGCGGTAACAGCCGCTTTGCTACACCGCAGAATACGGCACCTGAGCTTTCTGAAAAAGGAGAGCCGGGCGTTAGTTTGGATATTGTTCTCGAATTAAAAGTACTTGCAGACGTTGGATTGGTAGGATTCCCGAGTGTCGGAAAATCTACATTGCTGTCAGTAGTTTCCGCCGCGAAACCAAAAATTGCGGATTATCATTTTACTACGCTTGTTCCGAATCTTGGAATGGTTGAAACGGATGATCACCGTACTTTTGTTATGGCGGATCTGCCTGGTTTGATTGAAGGGGCACATGAAGGAATCGGCCTCGGCCATCAATTTTTACGCCATATCGAGCGTACACGTGTTATTGTCCATGTCATCGATATGTCGGGCTTGGAAGGACGCGAACCGTTTGATGATTATCAGACGATCAATGCGGAACTTGAGCAATATAATATGCGCTTGACAGAACGTCCGCAGATTATCGTTGCAAATAAAATGGACATGCCGGATGCTGAAGAGAACTTGGCTGCATTTAAAGAAGCGCTTGGCGATGAGGAGATTCAGGTATTCCCTATCTCGGCATTGACGAGAACAGGACTGGATCCATTGCTTTATGCGATTCTGGACCTGCTTGAAACGACGCCGGAATTCCCTATGCTCGAAGAAGTAGAGGAAGAAGCGAACTCTGTATTGTACAAGCATGAATCGACCGGCCCGGATTTTGTTATTTCCCGTGACGATGACGGTGCCTATGTATTATCAGGCTATACACTTGAGCGCCTGTTTAAGATGACAGATTTCAACTTCGACCAGTCAGTCCGTAAATTCGCACGTCAGATGCGGGGAATGGGTATTGACGACGCATTGCGTGAACGCGGTGCAGAAGACGGCGACATCGTTCGGATCTTGGATTATGAATTTGAGTTCTTAGAGTAAGTTTGAAAAAGACAAATGCTCATTCTGGGGGGAGCAAAATGGAGCAAATCGGGGAAGGCCAGTTCTATCTGGTCCGGGAAGATGTGTTGACAGAATCCATGCAGAAAATGCTGGAGGCAAAAAGAATGCTGGCAAGAGGCGAAGTGACGACGATCCAGGAAGCGACAAAACGGGTCGGTCTGTCACGCAGCGCCTTTTATAAGTATCGCGATGCCGTGTTCCCGTTCGAGTCGATTGCTCGGGATCGCATTCTGACAATTTTTATTCAGCTGGAAGATTTGAAAGGTTCATTGGCGGTATTGCTGGAAATCATTTCGAAGGCGAAATGCAATGTCTTGACGATTCATCAGACAATTCCGGTTCAAGGACGTGCCAATATTACGTTGTCACTTGATGTAACAGAGATGGAAATCAAGGTGGAAGCTTTTCTGCAGCGTTTGAAAGCTCCTAGATTTATTGATTCTGTAGATTTAATCAGTTCGGGCGTCTTTTGAATACTTGAACTTGTTAGGGAGGAAAGTTTCATGACAGAGAAAAAATATGCACCGTCTGTTGCGTATTTGGGGCCAGAAGCTTCATTTACCCATATTGCAGCTGCGGATTTATTCGGCTATGAAGGCCTGACACCTCGTCCGACAATTCCAGATTGTATTGAGGCTGTCACCGCAGGGCATGTAGCGTATGCAGTCGTTCCATTGGAAAACGCACTCGAAGGTTCAGTTCCGCTGACGATCGATTATTTATTTCATGGCGGTGAATTATTTATTACCGCAGAAATTTCTACTCCGATTGAGCAGCATTTAATGGTTAATCAGGCACAAACGGAATCTATGGACCAACTGGACTCGATTCAGTCTCATCCGCACGCACTCGCTCAGTGCCATAAGTTTTTACAGTACCGTTACCGCCGGGTGCCTTTGATTCAGACGACTTCGACAGCAGCAGCGGCAAAATATATTTCCGAGAACCCAGAGTTGCGGGTTGCGGCAATCGGCAATCGCCTTGCGGCAGAAACGTATGGCTTACATATAGCAGAAGAAAATATTCATGACTATCATTTCAACCACACGCGATTCGTCGTGCTGTCGCTGCGAAAAGAAATCCTGGATCATAAAAAACATTCTGCTTCACAAAAGACTACTTTAATGGTCAAGCTGCCGGAAGACGATAAAGCCGGTATGCTGCATCAAATTTTATCGGTATTTTCCTGGCGCCGGCTGAATTTAAGTAAAATTGAGTCCCGGCCGCTGAAGACAGGACTTGGACATTATTTCTTTATTATCGATGTGAATGAATCAGAAAATCACCCGATGATGAAAGGTGCTATGGAAGAACTCGCGGCACTTGGCTGCACAGCCCGTTCGTTCGGTTCTTATTATGTGTACGAGACAGATCCATCCATCAGCTGAGCTGACAGGATGGATTTTTTCATTGTACTAAAATTTTCCCCAATGAATATATATGACAAGAGAGGAAGCCTAAATAGTAATCACCAAATTAGGCATCCGTTCATACGATGGATTGATGGAAGGGGGAATTTTTAGTGGAAGTTCATATTGTCGTCAAGGGTGATACATTATGGAAGATCGCAAGGCAGTACGGTATTCCATTTGAAGAATTAAAAAGGGTGAATGCGCATCTGGCAAATCCGGATTACATCGTTCCCGGAATGAAGATTTTTTTGCCGATGGATAAGAAAAAGCCTCAGCATAAAGGGGAACCGTCTAAACCGCAGGATAAAACACCGCAGAAACCGGTGAAACCTCAGCAGCCCGAAATGAAGCCGCCATCTAAACCGGCTCCAAAACCGCAACCACAGCCTAAACCGCAGCCGCCTGTTCAGCAAGTGCCGTCGCTGCCGCAAGCGCCGCCAATGCCCGCGCCTCAGCAGCCGTCAATGCCTTCGCATCCGGCACCTCAAATGCCGATGCAGCCGAATGTGCCGATGTGGCAGGCAGTATTTCCTGTATGTGGATGGATGCCGATTTTCGATGCAGACTGTCACCCGCATTTGCCGCAGCAGCCGATACAGCCGCCAGTACAAGCGCCAATCAAGCCGATGCCGCCTAAAGAGCCGACAAAATGGCCTGATGAATCACCTCATCATCATAAGCCGGCACCCATGCCGGACGGTTGGCAGTTAATTGAATCCAGTACGTTTCATCCGCCAAGTAAGCCGGCTCCGAAACCGCCGGCACCGATGCCGCCCGTCATGAAGCCGACGCCTGAACAGCCTAAACCCGAGCCGCAGCCAATGCCACAACCAATGCCACAGCCGATGCCACAACCAATGCCGCAGCCGATTCCAATGCCGCAACAACCTTCAATCCCGCCAAAAGCCTGTATGCCTGCAAATTGGTGCCCATCAAATCAGGATGTTTGTTCACCAGGATGGCCACAGCATCAACATATGCAGCATATGCAGCATATGCCGATGCAGCCGGAATTCATGCAGCCGGTTCAATGGTATCCATGCTATCCGACTGGCCCGATGATGCCGCTTCCTATGCCATTTCCGCAGCAGCAGCCGGGACAGCAGATGCCGCCAAATTATCCGGTGCCGATCCAGGAAGATTGGTACAGAAATACGTAATGGGATATGACAGGTGAACAGCGTTATACGAAAATAAAAAAGAATGTCTGGAAAATGGAATCCGGCGGAGCGGTCTATTCAGTAAAGAAGTATGCATCATTTGCACAAGTCGTAAAGGTTCGGCAAATACATCAATTACTTAGCGGACAAAACTTTCCACATTTCGTTCCTATTTTTGAAGAAAAGGATCCGCTGCTGATCATGCAGCCCTGGCTTGAGGGTGCGAAAGCCGTCAATTTCAAAAGACGGATTGATCGGATCGATTCTTTTCAGGCACTGCAGGCACTGCATGAAACACGCATCTCTGTTAATTGGGAATCTCTTTCTTGTCTTCCTTCTTATCATATGATTGAAAAGTGGGAAGTCCGCCTTGCCCGTTTTATAGAACTTCGGGAGATTTGCGAACAATTTTTACCTTCATCCGTTATTGAGGAATTGGTCTTATTTGGACGGAATGCATTGGATATGATTAAAAAACAGCCGGCATCTGCGGCTAAGTTGACATTACTGCATGGCGATGTCGTGCATCATAACATTTTGAGGGACGCAAGCGGGCGGATCCGATTTATCGATTTTGATTTGGCGTGCCTTGGCTCTGAGGAAGATGAATTGGTCTTATGGATGCACCGGGTCCTTCCTCAGATCTCCTATAATCCTTCATTTTTAATGGGAGAGCATCCCGCTTTGCAAAAACTGTCTAATCAAGCGCTCGCAAAACTGCTTTATCCCAATGAAGTGCTTCGCGAGTGGCTTCATCTGCTGTCCCTGCCGGCAGCGCAGCAGCAGCGAATGGTCAGCAAGCTCCTCCTCTTTACAGAAACCGCACTCTCGCACTGGCCTGGATTATGGTATGATGTAGAGCGAATGATGAAGTAGGAGGTTTTTGTCATGGCAGGCCATTCCAAATGGAAGAATATCCAAAACAGAAAAGGTGCACAAGACGCAAAACGCGGAAAGATCTTTCAGAAGATGTCACGTGAAATCTATGTAGCTGCAAAGTCTGGCGGAAACGATCCAGATACCAATCCGGCATTGCGTCTGGCCATCGATAAATCAAAGAGCGAGAACGTCCCGAATGATGTCATCCAGCGGGCAATCGACAAAGCAACAGGTACAGGGGCAGATGAAAACTATGAGGAAGTCATTTATGAAGGCTATGGACCGGGGGGAACGGCGGTACTCGTTTATTGTCTGACGGAAAATCGCAACCGCACCGGACCGAATATTCGTACAGCATTCAATAAAAATGGCGGAAGTCTGGGAGAAACAGGATCTGTCAATTACTTGTTCGAACGTAAAGGACGTTTATTTATCGAGCGAACGGAAGAAACAGATGAAGACTCTGTCATGCTCGCTGCTCTGGAAGCAGGAGCGGAAGATATCCTGTCATCAGAGGAAGGATTTGAAATTCTGACAGAAGCGGCGGATTTTTTGTCCGTTAAAGATTCGCTTGAAGCAGAAGATTTCAAATTTCTTTCTGCAGAAGTGGATATGGTTCCGTCTGTTTATGCAGAGTTATCTAATGAGCAGGAAGAGCAATTCGAATTAATGCTAGAGGCGCTTGAAGATGATGACGATGTGCAGAACGTCTATACGAATGTAGACAATTAAAAAATCACCCGGCAGGAATCCAACCTGTGCCGGGTGATTTTTGATTTTATTTGTTTAACTCTAATGTTTCTAGCATCTGTTCAAAACGAGCTCCGTGACCTTCCTGCGCTTCTAAAAAATATCTATCTTCAATAAGCAATGTACCCCCAAATGCATCCAGTAAATAGATAGTCACGACTTCACTGTCCGGCTCGGTTCCGGATGTGCCATGAAAAGAAAGAGCATCGACTGGGGAAGTGACAGCCTGTTCTTCAAGCCAGAAAGCATATTCCTTTTCAAAGTCCTGTTTCACTCCGTCTGGATTTCGGTCCTCAATGTATAGAATCTCCATTTTAACCTCAGGATAACCTGTAGGCACTGGAACGGTTGGAGTCAGCACGTCTTTCTCACCGGCTTCACCAAACTGGTATCTCTCTTGATCCACATACATCGAATAAAGAGAATCTTGTCCTTTGACCAAGTTCATCTGAATGACTTCATCTTGGCCTTCAACTGATTGGACAAATTCTTTCGATGGCTCACGGTCAATCTCAGCAGAAGGTTTCGGCTGCATCTCAGAAGTTTCAACAGGTTCCTTTGCGGAATTTTCCGGTTGTTCTTCTGTAGTATTTGACATACATCCCACCAGCAACAGCGAAGCGGCTATGACTGTAAATACCTCCTTACGCATACTAACATCTCCTTTATAGTACTCATCCGAATGTAACACCTTGGGAATGGTATGATCTCGAGCAAATGATTGGTGATTTAATCTTAACAGGACTATCATATTAAGTGCTGAAACTTATAAAAAAGGAGCTATTCATCATGACAATTAAAGTAAAAGCAATCATTGGAAGCACTAGTTCCACATCTTACAATCTGAAATTGGTTAACTTCATGGCCAAGCGCTATGAAGATCAACTGACGATCATTCCGGTCCTGATTAATGACTTGGATATGTTTTCAATCGACAATGAAAGCGAACCGCCCGCTGCTGTCCGTGCGTTTAAAGACGATGTCAAAGATTCTGATGCTGTGCTGTTCGCAACTCCTGAATATAATTTCTCTATACCGGGTGCCATGAAAAATGCGTTGGACTGGTTGTCACGCGGAGGAGATTTCACATTACACGGCAAGCCAGGATTCATCGTCGGTGCTTCGATGGGTATGTTCGGTTCGATCAGAGCACAGATTCATTTGCGGGAAATTTTATCGAACCCGGCTTTGGCACCTATATTATTGCCAAGTAATGAAGTATACGTAGGCGCTATTCATAATAAGCTGAATGAAGCCGGCGACATCGTTGACGAAGCAACCATTACTTTCCTTGACACTGTCGTAGAAAACTTCCTCACATTTTACCGCAAACAACAAGCAGTTGCAGAAGCGTAAGTAAGCGAAACAATTCAAACAGATGGACACATCAACATAGTGTCCATTTTTTTACGGCAACATTCAGAGGTCTGACAAGTAGAAAACCCGTTCGTATGCTATAATAGCAGGTATACTTTAGGGGGAGAATGGATTGTACGATTACATAAAAGGCTATGTGACAAGAGTGACACCAGAATATATTGTGCTGGAGCAGCAGGGAATCGGCTGGCAGGTGATGACACCGAATCCTTTTGCTTTTCATGCGACAGATGAAATACAGCAGGTCTTTACCTACTTGCATGTTCGTGAAGATACTCAGCTGCTAATTGGTTTCAAGACACTCGAGCAGCGCGAACTGTTCCGCAAACTTATTACAGTCTCCGGCATCGGACCAAAAGGAGCGCTTGCCATACTTGCAAATGGATTGCCTTCACAGGTCATCAGTGCGATTGAACGCGAAGATGAAGGGTTCCTTGTGCAATTCCCGGGTGTCGGCAAAAAGACTGCGAGACAGATGATCTTAGATCTTAAAGGTAAGCTTCACGATCTCTTCACAGAAATTGATTTGCCTGATTCTGAAGATACATTGCTGACATTGGCAGAGAGTGATGAACTTGATGAGGCATTACTTGCGTTGTCTGCGCTCGGCTACTCGGAACGTGAACTGAAGAAAGTCCGGCCGAAACTGGAAAAAGAAGAACTCGATACGGAAGGCTATATGCGTCTTGCTTTGCAGCTGTTATTAAAACAAGGCTAATACGACGGAGGTGGTTATAATTGGAAGAACGCCTGTTGACGAATGAAGTAACCCATTTTGACGATCAATTTGAACAATCGCTGCGTCCGCAATTGCTGAAGCAGTACATCGGTCAGCAGCAGGCAAAAGATAATCTGTCTATTTTTATCGAAGCTGCAAAAGGACGGGAAGAAAGTTTGGATCACGTGCTCTTATACGGACCTCCCGGGCTCGGTAAGACGACACTTGCGACAGTGATCGGCAATGAAATGGGCGTGAATGTGCGCATGACAAGCGGTCCCGCTATTGAACGACCCGGTGACCTGGCTGCTGTGGTTTCTTCATTGGAACCAGGCGATGTCCTGTTTATCGATGAAATTCACCGCTTGAATCGTGCGATAGAAGAAGTGTTGTATCCTGCAATGGAAGACTTTTGTTTGGATATTATGGTAGGTAAAGGACCAACCGCTCGTTCTGTCCGGTTAGATCTTCCTCCGTTTACGCTGATTGGTGCGACGACAAGAGCCGGTGCGCTGTCAGCCCCGTTGCGTGACCGGTTTGGAGTGCCTTTACGTCTGGAGTATTATGATGAAGAAGCATTGACCGAAATCGTCGTGCGCAGTGCCGGACTGTTTGATGTTCAGATCGATTTGCAGGCCGCTGTTGAGCTTGCCAAACGTTCAAGAGGCACACCGCGTATTGCTAACCGACTGCTGCGCAGAGTGCGGGATTACGCACAAGTGCGCGGTAATGGGACGATTACATTATCAATCGCGCAAGAAGCACTTGATATGCTGCAAGTGGACGGCCATGGACTGGATCAGATCGATCACCAGCTATTGCACAGTATGATCGAACGTTTTCGCGGCGGGCCGGTTGGAATTGATACACTCGCTGCCAGTATTGGCGAAGAATCGGTGACGATTGAAGATGTTTATGAGCCTTATTTATTACAAATTGGATTTATTCAACGCACTGCGAGAGGACGCATGGCAACAGAGAAAGCGTATGCGCATTTCGGCTATCCGCTTCCGCAGTGACAGATAGGAGTAACGAAGATGGATGTACAGGACTTTGATTTTAATTTACCCGATCATTTGATCGCGCAAACACCTTTGCTTGATCGCACAGCTAGCCGTTTACTTGTAATGGACCGTGAAAGCGGGGAAGTCGAGCATCGGCATTTCCGTGATTTAACGGAAGAACTTGAAGCGGGGGATTTGCTCGTGCTGAATGATACGAAGGTGCTGCCCGCGCGTTTGATCGGAACGAAAGAAGACACTGGTGCCGCAATTGAAGTATTATTACTGAAGGAAACTGGCGAAGACCGCTGGGAGACATTGGTAAAACCGGCAAAACGCATTAAAGTTGGAACAGTCGTCACATTTGGAGATGGTCGTCTTCAAGCGAAGTGTACAGCAATCGGGGAACAAGGCGGACGTGAATTTACATTTATGTATGATGGCATTTTCTATGAGCTGCTCGATCAACTGGGCACGATGCCTCTGCCTCCGTATATCACGGAGTCTTTGGAAGATCAGTCGCGCTATCAGACGGTATTCGCTAAAGAAAGAGGTTCTGCGGCAGCACCGACTGCCGGTTTGCATTTCACCGATGAAATTCTGGATGAATTACGGAATAAAGGCGTAAATATCGCATTTATTACGCTGCATGTCGGGCTTGGAACTTTCCGCCCGGTGAGTGTGGATTCGATTGAAGACCATACGATGCATGCGGAATATTATGTGATGAGTGAGGAAACAGCTGCTTTAGTAAGAGAAACAAAATCGAATGGTGGCCGCGTAATTGCAGTTGGCACCACATCTACCCGCACACTTGAAACGATTGCTTCTGAAAATGACGGAACAGTTGTGGCAGCTAGTGGCTGGACATCTATTTTCATTTTCCCGGGATATGAGTATAAAGCAATTGACGGCTTGGTGACGAATTTCCATTTGCCTAAATCGACATTGCTGATGCTGTTGTCTGCTTTTGCAGGACGGGATTCGGTGCTCGCAGCATATGAAGAAGCAGTGAGAGAGCAATATCGCTTTTTCAGTTTTGGGGACGCGATGTTCATTCGCCCCGCTAAAAGAAAGGAACGAGATTAATTGGCAGCTATTACGTACGAACATATTAAAACTTGTAAACAAACAGGAGCGCGTCTCGGGATTGTCCATACGCCGCACGGTTCGTTTGAAACGCCTGCATTCATGCCCGTCGGAACGCAAGCCTCTGTTAAGACGATGTCACCTGAAGAACTGAAGGCGATGGGAGCAGGCATTATCTTGAGCAATACGTATCACTTGTGGCTGCGTCCCGGCCATGAGATCATCCGAGAAGCGGGCGGACTGCATAAGTTCATGAACTGGGATCGCCCGATTTTAACGGATTCCGGCGGCTTCCAAGTATTTTCATTGAGCAAATTCCGTGAAATAAAAGAAGAAGGTGTACATTTCCGCAATCATATTAACGGCGATAAATTGTTTTTGAGTCCTGAAAAAGCAATGGAGATTCAAAATGCACTGGGACCTGATATTATGATGGCATTTGATGAGTGTCCGCCTTTCCCGGCAACACATGAATATATGAAAGCGAGTGTCGAGCGGACGTCCAGATGGGCAGAGCGCTGTCTCGAGGCTCACGCGCGTCCTGAAGAGCAGGGCTTATTTGGAATTGTCCAGGGCGGCGAGTATGAAGATCTTCGCAAGCAGAGTGCGAGAGACTTGGTTTCATTGGATTTCCCGGGTTATGCTATCGGCGGTTTGTCTGTCGGAGAACCGAAAGACGTTATGAACCGCGCACTTGAATTTACGACACCTTTATTGCCGGAAAACAAACCGCGCTATTTGATGGGCGTCGGTTCACCGGATTCCTTGATCGACGGAGCAATTCGGGGCATCGATATGTTCGACTGTGTACTTCCTACGCGTATTGCGCGGAACGGCACATTGATGACGAGCGAAGGCCGTTTAGTTGTGAAGAATGCGAAATATGAACGTGACTTCGGTCCGCTTGATCCGAATTGTGATTGTTATGCGTGCAAAAACTATAGCCGCGCTTATATCCGTCATTTAATTCGCGCAGGGGAAACATTTGGTATTCGTTTAACGTCTTATCATAATCTGCACTTCTTGCTGAATTTGATGGAGCAGGTACGACAGGCGATTCGCGAAGACCGTCTCGGTGATTTCCGCGTAGAGTTTTTTGAGCAATATGGTTTCAACAAACCGAATGCAAAAAACTTCTGAATCTTGTATAATGAATCTTGATGAATGAGGAAGGGGGAAGATATAAAATGATGGAACAATACGGCGGTATTTTCACGTTAGTTATCATGGTAGCGATTATGTGGTTTTTACTCATTCGTCCTGCTCAGAAGAGACAGAAAGCAGCGAAAGAGATGCAAACCAGCTTAAAGCGCGGAGATGAAGTGGTAACAATCGGCGGTCTGCACGGAACAGTAGACGCAGTGGATGAAACTTCTATTTTCTTACGTGTAGCAGACACTACAGTCTTGCGTTTTGACAAGCAGGCAGTAGGAAGAGTTATTACAAACTGATAAAAAGCGGTTATCTAGTGGGATGTCCATAGATTGCCGCTTTTTTGTTTGCCTGCGTATAGAACAGCTGACACTTGGAACACTAGGAATGTCAGGAGGCAGGTACGCAATGCATGAATTATGGATTATCGGTTTCCGTACAATTTTTCTGTATATCTTTTTATTGATCACGCTCAGGCTCATGGGCAAGCGAGAAGTCGGCGAGATGGGTGTCATCGATATTGTCGTTTTTATCATTATGGCGGAAGTGGCAGCCATGATCGTCGAGTCGCCGGAAAAACCGATTATTGAGGGCGTTCTGCCGATTTTATTGCTGCTCGTGATCCAATACATTTCTTCATTGATTTCATTGAAAAATAAAAAATTCCGGGATATTGTGGACGGCAATCCTACGTTGATCATTAAAGACGGTCAGATACAGCAGGATGAAATGCGAAAACAGCGTTATAATCTGGACGATCTGTTTCAGCAGCTGCGAGAGAATCAAGTGGGTTCCATCCACAATGTAACGTTTGCTTACTTAGAACCTTCCGGAAATTTGTCCGTCTTTACAAAAGACGGTGATTTGCCGATCGTCGGTTTAATTCTGGACGGTGAAATTCAGTCTGAACATCTGCGTCTGATCAATAAGACAGAAGAATGGCTGATGAATAAACTGAAAGATAAAAAAATTACAGACATCAGCGAAATTTTCTATTGCTCCTTTGAACAAGGGCAAGTGAAAGTGCAGATGAAAGATAGTCAATAACGTTTCACTAAATTACGCAGCATCATCCAGTCCCGTTTTTTGATTTGTCCGGTCAGTAATAACAGTGCGAATAAGACGGCGGAAGTGATGACGCATTCCATAAACAGATGATACGATCCCACTGGAATGAAAATCGGCCGCATGATCGCAGTCATCAAAAATGCCGCGTAAGTCATTGCGAACATAGAGAAACCCGTGGCTGTTGCTTTGTTTTGCCTGATGGTCGCAATATGAAGGAATGATGTGACCAGTACGCCGAAACCAATGGCAAGCACCGCACCGGTTTCCTGCAGTCCGGGCTGTGAAGCGAGAATAAACATGACCGCGAGCTTTGCGATACCGCCATAAACCGAGTTCATCATACCGGCTTTGGCATCCCCGGTTGCCTGTAAAATGGAATACAGCGGGCTCTGAATATAGTAAAAGAAGAAAACAGGTGCCAAGAGCGTCATATAGCCGGCTCCCGCAGAGACATGAAATAACTTCACAGCCAAATCTTCCCCATGAATATAAAATACCGTAGCGGCAAACGCACCTGTCAAAGCAGATAAACGCAGTGCCAGATGGATGCGCTCCTGCAATTTTTTGACATTGCTCGAAGCAGCTGCTCCGCTTACTGCCGGAACGAGCACTACGGACAGCGCATACGGGATAAACGCTGGAAACAACAATAGTGGAATGAGCACACCGGAAATCACGCCATAAAGTGAAGTGGCAGCCACTGTGCCGACACCTGCCATACTGAGTGCGCGCAGAAAAATAATCGGTTCCAAAAACCAAGTGAATGTGCCGAATAAACGGCTGCCGGAAGATGGAAGTGCGACGCCTAAAATTGGCTTCATTGGATAACGGGGCTGTTTTTCGCGTAATTTTGGCTGTGTGCGCTGATACTGTTTGTATTTATACAGCAGATACAATACAGAAACCACTTCCGCTAAAAATGTCACACCCATTGCATAGGCTGCGTTGATCATCGGGTCGTTCGGCGCCAATATGTACGGCAGCATCCAGGTAATTAATAGGATTCGGAAGATTTGTTCAATGACTTGTGCCCATGCCGTTTCTTCAATCCGCGATATCCCCTGGAAATAACCTCTTATTAATCCACCAATTGCCGCAACGGGAACGATTGCGATCGCCACATACAAGGTTGAAGAAGTCGCTACATTGCCTAACAAGTTTCCTGATAAAAATGGTACGAATAAAATACATAACGGAATGAAAACTGCTCCGGCGATAATGGTAATGAATGAGGAAGTTTTCATCACTTGGCGCATTTGCAGGCTGCCCTGCGCTTTGAGTTCAGCAATCACTTTCGCCATGGCAATCGGAACGCCGAGCTGAACGAGTGAAAGGAAAAACACGAAAGCAGGATAAGCGGTCATATAGATCCCGACGGTTTCTTCTCCTGCCACACGCATGAATTGAATTCGGTAGACAAAACCGAGCAGTTTCGATAGAAAAACAGCAGCCATTAAAAAGATTGTCCCGCGTATAAATGACGACACTGAAAACAACTCCTTCTCAACTCCCACCTTTTCGGATACACTATGGATAAGGGTTGGGAATCCCAAATATAGTTAAGTGTATGTGCTATAATCAGGATTATTCCGCATCAAAAGGACGAGGGGTGAAGTGGCAATGGATCAACAAATTGAGGACTTGTATAGACATATGCTTCCAGCGCTGGAAAGTAAGAAGAATGAATTTCATTTTTACGGCTACTCTGTTGTAACAGAGAAAGGGCTCTGGGATTATCTCGTTGAAAAGAAGTGGAAAAGGAAAAATATCGCTGCCATGCGTCCGCATGAAATTGTTCAAGATTTATTCAAATTATCTCCTGCCCAATTCATGACGTACACACAGACAGAGGCTCAGCGCAACAGCAGCGCCTTTCCGGAGTTGAGTGAAGAAGAACGGGCCATCCTATTTTCACCGAGGAAAGCCGATTGATTGTAAAATGTTATTGTGAAGTATTTGACACAGACTTCCGTCTGTTTCATAATTGGTATGTTGTACAATGAGAGAACGAAGTACATAACAGGTGCTGTGCCGCTCTAGTATATGAGGGGGAAAAGGAAATATGAAAAACAGAGGCAGGATAGTCGCGTTTTTGCTGCTCGTTGTAATACTGGCATCAACGGTCTTTTCAACGACTAATCCGATTTTAAAAGATGTCAAGCTCGGTCTTGACCTGCAAGGCGGTTTCGAAGTTCTGTACCAGGTAAAACCGCTGAAAGATGGACAGAAAATCTCGGAGTCAACGGTGGCGGATACCGCGCGCGCATTGACGAACCGTGTCGATGTTCTGGGTGTTAGTGAACCAAGCATCCAAATCGAATCGAACAATCGGATTCGTGTACAGCTCGCCGGTGTGGAAGATCAGGAATCTGCCCGTGAATTGCTGTCCACTCAAGCCAATCTGTCATTCCGCGATGCGGACGACAATTTGATGCTGGACGGGAATGATTTGAAAGAAGGCAAAGCAAAAGCCAACTTTGATGAAAACAACAATCCAGTTGTTACGTTAGAAATGAAAGATCCGAATAAATTCGGCGATGTTACTTCAGAGATTGTTCAGAAAAGCCCGAACGTTCTGGTCATCTGGCTGGACTTTGAAGAAGGCGTTGATTCTTACAAGGAAGAAGTGAATAAGCCGAAACCTGGTTTCATTTCCGATCCGCGTGTTTCTAAGACAATCAACTCTTCCAATGTTGAAATCTCCGGAAACTTCACGGTAGAAGAAACGAAGAATCTTGCCGGTATCTTGAACGCCGGTGCGCTTCCAGTCAACCTTGAGGAAATTTATTCAACATCTGTCGGTGCACAATTTGGGGAACAGGCACTTGATAAGACAGTATTCGCAGGCATCGTCGGTATCAGCTTAATCTTTATCTTTATGGCACTCTATTATCGTTTGCCTGGTGTTGTTGCAGTTATTACACTTTCTGTTTATATCTATTTGATCTTATTGGTATTTACACTGATCAACGGGGTATTGACACTTCCGGGAATCGCGGCATTAATGCTCGGGGTCGGTATGGCCGTCGATGCCAATATCATTACGTACGAGCGGATTAAAGAAGAACTGCGTGTCGGTAAATCCGTCAAATCGTCCTTTACGGCTGGAGCCAAATCTTCATTCGCCGCCATTCTGGATGCCAACGTGACTACTCTTTTAGCGGCAGTTGTATTGTTCATATTCGGGACAAGCACTGTAAAAGGGTTTGCCACTATGCTCATCATCAGTATTCTGGTCAGTTTCATCACGGCAGTCTGGGGATCCCGTCTATTATTAGGATTGCTTGTACACAGCGGTAGTCTGGATAATAAAGTCGGCTGGTTTGGTCTGTCGAAAAAACAAGTTCATTCTGCAGATGAAAATCTCGAAACACTCGATTTAACTACGAAATTTGATCGTTTTGATTTCGTTCATACAAGAAAACGTTTCTATACGATATCAATCTTGCTTTTAATTGTCGGCGCCATCATGCTCGGTGTCTTCAAATTAAATTTAGGAATTGATTTTTCAGGAGGAACACGTGTAGAAGTGCTGGCAGAACAGCAGCTTGACGAATCGGAAGTAACGAAGCAATTAGAAGATATCGGACATCCGACAACAGATGTCGTTATTTCAGGTGATGAGAAAAATATCGCGGTTGCCCGTTATAAAGAAGACTTCTCACAAGAAGAGGTCAATAAAATTAAAAAAGAATTAAACTCGGTCTATGGCGCTGAACCAAACGTTTCCACTGTATCGGATACTGTTGGTAAAGAACTTGTGATGAATGCGATTAAAGCTCTGGCTGTCGCAGCACTCGGAATTATTATTTACGTCGCACTGCGTTTCGAGTGGCGTATGGGTCTGTCTGCGATTGTTGGCCTGCTGCATGATGCATTCTTCATGATTGCGATCTTCAGTATTCTGCGGCTTGAAGTCGATATTACGTTTATCGCTGCGGTGCTGACGATTATCGGTTATTCCATCAACGATACCATCGTTACATTTGACCGGATCCGTGAAAATCTGCATCGTTCAAAACATATTGACAGTGAAGAAGAGTTGGCGAGTATCGTCAATAAATCATTGCGTCAGACGCTTGGACGTTCGGTTAACACGGTCTTGACTGTCATATTTGTCGTAGTTGCTTTGATGGCTCTCGGTGCTGAATCGATCCGTCCATTCTCGATTGCATTATTGATCGGTTTGCTGGCAGGTACGTATTCTTCCATCTTCATCTCCGCACAGCTTTGGTTTGATTTGAAAAAGAAACAAATGAAGAAAAGCGGCGGCTTGAAAGTGGAAAAAGAGAAAAAACAATGGGGCTCCGACGAACCAGTAGTTTAAGACGTTTGGGCTATATGGAAAACAGGGTATACTTCGGTATACTCTGTTTTTTTGATAGGAGGAATAAAACCAATGAAATTCCAGTGGACTATTTTGCTCAGTTTATTATTTGCTATTATCATTGCGGTGTTCGCAGTATTTAATGTGGATTCAGTGCCTGTCAACTATTTATTCGGGACGGAAATGATTCCGCTTGTACTGATTATTCTGGGCTCAGCACTGCTTGGTGCGTTAATCAGCGGGTTCTTTGCAATTTTCAAATCATACAGAAACAGCCGCCGGTTGAAGGAGCTGGAGAAACAGCTGCAGACTAAAGAGGAAGAGCTGACGATGCAGAAACGTCTGCTGCAGGAGAAGGACGTACAAATCAATGAGCTTCGGAACAGGATTCCCGCCGTTGAAGCAGAAATACTTCCGCCTGAAGGTTTTTAAATAAGGAACAAAGCTGTCTTAAAAGTTGAATTACTTTTGGGGCAGCTTTTTTTGATGGAGACTGGTCTGATAACCGAAGCAGTGCGCCAAAACGTCCCGGCTCCGCACCAATATGCTCCAATAGCGAACCAAAAACAGCCGTTTTCGAACGTTTATTCCTCGTTTTCGCTCCAAACCGCGCATTGAATGCGCGAAATGGTATTCTGACTGAACCATTACTATTCATATACCTTTAAAACCCCTTTTGTTACTCAAGCTGTGTTTTTCATGTGCTTTCCTTTCCGTCTACTGCGTGATTCGATATAATACGAGGAGAGGATGTGAGAGTAATGATACAATCGAAAAAAAGGTGGCAGATCGACCGTCCTGATGAGCAGCTTGTGGCAAAACTCGCTGGCGATTTGAATGTGTCTGCGATGCTTGCAAAGATTCTAGTTGCCCGAAATGTGACGGACAGTGAGCAGGCTGCCGGTTATTTGCATATGGATGAATCCAGTCTGCATGATCCGTTTTTATTGCATGATATGGAGAAGACTGTGGAATTAATAAAGTCAGCAATAGATCAGCAGCAGCAGATCACGGTATACGGTGACTATGATGGGGACGGCGTAACAAGTGTCACGGTACTGACGACTGCCCTTGAGCTTCTCGGCGCGAAAGTGAACTTTGCTATACCGAACCGTTTTGAACACGGCTACGGACCGAATAAAGACTATTTTGAACAACTACATACTGAAGGTACAGAATTATTGATCACGGTGGATAACGGGATTTCGGGCATCGAGGAAATCGCGTTTGCCAAATCACTCGGAATGACAGTTATCGTCACGGACCACCACGAAATAGGCGATGAACTTCCCGCAGCAGACGCTGTCATTCACCCGCGGCACCCTGAAGGCAGCTATCCGTTTGGCGAGCTTGCAGGAGTAGGGGTGGCTTTTAAGCTTGCTTCCGCTTTACTCGGAGAGCCGCCTCTTGATTTATTGGAATTTGTGGCGATTGGCACCGTGGCGGACTTGGTTCCCCTGCAGGATGAAAATCGTTATATGGTCAAAGAGGGAATCCGCAGACTGCGGCGTTCGAAGCGCCCGGCCATTAAAGCGCTTATGCAAGTGAGCGGACATGAGCAGGCTGCCCTCTCCGAAGAAACAATCGGCTTCACGATCGGTCCCAGACTGAACGCACCCGGCCGTCTGGGCGATGCAGATCCGGCAGTTTATTTGCTGAAATCAGAAGATGAAATTCAGGCACTCGGGATTGCGGAAGAACTGAATGAACTCAATAAAGAGCGTCAGCAGCTGGTGAAAGAAATTGCCAAAGAAGCAGAAGAGCAGATACTGGTCCGATATGGAGATCGTATTCCGTATGTATTGGTCATTGAAGGGGAAGACTGGAATCCAGGAGTCGTGGGAATTGTCGCTTCCAGACTGACGGAGAAATTTTACCGCCCGGCCATTGTGCTGTCGATTGATCCGGAGACTGGCACAGCGAAGGGGTCAGCCCGCAGTATTGCAGGATTTAATTTGTATAAAGAACTGAAGAAAAACGCGTCGATCCTTCCGCATTTCGGCGGTCACGAAATGGCCGCAGGCATGTCGCTGAAAATAGAAGATGTCGAGCAGCTTCGCAATCATCTGAATGAACAGGCGAAGGAAGTGCTGACAGAGGAATTATTGCAGCCTAAATTGTCAATCGATGTCCCGTTGAAGCTGAATGAAATCGACATTGCATCAATCGAGGCCCTGGAGCTGATCCGTCCTTTCGGTATGGGCTTCCCGAAACCTGTTTTCCTGCTGGAAGAATTGGAGACTGTTTCTTCACGGAAAATCGGCGCGTCTAAAGATCATCTGAAACTCGAAATGGGAGACGGTGCGGAGCGCATAGATGCGATTCATTTCGGCGCAGGCGCTCTTGCTGACGAGATGGCACCGAGCAGCAGGCTGAGCCTGACAGGAGATTTACAGATCAATGAATGGAACGGGCGTAAAAAAGCGCAGTTACTCGTTGAGGATATGAAGTGTGATGAATGGCAGCTGTTTGATTACCGCGGTGTGAGAGAACCTGCAAGATGGCTTCCGCTAGTACCTGAAAAGGCAAATTATCTGGCGTTTTCTGAACAGGCGATCCAACATTTCACTCCATTTTTAACAAATAGACCTATTCAGTTAGTAGGAAAGGATGCTGTGACGCCTGCTGATTCCATTGTTTTATTGGACATGCCGCAGAATGAGGAACAGTTGAAACAGGCAATGTCAGCTTCACAGGCGAACCGGGTTTATTTACATTTATATGTGAAAGATCCCATGTACTTTGAAAAGATGCCCGACCGTGAACAATTCGGCTGGTATTACAGCTTTTTGAAGAAGAGAGGATCATTTCATTTAGAAAATCAGATCGACATGCTTTCCAAACATAAAGGATGGAAAAAAGATATGATAAAATTCATGTCAAAAGTGTTTTATGAGCTGGAATTTGTTACACTAGTGAATGGTGAACTCACTATGAGGGAGTCTGCAGGGAAACGTGATCTGGCAGAAGCTCCGTCTTATCAAAAACGCCAACAGCAAATTAAATTAGAAGAGCTGCTTCTTTATGCGCCCTATCAGGACTTGAAGATGCTATTTAACACCTTGCGTGTTGAAGCTGTTGAGGAGGAAAAATTGTGGATTTAAAAAAGTTTGTAACAATCGTAGATGACTATCCGAAACCGGGAGTCAGTTTTAAAGACATTACCACGATTATGGATAACGGAGAAGCGTATAAATATGCCACGGATCAAATCGTAGAATATGCGAAAGATCTTGACGTAGATATCATTGTGGGCCCGGAAGCACGCGGATTCATCATTGGATGTCCGGTCGCTTATGCTTTGCAGGTAGGTTTTGCACCCGTGCGCAAACCAGGCAAACTGCCCCGCGAAACGATTTCAGTATTTTATGATCTGGAGTACGGTAAAGATGAACTGACAATACACCATGACGCAATTAAACCGGGTCAGCGGGTGCTGATTGTCGATGATCTTCTTGCAACTGGCGGTACAGTCGGTGCGACGATAGAATTGGTGGAAAAACTTGGCGGAGTCGTAGCAGGCTGTGCTTTCTTAATTGAGCTTTCGTACTTGAACGGCCGTGAAAAATTGAATAATCATGACATTCGTGCGCTAATCACGTACTGAACAGAGAATCCTTCGCTTTTGCGGAGGATTCTTACTATATACAAGCCGTGAGATTGATTCGCTTAATGTGTAAATGGTAAAATACATAGTATAGTAATAAATAATCAGAACTTCGGAACAGGTTGAAAGGGGTAAGAGAATGGCGAAGAATCAAGACGTGACAGAGCAAGATATATTTGAGCTTGTCGCCAAATACATGAACGAAGAACACGTCGACTTTATTAAGAAAGCATTTGAAGTGGCGAAAACTTCGCATGAAGGACAGTTTAGAAGTTCAGGTGAGCCATACATCAACCATCCGATTCAAGTGGCTGGCATCCTGGCTGAACTGCAAATGGATCCTGAAACTGTCGCTGCAGGCTTTCTGCACGATGTAGTGGAAGATACAGAAGTAAGCCGGGAAGACATCATCCGCGACTTTGGGGACGAAGTGGCGATGCTCGTAGACGGTGTCACTAAGCTGGATAAACTGAAATTCAAGTCTAATGAAGAAAAACAGGCAGAAAACCATAGAAAAATGTTCATTGCGATGGCTCAGGATATCCGGGTCATTTTAATTAAGCTTGCAGACCGTCTGCATAATATGCGTACGCTGAAGCACGTGCCGGCTGCAAAACAGCGCCGTGTGTCTGAAGAAACGTTGGAAATCTTCTCTCCGCTTGCACATCGTCTTGGTATTTCCACAATCAAATGGGAACTTGAAGATATTGCGCTGCGTTACTCAAATCCCCAGCAATATTACCGCATCGTCAATCTGATGAAGCAAAAGCGGACGGAACGTGAACAGTATCTGAAAGATGTTATGGAGCAGATGCGTGTCGAACTGGATAAAATGGGCATTGAAGCAGAAATGCACGGCAGACCAAAACATCTCTATTCCATCTATCAGAAAATGGTCATTCAAAAGAAAGAATTTACTGAAATATATGACTTACTGGCTGTACGCATTGTCGTCAAAAGCATTAAAGACTGCTATGCGGCGCTTGGTATAATCCACACACTGTGGAAGCCGATGCCCGGGCGTTTTAAAGATTATATCGCGATGCCGAAGCAGAATTTATATCAGTCCATCCATACGACGGTTGTCGGTCCTGCAGGTGATCCGTTAGAAGTGCAGATTCGTACGGAAGAAATGCACAGAATTTCCGAATTTGGGGTTGCTGCACACTGGGCATATAAAGAAGGAAAGAAAATGGCTAATCCTTCGAATGACATCGATTCAAAATTAACCTGGTTCCGTGAGATTCTGGAAATTCAAAATGAGTCCTCGAATGCACAGGAATTCATGGAATCACTGAAGTTCGATTTATTTTCGGATATGGTTTATGTATTTACGCCAAACGGCGATGTAGTGGAACTTCCAACAGGATCTGTGCCGATTGACTTTGCTTATCGGGTTCACTCGGAAGTGGGGAATCGAACAACGGGCGCCAAAGTGAATGGCAAGATTGTCCCGTTGGATTCATCCCTAGAGACAGGGGATATCGTAGAAATTCTGACGTCCAAGCAGTCATTCGGTCCGAGCCGCGACTGGCTGAAAATCGCCCATACGTCTCAGGCGAAAAATAAAATCCGTCAGTATTTCAAGAAACAGCTGCGCGATGAAAACATTATCAAAGGCAGTGAAATGGTCGAGAAAGAACTGAAGTCACAGGATTATGATGCAAAGGAAGCGCTGAATCAAGCAAATATCCAGCGTACAATTGATAAGTTCAGCTTTGCGTCTGAGGAAGATATGTATGCTGCTGTAGGTTCGGGCGGCATTACTGCTCAGCAGGTCGTTAACCGGCTGGCTGAACGTCTGCGCAGAGAGCGTGAAAAGCAGGAAACGCTTGATAAGATTGTTTCTGATATGAAAACTCCTCAGCCGGATAAACAAACGGAATCCGGTGTCATCGTTAAAGATATCGACAATATGCTGATTCGTATTTCAAAATGCTGCAATCCTGTACCCGGCGATGAAATCGTTGGTTTCATTACAAGAGGCCGGGGTGTTTCCGTACATCGGACAGACTGTACGAATATTCTTTCTGAAGGCGGAGAGAGCGAACGGCTGATCGACGTGAAATGGGCGATGCCGGATGAAGCAAGCCGTAAAGAGTTCCAGGTCGATATTGAAATTTCCGCGTTCGACCGTCAAGGCCTGCTGAATGAAGTAATGATGGTAGTGGCAGATATGTCAACACCAATTATTGCAGTCAGCGGTAAAGCAGATAAAGATGACATTGCGCATATTCATATGTCTATTAAGATTAAAAATATTACCCATCTGCAGCGTACCGTTGAGAAAATCAAACAGATTAAGGACGTTTACTCCGTAGAACGAGTAATGAATTAATACGAAAAGGAGACGGAGCTATGCGGGTATTATTACAGCGGGCGAAAGATGCCTCCGTCGTTGTAGATGGAGAAATCATCGGCTCGATCGCCAAAGGCTATGTATTGCTAGTCGGAATTACACATGAAGATACTGAACAAGACGCTGCCTATATCGCAAAGAAGATTGCAGGGCTGCGCATTTATGAAGATGAGGACGGCAAAATGAACCGTTCAATTGCCGAAGTGGAAGGCAGTATTTTATCCGTCTCCCAGTTTACCTTGTACGGTAACGTCCAAAAAGGCAGACGTCCGAGCTTCATTCAGGCGGCACGCCCCGATCAGGCCGAACCTTTATGGAAGTTCTTCAATGAGCAGCTTCGCGGGCAGGGACTGCAAGTGGAGACAGGAGAGTTCGGTGCCATGATGGACGTCCAGTTAACGAACGACGGACCTGTTACATTGATGATTGAATCGCCGCAAGCATAACGAGCACCGGTATTCCCGGTGCTTTTTATTTTCATTCATACTGAAGGAGGTTTTCCAATGATTCTTGAAGGTGCAATGCTGCAGGTGAAAGAAGGAATGGAGAAGGAATTTGAAGAGGCTTTTCGCGAGGCATCAACTATTATTTCTTCGAGGATAGGGTACATATCTCATGAATTGCAAAGATGCATGGAAACTGAGGGGAAGTATTTACTTTTAGTGAGATGGGAAAGTATTGAGGATCACACAATTGGATTCCGTCAGTCCGCAGAATACAAAGAATGGAAAAGTCTCTTGCATCACTTTTATGATCCTTTTCCTGTCGTTGAACATTTTCAAACTGTCAGTCTGATGTAATTATTAGGAATCTCCGCAATTGCAGGATGAGAGATATTCAGTTGAAGTTTTCTCTGCGCTGATATGGAACTCTATACCCTTTATATTTGACATCCACGCTGTTTAAATTTATAGTAAACCTATAAATTGATATATTCAACTTCCGCTAAGGGGAGTAGCTGTTACAGTAAAAGTCGTCAATACAGGATGCAAATCCTCGGCCTTACTGGCAACCTTTTGTTGTTTGCGAGACCTTACCAATTATTTGGTGAGGTCTCTTTTATATTTTCTGAGACGTTATAACCATAGATTGGTTATAATGTCTTTTTTATTTTAATATTACCTGGAGGTTATCTTTTGAATTCTTATTTGGAACTTGCAAATTCAGTCATCATCGACAAGGAAAACCGCCTCGTCAGCTGCGATAAATCCTTGCGCCTTATCGGAACAGGCAGGAGTGCATTTGTTTTCAAAGTTACATCAACAAATAAGGCAATGAAAGTGTTCTTTCCCAATCTGGCATATATTTCTATAGAAGAAGCTGAAATTTATCAATCGCTTCAAGGCATTCATTACTTTCCCTCTATTTACGAAACGGGATCGAACTATATTATCATGGATTATATCGAGGGTTATACACTTTTTGAATGTATGACCTATGGAGTAGTTATAACAGCAGATCATATTAAAGAAATTGACTATGCACTTTCATTGGCCTCGGCTGCGGGGTTAAATCCTTCTGATATTCACTTGCGTAATATTTTCATTACATCCGACGGAAACATCAAGCTTATTGACGTTGCCCGATACAGACAAATGAAAAAATGCAGACAATGGAGTAATCTAAAAAAAGCACATCGGCAATTTTATCGAAAACGTTTCTTTTTGAAGAAAGTCCCTGCATCATTTTTGAATATCCTGGCCTCACTTTATAAAAGGGGTCTCATTCCAAATTACCGATTATGAGATATAATTTACGGGATTGACAACCCGTGCACTGTATATCGAAAAGACTGCTAGTTCAATTTTGAACTAGCAGCCTCTTTTTTATTTCAATTAAAATAATCCAGCAGTCCCTGGTAAATACCGTATGTTGCCTGTTCACGGAATCGATCCGTTGTGATTTGACGTTCTTCATTGTAATTCGACAAATAGCCGAGTTCTACGAGTACACCGATTCGATTGTTTTCGCGAAGAACATGGAAATCGCCAAATTGCGCACCGCGATCACGCAGGGAGACATTAGAAGCCAGCCCTCTATTGACGGCCTCTGCCAGCGGCTGCTGTTCAGAACGAGTGTAATAGCTCGTGAAGCCTGCAATCGATGGATCGACGTGCGCGTCATAATGTATACTAATAAATGCGTCTGCATCATGGTACTGTGCAATGGAAGCACGTGCGCCAAGTAAAACATATGTATCGGAATTACGCGTCAAAATGACTTCTGCACCGGCATTTTGAAGCTTTGTCGCCAAAAGTTCAGCGGTAACGAGTGTCAGCTCTTTCTCAATTGACCCGCGTGCACCCGTTGTCCCCCGATCATGGCCGCCGTGACCGGGATCCACTACAATCGTCAGTCCTTTCAACGTGCCTTCAACACGCGCTGTTTCTTTACTCTTATTGGCATCTGGAGAAGTGAGATCAGTAGTCGTGACCACCCAATCTGCAACAAATGCCTGCTTTCCGTTAGGCAATGAAATTTCATACCAGTCATCCTGTTTAGTAACTATCGGGTAGTTTTCACCTGCATTCACACGGAATACAACGGAAGAAGAAGTAGAAGGCTCCTCACGCAGGTTCGTACCATCTGTCAGAATTGTTACGATACCCTGGTCTTCAGCAACTGATTGCGGCTGTTTGGAAGAAAGATGACCGTGGAACGAATAAACCCAGCCAGTTTTCTTCTTGTCCAGTTGAATTTGCACCCAGTTTCCATCCGTTTCGATTACGGGGTAAGTTTCACCTTTCGCAATCTGCGTTACTTTTTTTGATTGCTGTGTCGCTTTTTTACGAACATTCAGGGTTTCCACTGCAACTGTAAATTCATCGGGATTAGTTACTTCCTTCGCTGCAGTCGGCTGCTCCACCTTTTCTTCTGAATTTGCCGGCTTGAAAGAATCCTTCTTTGTCTCAGATACATATTCCGCAAATACCCAGCCGTCGCGGCCGTCATAGGTGATGGAAACCCAGTCGCCTTCTTGTCCGGTCGCTGTAGCCACAGCACCTGCCCGCATTTTTCCGATTACTGCAGATTGCACGGATGGACTTGAGCGGATATTGAGCGAATCGACTTGCGACACGATTTCCTTCGGCTGTTCGGAAGCATCAGTTGAACTTGTCAACCACTTGGCAACCCAGCCTTCCTGCTGCTCGAACCTAATCTTCAGCCAGTCACCTTCCGTTTCGAGAACCTGCAGGCTTTCTTTATCCGACAATTGACCTACTACAGGATAGGTAAGTCCGGGACCGCTGCGAACATTCAGTGTAGGAGAATCTACTGTAATCTTCTCCGCGTAGCCGCTTGGAAGACTACTGAAAAATAAAATGATTGCCAGAAATAAAATTGAATAAAAGCGCTTATTCTTCACCCTGTCACCTCCATACTTCGTATTGTACCGAACATTGTAAGCGAAACGCTACAATTTATTAAAAAAGTTGACAGTTTGAGCTGAAATGATTAACATAGTGAATAATCGAATCGAACTACTTACCGATGATATGGAAAATACCTTTACAAACGGCTGGACAGAGAGCAGGGAACTTGGCTGAAATTTCCTGACAGAACAGTAAAGCGAACAACACCATGGAGGGATTCATGCTGAATTCAGTAGGCGTGGACGGAACCGGCCGTTATCCGGATTAGAGTGGGCACAGTTTGTGTCAATTTGGGTGGAACCGCGGAAGCTGCAAGCTCTCGTCCCTGTTTTATTTGGGATGGGAGCTTTTTTGTGTTCTTTCGAAGGCATACCCGCTATCAGCTGATCAACGAAAGGAGTTAGGAAAAATGAATTTTAAAGTTCCCCGCGGAACACAGGATATTTTGCCTGATGTTTCTTGGAAATGGCAGCGTGTTGAAAAAATTATCCGTTCAATCTGTGATGTTTATAACTACAAAGAGATTCGTACTCCGATTTTCGAACAGACGGAATTATTCCAGCGGACTGTTGGAGATACGACGGACATCGTTCAAAAGGAAATGTACACTTTCACTGACAAAGGAAATCGCTCGATGACATTACGTCCTGAAGGTACAGCAGCAGTTGTTCGTTCGTTTGTCGAGAATAAGATGTTCGGTTATGCAGATCAGCCTGTAAAGTTATACTATACGGGGCCGATGTTCCGCTACGAACGTCAGCAAGCTGGTCGCTATCGTCAGTTCGTGCAATTCGGCATTGAAGCAATCGGCAGTGACGATCCGGCAATAGATGCAGAAGTGATCGAGTTGGCGATGAACGTGTACAAAAAAGCCGGATTAAGTGATTTTAAGCTCGTTCTGAATTCGCTAGGTGATAAAGAATCGCGAAACGCACACCGTGAAGCGCTGATTGCACACTTCTCCCCGCATATTGAAGAATTCTGCGGCGACTGCCAAAATCGTCTGGAGAAAAATCCATTGCGTATTTTAGACTGTAAAGTAGACCGGGAGCACCAATTAATGAAAACGGCGCCTTCATTGGCTGATTTTCTAAATGAAGACTCATCTGCTTATTTTGAACAGGTAAAACGTTATCTGGATATTGCAGGAATTGCTTACGAATATGATCCGAACCTTGTAAGAGGTCTGGATTATTATAATCACACCGCTTTTGAAATTATGAGTACATCAAAAGGATTCGGCGCCATTACGACATTATGCGGCGGCGGACGCTATAACGGACTGGCTGAGGAAATCGGCGGACCGGCGGCACCGGGCATCGGCTTTGCTATGAGTCTCGAGCGTTTATTGCTTGCACTCGAAGCAGAAGATAAAGCATGGACAGATGAGCCTTCACTCGACGTTTATATCGTCACATTAGGCGAAGAAGCGCGGACAACAGGTTTTGAACTGATAGGCAGACTGAGAGAAAACGGCCTGCGCAGTGAAATGGATTACATGGACCGCAAAATGAAAGCGCAAATGAAGTCTGCAGATCGTCTGGATGCGGATTATGTAATTGTGATCGGCGAAGATGAAGTAGCTGAAAACGTCGTCCAGCTGAAAAATATGGCAGACGGACAGCAGAAGAAAGTAGCTTTGGATCAATTGCTCGAAGAACTTCAAAAATAATATAACAACAAAGAATGGAAAGGTAGTGTAGTCGTCATGAAACGCACTCATTATTGTGGAAACTTAACAGAACAGCAAATCGGACAGGAAGTCACGTTACAGGGCTGGGTCCAAAAGCGCCGCGATCTAGGAGGACTCATCTTCATTGATGTCCGTGACCGTGCAGGAATCGTCCAGACCGTATTCAATCCGGATATCTCGAAAGAAGCATTGGAAATCGCAGAAACATTACGCAATGAATATGTTATTGAAATTAAAGGCCTTGTCATTGAGCGCGAAGAAAGAACAAAGAATAAAAATCTGAAAACTGGTGCCATAGAAGTACAGGTTACAGAAGTCAAAGTAATCAATGAAGCGAAAAACCCTCCATTTACGATTGAAGATGAAACAGATGTAGGGGAAGAAACGCGTTTGAAATACCGTTATTTAGATCTTCGCCGCCCAGAACTGGCACGTGTTTTTAAAATGCGGTCAGATATAACGAAAACAGTGCGTAATTTCTTGGATGACGAAGGTTTTCTCGAAGTTGAAACACCGATTTTAACAAAATCCACACCTGAAGGCGCACGTGACTACTTAGTGCCAAGCCGTGTTCATGAAGGAGAATTCTATGCATTGCCGCAGTCTCCTCAGCTGTTCAAACAGCTGTTGATGGTATCGGGCTTTGATCGCTACTATCAAATTGCCCGCTGTTTCCGCGATGAAGACCTGCGTGCAGACCGTCAGCCTGAATTCACACAAATTGATATGGAAATGAGCTTCATGTCCATTGAAGATATTTTGGAGCTGAATGAACGTTTAATTACCAAGATTATGAAAGACGTAAAAGGTGTTGAGATTCCTTCGCCGTTTAAACGCCTTCCATACGACGAAGCGATGAGCCGTTTCGGTTCAGATAAGCCGGATACCCGATTTGGCATGGAATTGACGGATGTATCCGATATCGTCAAGGATTCTTCATTCAAAGTGTTTGCAGGAGCTGTTGAAACTGGTGGCCAGGTAAAGCTGATTAATGTGAAGGGTGCGGCGGCGAAATATTCCCGTAAAGATATCGACGCGCTTGGCGAGTATGCGAAAGTATACGGGGCAAAAGGATTGGCTTGGCTGAAAGTAACGGAAGACGGCTTTAACGGCCCGATTGCAAAATTCTTTGACGGTGAAATCGGAGAAGCGCTTAAAGCTGCCGGGCAAGGTGAAGTAGGCGACTTATTCCTGTTCGGTGCGGATAAGAAATCAGTTGTTGCAGATTCTTTGGGCGCGTTGCGTTTGAAACTAGGAAAAGACTTGGAGCTTATTGATCAGTCCGCATACAACTTCCTGTGGGTTACAGACTGGCCTTTATTCGAATATGATGAAGAAGATGGCCGCTATTATGCAGCACACCATCCTTTCACAATGCCTTCTGATGTGGAGCAATTAACTTCAGATCCAGCTTCGGTTAAAGCGCAGGCCTATGATTTAGTGTTGAACGGCTATGAGCTCGGCGGAGGATCTTTGCGGATTTATCAGCGTGAAGTCCAGGAGGCAATGTTTAAAGCACTCGGTTTCACGGACGAGCAGGCAAGAGAGCAATTTGGATTCTTGCTGGATGCGTTCGAATACGGAACACCTCCACACGGCGGTATTGCATTTGGCCTAGATCGAATTGTCATGCTGCTTGCGGGATCTACCAACTTGCGCGATACCATTGCATTCCCTAAAACCGCGAGTGCAAGCGATTTATTGACAGAAGCACCTAGCGCGGTTGATGAAGCACAGCTGAAAGAACTCGGGATTAAAGTGGCAGTTGAAACCGCAAAAAAGTGAGGAATCTACCATTTTTAAAACAACGCCATCAAATTGATTGAATTATGAAATAGCGTGTGATAGGATGAAGTTAGTAGAAATCCTGAAGTGTTCGTCATTTGCCAATCAGTTTTGACCCAACATCAAATCGTCGGGAGTCTGCAATTCCAACTTGGATGGCATGCCTTTAAACGGGACGTCAAAAGAGTCGGATAAGACACCCACCTGCTATAAGCGGGTTCAAAGCGATATCCAAAGACGGCACAGTCGGGATTTTTTCTTTACTTTACACTTATACCCTTTTGCATTCGTGCAGAAGGGTTTTTTGCGTCTATAAATGCAGTTAGTTGCACTGATCGCCAGTCGTGATTTACCATAGAGAAAAGACAATCTAGCATAAAGGATGAGGTCCCCATGTTACATCAATTTTCAAGGAATGAATTAGCCATCGGCAAAGAAGGAATTGAGAGAATGAAAGGCAAGACAGTAGCCATACTCGGTATAGGAGGAGTCGGTTCATTCGCAGCTGAAGCCTGTGCAAGATCAGGCGTCGGACGCATCATCCTCGTGGACAAAGATACTGTCGACATTACCAATATCAACCGTCAATTAGTCGCTTATCTGTCGACCGTCGGCAAATCGAAGTCAGGCGTCATGAAGGAAAGAATCGCAGATATTAATAAAGAGTGTGAAGTCATTGATCTGCATATGTTCTATACAGATGAGACAGCAGAAGAGTTTTTCTCTTATCAACCGGACTACGTCATCGATGCATCGGACACAATTAGTTATAAAATCCATTTGATCCAGCAATGTATAGAGCGCGGAGTGAAAGTGATTTCCTGCATGGGTGCAGCAAATAAGACGGATCCCACTCGTTTTCAAATTGCCGATATTTCTAAAACACATACCGATCCTCTTGCGAAAGTCATGCGCTTGCGTTTAAAAAAGCTTGGTATCACAAAAGGTGTGCCCGTCGTTTTCTCCGATGAAAGCCCGATTGTCATCCGGGAAGATGTAGTCGAAACAGTAGGGAATCCGGATGCCGCCATTCGAAAAGCACAAATGCCGCCGGCGTCCAATGCATTTTGTCCGTCTGTTGCCGGTTTGATTCTTGCCAGTTGGGTATTAAATGATATAGTGGCGGATATACCAGTGGAACGAGTCAATGATGCAAAATAGAGGAGAGATATAATGGAGGCAATGGAGTTACTGATTAACGGAAAACGTACAGGGGCGGATTTGCCGATAATGGATGTAGTGAATCCGGCAACAGGGGAAAAAATTGCAACCGTACCTAAAGGTGGTGCAAGTGAAGCAACACAGGCTGTTGATGCAGCTTATCATGCACTGAAAGAGTGGTCAGCGTTATCCGCTTACGAACGCAGCGCTTATTTGATGAAGTGGTCAGCATTGATTGAAGAGCAAGAAGACAGCCTGGCGAAGACGATGACAATGGAACAGGGAAAACCGTTATCGGAAGCACTTGGTGAAATACGCTATGCCAATGGTTTTATCACCTGGTATGCAGAAGAAGGCAAGCGCATTTATGGTGAGACGATTCCTTCTGCTGTTGCTTCAAAACGTTTATTCGTTCATAAACAGCCGGTCGGTGTCGTAGCTGCTATTACACCATGGAATTTCCCGGCAGCAATGATTACACGGAAAGCAGGTCCCGCTCTTGCCGCAGGCTGTACAGTCGTATTAAAACCAGCCTCGCAGACTCCGTTGACCGCCATTCGTTTAGTCGAACTTGCGCAGCAGGCAGGCATACCTGACGGCGTCATCAATGTCGTGACAGGAAGTGCAGGCGAAATTGCAGAAGCCTGGCAACAGGATGAACGTGTTAGGAAACTTACATTCACAGGGTCAACGGAAGTCGGGAAGCTCCTGATGAAGGGCGCAGCCGATACGATGAAGAAAATTTCATTGGAGCTGGGCGGGCATGCCCCGGCAATTGTAATGGCAGACAGTGATTTGAATAAAGCAGTAGATGGCGTGATTGGAGCTAAATTCCGTAATGCAGGACAGACATGCGTCTGTGCGAATCGAATTTATGTTCATTCCTCTGTGGCAGAAGAATTTACTAAACGAATCTTAAAGAAAACAAATGAACTGAAAGTCGGCAATGGTTTGGAAGAGAATGTGGAAATCGGCCCGTTGATTGATAAATCAGCGGTAGAAAAGGTACGCGAACATGTAAAAGACGCCAAATCCAAGGGTGCGAACGTTGAAACAATCGGAGGAGAACTGAAGAATGGTTTATTCTATCCGCCGACTGTCCTGGCGAACGTAACCGATGATATGCTCTGTATGAAAGAAGAAACATTTGGCCCAGTACTGCCAATTGCGACATTTGAAACGGAAGAAGAAGTGATTCAGCGTGCGAACGATTCGAATTATGGACTCGCAGCATACGTATTCACGGAGAATATTTCAGCAGGAATTCGTATTTGTGAAGCATTGGAGTATGGAATCGTCGGATTAAATGACGGTCTTCCATCCGCACCGCAGGCACCGTTCGGCGGATTTAAACAAAGCGGACTGGGACGCGAGGGCGGACATCAGGGGATGGACGAGTATCTGGAAGTAAAATATATTTCATTGGGATTATAAAAAAAGAAGCAGAAGGGAAGAGTACTTGAACTCATCCTTCCTGTTTCTTTTTAGTTTATTTCTACTCCGCGCATGACTCCGCTGCCGTTAAGTACTTTAAAATGAGCTTTTGTGATGCCGGTTGTCTGGCTGTCTGCTGCAACTCGATGGCCTTTCTTCGGTACATAAAAGTAATCAAGACCAAAATTAACTACATAATGTTCGATTTCCCGGTATTCCCGCTCTGTTGTTTGGGGCAGCCAACCTGATAGATAGACACCGTCAGCCGGTTCTTCTTCACTTAACGAAATGAGCTGATGCACGCCATTCTGTTTTTCCAATATACCGTAAACCTTTGTCATTCCTAAATCTTTTGGCTGCTTTAATTGATTCACCAAATTGGCTGTTAATCGCTCTTTGGGCACTTTTTCCACTTCATAGCGCAAGAAGATATAGTTTTCATTCACGTCTTTTTTGGTTATGGGTTCAGTCTGCAAATAGACGTCCGCTCCTGATTGAAGCGTAGTGAAGTGAGGAACCGCGATACTTGCAAGTAGCAGCAGGGGAATGATGAAGAGTACGGCTATACTAAACTTTTTATGTCGATTAGTCATCAGCGTCACCGCCTTTCTGTAAATTTCATAAAAAGAAGGCTTCTTATGTAAATACAGCATGTGCATAATTGACAGGTTTTAATATCTAACTACCCAAATAAATAATTCAGGAAACATGCTCTCGAAATCCTCTAAATGAATGAACACAAAAAGCGTCTGGTATGCAATGCTACCAGACGCCTGCCAACGATACTATTTAGATTAACAGCCCAAACAAGGAGCTGTCTTTATTCACTTCTTTATAAGGAAAACCATTTTGCTCCATTCGTTCAATGAGGCCGTTATAGTCTTCTTTGCGCTTGATTTCTATGCCGACTAAGCCAGGGCCGCTTTCCTTATTGTTCTTCTTCGTATACTCAAACATCGTAATATCATCGTCAGGGCCCAGCACAGTATCAAGGAATTGCCGCAGGGCGCCTGCACGCTGCGGGAAATCGACAAGGAAATAGTACAGGAGGCCTTCATAGATCATAGATTTTTCCTTTATCTCCTGCATTCTGCCGATATCATTGTTACCGCCGCTGATTACACAGACTACACATTTGCCTTTAATTTCATTTTTATAGAAATCAAGTGCTGCAATAGGGAGTGCGCCGGCAGGTTCTGCAATGATTGCGTGCTCATTGTACAGATCCAAAATAGCGGTGCACACTTTGCCTTCCGGAACGCTGACAATGTTTTCGACATATTGATTGCAGATATCGAAGTTCAAATCGCCTACGCATTTTACTGCTGCTCCGTCCACGAATTTATCAATCGCAGACAGCGGTACTACTTTTTGTGCTTCAATGGAAGCTTTCATACTGGCTGCGCCTGCAGGTTCTGCCCCAATCATGCGGGTATGCGGTGATAAGTTTTTGATGTACGTACTGATTCCCGACATGAGACCACCGCCGCCGATGCTTGCAAAAACGTAATCAATCGGCTCTTCAATATCGTTCATCACTTCAACTGCCACTGTGGCTTGACCGGCAATAATATCTCGGTCATTGAAAGGGTGAATAAAGATCCGTTTCTCTTTATCCGTCAATTCGATGGCTTTTTCAAAGCAGTCATCAAACGTGTCGCCGACCAAAATAATTTCAATTCGGTCGCGGCCGAACATTTTCACCATATTCACTTTTTGTTTAGGAGTTGTCTGGGGCATGAAGATCTTGCCGTCAATATCGAGATGTGCACAAGCATATGCTACGCCCTGTGCATGATTTCCCGCACTGGCACATACAATCCCTGCCTGGCGTGCTTCTGTTTCAATGCGTTTCATCTTATAATAAGCGCCGCGCAATTTAAAAGAACGAACATGCTGCAGATCTTCACGCTTAATATACACATGACAATCATACTTTTCCGACAGACGCTCATTCTTTTGTAACGGCGTGTGAGCTACTACATCTTTCAGCAGCTGGTTAGCAATTAAAATTTCTTCTACTTGAATACTTTTGGATTCCATACTTTTCACCTTCATAATTAATCATCTAACCTCCGTAACGATTTAACGTTTACTCATAATAACATGAAAAAAACGTTGTGAACATAAGAAAGTTCTAAATTGCGCGTTTATTTTTTTAACTTTTTTGCAAATATTGACTTAATAATATATGTAAGCGGTTACTTGTATTCCTGCTTTTTCAATGCTTTCATTTAATGAAATTTACTATTTTCATTAAAAATAGCAGGTTTGCGCCATAATCTTTTCTTGAAAACCTGTCACGTGCGTATGGCGAAAATCATGCAGTTTGGCAGTGTGTGGATTTGGTATGTGCGGTTTTTGTTGCACGACTTTGCAGGAAGATTGAAGCGAGTGTGAGTTTGCAGTTTAAATTCGCTTCGGCGCTGGGGGATTGCCTTACGCAGTGAGCCTACTGGCGTAGAGCATGCCAGCAGTCTCACTGCCACGGCCGATCCCGCAGTTGCGCCTTCGCTGGTGTGGGGAATGTATGTCATGTAATTTTTTTGCACAGTGTAGATTTAATTGGTGTGGTTCCAGTTTCTTGACTTTGCAAACGCATTGATCACAAGAATCTTAGCCTTTGCAGAATAATAAGTACTGCATGAAGTACCTCAACTATCATTATATTCTTAAATAATATGCTCATACTACCTACTCACACAAAAAGTATTAAAACACCAGCCAGTGTACCGAAGTGGAAGGCAACCTAAGTACGCCGCGTCCTGCGGCAACGGTTGCATGACTCACTTCGTGTGAGCCCGCGGCAAAACCACTCCGGGAGGATCAGCCCGACAGGTGAGACGACTTGCGACCAAGTCGGCTCACCGCGGGCCCGCAAGACACGCGTCCGCCTGGAACGCAGGGAAACGGTCTCTCTCCACTTACCTCCCAAGCACCCTGTTTTGGTGAAGAACTAAAATGATTGAATAACTTTTCAACGAAAACACATCAATTCCTGAGTTTAATTTGAAAAGTGAAGGGAAAACTATAAAGTGAAGCAAAGTATTGTAACCAGAAAGGAAGCGTTACTCTATGCAGAAGTGGGACAGCAGACCAGAAAAGCCGGATAATGCGCAATGGACAGTATTGGTGGTCTTTCTTGTCATCATCGCAGCCGTTATAGTGTACGGTTTACTTATGTAAGGACTAAACTTTGAGAGTGCAGATTGATTGCGCTCTCAATTTTTGTTTAATTCTAAATTTTCGTCGTTCATCCGTCTCTTTTGGATTCTATCGCAAAATAATAGATTTTATCCAAAAGTAGTGACAAAACCATACACTCTGTTATATATTAGTATCAATCAAACGTATTCTGTATCAGTACAGTGAATCAAACAATATGAATGGAGGAATTTATTATGAAAATGAATAATGAGATGAGAAACAACGTGGAGAAAGTATGCCCGGAGTGCGGAGATAAGTTCACTGAGAAGCATGAATCAGTAATCTACGAATGTGAGCGCTGTGTTGGACGCCATGAAGAATAAGTTTAAAAATGATCTGCTTCTTCCGTAAATTGAAGAAGCAGGTTTTTTCTGATGTTTTAGAATAACGCTGGGTGGTATAGAATAGTAAGGTATACTCACTTTTACGAAAGGAGGCACGATGCATGGCATATGCAGGTGTATTATTAATCGCGGTCGCTTTTCTGATAGTCGCTATTTACCTCTCATTGCTGCTGACAAAGTCTTCTCATTTGCTGCTGACAGTCTCGCACACAGCGAAACGGGTGGAGGAGAATTTGGATCACAGTATGGAATATGTAAATGGACTGCTCAATGAAACAGAGCAACTGGCGGCAGATGTCCAAGTAAAATTGGATGCGGCAGCTCCCATGTTCGCAACAATTGAAAATGTCGGACGGTCAACTCAATATTTGAGTGAGGAAGTATCAAAACGCACAAGACAGTTTGAGGAAGACGGATCGCTTCCCGGGACCCGGCCTTTTATTCAGGCAATTCAATATGGGGAATTTGGTTCGACTCTGCTGCGTTCTTGGAAACGCGGAAAAGAAGGTTCGAAAAATTCTGGTGGAAATGAGGTATGAAAATGGATCTCGTAGGAATTGGTGTTATCTTAATCGGTGTCGCCTTTATCATTTTGGCGATTTATTTCTCTAAAGTGTTGCAACAAGTAGGAAACATCTTACAGGATGTGGACAAGACAGTAGGGGAACTTCCCCGCCAGCTTAACGGCATTTTAGATGAGACGGGGAATTTAATTAAAAACAGTAATCATACATTAGCAGATATGAATACGAAAATTGAAAATTTAACACCGCTGTTTCAAGTGGTGGGTGATTTGGGTGAATCCACTCAAGCGCTGACTTCTTCGCTAGTCGATGTGACTTCATCTGTTCAGCAAAAAGGAGAACATACCGCAACGTCGGAACAGAATAAAAAACTCGGCAGTATTTACGGCTCTGCAATGCTCGGCTATTATTTCTTTAAGAAACGTAAAGAGTCTGCGGATACGCAGTATGAACATAAACCTTCAGCCCGAAAACTTCCTGCTCCTGACGAAAACGCTTATTAATTTTGAAGTGCACCCTGTGAATTTACACAGGGTGCGTTTTCTATTCTCCCAAGAAAAAACACTTCCCGTTTATGCGGAAAGTGTTTTTTGATTACTTAAATTTCTTTAGTTCTTTCTTTTGCTGCATCAGATAAAATACTAATGTGACCAGACCATAGAGGCCTTTGTATTCTTTTTCTTGAACAAACCCGCTTGCATTTCCTACACGTTCCTTTAATCGTACAGAACGGTCAAGTGCAGCTGTTGTGACTTCACGTGAAGCTTCACCGACATCTCCGACAATTTGGAAAACAGGTGTGACTTCAGAAACCTGTTTATTCACATTACTGATTGTTTCATTGCTTGTATGAAGTATTTGCTGTGTCTGGCCGGTAATGTCCGCTACCGTTGATGGCAGGGTGTCAGTAGTTTTCTTTACGCTTTCAAGCACTTCGGTTAATTTTCCGAGCGGCTTGATCAGCACCACTGCCACTATAATAAGAGCAATACCGATGAGTAAGACACCAATGCCCAGTACCCAATCCATTCAGTTCACCTCTTTCCTTTCTGCTGCTTCGCGCTGTAATACATCCGCGCTGCCGCTTCAGATAAAACGGTTGTCTGCTGCATCAATTTCGCATACTTGCCAGGAGGTGCAGCCACCTGGTCCGCCATCTTCGCCAAGGAGTGCTGGACGTATTCTGTTGAATCCCGCAGTTCTTTAGCCGATGCGGCAAGTCCATCTACGGACTGCAGTTTAGCGTTTGCATCCTCGGTAATTTGATTCGTCCGATTCATCAGCTGATCGGTCTTGTCCGTGATGCCGCTCACTTTCACTTCTACGCGTTTCATGGTGTCTGTTACATCTTTCATCGCTTCTTTGACCGTTTTGGCCGTTTTAATAATAGCAATTGCAATGACTACTAAAGCCGCTACGGCAACAATGGCACTAATATACAAGAGCACCTTCAATCTCGTCACCTCCACATAATAAAAACCTTTACCTTAACTATACAAAACGTCTGCCTAATTGCCAGTGCCGATAGACGTTCTATACCCTTGTCTTTCCACAAATGAAAGGAATCTAAACACCTGCTGGCTAAATATCATCAAGCACACAGGTTAATCTGCGAGGAAAGTACTTACATCATGTTATCATTTATATAAGTTGGACTCAAAATTTACATTGTAAGAGTACTGAGCGCTGACTAAACAGCCTGTCCGTCTTTATGCAGAACAGTTATTCAACTGCATCTTAAAATTGAAAAAGGGGGCAATGATATGCCTTGTAATGCTTGCCGGGTCATAGACCTGGAATATGAAGTTTCATTTAAAAATTGTCAGCAGCAGGCACTGATTCAATCGGTGGAGAAGCATTTGAAACGAGCCAATATGCTGGTGCGTCAAACCGATTCGATCTATTACGTGAAAGAGCAGGCGATAAAAGAATTATACGACTTTTGTACAGATCATGCAGCACAAATGGATACCATTCATTTCCGGGTTGACCAGACGGAGTGGCGTCCTTTTTCTGAAGTTATGCAGGTCGTTGAAGAGCAATGGATTGACCAGGTCATTAAAGACGAGCAGCTGACTAGCCATTACCAGCCGATTGTCACAGCGGATTTGGAAATTTACGCCTATGAATTATTGGCACGATTTTATCATAAAGACGGTACCGTCATTTATCCTAAAGAAATTTTTTCCGCTGCCAAAACACGCGGCAGATTGTACGCGCTGGACCGGGTGTGCCGGCTGACTGCAGTTAGATACGCAAAACATATTACGCAGAAGGCATTCATCAATTTTGTGCCGACTTCCATCTATGCGCCGGAATTTTGTCTGCGCTCTACGATTGAATTAGCCAACAAACTGGAAATCGATCCATATCGTCTCATTTTTGAAGTCGTAGAATCGGAAAAAGTGGAAGACTTGGATCATTTGAAGACCATTTTGAAGTATTATCATTCCAGAGGATTCAAATATGCCCTTGATGATGTCGGGGAAGGCTACAATACAGCAGAAGTGCTTTCTTACTTGAATCCGCATTATATGAAGCTGGATATTAAATATGTACAGGGTATCGCAGAAGATGTGGATAAGCAGCGGATTGCCGGACAATTTCTTGAAAAAGCACTGGCAATCGGTTCTGTGCCATTAGCAGAAGGCATTGAAGAAGCGGCTGACTTTGAGTGGCTTAAAAATAAAGGCTATCAGCTGTTTCAGGGATATTTATTCGGGAAACCGTCCGCTGTACCGCTCAAGAAGATTTCCATTTGACGGCTGCTGTTCTTGTAGTTCAATTAGTTTGAAAAAGGCCGCCAAGCAGGCAGCCTTTTTTCTATGTAAACTTATCAATCAAATAAACGTATCATTCAATTTCGTGTAAATCTGTAGCAGGTTTTTTTGTTCGTCTTCTGACAGATGGCTGAAGAATTCGGTACGTACTGCTTGGCCGTGTTTTTTTGCCTTATCTAAGACTTCTATCCCCAACGGAGTTATTTCCCAATACTTTGTCCGTTTGTCTTCTTCGTCATTTCGTGTCGTAATATAATGGTTGTTAATCAGTTTAGTGGATAAATGCGTCAGTGAAGCTGGGGTATAGCCAAGCACTTCTGCCAGATCAGACGGCCGCTGCTCTCCGCTGTTATGCAATTCCAGCAAAACGAGAATATGCGAAATGCCCAGCGCCAGTTCGGATTCCTGTTGAAAACGAATCAGCATTTTGTTCGTTACTTGATCCATCACATGCAGTAAATTAAAAATAGTTTGTTTATCTTTCAAATCGGACTCCTGCCTTTCATTCGGAAAACTTTATGCTTATATATTATTCATCATACAGCAATTACAACAATTACAACATTTGTATGACAAAAATCTATAAAACTTTTATTATATCAATTCAAAAGTATAGAGTTTTTCATTTTCTGCTTTTTAATTCGAGATAGATAGCGTATGATTGAGACAACAAATGAACTAGATGAAAAGAACGTGAAAGGTGGGCATAAGGTTTGATGAAATTTAAGGATTCATTAACATTTCAACTCGGTACCATTATTGCTGGTATCTTAGTGGTGATGTTAGCGATCACTTCTCTTGCTACATATAAAACTGCTTATGATAAATTATATGATGCAGCAGGGATTGAAGCGTATGGCTGTGCGAATATAACCACTGGTTTAATCCGGCCCGATGATATGGAAAAAGCATTGGCGGGCGATGCGCAGACACAGAAGGAAATAGGTCAAACTTTGAATTGGACGACTGATCATAAAAATATATTCGAAACACAATATATCCTTGATTTAGACGGCAACCTGATTGCGCTGGATGATAATTTAAGCGCTAAAGGATTCAAACCGGGCGATGCTTTCCAAATGGATAAAAAAGCCGTTGACGAACTGCTCGAACACAATCATCCAACCTATTCTCAGCCGTATGAATTCGGCGGGATGAAACGATTGTCAGGCTATGCGCCGATTCATAAAGATCATGATACCAGCAAAGAAGTCGTGGCAGTAAGCGTCATCGATTTCGATGCCAATATTGTAAAAGATCGAACATGGGCTGTCGTTCGTGACGGCATTCTGATCAGTATTATCCCGATGCTGCTTGCA
This sequence comes from Sporosarcina cascadiensis, assembly GCF_009650995.1. Lineage (GTDB taxonomy): Bacteria > Bacillota > Bacilli > Bacillales_A > Planococcaceae > Sporosarcina > Sporosarcina cascadiensis. The sequence continues at coordinate 24,042 of NZ_WHVV01000004.1, read as the reverse complement.
TCAATAGGAACAGGATTCCTGATCCGGCGCAAAACGAAGCCGATTTCCAGTTTAATTGAGCAGGCAAAAAAGATTGCGGACGGTGATTTAGCGGTAGCTGCAACAGAAGTTCATTCGAATGATGAAGTAGGTGATTTGGCCCGCACATTGAACCGTATGACTGTTAATCTGCAGGAAATGATTTCGACAATGAATACGACTTCGCATAAGCTGTCAGAAAATGCCGGCGAGACGTCCGGATCATTGCACGAGATGCGCGAAGCGGTTTCTATGGTGGCAAACAGTATTGAAGAAGTTGCAACTGCAGTAACTGACGGTACAACGAATGCAGAGAATGCAACAGCGATCTTGTCCGGCTTAGCAAATGATCTTCGGAATACAAAAGAAGATGCCGACGCAATGCTGGTCAATTCCAATGAAACGATGAATATCGCGCTTGAAGGAGCAAAACGTGCGGATGAAATCAGCAGAGATATGGAGTTAATTCGCACAGGCTCTCAGGAAGTCGGCGATACGATACAAAACTTAGTGGAATCCACTACGAAGATTCAAAATATTACAGGTTCAATTGCCGGCATTGCCGCACAAACGAATTTGCTTGCGCTTAACGCTTCGATTGAAGCCGCACGTGCAGGAGAGCATGGAAAAGGTTTCGCTGTAGTAGCGGAAGAAGTCAGAAATCTGGCTGAACAGTCCAATCAGGAAGTTCTTGAAGTGGAGAAGCTGGTGCAGGATATTTCCGAACGCATTCAGCAGGTAATTTCCTCTACTTCGGAAAACACCAAGCATATTACAAAAGGTACTGAAACCGTACGGCTCACTTCACAATCACTCAGCAATGTTTCCTCTGCAGTCGCAGAAACGGTACAGGAAATTAAAAACATCTCCAAGCTGATGACATCGGAAGCTGAGAAATCGACGGAAGTGGTACAGCTAATAGAAAACTTAACACATTCAGTACGCGATATTGAAGATATGACAAATAATATAGCGGCAGCTGCTCAAGAAACTACGGCCAGTATCGAAGAAATTTCGGATCGCTCCAATCAGACCAATCAAATGGCACATGAGCTGGAAGTTTTTGTAGGCTCTTTCCGTTTGCCCAAGTAATGACAGGCCATCGCTTATGACGCGATGGTCTTTTTTTACATTGCAACAAGAATGTATGTTCTGTATACTAACGAACATACATACTCTTTTGAAGGGAGGGATTCGTATGGATCGAAATCGTGACCGTGGAAACATGAAGTGGACTTCACTGATGCTTCCTGAACATTTGGAGAGACTTCGGGACTGGCAGCAGGAAGATCAGTATACCGAACGGCCCGAGCTGACGGATTTTGAATTGCAGTCGATGCAGCAGACGCTGGAAACTGCTTGGCGAAGGAAATGCGAGGTAGCAATCAAAACTTGGCATGAAGGCAAGGTGCACTTCTATCAAGGCATCATCGAAGCGCTGAACCCCTCAGCTTCCACTATTCTGCTGAGCGATCCGTTCGGCAAAGACAAACTTGCTGTCCCTGCTATTATCGACGTACAGCTGGCGAAAGATGCGGAAGGTATATAGGATTTCATGAAATAAAAAAGCTATCTGCAAAAGTGCAGACAGCTTCAATCTTTGTAGAACGCTTTTTCGATATTATACTTCGCGTGCTCCGTATTGATGACATATGTTTCGTAGATTTCGCGTTCCATTGGATCGTCGACAAGAATCGCAGAGATTTTCGCCACTTCTTCTCGGTGATTGCGCATTGGAGAAACTGTATCTTCAAAGTGCTTTTTCAGACGCGGGCGCAATTTTCTTGCTTTCCCTACGAATAATAACTCGTCACTTTGGTTGAAGAACAGTAAAAGTCCGCCTTTATCACGCGGGATTTCATGGAAATCGATAAATCCATAAATCGGCTTGATCGGTGTCTCTTCAGACGTCATTTCCTGTTTTCTGCGAACGATTGTCACAGCTGGTTCGGGCAATTTAATAGTAATCAATTTTACGTCACATCCTCATATGATTGAAGGTCCATCCTACCATAAGGCAGCTGAAAAAGCGAGAAACTTTCCGTCCGTTCCCTGCATATAGTAGACAAATGTCTTGGGAAGGATGAATCCATGAAATCGCCTGCCGTTATTCAAACCTATCATGTGAAGAACACGAAACCGAAAGTGGATATTTATTATCCGGTCATTACGCAGCTGGAAGAATCAAAAATGATGCAGCAGCTCAATCAAATGATATTTAAAGAGATGAATAAACTGCTTGTTGAAGGCAATTATTATGAACCAAGTCTGGTAGAGCTGCTTGCTTCGTACGAACTGAAGAATAACCAGAGAGGGCTTCTCAGTATCAATCTCATTGTGTATTCATTTACCGGGGGAGCACACGGCATGACGTACTGCAAATCTTTGACGTTCGATACAAAGACAGGCAGAAGTTACAGTCTGCCTGATCTGTTCAAGCCGGGCAGCCCCTATGTACAGCGGATTTCAGAATACATCCGGCGACATATTCAGCAGTGGGAAATTTCCGTCCTCGAACCATTCACAAAAATTCGTCCCGACCAGGATTTCTACATTGCCGACACTTCACTCGTCGTCTATTTCCAGCTGTATGAAATCTCCCCATATGTACAGGGTTTCCCGTATTTCCCGATTCCGCTGCTGGACTTGCAGGACATCATCAAACCGAACAGCCCTGCGGACAGAAGTCTGCCATTTATAGGGGTATAAGAAAATATCCGGCAGATGAATTATAGGAATAGTTGCATCGCTCATGTTATAATTTGAATATACAGATTATACAAAAGAGGTGGAACTTATGCTGAGAAATTTCTTTATCGGGTTATCGGAAAATCAGCTGTTGAACAGAGCCGCTCAAACTTATGGTTTACAGCTCGGTGCACAGCAAGTGGTGGCAGGAACCAATATTGCGGAAATGATGGACAGTGTTAAAGAACTGAATCAGGCCGGTATCTCCTGTACGATTGATAACTTAGGTGAATTTGTCTATGACAAAGGCAAAGCCATTGCGGCGAAAGAACAGATTTTGGCCGTAGTGGATGCCATCCGTGAGCAACAGGCGGATGCACACCTTTCCATAAAACCTTCCCAGCTCGGCCTCGACATTGATTATAAATTTTGCAAAGCACAAATCAAAGAAATTGCGGAGCAAGCCGGCCGTGATGGCACCTTTGTCAATTTGGATATGGAAAACTATCCGAGGCTTGAGCCGACGTTCCGGCTAGTTGATGAACTGACAGAAGAAGGCTGCACAAACATCGGGACCGTAATTCAAGCTTATTTTCACCGTGCATTACAGGATACACGCGCTCATCGGGATTTACGGATGCGTCTGGTGAAAGGCGCCTATAAGGAATCGCCTGCCGTGGCCTATCAGCAAAAGCAAGAAATTGATGAGAATTTCATTAAGATCATCGAGTGGCATCTTCTACATGGAACGTTTACCTCTATTGCCACACATGATGACAAAATCATTGGCCATGTGAAAGGTTTTGTAAAAGAATATGGTATTCCGCATGATCAGTTCGAGTTCCAGATGCTCTACGGATTCCGTAAAGATCTGCAGCTTTCGTTAGCTAAGGAAGGCTATAAATTCTGTACTTATGTACCGTTCGGAGAGGATTGGTACGGCTATTTCATGCGCAGACTGGCAGAACGTCCGCAGAACATTAATCTGATGACGAAGCAAGTGTTTACTAGAAAGACCAATACCGTGATTGGTCTGGCGGCAGGGGTATTCTTGCTTGGGCGCTTGTCGAAGCGGGGGAAATAATAAAGTCTGCAGAAAAGCATTGCATACGGGCAATGCTTTTTCTGTGTAATCCACTGATTAAACATTATCTTAATGGAAAATAAGTGCAGTATGGTATGATGAAGGAAAATATTCTTAGATTAAAATATGTCCTAGACGTTTATAAGGCAGCAAAAAAGTGATAATAACTTTGAAGTTTTTTTGCGCAGGATGGACAAATAAAGTAAAGATAGTTAGGAGAAAATGGCGATATGTTACCTACACTGCCTGAATCATCGGGACGATCCGTACTGATCGGAGTAGACGGATTGGGCGGATCAGGAAAATCAACTTATGCATTAAAGCTGTTGCAGTCGTTAAAAAGTGCCTATCTGTTTCATCTGGACGATCTCATACATCCGGAGAAAGTCCGTTACAACGCTGAGCACGAAGAATGGTTCTGCTATTATCAGCTGCAGTGGCGGTATGAGTACTTGAACAGCGAATTGTTAACGCCCTTGAAAAACGGCTTGGAAGTGAAACGTACTCTGGAACTGTATGATAAGGAAACAGACAGCTACAGTGAGCAGGAAATTGAAATTCCACTTGGCTCAACGGTGATTATAGAAGGTGTGTTTCTGCAGCGTCCAGAGCTGCGGCCGTACTTTGATTACGTTATTTATCTTGATGTAAACAGACAGACCAGACTTTCGCGTGTGCTTGAAAGAGATACATATATCGGCAGCAGAGAAAAGATTATCGACAAGTATGAGCACAGATATTTCCCGGCGGAAGAGATATATATGAGAGAGTGTAATCCTCTATTGCTGGCTGATTATATACAGAAAGCATAAGCTGATTTCCAAACATATTGCAAAAAGTGGGGAGTTCTATGAAAATCATTCAAGCCACAGTACAGGATGCGCCTGTCATTCACGATATTATGATCCAGGCGTTTCTAAAATATCAAAATGAGAATCCGCCTTCCAGCGCGCTGGATGAAACGGTACAAACTCTGTCAGAAGGGTTGCAAAACGGCGAGCAGGCGATTATTTGCTATGTGGAAGATCAGCCGGCCGGGATGGTGCGTTTTCGCATGGAAGAGAACAGCATGTATTTTTTCAGGCTGTCTGTAATTCCTGAACGACATGGCCAGGGCATCGCCAAAAAAATTCTCAATTATTTAGAAGATCTTGCAAAACAACAAAATAAGCATGAATTATTATGCAAAGTGCGGATAGATGTACCGGAAAATATACATCTTTATCAGTCGATTGGTTATTACATCTATGAAGAAACGATTGTCAAGAGAGCTGACGGAGCATCTGTTCCAGATGTCGTCATGAGGAAGTTGCTGCGCTGACTTGTGTTTAATGGGCCGAAAACCAAGGTAGATATACTTATAGAAGGAGCTGATGTTTTGCAAAAGAAAATATTTTTCTTACTTCTGACTCTATTGCTGGCAACAGGCTGTGCGGCAAGTAAAAGCAGCATGTCAAATACACCGGAAGAAGCGCTCGATCAGCTTCATGCAGAAGAAGGTTTCGCAGAAGTGATCAAAGTTTACAGAACGCTGGAAGTAGATAACGATCGGGTAATTACTGTCTATAAAGGCAATATGGATCAAAAAGAAGAAATATTTATCGCCAATGTGAAAAAGTCTGAAAAAGATTCCTGGTCAGTGACAGATGCGATAAGCATTGGTGTACCTTCCGAAGAAATAACTACCGAGAGTACTGCCACTGCATCATTTGAAGCAGGGTACATAAAGAAAAACAGTGCAGCAAATCCCAATACAAAGACTGTCGAGATAGATGACGATAAGTATAAAGTATGGGTTAAGGTAAACAAGTAATGGACAAGACCGCCATAGCAGCGGTCTTTTTTCATTGCCTCGCGAGCAAAATGACAAAATAGACAACCATCGCAAACAAGCCAAGCGGGACACCGGTACGCGCCCATTCACCGCTCCGAATATTCAATTTGCCTGCTGCGATAATGTTGGGGATATTCCCGGGAATCAACATACCCCCGCTAATGAGCAATCCGAGTAAAATTGCCTGAATGGTTGCTTCGTCCATTGCGGGACTGATTTCCGCCGCAGCCAGTGTCGCATTATCGAGGACGGCAGAAATCATATTGATCCAATATAGCGTCAGCGGATGGAGGTCCAGTAAATAAAGACGGATTAGCGGTTCGAACCCTGCACCTAGAAGTGTCAATGCAAGAACGAAAATATAGACTTTCATCCCCCTTACGAGAATGCCCCCATATGACTCCGCCGCTTGTCCGGACGAATCCCGGGTTGAACGGCGACTGGGCTTGATCAAGAAGACGGCCAGCAATCCGAAAGCGAAAACGCCCGCCACAATATCCCATCCAAGCAGATTCATCAGATAATAAAAATCCTCGTTTAATTTACTGGTCGCAATCGTCGAAAGCGGTTCTCCAATAGGCGTCAGCACCGCGCCCATTCCAATTGCATAACATGCCAGGATTACAAAGCGTATTTCTGAACGGCGGTCCATCTGCAGCACGGAAGCGATGGCAACAAGCACAAGTGCTGCAATAATCGCGGTAATGATACTCGAAATGAAACCAAGGATCATGATGATACAGGCCAGGAAAAGCCGGAATGGAAGGAGCCGGCTCCAATAAAGAACGGCACTCTCAAAAGGACCGCGCACCCAGCGGAAGACAATGCCCGCTGCAATGACTGCAAACGTAATATGAAGAGGGTCTTGGAGTGCCTTCGTGATGAGCGGCGGCTGCAGCACTCCGCTGATATATGCGGCAGCGCAGCCCATCAAGAACAAAAACAGTTCCAGGTTGCGCTCTATGCGGTGTACCGTAAATGGCAGCAATAGGACCAGCACTAAAATACCTATCAATCCAATAACCATGTCATTCTCCTTTTCGCCAATATTTCTTCTTCACTCTATGCAAAGCGCCGATTCATCTTGCATACAGTCTGAATAGAATAGAAAAAAGAGAAGGAGGACACGCTTTGGAAGTAACAGATATTGTACTGATTCCGGTTATTATCGGATTGATAGAACTTCTAAAACTATATGGCCTGCCAAAAAAACTGATGCCGATTTTATCACTTGCGTTAGGTATTGGTGGCGGGATCTTTTACTTGTTTCCGTATGATTGGAAATCAGGAATATTGGGCGGGATCATTATGGGGTTGTCGGCGAGCGGGTTGTATTCGGGCAGTAAGACGATTGTGAAACGTAAAGATTGTGAAGAAGACGAAAAGTGAAGATGATAATTTTTGCAAAAGGACAACGATTTATATCTCAGGTTCACATGGATGGCAATCCTTTTAATGATTCAGCAACTCTATAGTAATTGCATGAGAACCCGGTACCACAACTAAAATAGGTGTTGAAATCGTATAAATGTGGTAAGATAAACATATATTAAAAAAGACCGGGTGCGTCAACACCCAGTCAGTGCAGCTGACATCCGCATGAAGTGCGGTTGGCCAGTAAAGACTTAAGGTATTACAAAGAGAGTAACCACTCAGCTTACTTGACGTTAGCGGAGGGTGGTTACTTTTTTCTGTTGATGAATAGAGCAATTAGCTACAATGGCTGTTGCCGCTGTTGCGAGGAACACGCCAAATTGAAATAACATGTTCATTGCTTCGTATGTCACCATGTAAACACCCCCTTTCAGGGAGTGCCAACCGCCCATCCGCTATATGTCTTCTACTCTTCAATTATACCATTACAAAGAATGAAAAGAAACCCAATAGGGATCATATGTTCTTTCTTTATTAGTAAGAAACTTCATTGAATTTTATTGACTTTAAAAGCAATATAACTAATAGGGCGAGTAGATAAGATGAAAATCTCCACTGAACGCGATAAGATAGAAACGGTATCTATTTTAGAGAGGCGGAGATTTTCAATGAATGCTTACGACGAGTACATGCGTGGGATTGTTACCCCGATGCGCGAAGAACTGACAACTGCAGGATTTACTGAGCTGACAACAGCTGAGGCAGTGGAAGATACATTAAAAGACTTAGAAGGTTCAGCACTTATTGTCATTAACTCTGTCTGCGGCTGTGCAGCTGGTTTGGCACGCCCTGCAGTGCGTGAAGCAGTGGAACAAGTGAAGCCCGATCATTTATTGACGGTATTTGCAGGACAAGATAAAGAGGCGACGGAAGCTATGCGCGCGCATTTCCCGGAAATCCCACCGAGCTCTCCTTCGATTGCAATTTGGAATCAAGGCAAGCTTGCGTATTTCGTGCCTCGTGAACAAATCGAGAACTTTGACAAAGATCATATTAAAGATCACCTCGTCGATGTATTGACGAATGTAGTCGGTCAGTGAGCCTGATTATGACGACGGCCGGAAGACCTGATGAACAGTCCGCTGCTTTGCTGCAAGAAGCAGTGTTACGTTTGCAGGCTCCTGTCGTTGAACGAAAAAAGCGGTCCATCACCAAACTGCAGGACATCTATCAATCGGATGTGCTTGTGGCGGGGAAGGACCGCTATTCGTTTTATAAGAGAGGCAGCGAAGAACCATTTTTCTTTCATCCGAATTCTGCAACCTATCGTTTAAAGCGTATCTTAAAAGGCGAAATCGATCCTTTGGTAGCTGTAGCAGAACTCTTACCCGGTGATTCATTCTTAGATTGCACATTAGGTCTCGGCTCGGATTCAATCATTGCGGCAAGCGCCGTAGGAGAAAAAGGAACAGTAACAGGGATAGAAGCAGATGAAATCGTCGCATTTTTAACGAAGACGGGCCTGTACAGTTTCCCGATTGATTTTCCTTTATTACGAGAAGCAATGGAGCGCATTCAAGTCATTCATTCGGAAGCAGTGACGTTTTTGAAAACTCGTCCGAGTAATTCCTATGACATCGTGTTCCTTGATCCTATGTTTACTACACCCATCGAGGAATCTTCTAATTTTGAGAGCCTGCGGTCGGTCGGGACTTCTTACAGTTTGACGGAAGAGTGGGTGGAGGAGGCATTAAGAGTTTGCAAGCGGCGCGTGGTGCTGAAAGACCATTATTTGTCGCCCATGTTCAAGCGGTTTGGTTTTATTCAGCAAATTCGTTTACATACGAAAGTGCATTATGGTGTTTTGGAGAAGTGATTATGCCAATCCGAGCGAAAGTTCTGCCGCAGCAAACCAAACCTTAGCAGAACCGAACCAAATTGCCTTACATACATCCGAACGAAAGTTCTATTTGAACGCTTGTAACTCGCTTCAGACCGCACCAAACTGGCTCTCAACCGAGCGTACCAACTTAATTTTCATAAAAAAACTGTGCACACTGAGAATTAACTCAGCCTGCACAGTTTTTTACTTTGATTTCATCCGGCTTCGAGCGCCAGACTCTCGGGACGTTTCAGAATAGCAGTAAAGGCAAAGAACGCCTTTATTTTAAGCCTCCGACGTACAGGATGTACTAGTGCCGACGTTGCCGCAGGACGCGGCGCACTTAGTCGGCCAACGCCTGTCGAGTCTAAACGGCGCTCTCAGCACTTGTTCATTAATGAGTGAAATTAAGGGAGCTCAGGTATAGAGTCAATACTAGCATTCCGATTCCCAGCAGCATGTTAACGTCCATTGTTGCGACCTCCTTTTATCCAGCATTTCGGTTGGTTGAATTCCGCTTAACTTGCAATCAGCGAACTTTTTGTGAAAAGAATGATACAAGTTTGACTTTATTGTACAATGAAATAGAGAAAGAAGAAACCTTTTGCCGTGCATTTCGTATGACTAAGTAAGATGTATGACGGAATTTTGAAGGGAGTGAGGAATATGAAGCAATGGCTGCAGCGGTTTATGATCGCCTCTGTCGCAGTATTAACGCTTGGTGCCATTACGCCGAGCCATGAAATCTGGTTGAATTTTCAAGACAAAGATGAACCGAATGAAACCGATTCCACGACACGTGATACCCATTATTCGATTGATTTAGGTGACACGCCAACGGATCAGCTGACCGAATCTGCTTATCCGTCTCTCTCGGAGGAAGACTTGCTGCTGGGGACAGCCCGTTCTCTGTCTTACGAAAAGTTTGGCGAGCGCATCGGTCCAGTTATCCAAAATGAATTCGATACGGAGATTTTCCCGCGAATCGAAGCAGTCATCCAGACAAGCTTACATAACGCATCAGAACGCCGGCTCGCAATTACGGAACAGCCTTCAGGCGATTACGCAGAAAAGATTTTCCATGTCTACGACAAAACGGCAGAACAAGACGTAATCCGATTCCATGTACGGACAGAAAAGCGCCCGATCGACGGCTATTTTTACAATTTTCATTACCACACGGCTGAAGACGGATTTACCGCGCATCACACACTGGGTGATATTTACTGGAGTAAAAACACACCGCCAAAATGGCTTTCGTAAGATGCCATTTTGCGGTGTGTTTTTTTGTCTGAATTTCGGGGATGGACATTATTATTGTCGAAGCGGAAATAATGCTATAATGTAACTACTTTAACCAAGTGGCATCTTTAGATAGAGGAGTTTGAAAATGAAGCAATATTTAAATCTCTGTGAACATATTCTTGAAACAGGAACGAAAAAAGGAGACCGCACCGGAACTGGAACATACAGCGTGTTTGGCTATCAGATGCGATTTGATCTGGCGCACGGTTTTCCCCTGCTGACAACAAAACGGACGGCGTTTCGCTTAATCGTGTCTGAATTGCTGTGGTTTTTGAAGGGCGATACGAATATTCGGACGCTCATTCAGGAGCGCAACGGCATTTGGGACGAGTGGGCATTTGAGCGCTATGTGAAAAGTGAAGCGTACACGGGACCGGATATGACGAATTTCGGTCATCGAGTACTGGAAGACGAGCAGTTTGCAGAAGTTTATCAAGCGGAACTTGCAGCATTTAAAGAAAAAATACTTGCAGATGAAACCTTTGCTCAAAACCACGGGGATTTGGGGCCTGTCTATGGGAAACAGTGGCGTGCATGGGACTCGGGAACCGGTGTGATCGATCAGCTGGCGCAAGTCATCGAAAGCATCAAAACGAATCCTGATTCACGTCGTCATATCGTAACTGCCTGGAATCCGGCAGAAGTAGATGAAATGGCATTGCCGCCCTGCCATTTGATGTTCCAATTTTACGTGGCGGACGGAAAACTGTCATGCCAATTGTACCAGAGAAGTGCGGATGTGTTCCTTGGCGTGCCGTTTAATATTGCGTCCTATGCATTATTGATTCATTTAATCGCACATGAATGCGGACTTGAAGCGGGAGAGTTTATCCATACACTCGGTGATGCCCACATTTATCAAAATCATATAAATCAAGTAACAGAGCAGCTGTCGAGAGAGCCAAAAAATCTACCGACACTGAAAGTCAATTACGACGGTCGTTCCATTTTCGACTTGCATACAGAAGATATTACGATAGAAGGCTATGATCCGCACCCAAGAATTAAAGCACCGATTGCGGTATAAGGAGGAAAATCTGTTGATTTCATTACTGGTAGCACATGACCTGAATCGTGTAATAGGGAAAGATAATCAAATGCCATGGCATATTCCGGAAGAACTGGCTTACTTCAAAGAAAAGACCATGGGGAAAGCGATGGTGATGGGAAGGAAGACGTTCGATTCGATCGGACGTCCGCTTAAAGGCAGATTGAACATCATCATTACGCGAAATAAATCGTATCAGGCGGAAGGCACAGTGGTCGTGCATGATCTGGATACAGCCATTCAGAAAGCAAGAGACTATGCAGAAGAAGTGATGATCATAGGCGGAGCGCAGATTTTTGAAATGACGATGGGAACGGCTGACCGGCTATACGTGACTGTTATCGAAAAGTCCTATCCGGGTGACACATTTTTCCCGGAATATAATGAAGGCTTTCAACTGACGAATGAGTCCGATACACATTATGCGGAAGACGGCACGCCGTATGTCTATCAAATTTGGGACAAAAAATAACAGCGCCCTTATACATAAAGAAGGACGCTGAAATACATGCATGCACTGCCTGCGATGACGAATAGATGCCAAATTGCATGATTGTACGGCAGGCGGCGCCATGCGAAAAAGACAGAACCGAATGTGTAGAAGATCCCGCCAGTCACCAGCAGCCAGAATCCTGCAGCCGGCAGCTGTTCATAAAGCGGCTTGATGGCAATAATGATCAGCCAGCCCATGATGATATACAGCGCGAGGGAAGCTTTTTCAAACCGGTTAATGAAGAAAATCTTGAATAAAATTCCGAGCAGTGTCAGACCCCATATGATGCCGAACAATGTCCAGCCCAGCGCTCCTCTTAATGTAACGAGCATAAATGGTGTATAGGTGCCTGCAATTAGAACGTAAATTGAAGAATGGTCTAATATGGCGAAAATCTCTTTCACCTTAATAGGCATACTATGTAGTAACGTACTCATTAAAAACAACAGCAGCATGGACACGCCGAATATGGTGAAACTGACGATGGCGATTGCAGAGCCGCGATGAACGCCTGCCAAAATCAGGTAAACCAGTGCAGGTATGCTCAGCAAAAAGCCGATAGCATGAGTGATCGCGTTCAAGCGTTCCTCTTTCAGATTTTTATAATCAAATGCGTCATTCAACTGACGACACCCCCTTTAATGAACACTATAGCAAACAAATAATAGAAAATCGCATACCGCACTTGACAAAGGAGACAGTTCACATGAAAAAAATACACATTGTCACAGATTCAACTGCAGACTTGACAGAAGAAATGATTGAAAAATATCAGATTCATGTTGTACCGCTGACGCTTCAAATCAATAATCAGTCGTATATAGACGGAGTAGAACTTCAGCCAGATGAATTTTTAGACCTTATGCGCGAATCAAAGGAACTTCCAAAAAGTTCGCAGCCTGCGTCGGGTGTCTTTCAGAAATTATATGATGAACTGGGGGCGGACGGTTCCCAGATTATTTCGATCCATATGACAGGAGGGATGAGCGGCACGGTGAAATCTGCAGAAACGGCAGCACAGGCATCCACGTCAGACGTAACCGTTATTGATTCTATGTACATTTCACATGCGCTGACATTCCAAGTGCTAGAAGCCTGTCGTCTCGCGGAAGAAGGGAAGTCCCGTGATGAGATTGCAGAGGCGGTAGAAAGCGTCCGCAAACGCTCTTCCCTGTACGTAGTCGTGGACGTTCTTGATAATCTAGTGAAGGGCGGACGTATCGGGAAGGGCAAAGCAATGTTCGGTTCACTGATGAATATCAAGCCGATTGCGACTTTGAAGGATGGCGTGTATACGCCTGTCGCAAAAGCTCGCAGTCATAAACAGGTCGTTACCTACTTGATGAATGAGTTTAAAAACGAGACGGCAGGGAAAGTTATACGGAGTGTCGGGATTGCTCATGCCAACGGGCTCGCGATGGCCGAGCCGTTAAAGCAAAAGATTGAAGAAATGGGCATCCAAGTGAAACTCACATTTACTACGCCGATCGTCAGTACGCATACCGGCGAAGGTGCGATTGGATTTATGTTTTACACAGACTGATAATGTAAGAGGGGAAGATAGAGTTTATGAGAAGAATGATCATGCTGTTATTCGTCTTCTCATTGTTCATATCGGGGTGCCAAGCACCATTTAGCCAAAAAGAAACGACATTGCCAGAAAGAGAACCTGTTCTCTTTGAACCATTTTCCATTCCGGAATATTTTGTTCCGCAACGCGTCAATGTCCTCGGTCTAGGAGATTCATTGACACAGGGAGTGGGAGATGAACGTAAAGAAGGCGGTTACTTCGGACGCTTGACAGCAGAAATGGAACAATGGAAAGGTATAAAGGAAATAGATGCCGTGAATTTAGCCAAAAGAGGACGGCGGAGTGACCAGTTTTTAGACCAATTGGAAGATCCCGAAGTTCAGGAAGCGATCGTACAAGCAGATTATATCGTCTTTACCATGGGCGGCAATGATTTGATGAAAGTGGTTAAGGGAAATTTTATGAAGATGAAACTTTCGGATTTTTATAAGGAACTCGGAAAATTTGAAAACAGGATGGAAGAGTTGTTCCATTTGATACGATTGCTGAATCCGAACGCGCCAATTATTGTGGCGGGAATGTATAATCCATTTACCGTCGTGACGGATGAGGTGCAGGAATTTGAAGAGATTGTCGATGATTGGAACGCTTCGCTGGAAGAGCAGGTGAAAAAGGACGGGGCAGCCTGTTTCGTACCTGTAAAAGATTTATTTAATTCGAATAAAAACATGGTCTATCATACAGATTTCTTTCATCCGAACAGTAAAGGATATGATTTGATGGCAGATCGATTTGTCGAAGAGATGAAAAAATGTTCTGCGATTGAGCTGGAAGTGGAGTGAATGCAAGAATGAATTTTTGGAAAATAGCATTTTTCAGCCTGGCAGGACTGGTCGCCGCATCGCTTGTCGGCCTGATTTTATTGATTGGCGGTACGACTACATCACCTCCTCTTCCCGAATCAGACGCCACACAGACGGAAGGCTATACGCTGGAACTGAATACAACGAAAGAAAACTTTGAAGGTATTGCGAATACGTATATTCGGAAAGCGGTAAAAGGATCGCTTCCGGTTGAACTCGAAATGCGTGACGACGTGCTGCTGACATCTGAATTGACGGTATTTTCATATACACTGCCGCTGGCCATGCATTTTGATCCGGTAGTGCAAGAGGATGGAAACTTAATCCTTAAGCAATCGTCTATGGAATTAGGACATTTAACGATTCCTCCATCAACTGTTTTGAAATTACTGAAAAATTCAGTGGAGCTGCCGTCTTGGATGGTTGTACGCGCAAAAGAAGAAGAGATTTTTATCAATTTACAGGATCTGCCGATATCCGGAGATGTACAAGTGAAGGCAAAAGAAGTGAATTTAGCTGAAAATGATATTATATTGGAAGTATTAATTCCAAAAAACTAAGGAGGCTGCACATATGGCTACACAATACGCAACATTTGCAGGCGGATGTTTCTGGTGTATGGTTAAACCGTTTGATTTATACAATGGGGTACATTCCGTCACATCAGGTTATACGGGAGGGCATAAAGCGAATCCGACTTATGAAGAAGTCTGTTCTAATACGACAGGCCACCGCGAAGCTGTCCAGATTGAATTTGATGATGAAATTATTTCGTATCCCGAATTATTGAATATTTTCTGGCAGGTGATTGACCCTACAGATGCAGGCGGACAATTCGGTGATCGCGGTGAATCATATAAATCCGCAGTCTACACGCACTCTCCTGAACAGCAGAGAGAAGCGGAAGAGTCGAAGAATGAATTGCAGGCAAGCGGCAAATTTAATTCGCCGGTCGTCACAGAAATTTTGCCTGCCCATCCGTTTTATCCGGCAGAAGAGTATCATCAGCAATACTATGAAAAGAACCCGGGGCATTATGAACGTTATTCTGTCGGCTCAGGCCGGGCAGGATTTATCCAACAACATTGGGGGGATCGCTCGTGAAGGAAGACTTGAAAAATCGATTAACCGAAATGCAGTATCACGTCACACAGGAAAGCGGTACTGAACCGCCTTTTCGCAATGAGTTTGACGCACATTATGAAGACGGAATCTACGTCGATATCGTCTCTGGCAAGCCTTTATTCAGCTCAAATGATAAATATGATGCAGGCTGCGGATGGCCGAGCTTTACGAAGCCGATTGAAACAGCGGAGGTAACGGAGCATTTTGATACGGCTCACGGCATGCGCCGCACTGAAGTACGAAGTAAAACAGCAGATTCCCATTTGGGACATGTCTTCCCAGATGGACCGTCTGATAAAGGCGGACTGCGCTACTGTATCAACTCTGCATCCCTGCGATTTGTTCCGGCAACCGACCTGGACAAAGAAGGTTATGGAGAATATGAGGGATTATTTGAGTAAGGGAAGGTGACGGCGATGGACCGATCCTTTTATCATTTTGCGCTGAGATACCGCGGCGGCGGGAAAGATGATCTGAAAGCCATGTTCGCAGAGAAAATGTTTCGTGATGCCAGTTTTCCGAAAAATGAAGAGGAATTTGATTTGCTGTCACGCTATATTGAAGATCAGGCAGATGCCGATTTGAGCTCTGTCACTTTTGACGAATTGTATGCGATCTACCAGGATGTATGCAGCAGGTGAACGGCGAGGTCTTCATTGCATCTCGCCATTATTCACTGTATGATAAAAACAAAATAGTGAAATGAGGCTGAATCAAATGAGTATACATATTGATGCAAAACAAGGGGATATCGCAGAAGCGATTCTATTGCCCGGAGACCCGCTGCGTGCGAAGTATATTGCCGAAACTTTTTTAGAAGATGTAGTGCAGTATAATTCAGTACGGAATATGTTCGGCTTCACAGGCACGTATAAAGGGAAACGTGTTTCTGTTCAAGGGACAGGCATGGGTGTTCCATCTATATCAATTTACACAACAGAACTGATGCAGGAATTCGGTGTGAAAAAATTAATACGTGTAGGAACGTGCGGAGCGATTCAAAAAGACGTCAAGGTACGCGATGTCATTCTGGCGCAGGCTGCTACGACTAACTCTTCATTGAATGATGTATCATTCGGACCTATTCGTTATGCGCCGATCGCAAACTTTGATTTACTGATGAAGGCATATAATGCAGGGAAAGAAAAGGGCCTTCATTTACAGGTGGGTAACGTCTATACAGAAGATTTCTTCTATAATGAAGACGGTCAGCACGAGAATTTGGCGCGTCACGGCGTATTGGCTGTAGAGATGGAAGCAGCAGCCCTTTATACACTTGCTGCACGCTACGGCTGCCAGGCACTTGCTGTATTAACGGTAAGTGACCACATTCTAACAGGCGAAATCACGACACCGGAAGAACGCCAGACTACATTCAATGAAATGATTGAAGTGGCTCTTGAAGCGGCAATTGCTGAGTAATCCATACAGAACTGATACAGAACTCTCCCGAAAAGACCGCTCTTGGCAGCGGTTCTTTTCATGAGAGTATAGAAAGTAGGGAAGACGATGAACGAGAACGATTCACAAGAAAACGGCATGCCTGAACCGGAACCGGAAATAAAACCGGAACCTAGCCGGTATATCCGTATTAAACCGTTTTCGTTGATCATGCTCATCTTTGCGCTCGTCTTAACAACCGCAGCAGTCACATTTGTTGCGTTGACAGTTGGAGAAGATAAAGTAGTAGAGGTTGTGAAACCGCAGCAAGTGGGCAGTGAACGAAAAGAATTCAAAAAACTTTTCGATGCATACGATCAATTGAAACAAAGTTATTTTGATGAAATCAATGACCAGGATGTAATAGACGGTGCAATTAACGGCATGGTCGACGCACTTGGCGATCCGTATTCCGACTATCTGAATGAAAAAGAAGCTAAACAGCTGAATGAAAGCATTTCGTCGAGTTTCGAAGGGATTGGTGCGGAGATCCAGGAGTCAAACGGCTATATCAGCATTGTATCGCCGATAAAGAATTCACCGGCTGAAAAAGTAGGCCTTCTTCCGAATGATACGATTATGTCAGTAGATGGAAAAAGTATTCAAGGCATGTCTTCTTCGGAAGCAGTGCTGTTGATTCGGGGAGAAAAAGGATCGACCGTTACGTTATCGGTGCAGCGCGGTACACATAAAGAACCGTTTGATGTGAAAATTGTACGTGATGTGATTCCAATCCATACGGTGTATGCAGAAATGCTGGATGATAAGATTGCACATATTAATATTACATCTTTCTCTGAAAATACGTATCAAGAATTATTGGAATCATTAAATGAAATGACGGAAAAAGGCATGCAGGGCGTGCTGATCGACGTGCGTCAGAACCCGGGCGGTATTTTGAGCGCGGCAATCGATATTTCCGACTTATTTGTAGACGAAGGCAAGGCATTATTCCAAACACAGGAAAAAGGTCGACAGCCTGAGATCTTCCCGGCATCAAATGGCCAAAAAGTAGAGATCCCGGTGGCGCTCATCGTGGATGACGGCAGTGCCTCGGCTTCTGAGATATTAGCAGGTGCCTTGAAAGAGTCTGCGCATATTCCAATCGTCGGTGTAAAAACGTTCGGTAAAGGAACGGTACAGACGCCTACACAACTGCAGGATGGTTCGAATTTGAAACTGACAACTGCAAAGTG
This sequence comes from Sporosarcina cascadiensis, assembly GCF_009650995.1. GTDB lineage: Bacteria > Bacillota > Bacilli > Bacillales_A > Planococcaceae > Sporosarcina > Sporosarcina cascadiensis. The sequence goes on along the minus strand of NZ_WHVV01000004.1, from coordinate 6,161 downwards.
GCTGACACCTGACGGCAACTGGATTCACAAGAAGGGAATCGAGCCGGATGTCAAGGTGCCGTATCCTCCATACGCAAGCCTTCCTTTCCTGGATTCATCTGAGGAACTGAAAGAAGGACAAGTATCGCCTGCCGTTCAGGCAGCAGAAGAGATGCTCGAAGCAGTTGGGTATGATCCGGGAGAAGCTGACGGTCTATATGACGAAAGCACATCACAGGCAGTGAAACAACTGCAGAAAGATCTCTCTGTCGAACAGACAGGTATTCTGACTGGCGATACGACAATCGGCTTAATGCAAAAACTTCGCGATAAAATGAAAAAAGATGATCCTCAGTTATTGAAAGCGAAAGAAGTCGTCTTAAAAGAACTAAAAAAGTAATCCGTATGACTACGGACCTAAAAACGCGTCCAGCTGATTTGAGCTAGGACGCGTTTTTACGGAAGAAAGGATGAGGAAAGATGATAGATGTCTATTTACTAAGCGGGTTTCTCGGCAGCGGGAAAACGTCATTGCTCGTTCAGCTGATCGAACAGGTGAAAAAATCGGGGAAGCAGCCAGCCGTCTTAATGAACGAATTCGGAGAAATGAATATAGACAGCCAAATTGTAGAAGGGGCGGGTGAGGTCCCGCTGAAAGAACTATTGAACGGGTGTATCTGCTGTACAGGCGCCGAATCAACAGAGGCGCAATTACAGGGCTTACTGACGGATTATCCCGAAGTCGATGTACTTTTCATCGAAACAACAGGTGCTGCACATCCAGTAGAAGCGTTAGATGCTGTCTATTCCCCTTTATTCGCCGAGCAGTTGGAAGTCAAAGGGATTATCACCGTTGTCGATGCGAAGCGCTGGATTGACCGTGACAAGCTTTCTCCGCGCATGCAGGCACTGTTCCTCGAGCAGATTCGTCATGCACACTTCATGCTGCTGAATAAAACAGACTTGCTGACTGTGGATGAACTGGCGTCTGTAACGTTGCAGGTAACACAGTTCAACAGTTATGCAGCGCTAATACAAACGACGAATGCGAAGGTAGATTTCAGCTATGTGGAAAAAATGATGAACACAGCTGCTGCTCCTAAACTTGCAGTCACTTCTGGAAAAGGACTGCCTCTGTCATCTAAAGTGCTGACGTTCGACAAGCCCGTTAACCAGGAACACTTTGAAGAGTGGGTGCGTTCGCTGCCCGACACGGTGTACCGGATGAAAGGGTATATTCAGCTTGAAGGTTCCAGATACTCGCATTTATTCCAATATGCATATGGAATGGTAAACTGGATACCGGAGTATATGCAAATTCCTTCAAAACTCGTAATCATCGGGGAACAGATAAAAGATATCGAATATTGAGCTGAAAAATAATTGTCAACCCCTTTTCATTGGAAATAATCTTACAAGGCGGACAATATTGCCAAAACGAATGAAGCGGACTCTTGATTTGACAAGGTTTGACGCTTTCATTGGAAAGACTGGTAATATTCATCAAGTTTTCTCCTTTTCTCAAACGTTATGATTGGTCACGTAGAAAAGGAGGGACCGAGATGAAAAAACCGTTATCCATCATCTTACTAAGTTCAGCTATTTTATTGCCTACTCATGCAACAGAGGCAAGCACGATCAATACCGTTCAGACCCAGGCGCATACGTATAAGTGGAAAGTCGAAAATATGGAAACCAAAGATCTTTACGCTTATGTTTGGAAAACATATAATTGCTATTTGAATGGCGAGCTGCAAAAGCCTCAGCCTGAAACACCTAGCAAGCCGGTGGAAAAACCTGAGCAGCCAAGCAAACCTGTTGAAAAGCCTGAACAAAAGCCAGTCGAGAAACCAAACAAACCAGTGGAAACGCCTGAGCAAAAACCAAACGTTCCAACTGAAAAACCGCAGCAGCCAAGCACGCCGCCGACTGCTGAGCAGCCACAGCAGCAACAGCCGTCTGTCAATGCTAATGTCTCTGCAACTGAGCAGGCTGTTTTAGATTTAACGAATGCAGAACGTGCAAAAGCGGGATTAAAGCCATTGCAAATTGATGCTGCTCTGCAAAAGTCAGCCAAACAAAAATCTGCAGATATGGCGAAGAATAATTATTTCTCCCATACGAGCCCTACATACGGTTCACCTTTTGATCAAATGAAGATGAATGGCATTACGTATCGTGCAGCAGCGGAGAATATTGCGATGGGTCAGCGAAGCGCGCAGGAAGTCGTAACTGGATGGATGAACTCCCCGGGTCACAGAGAGAATATTTTAACGCCGGGATTCACTCATATCGGTATCGGACATGACGCAAACGGAAATTACTGGACACAGCAATTCATTCAGAAGTAAGTAAAAAAGACGATGGCCTATGTAATTGGTCATCGTCTTTTTATATAGTCTTATAACTCAAGAGACTTCTTGGTTTGCATACTCTGAATAAATCGTAAGCGGAATGAGAGAATGACTGCGCCGACTGTCAGACCTGCTATAAGCCCGACCCAGTAGCCGTAAGCACCCAGTTCCGTATAAGCAGCAAGTATATAGCCCGTCGGCAGACCGATAATCCAGAAAGAGAAGACGCCGACTAAGAAAGTCATCGTGACATCTTTATACCCTCGCAATGCGCCCTGTATTGGTGCCTGTACGGCATCTGACAGCTGGAAGAAGGCTGCATAGATAAAGAAGTGAACAGCAAGTGTAATAATTGCCGGATCCGGCGTATACATAGAAGCAATCTCTTCACGCAGCATCAGTAAGATGAATATGGATAGGAAACTGAAGAGTACGGCAAACCCGATTCCCAGATACGTAAATTGCCGTGCATCTTTCGTGCGCCCTCCGCCGATTGACTGACCGACGAGTATGGTCGTACCCATTGAGACACTGAGCGGAACCATATAGAGCAGCGACGTAAAGTTCAGCGCAATCTGATGCGCAGAAATGACTTGTGCTGTATAACTGCTCATTAATAGGGTCACAACGGAGAAAATACTGATCTCGACAAAGATCGAGAGACCGATCGGCACGCCGACCGCCAATATTTCTTTCCATCTGGTAAATGAAACTCGCGGCCATCCGCTGAATAAGGAAAATTCTTTAAAATGACGGGATGACCAAGCAATAAATGCAGCGATAAAAAATACCAGCCAATAGGTAAATCCTGAAGCATATCCCGCACCTGCACCGCCTAATTCCGGAAAACCGAAATTGCCGAAGATCAATAAATAGTTCAGCACGATATTAATAGGAGCGGAAATTAAAATAATCAGCATGGAAACGCGTGTGGCTCCGAGCGCATCAAAAAATGAGCGCAGTACCGTATAGGCCATCAGCGGTACCAGACCAATACTCATTCCGGTCAGATAGTCCGCAGCCACCTGTTTCACCTGAACGTCCAGCGGCATATTCATGATCGCCGGAAGCACCGCCCATTTGATCAGAATAAAAATGATTGCCGAAAGAGTAAGAGATACGTATAATGCTTGCTGGACGGTAGGGCGTACACTCGATTTGTTCTTCGCGCCGATCTGCTGTGCGATAATAGGAGTAAGTCCCATCAAAATTCCTGCAAGACCGGTATACACCGGTGCCCAGAAAGAAGTCCCGATGGTGACACCTGCCAGATGATAGGTGTCATAACGCCCTGTCATCAAAATATCGAAGAATGACATTAAATAGAGTGCAACTTGGGTAATTAAGATAGGTATCATTATTTTGATGAACAATGATATTTTTTGCTGTAAAGTATTTGTATCGACAGACATGATTGTTATTCCCTCAACTTTATATAAGGTTCTTTTGACAACAGTCATTGTACCATGAAAAACGAAGGAAAATGATTGTATAAACTCATAGGGGAAGGATGTAAAGAATGAAGCGACCGGTGATTGTATTAACAGGCGGCGGTACTGCAGGACACGTTTCTGTAAATCAAGCGTTAATTCCCGTATTTTTGGGTAAAGGATATGAAGTACATTATATTGGTTCACATGAAGGCATCGAGAAGGAACTAATCGGGAAAGGTCATCCTGAAGTAATTTATCATGCGATACAGAGCGGAAAGCTGCGGCGCTATGTTTCCGCGAAAAACTTCACAGACCCTTTTCGGGTAGGCGCGGGGACTCTTCAGGCATTGCGTATCCTCCGAAAACTGAAGCCTGAGATAATTTTTTCAAAAGGAGGTTTCGTTTCAGTTCCTGTCGTGATGGCGGCAAAACTTGCTAAAGTCCCCGTCGTCATTCATGAATCAGACGTCACTCCGGGACTTGCAAATAAACTGGCTTTACCGTTCTCTTCACAAATCTTTACCGTCTTTGAACAGACTCTGCAATATGTGCCTTCTGAAAAATCCGTTTGCACCGGCCCGATTATCCGGCCCGAACTTTTCAGCGGGAGCAGTGCAGAAGGGCTGAAACGTACCGGATTGACTGCTGAGCGCCCTATTTTCATTGTGATGGGCGGAAGTCAAGGATCCGCTTTATTGAATGAAGCAGTTCGAAAAGCATTGCCTCAGCTTCTGGAAAGCTATCAGATCATCCATTTATGCGGCAAAGGAAATGAAGAACGTTTGTTAGATGATTTACCGGGGTATGTTCAGTATGAATATGTGACCGATGAGCTGCCTGATTTGCTGGCGGCTGCGGATTACGCTGTTTCACGGGCTGGTTCTAATGCCATTTTCGAATTGCTGGCTATTCATAAACCTATGCTGCTTGTTCCTCTCGCTGCTTCAAAAAGCCGCGGTGACCAAATTTTGAATGCATCTTATTTTGCTTCTAAAGGATTAGCTATACAAGTAAAAGAAGAAGAATTTTCGGATCAGCCCCTGGAAGAACGCTTCAGAAGTCTTGAACGTGAGAAAAGTCGGCTTTTGTCGAATATCGAGCAGACAACTGAGCCGAAAACCCCTGAAAAAATGGCAGATTTGATATTGTCTTTTCAGAAATAATAGATAATAACTGTTAAGTAACACTGTTTTCACTAGTTTTATATTATCTTTTTATAAATGTTCACAACTTCGTATTAATCCCTTTGAGTTCTAGGATTTGCGTGCTATTATTGTATAGAAGTATATAAAATAATCACAACAAGCCAATAGGCAAATGTGGAGGTCATATTACATGTCGAACAATGTGGATTCCCATCGTTCCCCGTATGCAGCATTTTCGGGTCCAAACCTTGGGTATGTAATGGAAATGTACGATCTGTTCAAAACAGATTCAAATGCGGTAGATCCTGAGTTAGCTGAGCTATTCAGGAATTTTGGTGCGCCTACGATGGCGGAAGGCGAAGAGGCGACAGCAGTTGTTCAAGGTTCCGGAACGGATCTTCGCAAAGTTCTGGCTGTCTATTCCTTATTGGAAGCCATTCGTTCTTATGGTCACCTTGCAGCTGACATTTATCCATTAAACGATCGGCCGAAGGATACGTCACGTCTTGAACTTTCATATCACGGACTGACAGCAAGCGATCTGGTCGGATTGCCAGCATCTTTGTTCTTGAAAAACATTCCATCATCAGTAGAAAACGGACTCGATGCAATGAATTATTTAAAATCATTGTATACCGGATCCATTGCATACGAATTTTCTCACTTAATCGATGAAACTGAGCGTACTTGGATTCAATCAAAAATTGAAAACGGAGACGTTCAGTCAACCTTGTCGGGTGAGGAGAAAAAAGATCTTCTTGAACGTCTGACGAAAATTGAAGGCTTCGAGAAATTCATCCATCGTACATTCGTCGGTGCCAAACGTTTCTCTATTGAAGGGGTAGACACTCTTGTCGTTTTAATTGACGAGCTTGTACGCCGCTCTGAAGAAGCTCAAATGAAAAAAATGCTGATTGGTATGGCACACCGAGGACGTCTGAACGTCTTAACTCATAACTTAAACAAACCATACGAAATGATGTTCGCTGAATTTGCCGGCGTACCTGCTTCCCCGTTCTTGCCAAAAGACGATTCATTGGAAGTAACCCGCGGCTGGTTCGGTGATGTAAAATACCATATGGGCGCTCTTTATAAAGGAGAGTCCGGGTTAAATCGTTTCTTAGGATACAACCCGTCACACCTGGAAGTAGTCAATCCTGTCATTACAGGACAGACTAGAGCGGCTCAGGAAAACACGGATAGCCCAGGAATCCCGAAGCAGGATACAAATGCAGCTTATGCAGTGCTCG